>NZ_CP031447.1:2418746-3628119 GCF_003391095.1 Austwickia chelonae | reverse complement strand
GGAGTATCCCTGCTGGTAGACGCTATGGCACCCGGATAGGGGCAGACCGTCATCGTACGCGCGACAGAGTTGTGCAGACCAGCACGACGCAGAGTTGTCCACAGGTTTATCAACATATGTGTATGGCTTCTGACCTGTTCTTTCCCGCGTGGGAAGACCGAGATGCCGAAGGTTAAGCGTGCTTCTAAAGAAGAGCGATGGTGAGTTTTTCGGTCACCTTCCTGGACTTCTCTCAGCGGTCCGGACAGAGACGACAACAGGTTTCGGACACAGGAATGTCCTGCATATCACGTCTAGGGGACTTTGTGGTTTGACCCATGTTCGGCTGGGCAAGTACCGTTCCCCTATAGGCCAATCATGGCCGTCTTCGCATGCCCATGCGCAGTGGTGAGGGTCTGGCTCTCCAGATGAAGAGCTCTGGTCTCGTCATCGGTGTTGCGTGGGTGTCCGATCGCGGCCAGGAGGCCGGCCGTCAAACCCGCTCGTGACCGGAGACCATCGTGACCAAGCGCACTTTCCAGCCCAACAACCGTCGTCGCGCCAAGACGCACGGTTTCCGTAAGCGTATGGCGACCCGCGCAGGGCGTGCCATCCTTGCCGCGCGTCGTCGCAAGGGCCGCTCGGAACTCTCGGCCTGAGCGTAGGCGGCGTGCTGCCTGCACGTCACCGCCTTCGCGACAAGGCGGACTTTGCAGCAGCGGTCCGTAGCCGTCGAAGTGGCGGCCCGCGGCTTGTGGTGCACGCGACCAAGACCGACGCTCGAGCGGGGGCACCGCCGCGCGTCGGTCTCGTCGTGTCCAAAGCCGTTGGAAACGCCGTGGTCCGTAACCGAACCAAGCGTCGGGTCAGAGCGTTGATGAAGACACACATCGCTGAGCTGCCCGCAGGAATCGATCTGGTCATCAGAGCCAGGCCGACCGCGGCCAACGCTTCCTACGAGCAGCTAGCACGAGATCTCGATCGTCAAATATCCTCGGTACTGACTCGATGAAGCAGGTAGCGGTGGAGCGCCCAGGATTTCTCGCACGGTTGTTCTCGTGGCCGCTCGAAGTGCTGGTCCGCGCGTACCAATTGCTGCTCTCCCCTTTGCTGCCCAGGTCTTGCCGGTACTACCCAAGCTGTTCGGCATATGCGTTGGAGTCACTTCGTCGTTTCGGAGTGTTACGTGGCACGTGGCTGGGAGCGCGCAGGCTTGGGCGATGTCACCCGTGGTGTGCAGGCGGGGTGGATCATGTTCCTCCCCGGAGGTCCGATGGACGTCCGGATTGGGAAGCTCATCGGACCCAGGCCGAACGACGTGAAGCTGAATGGGCACAGTTGGGCGATGATGTTCAGCAGGGCATCGGCGAGCAACAGGCTGTTTTTCCCTGCACGTGCGTGAGCAGCGAAAGTCATCCGGGACGAAAATCAGTGCCGGATGATGAAGGAACTGGGCGAAGTGCCCACATGAGACGAGGAATGCACTGATGTCTTGGTATGACCAGATGCTCTGGCCACTTCGGTGGGCTGTCGAGTGGATCCTCGTCGGGTTCCACACCTTGTTCACTGCTGTCGGAGCGCCCGCTGCAAGTGGATGGACCTGGTCTGCTTCGATTGCAGGTCTCGTGGTTCTTGTTCGTGTGCTGCTGATCCCGTTGTTCGTGAAGCAGATCGAGTCCTCCCGGCGGATGCAGCTCATCCAGCCTGAAGTGCAGAAGATCAACAACAAGTACAAGGGCAAGACCGACCCGGACTCCGTGCGTGCGCGCAACGAAGAGACGATGGCGTTGTACAAGCGCACCGGGACGAACCCCTTCAGCTCGTGTATGCCGATCTTGCTGCAGATGCCGATCTTTTTCGCACTGTTCAGCGTGCTCAACAACCTCGGTAGGGTGGCCGACCCACAGAGTGGGGTCCATGCCGCAGGTCCGCTCACGGCTGCCCTTGCCAAGCAAGCAGACAGCTCGACGATTTTCGGCGCTCCGCTGAGCAGCACCTTCCTTTACTCTGGGTCGACCGAGGCGAAAATCCTCACCGTCATCATGATCATCTTGATGTCGGCGACGACTTTCTGGACGCAGCACCAGCTGATGCGGAAGAACATGCCGGCCTCTGCGCTGGACAACCCCTTCGCGCAACAGCAGAAGATCTTGCTCTACCTGATGCCGATCATCTTTGCGGTCTCCGGTATCAACTTCCCGATCGGCGTTCTTATCTACTGGCTGGTCACTAACCTGTGGACCGCAGGTCAGCAGTACTACGTCATCAAGCGGATGCCTGCTCCTGGCAGCCAGGCCGAGAAGGATCTGGCCGAGCGCCGCCGTCGTGCAGGCAAAGAGCACAAGTCTTTCTCGCTGCCGGGCCTCCACAACGGAGATTCCTCGGAGGAGCAGAGCGAGTCGGCTGTACAGGACAACCTGAAGAAACTCTCCGGCCAGCGTCAGCAGCCGGTACGACGCAAGAAGAAGCGCTAACCAGCCGACGGCATGGGGCATCGCTTTCGTCGATCTCACTGCTCGGCAGAGCCGGAGCCCGGGTCAATGTCATGAGCTACTCAGAACCCCCGCGGACATACCAAATTCGCGTAGCCTCAGGAGAATTCACATGACGGAGCAGCAGGTCGCCAGCCGCGAGAACGACACAGTCGTTGCCACACGCAATGAGCGTGACGAAGAACCCACCGTGACGAATGGAGCCTCTGGACGCGCGGCCAAACCTCTGACAAAGGAACGCGCGATGCAGCTAGAGCGAGAAGGCGAGGTCGCCGCCGATTTCCTTGAAAGGCTTCTGGACATCGCTGATCTCGACGGCGATATCGATGTGGACGTCGATGGCGACCGGGCCGCTGTGGCTATCGTGGACTCGGAGGACGGACGGGTTCCGCGTCGCCTGGTCGGTACCGAGGGCCAGGTCTTGGAAGCACTCCAGGAGCTGACCAGGCTGGCGGTGCAGGCATCGACCGGTGACCGGTCCCGGCTGATGTTGGATGTGGCGGGCCATCGTGCTGGGCGCCGTCGCCTGGTGCTGGGCGAAGCTCGTGAAGCCATCGCGAAGGTGCGTAATGGTGCGGACAAGGTTGCGCTGCACCCGATGACAGCTTTTGAGCGCAAGGTCGTCCATGATGAGGTTCTTGCCTCCGGCCTGGTGAGCGAGTCAGACGGCGTTGAACCGCGCCGTTTTGTCGTGGTGTACCCCAACTGAAACTCGGCAGGGAACCGTCGTGTCCGACTCGCCGAAGGTGGATCTCGCTTCTGCGGATGAACTGCTGAGTGAGATACCTGAAGCACCTCCGGGTGCCGCTGACTGCTTCCAAGACAGGCTTTCGCTAGCTCGCACCTATGTCGAAAGGTTGGCAGACAGCGGAGTCCGGCACGGATTGATCGGACCTCGTGAGGTGCCTCGGCTCTGGGAACGGCATGTTCTCAACTGCGGCGTTGTGGGTGAGCTCATCCCAGACGGTGCGACAGTGATCGATGTCGGTTCAGGGGCAGGGCTTCCGGGGATCCCTCTAGCCATAGCCAGACCGGATATCCGGATCGTGTTGGTCGAACCTCTTCTGCGCCGTACGGTGTGGTTGGAGGAGACCGTTGCCGCGTTAGGGCTGGAGACTGTGGAGATCCGCAGGGGCAAAGCGGAGGTCTTCCACGGTGATCTTCTTGCCTCGTTCGTCACAGCTCGCGCTGTTTCGCGTCTGGTCAATCTTGGTACGTGGTGCGCGCCCCTTCTGGAGCCGGGTGGGAAGCTTATGGCTCTGAAGGGTGCCTCGGTGGCCGAAGAGCTTCATCAAGACATGCCTGCTTTGCAAAAATTAGGGTTCATCGGCGCTGATATCGTCACAGCAGGTGTTGGAGTGGTTGACCCGCCGACTACAGTGGCCTCCTTGACCCTGGGCCCGAAGGGCGCGCGGGGAGCGAAGGCCAAACGGATGTCTTCGCGCGCAAAGCGGGGAATGGGGAGCACCTCGGGCAAGACCGGCCGAGAGCGTAGGCGGCACTCCTCCTGATCGGTTTCAGTAGAATGCTTGCTTGTACTGATGATGTCATGTCCGCTCTATGATCCATGGCCGCCGAGTATGCAATATGGCGCTGCCCGAATCGTTGATGGGTTCGTGAGCGAGCAGGTTTTCGCACCCGGTTTGGGTCGACTGATCCGTGAAGCAGACTGAGTTGTCTGTCAGATTCCTCTCTTCATCACTGCGGTTGTTTCACGTGAAACAGAACCTTTTCCCAGGGCTGATGATTGGGCGCGCCCGGACTCCTTGGTTCCACAAGGACACGGTGAGGGTTACGCTCGGTCAGGAGTCGACCGGGCTAAGCCCAGCTCAACGCTCGTGAGAAGAGCGCCGCAGACAGGTAATGAGACGAAATATGCATACTGACAACAAGGGGAACATCACGGACGCACCGGGTGCATCCGTCTCCGCTGACAGCAATACACGTAGCGAAGAACAGCAGGTTCAGCTCAGGCGTCCGACCAAGCCTCGTGTCATGACTATCGCCAATCAGAAAGGCGGCGTGGGAAAGACCACGACTGCAGTCAATATGGCTGCTGCATTGGCGTTAGCAGGTCTACGCGTACTTGTCATCGACAGCGACCCACAAGGAAATGCGAGTACTGCGCTAGGGATCGCACACAGGCCAGGTACGCCGGGAATCTACGAGGTGTTGATCGACGACATCCCCATCGCTGAGGTCGTCCAGCCGTGCGCTGATATTGAGCGACTTTCCTGCGTGCCGGCGACGATTGACCTGGCTGGTGCGGAGGTCGAGTTGATCTCCTTTGTAGCTCGGGAGACCAGGCTGAAGAAAGCCTTGGCCAACTACCTTGACCAATGTGGCACTCTTGCCCCTGATTTTGTGTTGATCGACTGCCCGCCGAGCCTGGGTCTACTTACTCTCAACGCTTTTGTGGCCGGTGACGAGGTTCTCATCCCGATTCAATGTGAGTACTACGCGCTGGAGGGGCTCTCGATGCTCCTGAAGAACATCGAGATGATCCAGAAACACCTCAACCCTGAACTGCACTTGTCTGCCATCCTGCTGACGATGTACGACGCCCGAACGAAGCTGTCTGCCCAAGTTGCTGAAGAAGTGCGTCATCATTTCCCCGATCAGGTCCTCAAAACCAGGGTTCCGCGTTCGGTTCGAGTCTCTGAGGCCCCAAGCCATGGTCTGACGGTGATGTCCTATGACCCTGCTAGCACCGCAGCACTGTCTTATGCTGACGCAGCGGCGGAGATCGCGATGATGGAGGTCGAAGATGTCTGGTGAGCGGCGGCGCGGTCTGGGGCGAGGCCTGGGTGCACTCATTCCTACTGGACCTGAAGCAACGGAAAGGCCGGGTCCTGATGTGGATGACGCCAGGCATCCGAATGTTTCACGTGAAACAGCCGCAACAGCTGCTCCGGAGAGCAGATCGCAGCATCATCCTGTCACTGCTTCACGGGGTTCATCCGGAGGAAAAGCTTCCGCTGAGGGCCAACGAGCCTGTACCGCAGGGTCAGGCAACGACCTTGCCGAGGTGCCGGGAGCTCACTTCGCTGAGATTCTCTTGACTGATATCCGTCCCAACCCGCGTCAGCCGCGGACCGTTTTCGACCCTGATGAGTTGGACGAGCTTGTCGCCAGTATTCGCGAAATTGGCGTGCTCCAACCTGTGGTTGTTCGACCGGTAACCCCTACCCAAGGAACCGATGAGTTTCTGGGCGACCAGGCACATTTCGAGCTGGTGATGGGAGAACGCCGATGGCGAGCATCGCAGGAAGCTGGTGAGCGCAGTATCCCTGCGATCATCCGAGAAACGACAGACGATGACCTTCTCCGCGATGCTTTGCTCGAAAACCTACACCGGAGCCAGCTCAATCCGTTGGAGGAAGCTGCTGCCTATCAGCAGCTCTTGGATGATTTTGGGTGTACGCACGAGGAGCTGGCCCAACGCATCGGTCGATCTCGGCCACAGATTACGAATACTTTGCGCTTGCTGAAGTTGCCACCCCTGGTCGCCCGTCGAGTAGCGGCCGGAGTCCTCAACGCCGGCCATGCCAGAGCTCTTCTTGGCTTGAATGAACCGGCAGCCATGGAGCGTTTAGCTCAGCGCATCGTTGCTGAAGGACTTTCGGTGCGTAACGTCGAGGAGATTATTGCGCTCGGTTCATTGGCACATGAACCTACGCCGAAGAAACGGACACGCAGCGGGCCTGTCTCCGACGGTCGGTGCGAAGAGGTGGCAGCGGTCTTATCCGGTCGGCTGGACACTCGGGTCAGCGTGGTCATGGGCAAGCGTAAAGGGCGCCTCACCGTGGAGTTTGCTTCCGTGGAAGATCTCGATCGCATTATGGAGGTTCTCAACCACTAGGACTGTACCCGCGCACAGGAAGAGTCTCGGGCGGACTCTAAATAGGGACATGTTGCCTTTGGAGGGGCTGCTGAGACTGGCGGGCTATAGCGTGGGGTGCATGGAGTCTGTGCGTTTCTCCCTGGTCCCTGCTGTGTACGTGATTTTCCGACGCCGAGTTGAGGGGGAGCGACAGGTGCTTCTTCAGCTACGGCAAGGAACGGGATTCATGGATGGTCACTGGGCATGTGGAGCTGCCGGGCATGTTGAAGCCGGCGAGACCTTCTTTGAGGCCGCAGTCCGAGAAGCAGAAGAAGAGCTTGGCGTCACGATTCGCGAAGAAGATTTGGTGCCACTCACGGTGGTGCACCGTCGACACGAGGATGCGCAACCTATCAATCAGCGGGTCGATGTCTACTTTGCCTGCGACTGGTGGGAAGGGGAGCTGTCTCTGCGAGAACCCCTGAAGACAGCAGAATTTAGATGGTCCAATCTGACTGATCTTCCGGCCCCTGTGGTCCCGCACGAACGGCGGGTATTTCAAGCATTGGCTGAGGGCGAGCTCCCTCAGATTCTGAGCTGGGGATTTCGACAACCTGCTTCCACTGAAAATTGAGAAAAGACGCTGATGCAGGCGCTACCCTCTGGGGAACAATCACCGAACACTCGTGAGGGGGCGTTGTTTCACGTGAAACAACGCCCCCTCACGAGGTGACAAAGTCCGCATTCTGGGGACTCGAGGCGATGGTCCTGGAGTCGAAGGCTCGACACAGAACCACAGCGCTTCGAATCAGATGAACTCTGCGAGTTCTTTCAGCAGCATAGGCTTCGGCCTGGCTCCGGTGATGGACTTGACGACCTGGCCACCGGAGTAGACGTTCATCGTCGGAATGCTGACGATGCCGTACTGTGCAGCGGTTTCCTGGTTGGCCTCGATGTCCAGCTTCACAATCGTGAGCTTGTCGCCATGTTCCGCAGCGATCTCGTCGAGGATCGGAGCGACCTTGCGGCACGGGCCGCACCACTCGGCCCAGAAGTCAACGAGTACCGGCTTATCGCTGCTCAGTACGTCCTCGAAGAAGGTGGCGTCAGAGGTAGCGCGCACAGCTCCCATGAGTCGGAGTCCTTTCGTCAGTTCATCTCAGATCTGAGAATGTCGGTCGGGAGTCGAGAGACGGTTGATTCCGAACCTCGAAGAGGTGGTCACCTTTCGGTGAGTAAATCCGTCAGCCCTCCAACGAAGCCAGGTAGCGTTCTGCATCCAGAGCTGCAGCGCATCCGGATCCTGCAGCAGTGATGGCCTGACGGTAAGTGTGGTCGACGAGATCTCCGCAAGCGAAGACACCGGTCAGATTGGTGCGGCTGCTGCGTTCGATGCACCGGACGTAGCCTTCGTCGTCGAGTTCAACCTGGCCCCGTACCAACTCGTTCCGAGGGTCGTGGCCGATGGCGATGAAGACACCGGTGGCCTCAATGGACCGCTGCTCTTCGGTTTGCGTGTCTTGCAGGATAATTCCAGTGACCTTGTCCTCGCCTTGGATTCCCACGACCTGGGAGTTCCATGCGAATTTAACCTTCTCGTTGCTGTGCGCGCGTTCGGCCATGATTTTGCTGGCTCGCAATTCGTCGCGGCGGTGAACGAGTGTCACCGAACGTGCGAACTTCGTCAGGAAGGTGGCCTCTTCGACAGCGGAGTCGCCACCCCCGACGACCACGATGTCCTGGTTACGGAAGAAGAACCCGTCACAGGTCGCGCACCAGCTGACTCCACGCCCGGAAAGTCGTTTTTCGTCGGGAAGTCCGAGCTCACGATATGCCGACCCCATCGCGAGGATCACGGCGTGGGCCTGATGGGTTGTTCCAGAACCATCGGTCACCGTCTTGATCGCTCCGGTGAGGTCTACCGACATGACATCGTCGGCTACGAGCTCGGCGCCGAAACGTTCCGCCTGCGCACGCATGTTGTCCATCAGGTCAGGTCCCATGATGCCTTCGGGGAACCCAGGGAAGTTCTCCACCTCGGTGGTGTTCATCAGGGCGCCGCCAGCGGTGACCGAACCGGTGAAGACGAGAGGGTTGAGGTTGGCCCTGGCTGCGTAGACCGCAGCGGTGTATCCCGCGGGTCCGGAACCGATGATGATGACATTGCGCACGTCCGTGGTGCTCATGCTGCTCCTTGCTGTCAAGGTTCCCTCGGGTCGAGTGCTGAACCGTCACTGGCCGTGTGCAACGCAGTCCGGACCCCCATCATTCCAGGCGTAAGACTCCGAATGGTCACACCCTGGCGGGGAAGTAGGGTTCGTGAGTACCCCGAGGGTTTGTGAATTTGATTGTCCAAGAAGACAATTTATCTGATCTTCTCCTCAGAAGGCGTAAGGGCCAACCATTAGCTCGGGAGACCCCTCGGAACAGCTACGTTTCACTACGTGGACCTGATGGTGATCACCGATCCGGGTGACGATGACAGCTGACGGCTTTCCCTCGTAGGTGGAGATGTCCACGATCGCTTGACTGTCCCCCGGCAAGCCCAACGCTTTCAAACAGGAGGAGAGACCCAGCGGGGTGCCGATCGGACCGATATGTGGGGACTCAGGGGCGCCGCCGGACATCTCCCCGGTGCGTTCCTTCGAGAGATTTCTGGCCTGGTCGAGAAGATCACGTGCCGAATAACCTTCGGTGTTCATATGAAAAGAGGGAGTACCTCGAACAGTTGACCTGTTGTCCCGACCAACGGTGTCATGGTTTCCGGCGAAAGACTTCGCGTCGCTCGTGGGAGAGGACTCCGCCGACGTCGAGGGCTTCTGTAGGGGGGAGCTCAACATTCCGACCAGGCCTTCGCCCGAGCCGCCCAACCCTGCCACAGCTGCGGCACTAGCGGTCAGGAAGACCGCTGCTGCTGCAGCCACCTGCAAGGAGCGGCCACGGTGGGGGCGGTTCGTTCGTCCTGCGAAAAGTGCGTAAGTTACATCGCCTTCGGATTTCTTCCGCAACTCGGCCTCTTGTCGTAAAGAGGCATTGATTCGTTCCACTAAGTCCGGGGGCATCGGCCCAGGCTCAGGAAGCGACGACAATAAGTCGTGGACGCCGGTAGGGTCCTCTTCACGGTTGCGGCGCCTGTCGGGCGCATCTGAGCCGGTCACAGTCACCTCTGATCGTTGACATGCGCTGAAGGGAAGCGCCGTAGGAGTTGCTCACGGCGGTAGGTGTTCAGTCTTTTCGACGTTTCATGAGGAAGGTTGGTTCCGTTCCACAGGCGCCCCGTATCCCACGTGAGCCTCTTCAGCATTGCTCTACGAGGAATTCCTATCCGGGGAAGAAGCACTCAGTACGGCTGACAGCGCCGTTCGACCTCGAGCGCACCGAGATTTCACGGTTCCCTCCGCCACATCCAGAATGTGAGCGGCCTCGGCCACAGACAGCCCATGCATGTCGACAAGCACCAGAGCTGCTCGCTGCCCGTCCGGCAGCGTGCGCAATGCAGCCTGCACCATCAACGCGGTATCGACAGATTCGGTGTATCGGCCCGACTCCGCTAACAGGGTCACCGGAACATCATCCAGATCTGTTGTCGGGCGGATTCTGCGTAGGCGGTCCAGACAGGTATTGATCACGATTCGGTGCAGCCAGGTCGTGACTTGTGAGTCGCCACGGAAGGAGCCAGCTTTGCGGAAAGCCGACAGGAAGGCTTCCTGGACTGCATCCGCTGCCATCTCCCGATCGCCAGTGGTCCGCAGGGCCACCGCCCACATCCGGTCCTGGTGTCGACGGAACAGCTCGGCGAAAGCTTCAGGGTGCCCCGCACCATGTGCGCTGAGCAGATCATGGTCTGAGGCGTTCACCACGTCCAGGAGCGAAGAGCTCATCCCATGGGGACGATCTCGTGAAGTGAGACTCTGAAACCTCCGCTGTCCCTGGTGGCCTTGGTGAACCAGACGATGACGTACTGGGATTCAGTGGCATTGCTCAGTTCTACTTCGGTCAGGCCAGTGGCTTCTTTGAACTCTCCCACCTTGGTGGCTGATGAGATCTGTGGTCGAGAGCCCACATAGACGCTTCCGGTCTGCCCTACCTGCCCGAAGGTCAGGTTGACCTTTTTGAGGGCTTTGGGTGAGGTGAGGCGGAAAGCAACTCCAACACCTTTGCTGCCGCCCCAGTTGGGATCAGAGTTGTATCTTTCCGATTGCCACTTTGTCTGTGCATCCCCGTCAAAGGCTCGAGGGATCTGGCTGTCATTCTCATGGCCGTCACCATCAGGGTCGACAGCCACGCCGTCCCTGATCCGAATCGGTGTGCGAGGTGTTTCGGATGACGTGCTCGGAGACGGTGAAGCAGACGAGCTCGTGGACGTCGAAGGAGAACCACCAGGGCCCGCTTTGGCATCTTTACTGGTCAAGCTGTCGATCCCACTGATCACGACGACCATGGCAAGAAGGAAGGCGATGACGCAGACTGCCGAGATGACTCCCAGCACCAGTCTGGAGTGTGTGCCGGGCTTCTCGTCTGGATCAACCTGGATCAACGGCGCAGGGGACTCGAAACCGACGTCTGAATCAGGGATGTCGGACAGGTGTACGGCCTTGTGAGGACGGTTCTGCGCGGCACGTTCCGCGGCTAGCCGCGCCGACATGCTCTCCCGCTTCAGCTGGGCCTTGTCAGCTGCTGCACGCGCAAAGGTGCCGAGCTTCGCCTTCTTGTCGTCGGTGCTGTTCGCCGCAGTGGCTTTCTTCTCGTCGCTACGGGAATCTTTCGCTGAGGATGCAGAACTGGAGCCTGCAACTGATGCCGACCCCTGTCCGCCTTGCAATTCGGGTGATTTGGCATCAGGAGCAGTCTTGTTCCCCGCTGACGTCTGCGATTCAGCAGCAGTCGATGGCTGCTTGGCCTCGGATGAGGCCAGGGGCTGAGTCCCTTCTTGGGGGAGCGGAGCTTTGCGCTTCGCCAGTGGCTGGGTGAGAAGCTCTTTGACCTGTGCAGTTTTGCGCTTCACCAGAGGTCGGGTGCGCTGGTCATGGCCGGTTCCGCTACCCGCAGCGCTGTCGGCAGAGACGGAAGCCATAGCCGCACCGGCGCCGACAGCTTTAGCCATGGTCGCTGCTTTCGCGACAGCCGACTTCCGCAGAGGCTGTGTCATCGCACCGGTGTCCTCAGGGGTCTGCTCAGCAGGATCCGATGGGCGCTCCTTCGATGTCACGGGTTTTTTCCCGGGCTCCATCAAGGGCGCAGGAGAGGGTGCGGAGCGATCTCCTCTTAACGAGGGCTGCCACGGAAGGACTTCCTGCGCCAACTGACCGGGGCTCTTCGGCCCAGCATGACCGTTCAGGGCCTTGCGACACAGCATGTCGAGGTCGGCCGGGACGCCGGCTGCGATCTCTGATGGAGCCGGTACTCCGCCGACCACCCGGGGCGCGGGCAAGATGCCGGGGACCTCCTTGGGGAAAGGCCAGCGCGTCGTCAGCGAGTAGTAGGCGATCCCGAGCAAGCCCAGGGTGTCGAGCAGCTCAGCTCGATGCCGCGGAGGCTCCTCTTCTCCTTCAAGAGCCAGGACGGTGCCCAACCCGGTGAGCTTCACATCACCGTCCTGGGTGATCAGCACAGAGTAGGGAGTGAGTCGCAAGTGGTGCATGCCACGGCGGGCTGCAGTGGCCAGGCAGGAAGCGGCCTCTCCTAGGACGGTGCGGGCTTCCTCACCGTTCAGTGGACGTTCCTCAACGATTTCGATGAGGGTTCGGGCACTCTCATGGTGCTCCTCGACGATCCAGGAGAGATTCTCAGCGCTACCGACGTCGAGGATGCGGACCAGCCGATGGTCCTGGACATGAGCGGCTCGGCGAGCAGCGTCCAAGACCGCTGCCGAGGTCTTCGACGCCGAGGAAAACAGGGTCACCGTGATCTCTGCTTGGAGAGTGGTGTCGGTGGCGCTCCATGCCTCGACTCCGTCGGCGGAGGCTAGCCGACGCTCGTTGAGGGTGTACCGGCCGCCGATGGTGCGACCGGGAGCTATGTCCTGCACGGCGCCTCCTTGGTGATGTCGGCGCGCCGTTCGGCGAGCCCGTCCCGTCGTTTCGCCATTTTAGATGCGGTCGTGTGTCATGGCCGATGCCGTCCGCTTCTGCCCATACCTCCGGGCAGTCGTTTCAGTACCGGCCCTAAAAGGTCATCGAGTTCGCGGATACGGAGCCAACGCCCTGCGCCGAGATATGTCACTCCGTAGAAAGCCCCGCCACAGATCAGAATGACCAAGGCGCCGAGTCTTCCAGGAACAAAAACCTGGCAGACACCGATCACGAACAACGTCAGCAGCCCCGCGCCGAGCGAGGCAAAAAGGGAACGAGTCCAAGTCTCCCAGACGTCGAGCAACTGCATGCCACCAAGGCGGTCAGCGGCCCACCGCATACCGACGATCGCTGCGACGATATCGGAAAGAGTGGCTGCTGCCGCAACTCCCAGTGCAAGGTGTTGCGGCTGGAGGACCCAGGAAGCACCCCAGGAAACACCAGCAAAGATGGCTGCAGCCAATGCGGAGAGATAGAAAGGAGTTTTTGCGTCCTCAAAAGCGTAGAAAACCCGCTGTACTAAGAACATCACTCCGTAGGGGAGCAGGGCTAAGATCAGCAGAAGGAAAACGTCTGCCATGGCGCGGGTGTCCGCCAGGTCGTTCGCCGGGAAAACGATAGCTGTTCCCGCTGTAGCTACGCACAGACCAGCGATAGTGGTAGGAATGGTGGCAACGCCGATCAACCTCAAGCCTCGACGAAGTTGAGCTCGGACTCCGATCAAGTTTCCATGGGCTGCTGCTGTTGACATCGCGGTGAAAAGAGCTGTCGCCAGCGATACAGAGATGAGTCCATGGGGTGTCATGAAAAGGAAGAAGACGCTGTCGTAACCGAGCCTACTGACGCCTTTTCCGTTTGACGAGGTAAGGACATTGGATGTCACAGCCATCGCGGCCTGGGTAATGGCGATGCCGGCGAAGGTCCATCCGGCCACATGACTGGCACTACGAAGTCCGACTCCTCGGAAGCCGAAACGGGGTCGGTAACGCCACCCTATGCGCCACAAGGGAATCAGCAGGACCAGTGCTTGAAGTGCGACACCTGCGGTTAAGGAACCTCCGACGATGAGAATCATCGGGCCGGTCCACTCTTCGACCTTTGCGCCTTTTCCTGGATACATCAGCATGAATGCAGCCAGGCCTGCTAGCCAGACAATATTGCATGCTGCTGGCGCCCATCCATAAGCGCCGAAATGATTCTTCGCGCTAAGGATCTGACCGAGGACAGCATAAAGTCCGTAGAAGAAAATGGCTGGTAGTACCACATAGGCAAATTGCACTGAAAGATTGAATGTGCTCTCTGGCCAGTGGCTGGCAAAAGCTGTCACTAGCCATGGCGCCAAAGGAATGGCTAGAAGAGTGACTCCACCCAAGCAGAGCAAGGAAAGAGTGATCAGTCGATCGACAAAGTCCTTCCCGCCGTCGGGCTGCTCGGCTGCTTTCGCCAACTGTGGTACGAAAACCGCATTGATGACGCCTGCCGCCAACAACATGTAGACGGTGGTAGGGAGTGTGTTCGCCACCTGCCAGGCATCGCCAGATGCTGTATGGGTTCCGAAAAGTCCTGCGATCAAAGAAGTACGGACTACGCCCAGACCTCGAGATACGAGACTGCCCGAGGCCATGAGAACACTGCCTCGGGCAACACCGTCACCCCTTGTCGAAGGGGCCCCGTCGTCCCGCGTTCTGGCGGGTCCCTCGGCGCTGGTCCCGGTGCTCATTCGATGTCGATCTCCTTGAGGTCCTCCGCGCTCAGACGGGGACGGTTCCGGCGAATTGTGCGTAGAAGACCGACGAGAAAGACTGCTCCCGCCGCTCCACCTAGAGCGAGGATGAGCCACCCATTTGTCGGCTGCACTTGAATCGTCAGTGTGGTGTCCTGAGCCCCGAGCCTAGTGCCGGACGGACTGCTCACCTCCGCAGACACGACTGCGGGGCCTGCCGCGACCGCCTCAGCTGGGACTTTGACGACTGCTCGGCTGCGCGCAGCAATCGTGAGGAGGTAGGGCTCACGGGGAACGCGCAATCGGGGACTACGTCCTTGTGGAACAAGGCGTAGGCGTACTTCACGGACCTCAGAATCCAAGGTATTGACGACTGTGACCTGAAGAGTACCGGATTCGGCGAAAAAATTGACCTGCGTCGGCGCAACCGAGACGCCGCCGATCAGCTGGTTGACACGGTCACCAGTGACGCGTTTGGCTTCCCGCCAGGCGTCCACCGCGCCGCGCCAGCGGGTCGAGAGCAAGCTCAGATTGACCTTGTGCGCCACCGCAGGACCAGCCGCTCCAGGCGGGAGTACCGCAGCCAGCCCTTCGAGACGGCGCAGATCGTCCTGCACCTCGGAGAGCTGTTGTCTGTTCAGCGGCGAGGACCCGACTTTCAACGGATCGGACGGAACTCCTGCTGCAGACTTTGCGTCAGCAGACGAATTCGCTGTCGCCGCATCTGGCTCGCCAGCAGCTGTGATCAAGGATGTGCTGTCCACCGGCCGTACCCACGGTGTCCCCGACACCGTCTTCATCAGATTCGCCAAAGTGCCCGAATCCGGATCGAAGTTACGTGGAGCCACGGCCAATACGCGGCGAGCACGACCAGGAGATTCCTGCAGGATCGCCATCGTCTCCGCGAGGAATCGCTGTATCAGCCCTGCACTGGACGACGTGCTGCTATTTGCCAGAATTCGGCTTAGTTTCTCGTCGTAGCCGACGACTTTCGTGCCGTCCCCGAACCTGCGGGAGGCATCGCTGGTGGTGCCCGGATCTTGAGTCTCTGACAGCGGCAGGATCAGCGCATCTGGCTTGGATTTTCCGTAGGCGCTGGCAAGCTGACGCCTCTCCGACGAGGTCAGCGAAGTCTGGGGCCAAACGACTTTTTTCAATGAGGCAGGCGACAGACGGCGTGCGAGCTGATTGTCCGAACGTGCCAAACGTTCCAGGAGTGGAAGAGGCGATTCACTACGCATTATCTGCGCGAAATCGGGGTCGTCCTGTGGAAGCTCCCAGACCGGGTGGTTCTTGGCTGCTGTGGCCAGCCGCGCGGTCAATGCTGAACGTGAAGGGCTGTGCGGCAGAGGCAACTCGGCAGCAGCTCCTCCCTGAGCGTCTTTGCCGTCGTTCTGTGCGTTCACCGAAGGCGCGGAAGAGGATGGAGAAGGGGAAGCTGTCGACGTCGCTGGCGTGTTCGAGCCCAGTAGTGACGGGTCGACGGCGTAGGTCACCTGGCTGTTTGCCGTGCCGGACAAGATGCGGTCCACACGGCTGCCACTGCCGGTCGACTGAGCCCAGGCATTCTCTTGAACGGCTGAGTCAGCGCTGTTCAGTTGGGGGTTGGCATCTGGGGTCACCGGGACAGCCACGGCCAAGGAGAGTGGTTCGAACTCTTTGACCTGCATGAATGGAAGGAATGTCGTCAAAGTGGAACTTTGTCGCCCCCTGGCGACCTCCACCATCAGTGGTAGGACACCGAACGGCTTCGACAAGGGGATCTTCGCCGCGGGGATAGTCACCGGGATTGAAGTCGAAGCTCCTGCCGGAAGAGTCATGACAGGGAGGTCGGGCATCACCTGAGGCAGAGAGGCGGGGCGCTGCTCGTTGTCGAGTTCAGCACGCGATCCTGCTGGGTGGCCGATCCTGACTTTCAGCTTGGTGTCGGTGGCTTCAGTCTTCGACTCGTTGCTGATGGTGACCCGGACTTCCACCGGAGATCCAGGAGCTGCCACCGAAGGACTGACCGAGTCCAGCCGGATATGCATCTCTGCAGCGGTGCTCGTACGGGGAAGCAGATCAGGGTGAGGAGGGTTCCCCGGACGGTCGCTCTTGGAGGCTGCCTCTTGGGGAGTTCCGGGAGCTCCTGAAGGTACGAGGTCGTCCGAGCCGATTTCGGCGACGGTGCTGACGGGAGAAGCCGTGAGCTCGCTGCCGAACGCAGAAGCAGGGAGTATCGAGCCACACACGATGACAACGGTGAGTGCGGACGGCACCCACCGGCTTTGCTGCCAAGGGGACACCGATTCTCGGGGCAGCTGCGGGGGGGTCATTGTTGTCCGGCCAGCCTCTCCCAAGCCAGGCGTGCGATGCGTCGTTCGTTGGGGAAGGTCAGTTTCTCGTGAACTGTGGTGAGTGGAAACCACTTTACGTCGATCGCCTCATGGTCGGGGTCGTTCTCGACGGTCAGCTCGCCGCCGATGGCCTCCAATAGATAGTGGTGTACGACCTTGTGGATGCGCTTCTCCTGAGTCGAAAACCAGTAGTCGATCGTGCCCAACACCGTCAGGACACGGCCCTCGATGCCAGTTTCCTCGGCGACTTCTCGGGCTGCAGTCTGCTCTAGTGTTTCATCGCCTTCTTGATGGCCTTTGGGCAGGCACCATTCGATGCGCCCGGCCCTGTTCCGACGAGCGATCACGGCGATACGAGCCTGCCCCTCGACCACATCGACGACAATCCCCCCTGCCGAGGTCTCGAGCACCGCCGGCAGCCGGCGAGGAAGCCGATCAGGTTGCGGAGACAGGGTCATTCTGCCACTGTAACCGGCCCGCCAGTGCTCGCTATGCCGCTGTACCGTCCAGGTCGAAGCGGCCAGGGAGCCGGTGTTCAGACGCTGCCCATCGCGGTCGTGACGGTGGGGATGAAGGCGTCTCCTACCGGTCTGCTCCTCTACTCTTGGGGATTGTGTCGGACTCCCATAACCCCTCTGTCGATGTTCTTCTGAAAGAAGCGGTTCGCCGTCTTGCTCCGGTGCTCCCCCTGCTTCAAGAGCTGGGTGTCCTCTTCTCGGAGGCCGGACATGAACTGGCTTTGGTGGGTGGTCCGGTCAGGGACGCCTTCCTGGGGCGAGGCTCACTTGACCTGGACCTGACCACCTCGGCCCGCCCGGGGGAGATCGAGTCGATCACGGCCCGGTGGGCCGATGCACAGTGGGACATGGGTCGGGCGTTCGGCACCATCGGATTGCGCAAAGCAGACCAGACGGTAGAGATCACGACATATCGGGCCGACGCCTATGACGGCGCTAGCCGGAAGCCGGTCGTGGCCTTCGGTGACAACTTGGTCGACGACCTGGTCCGTAGGGACTTCACGGTCAATGCGATGGCGCTGAGGCTTCCCGCGTTGGAGTTCGTCGACCCTCATGGCGGCTTGGAGGATCTTGCCGCCCGTCGTCTTCGGACGCCCGGGCCGGCCGAGGTCAGTTTCGGTGACGATCCGCTCCGGATGATGCGTGCGGCACGTTTCGTCGCTCAGCTCGGTTTCGAGCTGGATCCGACAGTTCGAACCGCGATGTGCGAGATGGCTGCCTCATTGGAGATCGTTTCAGCAGAACGGATCCGTGACGAGTTCAACAAGCTGATGGTCTCCGAGGACCCGGTGGCCGGAGTCCGAGCATTCGTCGACACGGGTCTGGCGACTCAGGTCATGCCGGAGTTGCCTGCGCTCCAACTCGAAATAGATGAGCATCATCGGCACAAGGACGTCTACGAACACTCCTTGACCGTGCTCAGCCAGGCAGTGGCCTTGGAGACGCTTCCCGAGGAGAAGGGTCCGGAGAGAAAGTCAGCGGGTAATCGGATCAGTGGCGAGGTGCCTCGACCCGACCTGGTGCTCCGCTTGGCTGCTCTGCTTCATGACATCGGTAAACCTGCTACTCGAAGGTTCGAACCCGGCGGCGGTGTCAGCTTCCATCATCATGAAGTGGTCGGTGCCAAGATGACGACTCGTCGCATGCGGGCGCTGCGCTATGACAAGGAGACGACGAAGGCCGTCGCTCGCTTGGTGGAATTGCATCTACGGTTCCATGGCTACGGGACAGGGGAATGGACCGATTCCGCAGTACGCAGATATGTCACTGATGCGGGTGAGCTTCTCCCCCACCTCCATCGGTTGACCCGAGCCGATTGCACCACGCGCAATGTGCGTAAGGCGACGAGGCTCTCCCGTACCTATGACGGCCTCGAGGCCAGAATCGAGCGGCTGACTGCCCAGGAAGAGCTGAAAAAAGTTCGTCCTGAACTCGATGGGAACGAGATCGCAGCAGTTCTGGGCATTTCGCCGGGTCCGTTGTTGGGGCGGGCTTACAAACATCTCTTGGCTGTCCGCCTCGATCAAGGGCCGATCGGTAAGGAAGCCGTTGAGGCAGAGCTGCTCAGGTGGTGGAACGAGGAGGGTCGCGTGGAGGACGGATCTGGGTCAGGCTCGTAGGTCTCGATGGAGGAAGCCGATATAGGCGGTGGCGACCAAGACGAGGCAAGCCAGGATGAGCGCTGTCAGACCGAGAAGGTCCGCCTGACCTTGTAGCGGTTGTGCGCGGAACGCCCAGTGGAAAGGCGACAGGTCGGGGACCCAAGAAGCGACTTTGGTACCCATGTTGTGGGCGAACCAGCCCAATACACCGATGACTGTGGCTGTGTTCAGTGCGGTCGACCGTCGTCCGGTTGCCGCGCCGACGGACAACGCGAGCAGCCCGTGCACGAGGGCGAGGAGCGCGAGAGCTGCTCCTTCGGCGAACAGACCAGAGGCGAGCAGATCCAGCTGGGAGGGGGCGGAGAGCGCAGCCACCACAAGGGTGAGTGCAGCCGTTACGCCGATGACGGTGCTGGTCACAGCAAGCAGCCTGGCGGTCAGTACGGATCGACGGTCGGTGGCATGCGCCAGAGTCAGTTCCAGCGCGCCTGACTCTTCGTCGCCGGCGATGGCCTCCGCTCCTTGGCTTATCGCCAGGACCAGGAGAAGCAGCAGACCAAGCATGCCGAAGACCGTCTGATGGGTGTAACCCCACCCGGTGGACATGGTCATGACGTCCATACCGAAGGTATCGATCATTTCTTTCGGCATGACGTTCAGTTTGTCCCCGATGAGTCCGCTGTCCCGCATGGACGGGAAGAGTGGTAGATACAGAAGGCAGACGCCGGTGAGGCCGAGTATCCAACCGATGATTCTGCGTCGGTGATCAGCTAGCCAGCGCTGGTACAGGGGTGCAATGTTCATCGTTATCCTCCCTGTCCGCTGTCGGAGTACAGGCGCATGACGGCTTCTTCGAGATCGGGGCGTTCAGCTTCCAGGGAGAGCACAGTGTGGTGGGCTGCTGCTTTGATCACCGCGTCCGGTGTGCCGTCAAGGTCGATGACCAGTTCAGTAGCGTCGTCTGGCGTCGAGTCGTGGAGAGCGCCGATCGTGACTTCGCGGACTCCGGGCAGATCTGCGAAGCGGTCGGTTCCGACCCGCTCTGCCAAGGTCATCCGCATGCGTAATCCGAGTGACCGGCGGAGTTCGTCGACGGTCGATTCTTGGACGATGCGTCCTTCGCGAAGCACCGCAACGCGATCGGCGGCATGTTCGACCTCGGAGAGAACATGGCTGGACAGGAAGACCGTTCGGCCTTCCTGCCGTACTTCACGGACCATGGCGATGAACTCTGCTTGGACGAGGGGGTCAAGTCCGGATGTCGGCTCGTCCAAGATCAACAGTTCAGGCTGGTGCATGAAGGACTGTACGAGGCCAACTTTCTGTTTATTTCCCTTGGAGAGTCCCCTGACCTGTCTGGTGGGGTCCAGGCCGAGGCGCTCGGCTAAGGGCTTCCAGTCGATGTAGGAGCTTTTCTTGCCGTGGCTGGACAGGGCGACGTAGTGGTTCAGCAGCGTGGCGACGTCGTAGCGGCCGTTGAGGCGTAGTTCGCCGGGGAGGTATCCGATGCGGGCGCGGAGGCCGACGCCATCGCCGCGAGGACCCTGCCCGAGCAGCCGAACGGTGCCTCGGTCAGGACGGAGGATGTCGAGCAGGATGCGCATGGTGGTGGTCTTCCCTGCCCCATTGGGGCCGATGAAGCCGTAGACCTCGCCGCAGGCGACGTGAAGTTCGATGCCCTGCAGCGCGATATGAGTCCCGTAGCTCTTGTGCAGGTCAGTGATGTCGATGACTGTGGCCATCTGGTTCACTCCGTTCGCGGATGTGGGCTTCTTTCCTGGTTCTTGTCCTGGTCGGGCTCTGGGCTGTCTGCGAAGCTGATGGGTGTGGTGAGCATGCCGTGGGTGTAGAAGTCGACGGCGTAGGCGACATATCGGTCGAGGATGCTCGGCTCGAGCAGGGATTCGCCGCCGAGATGTCGGGCGATCTGTTGGTCGAAGGCCAGGAGCCCTAACCCGATGGCGGTGGAGACGACGGCCCTGGCTCGGGGGTCCTGGGATGGACGGATGGTTCCAGCTTTCTCGCCGAGAGCGAGGTAGCTCTCGGCATCGGCGACGAATTGATCGAAGAGCTTGTCCGCCGCTGGGCCACCTTCGGTCATGACACGCCGCAGGTAGTTGTAGAGCACAACGAAATCGGGGTGTGTGCGCATGTATTCGGCACGGGTGGGGAGTTGGACGCCGCTGAATGCTGCTGTTTTCTCTGCGCGAAGCCAATGCAGGAGATGTTCGTCGCAGGCTGCCCTGAGTCCGTCCTTGCTACCGAAGTGGTGGATGACCAGGGCAGGGGAGACGCCTGCTCTGGTTGCGATGGACCGGATGGTGGTTTTAGTCAGTCCGGTGGCAGCGAATTCGCTGAGGGCTGCGTTGCGGATACGCGCCCTGGGTGTGAGGTCCTGGTTGCTTGAACCCATGTTCAAAATATTAAACGTCTGTTTAGTCAAGCTCAAGAGTTATTCCTGATAGGAAAGCTGCATGGCAGAAAGGGGTTGTCTTTCTCCTAAGGCTGTTGTCCGCAGGTGAATTACCGCCGACGCCAATTTCATCGAGGAAAGCATGGATGGCTCACCCGCTGGTGGAGATGTCCCCTGGAGGCCGGCAGAGTCCGAGACCTTCACGTGTGGAGGAACGTGGACGGGATCCTCTTCGCGATCTGGGAGGTTCGCAGGGTGCGGCGTCAGACCAAGGCGCGTCACGCTGCCTGGAGGGAAGCTTCCAAAGCTGCAGGAAACCATGATGAAAGCAGTTCAGAAGCACCCTCCGGGCAGGCGTGACACCCTGTCCGGTTCGGCGGGGACAGCGAAATGATCAGCGATCGACCTCGCCGCGGATGAAAGCTTCGACGTGGGCCCGGCCGATGTCATCCGGGCGTTGCTCCGGCGGTGACTTCATCAGATAGGCCGCTGGGGAGAGCAACGGCCCACCGATTCCGCGATCGAGGCCCAGCTTGGCGGCACGAATGGCGTCGATGATGATGCCTGCCGAGTTCGGGGAGTCCCAGACTTCCAGCTTGTATTCCAAGTTCAGCGGGACATCGCCGAATGCGCGTCCTTCGAGTCGGACATAGGCCCACTTGCGGTCGTCGAGCCAGGCGACGTAGTCCGAGGGGCCGATGTGCACATTGCGGTCCTCTTTCTTGCCCGCCAGCGGGCCTTCCAAGTTGGATGTGACCGCCTGGGTCTTGGAGATTTTCTTGGACTCCAGCCGCTCTCGCTCGAGCATGTTCTTGAAGTCCATGTTGCCGCCGACGTTGAGCTGGTAAGTGCGGTCGAGTACGACGCCGCGGTCTTCGAAGAGTTTCGCCATTACACGGTGGGTGATAGTGGCTCCCACCTGTGACTTGATGTCGTCACCGATGATCGGCACGCCGGCATCCTCGAACTTTTTGGCCCAGGTCGGGTCGGAGGCGATGAAGACAGGGAGCGCGTTGACGAAGGCACATCTGGCGTCGATGGCGCACTGCGCGTAGAAGGTGTCAGCCTCTTCGGAACCGACCGGAAGATAGCTGACCAGGACGTCTACCTGTCGTTCTTTGAGGATCTGAACCACGTCGACGGGGGCCTCGGTCGACTCCTCGATGGTCTGCCGGTAGTACTTGCCTAAGCCATCGAAGGTGTGGCCGCGCTGCACGGTGACACCGGTCTCCGGGACCTCGCAGATGCGGATGGTGTTGTTCTCGCTGGCGTTGATGGCCTGGGAGAGGTCGAGGCCGACTTTTTTGCTGTCGACATCGAAAGCTGCGACGAACTCGACGTCGCGGACGTGATAGCCCCCAAAGTCGACATGCATCAGCCCAGGGACGGTGCTGGTGGGGTCGGCGTCACGGTAGTAGTGCACGCCTTGGACCAGAGAGCTGGCGCAGTTCCCGACGCCCGCAATGGCGACGCGGATGGCTGTCATGGATGTCCCTTCCAGTGAATATGCCTGCGTCGCAGCCCTCTTAACAGCCTGAGGAAGGACTGGCGGTCTGCTGCAGGAAATGTCCTTCGTGTCGGCATCGATGCCGCGCGGATTGAGACTAGGTGACAAAGGCTATGTTTGTCACTCATTTTCGGAGGTGTGTATCTATGTGGGATCCGACACGTCCCCATAGGCGAACAGGACTCTGCCTAGGTGGAGCACAGGTCCAGGTGGCAAGCTGCCAGGCATTCGAGAGGGTGTCGGGGAGTTTTCCGGAATCTCCGATCGTCATACTGAGATGAACGTCCATGTGCCTCGTGGCGGATTTGAAGCGATGAGAAGCCGGGCACGGAGCACCGAACGGGAGTGAATCGCGTGACGCAGTCCAGTGGTCCACGCGGCGGGGTGATTCGGACACCCGCCGGGGTGTACGTCGGTCGAGCCCAGGGGGGGGTCCTGAGTCGTTTCCGCCGGAAGAGACCTCGAAAGCCAGGCGGTCGCCGTCGCCGCTTCATCACCTGGAAGGGGGCTGGCCTGACATTCCTGGCGATGACGCTGCTCGGCATCGGGCTGGCCGGAGTGGCCTATTCGATGGTCGACATCCCTTCGCCCAACGACTTGGCCAAGGCTGAAGCCTCGATCGTCTACTACGCCGACGGGAAGACAGAACTCGACCGGCTCTCCGACGTGAACCGGGAGTCCGTCCCGCTGTCACAGATTCCTCTCACCGCTCGCCGTGCCGTGATCGCGGCAGAGGACCGTGACTTCTACGAGAACGGTGGCGTCTCGATCTCGGGTATCGGTCGTGCTGTTGTGCGGACGATACGTGGTCAAGCCGACGCCGGTGGTGGGTCGACCATCACCCAGCAGTACGTCAAGAACTACTTCCTCACCCAGGACCAGACGCTTTCCCGTAAGGGAAAGGAAATCATCATCTCGGTGAAGATCGACCGGGAGATGAGCAAGGACCAGATCCTCGAGAACTACCTCAACACGATCTACTACGGTCGTAATGCCTATGGCATCCAGACGGCTGCGAAAGCTTATTTCAACAAGCCTGTTAACGAGATCAGCACGGCTGAGGCGGCGTTGCTCGCCACGATCATCAACCAGCCTTCCCGTCTGGACCCTGCGTTGAGCCCAGCTTCCGCGAAGGTCGCTGAAGAGCGATGGAACTACGTTCTCGACGGTATGGTCGCTAAGAAGTGGCTCGACGAAGGTGAACGTAAATCGATGGCCTTCCCGAAGGTCGTCGAATACAAATCGAAGAAGCAGCTCGGTGGAACCAACGGCTACCTGGTGAACGCTGTTAAAGCTGATCTTCTCGACAAAGGGATCAAACAGGAAGATATTGACCGTCGGGGATTGCGGATCGTCTCCACCTTCGACGTGAAAACACAGGAACTTGCAGTCAAGGCCGTCGAGGACAACCGGCCGAAGTCAGGCCGTGGAACCGGGGTCCGGGTAGGCATGGTCGCCATCAAGCCTAAGGACGGAGCAGTTCTCGCGCTCTACGGCGGGCAGGACTCGGTGAAGCACCCCTTCAACAACGCGACCCAGGGGCACATGCAGGCCGGATCGACCTTCAAGGCCTTCACGACCATCGCAGCTCTTCAACAGGGCATCAGTACTCGCATCAGGTTCGAGAGCGGTACTCCCTATCGGGTGCCAGGCGAACCTAAACCTGTAGCCAACTGGGACCACGCAGACCATGGCCAGGTCGACATGTCTCAAATGATGGCTGGGTCGATCAACACCGCTTTTGTGCGCCTCAATGAGAAAGTGGGGCCGGACAACACCCTCAAGGCTGCCTTGGCCGCAGGGATCCCCCCGAAGGACGGCGAAGCCCCGGCGAACACTCCCGGACTGGCCTCCAACGTCGGAAATGTGTTGGGCAGCGCGTCAGTGCGGCCGCTGGACCTGGCCAACGCCTACGCCACGATCGCAGGCGAAGGGCAGCGGGCGAAGCCGTACATGGTCAAGTCGGTCGCCGAAGCTGACGGTCGGAAGGTCTTCGAGACCAAGCCGGAGCTGAACTCCGCTTTCAGTAAAGAGGTTGCTGCCGACACCGTCAACTCGATGAAATCAGTGGTACAGGCTGGTGGAACTGCAGCCAACGCCGCCTCGCTGGGACGTCCGGCAGCGGGCAAGACCGGAACCTCCTCGGAGAGCATGTCCGCATGGTTCGCAGGGTTCACCCCCGAGGTCTCCACCGCGGTAGGAATCGAGCTTCCGGGACCGGACGGAAAGACACCGATCTCGATGAACGGTCTGCCCAGCTTGGAATCAGGCAAGATGCCGGTCGACGTGTGGACCCAGTTCACCAAGGGCATCCTTCAGGGCAAGCCGACCACAGATCTCCCCAACCGGGCCGGGATCGGTGACGACAAGGTCTACGTGCCGCCGCCCCCCACGACGTCCAGCCCTCGCCCGACGAAAACCACACAGTCCCCCAGCGCGACGCCTTCGACGCGAACGCCTTCGTTGCCGCCGTCCTACCCCGATGACCCGTCTCGTCCGGGGTATCCTCGTCCGCCGTACGACGGCAGCCGGCCTCCGGGAGGCGGTGGTGGCTTCCCCTATCGTCCGCCGTCGCGGCCTGGAGACCCCAACAACCCGCCGGGATTGCCTCCCTCTGACCCCAGGCTCCCCATCGCTCCACCACGGCAGCCCTGGGAAGCTCCGCAGAGATAGTTGAGCAGAGACAGGTAAAAGCCCGAGCAGATGCCGTCGCGGTTCCAGGTAACTGTTTCCGATGAAGGAGGGTGCTGTGCAGACGCGGACAACGCGAAACATCCCGAATCCTCATCAGGACCCAGTTCCTCGGGCTGCGGCGGCTTTTTTCGGTGGACCACTCGGCCGGCGCATTCGGCTCGATGACGTCCGCGGCTGGCGAGGGTCGTTGGCCGGGATTACTTTTGTCGGCGCGGTGATGGTGGCCTTGGGGCTCTTCCAGAAGGGCCACTGCCTCGCCAACGGTTGGGGAGCGCCGGAATCCTTCTGGCGAGCCTGTTACTCGGATCTTCCCTTCCTGTATGCCGGGACACCGCTCGCCGAAGGCGGTTTTCCCTATGTTCCGAATGCTGCGGTCTTTTCCCAGCCGCCGCTGACCGGGATGTTGATGTGGCTGGTCGCCTTGATCACGCCGGGCGGTGAGCCTTTTGACCAGCAGCGATGGAACTTCGTGTTGTGGGCGGTGCTGACAGTGGCCATCCTGACCGTTCTGATCGTGGTCATCGCCCGTTCCTGCTCCCGTGCCCCATGGCGAGTGGTCCATGTAGCGGCGAGCCCTCTCTTGGTGACGGCGGTTCTGGTCTCTCCCGATCTCTTCGCCGTGACGCTGGCTTCTTTAGCGTTATTGCTGTGGGGCCGGGAACAACCAGAGTGGGCTGGCGTGGTCTTCGGCGCTGCGATAGCGGCGCATACCTACACCGGTCTCCTCGTGCTCGTGGTGTGTCTGCTGGCACTGCGCTCAGGACGACTGCGTTCCTGGTCGGTGATGGCCGGGGCAACCTTGCTGTCGTTCTGCGGCGTGATGGTCGCGATCTTCGGTCTCTCGGTATGGGCCGGATCGGCGCAGGGGCTTGCTGACCTGGGTGGCCTACTCGCGCCGTATCGCTTGTGGTTCAACGGCGGCCCAGATTATGGCTCGTTGTGGTTCCTGCCGCGATTGTGGGGCGTGGAAGTGACCCCGGGGTGGGCAGTGACTTTTTCTGCGCTCGGGTGGGTGGTTGCGCTTCTGGCCGGTGCCGGGGTGGCGTTGTCCGCAGCACGGCGGCCTACGATCGCCGAGTTGGCGATCATCGTTGTTGGCGTGGTGTTGATCACGGGACGTACGATCCCGGTGCAGTCGTCGCTGTGGTTGCTTCCTCTGGTCGCCTTGGCCGGGTTGCGCTGGCGGGATCACCTGATCTGGGTGTCTACTGAGCTGTGCTACTTCGTGGCGATCTGGCTTTATCTCGGTGGCTTGTCCGACGCTGCTCGTGCCTTCCCGATGTCTTGGTTCCTGTTTTTCTCCCTGCTACGTCTGGCAGGCATCGGTTGGTTGGTAGCGGCAGCCTGGACCCAGGCCGTCCGTAGACCGGCCTACCCACAGGACGAGGCTCTGGGTTCGGGCAGGGTCGAGGAGCATGACGAGTTGGCCGGCCCGATGTCAGGGCGAGGGGATCGGCTGACCCTTGTCCTGCGTTGAGCTGGGTGGAGCGGAAAAGCACACGCCGAGGTCTGGGATTCGGCAGGCGCGCTCAGTGCAGGTACCCTTGAACGGTTGACTCGCAGATGCCTCTCAGCGGCCGATCCGCCGGACGAGGCGCGAGTGCGACGCTGCAACCCTCCTGTCACGGAGAGACCGTGACCGCCTAGACCAGAGGAGGTGGGTGTTCCGCATGCGTCAGTACGAAATGATGATCATCGTCGACCCTGAGATCGACGACCGCCAGGTTCCCGCGATGCTCGAGAAGTTCCTCACCGTGGTGAAGAACGACAAGGGCACGATCGAGAACGTCGATGTCTGGGGCCGTCGCCGCATGGCTTTCGACATCAAGAAGAAGTCCGAGGGCGTCTACGTGGTCGTGAACTTCACGTCCGAACCGGCGACTGCCCAGGAAATGGACCGTCAGCTCGGCCTGTCCGAGATGATCCTGCGCACGAAGCTGCTGCGCCCGGGCGTCTGACGTCCGCGCGTGTGTGTGGTGGAGAGCTCGTACGAGGCCATGTCGCACACGCACCAGCACGAGACTCGACAACGATGAGGGGACATGAATGGCCGGCGAGACGACTCTGACGATCATCGGCAATCTCACGTCTGACCCCGAACTGCGGTTCACACCGTCCGGGGCGGCCGTCGCCAACTTCACCGTGGCATCGACCCCTCGGAGCTTCGACAGGCAGAGCAACGAATGGAAAGACGGCGAAACGCTGTTCATGCGTTGTTCGATCTGGCGGGATGCAGCCGAGAATGTCGCTGAGTCGCTATCCCGTGGTACTCGTGTCGTCGTGACCGGACGTCTGAAGTCCCGCAGCTGGGACGACAAGGAGACCGGCCAGAAGCGCACCGTGATGGAGATGGAAGTCGACGAGGTCGGCCCCTCTCTCCGGTACGCATCTGCGAAGGTGACACGCACCCAGCGTGGTGGAGGTAACCAAGGATTCGGTGGCCCCGGAGGGGCACCCAACAGTGGTTTCGGCAACGGCAACGGTGGTGGCCAGCAGGGCGGCGGCTACGGGGGCGGGCAACCGCAGAACGACCCGTGGGCGACCGGTCCGTCCGGCGGTGGCGCGAAGAATGCCAGCGGCGGCTGGGGCAACGGCCCTAGCTACGACGAACCTCCGTTCTGACAGTTGTGCGGAGAGCTCCGTGTCTTCAACGGGGTCTGTCGTCGACGAGTCGAGCAACTTCAAGGTCTGACAAAGACGGTTTCTCACCGACTTCTATCGAGACCATGTCGCGGGTCACGCCGCGAAATCTGACGTAAAAATCCATCCCGGGGCACTCCCCGGGCTCTCGGAAGGAGAGCACCACGATGGCCAAGCCCGTTGTGCGTAAGCCCAAGAAGAAGGCGAACCCGCTCAAGGCCGCCAAGATCGAGAACATCGATTACAAGGACACCGCTTTGCTGCGGAAGTTCATCTCTGACCGCGGAAAGATCCGTGCACGTCGGGTTACCGGCGTCTCCGTGCAGGAGCAGCGTCTGATCGCGAAGGCCGTGAAGAACGCCCGCGAGATGGCGCTCCTGCCCTACTCGAGCTCGGCTCGCTGAGCCTGTTCCGGAGAGGAGAACGCAGATGAAGCTCATTCTGACGCATGAAGTTTCCGGTCTGGGGACCGCTGGTGACATTGTCGAGGTGAAGGACGGTTACGGACGTAACTTCCTGCTGCCCCGCGGTCTTGCTACGCCGTGGACCAAGGGTGGACAGAAGCAGGTCGACTCCATCCGTAAGGCGCGTGAGACACGCGCCATCAAGAGCCTCGACGACGCTAAGAGCCTGAAGGGTCAGCTGGAGTCGCGTGCGCTGAAGATCGCGGCTCGCGCGGGGGCCAACGGCCGACTCTTCGGTGCGGTGTCCCAGGCTGATGTGGCCGACGCCGCTGCTGCTGAGGGTCTGAAGATCGACCGTCGCACCATTGAATTCCTCGCACCGGTGCGTAGCCTTGGCGATGCCAAGGCCACGGTGCGTCTGCACCCTGAGGTGCAGGCCACGTTGAAGCTGCAGGTCGTTTCGGCCTGATTGCTCGCATTTTATGCCGATGGGCGGGTCATCTTTTACAAGATGACCCGCCCATCGGCATTCCTGGTGCGCATCTAAAACTTCGCGTTCGAAGCAGGAGCCTTTTTCATCTGGCGGGTTGACCTGCGGTGATGAGGGTGGTGACGGCGGTGACGATGGGCGTGGCCTGCTCGGGTGAGGAGCGTAGGCGTCGGAGCACGTGCCAAGACTTGAGTTGGGTGTTGCTGCGTTCGCTGCAGGCGCGCAGCCGTCCGTGGGCGGCGTTGTAGGCCTTCTCGTTGCGCGAGAGGTCGCGTCGTTCGAAGTGGCCGGTGGCCTGGTTGCGGCGGACGGCGCGGATCGGGACGGGGATCCCGGAGCCGATACCGAGGTAGCCACGGTCGGTCAGGACCGCTTTCCTGGCGGTGGTCAAGGTCGCTAGTTTCTCGGGGAGTTGATGCTGCCGGGCGGCCGTGATGTCGTGCCGGGCGCCGGGTAGGGCTGCTGAGGTCCACAGCAGTTCTCCGAGGGGGCCGGCGATGACCTGGACGTTCATGCCGTGGTGGTGGACCTTACCGGAGAAGTACTCGCGGTCGGTGCCGTGCTTGGTCATCCTGACCCGGTCGGTGGGGATGACGGTGTCGTCCAGGACGAGGTAGGCCTTCGCTTGCGCCACGACCAGGGCCTGATCGAGGGTGGGAGCTATCGCGGCCAATACCTGGCAGGCCTCGCGGATGTACCAGAAGACGGTCGCAACGCCGATTCTGAACCCGGCTGCCAGGGCGGTGTAGGTCGGATTGTCATGCAGATAGGCCAGCACCAGCAGGGCTTGATCGCGGGCTGAGAGCCGACGCCAGATCACTTTGGCCGCGGCCCGATGCCGGTGCAGCGCGTTGGTGAGCAGATCCAGGGTGGTGGTGGACATGGCCAGACCGACGGGGTAGACAAGCATGACGGGGCTCCTGGCAGGGGTGACTGAACTGACAATCACCGCTCCTACCAGGAGCTTCGTTATCTCCCCGGATCACACGCCACACGAGACCCAACCGTCACACAGGATGGAAAAGGCTCCCGGCAGCGTGAATTGAGCACCTCGGGCCGTTCTGTCGAAGATTGGAGCTTCAAGAGGAGTCTGGCACCCGTCACAGGAGTCGGGAAAAGGCCGGGGGTCGAATGGCCCGGCGAGGGTTTTGCTGGGTAAATCCTGTGGATTGATCTTTTCGAATAGATCGTGCGGCGGGCCCTTCCTGGTTCAAAATCTGGGCTCTCGCTGTAATTTACTCTGCTGCAAAGAATTTCAAATTAGCGACATGAGTTTGCTGCAGTGTGGGTCGACTGGGTGTCCTCAGCTGGTGCTGCGAAAGGTTCTCAGCCAGGAGAAATAGCGTTCCTAACCACCGGTCGGCCATGTATTCTGTTGGACAGCCGTTCAGCCATAGCGGTCGCTGTCATGCGCGGGGGGCGCTGACTTCCGGGGGTGCGCGACTGGCGTTCCACCGAGCAGGGGGAAATACGTATGCAGTATTCAAGAAGTAAGTACACGCGATTTTCTGCGTATGCGATTGCGGCAGTAATCATTTCGGCTACTGCAGGCTGCGCTCTCGGGTCTGACTCCGACAACGCGAAAGCTGAAGCCAGCCGGAGCGCAGAGAAGCAAGCAGCTTCTGCGCAGCCCACCGGCGGACCGGTCACTCGGCCACCGGACCCGAAGGCACCGGCCGAGATCACCCCGGTGGCGCGCCCTGGGAAATCTGGCAGTCGGCTGCCTGCCGCCGAGAAGAAGATGAATGAGACCGTCGACTACACCGACAAGGTCACCGTTCGGATCACAGCGGTTCGGCAGAATACCGCCACCGGCGCAGGCCCCGGAGTGCTCGTCGGTGCTCCCCAGCACATCCATGACATCGAGATCCACAACGGCACGGGTAAGCCGCTGGATCTCTCTGCTGTCGTGGTCAGTGCGCGTTACGGGAGCCCTGAGCAGCTCGCCTCGGGTGCTTACACCGAGGGAACGAAGGATTTCGCCGGTGAACTCGCCCCCGGCAGCATTGCCCGGGCAACCTACGGGTTCACCGTCCCACACGATCAGAAGACCCGCGTCGTCGTCGACATCGACGCAGCCCACGCGCCTGCTGTCTTCCGGAGCGTTACATGACAGATCACATCAGTACCGATCACCACCGACACACCCGAGGAAGCGACATGTCCGCATCACGCCGCCGTCCCACCCGGCTGGTCTGCAGCGCAAGTGCCCTGGCACTCGCTGTGAGTCTCGTGCCCTTCGCCCCGGCGTCCAGTGCGCATGCGGACACCCGCCCGACCGAAGGAACCCCGGCTACTGCAGCAGGACAGGCTTTGCCCACCTGGCAGATTACCGGGGTCGCATGGGCGCAACTGGTAGTCGGAAACACGGTCTACGTCACCGGTAACTTCACGAAGGCCCGACCTGCGGGGATGTGGGCAGGAGGACCTGGCGAGATCGAGGTCGGTCATCTCATCGCCTATGACATTCGTACTGGTGAGCGCATTGCCTCCTTCGACCACAAGCTCAACGCCCAAGGGCTGGCATTGGCGGCTTCCCCGGACGGAACTCGCCTGTACGTCGGCGGCGACTTCACGACCGTCGACGGACAGCCCCGCGGCCATGTCGCAGCCTTCGACATCGCCACTGGAGCGCTCGTTCCCGGCTTCAATCCGAATGTCAACGGCCAGGTCAAAGCACTCACCGTGACCAAGGACACCTTGTACGCCGGTGGATCCTTCGAAAGCGCACAGGGCTCGGCGCGTCGGCGTCTGGCCTCCTTCCGGACATCCGACGGCTCCATGACCAGTTGGGCGCCCAAGGCCGATGACGGTTATGTGTGGGCCCTACTGGCTGTCCCGGATGGATCGAAGGTCGTCATTGCCGGCGCTTTTACCACGCTCAGCGGACAGAAAGCCTCTGGCACCGCAGCCGTGCACCCCACCACAGGCGAGCTTCTCCCGTGGGCGATGAACAATCGCATCTACGTCGGCCCCCAGGCCGCGATCACCAATCTGTCTACCGATGGCCGCGCCATCTACGGTGGTGGTTATGCCTATGGGACGAAAGCGAACCTGGAAGGCACCTTCTCCGCGAATCTCAACGACGGGTCGCTCCGCTGGGTGAGCGACTGCCTCGGCGACACCTACAGCACAAAACCGCTGGGTGGCGCGCTTTATGTGTCCAGCCACGCCCATGACTGTTCGACGATCGGGGCTTTCGGGGACACCCAACCACGGACGCGGTGGGAACACCTGATGGCGCTCACCACCGAGCCGTCCCAGAAGGTACTCAAGCCCAATGCGTACGGATTCGACTTCCGTGACCAAATGGCTCCTGCCATGCTCCAATTCCACCCACAGCTGGGCATCGGCACCGCAACCGGGCAGTACCAGGCCTCCTGGCACGTCGACGGCAACGACGACTATGTGGTGATCGCTGGTGAGTTCCCGACAGTGAATGGGACCAAGCAGCAAGGTTTGGCGCGCTTCCCCCGTAATCCGTCCGCGCAGACCTTGCCTCCGAGTTTCCAGACCCGACCCGCGCGCAGCTTGCGAGCTCCGGTGGCTTCCGCCGCGGGACCCGTCGTCAGTGTGAGCTTCCAATCGGCCTGGGACCCGGACAACGCCAACCTCCAGTACGAACTAGTTCGCGACCGCGGGACTGCCACTGAAGAGGTGGTCTCCAGCACCAAGATGAACACCAACTTCTGGACGCTCCCGGACGGGCGGCTCCTGGACGCGGGTGCGCCGGCGGGGAAGCACACGTACTCCGTGAAGGTCAGTGACGGTACTGGCCAGGTGGTCTGGAGCGAGAAGAGCAACGAGGTCACGACCCAGGGCGGGACCGAGCTAGGTGCCTATGGAAAGGCCATCGCCCTCGACGGGGCACAGCACTACTGGCGACTCGACGAGCCCTCCGGGGACGCCGTCGACCTGATCGGGGGCATGAACGGCCAGGTCGGCAGCGGCGTCGAACGTGGCATCACCGGTGCGCTGAAGGACAACAAGAGCACCGGTATGAAGTTCGACGGGACAGTGAACGGCAATGTCAGCACTTCCGGTCAGGAAGCGCTCAATGGTGCCACGACGATCGAGACCTGGCTGCGAACCGACTCCAAGTCAGGCGGACGTTTCCTCAGCTTCGCCACCGAACAGCGTGACTTCTGGGGACGGACCACCATCAACGTCGAGCGTCATCTCTACATGATGAACGACGGTCGGATCGGGCTCTCTGCTGACAACAAGGGACGTCAGATCGAGTCGTCCCGCAGCTACAACAACGGCCAGTGGACGCACGTCGCGGCCTCCCTGGGTTCGGACGGCCTGGCACTTTACGTGGACGGGGAGCGGGTGGCCCACGACCCGAGCTACCGCCCGAGTGGCTCGGTCACCGGACGGTGGTACATCGGTGGCGACCGGTCTGGATCGAAGTCAAGGCCGAGCACCTGGTCGCTCGCCGGTCAGCTCGACGAAGTTGCCGTGTACGGGGCGGCGCTGACGCCCGAACAGATCGCAGCGCATCGCCGCCTGGGAACCGACGGGGCACCGGCTCCAGCCGCGAACCAGGCGCCGAAGGCTGCTTTCACGTCCAAGACCACCAACCTCGAAGTTGCGGTGGACGGTTCTACCTCCACTGACAGCGACGGCCGGATCGCGAAGTACTCGTGGAACTTCGGTGACAGCAGCACCCCGGTCGAAGGTGCCAAGACGACCCACAGGTACGCCAAGGCAGGCACCTACACGGTGGAACTGACCGTGACCGACGACAAGGGCGTGACGAACTCGACCAAGTCCGAGGTGACGGTGAAGGAGGCCGCCGTTGAACCAGCCCCGGCGCCTCCAGCAGCCGGAGACGGCGTACTTCTGACCGATACCTTTACCCGTCAGTCAACCAGCGGGTGGGGTAACGCCGATAACGGCGGTACCTGGAAGAACGACAGCACGGCGTCGAAGTACACCGTGGACGGCGGTAAGGGATCTATCGCCCTGGAACCGCGGGCTTCGAGGGGTACCCAGCTGCCTGGTACAGGTGGCGACATCGATCTGCGGATGAAGATCGGCTACGACCAGGCCGCTACTGGTGGTGGCATCTTCTCCCAGATCATCGGCCGGGGTACGCTGCGCGACGGCTACGGAGCCCGACTGTGGGTGCATGAGTCCGGTGTTCTGCGCATGGCCCCGATCCGTCGTGTCGGCGGAGCGGACACCGATCTGGGCACGGCGCTGATCGTACCCAAGATCCGACACGCGGCCGGCAACACCTACGAGGTGCGTCTGCAGATCACCGGAAAGGGCACCTCTACCGTCAAAGCCAAGATCTGGGCTGTAGGTACGGAAGAACCTGCCGATTGGATGGTGTCCGCCACCGATACGACTGCTGCGCTGCAGACGACCGGGGGAGTGGCACTGCAGAGCTACCTGTCTGGGTCCGCCACGACACCTGACCTGAAGGTGCTCGTCGACGACATCAAGGTGACAGCAGCTAAGTAAAGCTGTTCGTCACCCTGGAGGGAGCCCGTTATGAGCCCGGATCGCCTCGCGATGCTGGCTTTGGCGGGCTCCCTTCTTGCTGTCTTCTCCGGGCTCATGTGGCGACGTTCGAAGCTGCTGGCGGTGACCTGGATCCTGGCCGTGACCTTCATACCGGTCTGGGCCGGCGTCACTATCGGAATCGGTTTTCAACCGGCTGCTTATGTCGGCCTGTTCGTGCTGGCGTTGCTGCTGACCGATGGTGAGGGACGGCGGCTTCCGCTGCGGTGGTACGACCTCGCTGTGATGGTCTTCTTCGCTCTATGCGTGGTGGCTTCTCAAGCGGGGACGTCGACCTTGGAGGCGATGACGGTTCCGGTCACCAAATGGGGTGTCGGGTATGCCGTGGGTCGGGTGCTCTATGCCCGTGTCGGGGGAGACTTCCTGGGCCGTTGTCTGACCGTGGCTTTCGGAGTTGCTGCGGCCATGGGCATCGTCGAGTCCCTGAGCGGTACGAATATTTTCTTTGAGTTTCCTATGGGGAAGGGGAACTCCGCGTACCGTGCGTGGGCGGTACTGCAGGAACGAGCTGGTTACTGGCGTGCCGAGGCTGCTTTCGGGCATTCGATCGCCTTCGGTTGTTCCATCGCCATGGCCTTGCCACTCATCGTCGTCTCCAGCTTCCGTCCGTGGGTGAAGGTCCTGGCAGGTGCGGTGATGGCCGGGGCATTGGTGCTGTCGTTCAGCCGTCTGTCTTTGATCGTGGCCGGCGTGGGGCTGGCGTTGACTGTGCTGTCTCCGGCATCAGGGCTGTCCCGCCGTATTCGGGGATGGGTGCTCTCCGGGATGGCACTGTTCGCAGTGGTGGCAATGCCCTTCATCCTGGCGACCGTGGACGAAGCCGGTTCAGAGGCCGAGGAGAGCGCTCTCTATCGGGGGCGCCTCTGGGACCTGGCCGACACGGTTGAGCTTTTTGGCTTGGCTTCTTCGGCGCACATCTCCCCGAGCGGAACGCTCTACTTCGGGCAGTTCCGTTCTATCGACAATGCTGTTCTCCTCGGCGCGATGACCTATGGGTGGCTGCCGATCGCCTTGGGCTCGGGCATCTTGCTGGTCGGCGCAATTGGGCTTCTTCGTGGGTACTACTCTGCGCCACTCGCGGGGGTGCTTGCTCAGACACCGGGGTTGTTCAGCGTGGCATTCATTACCCAGTACGAGGTCTTCTACTGGGCTTTGGTGGGCATGGCCTGTGCGGCAGCCGCGGAAGCGCACGAGGCCCGAGAGCTGGCTGGACCGCAGGTCGATACTCCGACAACAACCTCCGGAAACGCGAGTCCCGATGCCCCTGTAGACATTTTGTCTGACAGGGATATCGGGACTTCACGTTCTCAGAGCAGTTGATCAGGCTTTCTTGGCGCCTACCATCTCGACCAATCGCTCCTCAGCCGATGGCGGCGTGAAACCGGCTGAGATGATCTTGTCCAGACACAATGCACTGTGGCGTGGACGTGGTGCCATGTCGCGATCTTTGGTATAGGTCGAGGTACTCACTGCGGTGACCTCTGCTGGGTCGCGGCCGCACAGCGTGAAGATCTCAGCGGCGATCTGAGCCCATGAACGTACTGGGCCGCTGTTGCTGAGGTTGTAGGTACCGAAAGGGGCGTCGCTCTGCAGCAGGTGGATGATGCCAGCTGCGAGATCCTGCGCGAAGGTCAACCGGCCGTACTGATCGTCAACAACCTGTGGGCAGATTCCACGTCCAGCTAGATCAGCCATCGTGGACACGAAGTTAGAGCCTTCGCCGACAACCCAACTGGTGCGGATCAGGTAGTGGTGCGGCAAGCTGGCGACGATCCGATCGCCAGCTGCTTTGGTGACGCCGTACACGCCCAAAGGACTGAACGGCTCATCCTCATGATGTTCCTTGACAGCGCCGTCGAAGACGTAGTCGGAGGAGACATGCACCAGGATGAACCGGTGCTGACGGGCGAGGTCGACCAAGCGCGCGACGCCGTCCACGTTGACGGTCCACGCTTCTCTACGTCCCTCATTCTGCTCAGCACGATCGACGGCCGTGTAGGCAGCCGCATTGATCACGCTGTCGACCCCGCTCCAGTCGACCTGCTCCAGCGAGGACGGGTCGGACAGATCGCAGTCGGTGCGGGTCAGGAACTCGGCGTCGGGAAGCGCAGCTCGTAACGCTCGTCCGAGTTGGCCGCCAGCACCCAGGACGAGGCAGCGCCCACCTGCCAGCGGAGTCACCTCGGCCAGCTGAGGATGGTTCAGGTCGGCCTGGGAACGGGTGGTCTCGGTCAGCGGGAGCGGCCACTCGATGGCCAACGTCGGATCAGCCAGGTTCACGAAGGTGTAGCCGTCCTTCGCCTGGGGGCTCCAGTGATCGTTGACCAGGTAGCTGTAGGAGGTGCCTTCCTCCAGGCTTTGATAGGCGTTGGCGACTCCACGAGGAACGAAGACCGCGGTCGACGGGTCGATTGTCGTGGTGAAGACCTGTCCGAAGGTCGGTCCTGAGCGGAGATCGACCCAGGCTCCGAAGACACGGCCGGTGACCACAGATACGAGCTTGTCCCAGGGTTCGGCGTGGAATCCCCGCGTGACATGGCCGGCGTTGAAGGACACATTGTGTTGTACCGGACCGAAATCGGGCAGGCCGGCTGCGATCATCTTCGCTCGCTGCCAGTTCTCCTTGAACCATCCACGTTCGTCACCGTGCACGGGAAGGGTCGCGACGAGCAGTCCTGGGATCTCGGTGTGGAGGATCTCAAGGCCGGTCATGCGTTTTCCTCCGCGACGAGGGTGCGTTCGCCTGCGGAGGCGTATTTGGCTTCGGTCGCAGCCTTCTGCGGTCGCCACCACTCTTCATGGGCGCGATACCAGTCGATGGTGGCCGCTAAGCCGTCGCGGAAGTTGTCATACTGCGGTGACCAGTTGAGCTCGCTCCGTAGGGTGCCTGCATCAATGGCATAGCGCAGGTCATGGCCTGGGCGGTCGGTGACCTGATCATAGGCGTCGCGGGGTTGGCCCATCAGCTCGAGGATGAGCTCGACGACGGCCTTGTTGTTGGCTTCGCCATCGGCACCGATGAGGTAGGTCTGGCCGATCCGGCCTTCAGCCAGGATGCGCAGGACGGCAGCATTGTGGTCGTCAACGTGGATCCAGTCCCGTACGTTGGCGCCTGTGCCGTAGAGGCGGGGGCGCTTCCCGTCGAGGACGTTGGTGATCTGCCGCGGGATGAATTTTTCGACGTGCTGGTAGGGCCCGTAGTTGTTCGAGCAGTTGCTGATGGTCGCAGCGATCCCGAAGGAACGTGTCCAGGCTCGGACCAGATGGTCTGAACCAGCCTTGCTGGCTGAGTAGGGGCTGGACGGCCGGTAAGGGGTGTCTTCGGTGAATCGGTGTGGATCGTCCAGGGCGAGGTCTCCGTAGACCTCGTCGGTGGAGACATGGTGGTACCGGACCTGGTGCCTGCGGACAGCTTCAAGGAGCTCGAAGGTACCGACGAGGTTGGTCCGGATGAACGGGCTGGGGTCATTCAACGAGTTGTCGTTGTGTGATTCGGCGGCGAAATGGACGACGGCGGTGCTTGCCTTCACCAGCCGGTCGACGAGGTCGGCGTCGGCGACATCTCCTTGGACGAGTTCATAACGGTCGTCGGGAAGGTCAGCCAGGGAGCGTGGATCGCCCGCGTAGGTGAGTTTGTCGAGAACGATGACATTGGCATCGGTCTGTGCGACGACCTGACGGACGAAGTTGGCACCGATGAATCCGGCGCCGCCGGTGACCAGGTAAGTGGGTTTCATGCGCTGACCTCGTGCGGGCTGGTGATGTCGTGCCCGCAGTGTGCGCAGGCCTCGGCCGATGTGCGGTTCTCGTCCGGCAGCGGCTGGATAGGGGTGGCCGCCAATTTGGAGAGCACCTCGCGCAGGAGGGTGCTGGAGGTGTGTCGGGTGTACGGGAAGTAGGCCACGCGCGCTCCTACTCCGCGTAGGTCCTCTTCGAGTTTGCGTCCTTTGGGCGCGTTCTGCCAGTCGTCGCCCTTGAAGATGACGTCGAAGCGGAGCTCTTTCCAGCTGTCGAACTTGTCGGCGTGCTCGTCGATGACGACGTCGTCGACGGCAGCGAGGTGCTGCACGATGGCCATGCGCTCGTCGAGGGGGATGACTGGCGATTTGCCTTTCACATGACGAACGACTTCGTCGGAGACGACTCCGACGATGAGGCGGTCACAGTGTTGGCGGGCTTGCAGGATGATATTGAGATGACCGATGTGAAACATGTCGAATACCCCTGACACGTAACCAGTTACGGTCTGAGGCGTGCCATTTTTCTGGGCATCGTAAATCTGCTCGGATGTTGTGCGGTTCAATGCCGCTCCCCCTTTTTCCCCAGTGGTGACTTTTCCCCAGGGGTGTGTTCAGGGCAGGCCGAAAAAAGGGCCGTGCTGCTGTGCACGGTTCTTTGAACTGCGGGCGTGCCCCTTCGCCTGCATATGAACGGTGTTCATGAGAGTTGCAGGTCGGACCCCTGCTGAGCGGTGTTCCGTGGGCTTCCCATAGCGCCGCTAGTTATGTCATTGCCATAGCCACATAACCGTTCGGAACGGCCGTCCAACATCGGTTATCGTAGCAACGGCCAGACATGGGAATGGCCGCCCTGCCGCAGGTCAAAAGGGCCGGAGAGACGGGAATCTCTGCGCCTGAAGAGAATTGACGAAAAATGCGGATGGGATACAAGCGGTCAATGGCCATCGCCAGGACGGGATATTACGAGAATGCGCTTCGCGCACAGTCAATTTCGCCATTGTGAGTTGCTCTCGTGAGGGACCCGGACGCCGCACACAGGGGGGAAGTCCGGGCTGCCGGGCTAGACAGGACAACAGGGGGAAAAATGCGCATCGCCATGGTCGGAACACGGGGGGTCCCTGCACGCTACGGTGGCTTCGAAACCTGCGTCGAAGAAGTTGGACGTCGACTCGTCTCCGCAGGTCACGAGGTCATCGTCTATTGCCGTGGTGAAGAACGAGGACCCGATGAGTACCTCGGGATGCGTCTGGTCTGGCTGCCTGCGCTACCCAAGCGATCACTCGAGACCCTCAGCCACACCGCGCTCTCCGTGGCTCGCCTCGTCGCGCTCGACGAACCCGACGTCGCACTCGTGTTCAACGCGGCCAACGCTCCATTGCTGCCCTTCCTCCGCGCTCGTGGCATCCCTGTAGCGACCCACGTCGACGGCCTCGAATGGAAACGCGCCAAATGGGGCCCCGCCGGTCAGCGCTACTACCGTATGGCCGAAGCACTCGCCGTTCGCTGGTCTGATGCCCTCATCGCCGACGCCGTCGGCATCCAGGACTACTACGAGGACGAATTCTCAGTACCCACCGAGCTCATCTCCTACGGCGCCCCGCACGTCGAGCGAACCGCGCACTCCGGGCTGGCCGAACTGGGCCTCGCCGTCGACGGATACCACCTGGTCGTCGCCCGGATGGAACCGGAGAACAACGTCAGCATGATCGTCGACGGCTACACCCGCAGCGCAGCTGAGCTGCCCCTCGTCGTGGTCGGCAGCGCACCCTACGCCGACGAGTACATCGCCCACGTGCGCTCCCTGGCCGACTCACGAGTGCGCTTCCTCGGCGGAGTCTGGGACCAGGAACTCCTCGACCAGCTCTACGCCAACGCCCTGGTCTACTGGCACGGACACTCCGTCGGCGGCACCAACCCCTCCCTGCTACGCGCTATCGGCGCAGGTGCACCGGTCAACGCCGTCGACGTCTCCTTCAACCGGGAAGTCGTCCTCAGCGCGGGACGCTACTTCGCTGACCCCCAGGACGTGGCACGCCTCGTCGTCGAAGCCGAATCAGACCTTCCAGCCACCCGCCTACGCGGACAAGGATCACGACTTCGCGCCGCTGACTACGACTGGGACGACGTCGCCTCCCGTTACGGCGAGCTGTGCGACCGACTCCTCGACGGCCGGCTGCGTAAGCGCGGCTCCCGAGGCCACCGACGTTCCCGTCGGCACTCCCAAAGCGCCACCGACACCGCACGGACCGCTACGACGATCGAGGCCTGAACCATGACCGACACCACCCAGCAGACGCCGCGGTCGTCGAGGAAGATCGGCGACACCGTCCGACTCCTGGCCTCCTACCAGAAGAGCAACAAAGGAGCGCCGGCCTACTCCAGATTCGTCAACCGACCCTTCGGGCGAGTCCTCGCAGCCGTGGCCTACCGACTGGGAATGAACCCGAACCAGGTCACCCTCGTCAGCGGCACCACATCACTGCTGGGCATCATCTGCCTGGCTACCTTGCCCGCGGCCTGGACCACCGGCGTACTTGTCACTTTCCTGCTCGTGCTGGGATACGCACTCGACTCCGCCGACGGACAGCTTGCGCGCCTCACCGGAGGAGGCTCCCCCGCCGGGGAGTGGCTCGACCACGTCGTCGACTGCATCAAGATCAGCCTGCTCCACCTCACCGTGCTGATCTCGCTGTACCGGTTCACCGAGCTCGACCGGGCACTCCTGCTCATCCCCGCGGCCTACGTCCTGGTCGCCAACCTGTACTTCTTCGCCTTCATCCTCGGTGACCTCCTCAAACGCACCAAGGGCGTCAAGCCTGCCCGCAGCACGCAGAAAGCTTCCGTGCTGCGCTCCATCGCGGTGGCTCCCACCGATTACGGCGTGATGTGCCTCGTCTTCCTCGCCTGGGGCGCACCGACCATCTTCCTGACGGCCTATGCGATCCTCCTGGCAGGCACTGCCGGATACGTCGCCCTGGGCCTGCCCAAATGGTTCCGGGACATGGTCGCGCTCGCGGAGGTCCCCGCATGAACACGGCCTCCTCACCCCGTCGGATCATGGCGGTGCACCCTGGTGCCGAACGCTATGGGTCTGATCGCATGTTCGCCGAAGCCGTCACCGGATTCCTGCTCGCCGGTCACGACGTTCGGGTCATCCTTCCCGGAGACGGACCCCTGAGAACCCAGCTTCAGGCAACCGGTGCCGAGGTCGATATCGCGACCATGCCGGTGCTGCGTAAGTCCGCGCTCTCCCCCAAAGGGCTGGTCAGCCTGCCCTGGCAGATGACATCAGGTCTCGTTCAAGCGATCACCTTGCTGCGAAGCCATCGGCCCGACGTCGTCTACGTCAGCACCCTGACCATTCCGACCTGGCTGCTGGCAGCTCGGCTCAGTGGTGCCCGGGTCATCTGCCACGTCCACGAAGCCGAACAAGCCGCGTCCAGGGTCGTCCGCACAGGACTGGCAGCTCCGCTTCTGCTCACCGACAAACTGATCTTGAACAGTGACTTCTCGGCGACAGTGCTCAACGAGGCAGTCCCCGCCCTGGGGAAGCGTGGCACAGTCGTCCCCAACGGGGTCGGCGCGCCCACCGGAGCCACCAGCGCTCCCCGCGAGAAGCTCGAAGGACCGGTGAAGCTGCTCTTCGTCGGACGAGTGTCCCCTCGAAAAGGGCCGGATGTCGCCATCGATGCGCTACGTCGTCTGCGCGATACCGGGATCGATGCCCATCTGCGCATCGTCGGATCCGTCTTCGACGGTTACGAATGGTTCGAGGAACAGCTCCGCTCGGACGCTGCTGACCTGATCGAGGCCGGGATCGTCACCATGCAGGGGTTCACCGACGACGTCTGGTCGGAACTCGCAGCCTGTGACATCGCACTCGTGCCTTCCGTCATGGCCGAGCCCTTCGGCAACACAGCAGTCGAAGCAGTACTGGCACAGAGACCTGTCGTGGTCAGCAATATCGGGGGACTCCCTGAAGCTGTCTGCGGCATCGACAGTGCCGATCTCGCTCAGGCCGGCGACGCCCTGGCACTTGCTGAGGCGATCCGTCGTGTCATCGATGCCTGGCCGCAGATGATCGACCGCACAACAGCCGCCCACGACCGCGCCCTCATCCGCTTTGCGCCCGAGAGCTACCGGGCCTCGGTCACCCAGCTCGTCTGCGACACCCACAGCAAATCCGCGCGGGGTGTCGCCGACTCGCTCGACGAGGCGCCCCAGACGGAGGAGACCAGATGAACGCGGGTCGGATCGCGATCGTCGTCGTCAACTTCAACTCCGCTGAACTGCTACGAGCCAACCTGGTTGCTGTTCATCAAGAGATGCTGTCCTCGACCGAACCTGTCCTGCAGGATGCCTCGATCGTGGTCGTCGACAACTGGCATAGCGAACAAGCCCGTGCTGACGTGCAGGAACTCTGCCGAGAACAGGGATGGCACTGCCTCCCCCAAGAGAGCAACGGCGGCTTCGGGCACGGCATGAACGCCGGCGTCGCCACAGCCCGTGCCCTTGGAGCTGACCTCTACCTCCTGCTGAATCCGGACGCTCAGATCGACGCAGCCTCGATCGTCGAACTCGCCACTGCTGTCGACAACGACCCGATGACCTTGGTCGGACCGGTGATCACCAAGCCTGACGGTTCCCTGTGGTCCGACGGACACGACCTGTACCTGCGCAACGGGAACACCTTGGCCACACGCAAACGACCAGCTGGAGAAACTGCCGCTGCACCCTGGCTGACCGGAGCCTGCCTCCTGATCAGCGACGCTCTGTGGCACTCGGTCGACGGGTTCGCTCCCGACTACTTCCTCTACTGGGAAGACGTCGAACTCTCATGGCGGGTGAGGCAGCTGGGCGGCAAAGTCGAGGTCGTCCGTAGCGCGCACGCCGTTCATGACGAAGGGGCGACCCACCGCGACCACGGGCGTACCGGGCACTCGCCCACCTTTATCTACTACAACGTACGTAACCGCCTGCTTTTCGCAGCCCGTAATCTCGACCGGACCGGCCGGGAACGGTGGGTGCGCACCGCACTACCCGCCGCCCGACGGATGCTGTTGTGGAGCGGACGTCGAGCCGTGTTACGTCAACCCCGACTCCTCTGGGCTGCCGTTCGGGGAACGCTGTCCGGGCTATGGCTGATGCGTTACCACCAGGTGCGGAGAACCCACGCATCGAGCCTTCGGCCCGTTCGGGTGCTGACCTCCTTTCCCGAGCCGCGCCCGACGACCAACCCGTACATCGTCATGCTCAAGGACGCCCTTCAAGCTCGAGACGATGTCGAGTTGCACACCTTCAGCTGGCGACGGGCACTGACCGGTCATTACGACGTCTTCCATGCACACTGGCCGGAGATCCTGGTCAGCGGACACTCACCGTTGAAGACCGCTGTCCGTCAGCTGTTCTTCGTGATGATGCTGGCCGCCTTCCGGGCCCGTGGCACCGTGATCGTCCGCACTGTCCACAACCTCGAGCTGCCGCAGGGAATCTCCTCACGGCAAGAAAAACTGCTCAACCTCTTCGAGTCCCGTACCGAACTGCGCATCAGGGTCAACGACAGCACCCCGATCAGTAATGGCGCCCAGGCCACCGTCCCGCATGGCCACTATCGAAGCTGGTTCGCTCGTGACGAACAGCAGCAGCCCACGACCGGTCAGGTGGCTTTCGTGGGCCTGATCCGGCGCTACAAAGCTGTCGATCAGCTCATTCGGGCCTTCCGGGAACCCCGAGACAACCCCAGCACGACCAGGCTTGTCGTCGCCGGTCGACCTTCCACCGACGAACTCGCCTCCGAGATGAGCGCACTCGCCGATGGCGATCACCGCATCACCTTGAACCTCAGGTTCCTCACCGACGAAGAGCTCGTCTCCACCGTGACGGCAAGCGAACTGGTCGTTCTCCCCGCGCCGGAGATGCACAACTCCGGGACCGTTCTGATGGTGCTGTCCTTGGGGCGGCCTGTTCTCGTGCCAGACAACGAAGTCAACCGTCGACTCGCCGAAGAAGTCGGCCAAGGATGGGTGAACACCTTCACCGGGACCCTCACCGGACGCCACCTCGACGAAGCACTCGAATCCTGCGCTCGACGTACTCCCGAGCCCTGCCTCGACGCTCGTGAGTGGCCCGAAGCGGCAGCTCTGCATACCGCCGCCTACCGAGCTGCGGTTCGAGGCGCGCTCTCCGAATACGACAACCGGATGGTCACATCCGTACCCGTAGGTGTCGATAAGGAGCTTGATGCCTACGAGGTGAAACAGACGGAAGGACGGTGAGCGCCCGATGACCGTCGGCGACATCTTCCACGCGGTACGTCGTTCCTGGCTGTTCGTGCTGCTGTGTACCCTGATCGGCGCTCTCGGGATGTTCGGGATCTCCAAGATCAGTACCCCCACCTACACGGCGTCGGCCAGAGTCTTCGTCTCGGTCGCCGCCAGCCGCGGCGCCTCCGACCTATCCCAGGGAGCGACTTTCGTTCAGTCGCAGGTAGCGTCATACGCCGACCTGGCGACCTCGCCGTACGTGCTGGACCCGGTTGCCAAACGTCTCGGGATCGCCGGAGGAGCGAAAGATCTGACCGGACGGGTCACCGGGTCTTCCTCCAAAGAAACCGTGCTGATCGACATCAAGGCCACAGACCCCGAAGCCCAGCGCAGCTCGACGATCGCCGACGCGATCGCCGACGAGCTAGGAACCGCGGTCAGACAACTCGCCCCTCGCGATGCCGACGGCCGCCCCATGGTGCAAGTGGTCACCGTCTCCCGATCCGGCCCGCCGAGCGCTCCGCAGAGCCCGAAAACCAGCCGTAACACGCTGACCGGTGGGGCCAGCGGTCTACTCATCGGAGTCCTTGCCGCCTGTTTGTGGGGCTTCTACCGTTCGCACGGGGACAAAGAACCAGCAGGTGACGTCCCTGCCAAGGGAAAGATCTCGGCGATCACCTCCGAGCCACCCGTGCCTGCGCCGAAGCACGAGAAGAAATCAGCGTGGCGTCAACGGAAGAAGAACAAGCAGACGCCCCCGGACGTCGACAAGGTCCTGCAGGGCAAAGAAGATCTTTCGCCGAAGGCCGGCAAAACACCCGCAGCTCGTACTCCGGTTCAGACACCTCGGCCTGCGAGCCCGCCGAGCACAGAGGAACAGCCCGACGAGCCGGACACCCGCTCCGAACAGAGCGGGAAGAGAACACCACCGCAGACCGAACAGCCAAAGGTCGCCGAGCAGTCCTCCTCGGCAGCGAAACGCGCAGCACACGTGTCACTGCCGACCCAGCCGATGGCATCCACCAAGCCAACCGTCACTCGAGCAGCCGCCACGCCCGCTGAAGACGACGACCCAGCTCAGAAGCCGCGAGCCGACCTCTTCCGCATCCCGGCTGCTCGTCGACCGAGCAGCAAAATGCCCTCCACCGACGAACCGACCGTCTACATCCCGCCGGTACCCCGCGCAGTCGAACCTTCGGCGCTGAAAGACTCCGAAGAACGGTCCTCCACCGAAGGAGAAAGCCGTGACGGCTGAATCCGAGGATCAAGAGAAAGACCCCGCAGAACAGAACACCCAGAACTCAACCGGCCGGATCTCCCGGCGGGCCGTTCTCCTCGGCGGGGCGAGCCTGACCGGTCTGGCCGGAGCCGGGGTATGGGCCGCAGCCCGCACCTTGCAGTCCCCTCCCGCGCCCGCAGCCGTCGCCACATCCCCGGTGGCCAACGTCGACCAGTGGCGACGTTCTGCACATGGAGCGGTGCATATCGCGCACCGAGGTGTCGCCGCAGTCATCCCTGAGCACAGCCTCGAGGGCTACACCAGGGCTGTCGAGGACGGCGGAACCTGTATGGAAATCTCTACCGTCCTCACCTCCGACCGCATCCTCGTCTGTCAACACGACCTCACCCTGGAACGCACCACCAATGCGACCGGGAAAGTATCGGCTAGAACCAACGCTCAACTGGCCCAAGTGAAAGCAGTGCAACCAGGGCTGGGGCCACGTTGGCAGGGCAATGGCGCCGTCGGCATCGCCACACTTGAAAAAGTGCTCGACGTCGTTTCCGACAAGGCCATCCTCTGCCTGGAAGCCAAGGACGACGCAGGCTTCCCGCTCCTGCTGGAGACCATCCGACGACGTCAACTACAGGACCGAATCTTCATCAAGGTCCCAGTGACCTCGCACCGGATCGAAGAGGCCAGCAAAGCAGGACTCCCCGTTTTCGCCTACTACGGCACCGTCGAAGGACTCACCCCCGAGAGCGTGCAACAGGCTGCAGCGAAACTCTCCAGGCACCGAGATGTCCTCGTCCTGCCAGCCCGCACCATCGAAGGAGCCCGGACCCCCGAAGCGCCCCTGGCCGCCGCAGTACGCACTGGTATCCCGGTCTGGGTACACCCGGTCCACCGGCGCAGCGACATCGACTACTTCCGTGCCCGCATGGTTCAAGGCTTCATCTCCTCCCACGTCGGCTACACCTCCGGGACAGTTCCCGTGAGGAAAACAGTGGCCTGGGGTGAGGGCATGCTCGGGCCGGGCGACCTCGTGCTCGACCCTTACGCGGAAGCCGACCGTCTCGAATGGCCCGACCCTGGAACAGTACGGCTGCGTTCCCGCCAGAAAGCCGCCTCCCTTCTCCTGGGCAGCCTGTGCCCGATCGCTTCGACAGAAGGCAGCTACCGGGTCGAGTTCGACGTCAGGTTCGACAAAGCAGCCTCGAACACCTCCACGAGCCCCGGTTTCGTCCTGGCCTTCTGCCACCTCGATGACCGCTACTACGACCACGAGGGCGGCGTCGGCGATGGCTACCACGCCACACTCTCCCCCTCAGGGCAGCTCGCCATCGGCGCGCACCACCACGGCAAGAAGGAGTCCGACCAGTTGACAGCCGATGTCGCCGGATCAGACCAACGGTGGGGCCGTTGGGCCCGGATGCGACTGGAAGTCAGTCCCGGCAGCATCCGCTGGGGATTCGCTGACGGCGCAGGTGTACAGACCACAGACACGCGCTGGCGGGGTGGATACCTGCATGTCGGGCGCACCGCAGGCGCTCCCGCAGTCAGCATCCGTTCCGTGGCGGTCTCGTGACCGAGCAGGGAGAAACGGCCCCTACGCCGTCGAAGACAACAGCCCTCGGCAGAGCCGCCATGAGAGGGGCCGCCACCAGCCTGGGCGGACAGATCCTGCGGGTCCTGATCCAGACCGGCAGCATCGTGATCCTCGCCCGCCTGCTACAACCCTCCGAATACGGCCTGATCGCCATGGTCATGGTGATCATCGGCGTCGGCGAGATCTTCCGCGACTTCGGACTCAGCTCAGCCGCCGTCCAAGCACCGACCCTGTCCGACGACGAACGGGACGCCCTGTTCTGGATCAACACCGGGCTGGGCGTCCTCCTGGCAGTGCTCCTCGCCGTCGCAGCACCATTGGTCGCCTTGCTCTTCGACGAGCCAGCACTGACCGGGATCTGCCAGGTCCTGGCACTCACCTTCGTGTTCAACGGAGCAGCTACCCAGTACCGGGCCGGGCTGACGCGAGAACTGCGCTTCGGGGCCCTGGTCGTCGTCGACGTCGCGGCCCAAATCGGCGGGGTTGCCACGGCAATCTCACTGGCCGCCGCAGGATGTGGCGTGTGGGCCTTGGCGATTCAACAGGTCGCCACCGGTGCGGTGATGATGGCTGCACTCCTGGCCACCGCACGCTGGCTGCCAGGACGCCCCCGCCGGGGCACCGACGTACGCTCCTTCATGACCTTCGGCTGGTACCTGGTAGCCAGCCAACTCGTGGGATACGCGGCGAACAACGCCGACACTTTCGTCATCGGTCTGCGCCTGGGAAAAGACCCCCTAGGCCTCTACAACCGGGCCTTCCAACTCCTCATGCAGTCGTACAACCTGGTACGCGTCCCGATCACCAGGGTCGCCGTACCGGTCTTCGCCCGCCTGCAGGACGACGAGATCGCCTACCGTCGATTCCTGGCCCGCGGCCAACTCTGCCTCGGATACACGCTGGTCGTGGCGCTCGCATGGGTGGCCGGAGCCGCAGAGCCAGTCGTGGCCCTCCTCCTCGGCCCCGACTGGTCACAGGTCGCACCCCTGCTGGCCTGGCTGGCGATCGCCGCCGCCTTCGACACCCTGGCCTTCGTCGGCTACTGGGTCTACGTGTCCCAGGGATTGACCCGTGACCTGATGCGATTCACCTTCGTCGCCTCCGCGATCAAGATCACCTGCGTCGTCACAGGCTCGTGGTTCGGCCTCGTGGGAGTAGCCGCCGGGTATGCGCTGGCACCCGCAGTGACCTGGCCGGTGTCCTTGTGGTGGATGGGGCGATGCGCCGGTGTCGTCGTGGACGACCTCTACCTGGGCGCACTGCGGATCATCGTGATCGCCGCTCTGTCAGGTGGTGCGGCATGGGTGGCGGTAACCCTGACTTCCGGATGGTGGTCCGTGGCCCAGATCCTGGCCGGCGGACTGGCCGGTGCCGCTGCGGTCATGGTGGCGGCGCTCGCGGTTCGTCGGGTCCGTATGGATATCGGCGAAGTTCGTTCCGCTGTGGCTCTGATCCGCCGATGAGGTCGAGGAAGACGATGGGCCGGTCGGCGGGGCTGGCGGTCCGAGCAGGAAGGACGATGTGATGCGCGGGATCATTCTGGCCGGGGGGACAGGGTCGCGTCTGCACCCCATCACCCAGGGGGTGAGTAAACAGCTCGTTCCCGTGTACGACAAGCCGATGATCTATTACCCGTTGTCGACATTGATCCTGGCGGGTATCCGGGACATTCTCGTCATCACGACTCCGCACGACTCGGAGAGCTTCGCTCGGCTCCTCGGCGACGGTTCCCGGTTCGGGATCTCGATCACCTACGCACAGCAGCCCGAACCCAAAGGTCTGGCGCAGGCCTTCACCATCGGGGCGGATTTCCTCGACGGACACCCGGCGGCTCTTGTCTTGGGCGACAACATCTTCTACGGGCAGGGCTTGGGAACTCATCTCAGCCTGGCCGAGCAGATCGACGGAGCGTTGATCTTCGCCTACTGGGTGGCCCACCCCAGTTCGTACGGTGTCGTGGAGTTCGACAGTGACGGTCGCGCGATCTCCTTGGAGGAGAAACCTGTCCAGCCTCGTAGTCACTATGCGATTCCTGGCCTGTACTTCTACGACAACGATGTCGTGGAGATCGCCCGCCACCTACGTCCTTCGGCGAGAGGCGAGTTGGAGATCACCGACATCAACCGGACCTATCTGGAGCAGGGACGACTCAAAGTGGTGACCCTGCCTCGGGGGACGGCCTGGCTGGACACCGGGACCTTCGCCGATCTCAACGACGCCGGTGACTTCGTCCGGACCATTCAAGCCAGACAGGGTCTTCAGGTCGGCTGCCCAGAGGAAGCCGCCTGGCGGCGCGGCTTCCTCGATGACACCGGCTTGGAGGAACGCGCCGAACTGCTGCGTAAGTCCGGATACGGCGAATATCTGATGCAACTGTTGGCCCGCGGAGACAAGGTCGGTGTTCCTGGGGAATGAATGAGACGTCTGCACCGGTTCGGTGCGCCACCGGTCAAGAGATCCGCGTGGTCGTGGCCGTGCCGACCTACCGGCGCAATGATCACCTGACCGAGCTGCTGCCGCTGCTGGTCGAACAGATCCGGGATCTCGACGAGGGAACGACCGGGCGGGTTCTGATCATCGACAACGACCCGGACCGGGGTGCTGCGCCCGTGGTGGAAGCGGCAGCTCTCCCCGGAGTCACCTATGTCTCCGAACCGACTCCAGGGATCGCCTCGGCACGCAACCGAGCGTTGGCAGCGAGCGCGGACGATGACGTGTTGGCATTCATCGACGACGACGAACGTCCGCATCCGTTCTGGCTGGCGTTGATGGTGCGGACTTGGCTGTCCACCGGGGCGGCTGCGGTGGCGGGCCGGGTGTTGGCCGATTATCCGGACGACCTGGATCCCTGGGTTCTGACCGGTGGTTTCTTCGAGCGTCGCACGTGGCCCACCGGGACGCTGGTGCAGGCTGCGCCGACGTCGAATCTGCTGGTGGATCTGGGAGTGGTTCGTCGGATGGGGCTGGTCTTCGACGTCCGTACGGGGATGACCGGTGGCGAGGACACCTTGTTCACCCGGACGTTGACCGCTGCAGGCGAACAGATCGTGTATTGCGAGGAAGCTGCGGTCGTCGACCAGGTGCCGGGGTCGCGGGCGAACCGTCGGTGGGTGTTGACTCGCGCGTTCAGCCACGGGAACTCGACCGGGCTCTTGGACACGGGTTTCCCGGGTGGTTCGGTTTCGCCGGTCCGTCGGGTGCAGGTGGGTGCAGGGGGCCTGGTTCGTGGCGTTGTCGGGACGGCTCGGGCTTGCGCAGGTTTCGTCTGCCGTCGCCCGGAGCATCAGGCCAAGGGTCTGCGTTTGGCCGCGAGGGGGTTGGGGATCGCCGTCGGGGCTTCAGGTCGAGTCTTCCTGGAGTATGCGCGTCCGCTGCCGGATGGCACGGTGCGCAGGATGGTGCCGGTGTCTGTTCTGGAGAAGTCCGTGCCTGAGAGCACGGATCATGCTGGGGGAGCCGCGTAGTCCATGGGCATTCCTCCGGTCAGGACGGCCGGGCGGGCGTAGGTGAGGACCCCGTATTCGGAGTCGACCTCGTCGAGTACGCCGGGGATGTCCTGAGCCGGCCCGTCCAGGCTGGGGAGAGTGAGCAGCTCGTGTGCTGTCCGTGCCAGTGAGAGCCGGGCGGTGCCGGCGGTGCCTTCGGTGTGTCGTCGCGCGATGAGGGCGAGGGTTGCGGCTGCTGCTCCGTATCCGGTGGCCTGGTTGAGGGCTTGTACCGGCAGGGTCCCTGGTTCGCGGGGCGCGGGTCGCCAGACGAGGGTGGAGCCGGTGCCGTCCACATCGGACGGTTCTTCGGTGCTGTGTACGGGGCGGGAGTACAGCTGGGCTATTCCGGTCGCCGCTTGGACGATCGTGTCGGAGCCGCCTTCGTGTTGCCACGGACCGCTGTCTCCCCAAGCGGTGATGTCGACGACGGCCAGGTGGGGGTGTCGTCGGGCGATAGCGGTGCTGTCGAGGGCGGAACTGGCGTCTCGGCGTCGGTATCCGGAGCTGATGACGGCGTCGGCTTCGGAGAAGATCTCGTCGAGTCTGGACCGTCCGGAGTCGGAGTTCAGGTCGATTTCCGCGGTGCGTTTGCCGAATCCGGTGTCGAGTTGCCGACCGGTCGGTGCTTCCTGGTTCGGGGGGACGACGCGGAGGACGTCGGCGCCGAGCAAGGCCAGGAGCTGAGCTGCGGCTGGTCCCAGTGTGAGGTCGGTCAGGTCGATGATCCGTATTCCGGGGAGCCCGGGAGGCCGGGGTGGTTCAGGGGTGTGGGTGGGGGAGGGGCTCGGCACGGTGAAGTCGATCCAGGGGCGCGCACTGACGACCCGGCCCGGTTCTGAGGCCAGCCATTCCTGGGGCGTGCGTACAGCGGCTGCTGTGCCGCCGTATTCCCGGATGAGATGTTCGGCTTGTTGCGCGGTCATCGTTCGGGCCAGGGATTCGGGGCTGTCGGTGTGGAGGCATTTTGCCAGCGGGCAGATGTGTCCAGGTCGGCTGTCGTGTGCGCGTAACCATCCGTCGTGGCAGGGGAAGAATTTGGTGGCGTGTGCGGTGGAGCGCAGGCTGCGTCCGTCGACGCGTAGGTGTTCTTGGGAGGCGGTCCAGGTGCCGAGTTGGTGGGCGTCGACCGCGAACTGGTCGTGTCCGAGGAGGTTGTTGGCCGCGGTGAGTGCTGCTTGGAGTGCGCCGAGGAGGAGCCCTTCGACGTCGAGGGGGCCGACCCACCACACGCGGGGGCCGAGGATGGGCGCGATGTGGGCGCGCGCGATATTGCCGCTGACCGGCGACAAGTGGCGGTGTAGCGCGGGGGCGGCTGTTGTGGGCTGTGCAAGGGCAGCCTTCATGGGCTCAGGTTGTCAGGTATTGAGGGGCTGGGGTAGATCTGCACGGACGTCCGTCCGTCCGGCGGGTGGACGGCGCTGTGACCGGTCGGTGGGCGACCGCCCGTCTCAAGGTGTCGGGGTGGGGTGTCGAGCATGCGCTCCATCTGCGGGAAGTACATCCGTGGTTTAGGTGAAATACCTTGAGCAAGTAGGAGAAACGCCTAGAATCGGGTGATGCGCGTAGTGGTCACGGGTGGCTGCGGGTACATCGGATCGCACACGGTGCTGCACCTTGTCGAGGCGGGGCATCGGGTCATCGTCGTCGACGATTTTTCGAATTCATCGCCCTTGGTGGTGCCTCGACTCGAGGAGCTTGCGCACTGCCCGATCACCGTGCACCGGTTCAGCGTGGAGGACCGGGAGCGCACGATGGATCTTTTCGCGGACGAGCAGGTGGATGCTGTCGTCCACTTCGCCGGCTTCAAAGCGGTCGGTGAATCGTCTGAACAGCCGATTGCTTACTATCGGAACAATATTGGTAGCACCTTGTCGTTGGTGGCGGCGATGGATGCCCACGACGTACATCGGCTGGTCTTCTCCTCCTCGGCCACGGTCTACGGAGAGGGTGCGGCCCCTCCGATGGCCGAGGACATGCCCACCGGGGCGACCAATCCGTACGGGTGGACGAAGGTGATGATCGAGCAGATCCTCCGGGATGTCGCGGCCACTGACGAACGGTGGCGGATCGCTCTGCTGCGGTATTTCAACCCGGTCGGCGCGCACCCGTCGGGGCGGATCGGTGAAGACCCCTCGGGTACGCCGAACAACCTGCTCCCCTTCATCTCCCAGGTGGCGGTCGGACGCAGGGAGAAGTTACGTGTCTTCGGCGGGGACTATCCCACTCCGGACGGTACCGGTGTCCGTGACTACATCCATGTCGATGATCTGGCCGTGGGGCATGTGGCAGCCTTGGACGCCCTTGAGCGGACGGAGGCGCGGGTCAACACGTGGAATCTCGGCACTGGACGAGGTACCAGCGTGTTGGAGCTCCTGCAGGCCTTCGAACGGGCTTGTGGGCGTGAGATCCCCTACGAGCTGGTGGATCGACGTGTCGGTGACCTCGCGGAGACCTACGCCGACCCCAGCCGTGCGCAGCGTGATCTGGGCTGGCAGGCGACCCGCACCATCGACGACATCTGCGAGTCCTCCTGGCGTTGGCAGTCTGCTAACCCACAGGGCTATCAGGAGTGAGCATTGGTGAATGTCGTGATCCGCTCGCTCATCGACGGGGCCCCTCGCCGTCGTCGAGGGCGACGGTGACGCTGATGCTGTATTGGTCTCCGCGGTAGCGGTGGTCGCCGCATTCGATGATCTGGTGGTCGGCGTCGTAGGCGCTGCGCCACATCGTCAGCAGCGGGTCGGCCCTGGTGAGGTCGAGCAGTTTGCGTTCTGCGCCGGTCGCATTCCGGGCGCCGAAGGTCTGTTCGGCCGTGTGGGGAGCCAGTTTCTCGGCGCGCAGGATCGAGTAGAGGCCGTCCTGTTCAAGACGTTCAGGGGTGAGCGCAGGCAGCACCGGGCTGTCCGGGGGGAGCCAGTTCTCCAGGATGGCCAGGGGGATGTCTCCGACAGAACGTAACCGGGTGATGTGGATGAGTGGGGCACGCAAGGGCAGACCCAGAGCGACTGCTGCTTGATGGTGCACAGCCCCTTCTTCGAGGGTGAGCAGCTTCGTGCGGGGCGAGCGGTGTTCTGCGCTGAGGTCGTCGTAGAGGCTGTTGAGTTCGGCTTGCTGACGTACTTTCCCGGTGGCGACGACGGTGCCGACCCCGCGACGACGGACGAGGAGTTCCTTGTCGACGAGGACAGCGATGGCGCGACGGACAGTGGGGCGGGAGAGATGCAGACGCCGAGCGAGGTCGATTTCGGTCTCCAACAGCGAGCCGGGAGCGAGTTCGCCGTTGTCGATGCCGGTGAGCAGCTGTCTGGCGAGTTGGAGATAGAGGGGCTGCGTGCTGGTGCGATCGATGTGGATGGGGAGCGGCACGGTCACGCGGCCACAGTAGTGCCGGTGGACAGGGTGGGCGTTCAGGGGCGGGCGTGTCCTCGGTCGGGTACTTCGGCGTGTCGCGGCGGTCAGTGGATGCCGACGACCATCCATTCCTCGCGGGCGGCTCGGTGATGGAGGGCGAGTGCGCGCACGGCCATGAAGACGAGGAAAGCGACCCAGAGTGTGGCAGTGGCGATGTCCAGGCCGAGACCGGTCAGCGTGGTGGACCAGTGGTGGATGGCGACGGCGAGTGGTGCGTAACCGACCAGGAGAAGCGTCTGAGTCCGAGCCAACCAGATGCTGTCACCGGCACCGATCAGGATGCCGTCGAGGACGAAGGCCAGCCCGGCGAGGGGCTGCCCCAGTGCGATGACGATCAGGGCGGTGCTGATGGCGGTGTGGACGGCGGGGTCGCTGGTGAACAGCGCGGGTAAGAGCCGGTGAAGGGCGAGGAGGACTGCGCCGAGGGCGATGCCGACCAGGACACCCCAGCGGGAGATGAGGGTGGTGGTGGTTCGGGTTGCTGTCCGGTCGCCTGCGCCGAGGGAGCGTCCAGTGAGGGCTTGGCCGGCGATGGCGAGGGAGTCCAGGGCGAACATGAGGAAGGCCCAGATGCTGGTGGTCACTTGATAGGCGGCCAGGGGGATATCGCCGAGTGCGACGGCGGCCCAGGTGGTCAGCAGGAGGACCCCGCGTAGGGAGAGGGTGCGGACGAGGAGCGGCATTCCGTTGGCGGCGGCGCGCAGGACTCCTCGGGGGTGGGGTCTCAGGGGTGCGTGGTGGTGTCGGGCGTGGTGTGCGACGACAGCGAGCATGCCGATGGCCATGCCGTTCTCGGCGATGGCCGTTCCCCAGGCTGAGCCGGCGATCCCCAGGCCGAGGCCGTAGACGAACCACAGGTTGAGCAGAGCGTTGGTGATGAATCCGAGGGTGGTGGCGATCAAGGGGGTGCGGGTGTCCTGGAGCCCGCGCAGAATGCCTGCCGCAGCGAGGACGAGGAGCATGCCGGGCAGCCCGAGGGCGCTGATGCGCAAATAGGTGGCGGCTTCGTGGAGGACCGCCGGTGAGGGGTTGAACAGCTGGCACAGCGGCTCGGCGGCGAGGGCGACGGTGGCGCTGGTGAGGAGCCCCAGGACGAGGGCGAGCCAGATGCCGTCGAGGCCTGCACCGAGGGCCGCGCGGGTGTCTTTCGCGCCGAGCATGCGGGAGACCAGCGCGGTGGTTCCATAGGCCAGGAAGACGAAGACGCCTGCTGCGGTAGAGAGCACGGCTCCTGCGATACCGAGCCCGGCGAGGGGTGTGGTGCCGAGGTGTCCGACGATGGCTGAGTCGGCCAGCCGGAAGAGTGGTTCGGCGATCAGGGTGAAGAAGGCCGGCAGCGCGAGGGCGATGACCGCTCTGTGAGGGGTCTTCTCGGTGGGCGCGTCGGCATTCACCGGTGAAGTCTATGTGGGTGATCCGGCAAGGCGGGGTGAGGAGCCAGCGTGTTCTGCCACCAGGAAAATTTCATTGGTGAATGATGTTTGCGCATATCGGGAGCGTTGTACGCATTGCTGTCGACAAGTGGATGCTCGATTTCCCGTGGAGCAGTCTTCCTGCTGTGGTGATCCATGTTCTGTCGGTGCTACTACCGGCGAGTTATCCCCAAGAAGGCTGTGAGCTGGACATTTGACGTGTTCTTGACCCAAGAGGGCAAAGGCCCAGCGTGTGAGTGTGGGAAGTGGCCTGCGGTGACTCTTTCGGCTGGTCCGCGCAGGAGGGTAAGCCGGTTGTCCACAGCTGTATCCACAGCGTGATGGGGATATCTGTCATGGAGCTAAACAGGCGGCCGTTCAGTTTCGTCCCTGAGTCGTCCCGGTGCGGCTCTCTCTCGAATGGCAAGATTATTCATCTCAGATAGCTGGCTTGAGGTCGACCTTTTTTGTTCAACAGCCTACTTCTCGTATACATGCCGGTCAGTGGCTCGAGCAGTGGCGGATTGCCGCACTTGTCCCCAGCTTCATCCACACCTTGCGGGCGTTCTCCACCGATCTGAACCTACTTATCCCCAAGTTGTCCACAGCGTTACCCACAGGTGTTCTTGAGTGCAGGTGTGTTATCGCCCTAGCGTGTCTTGTCCGCACCTTCAAACAGGCGTGACGCTTTCGTGTCGATCAGTGCCATCGCCCGTGGCTCCCGCGTGAAAACGCAGGTCACAGCGTTGTCGGTCGGCCGAAAGAGACTGAGACACAAGAAGTCTCGAATGTGTGCCCATCAGTGGACGACCAAGGGGAAAGGAGCGTGGTTCAGCGGTATGTCGCTTTCTGAACTCGAGGAACAGTTCGCCTCGTCCAGCGGCGGCCCGGACGACCGGATGCCACCCCAGGATGTCCACGCCGAGCAATCCGTCCTCGGCGGGATGCTCCTCTCCAAGGACGCCATCGCGGACTGTGTGGAGACCCTCCGCGGAACCGACTTCTACCGTCCGGCCCATGAGCTCATCTATGACGCGGTTCTCGACCTGTACGGTCGTGGCGAACCGGCCGACGCGATCACCGTCGCCGATGAGCTGACCAAACGGGGCGAGCTCACCCGGATCGGTGGGCAGTCCTATTTGCACCAGCTCATCTCCTCGGTGCCCACGGCGGCCAACGCCGGGTATTACGCCCAGATCGTCGCTGAGCGGGCCACCTTGCGTCGCCTGGTCGACGCCGGCACCCGCATCGTGCAGATGGGCTACGGGCAGGGTGGAGGGGACGTCGAAGAGATCGTCAATGCTGCTCAGGCCGAGGTCTACGCCGTCGCCGACAAGCGTGGCTCGGAGGACTACCACCTGCTGCGCGACCTCCTGGAGCCCACCTACGACGAGATCGAGGCCGCCGGGGGTGCTTCCGGTGACATGGCCGGAGTACCTACGGGATTCGCTGAACTCGACGAACTCACCAACGGGTTGCACGCCGGTCAGATGATCGTCATCGCTGCTCGCCCGGCAGTCGGAAAGTCCACTCTGGCGCTGGACTTCGTGCGGGCGGCTGCGATCAAGCACAAGCAGGCCGCCGTCATCTTCTCCCTGGAGATGAGCCGTTCGGAGATCACGATGCGTCTGATCTCCGCCGAAGCCGGCATCAACCTGTCCAAGGTCCGCCGAGGAAAACTCGAGGACCGGGACTGGGAGAAACTCGCCCGGCTCGCCTCGGACTTCGACACCGCACCCCTGTTCATCGACGACTCACCGAACATGTCGCTGATGGAGATCCGCGCGAAATGCCGTCGGCTCAAGCAACGCAACAACCTCAAACTCATCGTGATCGACTATCTGCAGCTGATGAGCTCCGGCAAACGGGTCGAGAGCCGCCAGCAGGAAGTCTCCGAATTCTCCCGTGCGTTGAAGCTGCTGGCCAAGGAGCTGGAAGTGCCGGTCATCGCGCTTTCCCAGCTGAACCGTGGGCCGGAACAACGCACCGACAAAAAACCCCAGGTCAGTGACTTGCGTGAGTCGGGTTGTCTGACCGGCGACACCAGAGTGCTGCGGGCCGACACCGGCGCCGAGGTCTCCATCGCCGAACTGGTGGTCTCCGGCGCCCGTGACATCCCGGTCTGGGCCTTGGACGAGTCCCTGCGTTACGTGCCGCGTCTGATGACCCATGCCTTCCCCACGGGGGCGCGGCCGGTCTTCCGGCTGACGACCGCTTCCGGGCGGACGGTCCGCGCCACGGAGAACCACCCTTTCCTGACCTTCGACGGCTGGCAGGCCTTGGGCGATCTACGGGCGGGTCAGCGCCTTGCGGTTCCTCGCCACATCTCGGCGCCGACACGGTGCGATGACAGCTGGCAGGACGAAGACGTCGCGGCGGCCGCTCAACTGTGCGCCTTTTCGCCGGATGCGGTGATCCCGCAGGCGGTCTTCCACCTGCCGAAACGTCAGATCGCACTCTTCCTGCGCGCTTTCTTCACTGTTGCCGGTGGGGTGATGCTCCCGGAGGATCACGCAGGCGGTCAGATCTTCTGTTTCGCCACCAACCGGGGGCTGCTCGACCGGGTGACTCTCCTGCTGTGCCGTTTCGGGATCACCGGACAGCTCGTCGGCGACGAGACCGGGTGGATGCTCGACATCGTCGACGTCGACTGCCAGCGCCGGTTCCTCCAGGAGATCGGTATCGACGGCGATGCCGCTGTCGACGCTTTGCGACTGCTGGACATCGTGCGGGAATCGACTGCAGTGACCACTGAAGTGGTGACGGCGGACGCTTTGGTGACCGAGATGGTGGGGGCTCCTGGCACAGAGGCCCCGGCCATGGACGCCGCAGACACCGGGGAGATCCGGGCGGTGAAACTCGCTGAGGCGGAGACGACGTCCGGGGCGGTCTCCCACGGAGCCTGGGGCCGGGTCGCGACGGCGCTGGCCGGCGGTGGGCAGGACGACGAGGCGCTGCCCCAGATCGCGGCCTGCCTCGACGGCGACGGGCTCGACCTGGAAGCCGTGAACGACGTCATGTGGGACGTGGTGGAATCGATCGAGCTGGACGGAGTCGAAGAGGTGTACGACGCCACCGTCCTCGGGGCGCACAACTTCATCGCCGACGGCATCGCCGTCCACAACTCCATCGAGCAGGACGCCGACATGGTGATGCTGCTGCACCGCGAATCCATGTACGAGCAGGACTCCCCCCGCGAGGGCGAAGCCGACATCATCGTCGCCAAGCACCGTAACGGCCCCACCAAGACGATCACCGTCGCCTTCCAGGGCCACTACAGCCGCTTCACCAATATGGCGACCAACTACTGATAGTTGTCGAGATGCAGCGAAGTTCGCACAAACACACTTGGTATGCGGCATAAACGCGCCTGTGGTTCGCCGCAACTCCGCGTCGGACGGTGACCCTGTCCTTCCCATGACGTCCGATCTGTTCAAGACGACCGCCTTCGCCCGTTAGTACTGTGCGGTCATGGCGACTTGGGACGACATCACGGCGGCTGTGGGACTTTCGTTGAACGGGAACCGGGATCGAGACAGGCCAGCGCTGAAGGAGTGCTGGGACCAGACGGTCGAGAGTGACCACGCCCAACGCTGCGTCATCGCCCACTACCTCGCCGACCTCGAGCCGGACCTCGACGCCGAGGTCGCCTGGGACGAGCAGGCGCTGGCCAACCACGCCCATGTCGCCGACACGGATCTCGCAGCAGTCGGGATTGCTCATGCCCGAGGCATGGCACCGAGCCTGCACCTCAACCTCGGCGACGGATACCTGCGCCAAGGACGCCTCGAGGACGCGCGGACCCAGCTCGAGCAAGGATTGGCACACCAGGATGCACTCGGCGACGACGGCTACGGCGCATTGATCCGCAAGGGCCTGCAGGGCCTGTCCGCTCGACTCGATGCGGCCAGCAAGGCGGCAAACGGCTAGGTCAGCTGGGCATGCTCAGGGTCAGGCCAGGGCGGAGCAGACGCCCGAGATACGGGCTCGATCAGCGAGAACGTCGACCTCGATGCGGCTGTGGCGACCCATCTCTACGCCTTGGTCGATGATGAGGCGGTCGCCCTCGCCTAGCTCGCCCTGCGCGCGCAGGTAACCGACGAAGGCAGCCGCGGCCGACCCGGTGGCGGGGTCCTCGACGACGCCGCCGAGGGGGAACGGGTTACGCGACCGCCAGGTGCCCTCACCGGTGCGCGCGACGATCTGGATCGTCTGCCAGTTGAATTCCCTGGATACCGCTTGGAGGCGGTTGAAGTCATAGCTGAAGTGCGCGAGCTGGCCGACGGACCGGGCGACGAGGACGGGGTGCTGGTTGCCGCACACCCCCACCCCGGGGCGCCAGGAGGCGTCGAGCGCGGCGCTGTCCCAGCCGAGACAGTCGAGCAAGATCGCGAGCCGATCCTGGGGGAGGTCAAGGGTGCCGGTGGGTGGGCTGTCGAAGCTGCCCCGGGGGCCATCGCTGGTCCGGGCGGCTTCGATGATGACGGGGCCCGCCGCGATCTGCGCCGTGTAGGTGCCGATGCCGACGTGCTCTGCCAGGGCAGCGGCGGTGGCGATCGTGGCGTGGCCGCAGAAGGTGACTTCTTCCAAGGGCGAGAAATATCGGAGGGGGAAGCTCCCGTTGTCGTCGATCGGGCCAGTGACGAAGGCTGTCTCGCTGTAGCCCACCTCTGCGGCGACCGCCAGCATCTCCTTCGACGACAATCCGGCGGCGTCCATCACGACGCCGGCCGGGTTGCCGAGGCTGGGATCAGTGGCGAACGCGGTGTAGCGGACCACTTCGACGCTGGCTGGCATGTCGGACTCCTCGGGGTCGACCTGGCAAGTCCGCCCCCTGGCGGGCGGCGCAGAACAGGCGCACATGCTCGCACGGCTCGCGCTGCCGTTCGGATGCGGGGCGTACGGGCGTGCAGCCCGGAACGGTAGACAGCATTCTGAATCTCGGCCATTTCGTTGATCAGGTGGGTTGTTCTTGGACGTTGATGGCTCCTCTGGTGTCGGCAACGTTAAGTAGTTGGTTCTTGTTGAGGGTATGGGTGGCAGTCTTGGGTGCCCAAGACTGGGAGGACGCCGTACTCACTGGGGCAAGGGGATGTTTCACATCACGGAACGCTCGTCGGCATGAAATCTCCAGCTCACTGAACGGTATTGCGGCTAGGCGCGTCTGATTTGCATGAGCGTCGTGGCGAAGGCAACGCTGAAACAGATCAGAAGCGTCACGATGCTGAAGCGCACCATGTGGCTGAACTGGGCCCATATCTCAGTCACGACGAACGCCGTGATCACTGATAGGACGATTTCTTGGCTTCGTCCCCGACCGTTGCTCGCAGCAGGATGGCGTCTCATGGCCAGTGCGCCGACGAGAGCTCCGAGGGTGGCAACTGCGAGGAAGGCAACTGCTTCGACGATGACCTTGGTCCAGTCCACTTCGATCCCTTTCTTCACAGGTACCTTCAGTCCGAATGTCGGTCCTCCGAGCCTGCTAGTGACGCCATGGCATCCAAATCCAGCCACTCATCGCAGGCCAACCGCACGCTGTCCTGGTGGGTAGCGATCACCACCACGGCTCCGTCGTCGGCGAGTTCGCGCAACAGACTCACCACGACTTCACCGCTCTTCTCGTCCAGCGCTCCGGTCGGCTCGTCCGCGAGAACAAGAGTTGGTTGCTTCGCCAGGACACGAGCCATGGCCACTCTTTGCTGCTCGCCTCCGCTCAGCTGATACACCGGCCTCGAGCCGATGTCTTCGAGCCCGACACGCGCGAGTTGCCGAGGAAACTTCTTTCGCGCCCACGGCCATGGGGGCGTCACCGCGAAACCGATATTGGTATCCGCCGATTCGTTGTCGACGAGTGCGTAGTCCTGAAAAAGGTAGCCCAGGTCACGACGGCGCAGCAGGCGACGGCGGCGCTCACTCAGCGTGCACAGGTCTTCGCCTTTCCACCAGATCGAACCGGACGACGGGTGGTCGATGGCACCGAGGCAATTCAAGAGGGTGGTCTTGCCCGTGCCGCTTCTCCCCGTGATCGCCGCCATCGTGCCGGGCGCGACCGAGAAGGAAAGGTCCGACCAGAGTGACCGCTCTCCAAATGATTTGCAGAGGCCTTCGACATTCAACATTGATGCCTCTTCCACGAAGCAGGGTCTTGGGTGAGGTTCACGCTGCCGACCGCTTCATCACGAGTCGGCGCTGAGTCATGTAAAGCACCGAATACTGAACAGCGAAGACCAAGGCAAGAACAGCGACCACAGTCGCGAAGCGCAGCGTGGGGGCACCCAACGCAAGTGCCCCGAGGGTCGTCAACTGATCCACGGTTGCTGCTTCGGTGGGGCGTGCAGCCCACAACACCGCAACAAGGCTCACAGCATCCAAGATGACAAGTAACGGCCACATCTCTCTGAATGGGCGCCCCGACAGGCCCTGGATTGCGATCCGTTGCTTATTCTGCCGAGAGTACATCAGCGCTATTGCGATAGCGGACAAGGGTAACAAGAATGCATAAACACCCAGTTCGAAGAAGCCTCGGTACAGGCCAGCCTCCCAGAGTGGAATTTCCTGCTCCAGCCCAACCTTCAGGGACCTGTATTCCGCGACCCCACTGTGGAAAGCAGGGGCCACTGATGTGATGTGGTCGATGTCAGAAGTTTTCAAGAGCATGCGCCCTCCACCCCCGAAGACGAAATCCTCACCCAGCTCGAATTGCGACGGGAAGACGACGATGATCGGATCGGTCGCATTGACCAGGGAGCCCATCGCGCACGGGCTGGTGGAGCCGCGCTGGATTTCGAACTCACGCACGGGCACAGCGGTAGTCACCCAGCCGTCCACATGACCCAAGCTGCCATTTGAAAACAGGAGATTGCTGATATAGGCGCGTATGTTCTCTTTCAGCTCTGTGGGTGTGCCTTCCGGAAAAAGGACGGACATCTCTGAATCAGGGAGGTCCCGCTCGGGATCCATCTGTCGGCCATCGACGAATCGCCTCGGAAAGTCCGCGAGATAGGCGCCATTGGCTTCGAGAACCAGAGCGGTGTCCTGGGAGCGAAGTTCTATCCCGGATCGATCGGCGGGCTGGTAGTAGAGGGACGGCTGGCATCGCGTCAACAGGAGTTCCCCGCTTCGGAACAGTGGTGTCAGCTGGGCGGCGGCCTGGCGAGCCACGGCCTTGTCGTCGGTAGCACCGGTGTTCACCCCGTACGAGCTGTAGGCGTCAAGACTGCCCATGTTTTGCAGGAGAGATCTTCCGGCAGCAATCTTGCCGGCGCTGACAGCCAGACTCAACGACAGGACGCCGACGGCAAGGATAGCCATGGATCGAGCGATATAGACCAGGAATATCGAAGGACCGAACCGGAGTTTGCCGTTGATCGCCTCCACGACGCTGGTCAGGGAGAGCAGGTAATGCCCCAAGAGAAGCCCGGTGATGGCAGTCATCGACAGCCCCACAGTGAGGACGGCGAAGAAGACCGTGAAATACACGAAGAAATGACCTTGCCACAGTAGCCAGAAGACAGCTAAGGCAACGAGCTCGACAACCGCGAACCCAGCTCCGATGTGAACCACCCAGGTCAAACAATGAGCAACAGCCACCTGCGGGCGAGACTTCCCGTGCAACACATGGACTCCCACCTCCTTGCTCCGGGCCAACGTATGACCTGCCGCGAGAAAGAAGAGCAGGAGCACGACAGCGGATAGAGCAGGAAGAAAGAGAATGCGGAACTGCGCCAGCCACACGCGCGGACCGTTGAGTTCCTGGATGCCGACTCGCCATCCCAGCGCCTCGAAATGGTTCCTTGCCACACCTGCTGCGCGGTGTGAATCAGGCCCGATGAACGCCAAGCTCGATACGCCCACTTCGTAGTCCCTCAAGGACTCCGGATGCTCCTTGAGCGACAGCACCCGCGTGACACAAGGCGCCCTCAGACATGGGTAGCCGTCACGCAGCCACTGATCAAAGGTCGAGCCGCTGTGTGCCGGAAAGCCAACGATTTTCCCAGGATCTGCAGGTGTTCCGGTTGCCACGACATCCACGTTGAACTGCTCGGACCACCGCGACATCTCCTCCGCGGGCCACGCTTTTCCTATCAGCTCCGCAGGACGGTCAGCCGCACCGTAGAGCGCTAAATCGAGCCCTAAATAAGGGTCCCTGGCACCATTCCAGAGAACGGCGAAGGCCATGTAGAGCGCCGTTACCAACACGATGATCTTTGCAAGCCGCGCCATTGCTGCCTAACTGGTACGCCGGAATACTGACACACCGGAGTGAGCTGCCCGGAGAACCGGGAAGCTCACTCCGACATTGCTCTAGCAGTTGCGATAATAGGCAGCTCGTGACTTTGTCACATTGCTGAGGTACGAGTTGGCCCAAGTATTAGCGGGTTTGCAGTAGGAATCGTCCTTCAAGCCGACCCCCTGGGGGGTCGTGCCGAAGACCGATGAGCCATGGTTGAGGTCGAGCTGCTTGTACTTTGACCAGACGGTTGTGTCGCTATAGCCGTGGTCCCAGAAACCTCGACAGTTCAAGCCCAGCCAGTTGCATTCGACATTGTCGACTCGAGCAAACGCTGGCGTGGCGGTGGCACCCAGGCCAAGCGCAAGCATGCAAGCGGCTAAAAGCGTGCTTGATCGACGAGTAGTTGCTGATTTCATATTCGCCACTTCGATCGATCGGTCACCCCCATGGTGCCCATGGCCTGAATAAACGCCCAATTTCCGCAGAAGTCAAGTATATGTCGAGCGTCTTGCGTAAAAGTTTACCCCGATTTTTTCATCGATTTTCGGTATCGGCGTATGAGCGGCTACTTCTTGCTCGCGCGAAAGTTGGAGGCGAACGAGACCAGCATGCCGATCATCAGGAGACCTAAGGCGGGCAGGAGAGTCCACTGGTCCAGACGTCCTGGAGGGTTCCATCCAGCTTTTCTGGCCATGAGTGAGCCAAGAATCCAAGCAGCTGCTGCGGCTGTGCCCAGGTAGAGAGGACCCCTTTGCCGAAGGGTTGTCCTCCCTTGCGGAAAGGTTTGGGCGTAGTCCTCGGGGGCCCCGAAGTGTTGTCGAGGATCATCTCCAGCGTCAGTCACCTCGCGTACGTCGGCCAGCGTTTCTTCTATCACCCGCTCTGGGACTGCCCGGATGCGTAGGTGAACCGCTAGCTCCTGCTCGTAGCTCATCGTTTCTCCTCTCCTGGAGACCCCTGACTAAGACCAGACAGCACCTCGATGGCCGAGCGGGACTCGGCTATCCCCGCAGGCGTGATGGAGACCATGCGCCGAGCCGGCCCTGCGCTCCCCGCATCCCAACTGGATGTCACCAGGCCCGCGCTCTCCAGCCTCCGCAGCATCGGATAGAAGGTTCCTCCGCGAACGACACCGAGCCCTGAACTTTCGATTCGGCTCATGAGCTCATACCCGTGGCTCGGGCCCTGTCGCAGTAAGAGCAGCACAAGCAACGGATGCAAGCCGCGGTGAAAGCCCTCCTCGGCCGCCCTTTTGCTATCCATGCAACTAGTCTATAAGCAGAATAGTCGATATATCGACTATTGATGTCGTGAATGCTCATCGAGTTGCCGCCGGGGGGCAACCCGATGATCGGAGCCTTGACCAGGGATGGCGAGGGTTAAGTCTCCGATCGGAGGCCATGTTCTCGGCACGGCCGAGGAACCTTCCCCGCCCGTCCATGACAGCCACTAATTGACACCGGAGTACTCTCGGCAACGGAGAAGGACCGCTGGGGCGAAGCCCGCCTCGAAGGAACCGCGCACCGAGCGGGGAGAGGTCGCCATCTCGGGGTGAGTCCCCAAATAGGTATGTTCATCGCAGTCTCACGACACTAGCCCGGATGTTTCATCAGGGCGCGGCGTCGGTGTAGTCGGCGCCGTTGCCGTTGTTGTGGGGTGAATTCTGGCAGGTGGGTACGACAGTGGCCGGGATGTCGCTGCCGGTGGGCGTCGTTTTCCACGAACGAGGGTGTCTCGGGGTTGGTAGGGGTTGGTTGAGTGCGCTGGTCAAGGCGGTGACAGTGCGCTCAGGTTGGTCCACGCGGTGGTGAACAGCCCGGCCCATGGGGCGGTGTTCTTGATGTGGAGGACCCGTTGCCGGGCGGTGCGCGCGAGGGTGGCGGCGATGGTGAACAGGCGGTGGCGCAGGGTCTTGGGTTCCCACCGGCGCGCGTCGTGCCCGGTCAGGGCGAGCATGGCCATCCACGCCAGGAGATCGTTCGCGAGCTGCACGATCAGGAGCCAGACGCGGTTCTGCGCGAAGCCTTGCAGGGGCAGGTTGGTCAAGCCGGTGTCTTTGGCGATCCGGATGCGGTCTTCGCAGCGGGCCCGGCGGCGGTGGCGCAGCTCCAGGTCAGCCAGTTGCCCGCGGGTGGTGTTGGTGACGAACGCGGTCAACCGGTAGCCGGCGACGTCATCGAAGCGCAGTTGCGCGCCGGGGTGGGGCCGTTCCCGGCGCACGATGATCCGCATCCCCGGTGGGTAGCCTTTCAGCTTGCCGGCGCCGGTGAGCAGGTCGGTGAACTCGGCTACGTCAGCACCCTCGCGTACGGCGCCGTCGGCGTTGTACGCGCCCTGCCACACCTGCTCGGGAATCAGGTTGTACAACTCGGGGGTGTTCGCGGGCAGGGTCCAGCCGATGGAGTACGACAGGCCGCGGCGGTGCAGGAACCCCAACAGCTTCCGAGTGCCCCCGGCGCCGTCAGTGCGGATCAACACCTTCCTGCCAGGCCGGGACGCATCGGTGTCGGGCAGTGCGGCCAGGACCGCCTTGATGACATGTTCATGGTCGGCGGCCGTGTTCGAGCCGGCGTTCCCCGGGCGCAGCAACATCGCCAACGCCTCCCCGCTCCCCTTGGGACCGTGGTCGACGAAGGCGCACAGTGGGTGGAACCCGTAGCCACGTTTAAAGGTTGGCGCGGCCTGCTCCTTCTCGGAGTGGGCCCTCACCAACGTGGCGTCCAGGTCGATGACCAGCGGATTCGCGGCGTCGATGCCGTGGTTCGGGGCGTGCCGCCCGGCCAGCGCCCACACATGGGCGCGAGCTACCGCCCGCGCACCTGCAACGGCCTTCTCGACCCTAGCCACGTCGGCGGCCAGCGCGGCGATGGTGCGGCAGATCGTGGCGTCCGAGGCGACCGGCCCGTACACCCCCGGTTCGGCCCGCAACAGGGCCGCGTCCCGGCAGGTGTCCCCACCCAACGCCAGTGACATCCCCAGATCCAGCAGGACCTTAGCCGGGTCGTGCCTGGCCAACGGCTTCCGCCACGGAAGCAGTGCCTGACTCAACGCCCGGTCCAGACCCGATACGCGCGCCGTCTTTGTCAACAGGACCCCACCGGCCTGAGCGACCGCTGGCACCGCCGCGGTGTCGACCCGGACATGGGGGTAGAGCCCGCTACGCTTACTCACCTGGGAAGTGCCCTTCTGATCCTGCGGATACTGACGTCGAAATCAACATCCTTGCAGGTCAAGGGCACTTCTCATGTCACGGCACGCTCAACACCACGAAATCTCCGGGCTAGCGCTGTTGTCCGGATGCTTTCCCGACTCACGGAACCTGTTCTGGCGGTTGGACCCCTTGATTGCCCGACATCTACGTTGACCGCCGTCAGACGGACAACGTCGCAGGTCTGATGCCGAGTGGGCACTTCTGCACGAGCCGCGGACCTCGCTGGGTCTCGCACCACCTCGCCCGATCGAGGCGAGAGCGCACGGTACTGGGCGTAGCGGTAGGCCAATTCGGCTGCAGCTCGACAGCCTCGTACATTGACCCGCACCGCCGAAAACGTAGCAGTGAATCCCACCTTCTTCAGAGATCTCTGACACCAACGGTCGCGAATGTCGTCGTGCGGCCAGGTTGTTAGGCCGTCGAGCCTGGGGCGCTGATCCGGCCTTGCGCGATGTCAGGCGACGGGAGCCTTGGGAGTCACGGTGAGCTGTCCACCGAGGGCATCGATGACCTTGGCGACGGTCTGGAACGACGGGTTCCCCGTCGTACTGAGCGACTTGTAGAGCGATTCGCGGCCGACGCTGGCGGCGCGGGCGATCTCGGTCATGCCCTTGGCCTTGGCGATGTCGCCGAGGGCGGCCTGGAGAAGGGCGGGGTCGCCACTGCGGGCAGCCTCGTCGAGGTAGGCGAGCATGTCCTCGGTGGTCTCGAGGTAGTCGCTGGCGTCCCAGCGGCTGATTGTCACTGCCATGACTGGTCCTCTCGGATCTGGGCGGCCAACTCCTTGGCCTTGGCGATGTCGTGCGGTTGGGTCGACTTGTCGCCCCCGATGAGGAGGAGGACGACGGTTTGCTCGTGCTGCGAGTAGTAGACGCGATAGCCAGGGCCGAAGTGGAACCGCATCTCGAACACCTGCTCGCCGACGGGCTGGAGATCTCCGACGAGGCGGTCTTCGAGCTGGCAGCGCCGCAGTGCGAGGTTGATCCGGGCCTTGGCCTGGACATCCTTGAGCTTGCGGAACCACTTGTCGTAGTCGCCGGTCGTCAGGATCTTCACATCGCAAGTGTATCCCAGGGGATACGCACTCGTTGAGTGCTAGGTGTTGCGGGGTAGGAGGTTATTGACGGTGGTCGTGGGCGGGTAGACGAACGGGCAGGCTCCTTGTGGCGACAGGATGGAGGTGTCGAAGTCGTCCATCACGTGGAGTCAGCCGAAGGAATCTGCCCTGTGTCGCGCAGTAATGCCCCGCTGATTCTTGGAGGCCGCTGCCGGTTGGTGCGGCGCTGCCAGTGCCGTCCGATCAGCCATGTCGCCGCCGAGATGGGCATCTCCCGGGCGTGCGCGTCGAAGTGGCGTCAAGCCGGTCGCGGACTTCGACAAGGCCAGCATCTCCCGGGCGTGCGCGTCGAAGTGGCTTAACCGGTGGCGCCGCTATGGCGACGCCGGGCTGCGTGATCGGCCCAGCACCCCGCATTCGTCGCGGTCCGCGACGCCGCCCGAGGTGGTCCTGCTGATCGAAGCGTGGCGTCGGGAGAAGAAGTGGACCGCGACGCGGATCACCCACGAGCTGGGCGAACGCGGCATCCGCATCAACCGGCGCACCGTGACCCGCTACTTGACCCGGTTGGGCATCGGTCGGCGCGAGTTCCTCGACCCCGACGGCGGCGGGTGGCGCGTCCACGGCCGCGACAGCGAGCAACACCGTGCTGTCGAACGAGCCAAGGAGTTCAACCACGTCATCGGCAAGGCCACCCGGCATCAGTACACCCGTGCGTACGCGCCACGGCACAACGGCAAGGTCGAGCGGTACAACCGGATCCTGGCCGAGGAACTCCTCTACGCCCGCCGCTACACCAGCAAGGCCCACCGCGCCGCCGCAGTCGCCGTGTAGAACATCCACGACAACGACCATCGGCCCCACAGCGCCGCCGACCACCAGCCACCCGCGTGCACGCCACTGTCACCAACGTCCTGCCCAGTTACAACTAGTTCTGCCAAGCTTCCTGGCCGGATTTGGGAAGCGTCTCCCGATTCCGGCTCGACCCGAGCAGCGGTTTCGGAGAGGATCTCCGTGGTCCGCCGCGTCCACGGCCACATTGACACATCTCCGGCCTAGGGCAGCCGCAGCCGCGCGCGCCCGCTACCGGCAGTTCGCAGTCTCTTTCAACGGCCACCAGCAACGCCTTTGCCAAACGGGCCTGACATCACAGGGTGGATGATCGGTCAGCCGGGAGCCTGGACGAATTGACGGCCTGTAGCAGAGTGCGCCCAGTGCAATCACGAGGCATTTCTCGCCGTCGGGTGCGAACCTGAAAGCTGTCCAGCACGGCCAACGGCTGCTTTATCGCGTGATTGATATGTCTTACCTTTACGTCGTCCTCGAAATCGCCTTGCCATTCGCGGATGAGCCAGGCTGTGAACTTGAGAAAGCAGCTGATATGCGGGACTGGGTACAGGGTAGAAGGCGACCCGGCCCGCTCATGTCGCGGCGCGGACGTGCCTGAAGGTTAGCTCACGACTAGGCTTTCCCACATGGAGTCGAATGAGCTCAATTATGAATTCTTGTCCAAAAGAATCGCCCGGGTCACTGAGCGAACAGGGCTTGGGGAGTCGGCCTCGTTCCTCGTGTGGTTCCTCGAGAATGTCTATAGGCTAGAGGAGACTGATGCGCGGGATGCTGTCTGCGACCACTCAAATGACAAGGGCATCGACGGGATCTACGTTGACCACAACAACGAGGAGATCCACTTTCTCCAGGCCAAGATTCGACAGAATGACGCAGGCAAGATTGGCGATGTCGGCCCCAAAAATCTCATGGGATCTGTCGCTCAGTTCGATACAGATGACAAGGTGAAGAGCATCCTTTCTGGCAATGCTGACGAAGAACTCAAGCGGCTGATCGGCCGCATCCAGTTGGCCGACATGGTCAAATCCAGTTACCGCCTAATAGGCGTCTACGTCACCAACGAATCACATAACATCGACTCCCAGGGATACTCAGAAGTCACACCCAACCTGTCGATCTTCGATCGCGAAGAGATCGCAGCGCGGATGGTCGAGGTAGATATGACCGAGGGTAAAAAGGGTTCATTCACCTTCGATACCTCCTACGTCGACCCGCTAGAAATGAAGGTGGGTGCCAACAAGGATGGCCCTACTATGTTCGTTTTTCCAGCGAGGGCGCTCCAGCTCGTGCATATGGACGGCATCGCGGATGGCTCGCTATTTCGAGAGAACGTGCGTTACGGTCTCGGAAATACTAGCGTCAACAAGGCAATTCGCGGTGCTCTGGCTAAAAAGGCAGACCATGCAACCTTCATTCTCGGACACAACGGCCTGATCATCCTGTGCTCGTCTGCCGACAGCTCTAAAAGCGGCAAACTTACGATCAAGGATTACTCAGTGGTGAACGGTGCTCAGAGCCTGACGAGTTTCTATAACGATAAGTCCAAGCTCACCGATGACCTCCGTGTGCTGGTGCGGGTCGTCGAGGTCCAGGACGAGGCACTGGCTCGCAGGATCACCGAGAACAGCAACAACCAGAACGCCATCAAGCCACGTGACCTCCGATCGAACCACACGATCCAGCGCCGGCTGCAGGAGGAAATGAACAATACGGGCGGCAACTACTTCTTCGAGATCAAGCGGGGCGAGCAAGCACCGGATGACGCCACAGTGATCACCAACGACGAGAGCGGACGTGCACTCCTGGCGTTCGATGTTCAGGAGCCGTGGTCCGCACACCAGATCTACAAGGTCTTCGACGAGAAGTATGCCGAGATCTTTGGGCGACCGGAGGTCACCGCGCAGCGAGTAATCTTCGTTCATCGGCTGATGGGTGTAGTAAACAAGAGCTTGCCGAAGCTTAAGAATCGACCGATGGCCTCCTACGGGCTGACTCGGTACTTCATGCTCTACCTGCTCTCCGAGATTCTGCGAGGCAATGACGCCTCGCGTCCTTACATCGCGAAACCGGATTCTCTTACCGAGTCGCAGATGGCCGAGTTCTTGAGCAAGTGTGAGGAGATCTTGAAGACAGTCGTCGTAGATCTCAACGTCGAGTCGAAGTCGGTAGACTTTGATTACAAGACGATCCTCAAGAGCCCTCGGCAAGGCGGGGATCTGGCGCAGGCGATCCTGGCGAGTTACGAGAAGGACGTCGAACGGGAGAAAGCCGAGACTTTCACCGGCTGGACGCCGAACTAGGACAGCGTGCGTCTCGACGCTGCCTAGGTCGCGGGCGTGGTCGCGATGAACGGAATCGTCACTGTCACGACTGAGTGAGCGGAACTTGTCCGATGTCTGGACGAGCTAGGAATCGCGATGGCATCGGCCATCGTCAGGCACTCGATCTCGACCGGTGTGAATCACTCAAGGTTGTCGTGCTCATCCAGGGCGCAGTTGGCTAGCTCGCCTATCCATCTTGTGACAAGAAACGCATGCATCTCCAGCGCTGGATCACTGAATAGCATGGCGAACGGCGCGGGAACGTGAGCCTGGATCCGTCCATAGTCAAGGTGCGATGCGGGATTACGTGAGCGTCTTGCCGGTGGCCGCTACCGATGACGAGAAGTCCGTAGCTCATGTCGGCCCCATACCCTGCCGACCGACCGTTCACGCGGCCCGCGCCAATAGCCGTGCATAAGAATCCCGAAGTGGGGCAAGGCACCTCGCGCAGGTCAAAGCCCCTGCACGGCACAGCGCCACGCACAGGCCGTCGCTCGGCGGCTGAGGGAAGGAGACGCGATGAGCGCCTCGATCGACGCGCGCACGTACGATCGGCTCGAACCTGCGAGCATCACCGTTCTCGGCATCATCCTGGGCGTGGGCGTGGGCGTGGGCGTGGGCGTGGGCGTGGGCGTGGGCGTGGGCGTGGGCGTGGGCGTGGGCCTGGGCGGCTTCCTTGACGGGATCGGCCTGCATCAGCTGCTGCAGTGGCACCAGCCGTACGGCAGCCGGGTCAGGCAACCAACTCGATCCGGTTCCCTTCGTGGTCTAACACCACGGCTTCGTAGTAGCCGTCACCGGTGAGTCGTGGCCCGTCCACCACCTCGTAACCGTCCGCGAGCAGACGTGAAGTTGTCTCATCCACAGCAACACGGGACCCCAGCCTGAAGGCGATATGTGCCCAGCCGAGCAGGCCCTCATCGGCCGTTCGATCCACCCCCGGTCGAGTCATGATTTCCAGACGTGCTCGACCATCGAAGGACAGAAAATAGGTGCGCAATCCGGTGCGCGGGTTGTGATATCCGTCGTTGGACGTGGCGCCGAAATAGGTGCGGAAGAAATCGCGCGATCGTTCCAGGTCGGCGACATAAAGTCCGGCATGATCTAGCGTGACGGTGGGTGCTCCAGAAGTTGTCATCTCCCCACCATCAATGATCGCATGATCACATGCAACGATCACTTCGGCACAAACTGATCATCAGGGCGCTGGGTAAACAACCCATCAGCCCGGATGTTTCATCAGGGCGCGGCGTCGGTGTAGTCGGCGCCGTTGCCGTTGTTGTGGGGTGAATTCTGGCAGGTGGGTACGACAGTGGCCGGGATGTCGCTGCCGGTGGGCGTCGTTTTCCACGAACGAGGGTGTCTCGGGGTTGGTAGGGGTTGGTTGAGTGCGCTGGTCAAGGCGGTGACAGTGCGCTCAGGTTGGTCCACGCGGTGGTGAACAGCCCGGCCCATGGGGCGGTGTTCTTGATGTGGAGGACCCGTTGCCGGGCGGTGCGCGCGAGGGTGGCGGCGATGGTGAACAGGCGGTGGCGCAGGGTCTTGGGTTCCCACCGGCGCGCGTCGTGCCCGGTCAGGGCGAGCATGGCCATCCACGCCAGGAGATCGTTCGCGAGCTGCACGATCAGGAGCCAGACGCGGTTCTGCGCGAAGCCTTGCAGGGGCAGGTTGGTCAAGCCGGTGTCTTTGGCGATCCGGATGCGGTCTTCGCAGCGGGCCCGGCGGCGGTGGCGCAGCTCCAGGTCAGCCAGTTGCCCGCGGGTGGTGTTGGTGACGAACGCGGTCAACCGGTAGCCGGCGACGTCATCGAAGCGCAGTTGCGCGCCGGGGTGGGGCCGTTCCCGGCGCACGATGATCCGCATCCCCGGTGGGTAGCCTTTCAGCTTGCCGGCGCCGGTGAGCAGGTCGGTGAACTCGGCTACGTCAGCACCCTCGCGTACGGCGCCGTCGGCGTTGTACGCGCCCTGCCACACCTGCTCGGGAATCAGGTTGTACAACTCGGGGGTGTTCGCGGGCAGGGTCCAGCCGATGGAGTACGACAGGCCGCGGCGGTGCAGGAACCCCAACAGCTTCCGAGTGCCCCCGGCGCCGTCAGTGCGGATCAACACCTTCCTGCCAGGCCGGGACGCATCGGTGTCGGGCAGTGCGGCCAGGACCGCCTTGATGACATGTTCATGGTCGGCGGCCGTGTTCGAGCCGGCGTTCCCCGGGCGCAGCAACATCGCCAACGCCTCCCCGCTCCCCTTGGGACCGTGGTCGACGAAGGCGCACAGTGGGTGGAACCCGTAGCCACGTTTAAAGGTTGGCGCGGCCTGCTCCTTCTCGGAGTGGGCCCTCACCAACGTGGCGTCCAGGTCGATGACCAGCGGATTCGCGGCGTCGATGCCGTGGTTCGGGGCGTGCCGCCCGGCCAGCGCCCACACATGGGCGCGAGCTACCGCCCGCGCACCTGCAACGGCCTTCTCGACCCTAGCCACGTCGGCGGCCAGCGCGGCGATGGTGCGGCAGATCGTGGCGTCCGAGGCGACCGGCCCGTACACCCCCGGTTCGGCCCGCAACAGGGCCGCGTCCCGGCAGGTGTCCCCACCCAACGCCAGTGACATCCCCAGATCCAGCAGGACCTTAGCCGGGTCGTGCCTGGCCAACGGCTTCCGCCACGGAAGCAGTGCCTGACTCAACGCCCGGTCCAGACCCGATACGCGCGCCGTCTTTGTCAACAGGACCCCACCGGCCTGAGCGACCGCTGGCACCGCCGCGGTGTCGACCCGGACATGGGGGTAGAGCCCGCTACGCTTACTCACCTGGGAAGTGCCCTTCTGATCCTGCGGATACTGACGTCGAAATCAACATCCTTGCAGGTCAAGGGCACTTCTCATGTCACGGCACGCTCAACACCACGAAATCTCCGGGATCAGCGTCCACGCTCTCGCAGATCTGTCCGGTGCCTCCACGGTGACGATTCGACGAGACCTCGCCGACCTCGAAGGGCAAGGACTGCTGCGCAGGGTGCACGGAGGTGCAGTCACTGTGGACCGTCGAGGATCTCCCCACCCCTACGCGGTGCGTGCCCTCGAGAACTCGTCGGCAAAAACCGCCATCGCCTCCCATGTCGCCTCGCTGATCGGCGATGGCACCTCCGTCGTGCTGGACAACGGTTCCACCGTGACTTCAGTTGCTCGAGCGCTCTCGGGACGCCCGATCACTGCGCTGTGTCTGAGCCTGCACGCCGCTGTGGAATTAGGCGGCGGAGACGCTACAGCGGTCATCGTCCCCGGTGGTCGGATCGCGCCCGGTGGCCTCAGCGCCGACGCCGCTTCCAGCATTGCGACCCTGGACAACTTTCGGGCCGATACCGCCGTCATCGGGGCCTGTTCGGCCGCACCGTCCGCAGGGCTGACGGTCACTGCATCGGAGGACGCCATGGTGAAACGAGCGATACTTGCCTGCTCGGCTCGAGTCATCCTCGCTGCCACCGGCGACAAACTGGCCCGCACCTCCAGCTTCCGCTTCGGGCAAGTCGAAGACCTGGACGACCTTGTCACCACTCAAGATGCCCCGGAACAGGCCCTGGACGAGTTCCATGCAGCCGGAGTGCACATCCACTTCGCACGATGATCTGAACGAAGACCTCTCGAAGAATCTCGCCAATCCGCTGGCGACCACGTCCTCGATGTGCGAAGCGAACTGTTCGCGAGTCGTGATCCCCGGGAACTCTGCCTTATCGATCACGTGCTTCTGGAAGGCGTGACCCCCCAGAAATCTCCTGACCCGTGAGTTGAGCCCGTAGTCGAACACCATTGACGACATTGTCCGCAGCGGACCCGGCTCCACCCCCGGAGGCTGCGGGTCGCACCGACGACGGGCGCGTGAGGCACCTGGCTCAGACGCGCCCCTCGCGGCATGAGCGCGCGTGCGAGCCCATGGAAGACTCAGTCGGCGGCGGCGAGGATCCACTCGCGGGCGCGCTCGACGGCTTGGTCCAGCGGGAGCCGGAGGAGTTCGGCAGGAGTAGTGCCGGACGCGATCCACTCCGTGACCATTTGGTCGCCGAGCCAATAGCCGCACCGGCTGGGCAGGCCCTCCATGGGCCTGGTGCGCAGCAGTCCGGCAGTCTCTGGGGTCTCGTCCGTCGAGTCGAGGTAGCGGGAGACGTAGCGCGTGATCTCGGAGGCCAGGTTGCGGCACTCCTGCACCCAGCCGTGGTGCTCTACGTCGAACCACAGGTAGATGCTGTCCGGGTGGCCAGGGACCAACAGGCGCGAGAGCGCGACTGCGAGTCCCTCGCACAAGATCGAGGCGGCCACGGTTCCCGGTTCCTCGATCGCTGCGCCGTGGCGAAAGTGGATCGCGTGCAAGCCCTCGTGCACGGCGAGTACCTCGTCACCGACGCCGTCCGAGAGAAACTCCAACGCGATGAAGAGCGTGGGCTTGCCGTGCAGCTCGGTGACTCAGCCGTTGGAGGTGTGACCGCCGACCATGAGGACGGCCTCGAGGTCATCGGCTTCGACGCCGTGCTCGGCGAGCTTGCCGTTCATCGAGGCGAGAACCGCTCGCATGCGTCGTTCCCGCGCCTCGATCGTCGCCACCAGCTGCGGGGCGATGCCAGCGGCCCCAACGCGACACTCGGTGCGGCCCCAGCTGGAGTAGTAGCGCGCGAACACGTCCTCGTGTGCGCTCTCGTACAGGCGCATCCACGCGTCCTGCCGGTCGTGTTCGTCCTCGATCGCAGCCATCGCTCGGTACGCGGGAACCGTCGAGATCACCTTCACCACGCTCTGATGATGCCGGAGCCACGCAACCACCGCACGACCTCAGGCACGACGCGCCAGATGCGGCAGGAGCGGACGCTACGCGATGAGCGCGGCGTTGAGCGAGCGATCGCTTCTTCAGCGACGCCAGGGAAGGGCGTCAGGAGGGGTGGGTGCGATCCAGCGCTTCGAGCACTCGGGCCCGCAGCACGAAGTAGGGCTCGGCGAAGTGACGCGGCCTGCCTGACGGGCGCTCGACGACCTGATACCCGACGACTGATTCTTCCGCGGTGAACTGTTCGGCCGTGAGGTCTACCACCGTGCCGTCGGGCAGACGGTTCCAGTAGTGGTAGCCGGTCTTCCTGCCATCGACGAAGACTTCTCCGAGGAGCAGGTCGCCGCCAAGAAGATCGTGGATCACGAGCGCGGTCATGCCGCACTGCTCACGGGAGGGGTTCGCGACGCTCCACTGCTCACGTGCGTAGGGGTAGCACGTGTCCGGACCCCATGCGTCGCGGATCACCGGCGCGAGACGTTCGATGTCGAGGGCCATGTGAGCACCCTCTCACCGCGTGGCTTGGGGTGGTCGGAACCCCGAACCGGTCCACGATGTTCTGAGGGTCCATTCTGGTCTGTGGGTCTCTCACCCCGACGGCGTACTCGCCTGGCTGCGAGTTATCCCACACTGACGAGTGGGTCACCCAGGGTGTGGCCTTGCTGTTGTTGCTGAGGAGTTCTTTAATGAAAAGATACTTGATTTTGACGGCATATCGACAATTGCTGGATTATCGTTCGGATTGCGCCGATTGTCCCGAACCTTGGCTCAACTTCCCAGAAGGCTGGCCATGTTTAAATCCATCATGACGATAGTCACATCCTCGGCCCTCGTTCTAGGCGGGATCTCCGGACTGGCGTATGCCTCCCCTAAGTCGGATTCCGAGGTTGCCTCGTACTCGGCTCGGGGGATTCACTTGGGTGATGTCCTAGATAAGGCTTCTCGGCCTATCATGTCGTCATGAGCTGTTGCAAGAATGGTTACTGCACCGCATGAGTCTTGAGTCGAACAGGTCAAGAAAAGGTACGCATCCGTCAGTCGTATTAATGTCTGGGATGGTGCTTATGATCGCGGGCATATCGCTGACGGGATACCTGTCAGGGAGCGGTGGGATTCCCTACATGCTCGGCATTCTGTCTTTACTCATTGGGGCTGCCTCTTTTGTTGTGGGGCTACTGATGATTTTCCTCAGAGCTAATCGTCCTCGCGACTAGAAGTGTCGGCTGTCGGCGACGGCCGACACCGAAATTATCGGTGATAGAAGGAGCTGCCTGGGCATTCGGGCCGTCATGTCAGCGCCTTTGGCGTGCCGTCCCGAATGCTCGGCCTTTTCTTCACCGTATGTAGCGGGCCCGGCGTCGGTCTTCCTCCCGGAGGGGGATCGGTCCCGCCCTCACCCCGGTCTTTCATGACGACGGCCATGCGCCTCACGACGATGCCTCCGAGAGTTCCCGACCGCGATCCGTCATTCGGAGCCAAAACCCGTCGCCCATAGGGGCCCAACCGAAGAACTCAAGCTGTGCCCAGGCGCGATCCAGCCAGTCCTCTACAGTTCCGAGCCAGTCCTCAAATCCCGTCTCGCCGAGATCACCAGGAACCATGAGTCCTTCGCAGAAGAGCCTCCTCAATACGCTCATTGCGAGTGACTGTGACTCGGGGTTGACATCCCCATGCGTGCTGTACCAAACCACATCTTGAAGTGAAACCCAGTCGACGCGGCCACAGTCCAGCAGCTCCGAAACCGCCGCCTGTTCGGTCACCATGCGACACCGTCCGCAAGATGAACCTTTCGGGGAGCGCTCCCAACGGGAAGGATGTCGATGGTCGGGCCGCTGGTCATCGAGTCTTCCTGCCACTGGATGACACCACCGTCTGGCAGTTGACAGACGTCCGGGATCTTCGGCCCGCGAGCTGGCAGCCGTTCGGCTCCTACTGACCACGCATCAAACGTCGCGCGCATCTCATCGATCGAGCCCACGGAAGAGACTATCCGATTTACGGTGTAAGTGGCGGTTTCTAGTGGTGGGTGCTGGCCGCGGGCATGCGGTCAGCGAAGGTGGTGGCGAAGGCGTTCAGGGCGGGCTTCCAGCGCATGCCCCAGCGGGTCTGGCCGGTGGGGTCTGGGGTGGTGAGGAGTTCGGTGGGGGGGAGCCGGCCAGATCGGTGATGATCGCCGAGATGTTGACGTAGGGGTATCCCGGGTGGTCATGGGTGGCCGAGACCAGTGGAGCGGTGGTAGCAGCGGCCGAAGATAGAGCGAGAGCAGATCAAGGAGGAAGGGCGTCGACCATCACGACGCGCGTCCACGACCTGGTCATCGCCATAGTGATAGTCCTCCCTCCGGAACAGCGACAAGCATCAGACCCTCGGGACCGCAGGCCTGCCAGGACTCGAAGTCCTCTCCTGGTGGCACGTGGATCGTGACACCGTTACCGAAGGCGAGTTCCAAGTGGCCATCGTCGAAGGCGTTGGCCATGGTCATGGTGGTTCGTCCCAGTTCCAACGCCGGAGCCAGCTTCGTCGGATCGCCTTCGGGGACCAACAGGTGCTGATGCCCGTCACTGCTGGTCAGGGTCAACGGTTGCTCGATCCGAAAGATGTAGCCATCGGAAGTCAGGAAAGACAGCGCATAGTCGACTTGCACTCGAACACCGGTGTCCGCGAGAGGCAAGACCCAACCGTCGTTCTCCGGTCGGCGGATCAGCGCGTCTGCTGTGGCTGCCTCTTCTGGTGCTTCTCCTAGTTGTACTGATCGGACGCGTTGGTTGATCGAGTGTGGTCCGAGCGTGTGATGACGCGAGGGAGGATCTTGCTGGTTGAGTGGGGATTGCGACATCTCTCACCGTCCGGGAAGGCCCTCTGATGTCTCACGTTAACGCAGCCCTGACTCCGCGCGCCCGTTTGCCGGTTGCCCGGTTGGTGGTCGAGCAGCATGTTCCGATCTTCGAGGTCGCCGCAAGGTTCCAGTGCTCGTGGCCAACGGTCAAACGCTGGGCTGATCGTGACCGGGCCGGGGAGCCGATGCCGGATGGGTCGTCGCGTCCGTACTCCTCGCCGAACAAGGACCAGCAAGCAGGTCACCTCCCGGGTTGTGTCGCTGCGACTGCGGTTGCCCCAAGGCCCTGTCCAGCTCGCCGCCAGGGTCGGGGTCGCACCCTGGAGGGTCTACCGGGTCCTCGCCGCTGGCGGGCTGAATCGATTGTCAGGTGTTGACCGGGCCACTGGTGAGCCGGTGAGACATTTACGAGCACGACCACCCCGGATCGTTGGTTCAGTCGATGTGAAGAAGTTGGGCAACTCCCCGATCTGAAACTACGGCACCGTCGTCGGGTCCGCTGCGAAGACAGGATCAGGATCGCTAAGGATTGCAGCTTGGCCAACCTGCCCTTGCAAGGGTTCAACCAGAACCGGATCTGGCTGCTCATCGTGGCAACCCTCCTGACTTGCACAGGTTTAGTGGGTCACGACGTCGAGGATTGCTTGTGCTTCGGGGGTGATGGCAGCTGCGGCGGTGACTTCGGTCCCGGCGATGTGGATGGTCGCATCGTGTAGGGGGGCGTAGGGTCCGGACGATCTTCTTGATGCTCAGGCCGGTCCGTTGTTGCAGGTAGCGGGCCATGGCCAGGGCGGTGACGACCACGGTGAGGCGGACCTCGATCACGTCGCGGTCGTGTTGGACGTAGGGCGGGACTATCGACCAGAAGTTCGTCATCACCGCACCTGAAATCGCACATCGGAGGTCCAGTTCGGGTGAGTAACTCGCGGCGGACTGTCGTACGCGTGAGCCGCCGAGTCGTACGTGGTCGCTCGCTGCACGCTCGTGGTCAATGCGGTCGCCGAAAGCGCAAACAACACGGTCATCGTGGCCAGGAGCGTCATGACCGCAGCCAACGGCGCGGAGTACTTGCCGGATGTCCGCCGCAACAGGGGCGACGCCACCGGGTTCACCGGTTCACCTCAAGACCACTTCCGGTAACCCGCCAGCGACTACCTCGATCCGGCCGAAGTCACCGGTCAACGCGTACCCATTCCCGTCATGATCGAAAGTATCGATTGATCCGTAGTCCTGCTCGCCAGCAGCGTCCACGGCTGCGACTCTTCCTTGACCCTCCCATCTCAACGCGGATACCCCCGTGAAACGGATGGTGCCCGCGCGGTAGCAGTACTGCTCTCCAGGCGTTGGGATCGCATACGCCGAATGTTCCTCCCGCAATACCAAATCGACCTCAATCTCCAGTTGAGCCGGCGTCACCTGTATGCCGGTAACCCAACTGTCCTCGAGGTACAAGTACTCGAAGCCGGGAATACCCCAATAATCCGACATATAACTCACCAATCCCACTCGATTGGAGTGTGGTTTCCGGGGCTCCTACGCGTGACAGGGGTGTCATACGGATCGATCCTGAGCTCGCCAGCGTTGCGGATCTCGACGTGGGGACCTGCGCTGCCCGGTGCCCGCGGACCGCCCTGCTTGATTGTCAGGCGGACAACCTCGTTCGAGTCGGTGTACTTGACCGGTCCAGTGGCGGTCTGGCTTCGCAGCCATTCCTGCGCAGTTCCGAACTCATCAAGCTGTGACGCAGTGGCACGCCCACCCTGCGTTATCTGATCTACTGCAAAGTCCGTGTCGTATTTGACCAAGGCATTACCGGTCTTTGCGGCGGGTGGTGTGATGCCTGTGGTGATGAAGGTGGGGTGGGTGGGGTCGTACCAGCGGTGGTGGTTGTAGTACCAGCCGATGTCTTGGTCCCAGATTTGGCCGAGGCTGCCGAGGGGGCAGTGGGATGTCTCGGTTGTGGGAGCGGTGGATGGGCTGGGGTTGAGGGGTTGGCCCCACAGGGTGGTGGTTGCGGGTGAGACCTCGTGGTGGGTTTCCTCGTGCAGGGGATTGACCGCCGCTGCCGTTGTGGCTCCCGAACCGAGCAGTACTGCCACAGTGGTGGCCAGGGTGGCTAGGAGAAGCCGCCACCACCCTGCTCTGCTTGTCGGTTGCCGGTGGGTCACGGGCCAAGTATCGCGGCTGTTGCCGCGGCTACGCGATCACTCCCTGCTGAGTGCCCAAGCCACGGCATCGTCGAGTGCTTGCTCAAGTCCAAAGACTCCCGATACCTCGAGTTGTTCGTCCGCAAGCAACGCGCCGCTAACGACGTCTCCCACGGAGAGGATGGCCTCGCCGCTCTCCCAGACAATGAGGCGAACGAGTCGGCCGGGCGAGTCGAGATCTAGCCATGCAGATATCTTGTCTCGATTCTCTGGGCTGAACTCCAGGCTTACCTGGACCCCTTCAGCTTCAAGGCCGAGACGGCTCTTGCTAACCCAATCCTCCAGGTATTGCAGCATAATGTTCACAATTTGGACGCAATCCACGCCGGGGTGCCTCCGGGATCTTCCGGCGATGGCAGATTCATGGCTTCCACGCCGGGTTGTACGGAGCCACACTGGGAGACGACGTGCCCTGCATGAAGAACACGTTCGTCGGCTGGTTCGGGAAGCCAGCACCGGGATTGTGGTTGAACCCCGCGATGCTGGGAACACGGACGAAGATGAGGACATGCCGGCCCTGCCTTTGCGCGCTGATAGTTGCATTCACCGCCATGTGCGTCAACCAACGCATCCACCGGAACCCAGCCCTGATCATCCAACTCATGCTCATGCACCCGGAGCCCCAACTCGATATGTAGTTCGTCTCCGACGCTGATCGCTTGTTGGCCTCGCCACTCGCCAGCCATGAGACCGGCAGCTGTGAGTACTGTCAGCTCTTGACCGGGTTCAGAAACAGCCGTCACGGCTCGTGCGCGCATCACCAGGCTCCCTTCGGGAACGGCACCCGTACGACGACGTTCTCGACGTTCCCCACGTTGTTGGCGGCATCTAAGCTCCACGTCTCTTCATGGAACTAAGGCCATCGACGATGGAGCGGCGGTGACAGGCGCCAGTCCAAGTAGAACCAGGAGCGCGACTACAGCGGCCTTGGCGAGACACCAGACCGAGCGCGATCGCGTGCGGCATCTCATCACGACAGCACACCCTGCGGACGCACCATGGCAGTCAACTCGCCCTCCCAAACGCTGAGTTCAAGCACCAAGCCCGACGAGAACTCAACGTCGATACCCGATAGGTCGCCGTTGGCGTTGAGGCGCTCGCGAAGGCCGACAGCGACATTGCCGAGCAAACTCGACAGCGCATCATCTTTATCGACCGGCGAAAGTTCCCAGAGGCCAACCTCATTCCGAAGCTGATTCCGCTCTTGCGATGAGACTTCCCCGAAGGGATCCCGCCAGCGGCCCTCTATTGCCTGGATCTTCCAGTCAGCGCCCACGTCGAACGTGATCGCCGAGCCTTCCGACCAGGTGATCTGTAAAGGGCCAAGCACTGAGTGGTCCTCGCCGTGCACCGCTGGATGGGTGGCCCTGTCAACGCTGGCGCAAGTGAGGCCGAGCCACCCGGGCTTCAAGTGAACGCTCATGAGAACACCTTTACGCCCTGGAACCACGAGTTTCCAGATGCGCCCGGGAACATGGTGACAAACTGCCCGTCTGGCTTCGTAATGAGCAGATCCTCCCCTTGCCTGAAGAAGAAGTACCCGTTGCCTCCACCAGTTTCGGGGTTCCAGGCTCCAATCCGCACCTCAGTGGGGTTGAGGTGGACATCTCGAATCTTGGTTGTGAAACCCGCTCGGGCGGCAGGATCGCCTGGGTTCAGCCCATAGTCCTTTGAGTGTTTGCCCCACTTTGTGCCGAACTGCGCTCGTGGGATCGAAAGGGGCGGGCGCACGAGTTGTGGAGCACTCTTTGCGGCGGGTGGTGTGATGCCTGTGGTGGTGTTGGTGGGGCATTTGCCGGGGGTGAGGCCGTGGGGGTCTGTCCAGGTGTGGGGGTTGGGGACGGGGGTGTGGGGGTTGATTCCGCCGGGTAGGCCGGTGGGGTCTGGGGTGGTGAAGGTGGCGTGGGTGGGGTCGTACCAGCGGTGGTGGTTGTAGTACCAGCCGATGTCCTGGTCCCAGATTTGGCCGAGGCTGCCGAGGGGGCAGTGGGGTGTCTCGCTTGTGGGGGTGGGGGAAGGGCTGGGGTTGAGGGGCTGGCCCCACAGGGCGGTGGTTGCAGGTGAGGAGTCGTGGTGGGTTTCCTCGTGCAGGGGATTGACCGCTGCCACTGCTGTTCCCGGACCGAGCAGTACCGCCATAGTGGTGGCCAGGACGGCTAGGAGAGATCGCCACCACTCTGTCCTGCTCGAGGTCTGCCTGTGGGTCATGTGGTCCAGGATGGCAGCCGGATCCTGCTCGCTACAGTGCAGTGATTAGACGCTTCGTTGGACGGCCTTCCGAGTGAGGACGTCGTGGGCTGCCTTGCCACCCTTTGGGGTGATCGGTCGCCCGCTGGCACGCGTTGCCGCAGCACCCCCAAACGGAGAACCTCCGCGTACGCATGGAAGCCCTCGCCCACCTCCCATCCGACGAACAAGCCCTCGTCATCGCCATGAGCGAAGGCGCACTCCTTCGACACCACGCCCGCTAACTCAACGTCAGCTGACCAAGGCACCCGGCTGTTCGGTTCACTCGTGGAGGCGCGTGGACTCGGCTTTAGCGACTCGTTGGCGAAACACGGCGAGGGCTTCGTCGTCTCGTTCTGCCAGTCCAGAGCCATGCTCCGGGTCGTGCACGAACTCGGCGTAACCCCAAGCAGCTGCGTACGGGCCTGTCCACAGCGCAGTTCCCGAAGCATGGATGCCCGAGAACAGTCCAAAGGCCCAACCCGATGGCATCGCCCAAGTGCCGAGATCAAAGAGGCCTGCAAGCGCGTAGCACGGGCCGCCCCAATCGTCGGGAACGAGAACACTGAGCACATTCTCCCACAGCAACATGCCGAGAACAGGGTAAGAACCGCCAACGGTGAGTGGATACGTCGAGGTCTCCACTGACTCCCGGGGCCGCTGGTGATCTGACAGCGCCGAAGCACGATTATCAATGCACGTCAGAAACATAAAGACCTCACTTGAACTTGAAGTCGTCGACCGCGCCGGTAATCGTGTTCCGGACGTAGTGGATGTTGACTCCATTTTCTATCTGTTGCATCTTCACCCAACCATCAGCAGCGGGCCAGCGAGCATCAGACATCACAACCCGTGGAATTACAGCACCTGCCGTCGTCATGGAACGGATACCGCCCCACCAAGTCCTTGCTCTGCGCCCGCAGCTCGACCCCGCGGCCCTCCACCAGGCGCGCCACGGACACCTCATCCGGGATACGCGCCACGCCGGGACCTCCGAGAAAACTTGGACTGTCACTTGCTGGCAACAGGCGATGCCATGTGATGCACTAGCAGGCAACTCGGCACGTCACAGGAGGCAAGCATGACCGTCATCGACCCCGGACGATGGGCATCAACGACCCCACCCGGAGGCCACGACATGCCCAGCCCCTTCCACGGCGACCGCCTCAAGACCCTGCGCACCGAACGCGGCTGGTCCCAAGCCGAACTCGCCGAGAAGATCGGCTCCGACGCCCGCCTCACCGACCTCGACCAACTCACCGAAGACGAACGCACCACCATCACCAACGTCATCGACGCCCTCATCACCAAAAGCAAACTCCGCGCCCTCACGGGCAGCTGAGCCCCATGTTCACTGTAGGCAGCGCCGGCATAACCGACGTCCACTACGGAGACCGCCGCCACGCACGGGCAGCGCTGCTTGTCTGCAAAGACATCTTCTTCGCACGAGTGGCCACGGAATATGTCATCGACATCGACGGCGCGGCCGAGTACGAACCAGGCGCCCTCTACAAGCGAGAACTCCCATGCATCCGAGCGGTCCTAGCGATGGCGTCCCACCTCCAACTCTTGATCGTCGATGGTTACGCCACCCTCGATCCCCAAGGCCGGCCAGGACTCGGAGCGCATGTCGCTGAAGCCACCGGAACCCCGGTCATCGGCATCGCCAAGACATCCTTCCGTGGCGCCACGCACGCGGTCGAGGTGAGGCGCGGCACGGCAACCCGTCCCCTCTATGTAACTGCAGCAGGTGGGCTGACCGATGCCGAGGCAGCCAAGATCGTTGCCGAAATGGCTGGCCCTCATCGTCTTCCGACTGCCTTGACGAGAGTGGACAAACTGGCGCGTGGTCGGGCGACGCCGATCAACTCCACCGATTGACCACAGGCAACCATCCAGGCTCGCGACGAGTCAGCGATCACCCGTCACGGAACGTAAGAGATCGACGCGCTCAGGAGCAATCACTTCGATTACCTCCATCGAGCATTATTCATAACCCATATCGGCGCGCCTAGATGAAACATCGGTCCCCGTCTTGGATACTCGGAAGTTCTGACATATTCGAGGCCAAGAAGAAGAGGACCGATGCGCTATCAGAGTACAACAGGATTGCCTGTCGAGCAGGTTACCGAGCTGACGGCGCGTATCGCCCAGATCTTGCACAGCCGCACGGTACGTCCCGGTCGACCGGCCGTGTTGGGTTTGTTCAAGCAGGTGGTCCTCACGCTGACACTGCTGCGACAGAACCTGAACCAGATGGCGGTGGGTGACCTGTTCGGTGTCAGCCAGCCCACCGTGTCGCGTACCTACCGCCGGATCGTGCCGCTCATTGAGGAAGCTACCTGCCTGCACGCGCCCGGAGAACTGGTCGATCTCGTCCGTGGCCGGGTGGTCATCGTTGACGGTACCGATGTCCCGACCAGGGCAGTTGCGCCCGTGATCACCGAGAACTACTCCGGGAAGCGGCACCGCCACGGACTGCTCATCCAGGTCGCCGCAACCCTGGAAGGCACGCTCCTGGCCGTCTCCGAACCCGTGCCGGGCCGACGCCACGACCGTCGAGCCCTCACCGACACACGATGGGAAGAAGCCCTCGAGCACGCCTGCTGGATCGCCGATCCCGCCTACCAAGGCACCACCGCCATCACCCCCATCAAACGACGCCCCCATCACGACCTCACCGACGACCGAAAAACAGCCAACCGCACCATCAGCACCCTGCGCGCCGCCATCGAACGCGCCATCGCCCACCTCAAAAACTGGAAAATCCTCGCCACCGGCTACAGAGCCCGACTCACCGAACTACCCAACCTCATCCGCACCATCACGAGACTAGAATTCTACCGACTCGGATGGTGACTTATGAATAATGCTCTCAGTGTCGGGCGGCCCGTAAGAGAACGAGACCGCACCGTACTGCTCCAACACTGCACGGTTGGCTTCCGACCAAGCGGCCAGCCGTGAGGGGTATGTCATCGATGACACACCACCGCGATGCATGTGGCCAGCGTCATCTGACTCGGCGGCGGCCCGAACCGAGAAGTTCCTACGTTCGGCCCGGGGATAACCGACCATTCTGGTTTCCCTGCCGGAAAGAGTGATTTCGTCGGCACGTTGAACTCGACAAAGGCTCCCTTGTCAGCGGGATAGGCTGCCGGGTCAGCAGGATTGGTGACGAAGGTCCAGCCACCAGCACCCTCCTGCACCAGATCGGTGTTCTTCATCTTGAGCAGTTCGTCCTCGCTCATCCATCGGCCGACTCTTGTCAGGTCGTCACCGGACTTTGCGGCACACTTGACCCCAGTGACACACCAACCCGACGAGGTGACCATGGCCCTGGGCGAACGCATCAAGATCCTCCGCAAGGAACACGGCTGGTCCCAAGCCGACCTCGCCACCCGCCTGAACGCCGACGCCGGACAGATCAGCCGCTACGAGAACGGCAAGATCACCCCCTCCGTCGAAGCCGTCCTCCGCCTCGCCGACATCTTCGACGTCTCCTGCGACTACCTCCTGCTCGACGACGCCCCCTACGCGGCGGCAACCCCCTCACCGACCTCGACAACCTCACCGACGCCGACCGAGCCGCCCTCCTGCACATCCTCGACGGACTCCTCGCCAACACCCGCATCCGCGCAGCCCTCAGTGCCGCCGGCTGACCGCGCGCGAGGAAACCTCTACCCGGGGTGCTCGGTGATGAACTCTCGTGGCACAGCATCAGCCAGCCACACCTTCGCGTTGCCGGCATAGAACGCCACACCAGTCTCGGCCGCAGCCTGAGCATCGACCCGCAAGATGACCGGCACGTCGGCCTTGCGCGAACCGACAGCCCACGCCGTCTCCCGGTCGACCGACAGATGCACGAACTGTCGCCCCATCGGGAGCAGCCCGTCCACCACAATCCTCTCTGCCGCCGACGGGGACGTGCCATGAAACAGCCACCGCGGAGGCTCCGCCGGAATCCGTTCAACCCGCCCCGGCACCGAATGGCCGTACAACGCCCGAATGCGGCCATCCCGGATCTCGTGGCGCTGCTTGCTCGCCCCAGCCACCATCACCTCAACATCCGAAACCGTCAGCTTCGACCAGCTCCGCTCGACCCGCAGCGCTTCCACCAACGCCGCCAGGGACACCCAGCCCTGCCCATCCAGCTCGAGCTCGTACACCCACGGCTCATGCCGCAACGCATGCGACACGATACGGCTGAGTTCACTCAAACTCGATCAGATCCTCGACGGCTTGGCGGAACCACGCGAAGAAGTCCGGGTACACCTCACGCTCCTCCCAGCCTGGAGAAGCGAAGTCATGTATCACCACGACCTCGCTCGCGCTTCGCGCACCATCCCAGCAGGCGACATCGTCGCTATCCTGGCGAACGGCGAAAGGAACCAGCATCCGGTCTGGGAACCGCTCGGCCAGGCCCCTTCCACGCTCACGAAGCCGAGCTCCCTCCAGCACGTGCCATGGCTCCAAGTTGGTCAGACCCAACTCGACAACCCTCACGAACGAGGGCGGGTAGTCGAAGCCACCAGGCAGATCGCGGATCGAGAGCAGTTCTGCCACTAGTTGCCACTCCAACCCGTGACCCACGAGCCGAGCGGGTTTGCACCTCGATACCCAGCGCTCTGACCGCCGATCCTGTTCATGACAGCGTCTCCCCAAGTTGTCGGCACCCCACCTTTGACCGTCGTGAACCGCTCGACCATTCTAGCGGGAAGCGCGTCATCGAAGCCATGAACATTCGCCCGGACGTCGATTCCCGCCCGTTTGGCGGCCAGCAGCCTTGTGTTATCAAGACTGGTCAACCCGCCATCGTTCATGCGAACGACATCGATGGCGTCCCCCACCCAGCCGTTCGCACGCATGCTGGCCTCGATTTCAGCAGCTCCGTTCACCGAACTCTGGCTGAACCGAATACCCGAACTAGATACACCCTTTGCGGCGGGTGGTGTGATGCCTGTGGTGGTGTTGGTGGGGCATTTGCCGGGGGTGAGGCCGTGGGGGTCTGTCCAGGTGAGGGGGTTGGGGACGGGGGTGTGGGGGTTGATTCCGCCGGGTAGGCCGGTGGGGTCTGGGGTGGTGAAGGTGGCGTGGGTGGGGTCGTACCAGCGGTGGTGGTTGTAGTACCAGCCGATGTCCTGGTCCCAGATTTGGCCGAGGCTGCCGAGGGGGCAGTGGGGTGTCTCGGTTGTGGGGGTGTGGGAAGGGTTGGGGTTGAGGGGTTGGCCCCACAGGGTGGTGTGTCGCTGCCAGGTGACTTGACCGGTGGTGGTGAGGAGTTCGGTGGGGGAGCCGGCCAGGTCGGTGACGATCGCCGCGAACTCGCCGTCGACACGTTCCTGGGTCCACCCGTCGACGGGGCACCCCTGGCCCTGCTCGGTCTGCGGCCGGAGGGTGCGGGGAGCGTCCTCACCGGTCTCGGTGTGGTGACGTTGGGCCAACGGGATGCCGGTGTCGGGGTGGCGGTCCCAGGTCAGGGACGACGTCGTGACCCCTTCAGGGCTGATGATGGTCGTCGTCTCCTCGATGACGTCCCAGGCCGACCAGGCCCATCGCCGCGTGTGGGTCGGTGTCTCCTTCCGTGTGGTGGTGGCGTGCACGCGTCGACCCAGGGGGTCGTAGCGGTAGCGCACGGAGAGGCCGTCAGGACCATCCGCCTGGACGAGGCGGTCCTCGCCGTCCCAGTGGTAGGTCCATTCCAGGCGTTTGCCCGACAGAGTCCGGCGGCTCCGGCGCGTGACCCGCCCGTCGACGTCGTACTCGACGTGCCACGCGCGCCGATCCCGAACCGCACCCCTCTCGGGCACGCCACTCGCCCGTACGGCGCCGCCGTCGGTGTTCTCGCCGCCCGTGAACCCGCCGCTGCTGGTCGCCGCGGTGAGGGCACCGGTCGCGTCATAGGCGAAACGTTCATGGAGCCCGCCGTAGACATCGCCGGAGTAGCCGTCGCCGGTGCGGCCCTCCGGCGCGGCGCGGCCGGTGAGTCTCGACTCCACGACACGGCCCATCGGGTCGAGGTCGAACTCCCGGATCCCGCCGGCGTCGGATTGACCCGTCAGACGACCGGCGCCGTCGTACCGGTAAGACCGACCGATCCCCACCCCGACACCCGTGACGGAGTCGACGACGGAACGGACAGCTGCCAACCGGCCAGCCGCGGTCCATTCCGACTGGATGACAGCCCCGGAGTCCACGACCCGCGCCATTTCGCGACCCGCGCCGTCGAGGGCGAACGACAACGATCGCCCGCCGACGTCCAAGCCCGTCAGGGCCCCGCCCGCGTCATAGGAGAACCCCGTGCCAGCCCCCGACGGGGCCCGCCGAGCCACCACCCGACCGGCTGCGTCCAGCCGGGACCACACCAGCGACTCGCCCCACCCCTCAGCGACCACCCGACCGGCCGCATCGCGACCGATCACCATCACCCCTTCGGCACCCGCCGAAGCCTCTGCCGTGGACAACAACCGGCCAGCCGCGTCATGCACCCACCGCGTCAACCGCGGCACCCCCGAGGCGCCGGCCTCACCGAGCGGCCCATCGACGACGCTCTCGATCAGATCACCGAATTCGTCGTAGGAGTAGGCGACCCGCTGCCCCGAACCGTTCACGCGCTCGATGACACGCCCCGCCGCGTCGTACGACCAGAAAACCCGCGCCCCGTTCACGTCCGTCTGGGCGACGACCCGCCCCGCCGCGTCGTGCTCGTACCGCCACGACCGCCCCAACGGATCCACGGCAGCGACCAACCGCCGCTCCGGATCCCACTCGAACTCCACACGTCCACCGTCAGCGGCGACCCGCGCGACCGGCCGATCGAACCGGCCGTACTCCCACGACGTCACCAAACCCAACGGATCCGTCCGGCGAAGAAGATTGCCCTCCCCGTCGTACTCCCACCGGTTCTGCCCACCGTCCGCATCCCGCGCCCACGTCACATGCCCGTCGACGTCGTACGCAGCGACCCACTCACCGGCCGCATCGCGATCCGCCACGACCCGCCCGAACACATCCCGAGACCACTCCCGGGTCCGCCCCGCCCCGTCGACCACCCGCACCGGCATTCCCGCAGCGTCGTTCTCCCACCGCGTCACCCGCCCCGTCGCGTCCGTCACCGCCGTCGTCGCGCCAGTCCCGGCGTCGTGCTCCACCCGCGTGAGCCCACCCGCGGGATCCGTCACCGCAGCCAACGCCCCTGACCGGTCCCACTCGTACGCCCAGACAGCCCCATCGGGCTCCACCACCCGGATCGGGCGCGCCGTCCCCGGCACGAAGGTCATCGTCGCGGCCCGCCCACCGGGACCGACCGCCTCGACGACATTGCCGTCGTCGTCGTACCGCCACGTGGACACACCCCCCACCGGATCGACCACCGCTGTACGCCGACCCCGCGAGTCCCACTGGATGACCGTCGACCCACCCAACGGATCGGTCTCACGGACCACACGCCCAGCACCGTCGTGCTCGAAACGCCACAAGTGCCCGTTCCCGTCCCGGAACGTCGTCTCCCGGAACAGGTCGTCGTAGAACAGGACCGAAGAAAGCGTGCCATCGGACCCGGACCCGGCCACGCACCGGCCGCGGTCGTCATAGGTGTAGTCGTAGCGTTCACCGTTCCGGTCCAGCCACCAGGCCAGGCGGCCCTGCGGGGTGTAACCGAACCGGGTGGCCGCCGCCGCATCCCCGACATGCTCGGCGACCAGATGACCGTCACCGTCATAACCGAACCTGCGCACCGTCACCGGACGGCCACCATCACGACTGACCCGGATGGCCGCGACGCGGTCACCGGCGTCCGTGCGATCGAACTCCACCAGATACCCGCCGGAGTGCCGCCAGGCCGTCGGCAGGGCACCATCGGCATAGTCGACGTCGATACGGTTACCGTGCCCGTCGACGACCGCAGTGAGCCCATAACCGACGACAGCGCCCGGCTCACCCTCACGATCAGGAGCGACACCGGCGAAGGAAGGGCTCGAGAACTCGCGCCGCACCCCCGTCGCCGGATCCGAGACGACATACCCGCCGCCCACCGTCGCCTCCAACGGCCACCGGTCACCCGTCACCGGCATGACCCGTCCACCCGGCAGCGGCGCCTGATAGATCAAGGTCACGGCGTCGGCGCGATAGAACGCCAATGCGCCCGTCTCCGCGTCGACCTCGATCCGCTCATCCAACGAGGACGACCACGAGGCACCGAACGCGCGGCCCCGACGGTACGACGAGACGTGCATCCGCTCCAACCGGATCGGCAGAACCCCCGGCAACTGCAGATCGACACAGCTCAGGACGACCTCGCCGGTCGCGACATCGATCGGGTCGGTCCGACACGTTTTCAGCTCCGGCCGGCGGCTCACCCGCGACAGGTCGCCCAGACCGTCCGCCGCGGCAGCGACATCGCGCATCGAATTCACCGACCCGCGCGCCGCCGTGCCCTCCGCCGCGGCCTGCGTCAGGCCCTTCACCCCCGCTTGGCCCGCCTTCGCCCCCTTCGCCGCAGCACCCCCACCTGCCGTGGCCAACGTGAGGACAAGATCAGGGACAAGTCTCCCCGCCGCCCGGGCAGGATTACGACCCCAGGTGTCGAGGTCGAGAGCAGCGCTCCCCACGGACTTGGCGAACTCGACAGGATGATCCTTGGCGTAAGCCAGCATGCTGACGGTGCTCTCAAACTTCAGCTGATACTTCGCGGACAACTCCTCGAAAGTCATATCGCCGCTGATCACCCCGGCAAGCTCTCTCAGCTGCTGGTTCTGCATGGAGGCGAGATCCAGTATGCCCATCAGACTGTCGCCCACACCCTTGGCGAGCTCGCCCGCCTGCGACAACCAGTTACGTCGTTCCGGTGCGTTCGCGGCGGCGGCTCGCATCGACATTGCACACGCCGCCGCTGCCTCGTCCAGTTGTCGTCTGGCGTCGTTGAACGTCGAGACCGCGCCTTCGCGGATCACCTTGCCCGGGTCGACGAAAGGCTCGATCGTCAGGGCGAAGGTGCCTGGTCCGTTGACACGCTCCCACTCGGCCTTCTTGACCTGGCCGGCCTTCACATCGGCCTGATAGGACGTCTGCGCCTGACGGGTCACCTCATCGCCGCGGGCATATTCGCTGGTGCAGGCGGCAGCCGTGGACTGTGCCTGGGCCAACGCGTCCGCATACACCTCAGCTGCGGACGCGCCACGGCGGAAACCGTCCGCGGCATCGCGCCAACGCTGCGGCTCCACAGTGAACTTCTCACGGAAACGGTCCGCCGCCCTTCCGGTCCACCCATCGGTGGCCACGATCGACAGATCGACGGCGATCCGGTCGAACACGCTCGCCTGCGAGCGCAATTCCGACGCCCTGGCGCGGATCCCGTTCGGATTGCCGTCGATCCGGAAGTTCACCTGTTCCCCATCCCGCATTCCTCCTACGTCGCTGGTGCGTCGACTTGCTCGTCAGGCCCCCGGACGGGGGACCGCGGGCAGATTCGCTGCTATGCCTCCGACCCGCTCCGCACCACGACGCTCGAACGACACATACTCGGCCGCGACCTTGTTCAACACCGCCGACAACTCCTCGGTGTCTTCCCGCAATGCATCGATCCCCAGCTGCCACCGGTCAACGAACTCGCTGATCCCGCCCCAGGCCACCTCGTGGGCCACATCCGCCTCGGTCGGAGCCACATCACAGACGTCCGTGTCCTGGAACCTTGTCAGCACCTGGCCCAACTTGTCCGCAGCATCACCCAATGCCTGCAGATCCACCTCGAAGTCGTACGACGGCATCCGGATACACCCCTTCTCTCGTCAATGCCCGGTCAGTCGATGATCGCCACGGCGCGCACCTCGGCGGAATGTGCCAGCTCACGGAGGTCGGCCACCGCCCGCTTCAGTTCGGCCGCAGAGGCTGCCAAGCCCTCCGTCGCCCGCGCGAATCGTCGGTCGAAGTCGTCATGTGCCTGGCGGGACGCCGTCGAGGCCCCCCACCTCGCGATACGGTTGCGTACGGCGGAGCGCATCTCTTCGATCTCCGCCGTGAGGTCGCGCTCGGCGGTCTTCAACGCATTCTCGAGGGCGTCCAGTGAGGCCACGTGTACGACCAGTCTGCGACCGGTGCCCCCGCCGCCGTCGCCCCCCGACTGCGACGACGCCATCAGTCCATCCTCAACATTGAAGTCCCTGGCGCGCCGACACCCCCGCCCGCAGACGAGGCCAATCCCGACACGGCATCGGACTCGTTCTGCCCCGCCGAGGAATCCACGTCCGCGAGTGCTTGGGCATACTCCTGCAACGCCGGCAGGATGCCCGACGCTGCTTTGAACCATGTGCCCAGCTCGGTGTTCAGCACGTCGGCGGCGTGCCCCGTGAATCCGGAGGAGGCGGCCTGGACGGCGTCGGCGGTGTTCGCCAATACCCGCTGCACTTCGGCAGCCGACACGAGCACCCTCTCAGCTGCGGCACGCTGATCACCTAGACGAAGTTCAAGATCCAACGACACCATGATCTCCTTACCCAGCCGCCCACCCGGAGCTTGCATGATATCGAGATCGGCTCACAGGGTGCCGGACGTGAGACGAGGCATCACCTTTTCAGCCGGACCGAGATCCTCCGCCGTACCCTGCGCAGGCAGCACCTGCCGACCTGCTCACTGCACCCTACTGAGCTGCTTCGCACTCACCCCCGTCGAACGGACCCAACCCGATCTGCGGTCGACGCATCACGTAGACGACCACACCGATCGCCATCCACACACCCAGGGCGACGAACTCGGTCGTCCCCAATTGACCCGGCGACCCCGGAACCAGCAGCAACAGCAGGAAAGCCAGCGAGGCCAGCACCCCGACGACCGCCTGCGACCGCTCTCCACCATGGCCCACCCTGGTCGAGATCAGACAGGTCGACAGATAGGCCACCCCGGCCAGCACCGAACACATGTTGACGACATAGTTGACGACTTCACGCCCCGCCCAAGGAGCGATCAACCCGATCCCCAAGGCCAGGAGCACCGCCCGGTCGTGAACGCCCGCCTGGTTGCGGCGAAGGAAACCTGACGGCAGGAAACGATGGTTGGCCAACGAAGCCGCCAACTTGCCGGAGGACAACATGAACGCATTGATGCCCCCCATCACGGCACCGGCCAGAGCCAGGATCAACGCGCCCAGACCGACCGGCCCCAAGACGGACTGCACCGCGGCACCCGTCGGCCAGGTCACCGAACCCACCTGATCCGGGGAGAAGACCATCCCGGTCAACGTGTTGAGCGCGGCATACAACGACGCACCCAGGACGATGCCGAGAACCGCGAACCGGCTCGCAGCCCCTGGCGCGAACCCCAGATCCCGCGAGACCTGCGGGATCACGTCGAAACCGACGAACAGGAAAGGGACGATGGCGACCACACTCCCCACCCGCCCCCACGAGATCGACCAGCCAGCCAGGTAACTCTGGGCGAACGGCCCCAGATCCACCAGGAAGAACATCAGGGCGAAAACGACCGCGACATTGGCGACCAGCCCCAACACGAGGACGTTCTGGACGCGAGCGCTTCCCCGCAGACCCCTGATGTTCAACCAGGCGAAGAGCACCATGACCGCGCTGGCGATCGCCACATCGGAGACGTACACCGGGTAACCGGCCACCGAGTAGAGATATCCGACCGAGACCGCCTCACCGAAGACCCGTTTGAGGACCAGCACGAAGGCCGTCCCGTTCAGTCCGACCAGGCTGATGTAGGCCAGCAGCAGCGACCAACCGACCGCGAAACCGACTACCGGCCCGAGATGCTTGTACGCGTAACTGAACTCGCCACCTTCGTCGCCGTGGCGCAGCATCATCACGTGGTAGCCGGTCTGGATGAACACCATCAGCACGGCGCCGATGGCCAACCCGATCGCCGTGTCGACAACCCCGGAGGTCTGGAGGAAGCGCGATCCCGGCAGGGTGAACGAACCCCAGCCGATGATCGCGCCCACCACCAGAGCGATGACGTCGATCCGTGTCAGCCGATGTGAGGTCGCTTCGGCAGGCGCTGGCCTTGTCTCAACTGAAGTTGTAATCGGTCACCACTCGCTCGCGCTGGTCCATCACGTCGTGGAAGTACTCGAAGTTGCTCAGCCCGAGGAAGGCACCGTTCACGTTGACGGCTTCGGGGAACCCGGTCTGGTTGAGCTCGCGGGTCACGTAGTACGAGCGGTGTCCGATCCGGCAGTGCAGGTACACCGGCTGGTCGGTGGGGATCTCGTCCAAACGGTTGCGGAACTGGCTGAACGGGATGTTCAACGCTCCTCTGATGTGGCCGAGGTCGTATTCGTCGGGTTCACGGACGTCGATGATGGTGGCGCCTTCGTCGATGAGGCGACGGATGTCCCGGTGCTTGACCTGCCGGATCTCGCCGTTGAGCTGGTTGGTGGCGACCAGCCCGGCCATGTTGAGGATGTCTTTCGCGGTGCTGTAGAGCGGGGAGTAGCACAGCTCCAGTTCGGCGAGGTCGTGGACGGTGATGCCCTGCATGAGCAGGGCCGCGACGACGTCGATCCTCTTGTCCACGCCGTGTTTTCCGACGGCCTGTGCGCCGAGGACGCGTCCGGTGGGTACTTCGTAGATCAGCTTGAGGTGCAACGGGGTGGAGGTCGGCATGAGCCCGACCTTCTCGGCGTTGATGTAGTAGATCGAGTCGAAGTTCAGCTCTTGGGCGGCGCATTCGGCTTCGTTGAGGCCGGTGGAGGCCGCGGTCAGGTCGAAGACCTGCAGGACGCTGGAGCCGAGCACGCCGGTGCGGCGGTTGAACCGGCCGTTCACGTGGTCGGCGGCGGCGCGGGCCTGACGTTGAGCAGGTCCGGCCAGGGCCAGGCGCATCGGTTTGCCGGTGAGTCGGCCGAATTCTTCGACGGCGTCGCCGACGGCGTAGATCGAGGGGTCGCTGGTGCGGTAGTTGTGGTCGACCTTGATGCCGCCGGTGGTGCCGATCTCGAGGCCTGCGCCGCGGGCGAGGGTGGTTTCCGGGGTGACGCCGATGGCCATCACGATCGTCTGTGCGGTCACGGTGCGTCCGGAGGCCAGGGTGATGGTGTCCCCGTCGATGGCGGCGACCGCGTCCCCGAGGGCGAGGGTCACGCCTTGGTCGTGGATCTCGCGGTGCAGTGGCTGGACGATGTCGGCGTCGAGCCGGAGCATGACCTGGTCGGCGGCTTCGACGAGGGTGACCTTCTTGCCTGCCAGCCGCAGGTTCTCCATCACTTCGAGGCCGATGAATCCGCCGCCGATGACCGCGATCTCTTCGGCGGCGTCGCAGGCCGGCTTCAGCCGTTCGATGTCGACGACATTGCGGACGACGTGGACATTGTCGGCGTCCTTGCCGGGGATGTCGGGAATGATCGGGTTCGCGCCGGGGGACAGGCACAGGACGTCGTACGACTCCTCGAACTCGGTGCCCTCGTCGACCTTGCGGACGGTCACCGTCTTGTTCTCACGGTCGATGGAGACGACTTCGTGGCGAGGGCGCACCTCGAGGTTGTACCTCAGCCGGAAGGTCTCCGGGGTGACCAGGACCAGGCTGGATGCTTCTTCGACGATGCCGGACAGGTGGAAGGGTAACGCGCAGTTGGAGAAGGAGACATCGCGGCCGCGTTCGAAGACGACGATCTCGGCGGTCGGGTCGAGCCGTCGGCACCGGGCGGCGAAGGACATGCCTCCGGCGACTCCGCCGACGACGACGATCTTCTTGCTCATGCGCTGGTTCCTTTCGAAGCGGGCACGTCTTTCGCGCCGCTGGTCTCTTCGCCGGCCGCGGAGGCCGGGACGGGCGGGTAGTTGGGGGGTTGGGTGTGGCGTTCCGGTCCGACCAGGTTGATTCGGCCGTGGAAGTACTTCAGGGCGAGGATGCCGCCGGTGAACAGGGCGACGCCGAAGACCCATCCGGACAGGGAGAGGTTGCCGATACCGGAGAACAGGGCACCGATGTTGCAGCCGCCGGCGAGGCGTGCGCCGACGCCCATGAAGAGCCCGCCGACGGCGTAGGTGAAGGCGTCCACCGTGGAGAACTTGGTGTCGAGGCGGAATCGTCCGGCGAGGAGCAAGGCACAAGCGGAGCCGAAGATGATGCCGACGTCGCGCACGGACCCGCTGTGGTTCAGCAGGCCCCCGGCCACGGAGGTATTGATCGAGGCGAATGAAGGATGGGTGATCTGGATGCCGAAGAGATCGAGGAAGGCCACGGCCCATACGGTGAAGGCGCTGGTCACACCCCATGACTTCTTGGTCGTGATCAGGATGAAGAGGAACATGAAGGCCAGCAGGATGCCGCCGGTGCGGAAGTCCCATCGAGTGACCATCAAGTGGTGGTAGGTCCGGGGGCTGAAGAAACGGAAGGGTTTCCCGGTGTCTTCCTGGGGGACGTACCTTTCGCCGGCATCCCATTCCTCGACCTGGTAGTACCCCTCACGTTTGCGGTACTGCTCGTAGCGTCGGACGAGGACCCACAGACCCATCAGGCCGAGGAGGGTGGCGATCACTGCTCCGGAGTAGCCGAGATGGTCCGGCAGGTAGACGCGGACGCCAGTGCCGATGGGGCTTTCGGTCATCACGGCACGCAGCCAGTGTCCGGGGACGGAGCCGAGGATGAAGAAGGGGAGGGAGAAGAGGACACGTACAGCCCCTTCGCCGAGGTCGGCGAGGGTTCCGGAGGCGCAACCGCCGGCCATGATCATCCCGGCGCCGAAGATGACGCCACCCAGGACGAGGGGGAGGCCGATCTCGAGGATGACCTGCGTTCCGGGGATGACCTTGGCGCCGCGTCCGGCGTTCCAGGCGGCGACGGCACCGTCCTGTACTGCGGCCCAGTGGATGCCTGCGGTGACGACGGCGGCGATGGCGAAGGTGAGCAGGAGCGCTTTGGAAAGGCTTCCTTCGCCGGTGATGTAGATCCGTTTGACGCCACCGGCGAAACCGAATCGGCTACGGGTGAGGATGTAGCCGAGGGCGAGTCCGGTGCCCATGTACAGGGCGAAGATCTCGGGTTTCTTGGCCAGTAGTCCGAGGAGGAAGGCGACGATGATGACGCCTGCGCCGATGACTGGCTGGTAGCGGTTGCGGAAGGGCGGGAGCGGTCGCAGTGTGCGGTCGAGGTTCCCGTCAGGCGAGACGCGTGTGGCCTCGCTCTCCGTCGGGGCCTGCATCTGTATCTCCTTGTGATGGGTGTGCCTGGGTGGGGTCACTGTCGAGGAATGTCAGGGGGTATGGACATTCGTCGCCGGATGTTCGGGGCAGACATCGTCGTCGGATTGCCGAGGTCAGGCTTGCCTAACTAAGTCTGGCCATGGGGTGCCCTCTCGGGCGCGCACGCAGTAAGGGTGACGTCCGTGATTCTGATTGTGTCACTAGCGTTTTCATAAACTTAAAGGGGATCACCATTATGGCTTCCACCAGCAGGGAACGTCCGTGGTCGAGCCGATAACGCCAAACGACGCCGCCTCCGAAACCACGAAAAACCACAGCGGACAACTCCCCGACACCGCTGCTGTCCGGCGTACGCTCCCGGGGTGGAAAGCACCCCGGAGAACAGAAAGAGAACCGTCCTCATCACCGGGGCCGCACGCGGACTCGGCGCCGCCGCTGTCACACGCTTCCTCGCCGGGGGCTGGCGCGTCGCCGTCGCCGACCTCACAGTCCCCGAACCCACCTCATACCGCCACCCGCCACATGACGACATCCTGCCCGTCACCATGGATGTCACTCAGGACGACTCGGTGGCGAAGGCGCTGCGCCACGTGGAGAAATGGTCCCCCGACGGGCTCGACGCCGTCGTCACCTTCGCCGGGGTCACCGGCATCGGACCCCTCATGGACACCCCCATCCAGGACATCGATCGGGTCCTCGACGTCAACGTCCTCGGCACCCACCGCACAGTCCAGGCATCCTGGCACCTCATCCGCCAGGCAGGTGGTCGAGTCGTCCTGATCGGCTCCGAGACCGGAAGGCAACGGGCAATGCCCATGAACGGCGCATACGCCATGAGCAAACATGCCGTCGAGGCCTATGCCGATGCGCTCAGACGCGAACTCATGTTCGTCGGTGTCGACGTGATCCTGATGCAACCCGGCCCCTTCCGCACGGGAATGACCTCCCGGATCACCGCGGCTTTCGACGCCGTCCCTGACAGCTCCCCGTTCAAGCCTCTGGCCCGCGAAGCCGGGAAGAGGGTCGGAGACGAGGACGCCAAAGCCTCCGACCCCTCCGTCCTGGCCGAGGCCGTCTTCCATGCCACGACCGCACACCACCCGAAGCCCCGTTACCCCGTACGGCTCAACCGAAGGCGCGAGCTGCTTGACCGGCTACCGACCGCGCTCGTCGACCGAATCCTCAAATACTCCCTGGCCAGGTCAGAAGGTGCTTAACCCACAAAAAGCCACAAAAATACCCCTATAAAAATGACAGATCATTCCCAGGGAGATGGCATGATCTCCGGAACGACATCCCGCTTCCGTCGCGAGGAGCCCACATGGCCCAGGCGCCACCACCGCCCATCGACCAGAAGGCGACCAACCGCCGAGTACTGATCGGCAGCCTGTCCGGTAGCGCCATCGAGTGGTACGACTTCCTGCTCTACGCCAGCGTCGCCCCGATCATCTTCAGCAAGCAGTTCTTCCCGAACGACGACCCGTTCATCGCGCTCATGCTCGCCTGGCTGGGTAACCTGCTGACCTTCGTCGTCCGCCCCTTCGGTGGCATCGTCTTCGCCCACATCGGAGATCGCGTCGGACGCAAGAAAACCCTGGTCATAACCCTGTCCATCATGGGTCTCGGCACAGTAGCGATCGGTCTGCTCCCCACCTATGCCACCATCGGAATAGCCGCTCCGATCCTGTTGTACCTCTTCCGCATCATCCAAGGGCTCGCCATCGGAGGCGAATGGGGCGGTGCACTGCTCCTCGCCTACGAATACGCCCCGGACCACCGCAAAGGACTCTTCGGCGCGATCCCCCAGATGGGCGTGACTCTAGGCCTCCTGATGGGCAACGCTGCCATCCTCCTGGCCACCATGCTGCCCGGCGAGGCCTTCGAGACCTGGGGCTGGCGAATCCCCTTCGTGTTCAGTATCGCCCTGGTCGTCATCGGCCTGTGGATCCGTGACGGTCTCGGTGAGACTCCCGCCTTCCGGAAGGTCCAGGACGGCGGCACCGTCGAGAAACTCCCCCTGGTCACCACCCTGCGCGAACACTGGCGTTCCGTGCTGGTCGCCGTCGGCGCGAAAGCCGTGGAAACCGCACCCTTCTACATCGTGGTGACCTTCATCGGGTCGTACGCGATGAAGATCGGCTACGGAAAACAAGACGCCCTCAACGCGGTCCTGCTCGGAGCCCTCGTCAGCTGCTTCTGCATCCCCGCCTTCGGAGCGCTGTCCGACCGCGTCGGACGGACCCGCACCTACCTCGTCGGAGTGGGCTTGCTGACCGCGATGGCCTTCCCGTACTTCCTACTGGTCAACACGAAATCGATGCCGGCCTTCTACCTGGCGTCAGCGCTGATGCTCGGGATCGCCTGGGCACCGGTCACCGCGACCCTGGGCACGCTGATGTCCGAGACCTTCAGCGCGAAAGTGCGTTACACCGGCATCACTCTCGGGTACCAGATCGGAGCCGCGATCTTCTCCGGCACCGCACCGCTCCTCGCCGAATGGCTGTTCAAAGCCTCGGGCAGCTGGTGGCCGATCGCGGCGTACATCGTCGTCCTCGGCGTGATCTCGGCGATCGCCGTCTCCTTCGCACCCCGACTCGCCGTGGTCGAAGGACGTTCCACCGATGAAGAGATGTCGACTGTAGAAGGAAAAACATGAGTACACCGACCTGGATCGATGCCGACGAGGTGCTGCGAAGGGTAAGCGCCGACCGCGCCCGCAGGCTGCTCCGTGCAGCGCTGGAGGGTGGCCTCGACCCGGCACTGGACCCGCCGCGTAGCAGCCCTGAAGCAGGAGCCGGGCAGCTCCTGCTCATGCCGTCGTCGACAGCGACCTCCGCCGGTGTGAAAGTCCTGTCGGTCGCCCCGGCCAACCCGGGCAGGGGGCTTCCTCGCATCCAGGCCTGGTACGTCCTCATGGACGCCGAAACCCTGACGCCGAGCGTCCTGCTCGACGGCACGGCACTGACGGCACTGCGTACCCCGGCCACCTCGGCGCTCGCTGCGGAGACGCTCGCCCCGGACGAGGTGGACGAGCTGGTCCTGATCGGCGGCGGCCCCCAGGCTCGAGGGCACGCCGAAGCGATGTCCGCGATCCGCAGGATCGGCCATGTCAGCGTGGCGGACGTCGAGCAGGACCGGGCCGAGAACTGCGCAGGGCAAGTTCGTGAACTGGGCCTGGACTGTGACGCGGTGACCTCTCCGGAGGAGGTCGAGGCCGCGGTACGACAGGCCGGGATCATCGTCTGCGCGACCTCGTCCGCAGAACCGGTCATCAAGGGGGAATGGGTGGCAGACGGCGCCTGCGTCGTGGCGATCGGCTCACACGAGCCGGACCGCCGTGAACTCGACGCGGCACTCCTCGGTCGTGCCCAGGTCGTCGTCGAGGACGTGGCCACGGCGCTGCGGGAAGCCGGTGACGTGATCATGGCGATCGAGGAAGGGTCTCTCACGGAGAAGGATCTGTACGTTCTGCGAGATGTAGTCCTCGGACAGGTCGAGCGTGCCACCGACCGTCCGAATGTCGTCAAGACGGTAGGAATGTCCTGGCAGGATCTCGTGGTGGCCGAGGGAGCGGTGTCCGAAGGCGAATGACCTGCGCTGTGGGCACCTGCGACCGGTAGGTTGCCCACAGCCGATCCTGTTAGCCTCGCCCCGTCGACGCCCTCTCCCCCGTCGAGGGCAGGGAATCCGGTGAGAATCCGGAGCTGACGCGCAGCGGTGTGAGTGACACGGCAGGCCAGATGCCACTGGGCGAACCGCCTGGGAAGGTACCTGACGTGGACGACCTCGAGCCCGAAGACCTGTCGACGCCTGCAGCACGCCGCTGTCGGCCCGTCCCGGCCTCGCGTTCCAGGTCGTTGAGCCGAAGGAACCTCATACCCTTGGCCTCCTCCCGCGTTGCACTGTCCGCCATCGCCGCAGCAGCATTCCTGACCGTCACGATCGCCGGATGCGGTCCGTCCGGATCCACCCCAGGTGCCTCGAAGACCGACGGAAGCGACAGCCCGGCGAAGGGCTATCCCGCCAAGGTGGCCAACTGTGGCGGTGAGATCTCCGTGACCAAAGCGCCGCAGCGGATCGTCGCGATGAATCAGTCGAGCACCGAGACCCTGCTCTCCCTGGGCCTCGGCGATCGAATGGTCGGCACCTCGACCTGGTTCGACCCGGTATTACCGCGCTTCACCGAACAGAACTCCCGCATTCCCCGGTTGGCCGACAACAACCCGTCGATGGAGACCGTCCTGGGCGCGAAGCCGGACTTCGTCGCCGCGACCTATTTCGCTGACCTGCCTGGAGAAGGATCGACGAAACCCGAGGCTTTTACCCGGTTGGGCGTTCCGGTGTACATGGCGCCTGCCGAGTGTGCGAAGAGCCCCGGTGGCAAGGGTGACGGGGAGCGCACCGCGAAGCTCAGCCTTGACGCCATCTACCAGGAGGTCGCCGAACTTGCATCCTTGACCGGTCGACGTGAAGCCGGGGAGGAGATGGTCGCGTCCTTGAAAAAACGAGTCGAAGCGGTCTCCGGGCAGGGGAAGAAACATCCGGTGACAGCTGCCTTCTGGTTCGCGAGCTCGGAGTCTCCTTATGTGGCAGGGGGCCTCGGCTCGCCACAGATAGCTGCCGAGGCCGTGGGAATGACCAATGTCTACGCCGGATCCCAGCAGGAATGGCCCCAGGTCGGCTGGGAGGACTTCGCGACCAAGGACCCGGACGTCATTGTGATCGCCGATCTAGCCCGTCGGCGCAAGTCGGCCGACTCCGGTGACGAGAAGATCGACTTCCTCGAGAAACACCCCGTCACCTCACAGATGAGAGCAGTCAAGAACAAGCAGTACATCCGGTTGGCCGGATCCGAACTCAACCCTTCGATCCGCACTGTGGACTCGATGGAGAAACTCGCCGCAGGTATCGAAAAACTCGGCCTCAGATCGTGAAAATCGAGGCTCCCCGACCCTTGGGCCTTGCCGCTCTCTGGGCGGCCGGAATCGCCGCACTCATCCTCTCCGTCGTCGTGACGGTGACTTTCGGGCCAGCCCCGATCTCGGTCACGACTGCCTGGAACATCCTTCTTGAAAGACTGGGAGCCACGACTTCCGGCGCATCCGCACTCGAGATCGCCATGGTCGCCGACCTGCGACTCCCCCGGGTTCTTCTCGCGGCATTCTGCGGGGCAGGCCTGTCGATCTGCGGTGTCGTCCTGCAATCGCTCCTGCGAAATCCGCTCGCGGACCCCTACCTCTTGGGAGTTTCCTCGGGAGCCTCCACCGGCGCGGTCTGTGTCCTGGTCCTGGGTGTCGGCAGCACCCTCGGCCTCTCTGGCGGAGCCTTGCTCGGCGCGGTGACCGCTTTCGGCGCGATGCTCCTGCTCGCTCGACTCGCCGGCGGAACCACCGCCACCGTCGTCTTGGCCGGAATCGCCGTCACCCAGGGTTTCTCCGCGCTGACCTCGTTCATCGTCATGATCGGTGCCGACGCCACGACAACTCGTGGTGTGCTTTTCTGGTTGATGGGCTCGCTGGCCACCTCTAGTTGGGAGGACGTCGCCCTGGCCGCTGCGGCGCTCGCGCTCGGCCTTCTGCTCTGCTTGTTCTGCGCCTCGTCCTTGGACGCCTTCGCTTTCGGCGAACGAGCCGCTGCCTCGTTGGGAGTCTCGGTCGTCCGGATTCGTGGGCTGCTTCTGCTCGTCACGGCGTCGATGACCGCGGTGATCGTCTCCAGCTCCGGCGCGATCGGTTTCGTCGGTCTGGTGCTTCCGCACATCGCGCGCGCCATGGTCGGTTCTCGGCATCGAGTTCTGATGCCGACGGCGGCCTTGGTCGGGGCGATCTTCTTGGTCTGGGCGGACACCATTGCACGGACAGCTTTTGCGCCCTTGGAGGTCCCGGTCGGTGTGATGACGGCACTTGTCGGTGTTCCTGTTTTCGCCTTCATCCTCGTACGCCGTCGGAGGGCCTCATGAGTCTGACCGGACACGAGCTGTCTTGGAGCGTCGAAGGTCATCTCATCGTCGGTGAGGTGACGGTAGGGGCGGTTCCTGGGCGCACGGTCGGCTTGCTCGGCCCGAACGGGGCAGGTAAGACGACGTTGATGCGCATGCTTGCCGGGGTCCTCAAGCCGGAGTCAGGGGTGGTGACTCTCGACGAGGTCGACCTGAAGGTGCTCCCTCGTAGGGAGGCGGCGCGCAGGTTGGCTGTTGTCGAGCAGCAGGCGGAGACGGTAGAGGATCTCAGTGTCGAGGAAGTGATCGACCTCGGTCGTATTCCGCATCGCAGCAGGTGGTCCGGTATTTCAGCCGAGGACCGACGGTTGGTGCACGCAGCAGCCGAGCGAACCGGGGTGGGGCATCTCCTCAACCGACGTTGGCACAGTCTGTCCGGTGGAGAGCGGCAGCGGGTACATCTGGCTCGAGCTTTCGCCCAGGGCGGGTCGACTTTGCTGTTGGACGAACCCACGAACCACCTGGACGTGAGTCGGCAGCTGGAGATCCTTGCTGCGGTGCGTTGTTCTGGTCTGGCGGTGATCGTGGCCCTGCACGACCTGAATCTGGCTCTGTCGTATTGCGACGAGGTGGTGGTCCTGGCTGGTGGACGGCCGGTGGCGAGTGGGCCTCCGCAGGAGGTGCTGACGGCAGGTCTGATCCGTGAGGTCTACGGGGTGGAGTCCCGGGTCCGGTGTTTCGACGATGGTGCTCCGCCGCTGATCCAGTTCCTCGGCCCTGCTGGGGAAGATCGAGTGGTGAGTCTTCAAAAGACCTGAATACTGCTGATGGACAAGCCAAGAGGATTAGCATGAAATGAGCCGTCGGGCTCCACAGTCGTGTCCGCCCGAGAACGGTCGGGCCTGCGGGCGAGCGGTTTGCGGGTCTGGAACGCCCTCGAGGAGGAGAGTGCCGTGGCCGCACCGACATCGCAGACAGCGCGGACGAGATCGGGTCCGAAAGAGCTGACTATCCGGGGCATTGTCATCGGTGGCCTCATCACCGTGGTCTTCACCGCGGCGAACGTCTATCTGGGGCTGAAGGTGGGGCTGACCTTCGCCACATCGATCCCGGCAGCCGTCATTTCGATGTCGATCCTGCGTTTCTTCGCTGATCACACTGTTGTCGAGAACAACATTGTGCAGACGATTGCTTCAGCGGCCGGAACCTTGTCGGCGATCATTTTCGTCCTGCCTGGCCTGGTCATCGTGGGCTGGTGGAATGGCGTCCCGTATTGGACGACGGTCGCGGTCTGTGCCTTGGGCGGGGTCCTCGGGGTCATGTATTCGATCCCTTTACGTCGGGCTCTGGTGACCGGTTCGGATCTTCCGTATCCGGAGGGTGTGGCCGGGGCAGAGGTGCTTCGGGTCGGCGACAGCTCTGGTGGGGCGGAGGAGAATGCCCGCGGTCTGAAGGTCATCGTCGCTGGTGCTCTGGCGTCGGCGGGTTTGGCGTTGGTGGCTGCGTTCAAGGTCGTGAGTAGTTCGTTGTCGTCGGTCTTCCGGGTTGGTTCTGGCGGCACGATGTTCGGTGCGAGTTTGTCGTTGGCGCTGATCGGCGTGGGTCATCTGGTCGGCGTGACAGTCGGTTTCGCGATGATCGTCGGTCTGCTCATCTCGTACGGGGTGCTTCTTCCGATGCGTTCTGCGGGGCTGCTCCCGGCGGAGGGGGATGTCACCGCTGAGGTGAGCAAGGTCTTCGCTCAGGATGTCCGGTTCATCGGAGCGGGAGCTATCGCTGTCGCAGCGGTGTGGACCTTGGTGAAGATCATCGGCCCGATCGTGCGGGGGATCGCGGAGGCTCTGGCATCGACGAGGACCCGTCGTGGTGGTGGGGAGGTTCCGCGTACGGAGCAGGATTTGTCGATGAACATCGTGTTCGGGGTGATCCTGGCGTCGATGTTGCCCATCGGGGTGTTGCTGTGGCTGTTCGTTCAGGGCACTCCGTTGGCGGACGGCGCGCTGGGTCTGGTCGTCACCAGCTTGTTGTTCATTCTGTTGATCGGGCTGATCGTGGCGTCGGTCTGTGGCTACATGGCCGGGCTCATCGGCGCATCGAACAGTCCGATATCCGGGGTGGGCATCCTGGTCGTCATCACGGCGGCTTTGTTGATCAAGGCGACCTATGGCGGGAGCGGTACTCACACGGAGGCTTTGGTCGCCTACACCTTGTTCACGGCTGCGGTGGTCTTCGGGGTGGCCACTATTTCGAATGACAACCTGCAGGACCTGAAGACGGGTCAGTTGGTCGGGTCGACGCCGTGGAAGCAGCAGGTGGCTCTGGTGATTGGCGTCGTCTTCGGCTCGCTGGTGATTCCGCCGGTGCTGCAGTTGATGAGCACTAGTTTCGGTTTCGTGGGGGCGCCGGGTGCAGGGGCGAATGCCTTGGCGGCACCTCAGGCATCTTTGATCTCTTCGTTGGCCAAGGGCGTCTTCGGTGGCTCTTTGGACTGGGGGCTCATCGGCCTGGGTGCGGTGATCGGTGGTGTGGTCGTCGCGGTCGATGAGGTCCTTGGTCTGGTGACGAAGGGGTGGCGTCTGCCGCCGTTGGCGGTCGGCATGGGGATGTATCTGCCGATCGCCTTGACGTTGACGATCCCGATCGGCGCGCTGCTCGGTCTGGTGTACGACCGGTGGGCGTCGCGGACGGCGGATCCGGAGCGTTCGAAACGCATGGGGATTCTGCTGGCGACGGGCCTGATCGTCGGAGAGAGCTTGTTCGGTGTCCTCTTCGCCGGGATCGTCTACGCCACTGGTGAGGAAGAACCGTTGGCCGTGGTCGGGAAGGAATTTGCGATGGCTTCGCAGTGGCTGGGGGTTCTGGCTTTCGTGGCGATCATCTGGGCGCTGTACCGGTGGACGCGTCGGCTGGCAGTGGGAGCTGTCGCGAGCGAGGCAGCCACGAAGGGATGATCTGACGGTTCAGCGACGGCGGCCGGCCGAAAGCCTTGCTCGGGTCGGCCGCCGTCGTGCGGCAGGTGGGTGGTCAGTGGTTCTTCTGTAGCCAGTCTCCGAATTTCTCGGCTCCGTCGACGTTTCGGGGGCCGGAGATGCATTCGTTGTAGTCGATGACGTAGAACTTGTCATTCTTGACCGCGGTGACCTGGGAGAGCGCGGGGTGTGTCTTGAGGAAGGCGATCTTCTCGGCTGCGGGCTTGTCCCGGTAGGACATGATCATGATGACGTCGGGGTTGGCTTCGACGACGGATTCCCAGCTGGTCTTGGTCCAGCGTTGGTTCAGGTCGGCGTAGATATTGGTTCCACCGGCGGCGTCGATGATGTCTTGGACTGGTACTTGGTTCCCTGCGGTGGCGGGCTGGTCGGTACCGGAGTCGTAGAGGAAGACCTTAGGTTTGCTGGGGAGGGTGTTTCCGGCTTGGCGGACTTTGTCCATACGTTCTTTGAGTTCGTCGACCTTGGTCTTGGCACGGTCTTCGACGTGGAAGATCTTGCCGAGTCGTTCGAGGTCGGCGTAGAGCGCGGGTAGCGGCTTCATCGTTTCGGGTGCGCCGGGGTAGGCGAAGCAGGATTCGGTGTGCATGAAGCTGGCGATGCCCAGGCCGTCGAGAATCTGCGGGGTGATGCCACGTTTTTCGGAGAACCCGGAGTTCCACCCGGCGACGACCATGTCGGCTTTCTTCTCGACGACGAGTTCTTTGTTGAGCAGGTCGGAGGAGAGCAGCGGCACTTTGGCGTATTCGGCTGCGTAGGGGGAGGTCGCCGGGTCGGGGTTGGTGGGGGTCATGACGTATCCGAGGACCTTGTCGCTCAGTCCGAGGGCGAACATCTTGTCGGCGGATCCGCCTTCGTAGGCGATGACTCGGCTGGGGTCGCGGTAGGTGACTTTTTCTCCGCAGCGTTGGACCTGGATGTCTCCGGCCGGTTTCTTCCCTTCTGCTGAGCTCGCGTTGTCGGCGACTTTGGCTCCGCACGACGCGGTCAGTGCGGTGGCGATGGACAGTGCGAGAACGAGGGCGGCGCGGGTCGGCAGGGTGGGGGTCATGTGGCGGTCTCCAGGGATTCAAGCGTGTGTAGAATTTGGGGTCGTCCGGTGACGGGGTGGGGGATCACCAGGACGTCGATGCCGTAGACGGCCTGGAGGGTTTCCGGGGTGATGACGTCTTCGGGCGGTCCGCTGGCGACGACGCGGCCGGCGTCCAGCAGATAGATCCGGTCGCATGCGGCTGCGGCGAGGTTGAGGTCGTGCAGCACGGTCAGCACGGTGCACATGCCGCTGCGGAGCAGGGTGAGGAGGCGCAGCTGGTGCGCGATGTCGAGGTGGTTGGTCGGTTCGTCGAGGACGAGCAGTCGGGGTTCTTGGACGAGCGCACGGGCGATGAGGACGCGCTGTCGTTCGCCGCCGGAGAGGCTGAGGATTCCTCGGTGCCGTAGATGGAGGATCTCCATGCGGCTCATGGTTTCTTCGGCCAGATCCAGTTCGCGCTGGTTGAGTCGTCGTCCACGTTCCTGGTGCGGGGTTCGTCCGATACGGACGACTTCTTCGACGGTGAAGTCGAGATCGGAGCTGCTGTCCTGGGCGAGGGCTGCGATGTGTCGTGCGCTGTCGCGCAGACTCATACTCGAAAGTTCCTCACCGTCGAGGCGTATGGCTCCTCTGCTGGGTGACAGGGACCGGTAGATGGTGCGAAGGACAGTCGATTTTCCGCTGCCATTGGGGCCGAGAAGACCGACGACTTCTCTGGAGGGGACGGATAGGTCGAGGTCGTTGACAATTTCTGTGGCGCCGATCCGGATGCCGAGGCCGTGGGTGCTCAGGTGTGCATTCATCAGCGGTTCCCGAGGACCTGGCCGCGGCGGCGGAGTAGCACGATGAAGACGGGCACTCCGATCAATGCAGTGATAGCGCTGAGGGGGAGTTCTCTGGGGGCGACGACGGTACGGGCCAGGAGGTCGACCCAGACCATCAGGATGGCGCCGACGAAAGGTGCGACGACCAGGACACGTGCGTGGGTGGCTCCGACGATCATCCGGACGATGTGGGGCACGACGAGTCCGACGAAGCCGATGCATCCGCTGACTGCGGTGACGGCTCCTGTGGTGAGGGAGAGAAGGAAGAAGAGTGACCGGCGAGCTGCGGTCACGTCGATTCCGAGGCTGGCAGCAGCTTCGTCGCCGAGAGCGAGGACGTCCAATGTCTGTGCATGTTTCCGGTAGATGAGAAGCCCGAGAAAGACGAAGACGGTGACGATGGGCAGCACGGTCCAGGACGCCGCTCCGAAGGAGCCCATTGACCAGAAAAGGACGGTCGCTGTCGATTCGGTGTCGGGGACCAAGTAGATGAGGACGCTCATGATCGCGTGGAATCCGGCGGCGAGGACGACTCCGGTCAGGACGAGCCTGACGGGGGTCACCCCGGTGTCTCGTTGCCACGCTGCGGCCCAGACGAGCCCGCTGGCGAGTAGAGCGCCTGCGAAGGCGCCGCCGGTGACGAAGAAGACGCCCAGGCTGGAGGCCAATGCGCTCAGGCCGAGCGAACTCATTCCTACGGCACCGATGGTCACGCTGACTGCACCGACGGATGCGCCGGCGCTGACCCCCAGTAGGAATGGGTCGGCGAGGACGTTACGGACCATGGCTTGGATGACTGCGCCGGTGGAGCTGAGGGCGGCACCGACGAGCGCAGCTAGGAGTACTCGGGGTGTGCGTACCTGCCAGATGATTTGGTAGGCGGGGAGGCTCTCGCGGTCGATGACACCTCCGATGGTGGCTTGGGAGAGGTAGTGGAGAGTGTCGGTCAGGGGGATGACCGCGCCACCGGTGGAAATAGCGATCAAGACTGACGTACAGAGAAATACGGTCAGTAGACAGCAGAGAAGGGGGAGTCGACCAGGTTGGTCGACCCAGCGGGGTGAGGTCGGTACAGCCACGCGGGCCAGGGCAAACACCCGCAAAACCTAGCGACATTGAGAATCATCCGCAATCTTTTTCGGCGGGTTTTGCGTCGCTATGCGTTGACCGGTCGGGTGCTCAGAACTTCGGCGTCTCGACACATAGGTGGGCGTACCTGGCGTGGCGCCCGGCCTTGGGGTGGCTTGGGGCAGGCGGGAGAGTTATTCATGTACGGCAGTGGCAGGTGGGTCGGGGGACGCCGGGTTACTCACTCGTGGGCCTCTACTGAGTTCTGACGCGAGGCTGATTAAAGAGGGCACTTCCTTATGTAGAAGAAGGGCCGATGCACTCCTGGGGTCCTTGTCGCCGACGGACGACACCCATGCGACGCGAGTTTGAAACGAGCGCCCAGTCGGTGTACCTTAGACAAGTTGCCCCGTTCCGGAGCACGTCGGTAGATACAGGGTTCACCTGCGTCAATCCCTTTTGAGTAAGCCTCTGAAGAGGCTTACTTCGCGACGTCTTTTTAGTCGCGAGGGCCGATTTGACTCCGAACAAAGAGGGTGGCAAAGTTTTACGGGTTGTCCCGGGCGGATAGCAAAAACGAGATTTCTTGTTTTTAAAAACAAGAAAACGCGGATTTGACACTCGCTCAGAAGAAAGGATAACCTAGAGAAGTCGCCGAGCGAAAGGCCTGGAAGGGCCGGAAGCGAAGTGGCAACCGATTCTTGAGAACTCAACAGCGTGCCGAAATCGATGCCAATTGTTTGTTGGTTTCAAGTCAATTCGGTCTTGACTTAATGGTTGAGACTTTTGGTTTGTTGCCAGGATTTTCCCGGCTAACTTTGTTGGCCTGGGGTTTTTCATTAATGGAGAGTTTGATCCTGGCTCAGGACGAACGCTGGCGGCGTGCTTAACACATGCAAGTCGAACGATGAAGACCAGCTTGCTGGTTGGATTAGTGGCGAACGGGTGAGTAACACGTGAGTAACCTGCCCTTCACTCTGGGATAACTCCGGGAAACCGGGGCTAATACTGGGTATGACCAATCTCCGCATGGAGTGTTGGTGGAAAGCTTTAGTGGTGAAGGATGGACTCGCGGCCTATCAGCTTGTTGGTGAGGTAATGGCTCACCAAGGCGACGACGGGTAGCCGGCCTGAGAGGGCGACCGGCCACACTGGGACTGAGACACGGCCCAGACTCCTGCGGGAGGCAGCAGTGGGGAATATTGCACAATGGGCGAAAGCCTGATGCAGCGACGCCGCGTGAGGGATGAAGGCCTTCGGGTTGTAAACCTCTTTCATCAGGGAAGAAGCGAAAGTGACGGTACCTGAAAAAGAAGCACCGGCTAACTACGTGCCAGCAGCCGCGGTAATACGTAGGGTGCGAGCGTTGTCCGGAATTATTGGGCGTAAAGAGCTTGTAGGCGGTTTGTCGCGTCTGCCGTGAAAATTCGGGGCTTAACTCCGGACGTGCGGTGGGTACGGGCAGGCTAGAGTGTGGTAGGGGAGACTGGAATTCCTGGTGTAGCGGTGAAATGCGCAGATATCAGGAGGAACACCGATGGCGAAGGCAGGTCTCTGGGCCATAACTGACGCTGAGAAGCGAAAGCATGGGGAGCGAACAGGATTAGATACCCTGGTAGTCCATGCCGTAAACGTTGGGCGCTAGGTGTGGGACTCATTCCACGAGTTCTGTGCCGCAGCTAACGCATTAAGCGCCCCGCCTGGGGAGTACGGCCGCAAGGCTAAAACTCAAAGGAATTGACGGGGGCCCGCACAAGCGGCGGAGCATGCGGATTAATTCGATGCAACGCGAAGAACCTTACCAAGGCTTGACATACACCGGAAACACGCAGAGATGTGTGCCCCGTAAGGTCGGTGTACAGGTGGTGCATGGTTGTCGTCAGCTCGTGTCGTGAGATGTTGGGTTAAGTCCCGCAACGAGCGCAACCCTCGTTCCATGTTGCCAGCACTTCGGGTGGGGACTCATGGGAGACTGCCGGGGTCAACTCGGAGGAAGGTGGGGATGACGTCAAATCATCATGCCCCTTATGTCTTGGGCTTCACGCATGCTACAATGGCCGGTACAAAGGGCTGCGATACCGCGAGGTGGAGCGAATCCCAAAAAACCGGTCTCAGTTCGGATTGGGGTCTGCAACTCGACCCCATGAAGTCGGAGTCGCTAGTAATCGCAGATCAGCAACGCTGCGGTGAATACGTTCCCGGGCCTTGTACACACCGCCCGTCAAGTCACGAAAGTCGGTAACACCCGAAGCCGGTGGCCTAACCCTTGTGGGGGGAGCCGTCGAAGGTGGGACTGGCGATTGGGACTAAGTCGTAACAAGGTAGCCGTACCGGAAGGTGCGGCTGGATCACCTCCTTTCTAAGGAGCATATAGGGTCCTTTCGTTACCAAATGTGTAACGGGGATCTGCTCAAGGGTGGAACATCGATGGATGGCATTTGCTGATGGTCAGCATCACGAGTACGGCTCTTCGGAGCAAGGAAAGTGTGTCTGGTTGGAGTGAATGTCGTGGCACGTTGTTGGGCTCTCAGGGCTCGGCTGCTCTTCGAGTAGTTGGGTGCTGATTGTTGATGTCCCATGTGGGTCATACCCGTTCATGACAGGAATGTTGTGGGTGTGAGGTGGCTCCGGTTGTGGGATGTTGGTTGGTGTTTTGAGAATTACACAGTGGACGCGAGCATCTTTGTGGCCAAGTTTTTAAGGGCACACGGTGGATGCCTTGGCACCAGGAACCGATGAAGGACGTAGGAATCTGCGATAAGCCTCGGGAAGTCGATAACCAGACTGTGATCCGAGGATTTCCGAATGGGGAAACCCGGCTGGAGACATGTCCAGTCACTCGCACCTGAATATATAGGGTGTGTAGAGGGAACGTGGGGAAGTGAAACATCTCAGTACCCACAGGAAGAGAAAGCAACCGCGATTCCGTGAGTAGTGGCGAGCGAAAGCGGATCAGGCTAAACCGAGCGTGTGTGATAGCGGTCAGGCGTTGCACGTTCGGGGTTGTGGGAGGTATCAGCTGGCACTGACTTGTCAGCAAGGAGTAAGAAATTTTCATGGTAGGCGAACGGTCTTGAATGGCCGGCCATAGACGGTGGCAGCCCGGTAGCTTAAACCTTGAGAACTCCTGATGCATTTCCCGAGTAGCACGGGGCCCGAGAAATCCTGTGCGAATCTGGCGGGACCACCCGCTAAGCCTAAATATTCCCTGGTGACCGATAGCGGACAAGTACCGTGAGGGAAAGGTGAAAAGTACCCCGGGAGGGGAGTGAAATAGATCCTGAAACCGTGTGCCTACAATCCGTCGGAGCCTCTTTGTGGGGTGACGGCGTGCCTTTTGAAGAATGAGCCTGCGAGTTAGTGCTCCGTGGCGAGGTTAACCCGTGTGGGGAAGCCGTAGCGAAAGCGAGTCTGAATAGGGCGTTTTAGTCGCGGGGTCTAGACCCGAAGCGGAGTGATCTACCCATGGCCAGGTTGAAGCGCCGGTAAGACGGCGTGGAGGACCGAACCCACTTAGGTTGAAAACTGAGGGGATGAGCTGTGGGTAGGGGTGAAAGGCCAATCAAACTCCGTGATAGCTGGTTCTCCCCGAAATGCATTTAGGTGCAGCGTTGCGTGTTTCTTGCCGGAGGTAGAGCTACTGGATGGCTGATGGGCCTTACCGGGTTACTGACGTCAGCCAAACTCCGAATGCCGGTAAGTAAAGCGTGGCAGTGAGACTGCGGGGGATAAGCTCCGTAGTCGAGAGGGAAACAGCCCAGATCACCAGCTAAGGTCCCTAAGCGTGTGCTAAGTGGAAAAGGATGTGGAGTTGCAGTGACAACCAGGAGGTTGGCTTAGAAGCAGCCACCCTTGAAAGAGTGCGTAATAGCTCACTGGTCAAGTGATTCCGCGCCGACAATGTAGCGGGGCTCAAGCACACCACCGAAGCTGTGGCATTGACACATTTCCTAAGCCTTCGTGGTTCAGGGGTGTTGATGGGTAGGGGAGCGTCGTGTGGCGAGTGAAGCATCCGAGTGATCGAGGTGTGGACGCCACACGAGTGAGAATGCAGGCATGAGTAGCGAATGACGGGTGAGAAACCCGTCCGCCGAATAACCAAGGGTTCCAGGGTCAAGCTAATCTGCCCTGGGTAAGTCGGGACCTAAGGCGAGGCCGACAGGCGTAGTCGATGGACAACGGGTTGATATTCCCGTACCGGCGAAGAACCGCCCATATCGAACCCAGTGATGCTAAGCATCCGAAGCCGCTGTTTTCAGTCTTTGGCTGTGAATGGATGGTGGAGCATGCGATCCTATCTGGTAGTAGGTAAGCGATGGAGTGACGCAGGAAGGTAGCCTCCGCGTGGCGATGGTTGTCCACGTTCAAGCATGTAGGGAGTCAGATAGGCAAATCCGTCTGGCATTATCCTGAGATGTGATGGTGACACCGTATGGTGGAAGCAGGGTGATCCTATGCTGCCGAGAAAAACTTCTAGCGAGGTTCGAGCCGCCCGTACCCTAAACCGACTCAGGTGGTTAGGTAGAGAATACTAAGGCGATCGAGTGAATCGTGGTTAAGGAATTCGGCAAAATGCCCCCGTAACTTCGGGAGAAGGGGGGCCCAAACCTTGAAACTCTTTACGAGTTAGGGGTAAGGGCCGCAGAGACCAGGGAGAAGCGACTGTTTACTAAAAACACAGGTCCGTGCGAACACGTAAGTGGATGTATACGGACTGACGCCTGCCCGGTGCTGGAACGTTAAGGGGACCGGTTAGCTCTTCGGGGCGAAGCTGAGAACTTAAGCGCCAGTAAACGGCGGTGGTAACTATAACCATCCTAAGGTAGCGAAATTCCTTGTCGGGTAAGTTCCGACCTGCACGAATGGCGTAACGACTTCTCCACTGTCTCAACCGCGAACTCGGCGAAATTGCACTACGAGTAAAGATGCTCGTTACGCGCAGAAGGACGGAAAGACCCCGGGACCTTTACTATAGCTTGGTATTGGTGTTCGGTACGGCTTGTGTAGGATAGGTGGGAGACTGTGAAGCTCGTGCGCCAGCATGGGTGGAGTCAACGTTGAAATACCACTCTGGTCGTACTGGATGTCTAACTTCGGACCATGATCTGGTTCAGGGACAGTGCCTGGTGGGTAGTTTAACTGGGGCGGTTGCCTCCTAAAAGGTAACGGAGGCGCCCAAAGGTTCCCTCAGCCTGGTTGGCAATCAGGTGTTGAGTGCAAGTGCACAAGGGAGCTTGACTGTGAGACAGACATGTCGAGCAGGGACGAAAGTCGGGACTAGTGATCCGGCCATGGCTTGTGGAAGCGTGGTCGCTCAACGGATAAAAGGTACCCCGGGGATAACAGGCTGATCTTGCCCAAGAGTCCATATCGACGGCATGGTTTGGCACCTCGATGTCGGCTCGTCGCATCCTGGGGCTGGAGTAGGTCCCAAGGGTTGGGCTGTTCGCCCATTAAAGCGGTACGCGAGCTGGGTTTAGAACGTCGTGAGACAGTTCGGTCCCTATCCTCTGTGCGCGCAGGAAACTTGAGAAGGGCTGTCCCTAGTACGAGAGGACCGGGATGGACGAACCTCTGGTGTGTCAGTTGTTCTGCCAAGAGCACCGCTGATTAGCTACGTTCGGAAGTGATAACCGCTGAAAGCATCTAAGCGGGAAGCACGCTTCAAGATGAGGTTTCCATGAGTCCTAGAGACTTGAGAGGCTCCCAGCTAGACTACTGGGTTGATAGGCCAGATGTGGAAGCACAGCAATGTGTGGAGCTGACTGGTACTAATAAGCCGATAACTTGTTTACAAAGATGCTACGCGTCCACTGTGTGATTCCCGGAACATCAACCGGGATGAACAATTTCATATGAGATTGTTGTGATTCTCTGAGGTTGGTAAGTACGAGAGAGTTACGGCGGTCATAGCGAGAGGGAAACGCCCGGTCCCATTCCGAACCCGGAAGCTAAGCCTCTCAGCGCCGATGGTACTGCACTGGTGACGGTGTGGGAGAGTAGGACGCCGCCGGACAATCATTCAGGAAGGGTCCTGACCACTACGTGGTCAGGACCCTTTTTGTGTTTGGGGAGTATTCCGTGTGGCTGGGAGCCTGGGGTGAGGCCCGGGTAGAGCATCTACCCACAGCCACCAGAGGACCCCACAGACAAGAACCCAGCTGAAGGCAGTGAATCGCTGGATCAACATTTGATAATGAGTCGCGTTCATAGTGAACGCCAGGTACTGGACTGTATAAATCCGGAATAGTCCAGACATAACTAGGCAAAAAATCCAGCTTGTCGATTATTTGTCGAGTGTTCTGAGTGGGTATCCCAGTTCGATCCATATTGGCCTTCGAGGCTTACTAAATATTCACGGTTAATACCGTTGATATATGAGTCTTAGCTAAAGACAGGGTGATTCGCGGGCATTAATGTGGCCGAAGTCAGAGCAGCTCTGTCTTGGAGACTCACATGAAAAATGAACGTCAGACCGGCAGGAAGACACTGCTCCGGTCCTCTCTGGTTTTTGCATCCGTAGTAGCGATCTGCCTTCCTGTTACCAGTGCCCAGGCGGCGCGGGTTGAGGAAGCGAAGCCTGATGTGGCCGCAGCACAGCTGAAGATCGGCATGGACGGTTCGCAAACGCCGGAGTCGGCCAAGACTGCGCTGTCCAGCCTTAATGTCGCTGAGATGGCGGACAAAGGCGGATATTCGCGGAAATCCTTCCCCCACTGGAAGAATGCTGCAGAGAACGGTTGGAGCAACGTTCCTAGTGAAAAGTGCAATGCACGGAACGCTGCACTGCATCGAGATGGACAAAACGTGGAGTTTGGTGGGGATTGCACCCGTCCTACCGGCAAGTGGGTTGACCCGTACACCGCAGGGATCTTTGACTCTGCGAGGGATATCGATATCGACCATGTTGTCCCGCTTTCCCACGCATGGCGTACTGGTGCAGCTGAATGGGATACCGAGAAGCGGACTAAGTTCGCCAATGACCCCCTGGTCCTCGTGTCGGTAGAGAACCGTGCGAACCGCGCGAAGGGTGACAAGGCTCCGAACGAATGGAAGCCGAGCAACAGTGCTTCTCACTGCTTGTACGCCACTCGTTGGATTCATGTGAAGGCTAAGTACCAGTTGAACGTGTCTACAGACGAGAAGGGCACCTTGACCGAGATGCTTGGTACCTGCTCAGGCTGACGGATACACATGTTTTTTGAATCCGACTGAGGTCTGGAGTCATGTGGGGTGGGGGCGGAGCCCCCACCCCACAGCTTCTTTCATGAAGCCTGAGATGCGATTGAAGGCGAAGGCACGTCCTTTCTCTAGCTCGGACTCCGCAGGGTTGGGGCTCACTGCTCTCTTTTTTGCTGAAGATGGGGCCGGCTTCGACGGGATAGTGCTTCCTTCGGCCGGAGAGAACCGTGCCGGACGAACTGTGGCAGGAAGCGCGGCCAGTCTGGTTACTCAACTGAGGAGAGATGCGGAGACGGGCGGGAGAGCCTGTGTGGGTCGATTCTTCACCTCACCGAGATATAGGTGTGTGGCGGGTGTGCCCGATTCTTCGTGGGGTGGGTGGCCTGGACCGAAGGACGGGGGTGCCTTGCGTGGGGTGGCGCGGGGCTGAAGAGGGGCATCGATCTCGGGATTGCTTGCCCGGGATTGCTTGTCGTCTCAAGTTGGGTGATTTCAGATTGCCGGGCCCTCGGCTGATCTGTAGGGGTGACGGCCACAGCCTCTCTTTGATCCTGAGTGATCTGCTATAGGGCATTTTCCTCCGGATGCTTGGGGCCGGTTCGCGTGCCTGGGGGATGGGCGGTAGTCGGGGTGCTGCATAAGTAGGGACGACCAAGGTGTGGTCTGGTGAATCACCCGTACGGTTGAAGTTTGAACGAGCTGTCTATAGAGTTATAGGTGACGCATCACCTAAATTTGGGGGTATAGATGTTCACCACGCCGACAGAGGGTGTCGACCTTCGCCGGGCCGCAGATCGGTTCTCCAGTCGGTATGGCTGGCTGGACAGCAAGCACTCGTTCTCGTTCGGTCATCACTACGACCCGATGAATACCCATCATGGGCTATTGCTCGTGAGCAATGACGACATCGTGGCCCCCGGAACCGGTTTCGAGACGCATCCTCATCGGGATATGGAAATCGTCACTTGGGTGCTTAGCGGCTCCCTGGTACATCAGGACTCCGAGGGGAACAACGGGATCATCTATCCCGGCCTTGCTCAGCGCATGAGTGCAGGTACGGGGATTCTTCATTCGGAAAAAAATGACTCATGGGTCTATGGCTTCAGTCAGGCGCGACATGCTGAACCAGTGCGATTCATCCAGATGTGGGTGGTGCCGGACACTCGAGGGGTAGAGCCGGGATATGAGCAGCTCGAAATCTCTCAGAGAGACCTGGCGGGCGGGCTTGTCACTGTAGCGACAGGCATGGATAAGTATGCAAATGATTCTGCGATCAGGATTAGAAATAAATATGCGGCATTCCATGTCGCTAAATTGACCACTGGTCAGGAAATTGCGCTTCCGCAAGCTCCTTACCAGCATCTTTTCGTCGCAGACGGGGCTGTTGACTTGGAGGGGAGCGGTCGAATGAGCGCTGGGGATGCGGCAAGAATGACAGTGACGGGTGGCCAGAAAGTGACCGCGCTGGCACCGTCCGAGATTCTGCTGTGGGAGATGCACGCCACTTTGGATGCTGCTTGAAATCTGGGTCAATAGTATCGAATCGGAGGATATTCGTTTCCGCTAGCGATCAATGCCATACAGGGGGTGCCCATCGTGCTGTTCGGGTTGGAAGAAATTAGTGAGTGGTGCGTGAATGTCGTACCCAAGCGCGTCAGGATGAGCCGTCGATCGACATCGGCGTGAACGGAAAGAGGGAAGACGTGAACTCGAATACAGACCAGAAAGGTTCCTACGTAACCCAGGGGAAAGCCTTCGATCGGGACACCAACTACATCACCACCTGCATTACCGTCGACGGCAGCGAGGGATACCTGGTCGAGCCCGACCGCTATCGGCTGGTTGTTTCTCGGGCCTGCCCCTGGGCGAACCGGGCCATGATCGCTCGACGTGTCTACGGTTTGGAAAGCGTGATCTCCCTGGGCGTTACGGGCCCTACGCACGACAAACGCTCCTGGACCTTTGACCTCGACCCTGAGGGGAAGGACCCCGTCCTGGGGATCCACTTCCTCAAGGACGCTTACGAAAAGAGATACCCCGGCTACCCCCGCGGGATCACCGTCCCGGCACTCGTTGATACCCGTACGGGGGCTGTCGTCACCAACGACTATGCGCAGATGACCCTTGACATGGGCAGCCAATGGCGCAGCTACCACAGAGAAGGGGCGCCTGACCTCTATCCCGTCCACCTCCGCGAGGAGATGGACGAGCTGATGGTCTTCATCTTCCGCTCCGTCAACAACGGGGTCTACCGCTGCGGGTTCGCCGGATCGCAGGCTTCCTACGATCGGGCTTATGACGAGCTCTGGTATGCCCTCGATACCTTGGAGAAAAGGCTCTCGACACGCAGATATCTCATGGGAGCCAGCATCACCGAAGCTGATCTACGTCTCTATCCGACCCTGGTGCGTTTCGACGAGGTCTACTACGCACATTTCAAATGCAACCGCCAGCCGTTGGCAACGATGCCTCAGCTCTGGGGGTACACGCGAGACCTCTTCCAGACGCCGGGATTCGGGGACACGAACGATTTCGTGCATATGAAAGAGCATTACTACGGGGTCCATACCGACATCAACCCCACCCAGATCGTCCCCCGCGGGCCGCGGCACGAAGGATGGCTCGAAACCCACGGCCGGGATCATCTCGACACCGAGACCTGGGGCGCTGAAGGCACCCCTCCGCCCCCGGTGCTTGCCGCAGAAAAAGTCGATGAGGCACACACCCCGCTGCGAACAACAGCTAGCAGCTGAAGATTTCGCTCCGTGAGTCGAACCGTTGGGCAACGCCCTCGATCTCAGGGTCGAGCCGGAATCGACCGAAGACCCAGGCTAGCCTTAGCTCATGTGCTCGGACGCTCCTGACGTGGAACTGACGCCGGCCGAAGGCGAAATCGCTCTGGTGACCGGAGCCGCAGGAGGCATCGGACGTGCCGTCGTGGATGCGCTCACCGCGCGCGGATGGCAGACCCTCGGCATGGATCTTGCCGGCGCCGATCTGGACTGCGATATCACCGACCCGCACGCTGTTGAAGAAGTCATCCGACACGTAGAGGAGAAGAACGGGCCGATCAACAGGCTCGCCCACACCGCAGGGATGCTGCGCACCGGAAGCCTCGTGGGCAACGATGTACAGGCTCTGTACGACATGATCGCTGTGAACACGTTCGGCACGGCGCACCTGCTCCACAGCGTCGGGCGACGGATGAAGAAGCGCGGTCGAGGATCCATCGTCGCGGTCGCCTCGAATGCCGCCATCGTTCCCAGAGTCGACCTAGGAGCTTACGGAGCCTCCAAGGCGGCAGCCACCATGCTCGTTCGCTCCGCAGGACTTGAACTCGCGTCGCACGGCGTCCGTTGCAATGTCGTACACCCCGGGTCGACGTCGACTCCCATGCTTTGGGCCTCGTGGCCCGACCCCGACGATCCGGATGCCTTGCACACCACCATCGAAGGTGATGTCACCCGCTATCGCACCGGTATTCCGCTCGGCCGGGTGGCCCGTCCAGAGGACATCGCATCCTGTGTGGCCTTCTTGCTCTCCGACGAAGCCCGTCACGTGACCATGAGCTCCCTCGTGGTCGACGGTGGTGCCTCTCTCTGAAGGAACAGTGTTGACCTGAAGACGCGTGGGCTCAGGCGGAGGCCGCTCCGAGGACGGTCATCCGAGCTGTGGACGGTGCGGCGACTGCCCAATGGACCATCTCCGTGCCTAGCTGAACGCGTCCTTCGGAGAACACCACGTCATCGGGGACGTGGATGCCCTCCGCCGAACAAGACTGGTCCAGGAGCTCGTCCAGGTCTCCCCATCCAGCCTTCACGCAGGATTCCACCCGACACCAGGTTGACAGTGGGATTGGCCTCCCCTGCCAGACGACCGGCGGTTCGCAGAGGCGCTCGCGTTCACAGTCGATCCCCACGTCGGACTCCCGGGACTCGGCAATCACGACGGCGATGAGGCCTCGAGAGTGGGCCCAGGAAAGACGGATCTCGGGATCGGTGACATAAGGCCGCCCATGTCCGGCGCCAGCGCATCCCGGGCACCGCTGACGGATATCCCGCTCTGCGAGAAGAGCTGTCGGGACAGCCGGTATGAATTCGTTCCAGGTCGCTGTGGGTACTGCTGAAGTCGGCGTGGAAGGTCGGGATGCGGGGGCGACCGCGGTTCGACGACGGAACAGAGCCAGTCGTGTGAGGAGCCGAACGGCGAGGAAATCGCTCCGATCCTGGGGTACGCGAAGCCTGGCCAGTCGTTCCTGCTCCGCTGCGGAGAGCATTGGGCTGAGCAGCCCCGGGTGCAGGCCGTACTCGGCAAGCGTGTCGAGGAGAGAAGCGCTTTCTGCCAGAAAAGCTTCCACACTGCTCACTGACTCTTGCACCTCACTCGCCGCCGAAAAGTTAGGTTAGCCTAACTTTGTGATTCCACGTGCTCTCTTCACCGTACCGACGCCGCCTCGCCCTGTTCGCCTCAGATTCCACACCACCCAAGGCAGCCTGAAGGCGACTGGTGGGCGTATCCACACCATGGATGTCAGCAGCCCTGGAGAGCTGGCCAGCTGGGCTCGCGAGCAAGGAACAGTTGCAGGCGCCATCTCCTTCGACGGACGGACCGCAGCGCTGAGCGTTGTGTACGAGATGCAACGCCACGGAGATCTCCTGCTTGAAGAAGGCAGCGGCTGGAACGGATTTCCCCGAGTCGTCGGAAACCCGGAGGAGACACCTACTCCTGCGGACTACCGGAGCAGGGTGGAGAAAGCGCTCTCTGTGTTCGAACAGGGAGCGCTCGACAAGATCGTCCTGGCACGCAAACTACGACTTCGTTTCGAGACGACGGTGCCGGCTGAGTACCTTTACCAGGCTCTTGTCGAGGCGCACCCCGAAGCTCGTACTTATGCCGTCTCTCCGGCGGAGGGCCAATGGCTCGTCGGTGCAAGCCCCGAACTTCTGGTCTCCAGGCAAGGGCGCACCGTGACCTCCCACCCCCTGGCTGGTTCAGTTCCTCGTTCTCCCGACCCGGTCGAAGACGAAAATCGAGGTCGAAGGCTACTCACCTCCGAGAAGGATCTCCGTGAGCACTCCTATGTGGTGGAGATGATCGCCGACACACTCAGCCCCTACTGCCGCAGGCTCGCAGTCGCCGATCGACCTGCGCTTGTCGGTACCCGAACGGTGTGGCACCTGGGCACCTGGATCGAAGGTGAACTACGCGACCAGGGCACTACTGCCCTTGAGCTGGCGGCTGCGCTCCAACCCACGCCTGCTCTGGCCGGTGCGCCGGTCGCCTCGGCCGTGCGCACGCTCGAAGAACTTGAGCCCTTCGCCCGTGATTATTACGGCGGTTGCATCGGATGGTGCGATGACAACGGTGACGGGGAATGGACCGTGGCTATCCGCTGTGCGTCCGTCAGAGGGCCAGTGGTCGACCTGTACGCCGGTGCAGGCATCGTTGCCGGATCGGACCCCGAGGCGGAATTGGCTGAGACGACAGCAAAGCTGTCCACCCTTGCTGATGTTCTGCTGGCCTCTGAGCTTGAGGTGGAGGCGGCGCCCGACGCCAGGACGGCCTGAGTGCGGGCGCCGCTCGAGGGGCCCTGGATCAGGCGGACAACGGCTGAGAGTCCGAGAGCATGGCCACCAGGTCGCCGGTGGTCACGCAGACTCCGCACCTGCTCGTCACGTACTCCAGGGCCATCCGGTGTTCGTCGGCGGAAAAGTCTGCCGTGCCATCGGCCACCAAGAAGGGCTGCCGGTCGGTCATGAAAGCGTGAGCTGAGGTCATCAGGCAGCCGACATGGGCGTAGATCCCGCAGACGATGAGCTGGTCGCGTCCCTGCTCGCGCATCCAAGCGTCCAGGCCGGTACCCAAGAACGCGTTGTACCGGCGTCGGATGATGACGATCTCCCCTTCGCGGGCTTGAAGGCGCAGATCAGGAGCTCCACTGTCGTTGCTGCTCAAGGGGCCGGGGCCCCAGAATTCAGTGAGCAATCCCCGCTCGGCGGGTGTCTGGTCGTCGGGCTGCATCGCGTGAGCGATCGGAATCCCCTGGGCACGGCAGGTGGCAGCGATGGCGTCCACATTCGCGGTGAGCTGTTCGCGCATAGCGGGTGCAAAAGGATGCAGGAAGTGTGGCTGGAGATCGTGCAGCAACAGGGCGCATCGTTCCGGGTCCAATGTCCAGGAGACGACCGGCTCCGGGATGTCGGTGGTAGGGATCGTGTAGTCGATGCGACTGGGAAGTGCCATTGAGAGCCTCTCTGGGTGCGCGGAATGGAACACGGTGGCGGCTCTGCGAAAAGGGGAGCTGCCAAGGGCAGTTCGCCTAACTTAGGTATGCCTTACCTAGGTTGGCAACTCTGCTCCGGGGTCTGCGCACGGTGGGTAAGGCTGATCGCCCTGGGAGATGGACCTGTCCGGAGTGGCCTTCGACGTGGTGCGTCGACGAGGGCGGAGAAGCAGGATCGGTCTCGCTCGGAGGGCCGATTGACGCATTGGCGTCAGGGCACCTCAGGGGCGCTATCGGTCGCTGTGGCCTGTGCCACCTGATAGGACTTCGCCAGCAGGGTGGTCGCCAGGATCAAGATCGGGATGCCGACCCAGGGCGTGAACGTGCGCCATGCGCCGAAGCCTGCCGCAGTGAGGGCGAATGAAGTCACGGTGAGTGGTACGAGGGACGTCGTCATCGCTGTCCTCTCTTGGGTCAGCCGGATGGTGGCGGCGATGGGCTGGCCCATCTCGTCGAACCATGGATGTCAGGTGTACTGGCGCCTATCGGCCGAAATTCAGCTCGGTCCCAGGCGTCACTCACCCTAGACCACGTCTGCGTCGCGAGTGTCCTCGAGTGCCCTTAATTGTCTAAGCAATTGGTTGGCTGGGGTGATATGTCCGGCTCATATCGGGAGCAAAGGGGCGAGGGGGCATTCCCTGGGTATCCGTGGCGGTGACGGAAGTCGGCGGGAGGCTTCTTCGGGGTGGAGTACTCGACGGGCATGATGTCCATATTGCGAAATATGGAGTTGAGCCCTGCCTCGTGGATGCAGGGTCGAGCAGGGGCGGTCGGTGCGGACCGGATCGCGTGGAGTCCGCACCTTGTTTAGGGAGTCCCCTTGTGGCTCAGCTGAAAATGGCGGGAAGCCCGGATCGCTGCCTCGCTTTTTGACGAGGGATTCCGCCTGACGACTGGGACGTTAGTCATTTGTTATTACAAATTTGCCGAAGGCTCTTGACCCTTATCGTGATCGCTCCATAGCGTTCTAGGCCTCGACCGCTGTCATGAGCACAGCAGTCGGTGCCCCCTATCAGACAGCGCTGTCCGCCTCCGGGCGAGCATCGGAGGTATGTCATGTCTCCTGGATCCACCGCCTCGACCACGTCGACAGGAGCGGGTCTACCGCCCCTGACCGCGGGCCCTCACCAGAGGCGACTCGACCGGATGGCCGTCATCGCCACCTTCGGCGGGCTCCTGTTCGGCTATGACACCGGAGTCATCAACGGGGCGCTCCCCTCGCTGAGGGAGTACTTCTCGCTGGGGGCATGGGGCGAAGGACTGGTCACCGCCACCCTCCTGGTCGGCGCAGCACTCGGAGCCTTCGTCGGTGGCAAGCTCAACGACAACCTCGGGCGTAAAAAAGCACTGACGATCGTGTCCGTCATCTTTTTCGTCGGCACGATCGGCGGCGTGGTTGCGCCCACCCTCAATATCCTGTTGGCCTCCCGGGTGGTCCTCGGCTTCGCCGTCGGAGCGGCCTCGGTCAGCGTGCCTGTCTACCTTGCCGAGCTGGCGCCCACCGAGCGGAGAGGCACCCTCAGCGGCCGAAACGAACTGGCCATCGTCATCGGCCAGATGCTGGCCTTCATGATCAACGCGGCCATTGCGCACACCTGGGGGCAGCACCCTGGTGTCTGGCGGTACATGCTCGTCGTCGCGGCAGTCCCCGCAGTCTTCCTCTTCATCGGCATGCTGCGGATGCCCGAATCGCCCCGCTGGCTGATCTCCAAAGGGCGCCAGGACGATGCGCTCGCTGTTCTGATGCTCGTCCGTAACGAGGATCGTGCCCGGGCCGAGATCGCCGAAGTGGAACAGCTGGCCAAAGAAGAGGAGATCTCTCGATCGGGTGGCTGGGCCGATCTGAAGGTTCCGTGGATCCGGCGGATCATCCTGATCGGCTCAGGACTGGCCATGGCACAGCAGGTCACCGGAATCAACTCGATCATGTACTACGGCACCGAAGTGCTCAAGGAAGCCGGTTTCTCCGCTGACGCCGCCATCATTGCGAATATCGCCAACGGTGTTCTCGCGGTCGTCGGGACCATGCTCTGCCTGTTCGTCGTCATCGAACGTGTTCCCCGCCGCAAGCTGATCATCTTCGGATTCTGCGCGACCACGATCTGCCACGGGTTGATCATGACCGCGGCAGCGATGATGCCGGCTGGCCAGGCTCGTGCCTGGGTCATCCTCGTCCTCTGTGTCACCTTCGTCTTCTTCATGCAGATGGCACTCAACGCCCCCGTCTGGGTCTGCCTCTCCGAGCTCTTCCCGCTGAAAGTCCGCGGGTTCGGCATGGGGGTCTCCATCTTCTGCATGTGGACCGTGAACACCATCCTGACCTTCGGCTTCCCCAAGGTCGTCGAAGCAGCCGGGTTGCAGGCAGCCTTCGGGATCTTCTTCGTACTCGGACTGGCCGTCATTCTCTTCCTCGTGAAGTTCCTACCCAACACCAGTGGGCGCTCACTGGAAGAACTCGAAGAATCTTTCACGGCAGGAAATTTCCGCTGAAACAATGCTTCTCGCACTGACTCGTCCTGGAGTGGAAGGAGCCGGTGAGCGGGAGGCTTCCTGAGCAGGGGTGCAGGTTGATGCTCTGTCGATCGCACTCCTGCTCACTTCTGTTTCGGATGAAACGATGCATATCGACCGGAAAAGACCGATAGAAGGACCGCCAGGAGGAGGTCGATCGGAGTCTCTTGAAGCACTACTGGTTTGCTCTTGCTTTCATTCCTGTTGGACGTCTGTTCTGAACGCGGGTTATTGTCAAGTAACTGGGTTTTGATACCGCGGGCACCGGACGGCTGTCCTGGTGGTTGGATCCGGATCGGCGAGGACACTGAGGAGAGAGTCGAGGATGCCGCGAGTAGAAATAACGCCGACGGACCAGGAGTATGTGGTCGGCGTAGACGAACTGTTCTTCTCCGCGACTGACCGCGCCGGAGTGATCGAGTTGGCGAACTCGACCTTCGCACGGCTGTCGCACTACACCCATGACGAGCTGTTGGGCAGGCCCCACAACATCGTTCGCCACCCCGACATGCCTGGCGGCGCGTACAAGTTGATCTGGAAGCAGCTCCAGGAGGGTCGACCCGCCTGCGCCTACGTCAAGAACATCGCTGCCGACGGCAGCTTCTACTGGGTGTTCGCCACCCTGCTCCCTGTGGGGGACAAATTCCTGTCGGTGCGCAAGCGCCCTCAGATGACCGACTTGCTGGCCATCACCGAGGACCTCTACTCCGGGGCGCGGAGCCGCGAGCTCCAGGCCATCGAAGAAGGACACTCCAAAGCCCAGGCTTCGGAGATCGGCTGCGGGATCATCGTCGAGGAACTCGCCAAGTACGGCATCACCAATGGTGATGACCTGGCGTTGAACACGCTGCCTCGAGAGGTTCTCGAGCACGTCCGGCACAGCGGCGGGCTGCCCCGTCGCCCTGAAGCCGCCGGGCCATTGGGCGAGCTGCTGCACATCATGCACGAGATCGACACCCTGACCGTGCACCTGGTGCATCAGATGGATGAATACGCCGACTTCGTGCGTGCGCTCGAGTCCTCCTACGGGGATGCCGAGCTGGCCGCAGCGCGCCTGCGGGACATCGCCGCCGCTGCTCGTCGGGCTGCAGACCTGCCCGCCGTCGGCGCTGCAGCACGCAAGGCCGTCGAAGCCGCGGCCAAGCAGGCTGCTGCCGCAGGGCACGAAGTCGAGGAAGGGATGGTCGTCACCCCCTTCGTCGCTGAACTCTCCGACCGGATGAGCGGGCACGCGGACAAGGCCAGCGAAGAACTCGCTTCTCTGGTGGTCCACCTGCGTCAGGCGGCCGAACAGGTGCGTTGGCTGCGGATGCGGATCGCGCTACTCAGGCTGCACAACCTCATGGTCGGCACCTTTGCCGCTGAGCTCATTGACGGCCAGGACCAAGGCGACACCACAGAGTCCATGCGGCTGCTCTGCCAGGCGCTGCAGGAAGGTGTCGCCGAGCTGATCAAGACCGACGACACCGTCCGTGAAGCTGCCGGTGCAGTGCCTGCACTCGTGGAAGACGCCGTTCGACAGGCCGACCGCGTGCTGCGTCTCGTGACCAAATGGCGTCCGGAGATCGGCGCCCTCGGCTGCGCTGACATTGCCCAGGAGCACCTCGACGCCGTCTCGGCCATCACCGAAGCCGGCTTCGACGAGCTGCACCGCTTCTACACGGTTGCTGCGCGTTGCTCCCTCCTCGGTGACAACCACGACGAAGAGCGACTGGCCGCTGCCATCGTCAACCTCGCCAACGTGCTCGATGCGTACAGTGAGGAAACAGCAGCCTGACCCTGTCACGAATTGCTTGGTTGGTGCAGCGGGCCGACTGCCGCACCAGCGCTGAACAGATGTCACAGTGGGGAGGGCCCCGCGCCGCACGGCGCGGGGCCCTCCCCATCGTCATGCAGGCCATGGTTCGGCCGCGCTCCTGCCAGGCGGAGCCGACCCTGGCGGAGTTCCCTGTCCAGCGGAGCGACCGACCTGCGTCGCTGGCTGCGATACCAACGTCTCTACGGAGAGAGCAGGGCGCACCAGCGAAGCACTCGTTGTGCCGAGGCAGACCGTTGGCCTTCGGTGTCCTCGACCAGTCCCAGATGTCATTGGCCTGGGCAGACGCAGTTGTTCGGAGTGCCGACTCTGCGGCTCATGACGGTAAAGGAAGCCTCCTGTGCTTCCGAAAAGGACGAACAGTCATTTCGTGAACATTGCTAAGAAAACAGATCGAAGATGAACTGGACGTCCTTCCATGTGAGGATGTCCCGGTGTCTTTTATCGCGCGTACATTAGCTGTTGCTGCAGCGACCGCCGTTGCTGCATGGATTGTTCCCGGCATCACACTGACGGGATCAGGTGCTGGCGGTAAAGCGTTGACTTTGATCCTGGTGGCGCTGATCATCGGACTCATCAACGCAGTGGTGAAACCGGTGGTCGAGTTTCTCACCGGATGCCTCGTAGTGGTCTCCCTTGGGTTATTTCTGCTGGTCATCAACGCTTTCATGCTGTTGCTCAGCTCGTGGGTGGCGCAGCACCTTGCCTTGGGTTTTCACGTTCGAGGCTTCTGGGCGGCCTTCTTCGGATCGATCGTCATCAGCGCGGTCAGCGGTCTGATCACCTGGTTGTTCGTGCGCGACTGATCAACCACAGCGAATAATTCGCAGATTGCACTGAGGGCATTTTTGCCCTCAGTGCAATTTCTATTTAAAGTCGGTTGATGTGATCATCAAGGTGGGGCTCAGCCGTCGTGAACAGAACAAAAAACGGACCCGCGAAGCCATCGTGCAAGCAGCAGCGGATCTGCTCCACCAGGAAGGGCCAGCCTCGGTCACCGCAGAGAAAGTCGCCGAAGCTGCAGGGGTCTCCCGGCGCACCTTCTTCAACTACTTCTCCAGTGTCGAAGCGATCCTTGCTTTCCAATCGCACCAGGTGCTCGAGGTCCTGCACGAGCAGCTCTCCTCCCGGCCCGCAGGCGAGTCGCTCATCGACAGCGCGAAAGCCGTGCTCGACATGACCTTCACCGTGGAGGCCCTCAGCGAAGCAACCCGCGCCTGGCAACAGGTCGAAGCCTTCCCCGGAGCGCACCGCTATGCCTTGGAAGCTCATCTCGAAGCCGTCGCAGCTCTCTCCGAGGAGTGGAGCGCCAACAAGCTCCGGGCTGCAGGCCTGGACGTGGATCCCCTGCAGATCGCCGTGCTCACCGCCTCCTGCATGAGCGCCTATGACACCGCGCGTAGGGCATGGCTCGCACGCCTCGACGGCCCCGTCGACAAACAATCCCGCGACGACTTCGTTCACGAGACACAACAAGCACTCGAGTATTTGCGACCCGCGATCGAGAACACCCCAACCAGCACACACCCAGCGCCGTCCACCAGCTGAGCGGAGCGCGAGGGAAGGACCCGGCATGCCTTTCTACCTGCACAGACTCGGAAGAATCGCAGCGTGTCACGCCTGGGCTGTCATCCTCGCCTGGACTCTCCTTCTCCTGCTCGCCGGCACCGGAGCCGCCACCCTGGGGCGGCCCTTCACCACCAAGCTCACCATCCCAGGGACTGAATTCCAGACGGTCATCGACGATCTGGAAAAGAACTTCCCGCAGGCTGCCGCAGGCATCGGAGCCGTCGTCATCAGGACCGCCGACGGCAAGGCCTTCACCACAGAACAGCAGAAGGCCATCGCAGAACTCACCGCAGCATGGTCCCGCATCGACGGTGTCGACACCGTCGACAACCCCTTTACCCTCCAGACGAAGAGTGACACCGCAGCCGTCCACGTCGCCGACGGGCAGCAAAAGATCTCTGCCTCGCGACAACAACTCGACGCCAACCAAGCCCAGCTCGACGCCGCCCGGAACAAACTCGACGCAGACCAGGAACAAGCCGCCGGACGGGCCCTGCCCGCTGCTCTGCAAGAACAACTCGACGCCGCCAAAGCCGCCATCACCGCACAACAAGCCCAGCTCGACGCCGCCCGGAACGAGATCACCCAGAACGAGAACAAGCTGCGCCATGCAGAACGGCGACTTGCCCTGATGGACGGGTTCCGCGTCGTCAATGCCATGCAGAACACCGCGCTCACCCAAGTGATCTTCGACAAACCCCTCATCGAGGTCACCGCCCACACCAAGGACGCCATCACCGCAGCAGCAGGAGACCTCGAAAAAGCCGGGCTGAAGGTCGACTACTCCACCGCGATCGTCGAGAAACTGTCCATCGTCGGACCCGGCGAACTGGTCGGTCTCGGCGTGGCTGCGCTCGTTCTCATCGTGATGCTCGGCTCGCTGCTCGCCGCAGGCCTTCCGCTGATCTCCGCCGTCGTGGGCGTGGCCGTTGGACTACTCGGGGTCGTCGCACTCACCCATTGGGTCGACATGACCGACGTCACCCCGGCCCTGGCACTCATGCTCGGACTTGCCGTCGGTATCGACTACTCCCTCTTCCTCGTCAACCGACACCGAGAACAACTCGCCCGCGGCACCGAACTCATCGAATCGATCGCCCGGGCCACCGGGACCGCAGGCAGCGCTGTCCTCTTCGCCGGACTGACCGTCGTCGTCGCGCTCTGCGCGCTCACCCTCACCGGCATACCCTTCCTCGCGACCATGGGATTCGCCGCCGCAGCCACCGTGCTCATCGCGGTACTCATCGCGCTCACCCTCACCCCAGCACTCCTGCGTCTCATCGGGCCACGGGTCCTTTCCCCCCGCGTACGACGCTCCCTCGCCGACAAACTTGCCGCAGAGGAAAACGAAGCTGCCGCCGAAGACGCAGAGGAGAAGACGCCAGGACACTCCCACCATCGAGGCCACGGCTGGGGCGGGCTCGTCACCCGTCGTCCACTCGTCGTGCTCGTCCTCACGACCGTCCTGCTCAGCGTTCTCGCCGCCCCAGCCCTCTTTCTCAGACTCGGGCTCCCCGACGGTTCTTACGAACCACGCGAGTCCACCGCATATCGCACCTACGACGTCATCGACCGCCACTTCGGCCCCGGACGCAACGGGCCCATCATCGCCGTCGCCACCCTCGGCGCGGGGCGCGTCGCGGAGACCGCCGGCGAACTCGCTCGGGAAGAGCTCACCCTGTCCGTCGGCGAACAACTCAAGAAGACTCCCGGCGTCGCCCACGTCCTGCCGATCGGGAACAGCGAGGACCGGAAGACCATCGCCTACCAGGTGGTTCCTGCCACAGGACCGTCCGACAGCGCCACCACGGAACTGACCACGGTTCTACGGAACACCAGAAACGGGATCATCGCCGACCAACGACTCGACTTCCTCGGCTTCACTGGACAGACCGTCGCCAATATCGACATCTCCCGCAGCCTGTCTGCCGCGTTACCCGTCTACCTGATCGTCGTCGTCGGGATCTCCCTGCTCCTGCTGCTCCTGGTCTTCCGATCCGTCGTCGTTCCCCTGCTCGCCACCGCGGGCTTCCTGCTCTCCGTCGCTGCCGCCTTCGGCTCAGTCGTTGCCGTCTACCAGTGGGGATGGCTCGCCGGAGTCTTCGGCATCGACCAGCCAGGGCTGATCCTCAGCTTCCTGCCCACCCTCGTCATCGGGATTCTTTTCGGTCTGGCCATGGACTACCAGATGTTCCTCGTCTCAGGGATGCGTGAAGCCTGGGCGCACGGACACACCGCCCGTACTTCGGTCCACACCGGATTCAGCCATGGAGCGCGGGTCGTCACAGCAGCAGCGCTGATCATGGCTGCCGTCTTCGCCAGCTTCGTATATGCCGAACTGACCATGATCAGACCCATTGGGTTCGCTTTGGCTGCAGGTGTACTCATCGACGCCTTCATCGTGCGGATGACCGCGATGCCCGCCGTCATGTACCTCCTCGGCGACAAAGCCTGGTACCTCCCGGCCTGGCTCGACCGCATCATCCCCGACATGGACATCGAAGGAAGCACGCTCACCGAGGAAAGGAAAACAGACCGGGACACCTCGACGACGGACACACCCACCACCCGGCACGACGAAAAAAACACCGACTGAGTGCGGCACCTGCCACGCTCAACTCCGAGGGCGAGGCCCCGGGTCGTCCTGGACATCGGGCCCCTCCACGGCGCCACCCGAGGAAGACGGCCCCTTCTCCTGTGGCAAGTCCCCCCGCTGCGTCTCTTCCTGACGCTCCTGCGGCGTGCTCTCCTTCGCCAGGACAGCAGGCCGACGTAACACCGCCACATACCGGCCCGATTCAGAGAAGACCGGTAGACGCAGATTCCACTGCGCCGCACCCGGCAAGACCCACCGGCGCCATCGCGCTATCGACCCCAAAGTGGCACACGTCCCGATCGACAACGCCATCCCCAGCACCGGGCGATGCCACTGATCAAGGACCAACATCTCCATACTGCCGACCAGAGCCACCGAGGCATACAACGGATTTCCCCCGAAGACCACCGGCGCGCGCGCCACCAACACATCCCGCACCATGCCGCCGCCCACAGCCGTCAACACCCCGACCACCACACTCGGCAGCCAATCGACACCGACCGACAAGGCCTTGTGAGTGCCCGTCGCGGCCCAACAGCCCACTGCGAGGAAATCGGCGACCACCAACAGACGGTTCGTCCACGCACCCCAATGCAGCAGGTAGGCAATCACCGAAGAAATGATCGCGGCAGGCAGATACGCCGAATGCGTCAAAGCCACCGGGAGCCCCACGTCCAAGAGGACATCGCGGATGATCCCCCCGCCCAACCCCGAGCAGACTCCCAGCACGATGAAACCCACGACGTCGAAATGACGGGCTCGGGCGACCGCGCCGCCCAACAAAGCGTTGGCGATGACACCGACGATGTCCACCGTGCTGAAGAGGGTGTTCGGATCGAGCTGCCTCACTGAACGATCGTAACCAGGGCTGCGATCAGCCACATCTGTGCACATGCGGGCCGAATGTCAGCTCCGCAGCCTGCTGCAGAGTCTCCACCAGCGTGATGGCGGTCGGTCCGGCGTCCTGGCGCCATACGACTTCGACCTGCCGGGAAGCGCCACCCGGGGACAGCGTCGACACCTCCACCCCAGGAGAAGCTCCTCCGCACAGCCCAGGTGACAGCGCCACCCCGAGCCCGCATCGGACGAATTCACGGAGCACCTCGTCGCCGCTGCCCCGCATCACGACATCCGGTGTGAAACCAGCAGCAGCGCAGAGACGCTCCAAACAGTGTGCTCCGGGGCTGTGTTCCGGGCCGGTGACCCATCTGGCCTCGGCCAGGTCAGGCCAGGACACCGTGCGCCCTGACCACGGATGTTCCTGAGGGGTGATCAGGAGTAGGTCCTCCCGAAGCAGCGGCGAAACAGACACGGTGTCGGGAAAGGCCATCGGAACCAGGTCGTAACGACAGACCACGGCCACGTCGAGCCGCCCGTCCGCCAGCTCCGACACCAGGAGATCCGTTTCTTCCTCGCACAAGCGGACCTCCACCCGGGGATGCTGCGCCAGAAGAAGTGACAACGCTCCCGGCAGCAAACGCTCACTCGCCGTCGGGAAAGCACCCACTCTTACCAGCCCCAAATCGCCCCGGGTCATCTGCAGCACGTCCTGCTCCAGCACCCTTAAGGCCGCCAGGCTGTCCCGCGAACGATCTGCCAGGATCCTCGCCATCGGGGTCGGGGAAATGCTATGCGCGGCACGGTCGAACAAGACCAGCTTCAGCGATCTCTCCAAAGCTGCCACCTGCTGGGACACCGCCGAAGGGGTATAACCCAGCTCTCGGGCGGCGTCCACGAAGGAACCGGTCTGCACCACCGTGACCAAGGTTTGCAGATGCACAGGATTGAGCATGGCTGATGCTATCGACGCGGCCCCGTCAAGCCTGAGAAGCACACGCCGACAAAGGTTCTGGTGCCATCGTCCAGCAACAGCGGAACTTGCGCCGGCGACACAAAGAGTCGCTCTCGCAATACCACGCCCACCCTCCAGGCCACTGCAAGGTGAACCCCAAGGTCACCGGCGAGGACGACACCCGGCGACTGCTTCCGCACCCGGAACGAAACGAGGAGCCTGTGGCCACCGCCGATCTCTTCACCTCCGCGGACGAATGGGGACCGGAGAAGATCGTCTACGTCTCCGACCGGCGCACCGGCATGCAAGGCGTCCTCGTCATCGACAACACCGCCCGAGGCATGGGCAAAGGCGGAACGCGGATGAGCCCCACCCTCACCGTTGACGAAACAGCCCGCCTCGCCCGCACCATGACCTGGAAATGGGCAGCCGCCGACCTCTTCTACGGCGGAGCCAAAGCCGGGATCCGCGCCGACCCGACACAACCCAACAAAGAAGCCGTTCTGCGGGCCTTCGCCCGAGCGCTCGCCGACGAAGTCCCCGCCGAGTACGTCTTCGGCCTCGACATGGGACTCGACGAACGGGATGCCGCCGTCCTCGTCGACGAACTCCGTGACCGAGGTGCCGCCACCGGTCTACCCAGAGCACTCGGCGGCACCCCCTATGACCAACTGGGGATCACCGGCCATGGCGTCGCCGAAGCCACCGCCGCCGCTGCCGAACACCTTGGGTTCGACCTGCGCGGAGCCCGCGTCGTCGTTCAAGGCTTCGGCGCGGTCGGTGCCGCCGCGGCCCATCGGCTGCACGCCGCCGGTGCCCTCGTCATCGCCGTGTCCAATGCCCACGGAACCGTCACCGACCCGGACGGACTCGACATCGAACAACTGGTGCAAGCCAGAGAGAACTACGGCGAACAAGGACTCCTCGACAGCGGTTACACCGTCGGTGGAGTCGACGACGCCCTCGACATCCCCTGCGACATCCTCATCCCCGCAGCGAAACAGGACGTCATCGACGAGACCCTCTCAGCTCGCCTCGCCACCCGCCTCATCGTCGAAGGAGCCAACCTTCCCACCAGTGACAGCGCTCGCCGGATCCTGCACGACCGCGGCATCACCGTCGTCCCCGATTTCATCGCCAACGCCGGCGGTATCATCGCCGCCGCCTACTCCATGGACGCCCGCCGCTCGGCCTTCGTCGTCGACACCGGCCAGGTGCTCGCCACCGTCGCCGACACCCTGCGTGCCAACACCCTCGTCGTCCTCGAACAGAGCAGGAAGACCGGCCTGCACACCCGCGATGCGGCGCTGCATCTCGCCCAGGAGCGCGTCCGCGAGGCCATGGCCCTTCGAGGTCAGCACGTTTGCACTCCGCAGGAGATGCTCGCGAGAACAGGGACCGGACCGAGAGGGGACACCCCATGAACCTCACCGTCAGTGAACATCTCGTCCGGAAACTCCAAGAACTCAGTGATGCGCCGCTGCTCGCCGAGCAGGCCGACCACGCCTTGGCCACGACGGTCACCGACGACGACCTGATCAGCCTCCTCGACGCGCAGATCACCAGCAGACATCTCGATCTGATCGCCCGTGATCTCCAACAACGGGGCGAAGGTTTTTACACCATCGGTTCGGCCGGACACGAGTCCGATGCCGTCGTGGCCCTGGCCACCCGGCCGACCGACCCAGCCCTGCTGCACTACCGCTCCGGAGCCTTCTACTGTGCGCGGGCAGCCCAGGTCCCAGGCATCGATCCGACCCGTGACCTGCTGCTCAGTTTCATGGCAGCCGCCGACGACCCCATCTCCGGGGGGCGGCACAAGGTGCTCGGTCGCGCCGAGTTGTCGATCATTCCGCAGACGTCCACCATCGCTTCCCACCTCCCCCGAGCCATGGGAATGGCCTTCGCGCTCGGACGCGGGCTGGTACGACAAGATCCCACAGGTGGGCAGGCTGCATACCCCGAGGACGCCATTGTCATCGCCGGGATCGGAGATGCCTCGGTCAACCATTCGACGGCTGTCGGAGCACTCAACGGCATCGCCCAGTCCACCCATCAAGGAGTGCCGGTACCGCTACTGATCGTCTGCGAGGACAACGGACTCGGGATCAGCGTGCGTACGCCGCCCGGATGGACCGAACGGACGTTGTCCAGCTGGCCCGGTATCGACTACCTACGAGCCAGCGGCGAAGACCCCGAACGTGCTTTGGCGGTCGCCCGCCGTGCCGTCGAGATCGTGCGAACCCGGCGACACCCCGTCATCCTGCACCTGGACGTGGTGCGTTTCCTCGGACATGCCGGATCGGACGCGGAGATCGCCTATCGCAGCGCTCGGGAAATCGTCGCCGACTACGAACGGGACCCGATCCTGGCGGTGGCCCGAGCCCTGATCCGCCGCGGTGTGATGACCGCCGCCGGAGTACTGGCACGGTATGAGGCCACCGAGGCCAGCGTCGCCGCCATGGCCGAGCACCTTCTGCCCGTGAGGCGACTCGGCACAGCCTCGGAGGTCTGCGCACCCTTGGCCTTCACCGAGAAAAGCCACTGGTCGGCGCGGATCCTCGAGGACGCAGACGCGCGTGACCAACTCGGTGGCGACGCCGGAGAGAGCACCCGCGACCTGGCATACCGGGGGAAACTCCCCGAGGGCCAAGGGCCGCTGACCCTCGCACAAACCGTCAACGCCACTCTGACCGATCTGCTGCTCACCCACCCCGCAGCCGTCGTCTTCGGTGAGGACGTCGGAGTCAAAGGTGGCGTCTACGGGGTGACCCGGGGGCTCCGGCGAGCCTTCGGTGCGACCCGGGTGTTCGACACCCTCCTGGACGAACAAGCCGTTCTGGGTACCGCGTTGGGTCTGGCGCTCACCGGAGCCCTGCCCATCCCTGAGATCCAATACCTGGCCTATCTGCACAATGCCGAGGACCAGCTACGCGGTGAAGCCGCAACCCTGCGCTTCTTCTCCGCAGGTCAGTACGGCAACGGGATGATCGTCCGGATTGCTGGACTCGCCTACCAGCGCGGCTTCGGGGGACATTTCCACAACGACAACTCTCTCGCGGTGCTCCTGGACATCCCCGGCATCGTGGTTGCCGTGCCCTCCGGAGCGGCTGAGGCTTCCGGGTTGCTCCGGGCTCTGGCCGGGCTCGCACTGGCCGACTCCCGGGTATGCGTCTTCGTCGAACCGATCGCTCTGTACCACACCCGCGACCTGCACCCTGGGGACGGTGCCTGGCTGGCCCCCTACGCTCCGTTGGACGCTGAACCCGCAGAACAGGACAGCGATGATTCCAGCGAATCGGGCGCGACGCCTCCGAACGGACGCGGATGTGCTGCCTTGGCCCGGGGGCGTGTCCATGGGGACGGGGCCGATGTCCTGATGGTCACCTTCGGGAACGGAGTGGCGATGAGTCTGCGTGTCGCAGCTCGGGTCGCCGCCGACGGGGGTCCCCGCGCGACGGTCTTCGACCTGCGTTGGCTTGCACCGCTTCCCGTCGATCACCTCATGGCTGTGGCCGCAGACTTCCCACGTGTGCTCGTCGTCGACGAGACCCGCCGCTCCGGTGGGGTCTCCACCGAGGTGGTCGCGGTGCTCCTGGACGCCGGATACACCGGTCGTATCCACCGGGTCACCAGCCAGGACAGTGTCATCCCCTTAGGGCCCGCCGCTGAGACGGTGCTCCTGGGCGAAGAAGACATCGGACAGGCACTGTGGCACGGCGTTCCGGTCCTGGAGGAACAGCGGTGACCGCCGTGCTGCCCGGTAGCGCCGATGTGCTGATCATCGGTGGAGGAGTCATCGGCCTGTCCACTGCACACGCCTTGGCCACGGCCGGGGTCGAACGGGTCGTGCTGGTCGACTCCGGGTCCTTCGGCAGCGGTTCCACCTGTAAAGCTGCCGGTGGCGTGCGAGCCATGTTCTCCGACGAGCTCAACATCCGTCTGGGAAGGCGCTCCTTGGAGATCTTCGAACGCTTCGACGAACTCTTCGATCAGGAGATCGACCTCCATCAGGTCGGGTATCTCTTCCTCCTGGAGGACCCCAACGACCTGCGTGCCTTCGAAGAGGCCGTGGCCCTGCAGAACTCCCTCGGCGTGGACAGCCGCATGATCGACCCCGTCGAAGCCGTCGAACTCTCCCCGTACGTCGTCCCCGACGGGCTGCTCGGTGCCGCCTATTCGCCCCGGGACGGACACTGCACTCCCGAATCGGTGGTGCTCGGCTACTCACGTGCCGCTCGTCGGGCCGGAGCCGTGCTCGTCCCTCGCTGCGCCGTCACCGGTGCCGAGATCAGCGACGGTCGGATCCAAGCCGTCTACACCGAAGGCGGGACGATCGCCACCGACACGGTCGTCTGTGCTGCGGGTGCCTGGTCGGGGCAGGTGGCAGCGCTCTTCGGCGTCGACCTGCCGGTCGAGCCTCTCCGCCGACAGCTCGTGATCACCGAGAAGGTTCCCGAACTGGATCCGCGCACCCCGTTCACCATCGACTTCGCGACGTCTTTCTACTTCCACAACGAAGGAGACGGGCTCCTCATCGGTATGTCGGACCCCGACGAGACCCCCGGTTTCACGCTGACCCGGGGAGACGGGTGGCTTCCTGGGCTCGCCGACGCCATCGAGCACCGTGCCCCCAGGCTGGCTGAATTCGGTATCAGCAGTGGCTGGGCCGGGTTGTACGAGATGACCCCTGATCACAACGGGCTTGTCGGGGAGAGCCCGGATGTGGGGCGTTTCCTGTACTGCACGGGTTTCTCCGGACACGGTTTTCTTCTGGGGCCCGCATTGGGTGAGGTCATGTCGGACCTTTTCCACGGCCGTCGGCCCTATGTTGATATTTCCGGTTTCGATGTGGCCCGGTTCGCCGACCGGCTGCGCCCGGAGCACAACATCATCTGAGACAGGCGACCGCTGTAGGACATCGATCTGAGGAGATCCACGATGACGCAGGAGCGCATGACGCTGCCGACCGGTGAGGAACTGGCGAGGACCGCGCGGGAATGCGCGCGTAGGTGTGGGGTCGACCTGGAGGAGTGGGCCGGGGACCATGAAGGGTTCTCCCCGATCAACGGCGCAGCGATCTCGCGGACGGTGAGGGGGGACAGCCAGGGCGTCGACGAGGCGGTCAACGGTGCTCATGAGGCTTTTCTGACGTGGCGGGAGACGCCGGCGCCGGTGCGGGGCGCGGTGGTGAAGGAGCTGGGTCGTCTGATCGGTGAGCACCGGGACGACTTGGCGGCCCTGGTCGGCGCGGAGGCGGGGAAGATCACCTCCGAAGCCTTGGGGGAGGTGCAGGAGATGGTCGACATCTGTGATTACGCAGTGGGGTTGTCGCGCCAGTTGTTCGGGCGGACGATGCCCAGCGAGCGCCCGGGGCATCGGTTGATGGAGACCTGGCATCCGTTGGGGGTCGTGGGGGTGATCTCGGCGTTCAACTTCCCGGTGGCGGTGTGGTCGTGGAATGCGGCGATTGCTTTGGTGTGTGGGAACGCGGTGGTGTGGAAGCCTTCTGATCAGGCCCCACTGTGTGCGCTGGCTTGTCATGCTTTGGTGCAGCGGGCTCTGGAATCGGTCGGTGGTGATGCCGCGGTCAGTCAGGTCGTGTTGGGTGGCGCTGAAGTGGGTCAGGCCTTGGCCGACCATCCGTTGGTGTCTTTGGTGAGTGCGACGGGGTCGACCCGTATGGGGCGTGAGGTGGGCCCGCGGGTTGCGGCGCGTTTCGGCCGGTGCTTGTTGGAGTTGGGGGGGAACAATGCGGCGGTCGTGGCGCCCTCGGCGGACCTGGATCTGACGACGCGGGGGATCGTGTTCTCGGCGGCGGGGACGGCGGGTCAGCGGTGTACGACGATGCGGCGGGTGATCGCGCACACCTCGGTGGTGGACGAGGTTGTGGCTCGGGTGGTGGCGGCGTACGAGAAGTTGCCGGTGGGTAACCCGATGGCTGAGGGGGTCCTGGTGGGTCCTCTGGTGAATCGTCCGGCCTACGAGGCGTTCAATTCGGCTTTGGCGAGAGCTCAGGCTGCGGGCGGTCGCGTGGTCGTCGGCGGTGAGCGGGAGCTGTCGGATGCGGCGGCGGAGGCTTATTACGTACGTCCGGCGGTGGTACGGATGCCTGCTCAGGACGAGGTGGTGTGTTCGGAGACTTTCGCTCCGATTCTCTACGTGCTCTCCTATTCGGAGATTGCTGAAGCAATTGCGTTGAACAACGCTGTGCCTCAAGGACTTTCATCGAGTATTTTCACGCGCGACCAAGGTGAGGCCGAGCTCTTCCTCTCCGCGACGGGCTCCGACTGCGGTATCACCAATGTCAACATCGGCACGTCCGGTGCCGAGATCGGCGGAGCCTTCGGCGGTGAGAAGGAGACCGGCGGCGGCCGCGAATCCGGGACCGACGCCTGGCGGTCCTACATGCGCCGAGCCACCAACACCATCAACTACTCCGGTGAGCTGCCCCTGGCCCAAGGGGTCCACTTCGACATCTGAGGCAACTCGACCCGACGACCCGAGAAGGACGACATGGCGACCCGAGCACGGCAGAGCCCGCTGGAACTCTTCGGCACCGACCAACTCCTCGATGCCGAAGAGTGCGACATCCGTGAGACCACCCGCAAGCTCCTGGAACGTTCTGTCCGCCCGCATATCGCCGACTGGTACGAGAAAGCGGACCTTCCCGCCCGGGAGCTGGCGCGAGAGCTCGGCGGACACGGGCTGTTGGGCATGCATCTCGACGGCTACGGCTGTGCGGGGACCAGCGCCACCGCTTACGGACTTGCCTGCTTGGAACTCGAAGCCGTCGACTCCGGCGTCCGCTCCCTGGTGTCCGTCCAAGGTTCGCTCGCCATGTACGCCATCCACCGGTGGGGCAGCGAGGAGCAGAAACAGGAATGGCTTCCCCGGATGGCCGCAGGGGAAGCCATCGGTTGCTTCGGTCTCACCGAACCCGACTACGGGTCCAACCCGGCCGGGATGCGTACCCATGCGCGCCGCGACGGGGACGACTGGATCCTTGACGGTTCCAAGATGTGGATCACCAATGGTTCCGTCGCCGATGTCGCCGTGGTCTGGGCGCAGACCGACCAGCAGGGGCAGGGCTCAGGGGTCCGCGGATTCGTCGTTCCGGCCGACAGCTCCGGCTTCTCCGCACCGCAGATCCACCGCAAGATGTCCTTGCGCGCGTCGGTGACCAGCGAACTCGTCCTCGACGGGGTGCGTCTGCCTTCTTCGGCGCTATTGCCTGAGGCGGCGGGGCTTTCCGGGCCGTTGTCCTGTCTGAACGAAGCCCGGTTCGGGATCGTCTTCGGTGCCCTGGGCGCGGCCCGCGACTGTCTGGAGACGGCTGTGGAGTACGTCGATTCCCGTCAGGTTTTCGGTCGCCCGCTGGCCTCCTTCCAACTCACCCAGGCAAAACTTGCCGACATGTCTCTTGAACTGGGCAAAGGGATGCTGTTGGCCATTCATCTGGGACGGTTGAAGGACGATCACCGGCTGCGTCCCGAGCAGGTCAGTCTCGGCAAGCTCAACAATGTCCGGGAGGCCATGGCGATCGCACGGGAGTGCCGCACCCTTCTGGGGGCCAATGGCATCAGCGGCGAATACGCGGTGATGAGGCATGCGAACAATCTCGAGTCGGTGCTCACCTACGAGGGCACCTCCGAAGTGCATCAGCTCGTCATCGGGCAGGCGCTCACTGGTCACAGCGCTTTCGCCTGAGGCTGCGCAGCGCAGGTGTTTTGTCCCGGTCTTTCACGATGTATACGCCTATTCCGGTAACGATTTATCAACTCCTGGAGAGAAATTCCTCAGGTCGTCGTTGTCGAGAAATGCCACGCTGAAGTCGCTCCTGCTGATAGCAAAGGAGAACGGCTCTCACGGGGAGACACTCAGGCAACGACGCGGAGGACACATGGGCCACATCACACGACGCACCTTCGTCACCGGACTGGCCGGCGCCACAGGGCTGACCCTGTGGACCGCCGACCATGCCAGAGCCATCGACCGATCACTGGCCCGCGCCGCTGCCCGCGCTGTCAACACCACCGGAACCACCCTGGAACAAGCCGCCGCTCCTGGCGCGCGACTGTCTGCCACCGGCGCCTACCGGCGCCTGACCGCAGGCCCCGGCTACCCCCTGGTCGTCCGCCCCCAACTGGCCGCGCCCAAAACCGGACGAGACGACCGTCGCCGGGCCCTGGCCTCCTTCGTGCAGATCACCGACGTGCACATCATCGATGCTCAGTCTCCGATGCGTGTCGAATTCCTCCACTCGTTCAACGGGTCGGCCTTCCGGCCACACGAAGCCTTGGGCTCCCACGGCGGGATCTCGCTGGTGAACCGGATCAACTCGCTCAAGGGCGGGCCGTACACCGGGCGTCCTTTCGACTGCGTGGTGTCCACGGGGGACAACACCGACAACGACGAAGAGATCGAGCTGTCCTGGTTCCTCACCCTGCTCGCCGGGGGGAAGATCACCCCGAACACCGGCGGGCCCCAATGGGAGGGCGTGCAGAACTTCGGCAGCACTCTCTTCTACAACGTCGAATCCCCGCTCCAGGACCAGTACAAGAAGAAGGGGTTCCCGCAGATCCCCGGTTTCCTCTCCCGGGCGATGGCGCCGGTGACCAGCCCCGGGCTGCGCACCCGCTGGTACAGCGTCTTCGGCAATCACGACAATTCGGTCCAGGGCACCATGCCGCTCAGCTGGGACACCTTGGCCGAGACCTATACGGGGACGAACAAGATCCTCGGTATTCGGGACCCTTCTGCGCGTGCTGGTCTGGAACGCTCCTACCGTTCGGGACGTCCGGTGCCACCGAATGCGATTCCGAAGGAGGAGCGCATCGTCCAACAGGTCACTCCGGATCCGCGTCGCCGCCCGCTCCTGCCGGGGGAGTACATCGCGGCGCATCTCAAAGCTGCTGTCACCGGTGCCGGCCCGGTCGGTCACGGGTTCACCGCAGAATCGGCATCGACGGGACGCGCTTATTACAGTTTTCGGATCGCTCCGGGGGTGACCGGGATCTCCCTGGACTCGACGAACCCGGCAGGGTGGACCGAGGGCTCCTTGGGAGAACGCCAGTTCTTCTGGCTGGAAAGGCTGCTCATGTCCGGCAGTAGCCGTTACCACGGCAAGGACGGTCGGCCTGTCACGCATCGGGTCGCTGATGAGCTGTTCTTCGTCTTCAGCCATCACACGTCCGACACGATGACCAACCTGATCCCCAACCTCAGCGATCTCGAACGTCGCTATGCCGGCATGGAGGTCCTTGAGCTGCTCCACCGGTTCCCGAACGTCCTGGCCTGGGTGAACGGGCACACCCACAACAATGTGATCACTCCGCGGCCGCACACCGACCCTCGGCGTGCGTTCTGGGAGGTCAACACGGCCAGCCATGTCGACTTCCCGCAGCATGCGCGCCTGTTGGAGCTCGTCGACAATGCGGATGGCACCCTCTCGCTGTTCACCACCCTGGTCGAGTCCGATGCGCCCTATGCCGGGGGCTACGGTTCCGGCGCGCAGCGTGACCTGGCGGCGCTGTACCGGGAGATGTCCTTCAACGATCTCCACGTCAAGAAACGCAATGGCAGCAATGCCGACCGCAACACCGAACTGCTCCTCGTGAACCCCTTGGGCAAGAAGGTCTGACCGTCCTCTGCCGGGGGCGTCCTCCTTCCCTTCGGGGGCGACCCCGGCGACAACGGACGCGGGCGTCACCACCACGGTGACGCCCGCGTCGGCGTGTCCGGAGGGAAACCGGCCGGCGCGACGGATGCCCATAACCCGAGTTGTTCGACGTTGCCTGAAAAAGCAGCCAAGGGGGATTCAGGGAGTCGTCAACGGCTGTCCCGGAATCGATCAGCAAAGAGCAAAGAGGAACGGTCGTTCCGCGGCGCTGTGCCGTTATCGCGCTACGAAAGGTGCTGCGACGCAAACCCGACAAAGCGCAGAAGATGTGAGGAGAAACGCATGAAAGCGACAGGTTCGCAGCGCCGCGGGAAGCCTAAGTCTCTCGCAACGCTCACCGCACTCGGGGTCGTCATCGCCACTGCTGCGATGGCCCCGGGTTCGTTCGCTGCCCCCACGCCGACTCCGACACCGGACACCACCTTCAGCTACGAACAGGGCGAGGGCAAGAGCACCCACCGCGTCCTTCCCCGTAACGCCGGTGACCGGAAGCTCGCTGGGGCCTTCAGCAAGGCTGCTCCTGGTATCGGCGCTCCTGGTATCGGCGACCCCTACTATCCCGAGTACGGCAACGGCGGGTACGACGTCAAGCATTACGACATCGATGTCGACTACACCACCGAGACCGGACTGCTCAAGGGCACGACCATCATCTCCGCGCAGACCACGCAGCAGTTGAAGCGTTTCAACGTGGACTTCGCGCTCGACGTCAGCAAGGTCACGGTCAACGGGCAGCCGGCGTCCTTCCGGCGTACGTCGCAGCGTGAGGTCACGATCACTCCGGCGACGAGCCTGGCGAAGAACGCCGAGATGAAGGTCGCCGTCACGTATTCCGGTGTCCCGTCGAAGACCAAGATCAACGGCTCGACGGCGTGGATCTCCACTGACGAAGAAGCGTTGGCTGTCGGAGAGCCGGAGATCGCGCCCTGGTGGTTCCCGAGCAATGATCATCCGCGGGACAAAGCGACTTTCGACATTTCACTGACGGTGCCCGAGGGCATGCAGGCCGTCAGCAACGGCCGCTTGGTGAACACCTCTTATGGTGAGGGGAGGACCACGTGGACGTGGAGCGAGGACCGGCCGATGGCCACTTATCTGGCTTTCATGGCCGTCGGTAAGTACGAGATCATGCGGGGGACCTCTCCTTCGGGTATTCCGTGGTTGAACGCGGTGTCGACCAAGGGGACCCCTGAGTTGAAGCAGGCTCGTCAGGACCTGCAGCGCACTCCGGAGATCGTGGACTGGCTGGCCTCGCAGTTCGGTGAGTACCCGTTCACCACGTCCGGTGGGGTGGCTCCCGGCCTGAACTTCGGCTTCGCTCTGGAGACGCAGACGCGGCCGGTCTATTCGCCGACCTTCTGGGACGGCGGTGACCCCAATCTCGATGTGATCGTGCACGAGCTGGCGCACCAGTGGTTCGGCAACTCGATCAGTTTGAAGAACTGGAAGGACATCTGGATCAACGAGGGCTTCGCCAGCTGGGCGGAGTGGCGTTGGGCTGAACTGAAGCACAACTATCCGCCGAACCAGATCTTCAAGCAGCAGTACGAGATGCATCCGGCGTCGGACGCCAAGTTCTGGAACGTGGTGCTGACTGATCCAGGGCCGGGCCGGGAATTCGCCCAGGCGGAGTACGTGCGCGGTTCGATGGCGGTGCAGGCGCTACGGAACCGTGTGGGCGAGGCGACCTTCTGGGCGATCATCCGTGGGTGGACGGCGAAGTACCAGCATGGTGTGGCCAGCGTGCAGGACTTCATCGATTTCGCTCAGGAGCAGTCGGGTCAGGACCTGTCGACCTTCTTCCGGGCGTGGTTGATGACGCCGGGCAGGCCTGCGCCCTCTGCGGAGCTGGGTTTCCCGGCCTCGATGATTCCCAAGAGCTGAGAGACTTCCGGCTGGGTAGATGGGTCGCCGACGTCATCCTTCGTGCGACGGAGTGATGGCTGACACCTGAATGTTCCGGGCCTGGGCACCGACCGTGGTGCTCAGGCCCGGAAGGCTGTGGTGGGCGCTGACCAGGTGTCCGAGGCAGGCGATTTGCGCAGGTAAGGTTAACCTCACCTGTAGATAGATCGGAGCTTTTCCATGCGCCTGTCCCGTGCACTTACGGCAGCCGTCGCCCTCACCCTCACCCTCACCCTCGGGTCATGCGCAACCGGACCTCGCGAAGGCGCGAAAAACAATGCCAATAGCAATAATTCAGGCAGCGCACCGACTGATTCCTTCCCGGTCGACATCGACCATGCCCTCGGCACCACCACCGTCAAAAAAGCACCGCAGCGCATCGTCACCGTCGGATGGAGCGACCACGACGTCGTCGCAGCACTCGGTCAGGCACCCGTCGGCGCGACCAAGGTGACCTGGGGCGGCAATGACAAAGGGTCGACCCCCTGGTTCGACGCGAAACTCAAAGAACTCGGCAACCCCGAGGTGACCCGCATCGCCGACGCCGACGGCGTCGACACCGAAGCCATCGCCAAACTCAACCCCGACCTCATCCTCGGAGTGAACTCCGGCCTCAAACAAGAAGAGTTCGACAAGCTCACCAAGATCGCGCCCACCATCGCCTACCCCAAAGCGCCCTGGGCGACCTCCTGGGAAGAACAACTGAGCATCATCGGCAAAGCCACCGGCCGCAGCTCCGCCGCGAAAACCCTCCGCGAACAGACCGACAAACGCATCGACGAAGCCCTCGCCCGCTATCCGCAGATCAAAGGCAAGAGCGCAGCCTGGGTGTGGTTCACGCCCACCGACCTGTCGACCATCGGCATCTACACCACCACCGACGCCCGCCCCCACATGCTGCGCCGCTTCGGCATGATCGACGCGCCCACCGTCAGCGAACTCTCCAACGGGCCCGCTTTCAGCGCGACCATCTCCGCAGAGAAGGCCCACACCGTCGAATCCGATGTCACCCTCTTCTACGCCGACGACGAACAGCTGAAAACCCTGCAAGCACACCCGCTGATCTCCAGACTGCCCGCGCTCGCAGCAAACCGCTACTTCGCCAGCGCGAACAACCAAGAAGCCCTGCCGCTGTCCTCGCCGACGCCCTTGTCCATCCCGGTCGCCCTCGACAGCTTCCTGCCCAAACTGGCCCAGGCCGTCGAGGGGAAACCCGCCCGGTGACCGATGCGCAGGACCGGCCGGAAAACACCACGGCCACCGCATCACCGCACCAGCTGCACATGAACGGCCGCGCCAGGAGAACACCACTCCTCGGCATGGCCGTGCTCGGCCTGCTGCTACCTGTGGTTCTGCTGTCCTCCCTGGCCGTCGGCGCCCATCACCTCGGCCTGGAACAACTCTGGGCCGGGATCAAGGGCACCGACGGCCACTCCGCAGGGATCGTCGAGACCAGGCTCGACCGCACCCTCATCGGCGTGGCCGTCGGTGCGGCCGCCGCGCTCTCCGGAACGCTCCTTCAAGGACTCACCCGGAACCCTCTCGCCGACCCAGGCGTCCTCGGCATGACCTCCGGAGCCTCCCTGGCCGTCGTCCTCGGACTGCACCTGGGCATCCGACAACCATCCGTCCTCGCTATCTGCGCGTTGACCGGCGTCATCCTGGCGGCCGCCGTCGTCGCCGCCGTCGCCGCGATCGCCCCTCCAGAACGCCGAGACCTGTCGATGGTGCTCGCCGGAGCCGCCGTCCTCGCCGCCGCCACCAGCCTCACCAGCACCGTCCTCCTGCTGGACGCCGAAGCACTCGACGTACTGCGCTTCTGGCAGGTCGGCTCGGTCGCCGGCCGACCCGTCGAAGATCTCCTGGCCGCCGCACCCTTCCTCCTTGCCGGAGCCGCCCTCGCGCTGGCCAGCATCGGCACGCTCGACGCCCTGGCACTCGGCGACGACCTGGCGACCGCACTGGGCGAACACGTCAACCGGCGCCGCTTCACCGTGCTCGCGGCCGCCGTCCTCCTCACCGCCGGAGCCACGGCCGTAGCCGGACCCATCGCCTTCGTCGGGCTCGTCGTACCGCACACCTTGCGGCGGCTCTTCGGCGCCAGCACGGCCCCTGTCCTGCTCGGCTCTTTCATCGCCGGACCGATCCTGGTCGTCGCCGCCGACACCCTCGGCCGGGTGATCATGCCCCCCGCTGAGATCCAGGTCGGCATCATGACCGCACTCGTCGGAGCGCCCGTACTCGTGGCCATCGCCCGGACCCGAGGCGGACCACGATGATCGAAGAATCTGCGGCGCTGACCGCCCTGCGAGATCAACGGCGACTCCTCCGCCGGCGCCGAGCGAGCACTGCCGCCCTCATCGGACTACTCCTCGGCAGCGCGCTCACCGCCAGGGTGCTCCTGGGCGACTACCACATCACCCCAGCTGATTTCGTACGGATTATCGCCGGTGAGACGATCCCCGGAGCCAGCTTCATCCTCCTGGAATCGAAACTGCCCCGCGCGATCGTCGCACTCCTCGCCGGAGCGCTGCTCGGCGCCGCAGGCACCCTCGGCCAGTCGCTCTACCGAAATCCGCTGGCCAGCCCAGACATCCTCGGACTCACCGGTGGCGCGACCACCGCCGCCGTCACCGCGATCGTGCTGGCCCGCTGGTCCGGACCATCGGTCACCATGGCTGCCGCAGCAGGAGCGCTCGCTGTCGCAGCTGTGCTCCTCACCGTCAGCGGCACCGGACCGGGCGCAGCCACCCGAGCCGTGCTCACCGGCGTCGGGATCTCCACCGTACTGGCAGCACTCGTCCACGCCGTCCTCTTACGGGCCGACCTCCACCGTGCTCACGACGCCCTGGTCTGGATCACCGGATCCACGTCCCGGGCCACCTGGTCCGATATCGCGGTGCTTGCCGTGCTGGCCGTACTCACGCTGCCGTCGGCCCTGGCCCTGGGCCCCGCCATGCAGTCCTACGCCTTGGGTGATGACCTGGCCAGCGCCTTGGGCGTACGCCTCCACCTGATGCGAAGCCTCTGCCTGGCCGTCATCGTCGTCATGGTGGCCGCAGCCACCGCCGTGTGCGGACCGATCGCTTTCGTGGCGCTCCTCGCCGGGCAAGGTGCCGGAGCCATGTCCCGCAGACTGGGTCGATCCGCGCCCATCGGGACCGGCGCGGCCACCGGCGCGCTGCTGGTGCTCAGCGCCGACTACATCGCCGCCTACAGCATCCCCGGCACCGCGCTACCCGTCGGCGTCGTCACCGGACTGGTCGGAGCACTCTTCCTCGGCGCGCTGCTATGGCGCGGCTCAACCCACCAGGAGCGCATGTGACAAGTACGGATCATGCCCACGGCGCGGACGCCGACGAGAACAGGCCTGCTGCGCACCAGATGTCACCGGACACTGCTGCGCCCCTGGTCGTCGACCACATCGAGTTGTCCTACGGAGAACGCGCCGTCGTCCATGGCGTCGACCTGACCGTTCCTGACGGCCGAGTCACCGTCCTGGTCGGAGCCAACGGAAGCGGCAAATCGACCCTGCTACGGGCGATGGCCCGGCTGCTCAGCCCCCGATCCGGACGAGTCCTCCTCGACGGTAAGGACCTGGCCGGACAGGACACCCGCGAAGTGGCTCGCAGGATCGGCCTGCTTCCGCAAACAGCCCAGGTGCCCGACGGGATCACCGTCGCCCAACTCGTCATGCGAGGACGACAACCCCACCGGCGACGGCTCTTCCCCCGACCGACCGCAGCCGACGACCTCGCCGTCGCCCGCGCCCTGGACGCCACCGACCTGGTCGAACTCTCCGGACGACAGGTCACCGAGCTCTCCGGCGGGCAACGTCAACGAGTCTGGCTCGCCATGGTTCTCGCGCAGGACACCGGCGTACTCCTCCTGGACGAACCGACGTCCTACCTGGACCTCGCACACCAGGTCGACGTGCTCGACCTCGTCCGACAGCTCAGTGACGACGCCGGAATCACCGTGGTGATGGTGCTGCACGATCTCGCCATGGCAGCCCGGTACGCCGACCACCTGGTCGCCGTCAAAGCCGGGCGGATCGTGGCCGAAGGTCGCCCTGCCGACGTCCTCACCGCCGACACCGTCGCCGACGTCTTCGGGATCACCGCTCGAGTCATTCCCGACCCGGACACCGGCACGCCGGTCGTCCTGCCCCGGGCCCGCCCCACACCGGGACGGCAGTGAACTGAACTCCGAACACGGGGCTCGACCCACTGCCGTCGGCGGAACGGGAGTCAGCGGGGAGGGAACGCCGGGTCGACCCCGCGCACCGCGGCAAAAGCAGGCCGGATCGTTCCGGCGATGAGGCGCTCGCGGGAGTCCTCGTCCCAGAAAGCCGCTTGCGCAGCATCCACGGTGAAGCGTTCCACTGCTTCGATTCCGTAGCCGAATGCTTCGCAGAGCAAGGCGAACTCCTCGGTCAGCGTCGTCCGGCTCTGCAACCTGTTGTCACAACTCACCGTCACCAGGAAACCCAGGTCGGCGAGCACCGGGAACGGATGCTCCGCGATGCTTTCGCAGATCCCGGTCTGCACGTTCGACGTCGGGCAGACTTCCAGGGGGATCCGGTGGTCACGCAGGTAGGTGGCGATTTCTCCCAGCGCCGGGCTGTCCCCGTCGAAGCAGATGTCCTCCATGATGCGGACCCCGTGACCGACCCGTTCCGCGCCGCACTCGAGGACGGCCTGACGGATCGACTCCGGGCCGTCGGCTTCACCGGCATGAGCGGTGCTGTGCCCGCCCCCGGCCTTGATCGCCGCGAAAGCCGGTGCGAAACGTTCGGCGGGAAATCCGTCCTCCGCCCCGGCGATATCGAAACCGGCCACTCCACGGTCCTTGAACTCCAGAGCGAGTTCTGCGATTTCGGTGGACGGCTCGTTGTGCCGCATGCTGCACAGCAGTTGTCGGACCACGATCGGCCAGCCCTGTTGGGCGCACTCGGCCATGCCCTGGACCAGACCCGAGGCCACGGCCTGCACGGCATCCCGCATCGACATGCCGCCTTGGGTGTGCTGCTCCGGAGCCCAACGGGTCTCCCCGTAGACGACGCCGTCGGCGGCGAGATCGTGGACATATTCCCGGGCGACTCGCGTCAGGGACTCCGGGGTCTGGAGGATCGCGATGACATGGGTGAAGGTCTGCAGGTAGAGCTCCAGGGAACCGGAGGTCGACGCCTCGTAGAACCATTCGCCTAGTGCGGCATCGCCATCGGCTGCCGCTTCTGGCAGCTGCCAGCCGATCTCCTCGGCGAGCTCGATGATCGTCTGCGGGCGCACACCGCCGTCCAGGTGATCGTGCAGGGAGACCTTGGGCAGCGCGCGCAGCTGGTCACGGGTGAGGGTCATGGGTCCTCCTCGGTCGCTCCTGGTGGCTTTCCGTGTCGGGTCGTCGCCGGGCCTTGTGTCCCCTCGAGCGCTGCGACATGCCCGGATGATGTCGAGACTGCTCCCGGCATCATCAGAATGCCTGTCACTGACGTGAATCCGTCGCTTTGACGGCTCTTGTCAGTTCTTTCGCAAGGTCAACGTGCTGTACGGGGTGTTGGGTTCCGGATCTTAAATAGGATGTTGGGTCCATTTTGGGGCGTCACGTGGACCATCCTCACCTGACTTTTATGTAGCTTTGCGAGAAGCTATCTAAAGTTAGGCTATTAGAAGGCATACTTTGGTGAAAGATGAATGGGGTGCTCGGGCGACACCAACCCGCCAACACGCTCGTGCGCTCAGGGTGCACGGCGCCCGCCGCCGCGCACCCGATACCCGCGAATGGTGCATCGGTGCAGGTAGGAGAGAGATGTTCAAGGCCGCCACGTCCCCCCATCAGCAGGCGCTCGAAGACCAGTTCGGACTGGCCGACCGCGTCGTCGACGAAGACGTCCTCGCCAACAGCGTCGAACGTTTCCGCGAACGCGGCATCATCCTCCCGACCCTGGAAGAGCTCTCCGACCCGCCCAAATACATCCCCGCAGAGAAGTACGGCGACGCCGACCCTCAAGGACCCGACCCTCGCAACCTGTGGCGCGTCCACTGGTACAACGACAAGGACGGCAACCAGGTCGACGTCCCCGAGCATGCCGTCCTGACCAAGGAGCTCACCGGCATCGACTCCCCGATCCTGGTGCTCTTCGGCAACCGTTTCCCGATGATCACCGCCCACAAGGTGCTCGCCGCCTACGCGTGCCTGGCCCCTCGCCTGGTCACCGGTCAGTTCGACCCGACGGCGCATCGCGCGATCTGGCCGAGCACCGGCAACTACGCCCGTGGCGGCGTAGCCATCTCCCGGTTGATGGCCTCCCGCGGGGTGGCGATCCTGCCCGCGGGCATGAGTCAGGAGCGTTTCGACTGGCTGGACACGTGGTGCGAGAACCCGGCCGAGGACGTCATCAGGACGGTCGGTACGGAGAGCAATGTCAAGGAGATCTACGACGAGTGCAACCGGCTCGCGCAGGACGACACGAACTTCATCTTCAACCAGTTCGCCGAGTTCGGTAACCACCTCACCCACTACAAGGTGACTGGTGCGGCCCTGGCCCACGTCTTCGAGCACTACAAGAAGACCTCTGGCCGCGCCGACGCCAAGCTCGCCCTGATGACCAGCGCGACCGGTTCAGCGGGCACCATCGCCTCCGGGGAGTACCTGAAGGACACCTATGGCACGAAGGTCTGTGCGGTCGAAGCGCTGGAGTGCCCGACCCTGCTCAAGAACGGGTACGGCGAGCACAACATCCAGGGCATCGGCGACAAGCACCTGCCGATCATCCACAACATCAAGAAGCACGACCTGGTGTGCGCGGTCTCCGACGAGGCCACCGACCAGCTCGAGGTGATGTTCAACGAGGCCGCCGGGGTCGACTACCTGGTCTCGAAGGGTGTTCCGCAGGAGATCATCGACACCCTGCCCGATTTCGGGGTCTCCTCGATCTGCAATGTGTTGGCGGCCATCTCCTGTGCGAAGGTGCTTGGCCTGGGGGAGGACGACGTCCTGGTCACCGTGGCCACCGACGGCGGGCAGATGTACCCCTCGGAGCGGGTCAAGATCACCGAGCGCGACTTCTGCGGGGAGTTCACCGCCGAGCATGCCGCCGAGGTGTGGGGCCGCCACCTGGCGAATGTTCCGACCGACGGCGCCTTGGAGATGACCGAGTTCGACAAGGACCGCATCTTCAACCTGGGCTACTACACCTGGGTGGAGCAGCAGGGCACCCCGTTCGAGCTCTTCGAGTCGCGGCGTGACCAGAAGTTCTGGGACGACCTGCACGCCTACCTTCCCGTGTGGGACCGCATGATCCAGGACTTCAACGCCAAGGTCGCCGAAGGCTGAGCGGCGAGGCGCCCCTGAACGGGGGGGCCTCCAGCGGAAGGACCCCGGGGTGCGGCCCACCAGGCCTGTGCCGTACCCCGGTTCACTCCGCTCTGATCCCCCGGGCAGGCCGTCGTGCTCGCCGGGCCTCCGCGCTGCGGACCACGGTGACCAGCCGTTGGATCTCGGCGACATGACCGCAGAAAGCTGTCCGCCCGGCCTCGGTGAGAGCGACCTCCAAGTGGTCGCGTCTGCCCGAACGCAGGCGGACGGTCTGGACATAGCCGTGGGTCCGCAACACCCGGACATGCTTGCTCAAGGCCGAATCGGACACCCCCAGTTCGTCACGCAGACCGGCGAAGTCACGTGACTCGACCGGGACCAACAGGGCGCACAACCGCATCCGGGTCGGTTCGTGGACCAGGGCGTCGAAGACGGGAGCAGGCACTGGCCCATCGTCACATGCATCTTGCCGCATAGGAAAGAGCGATCCGAGGTGATGACCAGCCAAGACACGCGCGAAAGCGCTTCTCGTCTGGCTAAATACGTCCAGTCGACGTTGACTGGGGGCTACCCGTGCGAACAGGAGCCCCCATGCCCAGCACCGTGAAAGGTGTCATCGCCCGCGCCGAAGGCGCCCCCGTCGAACTCGTTGACGTCATCGTGCCCGACCCCGGCCCCGGCGAAGCCGTCGTGAAGATCCAGGCCTGCGGGGTATGCCACACCGACCTGCACTACCGCGAAGGCGGCATCAACGACGACTTCCCCTTCCTCCTCGGCCACGAGGCCGCCGGCATCGTCGAAGCGGTCGGCTCCGATGTCACCGACGTCGAACCCGGCGACTACGTCATCCTGAACTGGCGGGCCGTCTGCGGGAAGTGCCGCGCCTGCAAACGCGGAGAACCCTGGTACTGCTTCGCCACCCACAACGCCTCCCAACGGATGACGCTCACCGACGGCACCGAACTCACCCCCGCACTGGGCATCGGAGCCTTCATCGAGAAAACCCTCGTCGCCGCTGGGCAATGCACAAAGGTGGACCCCGCCGCGGCACCTGCGGCAGCTGGGCTCCTCGGGTGCGGGGTGATGGCCGGCATCGGCGCTTCCCTGAACACCGGAGCGGTCCGCCGCGGTCAGTCCGTCGCCGTCATCGGCTGCGGAGGCGTGGGCTGCGCGGCCGTCGCCGGAGCAGCCATCGCGGGAGCGACCACGATCATCGCCGTCGACCTCGACGGACGGAAACTCGACTGGGCCACCGGCATGGGCGCCACCCACACGATCAACAGCAGCGACGCCGACCCGGTCGAACAGATCCGGGCCCTCACCGACGGGCATGGTGCCGACGTCGTCATCGACGCGGTCGGACGTCCGGAGACCTGGAAACAAGCCTTCTACGCCCGTGACCTCGCCGGGACCGTCGTCCTCGTCGGGGTGCCCACCCCCGACATGTCCCTGCCCGACATCCCCCTCATCGACCTCTTCGGGCGCGGCGGATCCCTCAAATCCAGCTGGTACGGCGACTGCCTGCCCGAACGGGACTTCCCGATGCTCATCGACCTCTACCAGCAAGGCCGACTGGACCTCGACGCCTTCGTCACCGAGACCATCGGCGTCGACCAGGTCGAACAAGCCTTCACCAAGATGCACCACGGTGAGGTCCTGCGATCGGTGGTGACCTGGTGAGAGGCCCCCAGATCCCTGTCGCCCGCGGTATCACCTCAGGCACCTTCACCCTCGACGGAGAGACCTTCGACGTCGACAACAACGTCTGGGTCATCGGCGACGACCGCGAATGCATCGTCCTCGACGCGCCCCATGACGCTGCACAGATCATCGACCTGATCGGCGACCGCGAACTCAAGGCCATCGTGTGCACCCACGCCCACGACGACCACGTCCGCGTCGCCCCCGAAGTACGCGAACGCACCGGAGCGCCCATCTGGCTGCACCCGGCCGACCGGCCGCTGTGGGAACTCACCCACCCCGACCGGAACTGGGACGCCGACCTGACCGATGGTCAACGCATCACCGTCGGCGGGGTGACCCTCCACACGATCCACACCCCGGGCCACGCCCCCGGCGCCGTCTGCTTCTACGCGCCCGACCTGGACGTGCTCTTCTCCGGGGACACCCTGTTCTCCGGCGGACCCGGAGCCACCGGCCGATCCTTCTCCTCCGCACCGCAGATCCTGGAATCCATCCGGGAACGCCTCCTGACCCTGCCCGAGCACACCGTCGTCCACACCGGACACGGCGACTCGACGACCATCGCAGCCGAACAGGAGAACATCGGCTGAACCCGGACCCGGGGTGGGAGAACACGGGGCCGCGCCGCCAGGCGCGGCCCCGTCGTGCTCATTTCTTCTTCAGGACGGCGCAGCCGATACGGGCCCCGGAATCACCGGCGGCCTTCGTCTCGGCGTCGGGGCCGTTCGGGGCGTACCGGCTGGGGATGTTCGCGTAGTTGTCCGGGTTGTGGTGGATGATCATGCTGAGCCCGGCCTCGGCGGTCAGGTGTTCTTCCTTCAGCCGGTCGGTCAACGTGCTGATCTTGCCGTGCCCGTCCTTGCCGACGTACAGGACGGGCAGGTCCCCGTCGTGGTCGGGGTGGCTCTGACCTGCTGCGGCGAGGTGACCGCCGGAGGACAGGTTGTGCCCCGTCTTCTGCGCGTCTTTCGGGTCGTGGGAATGAGCCTCGCACTTGCCGATCGCGTGCAGGTGCATCCCGTGGAAGCCCGGAGGTAGCCCCTGTGTGGTCACCTGGACGGTCATGCCGTGTTCGGCCTTGCTGATCTCCACGGTCCCGACCTTCTTGCCTTCGGGGGTCGTGATCTCTCCGGCGGCCAGTGCCTTGTCGTTGCCGGAGGAGTCGGCTCCATGGCCCGCAGCGCCATGGCCTGCGGCTGAGTTCTGCCAGCTGGGTCTGCTCTCACTGACCGCGGAATTCTGCTGGCCGCCGCAACCGGACAGGACCGCTGCGGTGACGGCGATGAGGGGTAGAACGGCGCGACGCATAGGTCCTCCTGTGTATTTCACGGTGCGCCCTACACCCTGACCTCATCGTGGGAAGCCTGGTGGTGGGCGCGCGCGGCCGATAGCCGGGGTGGCGGTGGCCTGCGCCGGATGGTCGTATCTCGGGCCCGGGGAGCCTGTTGATCACATACGATATTGATTCTTTCTGATCTTTGGCAGGGACGAGCCCGAAGACTTCCTGGCGGCGCATGATGGACGCGTGATGCGCCCGACCGCGGCGGCGGAAGACTGCGGGGCGCTCTTGAGGACCAGGAGGTCATCCATGTCACTCCCCGACAGCGTGGACGGGGCTGCGGTATATGCCGTCGCCGACTGCGGAGGTACCCATACCAGGCTCGAACTCTGGCGTGGTGATGAGCTTCTCGCCACCGAGACCCTCGGCAGCGCCAATACCGCGACGACCACACCCGACGAGGCACGTCGGATCTACGGCGAACTCATCGGGCATATCGCGGACCGGGTCACCGACCCCATCGAAACCTATGTAGCCACTGCCGGATTCGATGACCCGACCGCGGACCTCCTTGCTGAGATGTTCGCCGGTGCCGTGCGGGAGCGTCACTACCTCGGACGGGTGCACATCTTCAACGACATCCTCCCGCTGCTGTTCGCCGAGGAGCCAGGGACAGAATCGGTGGCCGCGATCATCGGTACGGGCAGCGCCTATTGGTCACGTGATTCCCAGGACGTCGTGGCCAGGGTCGGTGGCGTCGAGTGGGTTGCCAGCGACGACGGCGCCGCCGTCGATGTCGGACGGCGAGGGCTGGTGGCGATGGTGCGGGCGGCCGACGGTCGGGGGGAGAGGACGAGCATCACCGCTCGGGCAGGACTGGATGACGCGGGGGCATTGCGGTTGGCTCGGGAGGCAGGTCAGGACTCCCGTCCGAAGCAGTTGCTCGCTCCTTTGGCGCGGGCCGTGACCCAGGCCTGGACGGAGGACGACGACGCCGTCGCGGGCCGGATCATGATTGCCGTGGTGGACCAGGTGGAGGAGTCCTTCGCCGCGGCCGCTCGGAACCTGGGTTCTCCGGCCTCGGCGACCTGGGTGATCTGCGGCGGGCTGGTCAGTGGCTGTCTGCCGTACCAACGCCTGGTGCTGGATGCCTGCGCGCGGGCATCGGGGGGCGCCGCAGACGTGCGGGTGGTGGAGAACGCCTTGGACTCGCTGCGGTCCTTCGCCGCTCGTGGGTGTGCGGTGAGGGTCGGTGCGCGTTATCGCCGGACGGTCATGTCCTGAGCGGATCGTCCGGGAGCAGCCCTCGCAGCAGGGTGCGAATGGTGACTCGTAGCTGCCGGGGCAGGTCGTCGGTGGGTGTACGGCCGACACCGACCCGGACGAGGTCCATGTACATGGTGGCGTAGATGCTGTAGGCCGCGAAGGCGCGGGTTTCCTCGGGGTGCTCGGGGTGGGTGATGGCAAGGATCTCGCGGATGGCGCTCTCGAGCTGTTCGACGGTGGCCAGATCGGCGTCACGTCGTGGGTCGACGGTGAACAGCAACTCGCGCTGATAGGCGACGACGACCTCGGGGTGGGCCATCCCGGTTTCGGCGAGCGGGGTGAGCAGGGCAACCACGGATTCGACGGCGCCTGCGCCTTGTCCGGCCATGTGCAGGCCTCGCTCGTGGCCGAGTCGGAGTCTGGAGTTCATCACGGTGACGAGCAGGTCGGCTTTCGACCGGGCGTGCCGGAAGAAGGTGCCATTGGAGACATCGGCGCGTTGAGCGATCTCCTGGGTGGTGACGGCGTTGTACCCCTTGAGTCGGAAGAGTTCTTCGGCGGCGTGGAGGATCGCTTCCGACTTGAGTCGTTTGTTGCGGGCGCGGCGCCCTTCGTCCTGGGTGGCTGTCATAGGTCCCTTCTCGGTACGGGTGTTTCCCGATAAAGATGAAATGCGTCCTTATGAGAGATTACTCCGTTTTCACAAGGTCGGCCTGTCCTGTGTGAACTTCGCTACAGCGCGACAGTAGCTGCTTAAAACGGAGTACGCTCCTTTTTGGGTGGTCGTGTTGCCGCCCTGTCGGACAGAACCATCGGAAGGACGCACGGTGTACTACAGCAGTGGCAACTACGAAGCCTTCGCACGACCCCGCAAGCCACAGGGAGTCGACGAGAAATCCGCCTATCTCGTCGGCGCAGGACTCGCCTCCCTCGCCGCTGCGGCCTTCCTCGTCCGCGACGCCCAGATGAAACCCGAACGGATCACCATCCTCGAAGCCTCACCCCTCTCCGGCGGCGCCTGCGACGGCATCGTCGACCCCGAAAAGGGCTTCCTCATCCGCGGCGGACGCGAGATGGAGAACCACTTCGAATGCCTCTGGGACCTCTACCGGTCCATCCCCTCCCTGGAGATCCCCGACGCCTCCGTCCTCGACGAGTTCTACTGGCTCAACAAGGACGACCCCAACTACTCGCTGATGCGAGCCACCAAGAACCGAGGACAGGACGGGGAGACCAACGGTGAGTTCACCCTCACCATGCGGGCCCAGAAAGACCTCATGAAGCTCTTCTTCACCCGCAACGAAGACCTCTACGACAAGAAGATCACCGACGTCCTCGGCAAAGACTTCTTCGAATCCAACTTCTGGCTCTACTGGCGCACCATGTTCGCCTTCGAGGACTGGCACAGCGCCCTGGAGATGAAGCTCTACCTGCAGCGTTTCATCCATCACATCGGCGGCCTGCCCGACTTCTCGGCCCTGAAGTTCACCAAGTACAACCAGTACGAATCGCTGATCCTCCCGCTGGTCACCTGGCTGAAGGACCAAGGCGTCGTCTTCCAGTACGACACCAAGGTCACCGACGTCCGCTTCGCCCTGACCGCGCCCGCCCCCGGCGGCACCGGCACCACCAAGGTGGCCGAACGGATCGAATGGATCCGCGACGGTGAAACCGGAGGCGTCGACCTCACCGCCGACGACCTCGTCTTCGTCACCAACGGCTCCTGCGTCGAGAACTCCAACTGGGGCGACCACCACACCCCGGCCACCCTCGACCCCGAGGTCCGCCCCGGCGGCACCTGGCAGCTGTGGCGCAATATCGCCCGCCAGGACCAGAGCTTCGGCAACCCCGAGAAGTACTGCAACGAAACCCACCTGACCAACTGGGAATCGGCCAGCCTCACCACCCTCGACGACCGGATCCGCCCCTACCTGGAGAAGATCTGCCGCCGCGACCCCCTCGCCGGACGCGTCACCACCGGCGGCATCGTCAGCGTCCGCGACTCCTCCTGGATGCTCTCCTGGACCATCAACCGCCAGCCGCACTTCGCCGCCCAGCCCGGCGACAAGATCGTCGTCTGGATCTACAGCCTCTTCACCGACCGCCCCGGCGACTACGTGAAGAAGCCGATGCGCGACTGCACCGGTGAGGAGATCACCCAGGAATGGCTGTACCACCTGGGCGTCCCCGTAGAACAGATCGACGACCTCGCGGCGAACTCCGCGATCTGCATGCCCTGCATGATGCCCTTCATCACCTCCTTCTTCATGCCCCGGCGAGCCGGTGACCGCCCGAACGTGGTGCCCGACGGCTGCGTCAACTTCGCCTTCCTCGGCCAGTTCGCCGAAACCACCCGCGACACCATCTTCACTACCGAGTACTCGGTGCGCACCGGCATGGAAGCCGTCTACACCCTGCTGGACGTCGACCGTGGCGTGCCCGAGGTGTGGGGCAGCGTGTACGACATCCGCGACCTGCTCAACGCCACCGCACGGATGCGTGACGGCAAGAAGCTGAAAGTGCCCGGCTTCATCATGAAACGACTCGACCGCACCATCATCGGCGGACTCCTGCGCTCCACGGGTGTCATCTGAGCACTGTCCTGCGTCGCACATCGGACATGAACGACCGACATCGGCTCCTGGGCCAGGCCAGCCCAGGAGCCGACGTCAGCCACGGAGCGCGATGAAGCGGAGGTGCTGCTTGACGCAGGCCGCGAACTGAGGAAGCTCAGCTCGCTCTAGGGCCTCGGGGAGGGAATCCCCTATGCCATCTGAAGGTAGAAGGCCTCGTTGATTTTTCGTCGCTCTCTTCGAGGTCCCGCAAGGCGTCGAAAGCTGCGCGCTGGGCATTTCGGCGACGATCGAGGACTGCGTCGACTTCCTCTGTCTTCAGGCGAGTATGCGTTCCAACTTTATGGGCAGAGCTCTCTCCGTTGCGGATCATCTTCATCAGTGTGGGTCGGGAGACTCCGAGTGCATGGGCGGCGGCAGTTGTCGTGAGTGTGGCAGGGCGGGGCCCAACGGTAACGGTCCTCCTGGAGACGAGGAGGCGTACTGCGTCCAACCTCAGTGGCCACCTCTCGTGCGTCGATTCGGGTGTAGGTGCGGCGTGGGCTCTCGCTGCTCCGCTTTCCTCTGAGAACCATCGCAGCGGCAAAATCTGCCCGCATATGGAATGACCGGCGGCGAAGACTGTCCCACAGCGTGTTTCCGGGTGCCACCGACGAAGTCGAAGAAGGGAGGAATAAAATGAATACGTCGCACGTTCGGTGAAACGTGGGCAATATCTGGCATCTCACCGAACGTCGATACGTGGACCTGTGCATGCAGGCCACGTGTGTCTGTCGAGGCTGACCACCCGCCTCGCGCCGGCACCACACGGTGCTTCCGCCCGGCGGTCGACAACTTGAGACCTGCCAGCAGAGGAAACAGCATGACGAGCACATCGGCGTCCGCATCGCCTGAGAAAACACCCACGCCCGCCGCCGCGGACACGAGCCCACCAGCCGACACACCACCACGTCGGCGTGGGCCCCGCATCTCCTACACCACCCAGGTACTCCTCGCACTCGCCGCCGGTATCGGCCTGGGCTACCTCGCGCGCGCAGCGAACCTCGACTGGCTCGCGAACTCACTGGGCGTCATCGGATCACTCTTCGTGCAACTGCTCAAACTCGCCGTGCCACCGCTGGTGTTCACCGCCGTGGTCAGCAGCATCGCCCACCTGCGCGGAGTCACCAATGCGGCCCGCCTCGCCGGACAGACCCTGCTTTGGTTCGCCATCACCGGCCTGGCCGCCTCCCTCATCGGCGTCGCCCTCGGACTGCTCACCCACCCCGGCCGCGGAGTCACCCTCGACCTGGGCACCGCGAAAGCCCCGTCGAAAGGCGGCGGCTGGACCGACTTCCTCGCCGGGATCGTCCCCACCAACCCCGTCGGTGCCTTCGTCCAGGGCAACGTTCTGCAGATCGTCTTCCTCGGTGTGGTCGTCGGTATGGCCGCCGTCCAGATCGGCGACAAGGCCGAACCCTTCCTGAAACTCACCGACTCCGTGCTCGAGATCACCCAGAAGGCGCTGTGGTGGGTCATCCTCCTCGCCCCGATCGGCACCCTCGGGCTCATCGGCAAAGCCGTCGCCACCTACGGCTGGGACCTCCTCGCCCCGCTGGCGACCTTCGCGATCGACGTCTACGTCGGATGCCTCCTCGTCCTGCTGGTGCTCTACCCGACGGTGCTCTTCTTCTCCGGACGGCTCAGCCCGCGCAAGTTCTACGCGGGCGCCTGGCCGGCGATCCAGCTCGGCTTCGTCTCCCGGTCGTCGGTCGGCACCATGCCCCTGACCCAGGAAGTCACCATCGACCGCCTCGGCGTCCCCAAGGACTACGCCGCCTTCGCGGTGCCCTTCGGTGCGACCTCGAAAATGGACGGATGCGCCGCCATCTACCCGGCCTTGGCAGCGATCTTCGTCGCCGAGGTCTTCGGAATGGACCTGACGATCCCGCAACTGGCCCTGATCGTGCTGGTGTCCGTGGTCGGCTCCGCCGCGACCGCCGGGCTGACCGGAGCCATCGTCATGCTGACGTTGACCCTGTCGACGCTGGGCCTGCCGTTGGCCGGTGCAGGGCTGCTGCTGGCCATCGACCCGATCCTCGACATGATGCGTACCGCCACCAATGTCGCCGGGCAAGCGTTGATCCCCGTCGTCGTCGCCTCCCGGGAAGGCATCCTCGACCGTGCGGTCTACGACGCCCCCAAGGGCGACATGGTGATCGGCGGGGAGACCCCCAAGAACAGCGTCGACGCCGTCACACCCGCGCCGGCGGCGACCCTCGAGGCCGCAGCCGAAGAAGCCCCGAAACAGCAGGCCGAGCCGGTAGCTGCCGGGCAGAGCCAGGCCAAGAGTGCAGGGTGACCTTCACCGCTCTGAGCTGAGTAGTACAGCTGCCTGAAAATCGGAGGGCCGGATTCTCCCGTGGGGGGACCGGCCCTCCGTGCGTATCGGCTCAGCGCGGAGGACCCGGATCGTACGGCGGGATCGGCGCCGAATACGGACGGCCCGGCCCGCCGGACCCAGCACCACCCGACGAACCTGCCGCGTCCCCGGCCCCACCGGAAGCACTCTGATCGCCAGTAGACCAACCCGTCGGCACGTCGGAGTTGCGCGGACGATCCTGCACCTGATCGTCCTTCCACACCGCTGTCCCCGCAGGGCCGATGATCACCGGACCCTGCGGGGAAAGCCCTGGACGCGGCGGGACACGGGTCGACTTCTGCTTCGCCACGAAATCGACCCCCTTCCCCGCAGCCTGCCGCGCCTTCGCGATCTTCGTCGTGTACTTCCCCTCGGTGCGAGTGTCCACGAACCGGCCGGCCTGATCGAGCGCCGCCTCGATCTGCCCACGACGGTTCTCCGTCATCTCACCGGCACTGCGCCGCGCCTGCGCCGTGACGTGAGCAGCCTCACCGGCAACCTTGCGCGCCTTCTGCGAAAAGTCCTTCATGAACGGCACTTCGTCCTCCTCACCTGAACCGGGTGCCCGCGAACACCAGCGGTCTCACCGGGCAGCGTACGAACGGCACCCCATGTCAAGGCACTACCCGTACCACCTGTGCCTACACCCCGCCCCTGACAAGCGGTCCTCTCCGTAAGACGCCGTGGCACCAACGGAATAGGGCAGACACCATGAATGTTCGACATCGAAACACTGTCCGCGATGCTCACAGCACACCGAAAGGCACACCGTGACCGACCGACACCCGCACACCCGCGCCGTGCGCGCCGGCCTGGAAAGTGACACCACCCACGGCGCCGTCGTGCCACCGGTGTACCTCTCCAGCAATTACACCTTCGCCGGATTCGGCGAACCCCGCCGCTACGACTACACCCGCAGCGGCAACCCCACGCGCGGTGTCCTCGGTGCCGCCCTCGCCGACCTCGAAGGCGGCGCCGACAGTGTCGTCACCGCCACCGGCATGGGCGCCATCACCGTCGTCGTCACTGCGCTACTCAACCCCGGACAGCGGATCATCGCCCCCCACGACTGCTACGGCGGGACCTGGCGGCTCTTCGACTCCCTCTCCGGGAAAGGCCATTTCACCGTCACCTATGTCGACTACACCGACCCCGACGCCGTCGTCCGCGAACTGTCCGCCGACGCTCCCGGCGGTGCGCCCAGTGTCGTCTGGATCGAAACGCCGTCGAACCCGCTGCTGCGGATCACCGACATCGCCGACATCGCCGACCGGGCCCACACCCTCGGTGCGACCGTCGTCGCCGACAACACCTTCTGCTCGCCGCTGTGGCAGCAGCCCCTCGGGCTGGGCGCGGACGTCGTCGTGCACTCCACCACCAAATACCTCAACGGGCACAGTGACGTCGTCGGCGGTGCGATCATCGCGGCCACCGCAGAACTGGCCGAACAGATGGCCTGGTGGGCGAATGTTCTCGGTGTCACCGGTAGCCCGTTCGACAGCTACCTGACGCTGCGCGGGCTGCGCACCCTGCACACCCGCATGCGAGCTCATGAGGAAGGCGCAGCGGCCGTCGTCGAGGCGCTCGTCGGGCATCCCGCCGTGCGTCGCGTCCACTACCCGGGCCTGACCGATCACCCCGGCCACGAGGTCGCTGCCCGGCAGCAGCGCAGCTTCGGGGCGATGGTCTCCTTCGAGCTGGCCGACGAAGCCGCAGTACGCCGCTTCCTCGACGGGCTGACCTGCTTCTCCCTGGCCGAATCCCTCGGTGGGGTCGAATCGTTGGTCGCTCACCCGGCGACGATGACGCACGCTTCGATGACCGCGGAAGCGCAGCTTTCTGCCGGGATCACCGCAGGTCTGTTGCGCCTGTCCATCGGGTTGGAAGCTCCGCAGGACCTCGCCGCAGACATCAGCGCCGGACTCGATCGAGCAGCTGCATAGCAACCTGCGAGTGCGAGTGCGCCAACACCGCTGCTTAACCGGAACCTGAGCACCGTACTTGGTGCCCAGGTTCCGGTTAACCGGGATCGGAGTACATCAGCGTTGACCTGAGCACCGAGTACGGTGCCCAGGTCGGGGGCGCGCCGAGGGCGCTGTTGTTGCCGGGGTGCGGAACGGGCCGTGAGTACGATGCGCGCATGACGCGCAAGCGAATTCGTGCTATCGCCTGGCTAAGGGCCTCCAGCGCGACAGCCGCGCTGATCGTCGGAGCTTCCTCGGTCTGCGCCACTCCGGTGGCGGCGAGCGCAGCGCCGGTAGTTCCGGTCTCCGGGATCGGGCAGACCGTTCCCCCGGCGCCGGTGGCTGCCGAGCCCCGTCATATGCCGCGTGTTCCCCAGGGGTGGGTAGAAGAAGAAATCGCCTTCCCGAGCGCCAGCGGAACCGTGTACGGAACCTGGTTTCACCCGATCGACACCGGGGAGGCTCGCCCTGCCGCGCTGCTCATCGCAGGCAGCGGTCCCACCGATCGGAACGGGAATTCCGCCGTCCCGGGTTTCCGAACCCTCGGTAGTCTCCAAGCGGTAGCGCGCATTTATGCCGCTCAAGGAGTACCCAGTCTGCGTTACGACAAGCTCGGCAGCGGAAAGACCGGAATGGGTACTGTCGGGCAGCGACCGCCGACTCTCGAGATGTTCCGTGACCAGTCCGAACGAGCTTTCGTGGAGCTGTCCCGTCGCCCTGGGGTCGACCAAGGTCGGTTGATCGCCGTCGGACATAGCGAAGGGGGGCTCTTCGCCCAGCTCCTCACACTGGGGGAGCGGCCTGGCGTGCCCGTTCCTCGCGGGATCAACCTGCTCGCCCCATTGCCGGAACGCTATCTCGACGTGATCGCCGAACAGCTCGTTCGTCAGGTCGACAGTGCTCTCGCGGCAGGTCAGCTGTCTCCGGAAGAAGCCGGCGACATCAAGCGTGAACTGGCGGCAGCGGTCGCTGCGATCCGGGCCGGGAAACCTCTTCCTGAACTGAAAGGGCTTTTGGCGCAGATCTTCAACCCGGGGGTCGCGCTCTATCTACAACAGATCGACCGTCACGACCCTGCGGTGCTCGCCGGGCGGGCCCGTGCCGGTACCGAAGTGCTGGTGACCTGTTCCGAGGCGGACATCCAGGTCGGTTGCCCCGAGGTTCACCGCCTCGCCGACGGGTTCACCGGCCTCTACCTGGGGCCGCGCTTCGTCGCACTGAAAGGCGTCAACCACGTCCTCAAGGAGGACGCCTCCCGTGACCCGCGTCTCTACAGCGCCGATGTGCCCTACTCGACCCAGCTGAAGACCGAGATCACCCGATTCGCAGCTCGCCTCACACATCAGCGCTGAGGCTCCGCAGCTCCCGCGGCACCAACACCGCTGCTTAACCGGAACCTGGGCACCGTACTCGGTGCTCAGGTTCCAGTTGAGGGAGAGCGCGGGTCACCAGTGTTGACCTGAGCACCGAGTACGGTGCCCAGGTTCCGGTTGTGGGGGATGCGGGTGGATGCGGGGGCGAGGGTGGTTAGACGGGTTCGGTGAGGAACTCCCGCACATGATCGGCGACCTCGTCGACCCAGGGTGAGCGGAGCATGGTCACGTGGTCGCCCGACACCGTCACCGTCCGCCACTTCCCGGTCAGGAAGGGATCCCACACCGAACGCATCGCCCTTTCCGGAGTATCCGCCAGAACCACCAGCGTCTTCCCCGGCCACGGACGGCCGTGATAATACGGCGCGATCATGTTCGCGTGGTCGAACAGCCGCCACGCCATACTGCCATTACTGCTGGTCGCAGCCAGCGCCACCGTCCCACCCAGGAACTTCGCCTGCTCGATCAACGACCGTTTCGGCGGCGGAGGCATGTACGCCGCATCCGGCGGGAAGGAATCCAAGATCACCAGGTGGCTCACCCGGTCACCCGAAGCCACCAACTGGTGCGCCATCTCCACGGCGACCACCCCGCCGAACGAATGCCCCGCCAAAATGTACGGGCCACGCGGCTGGATCCGGCGGATCTGCGCAATCCGGCGCTTCGCCATCTTGCGGATCGACCACTCCGGCAAGCCCCGCCCCTCCACCAGCGGCGACTGCAAGGCGTACGACGGCTGATCCGCACCCAACCGGTTCGCCAACGCCAGGAAACCGACGCCCAGGCCGCCCGCACCGGTCACCAAGAACACCGGCGGACGGCTCCCGTTGCTCTGCAAAGGCAACGACCAACGCCGCTTGTCCTTCGGCCCGTCCTCCAAAAGCCGGGCAGCGAATACTCGCAAGGTCGGCGTCTCCGCCAACATCCGGGTCTCCGCGCGGGCCGGGGAAACCCCCACGTCATTGATCAGCCGAGTCATCAACTCCTCAGCGCTCAGCGAATCGCCGCCCAAAGCAAAGAAATCCGAGTAACCGCGCAGGGTCGTCTTGTCCAGGCACAGCACATGCGCCCAATGCTCGGCGATCAGACACTCCCACCCGGTCTTCAAGTGCTCGCTGTCGTCGTCATCCGCCGGAATCGGCTCCGGCAAAGCCTTCCGATCGATCTTGCCCCGCTCCGTGCGCGGCAACTCGTCCAACAGGACGATGATCTCCGGCACCATGTGCGCAGGCAACCGACCACGCAACGAACTACGCACCGCAGCCTCACCGGTGTCCGTGTCCGACTCGAGCACCACATAGGCCAACAGCCGGATCGCCTGGTCATGCGGACGGACTCCGCTGACCACCACGGCCTCACGCACGCCGGGGATCTGGAAGAGCGCCGCATCGACCTCCCCAGGGTCGACCAGATAACCACGGATCTTCACGCTGTGGTCCGACCGGCCCACGATCATGTAATTGCCGTCCGGGAGCAGACGCCCCTGATCGCTGGTCAGATAGGTGTGCCAGCCGTCCTCGGTCCGCCCGAAGGACGCCGCCGTCTGCTCCGGAAGCCCCCAATAGCCCAACGAGAAACACGGCGCGCTCACCCGGACCCTGCCCACCTGCCCCTCAGGAACCGGCACCCCCTCGGCATCGACGATCTCCACGACCGTCCGACCCACGCTCCTCCCCGCGGGAAGTTGGCCGTCCACCGTGGCCGGATCGACCACGTACTCGATGAGCAGACCCGTCTCCGAACACCCGTACCGGTTACGGATGGCACACCCCGGAGGAAGAAAAGCCGTCGCCGGGAGCACATCCCGGGCATGCGCAGGCTCACCGGCGATCGTCAGCTGACGCAGACCGGTCAGCAGATCAGGCCGGGGCTTCGTCGCAGTGAACCCCCGCAGGATCGCCGGCGAAGCGATCATCAACGTGCACCCCTGCCGGTCGATGAAGGACGCCAACTGCCCGATCCCCGTGGTGCGAGTGTCGTACAGGTGCATGGTCACCCCGACCAGCAGGCCGTGCACCGTGGCGGTCAACCCGGCGTGGAAAGCGATCGGCAGGGTGTGGGCGAAGACATCGGTGTCGCCGTAACACTCCGCCGAGATACTGGAGTTCCAGGCGTCACGGATCAACATCTCGTGCGGATTCGCCACCGCTTTGGGCTCGCCCGTCGAGCCGGACGTGAACGCGACCACGGCGACATCGTCGGCAGCCGGCGGATCCTCCCACAACCGATCGACACCCGCAGCATCCCCGTGGGTGGCATCGCCCTCGGGGACGACGACGCGGATACCCAACTCACCGGCGAGGAACTGCTGGCTCGGGGCGGTCAGGACGATGCGCGCGCCGACCCTGCGCACCAGCCGCTGGGAGCGGTCCGCCGGGGTCCGCGGGTCCAGGACGAGGACCGGGTGCCCGGACGCCAGGACGGCGACCAGGGCGGCGACCGCGTCGACCTCGTGGTCGAACAGCAGGGCCACCGGCTCATGGGCGTTGAACTCGGCCTCTCCGAAACGGCGGGGCGGCGGCACCAGTTCGGCCAGGTTGTGCCGCAGATCGGTCAGGATCGATGCGGCTCGGGCGGCCAGGGTGCCGTAGCTCAGCGAATACTTCTGGTCGGTGACCGCGACCTTCGAAGGTTGCTCGGTGATGACATCGCGCAGCCGCGGGATGATCCCGGCTGGAATGTCCGCCTCCTGCAGAGTGCGGCAACGTTGCTTGTCGGCACCGATCATCACGGCAGGCCCCCTCGAGATTTCGTGGACAGTTCGCCTGGAGTCTAGGAGGCACCCCTCCCTGCACTGACAGCGCGGTCGAAATCTGCTGTGCAGAAAAGGATTTGCGCTAATCAGGAGGGTGTGGCGTCAAGGATGCGTCAAGGGGAGTCAGTGCCGCGTCAGGAAACCGACGGCCTCCGGGAAAGCGCCCTTCGATAGAGACATGTCCGCCACTCATGCCGTGCAGAGAATCACCCCGACCGAGGCGCTCGACGACCCCCGGATACGACGCACCCTCGCCGTGCTGGCACCGCTGCTGCTCGCCGCCGCGCTCGTCCCGGTCCGAGCCGACGCCGACACCGCCGTCGTCGTCCTCCTGTTCACTCTGATCGTCGTGGCCTTCGCCGCCACCGGCGACCGTACGGCCGGCCTGCTCAGCGCGCTGTCCGGCGCGGCGTGGATGGACTTCTTCCTCATCCCGCCCTACCTGACCTTCCGTATCGCCCGCACCGACGACCTCCTGCTCGCGCTGCTCCTGGCCGCCGTCGGGCTCGCCGTCACCGAACTGGCCCTCCGCGGCAGGCGACAGGAGTCCGTCGCCGCCCGTCGCGCGGGATATGTCGACGGTGTACTCGAAGTCCTTCGCGTCGACCCCGCCAGCGGATCGGGTGACGACCGCCGGAAAGCGATCTGCCAGGAGATCACCCGAGTGCTCGGCATCGACTCCTGCACCTGCGCGCCCGGGGCGCCACCCGGCGGATGGCCGGTACTCACCGACACCGGACGGCTCGACCACCTCGGCTACCTCAGCGACCCGACCGCCGTCGGCCTCCCCACGACCAGCATCACCGTGATCCCGGTGCGTCGAGGACACGAGGTCGTGGCCCACTTCCGGCTCACCGCCGCCACCAAAGTCGTCCATCCCAGCGACGACCAGCTGAAAGTGGCTTTTCTCCTCGCCGAACAAGCCGCCACCGGTTGAGCCGAGACATCTCGGCGCCGCACCAGAAACCGCCCCGGAACGAGGAGAAACCGTACCCGATGTTCGAAAACCTACTCGCAGCACTCCTGGCCGTCGGCCTGCTGGTCTACCTGATCTACGCGCTGACCCACCCCGAGAAATTCTGATGGACGACACCGCCTCCGCCGTCGCCACCCTCGCTGTCGTGGCGACGGTCCTCGCCACGACCCACCGTCCCCTCGGCGCGCACCTGGCCCGCACCTTCACCACAGAGCGACATCTCCGGCTGGAACAAACCCTCTACCGGATCTGCCGGATCGACCCCGACAGTGAGCAACACTGGCGCACCTACGCCTCCTCGCTCATGACCTTCAGCCTCGTCGGCATCCTCACGCTATGGGCGCTGCTCCTCGTCCAGACCAAGCTGCCACTGGCCGTTGGACGGGCCGGGATGGGTATCGACACCGCGCTGAACACGGCCGTCTCCTTCGTCACCAACACCAACTGGCAGAGCTACAGCGGTGAAGAAGGCGCCACCCACCTGGCCCAGATGCTCGGCCTGACCGTGCAGAACTTCGCCAGCGCCGCCGTCGGACTCGCCGTGGCCGTCGCCCTCACCAGAGGCATCGCCCGGCATGACACCGACCGCATCGGCAACTTCTGGGTCGACCTCACCCGAGGGATCGTCCGGGTGCTGCTGCCGATCGCCGTCGCCGGGGCGCTCCTGCTCGTCCTCGGCGGCGTCATCCAGAATCTCGCCGGACCCGTCGTCGTCGACACCCTCACCGGTGGGCGACAGGCCATCCAGGGAGGACCGGTCGCCTCCCAGGAAGCGATCAAACTGCTCGGCACCAACGGCGGTGGTTTCTTCAACGCCAACTCCGCACACCCCTTCGAGAACCCCACCCCCCTCACGAACGTCCTCGAGATCCTCCTGATCCTGCTCATCCCCTGCGCACTGCCCCGCATGTACTCCCTCATGGTCGGTGATCACCGCCAGGGGTACGCCCTCGTCGGGTTCGTCGGAGCCCTCTTCCTCAGCTCCTGGGCGCTCACACTCCTGGCCGAGAACCGGCTCAGCGGTGTCCTGGGCGGCGCGCTCGAGGGCAAGGAGGCCCGGTTCGGGGTGTCGGGTTCGGTGCTCTTCGCGACCGTGACCACGAGCACGTCCACCGGGGCCGTCAACTCGATGCACGACTCCTACAGCCCCCTGGGCGGTGGCCTGCTGCTCGCGAACATGCTGCTCGGTGAGATCAGCCCCGGTGGGGTCGGCACCGGCCTGTACAGCCTCCTGATCGTCGTCGTCATCGCTGTCTTCGTCGCCGGTCTCATGGTGGGTCGCACTCCCGAACTGCTCGGCAAGAGCATCGGACGGCGGGAGATCACCTGCGCGGCGCTGACCATCCTCATCATGCCGTCCCTGGTGCTCCTGGGCACCGGCGCATCTCTCGCCCTGCCCTTCGCCCGCGACGCCCTGACCGCCCGAGGGCCGCACGGATTGACCGAGATGATGTACGCCTATGCCTCGGCGGCGAACAACAACGGGTCCGCCTTCGCCGGCCTCGGCGCCGATACGCCCTGGTTCAACCTGACTCTCGCCGCCTGTATGCTGCTCGGCCGTTTCCTGCCGATCCTGCTCGTCCTGGCCCTGGCCGGGTCCTTCGCCGGTCAACCGCACCGACCGACCACCGAAGGCACCATGCCGACCCACACCCCCCTGTTCATCGGTCTGCTCGTCGGGATCGCGCTGATCATCGCCGGACTGACCTTCTTCCCCGCCCTCGCCCTGGGCCCGATCGCGGAGGCCTTGCGGTGACCCGTACCGACAGCACACCCGCACTGGCGGTGACGATCCGTACGCAGCTCCCGGCGGCCGTCCGCAAGCTCGACCCCCGGCACGTCGTCCGGTCCCCGGTGATCTTCGTGGTCTGGGTCGGTTCGGTACTCACCACCGTGTTGTCGCTGATCTCCCCGGACGCCTTTTCCCTCGGGATCACCCTGTGGCTGTGGGCGACCGTGCTCTTCGCCAATCTTGCCGAAGCCGTCGCCGAAGGGCGTGGCAAAGCCCAGGCCGCGAGCCTGCGCGCCACGAAAGTCGAGACCACGGCCCGTCGGGTCGGCACCGACGGGCAGGAACAGCTCGTCCCAGGTACCACCTTGACCGTCGGCGACCTCGTCGTCGTCGAAGCCGGTGAGGTGATTCCCGGCGACGGCGACATCGTCGACGGCGTCGCCACCGTCGACGAATCCGCAATCACCGGTGAATCGGCTCCCGTGATCAGGGAATCCGGCGGTGACCGGTCCGCGGTGACCGGGGGTACGACGGTGCTCTCCGACCGGATCGTCGTCCGGATCACCACCCGGCCCGGGGAGAGTTTCATCGACCGGATGATCGCCCTCGTCGAAGGCGCATCCCGGCAGAAGACCCCCAACGAGGTCGCCCTGTCGATCCTGCTGACCACCTTGACGGTCATCTTCCTGCTCGCCGTGGTGGCCATCTCACCGATGGCCGGGTACAGCGGCGCGACCCAACCAGTCCTCATCCTGGTAGCCCTGCTGGTGTGCCTCATCCCCACGACGATCGGTGCCCTGCTCTCCGCGATCGGCATCGCCGGGATGGATCGGCTCGTGCAACGCAATGTGCTCGCCAAATCCGGACGCGCGGTGGAAGCCGCCGGTGACGTGTCGACCCTGCTGCTCGACAAGACCGGCACCATCACCTTCGGCAACCGGCGTGCCTGCGAGATCATCCCGGTCGGGCAGACCGGCCTGGACGAAGCCCACCGCGCCGCTCGTCTGTCCTCGCTGGCCGATCTGACCCCCGAAGGCCGCTCCGTCGTCGAACTGATCGACGGGAACGATGGAGGGCCACTCGCCGAAGGGATGACCGACGGAGCCGTCTTCGTCGAATTCACCGCACAGACCCGCATGTCCGGGATCGACCTGCTTGACGGCACCCTGGTCCGCAAAGGTGCGGGCAGCACCGTCACCTTCTGGGTCCGCGACCGGGGAGGTGAGATTCCCGCCGACCTCGAGGGCGTTGTCGACCGGATCGCGGCGTCCGGGGGAACCCCGCTCGTCGTGGCCGAGCAGGGCCCTGGATCGTCGGCCCGGGTCCTCGCTGTCGTCCACCTGAAGGATGTCGTCAAACCGGGCATGCGGGAACGTTTCGACGAACTGCGACGGATGGGGATCCGCACTGTCATGGTCACCGGCGACAACCGGTTGACCGCCCGGGCCATCGCCGAGGAGGCCGGGGTCGACGACGTCCTCGCCGAAGCCACCCCGGAGGACAAGATGGCGTTGATCCGCCAGGAGCAGGCCGGTGGGCGGCTCGTGGCGATGACCGGTGATGGCACCAATGACGCGCCGGCGCTGGCACAGGCCGACGTCGGCGTGGCCATGAACACCGGCACATCGGCGGCCAAGGAGGCCGGGAACATGGTCGACCTCGACTCGGACCCCACGAAACTCATCGAAGTCGTCGGTATCGGTAAACAACTCCTCATCACCCGGGGTGCCTTGACGACCTTCTCGATCGCCAATGACGTCGCGAAATACTTCGCGATCATCCCGGCGATGTTCATGTCGGTCTTCCCCGGCCTGGCCGCACTCAACGTGATGGGGCTGGCCAGTCCGCGGTCGGCGATGCTCTCCGCCGTCATCTTCAATGCCCTGATCATCGTCGCCCTGATCCCCCTGTCGTTGAAAGGCGTGCCGTACCGGCCGATGTCGGCGGCTGCGCTCCTGCGGCGCAATCTGCTGGTCTTCGGGGTGGGCGGGGTCCTCACTCCTTTCCTCGGGATCAAGGCCATCGACCTGTTCGTCTCCCTCCTGCCCGGAATGGTGTGATCCGACATGCGTGGAATGTCACGACAGTGGGGCGCCGCTCTGCGGATGCTCTTGTGCTGCATGGTTCTTCTAGGAGTGGTCTATCCCTTGGTGATCACCGCCGTCGCGCAGACGGTGGTGCCCGGCCGGGCGAACGGTTCACCGGTCGTCCATGAGGGACGGGTCGCCGGTAGCGCGCTCCTGGGCCAGGACAGCCCTGGCGCCGAATGGTTCCAGCCGCGGCCCTCACACCCCGGGCGTTCCGGGGAGGGTTCAGGAGGGAGCAACCTGTCACCGCTGTCGCCCGAACAACGAGGGGCCGTGCAACGCCGCGCCGACGAACTACGACGGGAGAACCCCGACGCGCCCGGTGGCATCCCCGCAGACGCGCTCACCGCCAGTGCCTCCGGCCTGGACCCGCAGATCAGCCCGGAGTACGCCCGCTGGCAGGTGCCGCGGGTCGCTGCGGCGCGGGGGCTGCCGGTGGCGGCGGTGCAGGGCTTGGTCGATGCCCACGTCGAGGGCCGCTCGCTGGGCTTCCTCGGACAGCCCCGAGTGAACGTTCTAGAACTGAACATCGCTGTAGCGCAGGCTCACCGGCATGCCGGGTGAGAATCGGAAGATGCGACGAGGGACGCTGAGGATCTATCTCGGAGCGGCACCCGGGGTCGGGAAGACCGTGGCCATGCTGGGTGAAGGACACCGCCGCGCCGAACGAGGGGCCGACGTCGTCGTGGGCCTCGTGGAGACCCACGACCGGGCGTACACGGCCCGGATGGCCTCAGGCCTCGAAACGGTGCCCCGGCAGGTGTTGACCCACCGGGGCGTGGAGTTCACCGAACTGGACGTCGACGCCGTGCTCGACAGAGCCCCACAGGTCGCCCTCGTCGACGAACTCGCCCACAGCAATGTGCCCGGATCGACACGCAGACGCCGCTACGAAGACATCGAGGTCCTCCTGACGGCGGGGATCGACGTGGTCTCCACGGTGAACATCCAACACCTGGAGTCGTTGAACGACGCCGTCCACGCGATCACCGGGGTACGCCAACAGGAGACGGTGCCCGACGAGGTGGTCCGTCGGGCCGACCAGATCGAACTGGTCGACATGTCCCCCGAATCCCTGCGTCGGCGCATGGCCCACGGCAATGTGTACAAAGCGGAGAAGGTCGACGCCGCCCTGGCGAGCTACTTCCGTCCAGGAAACCTCGCAGCACTACGCGAACTGGCACTGCTGTGGCTCGCCGACCGGGTCGACGAACGACTGGAGAGCTACCGGGACGATCACGCGATCAGATCGTCCTGGCCCGCCAGAGAACGGGTCGTCGTCGCCGTGACCGCAGGACCCGAAGGGGAATCCGTCCTCCGCCGGGGCGCCCGGATCGCCTCCCGCGGCGCCGGCGGCGAGCTGATCGCCGTGTACGTCCGACGTAGCGACGGCCTGATCGGCTCGGACGCGACGACAGTCACCGCCCGGCACACCCTCACCCAAGAACTCGGCGGACAGTTCCACACCGTCGCCGGTGACGACGTCGGCGAAGCGATCCTGGCTTTCGCCCGGCGGGTGAACGCCAGCCAGATCGTTCTGGGCGCGAGCAGCCGTGGCCGATGGGCCCGCCTGTGGTCCGAAGGAGTCGGTGACCGGGTGGTTGCCGGGTCGGGCGACATCGACGTACACCTGGTCACCCACGCGCAGGCCGCCACCGGAGGCGGTGCGAGCCGACGCCGCCGAGCAGGACTGGGACCGGCCCGAGTACGGATGGGGTGGACCTCCGCGGTGGCCGCCCCTGCACTGCTGACCGCAGCGCTGGTCGCGACCCATGAATATCACCAGCTGCCGTTGGACGTGATGTTGTACCTGGCGGTCGCCGTCGGTGTCGCGCTGCTGGGCGGGCTGGGACCGGCCCTCCTCTGCTCGGTGCTGGGGGCCCTGCTGCTCAACTGGTTCTTCACCCCGCCCGTGCGCACCTTCACCGTGGCCGAACCGGTGAACATGATCCTGCTGGTGGTCTACCTGCTGGTATCGGCGGCCGTGGCCTCGGTCGTGCACCACAGCGCTCGCCGGGCCGCCGAAGCGGCGGCTGCGCAGCGTGAAGCCGCCAGCCTGACCCGGGTCACCCACGCCATATTGTCCTCGACGGAGCCGCTGCCGCTGTTGCTGCAGGAATGTCTGGACATGTTCGGGATGAGGGCCGGTGCGGTGGTGCATTCGCCGACGTCCCGTTCCGGGACCGGGGACGACCGGGTGCGGCTGCTGGCATCGGTGGGCGGATTCACCGTGGGCGACATCGCCGGGGCGACTGTTCATGAACAGGTCGACGACGAGACGACCCTGGTGTTGTCGGGACGGGAACTGTGTGCTGAGGACCAGTCCTTGGTGACGGCATATGCGGCCAACGCGGCCGCAGTACTGACCCGGCAACGGTTACGGGTGGAGGAAGCAGCGGCGATCTCCTTGGCCCAGGACAACCGGGCCCGACAGGCTCTGCTGTCGGCGGTCTCGCACGATCTGCGGACTCCGCTGGCAGCGGTGAAGGCAGCGGTGTCGAGTCTGCGTAGCGACGAGGTCGTCTTCAACGATGAGGACGAAGCGGAGCTGCTGGCGGCGATCGAGGAATCCACGGACCGGCTGGACTCCTTGGTGGGGAACCTGCTTGACCTGTCCCGACTGGAGACAGGGGCGATGCGACCGCACCGGGTCGTCTTCGACGCGGTGGCTGCGGTGCAGGCGACGGTGCAGGAGTCCTCGGCGCCGGAGCGGGTGGCGTTGTGGGAGCAGGGGGAGTGTTTGGCCTATGCCGACCCGGGGCTGTTGGACCGGGTGGTGGCGAACCTGGTGGAGAATGCTCTGCGTCATGCTCCGCGTAGTTCTCAGGTGGTGGTCAACGTGGCTCGGGTCGGGGGGCGTGCCCAGGTGCGGGTGATCGACAGCGGGCCCGGCGTGCCACGGAGCGAACACGATCGGATCTTCCAGCCTTTCCAACGGCAGGGGGATGTCCCGGCGGGGGACGGCGTCGGGCTGGGGCTGGCGGTGGCACGCGGCCTGGCGGAGAGCATGGGATCGATGGTCACCGCCGACGACACTCCTGGAGGCGGTCTCACCATGACCATCGACCTGCCGGGGGAGCCGGTGCGGATGGGGCCGGAACTCGAGGCCGGGCGGTCGGAAGGCGGTTGCTGAGATGACTCGCATCCTCGTCGTCGACGACGAACCGGCCATCGCCCGTACCTTGCGGATCAACCTGCGGGCTCGTGGGTACGAGCCGCAGATCGTGGGGGACGGCCGCAGTGCGATGCGGGCCATCGCGGAGGATCAACCCGATCTGGTGATCCTCGACCTGGGGCTTCCCGACCGGGACGGTGTCGAGGTTCTGGCCTGGTTGCGTCGCCGCAGCAGCATCCCCGTGGTGGTGCTCTCCGCCCGGCACGAATCGGACGACAAGGTGGAGGCGCTCGACCTGGGCGCCGACGACTTCGTCACGAAACCTTTCGGGATGGACGAGCTGATGGCTCGGGTCCGTTCGGCATTGCGTCGGGCTCACGCCGAGACGCTTTCCGGGCAGCCGCCGTTCGTCTGCCAGGATTTCGTCCTGGACTTCACGGAACGTCGTGCGGTCGACCCGGCTGGATCTCCGATCCGGTTGACCCCGACCGAGTGGCGGATCGTGTCCGTTCTCGCCCGGGAGCCGGGGCATCTGGTGACGCAGACCGAACTGCTCGCGGAGGTCTGGGGGCCGACCTACCGGCGGGAATCGAACTATCTGCGGGTCTTCGCGAACCAGCTGCGCCGCAAACTCGAACCGGAGCCGTCGAACCCGGTGCACTTGATCACCGAGCCCGGTCAGGGTTACCGGCTGATGCCCTGAACATCCGATTCACGTCAAGCGCGTAGATACGGGACCTACACTCGGGCTCTGTGAGGAAACTCCTCTTCGTGGTCACGGTGGGTCCGGCGGTCCAGGCCTTCCTGCTCACCTTGGTCACCCACTCTCAGGTTTCGCTGATCCTGCTGGACCTGGCCGGAGGGATCGCCGGAGCATTGCTCGTCCGGAAGCTCTACGACCGGCCCACGATGCGTCCGACCGACCGCGAGGTCGTGTTGACCTTGGCGGGTCTGGCGACGGCTGTGGTCTTTGCTGCGTTCCAAGAAGAACTCGTCCGGTGGCTGCCGACCATCGACTGGGTGACGGTGATCTTGACCGGGATGTTGTGTGCCCGGACCGACGGTCCGAAAGCGCCCAAGGGGCAGGTGGCGGTCGCGTACGGGTCCGGGGCATTGTCGGTCGTCACGGTCGCGGTCGGGTTCTGGGGAAACAGCGAGGTCCTGCTGGCGATGGTGATGGTGGCGCTGTCATCGGTCGTTGCCACCGCGATCGGGTTGCAGGCGCGGAGCACGACCCTACGGGTGGAGGTCGCCCGCCAGTCGGCCTTGGCACGGATGCGCCAGGAGATGGCCGGCGAATTGCACGATGTGGTCGCCCACGAGATCACCGGCATCGTGGTCCTGGCCCAGGCGGCAGCCGCGGGAGCTTCCGAGCAGGATGCGCGGATGTTCGGGGCGATCGAAGCTGCTGGGGCGCGGGCGTTGACCGAGATCCGGGCGATGGTGTCGGCCTTGCGTGAACCTGGTGCTCCGGCGCTGCGACCAAGCACCCAGGGAGCGGCTGAGTTCCATGAGTCGGTGGCGGCTTTCGCAGCGACGACGCAGGCACGGGTGGATGATCGGGTGGATGACGGGTCGGTGATCGGCTGCCCGGCCCCGGTGCTGCTGACCGCCCACCGGGTGGTGGTGGAGTCCTTGACGAATGTGCGTCGACATGCAGCGGATGCGCATTGGGTGGCCGTGGAGGTCTGCCGGATCGCGGGCGAGGAAACCGGGGTCGACGCCGACGTCGGCGACCAGCTGTGGGTCCGGGTCGCCGACTCGGGGGGCACGCCGCCCCAGGACGATGATGAACAGGACGGGGTGCGACCGGCTGGTGCCGGGGAAGGGAATGGGAGCGGCCTGTTGGCTTTGGCCGAACGCTGCCGGGTGTTGGGCGGCCGCTTCGAGGCAGGACCGGACGAGAGTGGAGGGTGGGTTGTCGTCGCTCAGTTGCCGCTGGGCGAGACAGGGTCGGCCGGCGGGCCGATGTCGACAGGTGGTGCGGGGCCGTCCTCGGGGGCGGGGCCCGACGGTGCAGGCCCGGGGTGGTGGCTGAGGCTGTCCGGCCAGGGCAGGAATAACGGGGTGTGATGTGACGATCCGTGTGGTGCTGGCCGACGACCAGGAGATGGTACGTATCGGTTTCGGTTTGATCCTCGACCGGGCTGAGGGCGTCGACGTCGTCGCGCAGTGCGCTGACGGGGTGGAAGCGGTGGAGGCGATCCGCCGGTACCGGCCGGAGGTCGCTCTGCTGGACATCCGGATGCCGCGCCTGGACGGCCTGGAGGTGTGCCGACTGGTGTCGGAGCAGACAGCAGTGGTGATGGTGACCACCTTCGAGGACACCGAGTACGTGGACCGGGCCTTGTCGTACGGTGCGCAGGGATTTCTGCTGAAGGATGCCGGGCCGGAGTTGTTGGTCGCGGCGGTGCGGTCGGCCGCATCGGGGGAGGCTCTGATCTCGCCGAAGCTGCTGGTGCCGCTTTTGGAGCGGACACGGGGAGCCGCGGTGCAGGCTCCGCCGGACGTGGTGCAGTCGGTGGCTTCGCTCAGCGACCGGGAACGCGAGGTGGCCCGCCTGGTGGCCCGCGGGGCGACCAATGCGGAGATCCAGGAGGAACTGGTCATCTCGTTGAGCACGGTGAAGACCCACCTGGGGAGCATCCAGACGAAGCTGGGCGTGCGGAACCGGGTGGAGATCGCGGCCCGCATGTGGGAGTCGGGATCGGTGGTCTGAACTCGGCGGACGAGGCGAGCTGTCCCACACGCCGGGGGATCGGCTGTTCGGCTGATGCGCCCTGAGGAAGATCGTTCCTTCGGCCGGAGCGCCGTAGCGGCGCTTCCGACGACGCTTGAGGACATGACAGCGATGCGTATGTCCGGCCGGGATGCCGCCGGTCCGGTTTCGGGGGGCGAACTGCCTGGGGAAGTGACATCCACGTCGGAGGACATGCCGGGTACCGGTGCCGGTCGGGCTTTGGCCGAACGCTCAGCGCACACCTCACGCATGGGGTGGATGGACGTGCTGCGAGGGGTGGCACTGTGCGGGATCATCTTCGTGAACTGCCGGATACTGATGTGGACCTCCAATGACGACGTCGGGTCCATGCCCGAACCGTTGAAGGAGTTCCTCGCCCTGTGGGTGCAGGAACGGTTCTTCCCCATCTTCTGCTGGCTGTTCGGGCTGGGCTTCGGCCTGATGTGGTTGAGCGCCCGGAATCGGTCGGCCCAGCCTCGCCGGGCTCTTCTTCAGCGCATCGTCGTCCTGGGCGTGCTGGGGCTGGGCCACCAGTTCTTGCAACCGGGTGAGGCGCTGCTCTTCTACTCGATCGCAGCGTTGACCCTTTTGGTTCCCAGCACCTGGCTGCCGCGCTGGCTGGTCCTGGCCGGTGCATCGGTGCTGGTGCCGGCAGGTGCTTATTACGGTGGTATTGCCGCTATTCCTGGCTTCTTCCTACTCGGTTTCACCATGACCCTGTACGGGATCCCGCAGGTGTTGGACCGTCGCCCCTGGATCGGCTGGGTGGTGCTCTTCGTGACCCTGCCGTTCGCGGTGACGATGGCGCGTTGGCAGTTGCTCAACGCCGCCAATGTCGGCTACACGAAGGAGTCCCATGTCGCTGGAGCCTTGATGGCGGTGTGTTACGCGGCTGTGGTGATCGCAGCGATGGGCATTCCGGGGGTGCGGCGCGTGTTGACCGCGGTCTTCGCGCCGCTGGGGCGGATGGCGCTCACGAACTACCTCACGGCGACCTTGTCGATCTTGGCCTTCGTCAACCTGCTCGGCCCCTTGGGGCTTGCGGACAGCGGCTCAGACGTCTGGTACGCCACGATGTGGGCGTGCGCCGCCACCCTCGTGGTGCAGTGGGCATGGAGCACAGCTTGGCTGGCTTGGCGTTCGCAGGGGCCGATGGAAGAGCTTTGGCGGAGGCTGACCTGGGCAGGGATCGCCAGGCACTGAGGCCTGTCGGGGTGGAACTGTCGATCACCGGACCCGTCGACAGTTCCTGTGCAGACAGGTCGCTGGCGTGGCGTGTCTGGACTCGACGGGGTCGGGGCCATCCGGGTGGAGGACCGGGTGGCCCCGACTTTTCAGGGGTTCCCTGTCCACTGCCTGCTGGAACTTGGTTGAGTATCCCTATGAGGCAGTTCACAAGGGACGGTTTGGTCTTCGACGTCAGGGACAGCGCCGGTGATGTGGACGGCATGCTGGGTACGCAGGGCATGCAGGGGGCGGCCAGGACGGCAGTGCTCCTGCATGGTTTTCCGCAGGATTCGCGGGCCTGGACAGGCGTGACTCCGTTGCTGGTCGACGGGGGCTTCCGTGTGTTGGCTCCTGATCTGCGAGGTTATTCGCCGGGGGCGCGGCCGCAGGGACGTTCGGCGTACCGCTTGGAGGTACTGGCCGAGGACGTCCTGGCGCTCCTGGACCAGGCGGGTGTGGATCGGGCGCACGTCGTCGGGCATGACTGGGGTGGGGCGCTGGCCTGGGAGCTGGCGACCCGTCACCCGGGGAGGGTGTCGCGGTTGACCGTGCTGTCCACTCCGCATCCGGCGGCGTTGGCGTGGGCGATGCGGCATTCCACCCAGGCGTTGAAGAGTTGGTACATGGCGGCGGTGCAGGTGCCGGTGTTGCCGGAGCGTCTGCTGGCGGCGCGGGTGCGCCGTCGGGGGTTGTCCGGCTTCGGTCTTCCGGCAGCGCAGGAGGAGGCTTACCGTTCTCGTCTGCTCACCGAGGAGGGGTGGCGGGGCGGTCTGGCCTGGTACCGGGGAAGGTGGGCTCGTCCGGCGCCGGATGTGGCCCCGGTGCTGGGGCCGGTGCGGGTGCCGACGACGTACGTCTGGGGGCGGCGGGACGCCTACCTGGGACGAGCTGCCGCCCATCGGACAGGACAGTACGTGGATGCTCCGTACCGTTTCGTGGAGCTCGATGCCGATCATTGGCTGCCGGAGAAGCATCCGCAGGAGGTGGCTTCGGCGGTCTTGTCCGCCGTGGTCTGAGTCCTGAGGGTCCGCCGTGGGTCGGGGCCTGCGTTGGCGTGCGGGCTCAGCCGTCCTGTTTCCCGGGGCGCTTGCGTTGCCAGCGCCAGCCGGGGAGCCCGATGTCGATGAAGAGGCACTGAATGGGCCCGATGGACAGCACCGCCGCCAGTAGGGCGATCCAGGAAGGTGGATTCGGGACCGTCGTCAGCAGCCAGATCAGGCCGAAGGCCGGTGCCACTCCCCAGAGATAGATCGGGGCGTGATCCGGGGGTTCCGACAGCGGCCACATCTGGCCTCTACGGGCCCGAACGATCAACTGGATCGTGACGAGGGAGTAGGAGACCATCGGTAGGTAGACGATGCCGGGGTAGGGCTTGCCCGTCCGGTGCGACTGCGCCCCGATGTAGGCCAACATCACCGCGGCCACCAGGTACAGCCAGAAAGCAGCTTTGAGGCAGGCCGCTTTGTTCTCATGCTGGTGCTCGCTGAACTCGGAGTACGTCACCGGTCGACCTCCGTCGCGGAATGCCCGCAGCCGCAGACATCGGTCAGGTAGGGATCTGACCTGACCTTTCGATCTCAGGCTATCCCCGTGATCTGCGTGAACCGGTCATCTCGGCGCGAGCGTCACCGTTTCCGGTCGAGGGTCCTCTTGATCGGCAGAGATGCGGCTGATGCCTACCACCCCGGACAGCAGCAGAGAGAGGCCGATGGCTTCAGCGATCAGGTCCATCGGGCCGTAACGCAGCATCTCTCCGTAGACCACGACGCCCAGCAGGACGGCGAAGAGTGGGTCGAGCGCAGCGACGACGGGTTGGCTCTGGGCCAGAGGCGCGGCGCTGTAGGCGACCTGTTGACAGATCATGGCGGTCGCCGCGCAGATGACCAGGCCCCACAGCTGCCAGGAGAGCAGCATCGACAGGGGTCCCTCCACGTCGAAGATGCGGCTGCTGGACTTGATGAACCCGGCCATCGCCACGTACAGCACCGCCACGATGACCGCCAGGGCCCGCGCGCGATGCCGCCCGGTGGAACGACGAGCCACCTCCGCGCAGAAGGCGCAACCGACCAGGGAGATCACGCCGAGGGTGACGCCGGGCGCTGTCCGTCCGATGCCTTCTCCGCCGTGGGAGCCGAAGGACCCCGAGGAGGCCAGGAAGATCACCAGCCCGGCGATCAAGCAGAGGCCCCATGCGATCTCGGTCTTACGGATGCGGATGCGGGAGACCCACCGGCTCAGGATCAAGGCGATCAGCAGGGAGGCGGTCAGCACCGGCTGGACCACGGAGATGTCGCCGTAGCGCAAGGCCAGTACTTGGAGGATGATGCCGCCCACGTCGAAGACCAGGCCGAGAAGCCAGAGCGGGCTGGCGATCATCGTCGCCAGGAGGGGTGGCAGCGCCTGGGCGAAACGGCTCTCCGGGGTGGGGCGCTGGGCGCTGGCGTGTTTGGCCACGGTGGAGCAGGCCGCCGAGGCCGCTGAGGCGAGCGAAAGCAGCAGAACAGTGATCACGGGCGTGCTGAGGTCGACTTGTGGGGTCGGGTCGACAAGGTCGGGCTCGTTTCGGAAGGGTCTCACGGCTCGTGGCATTCCACGGCCGGGAGGACCGGTCGGACATGACGGTCGGGCGGTCGTCAAGGACGGCCGTCCGACCTTTTTCAGTGTAATGAGACCGCTGTATGCCACCTGGAGATGCGGCAGAAACGTTGAGCCCGTATGTATTTCAGGAAAAAGAACTCGCCCCACGCAGGAGTCGGGGGAGGATCTGCGAGGGGCGAGAGCGTGCGGGAAGCCGAGGGTTCGCCATTCTCGGAGGCACTGCGAGGTGGCGGGCTTCCCTGGAAGAAGTACATCGTGAGCTGCTTAAGGCAGCCTGATGCGGCGCTGGACTCTGGCCGTGAGTCGACCTGCCTGAGGGTCGGGGGATGGCCGGGTCAGGTGAGGGCGAGCCTGCGCAGGGCGATGTCGCGCACCGCGCTGTCGGGGTCGCGGGCCAGGAGGTCGAGGGTCTCCTGGTCGGTGTTCGGGTGGTCGGCGACGCGGAGTCGGACGGCGAGTCCGCCGCTGATCGCGAGTTCGGTGAGGCGTTGGGCGGGCGTGGCGGGCCCCAGGGGTACCGCAGGGGCCGACATCAACTCGACAAGGGTCATCAGACCTCTCCTTCCGTGGCATCAGACCTGGCCGGTGAGCTTCACCGTCCTGGTCCTTCCGTGTGCCTGCCCCCTGGCCGGCGCACGATCGGTCGGGCGTACTGGACGCTCGTCCGACAAGGTGACCATAGCCAGTGTCCCTGGATGCCACCGGGTAATTCTGGGAGTTTCTTTGCGCTGTAAGTCTTTTCACATCCCGCGGGGTGTCCGGTTCGGAAGTGTGCGATATACCGCAGGTTCTTTTCGGCCTCGGACGGTCGTACTGGAGAACTCCCGGACAACTTTTTCGACCAGAAGTCGGACGTCCGGTCGGCTCAACCCAACTGGATGAATTCCAAGAGAACGGACTGCTTTCCGTGCGTCGCGACGAAACCGAGTTCCCGGTAGATACGATTGGGCGTCGGATTGGTGACATCGGCGAACAGGTGCGCCCGACCGCCTTCCTCATGGATCATCCGGGCAACCGCAGCGGTGACGGCCCGCCCGTATCCGTGCCCACGATGGACCTCAGGGGTGTACACCCAACCGATCCGTGAGCGCCCCTTGAACTCCGGAGTGGCGAAAGCCATGGCCACCGGGACGCCCCCGGACTCCCAGAGCAGCACCCGCCCGGTGCTGACCATGCCGCCCATGGTGTTCGCCGGGACACCGTGGTCACCGATGTCGCGAAGAAAATCCTGCCCCCACTCGTTCAACCAGGGAAGGTCCTCAAGCGTCGCGCGCCGCGCTCGACCGGCCACATCGTCGGTCGCGGCCACTGGACCAGCAAGCTCGTAGCAAAAATCCTGACGTCCCTCACTAGCCGTACCGCCATGACGCTCGATCCAGACTCGGGCGAAGGCCTGCGTGGCAATGGCAAGTCCGTGCACGCCCTGCAACGGATGATCATGCTCCGCACAGTGGTCGGACAATCGACGGGCGAAGGCCTCCGCAACATCGGCGCGGCGCAGAGCCAGATAAGGCCTACCGGGGTGGGCCAGTATCGCCGCACCCACTGGGACGCCGTCCTCGCAGACCCACCACCACAAGTGCCAGGGCTGGGGAGGGTCCGAGGCGAGTGACCGGTGTGCTGTTGTCACGAGCATCGAACACAGCAACCCCTCCTTGGAGAGGAAATCATCTAAGACAGAAAGAAATTCGGCAGGATTGCTGGTCTCACGGAACTGCAAGGTCATGGAAGCATCCTAGGTACGGGCTGTGCAGCATCTCCGCATATCGGAAACCCAGGGGCAACGCCTCCGGCGGGTGATTCCCCCCCGTCTGTCGGTCGGCTCAGCTGCCGCTGCTGGCTCGGACGACCAGATCCGCAGGCAATACCGGAACCTGCCCGGACGGACGTCCCTCGACCCGCTCCAGCAACCGTCTCGCCGCCGCCTCGCCCAGGCCGTGCCCGGGCAGACTCACACTCGTCAGGGCAGGAGCGCAGACCATCGACGTCGGAAGATCGTCGAACCCGGCCACCGCCAGGTCCTCCGGCACCCGCACCCCGGCCTCGGCCGCGGCAGCCAACACGCCGTAGGCGATCGTGTCATTGGCGACCACCACCGCCGACGCCCCCGCCTCCGACCACCGCGGCAGCGCCTGCCGAACCGCCGCCACCGACGACTCCATCTCCATGTCGACGTGGAAGACCTCGTCCAGGACGCGTATCTTCCGGCGCAGACACGACCGTCGGAACAACTCCTGCCGCAAGGTGAATGTCGCCGAACCCGTGAAGGAGTCCAGATAGGCGACCGTCCGGTGACCTGCCGACCACAGATGGTCGACCAACTGATCGACCCCGGGAGACAGATCGAAATTCACCACGTCCACCGGGTCGCCGGTCACCCCGACGTCGGAGGACCGCACCCCGGGCGCATCCATCAGCACCACCGGATGCGAGAACTGACCCAAGACATCCACCAGGCCACGTTCAGGCGCATAGGTGAGCAGCCCCGCCGGGCGGATCGCCGCCACCCTTCGCAGATCCTCCGCCGAGGGCAATCCCTGACGCTCCGGCACGGCCAACAACAGTCGGTAGCGGCCCACCAGCACGCTTCGGATCCCGGAAATCACCTGACCGAAGAACGGATTCCACAGATCGGGAGCGATCAGGACGATCAGGTCGCTGCGCCCGCTGGCCAGCGAACTCGCCGCATGATCGACCACATAGCCCAGCTCGTCCACGGCGTCCCAGACCTGCTGCGCCTTCTCCGCCGACACCCGGCCTGCCGCTTTGCCGTTCACCACCAAGGAGACGGTCGACACGCTCGTCCCGGCACGCTCCGCCACCATCGCGGCACTGACGCGGCGGGAATGAGGCACCTTTTCAGGTTAGCCCACCACATCAGACAAAACTGTCAAGCGGTTGACCCGTCCCGATCCGGTGGCCCACGATGAGGGCCCGAGCCGACGAGGGAGCCAGGACATGCCGGAGAAGATCATCCTCGACTGCGACCCCGGCCACGACGACGCCATCGCGCTCCTGCTGGCCCACGGCCACCCCGCGATAGACCTCCTCGCCGTCACCACCGTCGCCGGCAACCAGAGCCTGGCGAAGGTCACCCGCAACGCCCTCGCCGTCGCCCGCGTCGCCGGGATCACCGGTGTCCCCTTCGCCGCCGGGGCCGAACGGCCGCTGATGCGAGAGGTCGAACATGCACCGACCATCCACGGCGACACCGGACTGGACGGTCCCGTACTACCCGAACCCGAGATCGTCCTCGACGAACGTCACGCCGCCGACCTGATCATCGACCTGGTCATGGCGCATGACCCGGGCGCCGTGACCCTGGTGCCCACCGGCGCCCTCACCAATATCGCCCTGGCCGCCCGCAAAGAACCTCGCATCGTCCCGCGGGTGAAGAAGGTCGTCCTCATGGGAGGCGGCGTCCACATCGGCAACTGGAGCCCCGTCGCCGAGTACAACATCGTCGTCGACCCCGAAGCCGCTGCGATCGTCTTCACCGCTGGATGGCCAGTCGTCATGGTCGGTCTCGACGTCACCCACCAGGCTTTGGCGACCCCCGACGTCCACGCCCGGATCACCGCCCTCGACACCGGCCCGGCCCGATTCACCGGGGAACTCCTCGACTTCTTCGGCCGCACCTACCGGGACGTCTTCGGCTTCGAGCACCCGCCCGTGCACGACCCGTGCGCCGTCGCCCACGTCATCGCCCCCGACGTCGTGCGAGCCGTCCCGGCACCCGTCGTCGTCGAGACCACCGGTACCCACACCCTCGGGATGACGGTGGTCGACCTACGTGCGCCGGCGCCACCGGGATGTCCGACACAGGTGGCCCTGGAGCTGGACCGGGACCGGTTCTGGCAGCTCGTCGAGCAGGCTTTGGAGCACATCGGTGACCCGGGTTGAGCGGCCCGCCCGGGCCTTCGCCGGACCTCCACCAGGAGCGAAATTCTTCCTCCCACAACGAACCTCGCCCTAGACTGCGCCGAATGCGAGGTGGTCAGATGTCCAAGTCGAAGGCTGTCGAATCGATCGCGTTGGCGCGTGTTCCCCCTGAACAGCGACAACACTGGTCCTCCGTAGCCGCAATCCAAGCCGGCTACCTGGTGTCGGTGTCAGGCCTCATCACCGGCGCACAGCTGGCACTCGGCCTACCACTCACCTACGTGGTGCTCGCCGGTGTCATCGGCTACGCCGTCATCGTCGCCCTGGCCATCCCCCAAGGGATCCAAGGACGGGACCTGGGAGTCCCCTCCGTGGAAGTCGCCACCTCAGCCTTCGGAGAACAAGGCAGCCGATGGATCGTCTCGACGATCCTCGCCGCGTCCACCGTCGGCTGGTTCGCGATCAACGCCCACATCTGCGGGGTCACCTTCGCCGCACTGCTGACCAACCATCTCGGCATCCCCGTGCCGACGACGGCCGCAGTCATCGGCTGGGGCCTGGTCATGCTGTCGACCGCAGTACTGGGCTTCCAAGGCCTGAAGTACCTGAACATGGTCGGCGTCCCCCTGATGATCGGGGTCTGCGCCTACAGCACGTATCTTGCGCTGTCCTCCCACGGATTCGGCCCCCTGCTCAACTACACCCCCACCGGCGGGCGCACCTTGGCCTCCGCCGTCGCCGTGGTCGTCGGTAGTTACGCCGTCGGCGCGGTCACCGCCGCCGACACGAACCGCTATCAGCGCTCCCGCCGACACGTCGCCCTCGCAACGACGGTGGGCATCCTCCCGGCCGGGGTCATGGCCCTGTGCGCCGGGGCCGCGCTCGGCGTCATCGCCAAGACCCCCGATCTCGCCGGGATCTTCGTCAAACTCGGCATCCCCGTCCTCGGCGTCGTCGCCGTCGTCATGTCGACCTGGGCCGCGAACGCCGGGAACGCCTACTCCGCCGGGATCAACGCCGTCAAACTCTTCGGCCTGCCCGACAGCTTCCGCGCCGCCGCCACCATCGGCTGCGGCATCATCGGTATCATCGCAGCCTGCTTCGACGTCCTCGGGCTTTTCCTCGTCATCATGGAGACCTTCGGCGTCGTCGTCACCCCGCTGTGCGGAGTCATGATCGCCGACTACTGGCTGCGCGGCCGTGGATCACCCCAGCAATGGCGCGCCGTCCCCGGATTCCGCATCCCCGGCATGATCGCCTGGGCCGTAGGCGTCGCCATCGGACACTTCGTCACCTTCGGCGTACCGATCCTCTTCGGCATGGTCGCCGCCGCCGCGACCGACCTCGCCCTGGGACGGATCTGGCCAGCCCCGCCCGCCCCCGACACCACAGCCGACGGCGGGGGACGACACCGGCGAGGTGGACAGACCGGCCCCATGCCACGCCGCGAACCGGTCCGAGAACTGGGCCCCGTCGAGATCACCGACCTCATCACCGGAGCCTGCGTCCTGGGCACCGGCGGCGGCGGCTCCCTCGCCGGAGGACTGGAGACCGTCCGCCCCCACCTCGAGAGCGGACGCCCCCTCCGGCTGGCCTCACTGCAAGAGCTACCCGACGACGAATGGATCGCCTGCCCCTACGCCGCCGGTGCGGCTACCGGCGGGAAATCCACCACCCCCACCGGTGATACCAGCGCCTTGGCCTCGTTCATCGCCTTGGAGGACTACCTCGGGCTGCATTTCCACGGGGTGATCTCCACCGAACTCGGAGCGGAGAACACCGCCGACGCCGTCCACGTCGCCGTCGAACTCGGCATCGTCCTGGTCGACGCCGACCCGGCCGGCCGATCGGTGCCCGAACTTCAACACTCGACCTTCTCCATGTACGGCGTACCCATCGCGCCCCTGGCCGTGGCCACAGCCCAAGGCGATGTCGCCCTGCTCAGCAAGGTCGGCGGAGACACCCGGGCCGAAGCCCTCGTCCGGGCGATGGCCGTGGCCAGCGGCGACGAGATCGGCGTGGCTTCTCACCCGATCCGCGGAGCCGACCTGCGTGACGTCGTCATCCCTGGAGCGATCTCCAAAGCGCTCGCGATGGGGGAGGCTCTGCGGATGGCCCGGGCCTCGGGCGCGGATGTCGCAGAAGCGCTCGCCGCCGTGGGCGGGGGCGCGGTGCGTTTCCGCGGACGGGTGATCGACCTGGTCTGGCAGAACCAGGGCGGGTTCACCGTGGGACACGTGGAGTTCGGCGGGGTCGGCTCCTACTCCGGTTCGCGGTACCAGATGTGGTTCAAGAACGAGTACCTGGTTTCTTCCCGGGACGGCATCGTCGATGTCACCGTGCCCGACCTGTTGTGCGTGGTGGAGGCCGACGGCCAACCGGTGACGAACCCGAACTATGCCCCGGACCGGGAGTACGTGGTCTTCGCGCTTCCGGCGCCCGAGCCGTGGAAGACCCCGGCGGGGGTCGAGCTGTTCGGTCCGCGTAGTTTCGGATTCGACATCGACTATGTGCCTTTCGAGAAGGTCGTCTTCGACGAGGAACCCTTCGGGGTTCGTTGACCCTCGGTGACCTTCTCCAGGTCGGGACCGATGGAACCTCCCCTATGGGTTCTTTCTCCGATCAGTACTGGTCGCAGGGCTTCCTCCTTTTTGTCCAGCTGAGAACAAGCCGGTGCCACGGCAGCGACACGCCGACCACCAGCAGGGTGTCCGGCGCTCTCTTTCCGAGACGTCTGCCGTGGCAGGCTGGCGGCTCGACCGCTGGAACGACTCTCGGTCGACGACCTGTGGCCTGTGCCGTCCGACGGCGTACACCACCCGTCCGCCGCGCTTGCGGGGGGTGGCCGACAGGCTTGAGAGCGAGCGGTTTAGCGTTGAGAAGGTTCTGCCGGCTGCGTCTGAACGACGGACGCTGTACGAGGAGGGGATCATGCCGGGGCATATGAATGAACACGCGTTCGAGGGCTTCAACCCCAGAGCCGGCGTTTACAGCATCAGCTGCCGCCGCACGGGGAAGGCGTACGTCGGGTGCACCGACCATCTGGTGGGGGCGCTCGACAGCCACCGAGTGCAGTTGTCGAACAACCTGCATCCCAATCAGGCGATGCAGGCCGACTGGGATACTCATGGCGCGGAGTCCTTCGACTTCGCCGTTCATGACGAGATCCCCCCGGAGGACTGTGGGGACATGCTGTCCGGCGACCTCGAGGAGCTGCGCGACCTGTGGGTCGATCAGCTCGGTTTGGACGAAGGTCGTGCCTACTGATCCTCCGATCTGCTGATCACGTGTTCGAGCCCCGGCTGCGGCCGGGGCTTCGTCATGTCCGGCAGCGGTCAACGAGAGGAGTCAGCTGGAAAGGGCCGGTGAAGACTCTTCGGCCATCACCAGATAGGCATCGGCCATTCCCGGGGTCGCTTCCCGGATGAGGCGTACAGCCTCCTCCTTGGGTACATCGATCACCTGCACGGCCCCCAGCCCGGAGGCCACCAGCGCGGACAAGGTGACCAGGCCCCGGCGACGCTGGAACCAGGTCTCCGTGACCTGCCAACCGATGATCGACCGAACCCTCACCACCGACCGGGAGAAAGGTGCTGTCCCCTGGTCCGACACCAGATACCCCGGCACGAGCGCATGGCCGAGACGACGGTTCCGCAACCAGGCCAGCCAGGACTGGACGACCACCAGCGCGCCCACGATCGCGAACAGCCACACCGGCCACCCCCACCGCCAACAGCCCACGGCCAGGACCGGAGCCACAACGACCGGCAGCGACAACGCCCTGAACCATCGCCGCCGCCGTGCCGCCGGGCCGTGACCCACCGCAGTGACCTCCAACGGCCGAGGATCGTCCAGGACCTCGGCGAGGACCCTGCGCGACACCGACAAGGGCGCCGGCGGAACCAGCATCACTGCGCCCGATACGGCGTCCGCGACCTCCTGACCGGAGGTCATGCCACCGGTGACCAGTGCCTTGGCCTGCCCGCCGCGGGCGATCGACAAGAACAACGGACGCTCCAGGACCACCCCCCGCATCCGTGACTCCTCGATGACCGTCGCCCGTGAGGTCGTCAACCCCCGAGTCACATGCAGGCCGCCGTCACCGTCCCGCGTCAACTGATAGTTCCAATGCGCGAAGACGTACAGAACCATCGACAACACGACTGCCAGGACCAGCAGAAGTAACCCGCCACCCACCCAGAGCGCCACCGGGTCGATCCGTAAGGTGCCTTCCCGGGCCGACTCCAACCACGGCGACAACAGCTCTGCGAGCCGCTTCTCCTCCATCAACTTCGACCCGAAGTAATATGCTGCGGCGAGCGCGCCGAACCCGCTCAGGCTGAACGGCGCCAACAACACCCACGTCGGGTCCAGCCGACACAGCAACGTCCGCTCCGGTTCGTCCGGGGCAGGGAATACGCCAGCGGCCGTGGCCCCGCCGCTCTGCGCATCGTGCGGTGCACGCCTTCCCCCGGCCTGTGAACCCGACATGCCGGCCGCAGCGAGCCGACTGGACAGCAAGGTCATCCGCAGCTCGCGGGCATGCGCCGCAACCACCCCCTTCAGCTCCGTCGCCGTCGCACCGCCCGTCCTGACCGACAGATCCGCGATCCCCAGCAGCTGACTCGGCAGCGACGCCTCCACGTCGACCGTGCGGATCCTCTCCAACGGGATCGTGGCGACCTCTTTGTTCAACACCCCCCTCTTCACCAAGAACTGACCCGCATGAATGCGATAACGGGTGAAGAAGATCGACGCTGCACCCCTAGCCAGCAGCACGAATGGCGCCGCCAACAACAACCACAGCATCACCCCGCCACTGGTCCAGGCGAAGATCACCAACGGCAGCAGAGGGAATAGCCAGTCCGTCACATTCGTGATCGGCAGGATCACCAACCGACGCAAAGCCGGCCGCTTCCACGGAGTGTCCCCCACCGCCGGAGGAAGCTCGCTCTCAAGCACCCCGCCCACAGGCTCCTCGGACCTCTCCTCACTCATGTCGCATCACCCGGATCCTGCGAGGTCACCAAGGTCAACCGGCTGACCAGCTCCTCCACGACCTGCCGTTCCAGGCCGTCGATCTCCAACGACCCGCTCGCGCTCGCCGTGGTCACCGTGAAACTGCCCAGACCGAACAGACGATGGATGACCCCGTACTTGCTGTCGACCGTCTGAATACGGGTGATCGGCGCTATCCGGGAGGTCTGCGTCAGCCAACCGGCCCGCGTGTAGACAGCGATGTCATCGGTTTCCCACCGGTGCACCCGATACCGCCACTCCGGCATGACCACGACATGGGCCACCGCGCAGACCGATGCGACGATCAGGGCATAGACCGTCCACCCGCGGAAGTTCTCGAACAGCCAGACAGCACCCGCCAACGGGACGACCAGGAACAGCCAGGACAGGGCTGCGCGCGTCCGCCACATGTGTCGAGCCCGAGGATGGGCACGATGCCGAGGCAGACGAAGAGCGAAACCCGCAAGGGGTGGACCGTTCAGGGTCGACTGCTCGTTGTCCATGACGCCGCCTTCAATACGGTGAAATACGTAAGCTCGAGATTATCGGGTGGCAGGTCGTTCCGGGGGGTTCTTCAACGCTCCCCGAGCGTGAGTCGCTCTCGGCACCGGCGTACGGTGGACCAGGCGACCTGTGTCTATGTGAGACCTTGATCTAGAGAGATATATCTCACATAAAGATCGACGTATATGGCGACGACATCCTCCGCCGCCACCTCCTGAAAAGGCCTGGCCATCCCATGGCTCAGGCATGAAATCCGGGCATATCCAGCACCGGAACCCATCGAGGTCATCTCGACACGCCCGACCAGCAGCCTCGCTAGGTTTTAGAACAAAACCCTGATAGTTCAACGAAAGAGCCCACATGACAGAACACTTCATCAATGGGCAGTGGGTGGAAGCCGCGTCCGGCGACACCCGAACCATCCACTGCCCAGCCGACGGACGCCAAGTGGCCGAGGTCGCCGAAGGCGACGCTCAAGACGCGGCACTCGCCGTAGCCGCCGCCCGCCGCGCCTTCGACAACGATGAATGGTCCGCCGTCACCTCCACCGACCGTGGGCGCCTCCTCCACGCCGTGGCCGACCAACTCGAACACGACCGCGACCACGTCGCCGAACTCGAATCCCTCGACACCGGGAAACGCTTCGTCGAGTCACAACTCGACATGGACGACATCATCTCCGTCTTCCGCCACTTCGCCGCGCTCGCCCAAGCCGACGGCGGACGAGTCGTCGACACCGGCAACCCCAACGTCAGCAGCCGCATCGTCCACGAACCCGTCGGCGTCTGCGCCCTGATCACCCCCTGGAACTACCCCCTGCTGCAAACCGCCTGGAAAGTCGCACCCGCGCTCGCCGCAGGCAACACCTTCGTCCTCAAGCCCAGTGAGCTGACCCCCTCCAGCGCGATCTGGTTGATGCGGACGCTCGACGACCTGGGGCTTCCCGCCGGTGTCGCCAACCTCGTTCTCGGCCCGGGTGCCACGGTCGGTGCAGCACTCGTCGAATCACCCGATGTGGACCTGGTCTCCTTCACCGGGGGCCTGGCCACGGGGAAGACCATCATGGCCGCCGCCGCAGGCACCGTGAAACGGGTCGCCCTCGAACTCGGCGGCAAGAACCCGAATGTCATCTTCGCCGACGCCGACCTGCCGGCCGCCATCGACAATGCGCTCACCGCCGTCTTCCTCGATTCCGGCCAGGTCTGCTCCGCCGGGGCACGACTCATCGTCGAGGAATCGATCCACGACCAGGTCGTCGACGAACTCGTCCGGCGTGCCGAGGCCATCCGGCTGGGCGGACCCTTCGAATCGGCCGCGGAGACCGGCCCGCTCATCAGCGCAGCCCACCGCGAGAAGGTCGAACGCTATGTCGAGGCCGCATTGGCCGAAGGCGCTGTCCTGCGCGTCGGTGGAAAACGCCCGGAGAGCCCCCGCTACGAGGACGGCTTCTACTACCTGCCGACCATCCTCGACGGGTGCGACACCCGGATGCGCTGCGTCCAGGAGGAGTCCTTCGGCCCGGTACTCACCGTGGAGACCTTCAGCGGTGCCACCGGCCGTGAAGCCGAGGACGCCGCCATCGCCCTGGCCAATGACACCATCTACGGTCTCGCCGGAGCAGTCTGGAGCGAGAACGCCGGCCGCGCCGAGCGGGTCGCCCGCCGTCTGCGCCATGGCACCGTATGGATCAACGACTACCACCCCTACGTCCCGCAGGCCGAGTGGGGTGGGATGAAACAGTCGGGGATCGGCCGTGAACTCGGCCTCGCCGGGCTTGAGGAATACCGCGAGACGAAGCACATCTGGCACAACATCGACCCTGCTCCGGCCGGATGGTTCGAGAACCCCCAGCCGGTGGCCAAGGAGACGACGGAGCCGGAGAAGAAGGAAACGGGGCAGCCGGAGACCGCGGAGAAGGACGATTCGACCGCGATAGCGGTGACCGCGCCGACCCTGGACGCCGAACCGGCACCGAAACGGGCTCCTGAACCCGAGCTCGGACCGCTGTCCGGTCCCATGCCCATCATCGAGCCCCTGGCCGTGCCCCCGCTGTCGGACGCCTTGCTTTCGCAGCCGCTGCCGGTGGCGGTACCTCCGGTGACCGAGCCGTCCTCCGAGCCGGAGAAACCGGCCGAGCAGCCGGAATCGTCCGATCCGGCAGGTGAGCCCGCCGTTGAGGAAGTCGGGAAGGCCGATGTGCCCGCCGCCGACGTCGACGTCGACAGGGCAGAAACGACGGAACCGTCGAAAACCCCTGAACCCGGACCTGAAGTACCTCCTGCCGAGGCATCGGCCGAGGAGTCGGCTGAGGATCTGGCCGAGGAGTCGGCCGAAAAACCCGCCGAGGAGCCTGCCGCAGACGCAGATGTCACGAGCGAGTCACCGGAGTCAGCTCCTGAACCGGAGAAGGACAAGGTGACAGCCACCCCGTCGGTGACCGAAGCCTTCGCCGGGAAGTCCGGCCGATCGATCCTCGTCGACTCGGCCACCACCACCAGCCGGGTCGACATCCCGGTCGTCACCAGCTTGGTCGACATCCCGGTCGTGGCCAATCTCGCAGACCTGCCGATTCCGCTCAGTCCGGTCCCGAAGAGCACCCCGGCCAATGCCGACCCCGCCGCCATCACTACCAAGGACGACGAGAGAGAGCACCACGGATGAGTATGACCCAGTACGACTACATCATCGTCGGCGGCGGTTCCGCCGGCTCCGCCCTCGCCAACCGCCTCAGCAGCGACTCCGGTACCAGCGTTCTCGTCCTCGAGGCAGGCCGGAACGACAGCAAGCTGGATCCCTTCATCCACATGCCCGCCGCACTGCCCTTCCCGATCGGCAGCCGGTTCTACGACTGGAAGTACGAGTCGGAGCCGGAGCCCTACATGAACGGGCGCCGCGTCTACCATGCGCGGGGCAAGGTGCTCGGTGGCTCCTCCAGCATCAACGGGATGATCTTCCAGCGGGGTAACCCGATGGACTACGAACGGTGGTCGAAGGACCCCGGGATGCAGGACTGGGACTACGCCCACTGCCTGCCTTACTTCAAACGTATGGAGAACTGCCTCGCCGGAGCAGACTCCTGGCGTGGCGGCTCGGGGCCACTGGTTCTCGAGCGTGGGCCGGCCAACACCCCGCTGTTCGGTGCTTTCTTCGAGGCCGCCCAGCAGGCCGGTTACCCGCTGACCGACGATGTCAACGGCTACCGGCAGGAGGGCTTCGCGAAGTTCGACCGCAATGTGCATCGTGGCCGTCGGCTCTCCGCAGCACGGGCCTACCTGCACCCGGTGAGCAAGCGTGAAAACCTCGTCGTGGAGACACTTGCCCAGGTCACCGGGCTGCGGATGCACCGCAACCGGGTCATCGGAGTCGACTACGTCCGTGCAGGCCGCTTCAAGCACACTGCGCTGGCCGGCGACATCATCTTGTGCGGTGGCGCCTTCAACTCACCGCAGCTGATGCAGCTCGCCGGGATCGGCCAAGCGGACGAACTGGCGAAACTGGGCATCGACCCGGTCGCTGATCTGCCTGGTGTGGGCGCGAACATGCAGGACCACCTCGAGGTGTACATCCAGCATGCCGCGACCCAGCCGGTGTCCATCGCCCCGTACTTGGCGCACAAGTACAAACCGATGATCGGCGCCCAGTGGCTCTTCGGTCGCACCGGTGTCGGCGCATCGAACCACTTCGAGGCCGGCGGCTTCATCCGCAGCAATGACGGGGTCGCCTACCCGAACCTCATGTTCCACTTCCTGCCGATCGCGATCCGGTACGACGGGTCGAAGCCGGCCAGTGAGCACGGCTACCAGGTGCACATCGGTCCGATGTACTCCGACTGCCGGGGAACCTTGAAGATCCGTTCGACCGACCCCTTCGAGCACCCGGCGATCCAGTTCAACTACCTGTCGACCGAGAACGACCGTCGCGAATGGATCGAGATGGTGCGCGCGGCCCGGGACATCCTGGAGCAGCCGGCCTTCGCGGCCTTCAGCGGTGGGGAGATCTCTCCCGGACATGAGGTGGAGACCGACGAGCAGATCCTCGACTGGGTCGCCAAGGATGCCGAGACCGCGCTGCACCCGTCGTGCACGGCCAAGATGGGTACCGACGGGATGTCCGTCGTCGACCCGGCCACGATGAAGGTGCACGGGGTTGAAGGGCTGCGCGTCGTCGACGCTTCCGTCTTCCCCTATGTCACCAACGGCAATATCTACGCGCCGGTGATGATGGTCGCCGAGAAGGCCGCGGACCTGATCATGGGCAACACTCCTCTGCCCGCGATCGAGGCACCTTTCTACCGCCACGGTGAAGGCATGCCGCTGTACCCGGCAGGCGACCCGCGCAATAACGCCTGGGATGCGCGTACCGAGCTGCCATCCGCGGCGAGTGTGCGCCTAGCGCGGGAGTCCTCGGCCGTCCCCGATGCAGCGAACCTGCGGGAGGCAGGGGCGCAGGCGTGAGCGGCTCGCCCACGACCGGGACGGCGCTCGACCAGAGCGCCGTCCCGGTCGGCAGGGGCGGACTGCCAGGCGAAAATCCATGTCCTGAAGGAGATCTCACGACAGAAAATCGGGTGAACCCGGTGGTCTTCGTGGGTTCCATCATGGGGGTGCTCGCCGTCGCCGGGGCGGCGATGGCTGCTCCGGAGGCCACGGGGCGGATCATCACCGACCTGGTCAATGTGACCGCCGATGCCTTCGGCTGGTTCTACATCCTGTTGGGCACCGCCGTCGTGGTCTTCGTCATCCTGCTGGGCGTTTCTCGATACGGCCGGATCAAACTCGGGCCGGACCATGCCAAACCGGAGTTCTCGACCTTCTCCTGGGCCGCGATGCTCTTCGCGGCCGGCATCGGTACCGACCTGATGTTCTTCTCGGTGGCCGAACCGGTCACCCAATATCTGACCCCGCCACGAGGCCCGGGCAGCACCTTGGAAGCCGCCGAACAGGCACCGGTATGGACCCTCTTCCACTACGGCATCACCGGCTGGGGAATGTACTGCCTGATGGGAATGGCCTTGGGCTACTTCGCCTACCGGCGGCATCAGCCCCTCGCGGTACGTTCCGCGCTGGTGCCGGTCTTCGGGTCCCGCATGGAGGGTCCGCTGGGCCACCTGGTCGATGTGGCGGCAGTTCTTGGCACCATCTTCGGTGTTGCCGCCTCGCTGGGGATCGGTGTCGTCTTCCTCAATGTGGGCCTGGAGATCCTCTTCGGTGTGCCGCAGGGGCTATCTGCGCAGACGGCTCTCGTCGTCATCGCTGTGGTGATGGCTGCGGTCTCGGCGACCACCGGGGTCGACAAGGGCATCCGGGTGCTCAGCCAGATGAATGTCCTCCTGGCGATCGGGTTGGCGGCCTGGGTGCTGGTGACCGGGAACTCCCAGTTCTTGTTGAACGCCTTGGTGCAGAACATTGGTGGCTTCGTGGTCGCCTTTCCCGGGATGAGTGCGCAGACCTTCGCCTACGACCAGCCCACGGAGTGGATGTCTTCGTGGACGCTGTTCTTCTGGGCGTGGTGGATCGCCTGGGCGAGTTTTGTCGGTCTCTTCCTGGCCCGGATCAGCCAGGGTCGGACGATCCGCCAGTTCGTCGCCGGGACGATGGTGCTCCCGTTCAGCTATATCGTCATGTGGGTGTCGATCTTCGGTAATTCTGCGATCGAGCGGATCCGCAGCGGGGACGGAGCTTTTGCCGCTTTGGCCTCGGCGAAACCGGAGCAGGGTTTCTACACCCTTCTGCAGCAGTATCCTGCGCCGACCTTCCTGGTCGGGGTGGCCACTTTCGTGGGTCTGCTCTTCTACGTGACCTCTGCCGACTCCGGCGCTCTGGTGATGGCGAACCTGAGTTCTCGGCTCAGCTCGCCCTATGACGACGGCAAGCCCTGGCTGCGGATCGTCTGGGCAGCGGTGACCGGCGTCCTGACCATTGCGATGCTCTTCGTCGGTGGCATCTCCACCTTGCAGAAGGCCACCGTCGTGATGGGTCTGCCTTTCGCCGTGGTGATGGTGCTGGTGATGGTGGGTCTCTATCGAGCTCTTCAGGTCGAAGGACGTCAGGCTCAGGCTCGTCGGCATCGGTTCCCGCCGGTGCTTCCGGTCCGGGCGCCGTTGCCTGGTGGTGCGACCGCTTCCGTCGGTCAACAGGATGCGAGCGCATCGGCGTGGAAGGCTCGGTTGGCTCGGGCGATGGAATTGACCGATGTCGCGGACGCCGACCGTTATCTCTCCCGGGTGGTGGAGCCGGCGCTGCGTGCAGTCGCTGCCGAGTTCGTGTTGCGTGGTCAGCCTGCTGAGGTCGAGGTCGGGGAGTCTTTCGTGGATCTGAGGACGTCCGGCGTCGGGGACCATCCGTTCGTGTATCGGGTGGAGCTCGACCAGGCGCCGGTCCCGGCCTATGGCGGTCGCATGATGAAGGGCCGCAGCGCCTATGCCCGCTTGGAGGTGCATCTGGCGAACGGTGGGCAGGAGTACGACGTCATGGGGTACAACCGTGGTCAGTTGATCCACGACGTCCTCGACCAGTACGAGGGGCATCTGGAGTTCCTCCGGTTGGAGGATGCCGCGACCTGAGACGGTCGGTTCGATGTCCGTCATCTGTTTTCCCTGGCCGGAACGCCCGTCTGCTGTCATGCTGGAGGGCGTTCCGGCCTGGGTGTAGTGATGTCTTCTTGTGGGGACCTATCCGTCGCCTGGCGCGCTTGGGCCGGATATGGTCTGCCCGCAGGCATTTCGCCTGTCTGCGGCATCGGGACCGCCGGTGTGGATGTGGTGGCAGGAGCAGAAGATGAGGCCAGAGCGTGTGGCCCCGCCGGAAGGCACTGAAGGTGTCTTCGAACAGGCGCGTCGTGCTTCTCCCCGTCGTACCGGTGGCCGGCGGAAGGGTGTACTCCCATGATCTGATCCAACCCGAGACGCCTCACTGATCTTCATCAGCCCCTCTATCGGAAAGGCTCCGCATGAAATCCCTCCTCGGGGGAGCGCCGTCGCGGCGACGTCACTTGGTGACATTGTGCTTGGCGACGCCACTCCTGGCCGTGACTGGCCTGGCTCCCTCTGTCGCCGCCGCTCATGGCGCGCCGTCGGTGGTCGTGCACGCCCAGGACGCTGCTCCCTCCCCGAAGACCGAGACGGCAGGCACGCCGTTCACGGTGACCTTCACCCCCGGTGCAGACGCACGGACCATGCAGGTCAAGATCGCTTTTACCGACCGTGCACTGCGTGGAACCGGAACGTTGACCAGCTACAAGGCGGATGAGCAGAAAGCCGCCGCATCCTGGAAGGAGGACGCCGCCGACGGCGTCTGGGAACACACCATCGTGGAGGCGGCCTCAGTCGCCCGTACGAGGTTGGTGTTCGAGTTCACTCCTGCCGCCCAGAAGGACGGTGCTGCGGCGAAGACCTCACGGGTGCTGTTGACCCCTGACTTCGACCCGTCGAAGAAGTACGCTGCACGTGGCGTGCTGGCCGGACAGGACGACACGAAACGTCCTGCTGCGCAGCAGACCAGGACGGCTCCGCCGAAGCAGCGGACCGTCGCGCCGAAGCCCTCGCCCACGGCGACCCAGCCCTCGTCCGCGCCGACCACGCAGGGAAACCGCAGCGCTCCGAGTACAGCCCCGGACGACGTCGTGATCGAGGCTCCTGTCGGTGACGTCACCAGCGCGCCGCGGGTCTCCACGGACGCCCCGGTCGTCGTCGACGACCAGGGCGCGAAACCGAAGGGCCAGGAGCAGCAGAAGCAGGCGCCTGGCCAGCGTCGGTTGGTGACTGAGGGCAAGGTCAGCCTGCAGGCAGGTCAGGACGGCGACCGTCTCACCCTGTCCGTGACCGACGGTGCTTCCGCAGCAGGACGCCCGTTGGAAGAGGTGGCCCTGGGCGTGCGTGACAGCGCCAAGTCGGTGCGTGGCGCCGAGTTCGAGGGTGCTGAGTGGAACTTCCTGGGTGACCAAGGGTCTTCGGCTTTCGTCACCCCGCCTGCGCCGCGGCCGGGTGTGGTGTGGCCGGGGTACTCGACGGAGAAGATCGACTTCGCGTCCTTGTCCGGGCCGGTGCGTCTGCACCTGGAGAAGTCCTCGGGGCCTGGCGAGGTGAAGCTGTTCACCTTGGACGCGATGACCAAGAAGCCGTCCGTGCAGATCGACACCGGTGCGGGGGTGCGGGAGCTCGCGATCGACAAGGCAGCCCGGGCCAACTCCGGATGGGTGTTCACCCAGCCCGGCTCCTACGACCTGTCGGTGCGTTACACGGCGAAGTCGAAGGACGGCCGTGATCTGGACAGCGGAACGCAGACGCTGAAGGTCCTCGTCGGTCAGGACGCTATCAAGGCCGGTGGTGGGAAGGCGGAACCGGTGGCGCCTGCGCCGTCCGCGTCCACTCCTGCCACTGAGGAGAGCATCGAGATCGGTGCGCAGGCCGCTCCGGCGGCCGACGAGGTGCCGGTCGTGCCGGTGGTGCCGAGCGTGCCGCCGAACAACTCCGGGATGCCTGCTGCTCCTGTGCTTCCGGCGCCTCCGGGTCTCCCGGCTTCACCGGGGTTGCCTGCCAGCCCGGGACTGCCGGCCAGCCCGGGTGAGCCAGTCTCTCCGGCGGTCCCGGTCACTCCGGGCAGCCCTGCCTTCCCGGGCCTCCCTGCCGGGGACAGCACCCCTGGTATCCCGGGCTTCCCGGGTGGTGAGCTGCCGTACACCGGTGGCCCGATCCTGTCGATGCTGGGTGTCGGTGGTGCCGCGCTGGCCGCGGGCTTCCTGCTTTTCCGGCGTAGCCGCAAGAGCACGGGCGGGACTCCATGAACGAGCCCTGGGCTCCAGGTGTCCGAGTGACTGGTGCTGCTGACGGGCGTGGAGCAGTGGCGGCCGTGCGCGGTCGTTCTCGACTCTCCATGGCCTTGGCCGGATGCTGCGGCGTCATGTTGGCCTTCCCCACCGGTGGGCTTCCGAACGCTGCCGCGGCGGAACCGACTCCGGCGACCCCGGGCGCGTCGGCCGGTGCATCGGCGGGGGCCTCCTCCTCGTCGGCGTCGCCGAAGCCCTCGGCTCCGGCGTCCTCTTCGGCTCCGGTGGCTCCGGCGACCTCGGCCGCTCCGGCCAGGCCGGTGGCTCCGGCGGCGAAACCGACCGGTGCTGCTCCGGCTGCGACGGATTCTTCTACCGGGGCTCCTGCCACGGCATCCTCGGCTCCGGCGCCGACGACGGCGGATTCCCCGCCGGTCTCGGAAGCGGAGTCGGCCCCGACGACCACGGCGACCCCGGTCGGGAAGAAGAAACTCGATCAGGGCGATGTGGACGCTTTCGACGTGACGGTGAAGGACGGCGTCCTTCAGCTCGGATCGGCAACGGGCACAGGGGCACAGCGTGCCGCTCACGACCCGGAGAAGGTCGTGTTCCACGTGAAACCTCAGGCGCAGCGCACTGGTTTGCCTGAGGCGGTCGTGAAGGGTGGCGCAGGCTATCTCCTTCCGGAGAAGAGCACGCCCGGTCTGCTGCGTCCGGCGTGGAATACCACCCAGGCGCAGGCTGCCGGATTCACCGATGTGGATCTGAAGTTCACCGTGGGGAAGAACCCTGGAGCGGTGGCACTGTTCAGCGGTGGAGCGTCTCCTCAGCCGGTTCTGGCCGAGGGGTACTCCCTGCCGGGCGCCTTTCGGGTCGACAAGGCCGGTCGTGGTGTCGCCAACTGGGTGTTCACCAAGGTCGGCACGTACACCGTGACGGTCCAGGCCAGCGCGGTCAAGGACGGCAAGAAGGTCACGAGCCGTGCGGTGACGTACACCTGGGTGGTGGGGGAGGGCGCATCGCCGCCGTCCACGCCGCCGTCCACGCCGCCGTCCACGTCGAACCCGCCGACGACCCCCCAGCCGCCGGTGACCTCGAACCCGACACCTTCGCCGTCGAACCCGGGGGCATCCGTGCCCGGTCCGGGTCGACCTTCGGCTCCGGCCGAGGGAAAGGTCACCTTGAACCGGGGTGTCGCCGACCTGTTCTACGTCCGTCAGGGTCAGGGTGCCCTGGACCTGTCGGTGCGTGAGGAGATCACTGGCCGCAATGTGATCCGTACTCCGGAGAATGTGCGGGTTCTGGTGGGCGACAACGCTCTCCGCCAGGTGCCTGCGGGATTCCCGGAGGCCGGGAACAGGGCCTACGTGCTCCCGGCGGGCGGTGGCCCGCGGCTGATCCGACTGGGCTGGAACACCTCCGCGCTGGAGGGCACCGGCCTCGGGGCCACGGACATCGAGATGTCGGTGAGCGGTCCGGGCCGGGTGTCACTGTTCCGGACGGGCCGAGACGGCAAGCCGGGCAGTGTGCTCACGCACGGGGGGCTTGCGCTTCCCGGCACCTTCCACCTGGCCAAGCCCTCGCTGGAACACGCCAACTGGCTGTTCTCCGCTCCGGGGACGTACACGCTGACAGCGCGGGCGACCTCGTCCGGGATGTCCAGCCGTACCGTCACCTACACCTTCGTCGTGGGTGGATCGTCGGGGGCCTCCACGGCTCCGACGACGCGTGGTGCTGCCGCCCCGGTGGGACCGCTCCCGGACGCTCTGCCCGTGGATCTTCCCGGTGGTTGGGCAGGTTGGGCGGGGCCGCTTCCTCCGTTGGAGAACGGCCTGGGGCTGCCTCCGGTGGTCACCCCCATCGGCGAGCCGGTCGAACCCGGCCAACCGGTAGAGGTTGATCCGACGCCGATCCTCGACGGGGTCTGCAGCAAACCGGGTGCTTCGGGTATGCCTTCGGGTGTGGCGACCAGCGGGAGCTTCGACATCACCCAGCGGCTCGAGGCGCAGGCCTTGGTGCCGATGATCAAGGACTCCCGTAATGCCCCACCCAAGTTCGTGTCCCCGACCGCGATGGTGTTCGGGTTGGGCGACAAAGCCCGGCACAAGGCACCTGAGGGTATGGAGTTCATCGCCAAACCCGGCGAGAACGTGTGGACGATCGGTGCCACCCCTGAAGAGGGCGTGCCGCTGATCGGGGAGAACAGCCAGCACGAAAGTCTGGTGAAGGAAGCCGCAGGCCCGGTCACGGTGACCCTGACGGCTGCTCAAGGGCCGGGGCAGGTCGCGCATTTCCTGCCTGGTCCGTTCGGTGGCGGAGTCGGACAGCGTCTGTTCGACACGGTCGGTGGGACGACGTCCTACGCTCTGCCGTCCAACGCCCGTCAGGTGGGTTCGTGGGTGTTCACCAAACCTGGTGAATACCGACTGACCTTGACACATTCGGCGAAGACGAAGCAGGGCAAGGAACTGTCTGCTCCGATGACGCTGAACGTGGTGGTCGGCGGTTGTGACAGTGGGCCGAAGATCACCGCACCGCCGACGGCGGCAGCTGCTGCACCGACGGGGGCTCCCAACCCGTCTCAGGTGGCTGCTTCTCGCGCCGGTTTCGGTGTGAAGGACGGCTTGCTGGCAGCTGCCCTGGCGGTCAACGCCGGGTTGCTCTTCCTGCTGGCACGACGCCACCGGAGCCGTAAGGCCGCAGCCGTTCCGGATGGGGACACCCCAGGAACCGTCTGAGCCGAGAGGTTCTGAGCCGACAGGTTCATCGGGGCCGTGTCCCTGGATGCTACGGCGATCGCCGTGGTGTCCGGGGTACGGCCCCGAGTCGTGTCCGAGGTCTGCCTGAGGCATGTCGCCGACCGGGTCGAACCGTCCGCCTGGACCGGCGGGTGTGAGAACGGGCTGGACGGGTAGGGCACAGGCAGAGGCGGCCGTGTCTGCGCGCAGTCTCCGTCGACGGGCACTGATCATCGGAGGGAGGCCGGCCTTCTGAGAGGCACTGTGGTGAACGATTCGTCGGAGGGCATGCGTCCGTCGAGGAAGCGCTCGGGGAGGACGGTGGCTTCGTCATCGCAGGGCGGTGTGGCGACGCCGCTCGTCGTGCTGGCCAAGGTGTTCGCGATCGTCTGCTGCGCTGGGCTGGTGCTCTTGGGGATGTGGGACACGGCCGAGCCGTTGATCCCGATCCTGCAATCGGTCCTGGGCTTCGGATCAGCGGCCCTGGCTCTTCTCGTCGTGGCGTGGAGGCGTGGCTCGATGAGCCGGGTCGGGTGGGCCTGCCTGGCTGTCCTGGTGGCCTTGGCGGTGGCGCCGTCACCTTTTCCGGTGGTGCGGGTCCAGGGAGATCCTGCGTCTCCTGATCTGACGGTGCTCACCCTCAATTGCCAGTTGGGCCAAGCTGATCCGAAGGAAATCATCGATCGGTTGTCGGAATTCGATCCGGATGTGGTGGTGCTCGTCGAGACGAACCCCCGGCATGTCGAGGAACTGGACGGTCTGGGCCTGGCTGACCGGTACGAGTTCCGTACCGGGGAGGTACGCGACGAGGCCGCTGCAGGGTCGATGGTGTTGACGAAGGCACCTCAGGAGGCTGTCGTCGACCCCTTGGCGGAGGAGTTCACCTTCCAGAATCCGCTGGTGAGGGTCGGCGTGCGTGGTACCCCTGTACTGATCAGGGGCGTGCATGTCTTTCCTCCGGTGGATTTGTACAACGGAGCGTGGCATCGGGAGTTGACCGCGCTGCGGGAGTGGTCCGTCAGCGCCGGTGAGTCGGTGGTGCTGGCCGGGGATTTCAATGCGACGGCCCGTCATCCGGTGTTCCGGGCCTTACGTGCTGAGGTGGGCTCGTCGTCGGCTTCCTCGGGGGTGTGGCCGGCGTACACCTGGCCGCAGGGGTCGTTCGTTCCGCCTTTCGTGGAGTTGGACCATGTGCTGTCGCGTGGGCTGACCTGTTCGGGGCATCGGAATTTCGTGGTGTCCGGCACTGATCATGCGGGGGTCTACACGCGGTGCGTATTGGTATCGAAGTGATGTCTTTTTTCGTGTGCTCCGCGATGTCCTTCTGGGAGAGGTCGGCTCGCGGCGAGAAGCCTGTCTGAGGGTTTCGGTAAGGGGAAAAGGCCCTCAATTGCCCAGGAAATTTAGGTTAGGCTCACCTAAGTTATCCCTGTTGCAGTGTCTCCACCAGGAGTTATTCATGAACTCGCTGATCCGCCGCTCCCTCGTCGCACTCAGCGCGGTAAGCCTTGCCTTCACCGCCGCCGCCTGTTCGCCAGAAGCGACCGGCAGAGCCTCCGGAGGAAGCGCGTCAGGCTCCGGCCCGATCACCATCAAGCACGACCTCGGCGAGACCACCCTCAAGGAAAAACCCAAGAACATCGTCTCCACCTCGATCGTGCTCACCGGATCCCTCCTGGCGATCGAGGCCCCCGTCAAAGGCTCCGGCGCTTCCGCCCCCGGAATGCCCGGATTCGACGAGCAAGGATTCTTCTCCTACTGGTCGCCGGTGGCCAAGGAGCGCGGCGTCAAAGCGCTCTACGCCAAGAACCAGCTCGACCTCGAAGCCATCACCGCCGCCAAACCCGACCTGATCATCATGTCCTCCTCCGGCGGTGACAGCACCAAGGACAACTACGAGCAGCTCAAGGCCATCGCACCCACCGTCTCCGTCAACTACCTCACCCAGAGCTGGCAGGACGTGACCAAGCAACTCGGGCAGGCCACCGGGCTGTCCACCAAGGCGGACGAGATCGTCGCCGGTTACGACAAGGAGGTCGCCGAGCTCAAGAAGAAGACCGCAGCACCCACGGAACCCGTGCAGGCGATCGTCTTCAACGGCGAGAACGGATCCGCCTTCGCCCTGCCCGACGGGCCCCACGACAAGGTCTTCTCAGCCATGGGCTTCACCCTCGCGCCGGTCGACACCACCAAGGCCAAGAACCCGGGCGGAAAAAACCGCAAGGACGTCGCCTTCCTCTCCGCAGAGAACAGCGTCAGCGCCTTGACCAGTAAGAACCTTCTCCTCATCGACGGCACCGAGGACACCGTGGCCAAGCTGAAAGTCGCCCCCGGCTATGCCACCGTCCCCGCCGCTTCCACCGAAGGCAAGATCGTTCCTCTGCAGCCCAGCTCCTTCAAGATGGACTACTACAGCGCCCTGGAGATGGCCCGCACCCTCGCCAAGGCCTTCCCCGCGTGAATCACCTCCTGGACCCCGCCAGGGGGACAGGATGCTGACCCGGCTGCCACGCCCCGGCACGGTCGGAACGGTGCTCGTCTCGAGCGCTGTTCTGGCCGTGCTGGTCCTGGCATCGCTGGCCGTCGGCTCCCATCACATCCCCCTCGGCCGTGTCATCGCCGCCTTCACGGCGTACGACGCTTCGCTGAGCGACCACGTCCTGGTGCGTGACCTACGTGTGCCCCGCACCGGTGTCGCCGTGGTCGTCGGTGCAGCCCTCGGCGCCGCCGGGGCTCTCACCCAAGCCGTGACCAGGAATCCGCTCGCCGAACCAGGGTTCCTCGGCATCAGTGCCGGTGCAGCTGTCGTCGTCGCCCTCGGACTGGTCGTCATGCCGCACGCCGACGTCGCCACCATGATCCTGTTCTCCTTCGCCGGGGCTGCCACCAGTGGCATCGCCGTACTGCTGCTCGGTGGGGCCTTCCGGGAAACCGTCGATCCGGTTCGGCTCGTCCTCGCCGGGGCGGCGCTCTCCGTCGTGCTCAGCGCTGTCACCGGAGCCTTGGTCATCAATAACCGCGCCGTCTTCGAATCCTTCCGTTACTGGGACTCCGGTGCCGTTGCCGCCCGGCCCTGGCCGCTGATCGTCACCGGCACGGTGATCACCGTCCTGGGCATCGTCCTGGGACTCATCGCCGCTCCTGGTCTCAACGCCCTGGCCCTGGGCAGCGAACTGGGCCGTGCCGTCGGCGCCTCACCGCTGCTGACCTGGTCATTGGCCGGGATCGCCGTCGTCCTGCTCGCCGGGACGGCCACCGCCATCGCCGGACCGATCAGCTTCGTCGGCCTGGCCGCGCCGATGATCGTCCGTTCCCTGCTCGGGCCCGACCAACGCAGGCTGGTCCCCGTCTCCGCGCTGGTCGCCGCGGATGCGCTGCTCCTGGCCGATGTCCTCGGCCGAGCGGTCGTCCCCCCGCAGGAAGTCCAGGCTTCCGTGGTCTGCGCCGTCATCGGTGCCCCCATCTTCATCGCCTTCGCCCGCCGTCGCAGACTGGACCGGCTGTGATGACACCGCCACCCGCTCGCACCGCTACCGATCAGAGCCGTCGGGCCGAGGACTTCGACCCGACCCGGCATCTGGCTTTCACTCCGATTCGGTTCGGCACCCACTTCAGCCTGCCCTGGCATCGGCGCAAAGCCGTTGTCCTGACCGCCCTGATCGTGGCCTTGGCCGTCGCCGTCGTCGCCGCGCTCACGACCGGACGCACCTCGATCAGTGCCACCGACGTCCTGGCCACCCTCACCGGGCACGGCCGGGAGACCACCGAAGCCATCCTGTGGAACATCCGCCTGCCCCGGGTCGTCACCGGGGTCGTCGTCGGAGCTGCTCTGGCCGCCTCGGGCGGGGTCTTCCAGTCGATGTCCGGCAATGCCCTCGGGTCGCCCGACATCATCGGTTTCACCAGCGGTGCCGCTGCCGGTGCGGTCGTGCTCATCGTCATTTTCGGCGCCGGGCCCCTCGTGGTGTCCGCCGGGGCGATGCTCGGTGGGCTCCTGGCCGCGCTGGTCGTGTACGCGCTGTCCTTTCGCGGCGGTGCTGCCGGCGGCTACCGGGTGATCCTCGTCGGTATCGGTGTCGGTGCCCTTCTCCGCGCCGTCACCACCATCGTGCTCACCCAGTACGACGCCGACATCGCCCTGGCCGGGCACGCCTGGCTCACCGGAACCCTGAACGCCCGCACCTGGACCCAGGCTGCGATGGCTGCTGTCGCCGTCATTGTGCTGCTGCCCGTCCTGCTCGCCGTGGCCCGCCATCTCAACACTGCCGAACTCGGTGACGACCTGGCCACCCAGCTCGGGGTCCCTGTCCAGGTGTCCCGGGTGGTGACGGTGGCCGCCGGGGTCGGTCTGGTCGGTGCGGCCACCGCCGCCGCCGGGCCGATCTCGTTCATCGCTCTCGCCGCACCCCACCTGACCCGTCGGATGGTCGGTGTCGCCGAGGTTCCCGTCGTCACCGCCGCCGTCACCGGGTCGCTGCTGGTGGTCGCCGCCGACCTCCTCGGACAACGGCTTCCCCAGGTGTTGCAGATGCCCATCGGTTTGACCTCGGGTGTCCTCGGCGGCGTCTACCTGCTGTGGCTGTTGTCCCGACCATCCCGGAGTGTCACCACATGAGCGGATCATCTCCCCTCACCTCGACCCCGCAGATCGCGGGCCAGGCGCTCAGCCTGGGGTATGACGACCGGGCGGTGGTCGACGCCCTCGACTTCGAGGTCCCGGTCGGTGAGTTCACCGTCATCGTGGGGCCGAATGCCTGCGGGAAGTCCACCCTGCTCAAAGGGCTGGCTCGGCTGCTGAAACCGTCCTCGGGCTGTGTCCTGGTCGATGGGCAGGACATCCACCGGATGCGCACCGTCGACGTGGCGACCCGGATCGGGCTGCTGCCGCAACAGAATGTGGTGCCTTCCGGGATCACCGTCACCGATCTGGTCGCTCGGGGACGCTTCGCCCATCAGCGGTTTTTCCGCCGGTGGAGCCCGCAGGACGCGGCAGCCGTCGCCGCTGCGATGGCTGCGACCCGGATCACCGCATTGGCCGACCGTGTCGTCGACCAGCTCTCCGGCGGGCAGCGCCAACGGGTGTGGTTGGCGACCGTGCTGGCCCAGGACACTCCGGTCGTCTTCCTGGACGAACCGACCACCTATCTCGACATCGCCCACCAGGTCGAAGTGCTCGAACTGTGCCGGGAACTGCACCAGGCCGGGCACACTCTGGTCGCGGTGCTGCACGACCTCAACCAGGCCGCCCGCTATGCCACTCACCTGGTCGCCATGCGCGACGGCCGTATCGTCGCCGAAGGAGCTCCCGCTGCTGTGCTCACCGAACAACTCCTCGAGGAGGTCTTCGGGCTGCCTGCTCGGATCATCGACGACCCGTTCAGCGGTGCACCCTTGGTGATCCCGACCGGTGCACCCCGCTGGGACGACCATGCGTAGGACGGCAGAGCAGTCCTGTTGGGCGCCCGGCTCCGCCCCTGACCGGGAGCTCGTCGCTGCACCTCTGGGGCCCGGCAGCCGCCCGCTCACTCCGGCCGATCTCGATACCGTCGACGATGTCACCGTTCTGCGGGAAGTCGGTGGGCGTTCCGGCCGGGAGGTCCTCCTGATCGGCGGTGTCCGGCACCACCCGGTCATCTTCCGGTACCCCGACCAGGCAGGGCCGGTGATGTTGCATCTCAACGGGCTCACCGATCGCCACCGCGCCCGAGCCGACCTGGCTTTCCTCGACGAGGGGCAGCTCACCTACCTGCTTCCGGCCGACGGCACGTGGAGCTACCGTTTCGTTGCTGCTGCCGACATGCCCCACGGTGACCTTCCCGCCGACGTGGGGGCGACCCGTCCGGGATGGCTGGCCGTTCACGCTGCTGGACGACCAGATCCGGCCAATCCCGAATCCATCCCCGACTTCAGGGGAGGGTACCGCTCATCGGTCCATACCGGTCCGGCTGCCTGCATCCACCCGGCCTGGGCCGATACGGATACCGGTGGTCGACTGGTCATCGAACTGACTTTCCCGGTGGGGCTGCCTCCTGCCGGGCCTGCCGTCGGGTCGACCGACCTGCGCACGCCGTACGGCGACAATATGCGGACCTGTTATCTCTCACCGGCTGCTGGCCCGGACGCGCCCGTCCTCATCGTTCTCGACGGACGGATGTGGTACTGGCTCGGTCTACCTGTCGCTCTTGACCGCCGCGGCGGTCGGCGCCCTCATCTGCTGATGGTCGATTCCGGCAGTCTCGATCAGCGCGCCGCCGATCTGCCTCACCCGGAGCGTGTCGGGGCCGTCGTGGCCGCAGCGCTGGCTGCGACCGCGCCGCTGATCGGCGTGCACGATCCGTCTCGCACCCTCGTCTGCGGGCAGTCCTTCGGCGGCCTGGCCGCGGCCGGGCTGCTCGTGCACCGGTCAGACCTGGTCTCGGCGGCGGTCGCCCAGTCCGGTTCGTTCTGGTTCGCGCCCGGACGGGAACCTCGTCGCGACGACCCCACACCGGGGGTCCTGCTGGAGGAGGTTCGAGCTCTGGCCGAGGCCGGGGAGACCCTGCCCGGCCGTCGTCTCGTCGTCCAGGTCGGGACGGACGAGGACGACATGGTGTTGTTGTCCCGCGCCTGCCGGGACACTCTGCGCTTCGCCGGGGTCGATGTCACCCATCGCGAATACCGGGGCGGGCACGACTACGCCTGGTGGCGGCACGGTCTCCTCCACGCCCTCGACGAACTGGACGGCATCGCACCCTAACTGCGGGTTTGATGGTGAGCTGCGTCTTTCCGGGGATGCCTCTTGGCATTGGAGATCATGGAAACGATATTGTCCCGATGCGTTTGAGCGCTCGGGCAAGGCTGTTGCTCCGATTTGCTGCGGCCGTTACGTCCCAGTGCTGAGAGGCGAACTCATTGAGGCGGCTGGCATACAAGGGCCCTGCCCTCCCATCGGCGGCGACCATGTCTCTCTGTATATCTCGAGAAGAGGAGTCTTTGCACAGTTGTAGAAGTGCACGCTTGGCATGTGTCAATGCGTCCGGGTCTTGTGGGATGATTTTAGCTTTGATTTTGAAGTACTTCGAGAAAGATGCTGAGTCTGCCATCAGCCATGACTCCGTCATCGATTTCGCGATTCTCAGGCAGAAAGATTTGTTCCAGTCTTCCAATGGTGGAGCCAACTTGCGGAGGAGTTCGACGGGACAGTCGGAATCAGAGTCTCGAAAAACGACCCAGGGTGCGTATGCTGCCGCTGTATTGTAGTTCGGAATTTTTGGGTCGAGTCGCGATTTTCCTCCTGCCACCACAATTTTCGCGACCTCGTGCCCGGCTGTTCGAACGACCGCCGCGGCTGCCTCACGGTCGGACTCTCCTTCAACGGCGATATTGATCATGTTTTCTTGCCCACGGAGACCAGGCCGGAAAGGTCCGTCGGCGAGACCAGGCCGTTGACGATCTCAGAGGTGGGGAGCTCGGCAGAAATCTCCCCTGCCACCTCGGGAATCTTGGACAGCAGGGAGGCTGTGGTGCCGTCTGCGGTCACCCTGAGTACGAGCACTTCACTTGGGCGAATCCCCTCGTCGTCGAGGATTTCCGGCGCATGGGTCGACAGCAGCGTCTGCATGCTACGGTCGCGTTGCGCGGTGGCGAGGACAGTGGGCAGCTTGCGGACGATCGCCGAGTTGAGTGATAGCTCTGGCTCCTCTAGCAGCAGAACACCTCCTTTTGCAGGCGCGCTGACCAGCGTCCAGAGCAAGCCGATGAGTCGTAAGGTGCCGTCGGAGAAATCGGCTTCGTTTTGCCGTGCCGGGCTGTTGCGCCAGTTGCGATAACCGGCTATCAGGTGCGGCACGCCGCTTTTATCCACTTCTAGGTTCAGTGATTCGAACTCCGGAACGGCGGCCTGGAGCGCGGCCTGCATGCGTCGTATCCAAGCCTCCCGAGTTCGAGTCTGGACTGTATTCATCTGAGTGATGAAGTCGCTCCCGTGAGGGTCTCCGGCTGTGATGCCCTGCCGCAGTGGGCTGCGGATGATCTGGGGGACCAGATGAAAGTATTTTACTTTGGTGAAGTAGTCGGATAGGGGGCGAAATTTCTGATTCGCGGAAATCTGTTCGAGATGGGTCTGGGTCAAGAGTTCCGGGTCAGCGCTGTCTGCGGAATCCGGCCTGCTGAGGAGTTTTTTCCCGTTCTTCTCCACGACTTCTGCGTGAACGATAGGGCGATTTCTCCCACCCTTTTCTGTCTTGATCTCGAGGTGGTAGTGCCAGACGTCCGAGTCGTCCTCAAGCTCGAAGTCAACGATCAGCGCGCCCTTTTGCTTGTTGCGTGCAAAAAGGCTGCGGACCTTCGTCAGCCCGCCGCGTTTATCAAGGGCTGCGGACAACCCCCCGCCGGGTGATGCGAGATCTCCAACGAAGCGGAAGAGGTCGAGAAGATTGGACTTCCCTGAAGCATTGGGGCCCACGATGAACAGTCGGTCTTCGATGGGAAAGTCGATGTTTTTAAAATTTCTCCAATTGCTGGCCTTGACTCGAGTGACGTGCATGTCTCTCCTTGTCCCGATTTACACACCCCAGCTGCAGAGGGGTTTCGTGCGATCCCAGGCTACCGGTGGCATCTGACAGCTCGAGGGGGGCAAGAGGATTCGGTGCTGTGCCGCCGCTCCTGCAGTACCTCGCAGTGCTGTTTCAATTCGACGGTGAGCTGGCTCAGCCTGACGTAGCATTCCGCGTCGACGGAAAGCGTCTTCGAACAAGGGGCGGGAGTCATCGAAATTCCCCTCGCGCGAAGTTTTTCGGTCGGCTCGGCGTCGCAGAGGAAAGCCAGTAGACGAGGCGTGGCTCCTACAGTTCCGCGATCTGAGTATCTGCCGGTGTGTTCGGCGTGTCCTCGCTTGCGCGGGCGTGCCAGATGGGAAGTTATCGGATGTGTGGTCGACCACTCCGGGCAGTGTTCGGCGCCACCACCGGATCTTCCCGACGGTGACGCCGACTGCTCGGAGATCCGCGGTTCAGGCTGGGCGACGGGAATGCTGTGGGTTCTCCACGAGCTCGGCGAGTCGTTTCAGGGTGGCGGCCATGGCCGGGGCGAACCGGTCGGGGAAAGCAGGTTTCTCGATGGTCCAGTGGGCGTGCATGGCGGTCGACCAGTCGTAGGTCTCCCGGACGATGGTGCCCTCCTCGTGGCTTTCGAGTTCGTAGCGCCAACGGTGTCCGCCGACGAAGGGCTTCCCCCGGAATTCGCCGGTGGTGGCCCAGGCGATCAGCCGGGGCTCCTCGAATTCGACGACCTCGTTGACCGACCGGTAGGGGACGCGCCCCCACCGGCGCATGCCCATGGTGAAGCGGGTTCCGTGGCTGAGTCGTCCGGGGCCGTGCGGTTCTCCGCTGACCATGTCGGAGCCGTCGATCAGGTGATGTTGGAAGGGATCGGCGAGGACGTCGAAGATCGTCTGCCGGTCGGCATGGATGAGGCGTTCCACACTGCGTGACTGGAGACACCCGGCGGTGTGCGGCTGGGAGGTCGTCATGTGGTGACGCTACCCCTGTTTCCTGGAGGTTCGGCCGGAGGTGCCGATCGGATGCGACTATGACATGTCAGGTAATCCATCGGCGGCCTCTGACAGTGCTGCTACCAGGGCATGTACGGCCGGATTCTCGTCGGAGCTGACCCGCCAGACGGCTTCCACGACACGGGCCGGAGCCGGGGAGACCGCCAAGGACACCACACCGTCGGGTAGAGGCGGGCGGGCGATCCTGGGAACGAGGGCGATACCGCCTCCGGCGAGGACCAAGGCGATCTGGGTGGAGAAGTCGTCGATGCGGTGGCCGACATGGGGGTGCGCTCCGCGGGCGAACAGGCGGCGGAACCAGTCGTGGCAGGCCGTTCCCGTCGGGCTGGTCACCCAAGTCTCTTCCCGCAGGTCGGCGGCACCGACCCGTTCGCGTCCGGCGAGGCGGTGCCCGGCCGGGACGATGACATCGCCGACGTCGACGCACAGTTCCCGCAGACAGGTGCGCTGTGACGAGCTCTCGGCCCGACGGGCAGGTGCTGTCCGGGAGTCGTGGACGACGGCGAGGTCGGCGCTGCCATTGGCGAGGACGGCGAGCGCTTCGGCCGGGTCGGCCTCGTCGATCTCGATGGTCAGGTCCGGGTGTGCTGTCGCGAGGGCCGGCAGGGCGTGGGTGAACAGTCCGCGGATGGCGGTGGAGAAGGCGACGACGTGCACGGTGCCGGACACGTGGCGGGTGCGGGCCCGGGCTGCATGGACGGCGCCTTCCAAGGCGGCGAAGACGTCCACCGAGCGGGCGACGAGGGTTTCTCCGGCGGGAGTGAGCGCGACCCCGCGTCCGACCCGGGCGAGCAGGGCGACACCGATGTCGGCTTCGAGCCGTTTCAACCGTTGGGAGACCGCGGACGGGGTGAACCCGAGGACGTCGGCCGCACTGGTCACCGAGCCGGTCTCGGCGACCAGGGCCAGCGCGCGGAGGGCTTCTGCTTCGACCACCCCCCGATTATGAAGCAAAACTACGTAATACTGCACTGAATCAGTTGCTGGACTGGATGCTTCAGGTCGGGCAGGCTGACCCCATGACGCAGACACCCGCCCGCCCCTTCGGCTCCGTCCTCACCGCCATGGTCACCCCCATGCACCCCGACGGCTCCCTCGACCTCGACGGAGCCCGCGCCCTCGTCGAACACCTCCTCGCCACCGGCCACGACGGCATCGTCGTCAATGGCACCACCGGCGAATCGGCGACGCTCTCCGACGACGAGAGCGTGCAGATGATGGAACTCGTCGTCGGCCAGGTGAACGGACGCGCCCAGGTCATCGCCGGTGTCGGCTCCAATGACACCCGCCACGTCCTGGAGATGACGGCGCGCGCCGAGGCGGCCGGGGTCGACGGTCTGCTGCTGGTCTCCCCTTACTACAACAAGCCGACGCAGCGCGGGCTGATCGCGCACTGCCGTGCGGTCGCCGATGCGACGAAGCTGCCGGTCATGCTCTACGACATCCCTGGTCGGACAGGGATCCCCTTCACCTCCGAGACCTTGCGGGAGTTGGCGTCGCACCCGCGGATCGTGGCGGTGAAGGACGCGAAGGGTGACCAGTGGGCGGCGACCGAGCTGATGGAGCAGACCGGTCTGGCCTGGTACTCGGGGTCGGACGAGGACAACCTGGCTTATCTGGCGTTGGGTGCGGCCGGTGTGGTCAGCGTCGTCGGCCATGTCGCCGGTGATCGGTACCGGGCGATGGTGGACGCGGTGGACGCCGGTGATCTTGTCGAGGCGCGGCGGGTGCACCGGCAGCTGGTGCCTGCGGTGAACGCGATCATGCGTACTTCGCAGGGCGCGATCATGGCGAAGGCTGCGCTGGTGGAACTCGGGGTCATCGAGCACGCGGCGGTGCGGATGCCGCTGGTGGAGTCCTCGGAGGCGGAACTGGAGATCCTGCGGTCCGGGCTGGCCGCGTCGGGTGTGGGTTCCACAGCAGTGGAGTAACCGGTTTCCGCTGCTGATCTGCGGCTGATTTAGAGCATTTCCTCGGCGTTTCTCGTTGTCGTGGGCCGTGGTTCTTTGTGTCATTGGCCTATGAGCTGATGGCAGCTCGCGAGATGAGGCGGGGAAGTCATGGTTTTTCGTGCTGAATCTGCGGTTTTGCTCTCGGGATTTACCTGTAGAGATCGCTGAGGAGGCATTGGACGATGAGGTCATTCCATCTGCGGTTGATTTCTCTGGCGTCGGTGCTGCTGTTCGGGTTGATCTCGTTCTTGAGTGTGGTGAATGTCAGCCTGCTGGACCGTTCTGCTCCAGTGGCCGTCGGTGCTCGGGCTTCGTTGGACCTGGATTTCACCAGGTCTCCGGAGCTCGGCGCCGACCCGTACCCTCGGTTGGCGGCGGCTGCGGAGAAGTACCGGGTCGGGTTGGTGAAGTTATTGCCTGATCTGAGCGGCGACCAGTCCGGGCAGGTCCTTGTTCCGCTCGGTGGCGTCGACGTGTCCGGGCAGATTGCTCGGTTCGGCGGTTCGACTTCTCCGGTGCGGCCGGTCGAGGTCTTGGAGAGCTCCTACCCGTCAGGGGAGTACCTGGTGACCGGGCCGTCTGCCGACCGGTCGGGATTCACCTCCTGGCTGGAGGGCCAAGGTGTCATTGTCCGTTGGGTCGATATCAGCATCGGCACCTCGCTCGAGATGCTTTACCGACAGCCCAGTTTTCTGGCGACGATCGGTGCCGTCGTCGGGTTATCGGGATCCTTGGTGCTCTACTGGGCGGCGGTCCGGGCGCGAACCAGGTCGCTGCGTATCCTCAACGGCGTCTCGGCTGCGCGGATCCAAGCAGAGGACCTGTCCGTTTTCGGTGTGGCCGTCGGGGCAGGCGCGGCCGTTGCCGCCATCGTCTCCACGGGGCTGGTCGCGCCCTGACCCAGGGGAGTGTCTTCGTCCCGTCCTATCTGGAGTCGTGGGCGGTCTTCGCCGGGACGACCCTGTCGCTGACTGCTTTTCTGGCGGTGTTGCTCTCGGCGGTTTCTCGACCCTCCACGACGGCATTGGTCAGACGTCGGCCTGCCGTGGGAAGCCTGCGCGGACCGGCGCTCACGCTCACCTTCGTCCTCTTCGGGCTCGTCATGGTGACTTTTCCGCCGACGTTGACGATCGTCGAGGAATCCCGTTCCGCGTCGAAACAACTGGCTCAGTGGAAACACCTGGCGGACAAAGTCAATGTCCTGCTTCCCTCCGGCACCGGCGATACCGGATTCGAACAGATCAAGCACCGGATCGGGTCGGTCGTTCACGATGCGGAGCGACGCGACGGGGCCGCGCTGTCCTACACCTGGGCCAGAGGCGGAGCGGCGAGCCCACCACTTGATCAGGACGACAGTTTCTCCTTGGTGACGGCCCCTTGGCTGGCGATGATGGTCGGCCGGGCCGATTGGGAGTCTGCTCCCGGGTTCACGAAGGTGGCACCGGAGAAAGTGCCCATCGCGGTCACCCAGATGTTGGAGCCGAACCTGGAGATCTGGCGTCGACATACCGACCGGCCCCTGAAGGCGACTGATCTCGCGTTCTACCGTTACACCGGTCGACCGGGACTTCCGCTGGCCGAGGCGGGCAGCGGTGTTCTCCTCTTCAGTGACCAGGCCCTCATCGCGGTGGCCCCGTCGCTGTACGAGACCTTCGACGACGGTTTCCTGGGGTCGGTCTCCTCCACCGGAAATATCGTGCTCACCGGCCTTTCGGCGACGAGGCAGGGGGTTCAGGATCACGGACTGTCCGGGAAGGTCACCGTCAAATATGTCGCCGAAGCAGGAGTGCTCCGTGCCCAGTACGCGGAGTATTTTGCCTGGCTGCAGGGGATTTCACTTGTCACCACGGTGGTGGCCTTGGTGCTCTCGGCCGGGGTCTCCGCATCTGTCCGGGCGCTGGTGCGTGCCCGGCGTGATTTCCCGCTCCGGTTCTCCGGGGCGACCTGGGCCGAGGTCGTCGGTGAACGACTCCCCGCAGAGCTGGTGGTCATGACCGTGATCACCGTTCTGGCCGTGTTCACGGTCGGTGGTGCACATCGTGCGGAGATCGTGCTCCTGGGTGTGCTCATGGTGCTGCTCACCCCGGTGATGCATGTTCTCGCGGTCCGGAAAGTCTTCGACAGGGTGGCCACCCGCAGAATCTGAGAGGTGTCGCGATGATGGTGCAAGCATGTTCCCTCGGGGTCGTGATCGACGGTTCGCAGGTCTTCGACGGGGTAGATCTGACCTGCGAACCGGGCACGATGACCGCGCTGATCGGTCCGAGCGGGTGCGGAAAAACCACCTTGTTGCACTGCCTGGGGTTGGTGCAGCAGGTCACGACGGGGCAGGTCGTCATCGACGGGGTGGACGCCACCGGATGGCAGGAATCGCGGCGGCGTCGCTTCTGGCGGCAGGACGCAGCTTTCGTGTTGCAGGACTACGGGATCATGGAGGACGAGAACGTCGGATTCAACGTGACCATGCGGGCGAGCCCGCTCAGCGGGAAAACCCGTGGCGACCGAGGGCGATTGGCCGATGTTCTCAGTGAGGTCGGCCTCGTCGGAAGAGAAGACGAACAGGCGTCCCATCTCAGCGGCGGGGAGAAACAGCGCCTCGCAGTCGCCCGGGCGATCTACCGGAAAGCCCGGATCATCTACGTCGACGAGCCGACCGCGTCCTTGGACCACGAGAACCGCAGTGCGGTCATCCGACTCTTCCAAGAACGAGCGGAGACCGGGTGCACCGTCCTGATCGCGACCCACGACAAAGAGATGATCGACTGCTGCACCACGAGCTACCTCGTCGATCGAAGAGCAGCGGCCGGACTCACCGTTGGAGAAAGTTCTCCAGGACGAGTCCTTCGGTGTTCCGGTCGAGCTGACCCGCAGTTGAGGACCGCACGACAACAGGCGGAGCGAATCTGACGCTGTTCATGGCCTGTTCGCTCAGCTTGGTCCGGGAACTGCCGAAAGGTGACCGTGCGCCCCGGACTGCCACCTCGGGCGCTCGTGGCCTTTGGACCGAGAGGCCACCTTACCGAGTCTCGCAGGAGCCCAGATGTACCAATCATCCGTGCCGGAGGAGTCGCAGGCCGGAGGGCAGGGCCCTTCGCCACAGGGACGACGGTTGGGATTGCGCACCAAGATTCTGTCGATCGGTCTGACCGGTGTGGTCGTGGCCGCAGGGTTGACCTTCCTCTCGATGTGGTCGCTCAACTCGATCGCGTCCACTACCAGCGAACTGGAGAACGCTTACGAGACCCGGACAGCTGTCGTCCGGGTCGATCAGTTCGTCTCGGAGATGAACGGCCAGCAGAACGCCTACGTGCTGGACATCGCAGCGAAGGGCAGCGCGGCGGTGGAGCCGAGCAACGAAGCGCGTAAGAGTTACCTGGAAGCCATGGCCGGGTTGAACGACCGGTTGAACCAGCTGACGAACATGGTTCGTACCGAGGAGGGGAGTAAGCTCCTCACCGAGATCCAGGCCCAGGCGAAAGCCTTCACCGCGAACGACGACAAGATCGTCTCCCTGGCGAAGGCCAATGGCGCGAACAGTTTCAAGGAGGCCACTGAGCTGGCCACCACTGGTTCTGCCCAGTCGATGAATCCATTGAGCGATGCCACCACCAAACTGAACGATCTGGCGAAGAAACGGGTCGATGACAGCCGGGCCGATCTGGCCTCCGCGCGGAACCTGGCGACTTATCTCTCGATAGGCATGGTGCTGGTTGCCGGCATCATCCTGGTCTTCCTGTCCTTGCGGATCAGCGGTGCCATCCTGACCGCTGTCCGTAAGGTATTGCAGAGCGTGCAGGCGATGGACGCCGGTGACCTTCGAGTCTCCGCCGATGTGCAGAGCGCCGATGAGATCGGCGACATGGCTCGAGCACTGGACCAGAGCCGGGAGTCGATGCGGAACGTTCTCCGCCGGGTCGGCGAGGCCTCGTCCACCGTGGCTGCCGCCAGTGAAGAACTCACCGCCACGGCCGGTCAGATGCGGGCCTCGGCGACATTGTCCTCGGAGCGAGCAGGAGCAGCAGCGGGCTCGGCCGCCGACGTGTCGAACAATGTGCAGACGGTCGCCGCCGGTACCGAGGAGATGACGGCGTCGATCCGGGAGATCTCGAAGAACACCACCGACGCGGCTGGGGTCGCGGCCAGCGCTGTACAGGTCGCCGACCGTACGAATTCCACGGTCGCAAAGCTGGGCGATTCCAGCGTGGAGATCGGCAATGTCGTCAAGGTCATCACGACCATCGCGGAGCAGACGAACCTGTTGGCCCTGAATGCGACGATCGAAGCAGCCCGGGCCGGTGAAGCCGGTAAGGGCTTCGCCGTGGTCGCCAATGAGGTGAAGGACCTCGCGCAGGAGACCGCCAAGGCCACGGAGGACATCTCCCACCGGGTCGAGCAGATCCAGATCGACACCGAAGCCGCAGTCGCGGCGATCAGCGAGATCTCGGCGATCATCGCCCAGATCAACGACACCCAGGCCACGATCGCCTCGGCGGTGGAGGAGCAGACGGCCACCACCAACGAGATGAGTCGCAATGTCTCCGATGCAGCGAGCGGAGCAGGCCAGATCGCCGGCTATGTCGACGAAGTCTCCCAAGCGGCGGCCGACACCAACGGCGCTGTCGAGGACACCTCGGCAGCAGCTCAGGAACTGGCTTCCCGTTCACATGAATTGCAGTCGCTGATCGGACGTTTCCAGTACTGATCCGTAGAACGCGGAGGGAGGGGCGGCCTGGCAGAGGCTTGCCCCTCCCTCAGTCGTTCGAGGGTCGGAAGACGAAGGATGCGTGGCCGGTGACCTTCAGGGGGTCGCCCCCGGTGTCTCCGGAGTTGCTGGTGTCGAGCAGCTCGGGAATCAGCCGGTGATTCTGGACGGCCAGGAGGAGGCCGTTGACCGGGGTGGCTCCGCTGGCCTGTTCGGCGGTCAACGCGCCGCGCCCGTCGAGGATCTGCCCGATGGTGACCTCGTCGACGGCGCGGGCTTCTTCTTGGCGTAGCGACCTGGACAATGCTGAGCTGGCCACGACCAGGGTCTCCTCACCGCCCCAGAGCAGGTCGAGAACGGCGGCGACCTCGACGGGAATGGCCCGGCCCACGGCGAGGGGGACGAACGTGAACTCGTCGAGGACCTCCTGCAGGAAGGGGAGCTGTACCTCCAGGGAGATCTCCCTTCGGTGGGCTTCGTCGTCGGTGTGCACGATCTCGGGCAGGGCTTCGGCCAGGGCTCGGGCTGCCTGTTGGTCGACGGGGACGTCACCCAAGGGGGTGCTGAAGGCTTCGTAGCCGGTCAGGGCGATCCCCCGGGGAGGGTCCTGTTGAACCGGGCCCAGGAGGACGACCTTCCGGATGTTGCTGCGGGCGACTTCGACGCGGGCGTAGGCGGCGGCGGAGCCGTGACCGCAGTGGGAGTAGTCGCTGTGCGCCACGAGAACGGCTTTCGGCGGGTGCTCCGGATCGAGCGCCATGTCGGCACGTCCCTGAGCGAGCTGTGATCTGATCAGATCGGTCAGCTCGCGAGCCTCGGCTGGATACTGTCTGCCGGCCGCTGCCGGCGGTCGGTTGGCGGCCATGGGTCAACGCTACCCACAAATGAGTTGGGTCTTTTACGGGTATGCTGCCCATGACATCCCAATGCGGCCTGACTCGGGGTTGGCGTGCGTGGGGGAGAACCGGACGGCGTGGGTGTGCCGTGTCGAGCCTCCCGGCTCCGTGGCTATCGCGTGGACTCAGCGTGACCCGTCCGTGACATGTCGGCTTCGACCGATATCTGCGACCTGGGCGGATAGTTCTGTGACCGATACGTGACATCACGGTTACGCAGCAAGCGAAGCCGGGGCTCTGGTCAGAGCGTCAGAGGGGGGACAGTATGTATTGCGAGACTGGTTCAAGGGCAAAGGAACCACTATGAACGTCAAGACCTCCCGTTTCCTCCCCGGTCGACTCGGCCTGCTGGGAAAGGTGCTGGCTGTGACGACGTGCGCAGCCCTGGCCGCTGCTGGTTGCGGAAGCGCACCGGTCTCGACCTCTGCATCGGCGAAGACCCCCGCTGCGGCTGCGTCCTCGTCGGCGGCAGAACCTCAGGGCGAGGCCACCACCGACACCGCCGCCGGTGTCATGTCCGTCCAGAACCTGGCCGCCCCGGCCGGGCGGCTCCTCGACGGGCTGGAGTGCCGGGCCAAGGTTGCCAGCACGGTTCGCCAGACCCTGTACGCCCACGAACTCAACGGCTCCATCGCCCGCATGGTCGAACGGCAGGGACAGTTCAGCTTCCAGCCGGTCCTCCTGGCCAGGGGCGGCGGAATGGGTGATGTCGGCAGCGGTATGGAGACCTTCGTCGCCACCGACCCGCAAGGGCGCCTGCACTACATCGAGGTCAGCATGACCCGCGACGACGCAGGCAAGGTCGCCAGTTCGATGCTGACCACCGACGTGGTACTGGGCGAGGGATACGACAAGGCCAAGGCCTTGGGCGCTTCGGTGGCCTTCCACATCAACGGCGACCCGGAGATCTTCGTTGTCGACGCCAAGGGCCAGCTGTTGCGCTACGAGATGAGCGCCGCCGCCCGCCAGATCAAACTCTCCGAGCCGAAGGTCATCGCGACCGGCCTGCGCAATGTCACCTCCATGAGCGTGGAGAGCTTCGATCTCGACGGCAACCTCGCCGTGGACGAGCAGGCCGCGACCCGCGTGCTCATCGTCGACGGCGACACCGTCAAACAGACCATCGTCATGCGCGATGGCACCCATGACGGCATGACCCCGGTGCTCGGCCCGCACCAGGAGATCCGCGACGCCACCGCGATCACCCGGATGTGGTGTGCCCAGCCCGACGGCCCGATGACCGACCAGGGCGGCCTGGTGTTCTTCTGGAACACCGGAGGAGGTGTCATCTTCACCGGCAACTACACCCCTGCGGTGAAGAAGCCGAACCTGACCTATTCCACCCGGATCGACCCAGCGGTCACCGGACTTCTCGCCGGCTGACGTTCTGCCGCGGTCGCCGAACCGCTGGACGGAGAAGATCGGTGCCTGATACGACGGGAGGGCCGCCCACGCAGCGCGTGGGCGGCCCTCCCGTCGGTTCTTCAGGACCTCAGACGGTCTTCGGCTCCTTGGAGAGCTGAGCCCTCATCTCGGTCGCGTACTGATCGGCGTTGAGCCCGACGATCAGGTGCAGCGTGGTGTCGGTGATCTGCGCGATGCCCAGAACACCGGCAGCGCGCAGAGCATCCTCGTCGACCGGGGCATTCTCCCGGATGACGATTCGCAGACGGGTCTCCCCGGCCTCCTCGACCTTCACGATATTGCTGCGGTGACCGAGGGCACCCAGCCAGATCTCGACCTTCTGCGGGGCCTCGGGGTCACGCAGCTTCGGCTGAGTCGCAGCAGGCGCCTCGTAGACCACATCGGCGACATCGGCCTCGGAGAGATCGGCGTCGTCACCGGCAGTGGACAGGTACTCCTCCATGTCCGTCTTCAGGTTCTCCGAACGGGTGCCGAAGATGGCCTGCATGTTGCGGCCGACGACCAGGACACCGGCAGCCCCGAGCGCCTTCAACTTGGCCTGGTCGGCGCGGCTGATGTCCTTCACCCCGACACGCAGACGCGTGATGCAGGCGTCGAGGTCGGTGATGTTGGAACGGCCACCGAAGGCGAGCACCAGCTGGCGGGCGAAGTCGTTCGTCGAGCCACCGGTGACGGCGCTCTCGGCGACGGCGTCCTCACGGCCCGGGGTCTTCAGGTCACGCCACTTGATCAGCGTGGCGAAGACCACGTAGTACAGCGCGAAGTAGATCGGTCCGACGAGGAGCACCAGCCAGGGCTTCTGGTCCAGTGCGAAGTAGAGCAGGTAGTCGATACCACCCTGGCTGAAGGTGTAACCCAGACGTCCACCGAGCAGGAACATGATCGGGAAGCTCAGCCCGGCCAGGATGATGTGCGCGACGTACAGCAGCGGCGCCACGAACATGAACGAGAACTCGAGCGGCTCGGTGATACCGGTCAGGAACGAGGTCAGCGCGGCCGAGAACATGATGGAACCGACGCGGACACGGTTCTCCGGCTTGGCCGTCTTCCAGATGGCCAGAGCTGCACCGGGCAGACCGAACATCTTGAACAGGAAGCCACCGCCGAGCACGCCGTACTCGGGCTTGTAGTAGAAGCAGTTCAGCCAGCCGTGCAGCACGGTGCCATCAGGCTTGGTGCACTCGCCCAGCTCGTAGAAGAAGGGCGCATTCCAGATGTGGTGCAGGCCGAAGGGGATCAGCGAACGCTCGACCGTTCCGTAGAGCCACACCGCGGCCCAGGTCTGGCTGTTGGAAGCCCATGCACCGAAGGAGTTGATCCCGTTCTGGACGGGCGGCCAGACGAAGGCCAGAACGACACCCACCGCGATGGCGGCGAAGGCGGTGACGATCGGCACGAACCGCTTACCGGCGAAGAAGCCCAGGTAAGGGGGCAGGCTGATCCGGTAGTACTTGTTGAACAGGTACCCGGCGACCAGGCCGATGATGATGCCGCCGAAGACACCGGTGGAGATGGTCTCGATGCCGAACATGCTGAACGGCGGTTTCTGATCGGCCTTCGGCAGCTTGTCGTTCAACGGGACGATGATGCCCCGGGCCTTACCGATGACCCCCATCGTCGCGATCATGACGAGGAAGCCGACGGTCGCGGCCAGCGCGGACACACCGTCGTTCTTCGTCATACCCAGCGCGACACCGATCGCGAAGATCAGCGGCAGCGCGGCGAAGATCGGGTCTCCGGAGTTCTGCATGATCTGGAAGAGCAGGGTGACCGCTTCGGGCACCTGCCATCCGTTGGTCTCGATGCCCTTCAAGGACGCCATACCGACGCCGAGCAGGATGCCGGCGACCGGGAGGACGGACACCGGGAGCATCAGGGACTTACCGAGGCGTTGCATCTCGGCGAAGATCCGGGATCCGAGCCCGTTCTTCTCGTCGGTCGCCCCCGTCGAGCCGGAGGTCTTCTCCGACTGAGTGGCCACAGTGGACATGGCTCTGTTTTCCTTCCGGCTCAGTACTGCTCGTAGGGGACGAGTGCGCGCACGTCGGCTGCGGTGTTCGCAGCCAGGGCCTGTGCGGCGATCTCACGGGCACGTTCGACGTTGAGGGCGCGGACCTGCGCCTTCACCGTGGGGATCGCGGGGACGGAGACGGACAGTTCGTCCACTCCCAGCCCGACGAGGATGGCGGTGGCCTGCGGGTCGGAGGCCACACCGCCGCAGACACCGACCCAGCGCCCGTGGGCGTGGGCAGCTTCGACGGTCTGGGCGATCAGGCCCAGCACTGCAGGGTTGAGCGCGTCGACCTGCGGTGCCAGTGTGGGGTGTCCCCGGTCCATCGCGAGGGTGTACTGGGTGAGGTCGTTCGTGCCGATGGAGAAGAAGTCGCATTCGGCGGCGAACTGACGTGCCATGACGGCGGTGGAAGGTACTTCGACCATGATGCCGACGGGCACCGGGTCGACCCCGAGGAGCTCACGCTCTTCCTCGAGCACGCCCTTGGCGGCGCGCAGGTCTTCGAGGGTGGCGATCATCGGGAACATGATGTGCAATTTCGCGCCGGTGGTGGAGGCACGCAGGATGGCCCGCAGCTGGGTGCGCAGCACATCGGGGCGGTTCAGCCCGACCCGGATGCCCCGCTCGCCGAGGAAGGGGTTCTCCTCGCGGGGCAGGGGCAGATAGGGCAGGGGCTTGTCGCCGCCGACGTCGAGGGTACGGATGACCAACGGCTGGCCGGGGGAGAGCGCCTCAGCCGCAGCCCGGTAGGCCTCGTACTGCTCGTCCTCGGTGGGGGCGGTGGCCCGGTCGAGGAAGAGGAATTCGCTGCGCAGCAGCCCGACTCCTTCGCCGCCGACCTCTGCGGCTGCGCGGGCGTCCTGGGCGCTGCCGATATTGGCGACGACCTCGATGGCGCGACCGTCGGTGGTGACGGCTGGACTCTGGGCTTCGGCGAGGTCGCGCTGCTTGCGTTCGGCGGCGCGGGCCTGGCGTTCGCGGATCTGGGTGATCTCGTCGTCGCTGACGTTGATACGCAGGGTTCCTGCGGCACCGTCGAGGACAACGCGGGAGCCAGTGGCCAGTTCGAGGGCCTTGGCCTCGATGCCGGCGATGGCGGGGATGTCCATCGAGCGGGCCAGGATGGCCACGTGGCTGGTGGCTCCGCCGCCGACGGTGGCGAAGCCGACGACCTTGCTGGTGTCCAGCGAAGCAGTGTCGCTGGGGGTCAGGTCTTCGGCGATGAGGACCGAGCCTTCGACGATGACCGGCCCTTCGGCCTTGTGCCCGGTGAGCTCCTCGAGCACGCGGCGGCCGACGTCGCGGACGTCATTGGCTCGCCCGGCGAGGATCTCGTTCTTCAGCCCGGCCAGACGGTCGGCGTAGACGGTGTAGGCGGCCCGCCAGGCGTAGGGGGCGCTCTTGCCCTTGTCGATGCCGGAGATGGCGATGTCGAGCAGGTCGGGGTCGGTCAACAGGGCCTGGTGGGCCTCGAAGATCTGTGCCTTGTCGTCGTCGGCTTCCTTGGCCATCTTGTCGCGCAGCGACTTGAGTTGAACGGCGGCCCGGTCGAGGGCGTCGGTCAGGGCGCGGCGTTCGGCGTGGCGGTCGTGTGCGAACTCTTCGACCTCGATCTCGTCCTTGCGGATCTGGACGATGGTGCCGACTCCCAGGCCTGGTGAGGCCGAGACGCCGAGGAGGACGTTGGGGTCCTCGGAACGACGCCGGATGAGCGGTTCGCCGTAGGGGGTCGCGGCGGCCGGTGAGCTGACGGGCGCAGCTTCGGGGTCGTCGGGCAGCGCGCTGACCCCGGCTTCGCCGAGGCCTTCGGCGATGGCGCGTGAGAGGTCTGCGGCGGCTTTTTCGGCGTCGGCGCCGGTGGCGCTGATCTGGACCTTGTCGCGCAGGCTGACGGACATGGCCATGATCGCCATCACGCTCTTGGCGTTGGCGCTCTCCTCGCCGCGGCGCAGCAGGATCTGCGATTCGAAGCGCTTGGCGGCGGTGGCCAGGGCAGCGGCCGGTCGGGCGTGCAGACCGGTCGGGTTGGGGACAAGCACTGCCGGGGAGGTGACCGTGCGCCCGGTGGGTGTTGTGCCGGCGGTGTCGGTCGTGTCACCTGCGGCGAGGGTGATGGTGGCTACGACATCGTCGCCGGCCTGGGCCACTCCGGTGGCCGGGACGAGTGAAGTGATCTGGTCGGAGTTGGCGATCACGACCTGGGTGAGCAGGCTCTTGGCCTCGACGGCGATCTTGTCCATGTCGAAGTCGATGAGCGGCTGCCCAGTGGTGACCTTGTCGCCCAGTTCGACGCGGGCGGTGAAGCCTTCGCCACGCATCTGGACGGTGTCCAGCCCGATGTGGAGGAGGATCTCCAGTCCTTCGGCTGTCCGCACGGTGACGGCGTGCTGGCTGGGGTGCAGGTGGGCGATTTCGCCGTCGCACGGGGCTAGCAGGCTCGAGGAGAGCGGGTCGATGGAGATACCTTCGCCGACCATCTTCTGGGCGAAGACGGGGTCGGGTACCTGCTCTATGGGGACGAGCACACCTGAGACCGGCGCTATGAGGCGCAGTCCAGGCGCAGAGGACGGTGCAGTCGTCATGTCCACCTCCTTGGGAACGGCGGACGTGCGGGATTCGCTCACACGATCCGCTGCAGTGGGGTCCGGGGTCGAACAGATGCTTGCAGACGCGTCCCTAAAGACGAAACCCGGGCTGCCGCCTAAGCCATGGGCGGGGTGCCCCAAAGTCTGGCTCAGGGCACCCTTTCCTAAGAATTTTCCTGTACAGCAAGGCTATTCGACTCCCGTTCGAGCCTTATGAGTGTTTTCGGGACCAAGGGCAGATTTCGCTGGATGGTCACATGTCGCGTCCGGATCGTGTCGGCCGTGGGGCAGGTGGTCGCGCGACGCGCCGGGCAGCCCGACGGGCTGTCTGGCATGACAGTGGGCCATAGGGAAATTAAAGTGAAAAATCCTGAATGTCTCTAGTCGTGTCCACGTCAGTCTCCGTGCAGGAGGACCTATGGGTGTGCTCTTCAGTCCCTGTCTGAGCTTCGACGGCACTTGCCGGGAGGCCATGGAGTTCTACCGGGACACCTTCGGGGGGTCTCTCGAGTTCGCCACCTTCGGTCAGTACGGGGCGGTGCATGGAGAGGGGGCGGAGCGGGTGCTGCACAGTCACCTGATCACCCGATCGGGCTTCGTCCTGATGGCGGTGGATTCCTTGGAGTCGGCGGGGCGCCCTCCTCGGCCCAACGGGCAGCTTTCGCTCAGCGGGCCTCGCGGTGAGGAGATGGCGGGATACCTCGACCGCCTCTGCGACGGGGGTGAGGTCGTCGAATCCTTCCAGAAACAGCCCTGGGGGGATGAGTTCGGAACGGTGGTGGACCGCTACGGGGTGGTCTGGTCGATCAACGTCGGGGCGAGCGACGGCTGAGCGCTTGCTCGGTACGAGCGGACTTCCTGCGTCGGCTCTGCAGGGGCTCCTTGGCGCAGATGTCGTCGGGGTTGACGAGTGGGCAGCGTGCGGTGGAGAGGCATCCGCACCCCATGCAGCAGTCGAGGCTGTCCCGCATGGCGGTCAGGTGGTCGATGCGCTCCTGGAGGGAGCGTTGCCAGATCCCGGTGAGGTGTTTCCAATCGCTTTCGGAGGGCACATCGTTCTGGGGCAGGTGTTCGAGGGAAGCGCGGATGTCGGCCAGCGACATGCCGAATTGTTGAGCAGCCTTGATGAAGGCAAGGCGACGGAGGACATGTCGTGGATATCGACGCTGGTTCCCGCGTGTTCGATATGACGTGAGAATGCCTTGGTCTTCATAGAAACGCAGGGTTGGAACTGGGATCCCCGAGCGTTCTGACATGTTGCCGATCGGCAACATGTCGTGCATGGTCAGCCGACGTGACATGAGGTGAGCCTAGCCTGTTCACGTCTTTGATCCGTGTCGCGCAAAGGAGAAAAATCTGTGAACTCATACAGAAACACTGTGAAGTGTTGTCAAGCAATGCCGCGCGACGCCCGAGCTGAAATATGCTCCAGGAGAGCCTCCAGTTCGGTGCGCATGTGGTGGGCGACAGCGTCCGGATCGGGAAGTAACTCGCGAGCAGAAAGAATGCCGATCTCCAGCTTTCCGTCATAGCTGATCGCATGAATGAAAAGGTATACCGGCGGGCAGATGATCGTGCGGGCGTACAGGTGCTCCACCTTGCGTCCGCAGAAATACAACGGGTCTGCCGAACCGCGCATCGTCGACACCGAGAGGTTCTGGGTCGGTGGGATGAGATGGAATGGCCGTGAACCCGCGAAGGCCATCGCCGCCGAGACCACCCCGGGCAGCAGCAGATCCCCTACGTCCGAGAGCACGTCCCAGGACGCCCGCGAACGGGGGAGGCCACTCTTGGCCTGGCTCGACCGGGCGTGCACAGCGGCGAGCCGCTCGACCGGATCGGCGAGATGTACTGGAAGGTCGACCCAGATCGCAGTGAAGGCATTCCCGCCTGATCGATCACCGTCCCCCTCCCGGCGGGTGCGGACGCTCACCGGGCAGGTGGTCACCAAGGGCCGGTCCGGGACCTCGTCGAATTCCGCCAGGTAGGCGCGCAGCGCCCCGCTGACCACCGCGAGGATCACATCGTTCAACGTCGATCCGGGATGGGCTCCTCGTGCAGTCTGTACCTGGTCCAGCGGGAGGCTCAGGACGGCCATGGCTCGTCCGGTGTCCTTGATGTGCCGGTTGAACCGGGTCACTGGAGGGTGATCGGTGAGGGAGGGGACGAACGGAGGAAGCTTCAGCGGGCGACCGGCCGACCGTCCACCGGTCGATGCTGCGGCAGGCCTTTCAGGTGACAACTGCCCACCAGGAAGGCGATTTCGCATCCTGCGGGTGGCTCGGTCCACTGCGCGGGGTGCGATCCCGGTCAGCGTACGAGCGATCCGCATGCTTGTCCGAACGGTGATCGCGGCCCGTTGGGGGATCTCCACGGCGGCTCGCAGCAGGGCGGGCGGTTCGTACCCGGTCGACCTGCTGATGAAGGGACGGGTCGGTCCGGGGGAGCCAGCCTTGTCCCCGATGCCCACGGTGGGTGAGTGCAACGCCTGTTCTGCGGGATCCGACGGCGGGTCGGCCTCGAAGATCGACTGGTAGAGCCGCATGAAACCCAGCCCGTCGGTCAGGGCGTGATGGCCGCGTAGAACCAGTGCGCTCCGTCGTTCGGCCATGCCGTGGACCAACCACACCTGCCAGAGCGGCCGGGAGCGGTCCAGGGGATCGGCGGTGAGGTCTAGGACGAGATCGAGCAGGTCACGTTCGCTGCCCTGTCCGGGGCAGAAGACCTCCTGGACGTGATGGTCGAGGTCCAGATGGGGGTCGTCGACCCACTTGTCCTCCCCGATCCCGAGCGGGGCCTGGGAGACCCGTCGACTCAGGTAGGGAGCTTCGTCCAGGACCCGTGCGATGACCAGCCTGACAGCGTCGTAGGTCAGTTCGGTTTTCCCGGAGGGCTCGAGCACGGTGATGCCGACGACGTCCATCGGGAAGCCGTCGCGCTCCAGTCGCAGGAAGATGCGCTCGGTGCTGGTCATGGATTTCATGCTGGGCTCCAGGACTTGTCGGTGACGCTATGCCAGAGGGTATCCCGGGGCGTGCGCATGCCATGTGAATGGGTTCTTTTGTCAGGCAATGAGATCGATGGTCTAGCGGACATCCACCCAGCCCGGGGGCGGTAACTGCGCGGCCTCCAGCAGAGCTGCGGAAGGCTGGCTCGGCAACGTACGTCGTCGGCAGGGGGTGCCGATGAGGGCGCCGAAGGAGGAGATGGCGATGACTGCCCCGACGGTGGTCAGCGCCGTTGACGAGCCGGCGGAGGCGGCGAGCCATCCCGTCCCTACGGCGGCGAGGGACATCAGACTGATGTTCACGGTCTGGGTGGCAGTGATCTGTCGGGCCATGAGGACGGCCGGAACGTAGCTCTGGCGCCAGCCGGCTCGGATCATATTGCTGCAGACCACCCCGCCGCCGATGAGGAAGGTGCCGGCCAGGAGATGCGGCAGATGCGGGTCGTCCGGCCACCAGCGGGGGAGCAGGAGCCCACCGGTTCCGACGAGGGGGTAGAGCAGCATGATGCTGCCGATGTCTCCCCGTGCGCGGCAGATGCGCGGCGCCATGACCACCCCGGCCAATGAGCCGAAGGCCTGGACGGCGACGGCGAGCCCGGCCTGGGCCGGCCCTAGCCCGAGATCACGGATCAGGACCAGCACCATCAAGGTCTGCAGTCCGGTCAGCCCCGCATTGGACACTGCGCCCTGGACGGAGAAGAAACGCAGATAGGGATCGCGGAAGGTCATCCGCCATCCGGTTCGGACGTGACGCATCGCGTCGGTGTAGGCCGTGTTCGTCATGGGCGGGCTCCGCAGAGCGGGGATGCGGAGCAGCGCTATGGCCGAGCCGAGGTGGGAACAGATGTTGGCCAGGACGACGAAGGCCGGTGCAAGGATGGCGGCGGTCGCGCCACCCAGGACAGGGCCGATGATCTGGGTGGTCGACTCGGCCCGGGTGAGATCGGCATTGGCCGTCGCCAGGTCGTGCCGTCGGACGAGTTCGACCATGATGCGGGGATATCCGGCACGGAAGAGGACGGTGGTGACGGCGACCGTGACTGCGGCGACCAGCAGATGGGCGATGTGCAGCTGGTGGAGGGCCCAAGCCAGTGGGATCGTCGCCAGGACGAAGGCGGCGGCCAGATGACCCATGGCCATGGTGCGGGGGGCATTCCCTCGGCTGATGGCCACGTCCAGGGGTAGTCCGAGCATGAGCCAGGGGAGCCACACGGCGGCGTTGAGCAGTCCGATCCATATCGGGGAGGCTTGTAGCGGAACGACGGCGATGAGGTTGAGCAGGAAAGCCGTCAGGCTGGTGCCCAGCGAGCTGAGGGCGCCTCCGGCCCAGAAGAGCCGGTAGCGCTGGTTGTGGCGCAGTGGCGGGGTCATTTCCAGGCCACTGCGTCGTCGCTGCACGTGGCGTCCACGGAACCACAGTAGGGAGGGCGACTCTTATGTACAAGAATTCCGATATGACCGGATCATGAACAGGGGTGGCCCTGCGGTGCATTTCGAGCCGTCTCACCTGGGTTGCGGATGACCACCCTTTCGAGTGCCTGATCGATCCGGGACATCAAGGAAGGATCCGGGCGTGCCCCGGCAGCCTTCGCGGATCTGTTGGCTGTCCACTCGCTGACTCCGATGTCCAGGGCTTTCCCTGCCCGGACGATGTCGGCGAAGGCCTGCATCGTTTCTTCCAGGGGTGTGGGTTGGTCGTAGCGATAGGTCGACATGGTCGGTGCGCAGCCGGCGTAATGAGGCGTCGATCGACTCCATGATGTGCTTGCGGGACAGGCTGCAGTCGTTGTGTCGGCCAGGGCCGGTGGGCCAGTAGGCCTTGGTGAGGATCTCCAGGTCAAGTGCTGTGTGCGCGCAGGCCATCGCGGTCTCCCGCTCTACTTGTGAGCCGTGGGTCAGCCAGTTGCCATAAGCGATCTCGCTGATTTTGAGCCCATTTTTTCCGAGATATCGGTATTCCATGAAAAGACTGCATCTCTTTGGTGTTCCGTCATTTTCGTGATCGAGTGGGTCTCTCTACGGTGCTGGACGGACGCTTGATCAAGGTAGTTAACCAAAGTCATTGCTTGAACTAATCAAATCTTGGCTCTACCGTGGAAGTACAGAGAGCTCCACCGGAGAAAAACCGGATCTCCAGCCGGCCAGAGCAATCGCCTCTGGTGCCCCACCGCCTTGAGGGTCACCCCCATCACTCACCTGGAAACACGCAAGGGGAATCCCATGCCCGACCGTTGCGCTCACTGCCTCTACCAGCCGCGACCACGCCAGAACTGCCGCGTCGTCCACACCATCGACACCCGGCGACGCTCCGCACCCTCGTTGAGCGACACCGGCGAGAAGCTCGATTACCCACGAAGCCGAGCGAGGACACGACCGCTCTTCGCGCCCTGCGGACGACGCTGAGGGGCATCGCCGGACCGCGTTCCCGCACCAGGCACCTACGGAAAGCGTTCGGCGAACATCCGGCGCTGGCAAGATGCATCCATGCAGCCACTTCACCCCGGCGAGTCCGACGAGACGGATCACTCCCGACTCAGCGCCCTCGATCTGGCCGCAGCACTCCGGCGTCGCGAGTTCAGCGCCCTCGACGTCGCCCAGGCCGTTCTCGACCGGATCCGTAGACAGAACGAGGTGATCGGCGCCTTCGTCCACGTCGACGAGGAGCACACCCTCGAACAGGCCGAGGCGGCCGACGTGCTCCTGAGCGGACGGCGCGACCCGCGAGATCCTGACGGCCAGGGGCTCCCACCGCTGCTAGGCGTCCCCTGCCCGGTCAAAGATCTCACCCCGGTCGCCGGAATGCCCTGCACCTTCGGATCTGCAGCGATGGACGGCTTCGTCCCGGACAGCGACGACGGCATCGTCCGCCGCTTGCGCAGGGCCGGAGCGCTCATCATCGGCAAGACCACCACCCCGGAGTTCGGCTTCCCCTGCTACACCGAACCCGATATCGCCCCGCCGGCCCGAACTCCCTGGGACCTCGGACGCTCCGCAGGTGGTTCCTCCGGCGGTGCCGCCGCTGCCGTCTCAGCAGGACTCGTCCCCATCGCTCACGGAAGCGACGGCGGTGGCTCCCTGCGCATCCCCGCCTCGGCCTGCGGGCTCGTCGGGATGAAAGCCTCTCGCGGGCTCATCAGCCCCGGGCCTGCCAACGTCGACGGCCCGGGCCTGGCCACTCACGGTGTACTCACCCGTACCGTCCGGGACACGGCGCTGGCTTTCGATCTGCTGCATGTCGGGTGGCCCGGTGACGTCTATCGGCTGCCCGGTCCTCGCACGAGCTACCTGGACTCCTGTCGACGAGCCCCGGGCCCGTTACGCATCGGTGTCCTCACCGAACCGGTCATCACCGACTGTGACGTCCATCCAGGGCCGCTACGTGCCGTCGGACGTACGGCCGATCTTCTCCGTGGACTGGGGCATCGGGTGACCCCTGCGCCCAGGCCTTTTCCCCGTGAACGCTGGGCGGCTTTCTCCGACATCTGGTCGGTCCTCGCCCTGTCGGTGCCCTTGCCACCGGGGGGTGAGGAGAGGCTGGTGCCGTTGACGCGTTGGCTGCGCGATCGTGGGCGCGAGGTGCGTGGCGCGGATTATGCCGCGGCGCTCGTGGCGACTCAGCAACTTGCTCGTGAAGTTGCTCAGGCCTGGGGGGAGTTCGACGTGGTGTTGACGCCGACCCTCGCCAGGCCGCCGGCCCCGATCGGGGCGCTGCGCAACGATCGGGATCCGGCAGCAGATTTTGCGGATCAGTGCGCCTTCACTCCGTGGACCAGCATTCACAACCTGTCGGGCCGCCCTGCGATCAGTCTCCCGGTCCATCGGGAGGTCGTGGACGGTGTGGAGCTGCCCTACGGAGTGATGCTGGGGGCCGCCTTGGGAGAGGACGAGTTGTTGCTTTCGTTGGCTGCTCAGATCGAGGCGGCTGACCCTTGGCCGGGGCCGGTCACCCCTGGTCGGGCAGGGAGTCGATGATCCGAGCGGTGATTCTTTCCAGCGCCGCCAGGTCGTCGCTGTCGAGGATGTCGAAGAGGTGTCGGCGTACTGCGGCGACATGGCCGGGCGCGGATTCGCGGATGCGTTCGCGCCCGGTGTCGGTCAGGCTGACGAGCTGTCCGCGGGCGTCTTCGGGGCAGCATCGCCGCTGGATCAGCTTGCGTTTTTCCATGCGCCCCAGGTGGTGGGAGAGCCTGCTGCGTTCCCAGCCGGTGAGATCGGCCAGGGCGCTGACCCGGGAAGTCTCGTCAGGGGCTTCACTGAGGACGACGAGCACTTCATAATCGGGCATGGAGAGGCCGGATTCGTTGATCAGGTCACTGCCCAGGGTGCTTTGCAGGCCTTTGGTGGCGGTGAGCCAGCTCCGCCAGATGCGCTGTTCGTGCGCGGTGAGCCAGCGGGGCTCGGGGGACGTCTTTTCGGTTGTGGGGTGACCTGTGGTGTTTCCGGGTCGGGGGCTCGTCGTCATAACCCCATCTTACGAGATGATTGACATGTCACTCAATCAGTCCCTAAAGTAGTTGACGTATCAACCACTTAGGTGGCCCGAAATCCTGAGGAGTACTCGAATGACCACGCTGAACCAGCTCGCCGGCACCTACACCATCGACCCCGCCCACTCGCGCATCGGCTTCGTGGCCCGCCACGCCATGGTGACCAAGGTGCGCGGTTCCTTCGACGAGTTCACCGGCTCGGCCACGACGGGCGAGGGGCTTGCTGAAGCCTCCGTCCGGATCGACATCCAGGTCGCCAGCGTCGACACCCGCAATGCTGACCGTGACGGACATCTGCGCACCGGAGACTTCTTCGACGCCGAGCGCTTCCCGGCGATCACCTTCGCCTCCACCGACCTGGTGGCGGTCGACGAGAGCACCCTGCGCATGACCGGCGACCTGACCATCAAGGACGTCACTCGCTCGGTCACGATCGACTTCGATTACGCCGGTGCGGCCCAGGACCCGTTCGGTAACGAGCGCATCGGCTTCGAGGGCTCGACCGTGATCAACCGTAAGGACTACGGCCTGACCTGGAATGCGGCGCTGGAGACGGGCGGCGTTCTCGTCTCGGAGAAGATCACCCTCGAATTTGAGATCTCCGCGATCAAGGGCTGACTACTTTTCGGGTCGTTCGGGCCCGGCCCGAGCTCGTGACGACGGTGTGCCTCTACTGCTTCGGCAGGAGCGGGCGCACCGTCGTTCGCTGTGCAGCGTCGGTTTTCCCGTCCGGTACCGGTACCGGACGGGTGTCGACGAGCTCGGAGGGGGCCAGTTCACTGAGGACGGCGGCGATCCCCTCGTCGTCATGGCTGCGGGTGACCACATCGGCGACAGTTTTGACCGCGGCGGTGGCATTGCCCATGGCCACACCCAGTCCGGCGGATTCCAGCAGGGGGATGTCGTTGTCGTGGTCCCCGAAGGCGATCACGCTTTCCGGAGGGATGTCTGCATAGCTGCACCACCGACGCAAGGCCGATCCCTTGGTCGAGCCACGTGAGGTGATCTCGATGTAGCTGCCCGAGGCGAAGGAGAACTCGACCTCGTCGCGCAGCCGTGCCCGGATCAGTCGCACCAGCGCGCCGAGCTGTTCGCCGCCATGGCAGACGATGGCATCAGGGGCCTTGTCCACGGTGTCGAGATCAGCGGTGTGAATGATCTCCAGATCGTTCTCCTGGGCCTGGGCCCTGACGCTGGGGTTGTCGGGACAAGGGGTGTAGACCTGATTCCCATGGCACCACAGGGTGACCAGACCTGTTCGGCTCTGTGCGATCTCGGCGACCTGGTGGGCGATCGCGAGGGGGATCGTGCTGCGGGTCAGGGTGCGTCGACTGTCTGCTTCGACGACATAAGCGCCGTTGTAACCGGCCAGGATCATCCCCGTCGGGTTGAGTTCGCAGCGTTGGACGAGGCGGTGCAGTCCGGCGACGGGGCGGCCGGACGCGAGCATGATGATCACTCCTCGTGACTGCGCCGCAGCGAGCCAGGCGCGGGTTCCGGGCAGAACCTCCAAGGAGCTGTTGAGGAGTGTGCCGTCGACGTCGCAGACGATGACGCGGTGATCCATCATGGTCAGACACGTTATTGCCTAGGTCCCGCAATGGTGGTGGCCGCCCTGGGTGCTGACCCTGGAGCGGGTGTTTTGGGATGAATCGTCAGGCTTGCGTCGACGGGCTCTGAATTTTTCCTGAAGCCAGGCTGTTCACCAGTGGCTATTTTGTGTACAATCTGGTTCCGAAGACTTCAGCTCGAGTCGCTGTCGGTCCGATCGACGGCCTGAGAGCTCGGGAGCGTCCTGATCTGGATGCCCCGTTGAAGAGGGACAATCCGCCTGCTGAGATCGAGAGATCTTGTCCGGCTGGCATTCGAAATCACACTCCTGCCTTTGCGGTCGATGGGGTGTCGATGGGGCCCGGGGTTGCCCCGCTGCTCGGAGTCTTCTCCGCCTGAAGCACCTTGCCTACGACATCCGCCTTCTGTGAGATGTCGCTGGCGGTCTTCGTGGCTTTTGGGGCGCGTTATGCATCGGCCTACCCATCGTCGGAGTGGGCATTCCCTCATGGCTCCGTCTCGGATCAACCCGTGGGGGAATCGATCAAAGGCTCCAAAGCCATAGATGGCGCCCATCATCTTCATAGTCATAATAGATTTCAATCTCAGTTTCGATTCGATTAACCTATCGTTATCGCCGATCCGCGATTGCAGCATGTGAAAGGTTTCGCCATGAAGTGCACTGCCCTCGTCGTGACATCCCTGCTCACCGGAGGTGTGGCCGTTGGTGGGGTCGTTGCGGACCCCGTAGTGAGCAGCGCTCCGGCACGCATCTCCGCGCTCGCCAATGCGCCTCAGGTGCGGGTTCTTGCGACGAAGTCCGTCGAATCCATCCCCGAGCGGGAGCGCGCCGCCCTCAAGCGTCTCGTCAGCCCGGTGTCCTTGCCGAGCATGGATGGATCTGAGACTCCCCTGGTTGGTGGGCCTGCTTATGCGCCCCGCGCCACCGGTGAGCATGTCGACGGCCCGGCCTATGCGCCTCGCCGCTGATCGAGTCTGGTCGCCCGCTTCCACTCGCTCCGCTACTTATAATTTGGCATTACTAAACCTATAAGGTTTGATGATCTGGTCGAACAGGAGATGACCTTTCCGCGGTGCTGTGCCGTGCGAGGGGCCTCCATCCCATCGGATACCGGGGGTACGACCATGAATGCCTCGACAGTCCTGGCGGACGACGCCGTCGTCCGGACCTCTTTCGACCCAGAAGCGCCTGTCGACATCGCCCTTGCACCAGTCCTGAGCCTGCTTTCCACTCAAGGGTGCCCTGGCAATGACGCCTCGATCAGGGTCCTGATGCGAGCCGTGGCCGCCACGGGCCTGCTCGACATCGGTCTTGACGCCCTTCTTGCCGAGACGCACGGATGGCCTGCCGCCTGCGCCGACTCTGCTCGGAGCGCCCGCCTCCTCTTCGATGCGGCAGTGGATGACATCGCTACGCTCTGCCCGGCCGCAGCCCGGCATCTGTGCGATCAGCGACACGCCATGGAGACCCTCGCTCGAGGGCGACGGACCATCGCCAACGAGCGACTGCTCCAGGCCTTGCGTCGCGGCACGGCGACCGTCGTCCTCCCTGATCGGGATCGTTTGCCTCTGTCCGGAGAGCTCTTGCCCGACGGCCGCCTCCGGATCAGCGGGATCGACCTTCCGGTGCATGGTTCGCCTCTCGGAGCAGCTCTCGTCCTGGTGGTTCGACTGTCGAACGGGGGCGAAGTCGTCGGATGGACCGGATTGACGGCGGGGCAGGTCGTTCCTGTCGCAGATCGCGGCGACGCCGAGTGGTGCGGGCGGATCACGGCGCAGGAGTGCTTTATCGGTGCCGATGAGGTGATTTCCTCGACGCGAGGCGGCGCAGCCTTCGCGTATTCCCTCGCCGCACCAGGGTCGTCAGGTGGCAACAACGATATATCTATAGACATATCTCGATAGCTCGTCGCATGATGGAGGGGCAGGGCAACCGCCTCTGGGAAAGGACGCACCATGCACCCCCACGACGACCACACCCGTCACCAGCCACCGCGTCACCCCTGGGAAGCCTTCGGGCCTGAATACCGAGCCATCGCCAGTCTCCTCGGAAACCTCGGGCAGCCAGGCACGCCCGGACGGGGGGCGAGAGGACATGCCGGTCCGCGCCCTGGACATCGAGGGGGACGAGCTCGCCGCGGCGACATCCGTCTGGCTGTTCTCGGGCTCCTCGCCGAAGACGACCTCAACGGCTACCAGATCATCCGCACCCTCGAAGAGCGCACCGACGGACGCTGGCGGCCCAGCCCAGGCGCCATCTACCCCGCACTTTCCCAGCTCGAGGACGAAGAACTCATCGCTCAGGCCGAAGGCACCGGAAAGATGTACACCCTGACCGAGGCCGGGCGCTCCCATGTCAGCGAGCTCGGACCCCGCGCCCGGCCCTGGGAACAACCAGCACCCGGCGAACAGCCAGGCTCCGAAAAGACACCTAGCGGGAACACCGAACTGTGGATGGCCTTCGGGCAGCTCGCCCTGGCCGTCCGATCGGTCTCCGGCACCGCCGACCCCCACGTCAACCGAGCAGCTCGTGAACTGCTCGAAGAATCACGCCGACAGCTCTACAGCCTCCTCGCCGAAGACCCCGACATCCGAGGGGAGAACCCCGAGGAGGACGTCCAGGACGAGGTGCCCTACCGGGACTGATCTGTCGTCCCCCGCAGAGACGGCACCAGGCCCGCCCGGATCAGGCGTCGAAGGTCACCGACACCCGGTCGGAGATCGGGCGGGCCTGGCAGGTCAGCACATATCCCTGCGCGACCTCGTCCGCCTCCAAGGCGTAGTTCTCGTCCATCGACAACTCGCCCTCCAACACCTTCGCCCGGCACGTTCCGCACACCCCACCTGCACAGGCGAAAGGCACATCGCCACGCACCCGCAAGGCCGCATTCAACACCGACTCACGTGCGCTGCGCGGCGACTCCACCTCGCCGGTCAGCCCGTCGAGGGTGAAGGAGATCGTGTAATCCTCCCCATGAGGATCCGCAGCCACCGGCGCGCCCACCTCTGCACGCGCCTCGGCCGGCCGGCCTGAGGAGAAGAGCTCGTAACGGACCCTCTCCTCGGGAACCCCGCGGCGTGACAACTCGGCTCGCACCATCTGGACCAGCTCGAACGGGCCGCACAGGAAGAACTCGTCCGCTTTCTCCGCGCGGAACACCCGGTCGAAGATCAACCGGATCTTCTCGTCATCGATCCGCCCCGAATGCAAGGGGCTCTGTCGCTGCTCACGTGACAACACATGATGTACCGCGAACCGCGCCGGATAGCGATCCTTCAGATCGGCCAGCTCCTCCACGAACATCACGTCATTGGCCGTGCGATTCGCGAAGACCAATTCGAAGATCGCCCGCGGGTTCGAGGCCAGGATGCTCCGCGCGATCGCGATGACCGGGGTGATTCCCGACCCTGCGGCCACTGCTGCGAACCGTTCGGTCCCTCCGGTCGACACCCGCTCGGCCACCGCCTGCGGGTCGTTCAGCTCGGTCAGGGCGTGCTGGCTGACGAAGGCCCCCATCGGCGCCATCACCTCCAGGACGTCCCCCACCTGCAGCCGTTCGTTCGCCCACGTCGAGAAGACCCCGCCTCGGGCCGCTTTGATCGCCACCCGGATCAGCCCGGGTGCCGGCTCAGCGCACAGGGAGTAGCTTCGACGCACCTCCCGGCCGTCGATCGTCGCACTCATCGCGACGTACTGCCCCGACGTGTAGTTGAACCGTCCGGCCAGCTCTTCCGGGACGGTGAGCGTCACCTCCACCGCATCCTCAGTCAGCCGGCGCAGACCGGCCACGGCCAGCGGGTGGAAATGAGCGCGGCGCCGGGCCGCCACCCCAGTCTGATCGGACATCTACAACACCTTGAAACAGTCGAAGGGCTCAAGACAGTCGTCGCATCGGTGGAGCGACTTGCACGAGGTCGAGGCAAAGCGTGACAGCTCGCGGGTGTTCGTCGACGAACATCGAGGGCAGACCACTGCACTGCGAGTGGGTCTCGGCCGACCGGGTTCCTGGCCACAGGCCGGACCGACAGGGGGTGCGATGCCGTAGGCCAGGAGCTTCGCCCGGCCCTCGTCCGTCATCCAATCGGTCGTCCACGCCGGGGACAGGACGATGTCGACATGTGCTTCGTCATAGCCGGCAGACATGAGCGCCACCGCGATATCGGAGCGGAAGACCTCCATCGCCGGACACCCCGAATAGGTCGGAGTGATCTCGACCTCGACGACCCGGCGCGAAGCACCCCACGGGTCGGAGGCGGTCACCACCCGCACCGTACGTAGTACCCCCAGATCCGCCACGGACAACACCGGAATCTCCGGATCGCATACTGCTGCCGCAACATCCCAGGCTCGTGCCGACTCCGGATCGGATGGTCGGGACCCCGCCGGGGAAGATCGCGCCGACTGGTCCTCGTCGCCCGCCACCGAGATCACCACGACGCCCCAGGGTGGCGGCGCGCCAGGACCTGCATCTCGGCCAGCAACGGACCGAAAGCCTCCCGGTGCAGGCCCTGCCGACCGCCGGTGCGTGCTGCCGGAACTTCAGGCATCGTCAGACCGGCCTCCGACAACAGCCGACCCAGCCGTCGGTCGAAGTCCACCCGCAGCGAACTCGGCCGTACCGCGACTCCACCTTCGTCGACATCCTTGAGCTGGTCGATCAGCTCGTCGTCGGCGAACAATTCCTCGACATACGGCCAGACGACCTCCAAGCCGTGCTGTATCCGCCGGTGGCTCTCCTCCGTGCCCAGCCCCAGGCGCAGCACCCACTGCCAGGCGTGATCGACGTGGTACTCGACTTCTTTGTGAGCCTTCGCGGCGATGGCTGAGAGCATCGCGTCACGGCTGCCTCGCAGGGCTTCGTACATACCGAGTTGATAGAGACTGACAAGGATCTGTCGGGCAATGGTCTGCCCGAAATCACCGTTCTCCACCTCGACGAGGTGTACGCAGACGAATTCGTCCTCGTCCCGGAAGAAGGCCAGGTCGTCCTCGGTACGACCCCAGGTACTCCCTGCGTAGGTGAGCAGGCTCCTGGCGTGTCCGAGCAGGTCGAGGGCGATATTGGCCAGGGCGATGTCCTCCTCCATCTCCGGAGCACGAGTCACCCACCACGACAGGCGCTGCGACAGGATCAGCGCGTCATCGCCCAGCCGGAGCGCATATCGGGCCACGGCCTCGTCGGGGGTCGGGCCGTTCTCGAGCCGGCCCGCGATCTCTTCGGGGGTGAGTGCCACCCCGACCCCGATTTTCGTTGCAGATGCGAAACCTCCTGCGCTCAAAGGTTCTTCACCCCCTCTGAGAGGGTGTAGTAAGTGGCATGCCGGTAGGACTTGCCCTGGGGCGACTCGAAGAAAGCGCCTTTGTGGTCCGGATCAGAGGTGGTGATCGCCTCCGCCGGAACCACCCACACCGAGACTCCCTCATTGCGTCGGGTGTACAGATCGCGGGCATTACGCACCGCCATCGCCGCGTCCGGGGCATGCAACGACCCAGCATGCACATGTGACAATCCCCGGCTGGAGCGGACGAAGACCTCCCACAACGGCCAGTCGTCGCCCGTTCCGTCGAGGTCTTCTCCGCGGTCGATATCTCCCATGCTCACGCGCCCTTCACCGCCGTCTCCGTCGCACCCGCCGTGCGTTGCGCATAGGCTGCGGCGGCCTCACGTACCCATGTGCCCTCCGCATGGGCCTGGCGGCGCCGCTCCATCCGTTGCTGATTGCACGGCCCGTTCCCCGCCAGCACCGACTTGAACTCAGACCAGTCCAACTCGCCGTAGTCGTAATGCCCCCGGGCATCGTTCCATCTCAGGTCGGGGTCGGGCAGCGTCAGCCCCAGGGCCTCGGCCTGCGGCACCATCATGTCGACGAAACGTTGCCGCAACTCGTCATTGCTGAACCGTTTGATCCGCCAGTCCATCGACTGACGGCTGTTCGGCGAATCAGCATCCGGCGGGCCGAACATCTGCAAGGCAGGACCGTAGAAACGGTTCACCGCGTCCTGCGCCATCTCCTTCTGTTCCGGTGTGCCGTGGGAGAGCGCATGGAGGATCTCCCACCCCTGCCGCTGATGGAAGCTCTCCTCCTTGCACACCCGGACCATCGCCCGCCCGTACGGGCCGTAACTGCACCGGCACAGGGGAACCTGGTTGCAGATCGCCGCACCGTCGACCAGCCAGCCGATCGCGCCGACATCGGCCCAGGTCTTCGTGGGGTAGTTGAAGATCGACGAGTATTTCGCCTTGCCCTCCAGCAGCTGCTGCACCAAGGTCGCCCGCGGCGTGCCCAAGGTCTCGGCCGCGCTGTACAGGTAGAGACCGTGGCCTGCTTCGTCCTGCACCTTCGCGATGAGGATCGCCTTGCGGCGCAGACTCGGCGCCCGCGTGATCCAGTTCGCCTCGGGTTGCATGCCGATGATCTCCGAATGTGCATGCTGGCTGATCTGCCGCACCAGCGTCCGGCGGTAGGCCTCTGGCATCCAGTCGCGGGGCTCGATGCGGGAGTCCTCGGCGATCAACCGGTCGAAAGCTGCTTGCTCGGCAGAGACTTCCAGCTCCGGACCACTCTCTCCGGGGAACCGGTCTCGGTCGGATGGTGAGCCGGGCATGGTCGGGTGCGGGGTGTGCGTCATTGCGGTCACCTCGGGGTCGGCGGTCGGACGACCGGTCCACCGCATCCCGACGGGAGCCGGACGAGTGCCGGCTGCGATGACTGACCGATCGGTCACTCCGGACGCTAAAGGCGCCCTTGGACGATGACAAGGAAGACCGGCCAGGTGGTGTGTCGGACGGACGGAGCCATCGGTGGACGGTAGACGACGAAGCCCACTGTCGTGCCACGGCCATCCGTCGCCGCGGCCCGCATCGCGGAACCTGCGGAATCACCCGTTCAGGAACATGAACGTGACGCCCAGCGCGTTCAACAGCAGATGGGAGCCGAAACAGACCATCAGATTCCCGGTACGTCGATAAGCGACCGTCCAGATCGCCGAGGTCACGGCATGTCCTGGCATCAGGAGCAACTGTTCGGGGGCGCCGCTCAGCCAGCCGACCACCACATGCTGCAGGGCGAAGACCAGCGCGGTCACCAGATGGCCCGCGATCACGCTGAATCTGCTGATCAGCCGGAAGAGCCCGTACCGGTAGCTCAGCTCCTCACCGAGCGGGCCGAGCACCACGAAGAGGACCGTTGCCAGCACGGGCGCGTCCTTCAGGAAATTCGTCGCCCACTGCGTATTCGCCGAGGACAGCCGGTCGATGCCGAAAAGGGACGCCAACAGCGGATCCACGAATGACTGCATGAGGACGCCGGCGGTCAGCGCGATCAGGAAAGTCGTCAGGGTCGCCCGCACCGTCGGCCGTATCCGGCTCGCCGCGCCCCGCACGCTGTCCAGCAGAGGGCGCCAGAACAACAGGATCAGCAAGAGGCCACCGGGGAACCCGGGGATGACCTTGAACCACATCGCCAGTGCGCTGACCACCCACACCGTCGACCACACAGCCGACCAGCGGGTGAACCGTTCGTCGTACGGACGTTCGACCCATCGCATGCAGCGGAGTTTATAAACGAGGTAAAGGCGTTCGGCGACGACACGCTGCGCTGGGCGCGCAGGCCCAGGCCGTCGGACGCGCCGACCCGCCGTCGAACGCCTCTGGGTGCGAGGGCATTGGACACGGGACAGCACATCCGGTGTGCTGACGAAATATCCGATTTTACAAGGGTATTCCGTCGTAGTCCGGTCGGCTGTGAAAGACGTGGGCCTCGCAGCCGGAGCCGCCCATGTCCGCCGCTCACCATCGGCGCCCATACCCCAGGAAGGTCGACGATGACCGCGATGATCGCGCCCCCGACACCACCCCGCCTCGTCGACACCGACGCCCACCTCGACCCGACCCGACCTGACCCCGAAGAGCTCTATGACGTCGATCAGCTGCGCGAACTACAGTTCGCACGGCTGTCCTGGACAGTGCGGCACGCCTACGAGAACGTCCCCATGTACAAGGCCAAGTACGACGCGGTCGGCGTGCACCCCGATGACCTGCGCCACATCGAAGACCTCGCGAAATTCCCTTTCACCGACAAGGACGACCTCCGCCAGGCCTACCCTTTCGGTACCTTCGCCGTCCCCATGGCCGACGTCCGTCGGGTCCACGCCAGCTCCGGGACGACCGGCCGACCCACCGTCGTCGGCTACACCGAAGGCGACCTGCGCACCTGGGCCGGATTGGTCGCTCGATGCATGCGGCTCTCCGGGGTCCGACCCGGAGACCTCGTGCAGATCTCCTACGGATACGGGCTCTTCACCGGTGGACTCGGCGCGCACTATGGCGCCGAACGCCTCGGCTGCACCGTCGTCCCCATGAGCGGAGGCCAGACCGAGAAGCAGATCCAACTCATCGAGGACTTCGCACCCCGAGCCATCATGTGCACCCCCACCTACCTCCTGGCGATCATGGACCAGATGCGCAAAGAAGGCCTCGACCCCGCCGCCACCGCGCTGAAGGTCGGCGTCCTCGGCGCCGAACCGTGGACCAGCCAGATGCGCCGCGAGCTCGAGGCCGGGTTCGCCATCACCGCCAGCGACATCTACGGGCTCTCCGAAGTGATGGGCCCCGGCGTCGCCGGCGAATCCGCGGAGACCCACGACGGCCTGCACCTCTGGGAGGACCACTTCCTGCCCGAGATCATCGACCCCTTCGCCGACGACAAAGTGCTCCCGGACGGCAGCGAAGGCGAACTGGTCTTCACGTCACTGACCAAGGTCGCGATGCCCGTGATCCGCTACCGCACCCATGACCTGACCCGCCTATTGCCCGGTACCGCCCGCCCCGGCCACCGCCGGATGGGCCGACTCACCGGCCGCAGCGACGACATGATCATCCTGCGCGGCGTGAACCTCTTCCCCACGCAGATCGAGGAGATCGCCCTCACCCTCTCCGCGCTGTCACCTCACTTCCAACTTGAGCTGACCAGACCCCACCGGATGGACGAACTCACCATCCACATCGAACGTCGGCCCGAAGCGTCTGATGATGAAGCCACTTCTGCGGCGAAAGAACTGCAACATCTGGTCAAGTCACGGATTGGCTCGTCCGCCCGCATCGCCGTCGCCGACCCCGGCACGCTGCCCCGCTCGATGGGCAAACTCCGTCGGATCTACGACAACCGAAACCTGTCCGGCGACTGACAGCGCACCGGACACCCCCGTCCACCTGTCGGAATGCGCGAGGGAGAATGAACCGGTGACCACGAGCCCCGAACCCGGCACCCTGGGTGAGCGACGCAAACGTCCTGGCTACGACGGTGAGTCGATCCTCGCCGTCGCTGTAGAAGTCTTCAACCGGCACGGGTACGAAGGCACCTCGATGGGGGTGCTCGCAGAAAATCTCGGCATCTCCAAAGCAGGGATCTATTACCACGTGAGCAGCAAGGAGGATCTGCTGCAACGAGCCTGCGACCGGGCCCTGTGCTCTTTGGAAACAGCCTTCGAGGAAGAGGTCTCCACCTCCGGGACGGCCCGGGAACGGCTCGAAGCAGTGGTGCGTCGCGCAGTCCACGTCCTGCACGACGAACTTCCCTATGTGACCTTGCTGCTCCGGGTTCGGGGGAACACCGAGGTCGAGCGGGACGCTCTGGAGCGACGCCGTCGGTTCGACCTGAGGTTCGCGGCGCTGGTCGAGGCTGCACGGGCCGAGGGCGCGCTGCGGGGCGATGCTGACGCCCTGCTGATCACTCGTTTCGTGTACGGGACGGTGAACTCTCTGGTGGAGTGGTATCGGCCGGACGGTGACCATGATGTCGATGCGGTGGCGGACGCCCTGGTCGCCATGGTCTTCCAGGGCTTGGACGCCCGGGACGGCCGGGATGCACCCCAGGCTGGGCTGCGTGGCGGGTCCGGCGTCGACTGAGCTGCAGGGGATAGATGTCCTCCAGCCCTGAAGGAACGATCTTCCTATATTTTTCATCGAAAAGTCATCGCATGGTCCGGTGAATATTTTTTCTGATGGCGATATGATCACGGATCAATAGCGACAAGAAATCGTCGATCACGGTATGTGACCTATCGATCACGTCTTGAAAACGGCTGATGACAAGGCTGGTTCTGGCGGAATAGTGTTTTTGCATACCCGCTTCCAGGGCTCTGAGGGGAACATTCTGCTGCCCTGAAAAACCGTTTTTCTCTCTGCGGGTGGGGGATCTACTAACAGGCCACGCCAGGTTTTCACGTGGGCCACTTTATTCAATTCATCGGGGGCCGTTTTCTTCGAGATGAGGTCTTGTCATGTCTGCTCGTCGTTCCCATCTGCTCGTCCTCGCACTGTCCGGCGGGCTCCTACTGCCCGGTGGGATCACCTCCGCAGCGGCAGCACTCCCGGTCAATGCACCCGATGCCCTCACCTCGGCCCGACCACCGGCAGCCATGGGCGGACAGACCACGGTCGCCCCGACGTCGACGGCGGTCAAGATCGAGATCGGCTCGGTCATCGATGCCCAGACCCCCCTGGCCACCGTGATGTGGAGCGCCGTCCGTGGAGATTTCGCTCTCAAGAACTGGGAGTACGACGTCATGTGGGCGAAAGGCACGACGGACGACGAGGGGAAGGTGACCTTCGGACCCGAGGAGAAATACCCGATGAGCAACGCGATGCACCGTGCGGTCGGGGTGCACCGCGGACTAGGAGACATCCACCGCTTCACCGTGACCGGCCGTGACCCACTGACCGGGGAGAAAGCCCGAGGCGAACACATCGTCCACATGACGAACATCATGGATCTTCCTTCGGCCACAGGAAAAGCCTCACCGGGCTGGCACCTGGTGAAACATCCCGAATACTTCGGCGGGACCGCCGCCGTCACCTACCGACCCGGGGAAACGATCACCCAGGTCGTCACCACCGCCGTCGACGCGACCTTGACCGTGAAAGGAACGCTCGTCCCTCAAGGAGGAACCGCAGAGATCTCCGTGGACGGCGGCCCGGCCACATCCTTCACCACTTCCACCGGAACAACAACCTCGAAATACCCCTACCGTCAGCCCCTGACAACAGTGCCGCTCCCTGCCGGAAAACATGTCGTCACGATCAAATCCAGCTCAGCCGGCACCCTCGCACTCGACTCCCTCAACGTGACCCCTCGCCACGGCCAAGACCGGATGGGCAGCGTCGACGTCCTGTCCACCGGCGAACTGAACTACGAAGAGCCAACCCAGAAGGTCTCCTGGGACGTCTCCCACGGACCCTTGGACACCCGTTACCGGGTGACCTTCGCCGAGGTGAAGATCAACCCCGACGGAAGCCGCTCCTACGGGCCGGAAAAACTCTGGTTCGCGGACACCTCCAAGACAGAAGCCACCTTCCGAGGAGAATTCGGCGACAAGTACGAAGTACGGGTCAGCGCACTCTGGCCAGACGGACGGAACAGCGCGGTCTCCACCACTACCGTCCGCCTGGCACCTGCCCCGATCGACATCACCGGCGTCGGCGCGGACAAGAACTGGCATTTCGTGCAGCACCCGTCCTACCTGAACGGGACAGCCCTGGTCACCTACCAGGACAAAGCCCGATGGACGACGACAGAAACCTTCGACGGCCAGGGGTATCTGGTCTTCCGCGGCACGACCCTCCCCCAAGGAGCCAAAGCCACGGTGTACGTCGACGGCACGAGCTATGCCGAGCTGGACACCGCCGGACCGGTGAAATATCAGGAAGTCCTCGGCAACATCGTCTGCGACCACGGCAAACACACCATCACGGTAGAAGCTCACACCTCGCCCGGACACCACGTCCTCGCCCTGGACGCCTACCAGATCGCCGACGGCAAGACCTTCCGGCCGTAACCCCGTGCACCCTTACCCCTCGCAGACAGATCTTTCGACGATTGAATGATCTGACCTGCGAGGGGTAAGGGAAGAACGACCGCGCGAACCCACTGCCGAGGAGAAGACGACATGTCCGACCACGACATCCAGAAGATCGCCGCGATGATCAAAGACCTCAGAACCGCGATGCTCACCAGCGTCGACCCCAGCGGGAAACTCCTCGCCCGACCCATGTCGACCCAAGACGTCGAATTCGACGGCGACCTGTGGTTCATCGCCGAACGCGACTCCGAGCAGACCCGAGCCATCACCGCCAACCCCCAGGTCAACGTGTCCTACACCGGCAAAGGAACCTGGGTGAGCGTCTCCGGCCGCGCCCGCGTCCTCGAAGACCCCACCAAACTCCACGAGTACTGGAACACCTTCACCGACCTCTTCATGGAAGGCGGCCCCGACAACCCGAACAACATCCTGCTCCACATCGAAGCCGACTCCGCCGAATACTGGGGCGGCAATGACAACGGCACCGGCGGCCGCATCGGCCAACTCATGCACATCGTCCGCAGTGCCGTCACCGGGCGCCGCACCGAAGGCCGCAATGACACCGTCGACCTGCCCTAACCGTGCGAGCCACCGGCTCCGGTACCGACCCCGACAGCAGTACCGGAACCGGTGACCTCGACCGACGGAGGACGCGCCGACTCCGCCGCCACCAACAGATCAGCCAGCGCACGCGCCACCACATCCAGCTCCTCAGCCGAATAACCCGCCAACTGCGCACACATCCGCTCGGCCAACGGGAGGAACATGAACCGGCTGGTCTCCCGGGCACGATCGGTCAACTCCAGAACGACCTTCCGCCCGTCATCGACATGACGGCGACGACACAGATGCCCTGCCCGCTCCAACCGGTCCACCAAGGCCGTGACCGCCGCCAACGACAAACTCATCTCGTGAGCCAACTCGCTCGGAGTCACCTCGACACCCCGACGGTCGGCCTCGATCAGCGCCCCGAGAGCAGCGACATCGCTGCGGTGATGACCCAGCACACGAGCCACATCGTCGACATAACGCATCGTCTCCATGGAGAGCGCCCGCATCGATTCGGTGATCCCCTGAGCCGACGACCCGCCGTCGCCTCGACCCGCCTGCCCGACCTGCACTCCGACCCTCTCCCTCCACGAGCGCCGGTGACCGACCGGTCAGCGACGATGCCTCCTCCTCTCGATGGTACGAGCCGAGCCGCCAGCCACAGACCCAGAACGCGAACCGACCCTCCGACACCCCCGAACAGACCCGGCGACAACACCGGAAAATACCTAGGCTGAACTGCGACAAAGGCCTCGCCCACTCCTGGACCCCGAGCCCTAGGAATTTCCCGACAAGGCAGACCATGAACCGAGAAGAAACCCCCGACCAGGTGGTACTGATCGGAACGGACGGACGACCGATCGGCACCGCCGACCGGACAACCGTCCACGGCACCGACACACCCCTGCATCTCGCCTTCAGCGTGTACCTCCTCGACCAGGACGACCGCCTCCTGATGACCCGACGCGCGCTCACCAAACGCACGTGGCCCGGAGTGTGGTCGAACAGCTGCTGCGGACACCCCCGCCCCGGGGAGACCGTCCCCGACGCCGTCGCCCGCCGCACCCTCGAGGAAACCGGGCTGAACATCGACCGGCTGACCTGCCTGCTCCCCGAATTCACCTACCGAGCCGTCGACGCCGGAGGCATCGTCGAACACGAACTGTGCCCGGTCTTCGTCGGCCAGGCCCGTGGCGACCTCCACCTCGCACCCGACGAAGTCATGGACGCCGCCTGGATCGACCTCCCAGAAGCCCACACCACGGCACGCTCAGCCCCCTTCACCTTGAGCCCGTGGTGCGTTCAACAGCTCACCCTCCTCGACCCCGGGACGATGCTGGCACCCCTCGAACTGGACGGCCCGCCACACCGCGACCGGCCATCCCCGGAGACGGCCAGATGAGCCTGTACAGACGGGCAGGAGCACCCGCCCGGGAGCTACGACGCTTCCTCATCGCAGCACTCCACGAATCAGTCCCTCGGAACCATCTGGAAGACAACAGACTCCGCCGCAGAGGAGTCGCCATGGCCACCCTGGTCGCCGCCATCGCCCTCGTCGCACACTCCCTACGCATCCCCGCCGGCGACCCACGCTTCTACCCGGCCACCCTGGCACTCGCCGGCACCTACACCATCGGCGCCCTCGCCTCAGGGCGACTCCACCTGGGCCGGGCACACCGACGCCGGCAAGGCATCGGATACCCGGTGACCCAATCGTTGGCCCTGGGAACGCTGCTGCTGGGAATTTTCCTCGCCGGAGCAGGCGTCGTCGCCCAGATCCCCGTGCTCCGCGACCCCATCGAAGAACTACTCGACCACGCCAGAACCGGATCACTACCACTGGTACTGGCGATCACCGTCGTCAACGGCATCGCCGAGGAACTCTTCTACCGAGGCGCCCTGTACCCCGCCGTGAGCGGAAAATACGCGCTCGCGGTCACTGCGGCCGTCTACACGGTGGTCACTGCGGCTGCAGGTATCCCGCTGCTGGCTTTCGCCGCTGCCGCGTTAGGGCTCGTCGTCGGCTTGCAGCGGCGAGTCACCGGGGGAGTCCTCGGCCCGATCATCACCCACCTGACCTGGTCGGTGGGCATGCTCTTCCTTCTGCCACCGACGCTCGCACTCTTCGGGGGCGGAGGGTGAGGCGGGCGCAGCCTGATCACGGGCGTGCCTTTCGTCACGGGCGTGCCTCTCGCGAACCGGCCTCCCGGACACCCAAGGTGAGGCGGCTCCACCACCGGGTGGGCCGGTGTACGGCCACGCCTCACTGGTCCAAGCCGATGAATCCACCAGCCCACTCCGGGTCCGCCACCGACGCCACCAACAAGACGGCGCAGGCCTGGGCGGTGATCTGGGCGGTGATCTGGGCGGTGAGGAGATCGGTACGTCGGAAGTCGTCGCACCCTACCCCGTGCACCAGGTAGAAGATGGCGTCCACGCTGTCCATGCCGTCCATGCCGTCCATGCCGTCCACGCCGGTGGCGACGCTGGTGGGGGAGGTGACGTCCAGGTGGGTTCACGCCACACGGTCGGTCCACCCGAGGGGAGGCGGTGAGTGGCGTCCATAGGCCGCCCGGACCCCATGTCCTCTGCTGAGCAGTTCGGGGACGAGCCACGTGCCGATCTATCCGGTTGCGCCGGTCACGAGGATCCGTATGGTGCGCTTCTACCCGGAAGGACGTTTCTCATTCCACTGTCGAAGGATCTTTTCTGGTCGAGCCGACTGCCAGTCTGGTCGAGCCGACTGCCAGCACGTTTCCTCGACTCCAGCCCGGGATCGAACACGGCGTCAGTCGAGTAAATGGGGTGTCAGTCGAGGAGGGGCTGGGGCGGAGCGCGGGGAGCTTGTGCGAGTCGATGATGGGGTGGTTGGGGAGGGTGTGTGGGAGAGCGGTTGGTGACTGGATGGTTGGGGTGGGAAGGGGACGGGGAGTCGGCCGGCGAGGAGCGTGGGGCGGAAGAGCTCCGGCCAGGTGACATGGATGACATACCAGCCACGACGACGAAGATTCTCGTCACGGGACTTCTCCGCCCGAAGCAGCGCACCCCGCTGTTGAACGGACATGGCCGCATCGTCCAGTCCGTACTTCGTCATCCCGTCGAACTCCAATGCCACCCCCGTGCCCTCGATCACCAGGTCGAGACGATAGCGCCGCCCCGGACACCCCGCCTCGACCTGCGAGCGCATCGGGAAACCCAGGCAGGTCATCTGCCAGCGCAGCAGAGTCTCCCCGACCGACTCCGACAACGGATCCACCGCTGCGACGGCTCGGCGTACCTGGGTCATGCCGGGGCTGCGCGCGTAACCGGCCACCGCTTCGGCGAGTTCCTGCTCGGACACCAGGCCACGGCGCAGCGCGGCGTCAGCACTGGGGAGCAGCGCTTGGGCGCCCCACCGCAGCCCGGTCTGCACCAGAGCTGCACCGATCCCCACCCGGGGCAGAACATCATGCCCGCTGGGGTCGTCGTGTCGGCTGTGCTCGTCGTACCCGCTGTGCTCGTCGTGCCTGCCGGGGGTGTCGTGCCTGCCGGGGCAGAGCTCCACGAGCAACCCAGGTGGGCAGGCCCAGGACGCGCCATGCTGCAGGGTGACGAGGGCGTCCTGGGAGGAGAAATCGGCGGCGTGCAGCACATGGTCGGTACGCCGTCGATAGTGACGGCTCCGCACCGAGGTCAGGTGGGCGACATCGAAGGGTACGCCGTGCAACGGAAGGCCGGCCGTGGCCAATGCGCTGTGGTGGCTGAGCACTGCCGTACCGGCGAATCGGCGTGCCATCGCTGCGGCCAGTCTGACGTGGCGTTCTTCGGGGGTGGAGCCGGGGCGGGGCACGCCGTACATCCCTCGAGCGACCCGGACGATGTCGCCATGCCGGACCGCTGCTGCGATGTCGGCTTCGGTGAATCCTTGGGCGAGGAGTCGGGCGCGGGGACGATCGCCCCGATGGGTGAGCAGGCTGAGCAGACCGTCGGACATGCGCCCAGCTTGGGACCATGTGCTTCTCACCCGGGTACCCACCACTCTGACCCTGTGCACACTGCTCTGCACAGCCACCCCTGTGGACATGAGGCTGCGCTCGACCCCCACTGCCAGCCACCCCTGTGGACATGAGGCTGCGCTCGACCCCCACTGCCAGCCACTTTGCTCGACTGGTGCCCTGTTCCATCACGTCCGGCAGTCGGGGGTAGGGGCTGGCAGTGGGGGGAAGCGGGGGTGGGCCAGGGCTAGGGGATCGCTTGGTGCCCTGTTCCATCACGTCCGGCAGTCGGGGGTAGGGGCTGGCAGTGGGGGGAACGAGGGTAGGGAAGCGGGGGTGGGCCAGGGCTAGGGGATCGCTGGGGGTAGGGGCTGGCAGTGGGGGGAACGGGGGTAGGGCCCGGGGCCCGGGGGCCAAGGGTTGGGGGGTGCGGGGTGGTCAGTTGTCGGACGGGGGTGGGGGCCAGGTCTTGGCGACCAAGGTCAACACGTCGTACGTCGCCACGATCTCGTCGTGCTGGTTGTGGATGACGGTGTCCCAAGCGACCTCGCCGTACTCGTCGGTGACCCGCGGGGTGATCCGTTTGGCGGTCAACGTGACCCGCATCGAGTCCCCGGCGGCGACCGGGGTGATGAAACGCAGGTTGTCCAAGCCGTAATTGGCCAGCACCGGACCCGGATCGGGGTTGACGAAGAGCCCGGCCGCCCAGCTCACCAGCAGATAGCCGTGCGCCACGATCCCCGGGAAGAAAGGATTCGCCGCCGCAGCGGCCTCATCGGTGTGCGCATAGAAGGTGTCGCCGCTCTCCTGCGCGAACGCCGAGATCGCCGCCAAGGACACCTCCCGCAGCGGTGACGCGTACGCATCGCCGATCCGAAGCTGTTCCAACGACTTCCGGAAAGGATGGATCTCGCCTTCGACGCCGCCGTACGCCGGGTCGCCCGCGCACCGCCGGTCCGAGCCCGGATGCCACACCCCGGTGATCGCGGTGAGCATATTGGGCGAACCCTGGAGGGCGGTGCGCTGCATCGTGTGCAGGATGGCGCGTCGACCGCCGAGCTCCTCCCCGCCTCCGGCCCGGCCCGGCCCGCCGTGGGTCAACGTCGGCATCGGGGAACCGTGCCCCGTGGAGGTCTTCGCGTCCTCCCGATTCAAGGTGAGCACCCGGCCGTGATGGGCGGCGATGCCGAGCACCAGACGCCGGGCGATGTCCCGGTCGTTCGTGCACACCGTCGCCACGAGCGAACCACCACCGCGGGCCGCCAGGTCGATCGCCTCGTCCAGGTCGGTGTAGCCGACGATGCCGCTGACCGGCCCGAAGGCCTCCACCGAGTGCAGTACCGTCGAGGTGGCATCGGCCCAACGGAAGAGCTTCGGCGACATGAAGGCCCCCGGGGTTTCGGTGTCCTCCTCGAACGAACCCCACGCCAGTTCACCGCCGGCCTGGGCCATCCGTCGTGCCCGTTCGGTCGTCACCTGCCACTGTTCGTCACTGACCAGCGCTCCCATCGTGGTGCCCTCGGTGCGAGGGTCGCCCACCACCCGTTTCGCCAGTGCGACCCCGACCGCCTCGGTGACCGGGCCCACCTGGTCGGCCGGCACGATCACCCGCCGTACGGCGGTGCACTTCTGCCCGGCCTTGGCCGTCATCTCCACGGCCACGGACTTCACGAAGGCGGCGAACTCCGGGGTGTCCGGGGTGGCGTCCGGGGCGAGGATCGCCGCATTCAACGAGTCGGCCTCGGTGGTGAGACGCACCCCACCCTCGACGACCTGCCGGTGGGCGCGCAACCGGTGCGCCACCGCCGCCGACCCGGTGAACTGCACGGCATCCCGATGGTCCAGATGGTCCAGGAAATCCACTGTGCCGCCGCTGACCAGCTGCAACGAACCTTCCGGTAGCAGCCCCGACCCCAACATCAGCCGCACCGCCGCCTCGGCGACGTAACCGGTCTGTGCGGCGGGTTTCACGATGGAGGGCACCCCGGCGATGAACGCCGGCGCGAACTTCTCCAACATTCCCCAGATCGGGAAGTTGAAGGCGTTGATCTGCACGAGCACGCCCGGGATACGGGTGTACACGTGGGTGCCGAGGAAACTGCCGTCCTTGGACAGCATCTCGACCGGACCGTCGAGGACCACATTCGAATTGGGCATTTCACGGCGGCCCTTCGACGACATCGTGAAGAGCACCCCGATGCCGCCGTCGACGTCGATGACGTTGTCGACCTTGGTGGCACCGGTCGCGAAGGACAGATCGTAGAGGCGCTCCTTGCACCCGGGGCCGGACAGGAAGAGCGCCAACTCCTTCATCACCAGGGCCCGCTCGTGCAGGGTCATCCCGCCCAGGCTGCTGCGGCCGACCGTACGGGCATGCTCGACCACGGCGGCGACGTCCAGGCCGTCGCAACCGACCCGGGCGATCACCTCACCGGTCGACGCATCACGCACGTCCTGCAGGTCACCAGCGGTGGGGGTCCACCACCGGTCGCCCACATAGCTGGGAACGGTCGTGATCGTGGGGGCGTCGGTCGCAGTCATCACAGGGAGTCCCTTCGGGTCGTGGTACGACGTGCTGGGGTGCGGTCGAGCATCTGTGGCGCGGTCGAGCGTCAGGCGGGCCCGGGCGGGGACTCACCAGTCGTAGAAACCTTTCCCGGTCTTCCTGCCGAGCTCCCCGGCAGCGACCTTGTCCCGCAGGATCTGCGGCGGCGCGAAACGTTCGCCCAGGGTCGAATGCAGGTAGTCGGCGATGCCCAGGCGGACGTCCAGGCCGACGATGTCGGTGGTGCGCAGAGGGCCGACCGGATGCTTGTACCCCTGTTCCATCGCCCGATCGATGTCGGCTGCGCTGGCCACGCCTTCTTCGAGCATCCGCATCGCTTCCAGAGCCAGCTGCACCCCCAGCCTGCTCGACGCGAAGCCCGGCGCATCGGTCACCACGATCGCGGACTTGCCCAAGCCGGACACCCAGTCTCGGGCGGCCTCGGTGAGCTCAGGGCGGGTACGGGCCCCGACCACGATCTCGACCAGTGAACTGGAAGGCACCGGGTTGAAGAAGTGCAGACCGCAGAAAGAGGACGGCCGGTCCAACCGCTCAGCGAGCTCACTGATCGACAAGGAACTGGTGTTCGAGGCCAGGAATGCCTCTGGCGTGAGCGCGGCTTCGGCCGCACGGAGCGCTTCGACCTTGACCTCCATGACCTCCGGGACCGCCTCGACCACCAGGCCGCACCCGCCCAGATCGGCGATGTCGGTGGTCAGCGAAACCGCCTCGGTGCACGGCTCCGCATTGTCCAGGACGCCCCGTTCCACCGAGGCGAACAAGGCCTTATCGATGCGTTGCCCGGTCACCGCCGCCGCTGCCGGATCACGTTCGACGACGACGACCTCACACCCCTTGATCAGGAAGGCATGGGCGATGCCCACACCCATCGTGCCGCCGCCGAGGACACCGACACGGGTCGGAAGTGAACTCATCGAGGAACCTTTCGTACGGGTGATCGGGCAGACGTGGGAAAGGGCGGAGCGCGACCCATCCCGGTCACACCCGTTCGAGCAGAAGTGCCATGCCCTGCCCGACACCGACACACATGGTGGCCAGCCCGCGACGAGCACCTTCTCGTTCCATCCGGCCGAGCAGGGTCACCGTGATCCGTGCCCCTGAGCTGCCCAGCGGGTGGCCTAAGGCGATGGCCCCGCCATCGGCATTCACCCGTGGATCGTCATCGGCGATCCCGAGCCTGCGCAGACAGGCCAGCGACTGCGTGGCAAAGGCCTCGTTCAGTTCGACGGCGCCCACATCCTGCAACTGCCATCCGGCCCGGTCGAGAGCCTTACGGGTGGCCGGGACCGGACCGATCCCCATGATCTGCGGCGGAACACCCGCCGTCGCGGAGGCCACGACCCGGGCCCGGGGAGTCAACCGGTGAGCGTGCAACGCCCGCTCGGAAGCGACGAGCACCGCAGATGCGCCGTCGTTGAGCGAACTGGCGTTACCTGCGGTGACGACGCCATCCGGTCGGACGACGGGGCGCAGCGCGGCCAGCGCCTCCGGAGAGCTGTCCCGGGGGCCTTCGTCGACACCGACCGTGGTGACGGCACCCTTCCGACCGGGGACATCCACCGGGACGATCTCGGCGGCGAATCGCCCTGCCTCGACAGCGGACAAGGCCCGCCGATGACTGCGCAACGCGAAAGCATCGGCATCGGCCCGGCTGATGCGGTCCAGAGCGGCGAGTTCCTCGGCGGTCTGCGGCATCGAATACGTCATGGTGCCATTCCTCGCCAGTTCACCGTCGAGGAAACGCGGGTTCACGAACCGCCAGCCGATCGACGTATCGACGATCTCTCCAGGTTTCGCATAAGGAGCTTCGGGCTTGGCCAGGACCCACGGCGCACGAGACATCGACTCGACGCCACCGGCGACCACGAGATCGGCCGAACCCGCCCGGACCATGTCGGCAGCCAGGGCAATAGCCGACATCCCGGAGGCACACAACCGATTCACGGTGATCCCGGAGACCGACTCGGGAAGGCCGGCGAGCAGCCACGCCATCCGGGCGATATTGCGATTTTCCTCGCCAGCACCGTTGGCATTGCCCAGAACGACCTCGTCGACCGCAGCCGGATCGACGCCGGTACGCCGCAGATCTTCGGCCACGACCAGCGCAGCGAGATCGTCAGGACGGACCGAGGCCAACGCGCCACCGTACCGCCCGACAGGGGTGCGGGTTCCGCCGACGAGGAAGGCTTCGGTCATGGCGAGGCAGCTCCTTGGCTCCGATGTCGACGGCCGGCGACGACGGGATCACCGGCACGGGCGGACATTCAGTAGCAGGCTGGCAGAGCCGCCCCGCCCACAGCGAGAAGAACACGCGCGGGACGGACGAGAGGCAGCCCGGTGCGGCGGACGGGACCACCCCGCCACACCAGCTCAACCGAAAATTTCCGGTATCCGGTATAACTCGCCGAGATCAGCCGAACATGATGCGCGGACGACCCCACACGTCCGGCGCAGGCTCTCCCTCCGACACGGAAACCGGCGCCACCGTCGCCTTCGCCGTGATGACGGTGAGCGTCCAGAGGATGACCACCGCCGCCGTGGAATACAGAGCAGCACCACCCGAACTCAACCGCTGCCCACCCATGACCACACCGGTGACGAGTTCCACCATCCAAGCCAGCACGAGCGCTACCGACCACGGCCGCAGATCCGCCCGGTCACGCCCACTGATGACGACAGCCAAGATCAACACGGTTGCCACTGCCGCCAACACGATCCGCCCCACCTGCACCGCAGGAAGCCCATCGGTGTCGATCAACCGCCAGATCGGCCACCCCATACACCGGGTGAACGACCCCGTCCCCGCCACCAGAACCCCAGACGTGTGCATGACCAGCAGCACCGCCAACCCGGCCCACCCCCACAGAGCCGTGCGACGACGGACGGTCAGATACGGAGAATTGTTCACCGCAACCGTCGCCGTGGTGATGGCGATCAACGCCATCAACGACAACCCCAGATCGAGAACACTCAACACCGGCGGCAACCCATGCAGAACGACCCGCCGACCGAAGAGCGCAGCCGCGATCGCCCCGACCAAAGCCACCCAAGGCAACACCCGGACAAGAGCCTCCCGCCGATGATGTTGCAAGGACAACCCAGCAGCCGCAAGGATGAGCGGACCCGCCGCGATCGCCACGATCCGATGAGCGAACTCGATCAGCGGATTCAGATCATCCGGCCGAGGAGCGATCTGCCCAGGATGACAGCCCGGCCAGGTAGGACACGCAGCCCCGGACTCAGTCGCGCAGACGACCGAGCCCATCACGACTGCCATCAGAGTGGTCAAAGTGGCCAACCGGAAGACCGTCCGCTGAGTATGAGAGACGGGCAGACGCGGATCGATGGTCATGCGATGCTCCTGGTCGAGGATGCTCGATGAACTCGGAACAAACGGGTGCGGAGAGCGCCCGATTCAGACGGTAGGTGAATCTCGCTGTAACTTCGTGTTTTTGGTGGTGTTTTCGGTTTTTCGTCGGTGGACGGTTATGCCATGACGGAGGTATTCGGACTTGAATGAGCCTCAAGGTTGGGATGAGTCACGATGTGCCGATAAGGCGCACATGCGGGACCGCTCGAACAGCCATCCACAGTCGGCACACAGAAAAGAGACCGTCGTTGACAGTTTCACCCGGGACTCTTCCCTCATGACCCGTGCCCGTCGTCGGACCGCAGGCGCACACCGTGGATCCCGCCGCTCGACCTCGGCACCACACTCGGCCGCCCGTCTCGCCCTCGCCACCGTGGTCGGCCTCGGCGCGCTCGCCGGAGGCATCTTCGCCGCAGAAGAAGTGCAACAGGGACGCGAACCGTTGAAATTCGCTGCGGAGGCGCTCGCCGGCCACCGGGATGTGGAGATGCCCTCGGCCGCCCCACCCAGTGCGCCTGCCGACCCGGTGACTCCGGGTCAGCCGGAGACCCCGGTCGATCCGCCCACGGCCAACCCCGAAGCCGGCCAGTCTGCTCCGCACGCACCTTCGGTGGCGGTCCCCGTCATGCCGAAGCCAGGCGCCTTGCCGGTGCCTTTCGCGCCAGATCCGGGCAATCCGGGGGGCTCGTTGAAGGTCGTCGGTCTGGGGGACTCGGTCGCCTCCGGTTTCGCCTGTGAATGCATGAACTACGTCGACATGGTTTCCCACCGGCTCGGTGACCGGTACGGACGTCCGGTCGACATCGCCAATGAGGCTTATCCGGGGGCCTTCTCCCAGGACGTCCTCGATCAGCTCGCCGAGGAGGAGGCTCAGAAGAAGATCAGGGAGTCCGACCTCGTCGTCGTGGGGATCGGGGCGAACGACTTCTCCGAAGAAGCGGACAACGCCTTCCTGGCCGAGTGCCGTGATGCCGCGGCGTCGTCCTGTTATGCCGACACGGCCAAGTCGATGCGTGCCAATCTGGACGCGATCCTCACCAAGGTGAAGGCCTTGCAACAGCGGCCCGGAGCCCAGGTCGTCGTGCTGGGTTACTGGAATGTCTACGCCGATGGCGAGGTCGGTCGCGCGCACGGGCCGGAGTTCGTCGCGGGTAGTAACAGCCTCACGAAGTGGGTCAACCAGATGATTGCGCAGAGTGCCGCCGATCATCAGGCGTTGTACGCCGACGCCTATGCCGCTTTCAAGGGAGATGGCACCCAGGACACCACCGACCTGTTGGCTCCGGACGGGGAGCATCCGGGCCCGGCGGGTCATCAGTTGCTCGCTGAGGCGGTGCTCTCCGCCTTGGGGGACCATGCCGTCAAGATGTGATCGACGAGTATCTCCACCGGGCGGGATGATCGGGCATTCTGGGACGTTCGTCTCCTGAACATGGTTCAATTCGGCTGGTATTGTCCGCGGCATGCACGACCGATCCGCCTCGGTATCCGCTGACCCCACAGCCGTGGACCTGGTCGTCCGCGACCGCACCAGGGTGTGGCATCCCTACGCCTCCACCATCGATCCGGGGCCGCTGTACGCCGTGAACTCTGCGTCCGGAACCCGCCTCACGCTCAGCGACGGACGAAGCACCTACGACGTCGTCGACGGGATGTCCTCCTGGTGGTGTGCCATCCACGGCTACCGCAACCCGGTGCTGGACGAGGCACTCCTCGCTCAGGCGGGCCGGTTCAGCCATGTCATGTTCGGCGGGTTGACCCACGAGCCTGCGGTGGCCCTGGCCGAGGCCTTGGTGGAGATGGCGCCAGCTGGTCTGAACCGGGTCTTCCTGGCCGATTCGGGCAGTGTCGCGATGGAGGTCGGGCTGAAGCTGGCCCGTCAGTTGGCCTTGACCCGTTCCGCGCGGGGGGCTGCGGCCGATACCGGGTCGGCACGGACGAAGATCGCTGCGCTGCGCGGTGGCTATCACGGGGACACCTTGGGCGCGATGAGTGTGTGTGATCCCGAGGGCGGGATGCACGCAGCTTTTGCCGACAGCATCCCGGCCCAGCTCTTCCTGCCGCGTCCGCCGTCGTTCACCACGGCCCCGGACGACCCGGAGATGGTCGAATGGGCGGTGCAGGCCCGGGAGCTGGTCCATGGTCATCGGGATGTGCTGGCGGCGATCGTGGTGGAGCCGATCCTGCAGGGCGCAGGGGGCATGTGGTCCTGGGCACCGGCGGCGCTGTCGGTGTTGCGGGAGCTGGCCGACGAGTACGAGCTGTTGTTGATCGCGGACGAGATCGCGACCGGTTTCGGCCGGACGGGGCGGCTGTTCGCCTGTGAATGGGCGCAGGTCGTTCCGGACGTCCTGGTCGTCGGAAAGGCGCTGACCGGCGGATACCTGACTCAGGCTGCGGTGCTCGCCCGGGACGAGATCGCTGCGGAGATCGGACGGGGGCCGTTCGGGGCGTTGATGCACGGCCCGACGTTCATGGGTAATCCGCTGGCCAGCGCGGTGTCCTTGGCGTCCTTGGGCCTGTTGGCCGATGGGGCGTGGGAGCCGCTGGTGGGTCAGGCTGCTCATGTGTTGAGCCGGGAGCTGGCGCCCTTGGCGGAGAGCGCCGGTGAGCCGGGCTCCCCGGTCGGTGACGTGCGGGTCCTGGGGGCGACGGCGGCGATCGAGCTGACGGTTCCTCTGGACATGCCATTGGCTTTGCGGACTGCGGTGGAGAACGGCGTGTGGTTGAGGCCGTTCCGGAATCTGGTGTACGCGATGCCGCCTTATGTGGCGGACGAGTCGGACCTGGTGACGATCGCGCACGGCATGCGCGCGGTGGTCGAGGCTTTGGCGGGGAGGACGTCATGACTCCTCGGGTGGCTGGTTCCCCGAGTCTGTGGAGCGGTGTCACGATCGTCACCGGGACGGACACCGATGTGGGCAAGTCGGTGGTGACGGCGGTGTTGGCTGCGGCGCTGCACCGCCGGGGTGTCGGTCTGGCCGTGGTGAAACCGGCGCAGACGGGGCTGGCTCCGGAGTCCTTGGACGGTGACGTCCAGGTGGTGGAGCGGCTGGCGGGTCTCCCGGCCGGGGTCTGTCATGAGTACGTCCGTCTTCCGGAGCCGTTGGCGCCGTCGACGGCGGGTCGCCGGGCGGGGATCGCGCTTCCGGCGGTGACCGAGCACGCTCGGCGGATCGCTGATCTGGCACGGGCGCATGATTCGGTGCTGGTCGAGGGCGCCGGGGGTGTCCTGGTGGGTCTGGACGACGCGGGGCGTGGCCTGTTGGAGCTGGCGGATGCTTTGCGGTGCCGGGGGGTGCCGACGGGTTTCGTGGTGGTGGCTCGGGCCGGGCTGGGGACGTTGAACCACAGCGCGTTGACCTGTCGGGCGATCCGGGGCCGGGGTCATGATCTGAGCGGATTGGTGATCGGGGCGGTGACCGATGCGGAGTCTTTGGCCGGTCCGGACCATCTCGCCGAGCGCTGCAATCTTGAAGAAATCAGTGAATTCTGTGATGCACCAATTCTTTTCACCGTTCCTTCCGGGGTGGGTGCGTCTCCTGAACGGGTACAGGAAGCCGCTGGAGGCGTCCCGTTGACCTATATCGACCTCCCCGCACGGTCCGACGTACGGCAGGCACTGGCATGAACCGACACCCGGACCGCCGCATCCCGGCGACCGCCGACGAAAGGTGAGCACCATGACCACCCTTGATGTGACCGAGGCGACCGGCACCCCTGAGGCTGCTGACCCGCAGGACGGCGGGTCCGTGCTGGATCTCCCAGCGATGGTCAAGGCCGGGCTCGCCGGTCGATCGATCACCCGTGCACAGGCCATGGCCGTCCTGGCCAGCGGGGACGACGACCTGATGTCCTTGGTCGCGGCGGCTTCCCAGGTGCGTCGCAAGCATTTCGGACGTCGGATGAAGCTGAACTACCTGATCAACCTCAAGAGCGGCATGTGCCCGGAGGACTGCCACTACTGCAGCCAGTCGCTCGGCTCGGAGGCCGGTGTTCTCAAGTACAGCTGGCTGGGGAAGGACGAGGCCTCCGCGGCGGCTGCGGCCGGTGTCGCCGGTGGCGCCCGGCGGGTGTGTCTCGTCGCGTCCGGCCGAGGCCCGAGCAACCGTGAGGTCGAGAAGGTCGCGGGGATCATCGAGGGCATCAAGGCCGACAACCCCGAGGTGGAGGTGTGTGCCTGCCTCGGTTTCGTCACCCAGGATCAGGCTCGCCGCCTGCACGAGGCCGGGGCCGATGCGTACAACCACAACTTGAACACCGCCGAGTCGGCGTACGAGGAGATCTGCTCCACGCACACCTACGCCGACCGGGAGGCCACGGTCGAGGCGGCGCACGCCGGTGGATTGTCGGCCTGCTCGGGGTTGATCGCCGGCATGGGGGAGAGCGACGAGCAGCTCATCGAGGTGGTCTTCGCGCTGCGGGAGATCGGCGCGGATTCGGTGCCGGTGAACTTCCTGCTGCCTTTCGAGGGCACTCCGTTGCAGGGGCATCTGGCGCTCACCCCGCAGCGTTGTCTGCGGATCCTCGCGATGGTGCGTTTCGTGCACCCGGACACGGAGGTGCGGGCTGCTGCCGGGCGCGAGTACCACTTGCGTTCCTTGCAGCCGTTGGCCTTGGAGATCTCGAACTCGATCTTCCTGGGCGACTATCTCACCTCGGAGGGCCAGGCCGGTGCGGCTGACCTGCAGATGATCGCCGATCTGGGGTTCACCATCGAGGGCGGTGGTACGCCGGAGGAGATCTTGGAGGCGGCTGCGGCGGCGGCGCACGGTCAGGTGCACGGGGTTGCCGAGGGGCATGCTCACGTGGTCGGGCAGACCTGTGGCAGCGCTGAGGGCGGCGGCTGTGGCGGCTCGGGTTCATGCGGTGGGTCGGGCGGCTGTGGTGGCGGTGGCGGACATTCCCATGGCGACGGGCACGGGCACGGGCACGGCGGGGAAGAGGCTGCGGTCGTCGAGCCGCCGAAGGACTGCCCCAGCAGGCAGCCGGTCTCCGGGCCGGTGCCGGTCACGGTGGGTTCGGAGCCGCCGAGTGTTCAGGTGCGTCGCCGTGGTGTCGGGACGGAGCTGCCGCCGAACGCCTGATCACTGTTCACGGCTCTGGGAGCTGATCAGGCCGGCGGTTCGTTGTCCGTTCGTGGGCCCGTGGCCCGGGCACGTCGTCACGGCATCACGCGCGGGCCCGGACGAGGAGATGACATCACTCATGAAGTTCACCGCCAGGACGGTCGGTCGGGTTGCACTCGGAGCGCTGCTCATTCGGGCAGGTCTGAGTCACCTGGGTGCTAAGCGCGCCGAATTCGCCGAGATCGTGCCTGATTGGTTCCCTGCGGACAAGGACCGCACCGTCGTGGCCTCCGGGGTCGCGGAGATCGCTCAGGGCGCTGCATTGATCGCGCTGCCGTCCCAGCAGCGTGTGGTGGGTCGGACGGCAGCGGCTTTCTTCGTCGGGGTGTTCCCGGCGAATGTCTGGCAGTACATGGAACGCAAGGACACTTTCGGTCTGGACGACGACAACAAACGGTTGGTCCGGTTGCTGGTGCAGCCGGCGTTCGTGGCCTGGGCGCTGTGGGCCACCAGCGGGCCGTCGGAGCCGGTTTCGCGTTGAGAGCGGTTGTCTTGCCGGGACGTCTCGGGTTGAGGGAGGCCTGACCGTCGGCGGTGCCGCCGCTCGTTTCTCGGAGGGTCGCCCGATCCAGGGGGTCGGACGACCCTCTTCGCGTGTCCTGACTCTTCCTGGGTGACTGGAAGCCTGTTTCGGACACTACCGGCCGTATTCAAAACGGCCTCCAGTTGATGGAACAGGCTTCCAGTTGATGGAACAGGCTTCCAGCGGATGGAGCAGGCCTCCAGCGGATCGGGAAGGAGCTCTCAGGAATTCAGCCTGATGTAGGTGTCGACGAAGTAGGCCACGATGAATCACGTGTCCGACCAGCGACTTCGTCGATGGTCGCATCGTCGCTGCCCACGTCGTCCCCCACGGCGCCGCCCACGGCGCCGGTGTTCACTCCATCGCCCGGGCCAGGGCTGCTCGGTCCAGCTCGACGCCTGCCGCAGCGGCCGCCGCCGCGCAGGCGCCGACGACCGGATGGGGGACGAAGACCGCCTGCGGATATCCCGCGCCCACCCGGTGACGCAGCGGACCCGACGCGAGCAGCCCGCCGGCGAAGATCACCGGAGTCTCACGGTGGTCGACATCGTCGATCGCCTCCGAGCCCCCGGCCACGCCCACAGGTCCGACGGCGGCCAAGGTCGTTGCCAAGGCTTGCCCGGCCCGGTCCACGATCACCGTGGCCTGTTCGTCCTGCCCGGCCAGGTTCAGGGCGACCTGCGCGAACTGTCCCCATTCGGCGGGGCGTAGCTCGTCGACCGCCCGGATCAACTGTTGTGGGTCGACCTGTTCGCGGCCGGCCTCCGGGTTGAGCGACAGCTGCCGTAAGACGGCCCCGGTCATCGCCGTCGGTGCCCCGCCCCGATCCAGGTCGGCGGCGACAGCGCGTAACACCCGCCGCCCCAACCAGACCCCTGACCCGGTGTCGCCCAGGAGCCAGCCCAGGCCGTCCCGTCGGTCGTGCAGCTTCCACCCACGGATCGAGGCGGCCACCGCGCCCGTTCCCGCGATCAGGACGAGCCCGTCCGGGCTGTGAGCGGCCGCGCGGAAAGCGATTTCCAGGTCTGTGACCAGGGAGAAAGAGCGTGTATCCGGGTCAGACGGCTGCTCGGCGACCTTCAGACCGACGGCGGCACACGCCCGGCGGATCGCTCCGGCGACCTCGTCGCGGCGGGCCGGACCAGCACCGGCCGACCCGATGCACACCTGTTCCGGCCGGGTGTGCATCGGCCCGGTGTCGAGACATTCCCGCAGCGCCCGCGTCAGATGACCGGCCAGATCACCCGGAGAGGAACGCACATTGCCGCCGCGGGCCAATCCCCTTCCGACCAAAGAACTTTGGGCATCGGTGAGTACGGCTCGGATGGTGGTTCCGCCGATGTCCACGCCGAGAAAAACCATGGGGTCACCTCTTCAACCTGTCGACGCCGTCTGTCGACCCGACCGCAGGTGTACGTCCTTCGTAGGTGCTTGGCACGGAGAAGAACCCGAGACGGACCGATTCCCCAGAGGAAAACAGGCTTCCACATGTCCGTCGTCGGTGGGCCGAGATCGCCCAGTGCGGTGGGGCGACCTGGCACGCCGAAGCGGCCAGTGGTATCAAATGCGCTACAGGACAGGGGAGGACACGTTAGTTTCAGAGGATCACCCGGCCCGCGCGGACTCGACGAGGAGAACTGATGGGCAAGCGTCTGGCGTGTACCCTGACCGGCCTGCTGCTGCTCCCGATGGCAGCCTGCGGAGACTCCGGGAGCAGCTCCACCCGCGGTGACGGTCAGAAACTCACCGTCTGGATCATGGAGGGCACCAACCCGGACAGCACCGCCTATTTCGCTCAGGTGAAAGAGGCCTTCACCTCGAAGACCGGTGCCGAGCTCGACGTCCAGCTCGTGCCCTGGGCCAGCGCGAAGGACAAGTTCACCACGGCCATCGCCGGCGGAACGACCCCTGATGTCGCCGAGGTGGGTACCACGTGGACCCCTGAGTTCGCCGATGTCGGTGCCCTGGCCGATCTGACCACGAAAGTTCGCGAAGCAGGTCTGGCCGACGATCTCGTCGACGGGTTGAAAGAAGCCGGCACTCTCGACGGAAAGCTCTACGGCATGCCCTGGTACGCCGGGGTACGCGCCGTCCTGTACGACAAGGAGATCTTCGCCCGGTCGGGGATCAGGTCGACGCCCACCACGTGGTCCGAACTCACTGAGGCCGTGGAGAAGATCAAGAGTCACCAGCCGGGGGTCACGCCGTTCGCGGTGCCCGGCAGCAGCGAGTTCACGGCGGTGCCGTTCATCTGGGGTGGGGGCGGCGAACTCGCGGCGAAGGAGGGCGACCGGTGGAAGAGCCGGATCAACTCGCCCGAGTCCGTCGCAGGGATCACCTTCTTGACCGATCTCGCGGTGAAGAAGCAGGGGTCGACCCCGGCGGCAGCGACCTGGAACGAGAAGGACGCCCTGGCGGCTTATGCCAAGGGCAGCGTCGCGATGATCGTCTCCGGGTCGTGGACCCCGCCGACGTTGACGAAGGACGCCCCGGAGGTCGCCGCTCGGACGGGGGCTTTCCCGATCCCGGGGAAGGACGGCATGGCGCATTCCTTCACCGGCGGCTCCCATCTGGCGGTCTTCGAGAGGAGCCCGAAGAAGGACTTGGCGTTCGAGCTGGTGAAGTTGATGACCACCGGTGACCTGGCGACCAGGTGGGGGAAGGAATCGACCTATTTCCCCGGGACGAAGAGCCTGGTCGGGCAGCTGAGCGGGGAGGGGAAGCTGACGGAGGTGTTCGTGGAGCAGTTCACGCAGGGCGGTAAGTCGGTACCGGTGACACCGGCGTGGGGCAAGGTACAGGGCAAGAAGGTCGTCCCGACGATGATGCAGTCGGTGCTTTCCGGGAAGGCCACTGTTCAGCAGGCCGCTGATCAGGCGGCGAAGGACATGGACGAGGTCTTCGCGGCGAAGTGATGGCGGTTCGTGGTCTGGTCCGGCGGTCTCGACCGTGGTTGTTGTTGGCGCCTGCTCTGGCGATTCTCGCGGTGCTCATGGTGTGGCCGCTCGGCAAGGTCGTCCGGTTGTCCTTCCAGGACTACGGGCTGCGTGAACTGAATCGGGGAACGACCAATGACATCGGGTGGCGTAACTATGCCGAGATCCTCGGCGACGGTTATCTGTGGCGCACGGTGTTGCCCAATACGGTGGTCTTCGCGGCGGTGTGCGTGGTGCTCACCGTCGTAGTGGGCACGGTGGTGGCGCTTTTCCTGAAGTCCTTGCCGACATCGCTGCGCTTCGTGTTGTGCAGCGCGATCATGGTGGCCTGGGCGGTGCCGGCGATCACGGGGACCTATGTATGGGTCTTCCTGTTCGATCCCGGGGACGGGTTGATGACGCACCTGTTGGGCGGTCTGGGGTTGGTCGAGACGGGGCGGACGAACTGGTTCCTCGACCGGACGTCCTTCTTCGCGATCGCCACGTTGAACGTGGTTCATCACGGATTCCCGTTCGTGGCGGTGACGGTGCTGGCCGGGTTGTTGGCCGTCCCGGACGAGCTCTACGAGGCGGCGCGGATCGACGGGGCGGGGGCCTGGCGGCAGTTCCGGCATGTGACCTTGCCGATGCTGCGGCCGCTGTTCGCGGTGGTCACCATCTTGTCGACCATCTGGGATTTCAAGGTGTTCACGCAGATCTTCCTGATGCCTGGTGGGGGTGGCACGAACCGTGAGGTCTTCAACCTGGGGGTGTGGAGTTACATCACGAGTTTTGGGCAGGGCCGTTATGGCATGGGGGCGGCGATCGCGGTCCTGTTGACCTTGTTGTTATTGGCGGTGACCGTGGTCTATCTGCGGACGTTGTTCGCCGAGGAGGAGTGGTGAAGGGCGTCGGACGGTGGGCCGGGGTCGTCGCCCTGCTGGTCTTCGCGCTGTTCCCGGCCTATTGGATGGTGTCCACCGCGGTCGATCCACGGGCGGCGACCAGAGGTGGGGGCCTGTTGCCGTCGGGGGTCAGCGCCGAGCATTTCACGCGGGTGTTCAGCGGGGCCGGTTTCGGTCGTTATCTGATGAATTCGGCGTTGGTGGCCTTGGTGGCGGTGGCGATCAGTTCGTTCGTCGCCTTGTTGGCGGCGGTGGCGGTCGCTCGGTTCCGGTTCCGGATGCGCACCACGGTGATGGTGATGATCCTGGTCGCTCAGATGGTGCCTCTGGAGGCTTTGGTCATTCCGTTGTTCCTGCAGGCTCGGACGTTGAGCATGTTGAATTCTCTTCTGGGCCTGTCCGTGGTCTATCTGGCGTTCTCGTTGCCGTTCGCGGTGTGGCAGTTGCGTGGTTTCGTGGCGGCGATCCCGGTGGAGTTGGAGGAGTCGGCCCAGGTCGATGGGTGTACGTGGTGGCAGTCGTTCTGGCGGGTGCTGGTGCCTCTGGTCGCTCCGGGTCTTGTCGCGACGAGTGTTTTCGGTTTCATCACGGCGTGGAACGAGTTCATCTTCGCGTTGACCTTTCTGCAGGATCAGCGGAAGTACACGGTGGCGATCGGTCTGCAGAGGTTCTTCGGGGAGAACACCGCCGAGTGGGGGCCGATCATGGCGGCGTCGACCTTGCTCGCCGTCCCGGTGGTCGTGTTCTTCATGGTGGTGCAACGTCATCTCGTCTCGGGGATGACTTCCGGTGCGGTGAAGGGATGACCTGATGAGCAGGCTGGCCCATGGGGTGTTGATGACCGGTTTCGTGGGCACCGAGGTTCCTGCGTGGCTGGCGGAGGCTCTTGCCGACGGGCTCGGCGCGGTCTGTCTGTTCGCCGGGAATACTCCTGATGCGGAGACGACGCGTGAGCTGACGGCTCGGTTGCGGGCTGCGCACGATCAGGCGGCGGCCCGGGCGGGTGCTGAGGCGGACAGCGCCGGGGGGCTGGTGGTGGCGGTCGACGAGGAGGGCGGTGATGTGACCCGGCTGCAGGCTGTCCATGGTTCGTCCTTGCCCGGCGCTTTTGCCTTGGGCGTGGTGGACGACCCGGAGCTGACCTGGCGGTGCGGTCGGATGTTGGGCGAGTTGTTGGCTCAGGTCGGGGTGGATCTCGATCTGGCGCCGTGTGTGGATGTCGCGGCGGAGCCGTTCAATCCGGTGATCGGTACGCGGGCGTTCGGTGGGGAGCCGGAGGTCGTGGTCCGGCAGGCGTCGGCCTTCGCTGCGGGTCTGGCGGCGGCGGGGGTGGCTTCTTGTGCGAAGCATTATCCGGGGCATGGGGACACCAGGGTGGACAGTCATCTGGCGTTGCCGGTGCTCGATGTCGACGAGGAGTTGCTGGAGCGTCGTGATCTGGCTCCTTTCCGGGCTCTGCTGACTCCGGACGGTCAAGGACGGTCGATCGTCGACGCGGTGATGGTGGGTCATCTGGTGTTTCCTGGCCGGGGCCCTGATGCGGCGTCCTTGTCGCCATGGGCGGTGCGCAGTATCCGGGAGTGGGGTTTTGCCGGCCCGGTCGTCACCGATTCCTTGGGGATGCGGGCGCTCGGCGATCGGATGTCCTTGGGGGAGGCGTGTGTGCGGGCCTTGGTGGCGGGGGCTGATCTGTTGTGTTTGGATGCGCCGCATCATCGTGACCCGGAGGTGGCTTTCGCGGAGGCGGTGGGGGCGATCGACGAGGCCTTGGCGGCGGGGCGGGTCGATCCGGCTGCCTTGGCGGCGTCGGCTGCGCGTAATGCTTCTCTTGTCAGGCGTTCTCGCGGTCTGGGTTGGCCTTCGGACGGTATTTCGGACGAGGTGGCGGTCGACGGTGGTGCCCGGGTGGCTTCCGAGGTGTGGCAGATCACGGAGGAGGCGGTGCGGGTCGTCGGCAGTGAGGCTGCGCGGCAGGCGTTGCGGTGTTCGGGTGATGTCGCGTTGACGGGGCCGCCGTTGCTCATCGACGTCCGTCGTCGTGTCGATATGGCTGCTGACCGTCTCACGTGCCCTTTCGCGGAGGCTTTTCGGCGGACGTGGGTGGCCACCGATGTCCTGATCCCGTTGGACGTCGCTGAGGTCGAGGCGGCTCTGGACGTGGCTCCGGTGGGCCATCACGTGGTGGTGCTCACCGGGCGGGCGTGTGCTGATCCGGTCGAGGGCGATCTGTTGAAGTCGGTGCTCGCGGCGCGTCCGGACGGGGTGGTCGTCCATACCGGGGTGTCCGGCGCGGCGCCTGCTCCGCCTCGTCTGGTCTGTTCTTTCGGGAGTGGCGCGGCGAATGCGGTGGCGGTGGTGGAGGTATTGGCGGCCGGGGGCACTGGCGGGGGTGGCGCGTGAGGGTACTCGGGGTGATGTCGGGTACGTCCTTGGACGCTGTCGATCTGGCGTTGGCGCAGATCACTGCGGTGGATCTTCCGGTGCCGGGGCGGGAGGTGCCGGAGGGTCCGGCGGGTTCAGGGGCGCTGGCCGGGGCATATGACGTCTGTCTGGCACCGGTGGCTCAGGGGGAGGTGCCGTGGCCGGCTGGTTTGCGGGAGGAGCTGCTTGCGGCGAGTACGGGGTCGGGTGCGGCCGGTCCGGATCGGTGGTGTCGTTGGCATGCCGAGGTCGGGCGGGTGTTGGGCGCGGCCTGTGCGGAGGTGGTGGCTGGGTGGGGGCCGGTCGATCTGATCGCTTGCCATGGGCAGACGCTTGCGCATGTCGTGCAGGACGGTCGGGTGTATGCCAGTCTTCAGGTCGGTTCGCCTGCTCAGGTGTATGCGGCCACGGGGGTTCCGGTGATCAGTGATCTGCGGAGCGCTGATATCGCTGCGGGTGGTCAGGGCGCGCCGTTGGCCAGCACGTTGGACGCCTTGTGGTTGAACGATCGGCCTTCGGCGGCGGTCAATCTGGGTGGTATCGCGAATGTGACCCTGGTCGATGCGGCGGGGGCGGTCGCCACGGGTGACACCGGTCCGGCGAATTGTCTGTTGGACAGCGCGGCGGCGCAGGTCGGGGAGCCGTGTGATCGGGGTGGCCGTTGGGCGGCGGCCGGTCGGGTCGACGGGGTTGCTTTGGCGCGGCTTCTGGCTGACCCGTATTACGCCCGGCCTTTTCCGAAGAGCACTGGTCGGGACTATTTCCATCGTCGTTATGTTCGTGATCTGTTGGGGGAGGGGGCGCCGACGGGGCCTGATCTGTTCGCCACGTTGACCGAGTTGACGGCTCGTACGGTGGTGGGTGCGCTCGGGGGCGTCGAGCGGATCGTGGTGTCGGGTGGCGGAGTGGAGAATCCGACGTTGATGGGGAGGATCCGCGAGTTGGCTGATGTGCCGGTGGCTGTCAGTGATGAGCTCGGTCTGCCGTCGTCCGCGAAGGAGGCTTTGTTGATGGCTTTGTTGGGGTGGATGTCTTTTCATGGGGTTCCGGGGGTGGCGACCGGTTCGCGGGGTCCGGTGACGGGGGCGGCCCGGTCGGTGGTGTTGGGGTCGTTGACTCCGCCGCATTGCTCGGTGCCTGGTGGTGGCCGGTGTGGTCGGTCGCCTCGACGGCTGGTCGTGGGTGGCCCGTCCGTCGGTGGGGTGCGTGACGGGGGCGGGCGGTGAGCGGCGCTTCCCGGCCGGATCTGGGGTGGCGCACTGAGGGGCGTCATCCGGCTTCGGGGTGTCTCGACACCGGTGACACGGCTGAGGTGGTGGCGGCGGTGCTGGCTGCTGATCTTCAGGTCTTCGACGCGGTGCAGGCGGTGTCTGCGCAGGTGGTGGCGGCGGCGGAGTTGATGGTCGCGGCGGTGCATGCCGGGGGGGTCGTCCATTACGTGGGTGCGGGGACGTCCGGGCGGATGGGCGTATTGGATGCGGTGGAGCTGTTGCCCACGTATCGGGTGGGCCCGGAGTCGGTGCGGGCTCATCTGGCTGGGGGGCTGGCTGCGATGACTCGTGCGGTGGAGGGTGCGGAGGACGACGAGGCGGCGGGTGCCGCGGTGGTGCGGGGGTGTGCTCCGGGTGATGTGGTCGTCGGGATCGCTGCGAGCGGGCGCACTCCGTTCGTGCGGGGGGCGGTGGTGGCGGCGCGGGCGCGCGGGTTGGCGACGGTGTTGATCGCGGCGGTTCCGGATGCGGCGTTGGCAGGGCTGGTGGAGGTGGCGATCTTGCCGGACACGGGCCCGGAGGTCGTGACGGGGTCGACTCGGATGAAGGCGGCGACGGCGCAGAAGTTGGTGTTGAACGCCTTGTCGACGGCGACGATGGTCCGTCTGGGGAAGACGTACGAGGGTTTGATGATCGACCTGGTGCCGACGAATGCGAAGTTGCGGGCGAGGTCGGTGCGGATGCTGGTTCAGGGCAGCGGCCGTTCGGAGCCGGAGTGTGTGCGGGCGTTGGCGGCGGCGCAGGGGGAGGTGCGGCCGGCGTTGGTGGCTCTGGTGGCTGGGCTGTGTCCGGAGGAGGCCGGCTCGGCGGGCGTGCGGGCGGCGGTGGCGGCGTATCCACCGGATCCGGGTCGGAGAGGGGATCCTTCGGGGGTTCGGGCGGCGGTGGCTCGGGTGCTTTCGGGGCGTTCCTGAACGTCGGTGTTTTGTTCTTCGGTTACTGGGGCGGCGGGGGCGGGGTCCGTTCTATTCTCCCTGGGCCGGGGTGACCTTCTTCGGCGTGATGCTGGTGGCCAAGGGGGCACGGTGGACGAACAGGTGTGGGCGCGGTCGGTTCCGGAGGAGAAGCCTGTTGAGCTTCCTCCGGTGTGGTACGTGCCGTGTATGGAGGTCGACGGCGAGTTGCGGGTGATGCTGCGGCGGATGGAGGACGGCCGGGTGGCTTTGGTGGGGTACACGGCGCTGGATCGGCTTCGTGACGGAATCGGCGATTGTCCGTGGGTGCTGCTCAATGCTGATGGGCTGCAGCAGGTGCATGATTTGAGCCCGTTCGACCTGTTCTTGTACGACCTGGATCTGTTGGGTGACGGCGGCGCAGATGGCGCTGAGGGTGGGGCTTCTCGTGAACTTTGAGGTTGATCTGGGGCAGTTGTCGCAGATTTCTGGGATCTTGTCGCGCTCTGGTGATTCTTTTGACGGGGTGGCTGATGGTGCGCCTGGCGAGGTCGATGCGGGGGAGGTCAGTTCTGCGGTCTTCGAGGCTTTGGCGTTCATCGCTGAGCAGGCGGGCGCTTTGTCGCAAGAGCTCCATGGGCTGTCCGGTGCGGTGAACGAGTGCCGGGGCGCTTATGAGCAGACGGACAAGAGTGCCTTGGACGCTGTGCAGAGAGCCGCGCAGACGCGGGGTGACCGCTGATGTCTTTGGGGACGGAGATCAAGGGGAGACCTGAAGACCTCAGCAAGGTTGCTGAGTGGCTGCGTGGCTCGGTGGCGGCTCAGGCTGTGAAGGCGGGGGATGACCTTGCCCGGGCGAAGAATGCGGCGAGTTCGTCCTGGACCGGTGAAGCCAGTAACCGTTTTCAGGGGCGGGCTGGGGACAGCGGGAAGAAAGCGGACTCTTTCGCCGATGGTGTGAAGGCGATGGCGGCGGCGAGCGATGGTTATGCGAGTCGGTTACGTCGGTGCCAGGAGAGTATGGGCAGGGTTCGTCAGGAAGCGGAGCAGGCCGGTCTTCGAGTCACTGCGACGACGATCGAGGACCCGGGGGCGGGGCCGGGTAAGCCGCCGATGCTGGCGTCGGACAGCAGCAGCGAGTCGGTGCGTCAGGTGCGGGAGGCTGAGGTCGCTTATCGGCGGCACCAGCAGAAGGCGGAGGCGTACCGGGCGGCGCAGAAAAAGGTCGAAGAGATATTCGGGGACCTGCGGTTGGGGCAGACGAAATATCTGAGCGATTTGAATACTGCTCGAGCTAAGGCTGCCTTTACTGTTGCAGGGGTAGTTTATCCTCTGTCCAAGGATATCAAGCAGAGGATAATTGACAATAAATATGATAAGTGGCAGAAAAAGTTGAAAGGTAGATACGAAAGGGCGGGAGAGAGTGCGCGGAAGGCAGCCGAAAAACCAGGGGTTGGTCCTGCATTTCGCGATCTTCATGAGAGAGCTGCAGCCTCTGATAAGGTGAAGTTCGCGAAGGCGGGCGATGAGATAGCGAAGATCCCAGCAAAGTACACACCTATTCGATCTTTTACATCTGCAGTCAAGGCTGGTGCGCCATTTGCTGCAGCTGGAACAGTGGCTGATATTGCGAATGGAAAGGACCCTAAGAAAGCGGTCCTTTCTGGTGGCACTAATTTGCTAGCTTCAGCAGCAACAGGCGCTCTTGCAGGTTCGGTTTTAGGGCCTCCAGGTTCAGTTGCGGGAGCTGTCGTTGGGAGTCTCGTTGGGGTAGCTGCCGGCTCGTTTGCATCTGGAGCAGTCGAGTCTCTCTATGATCATCAAGACCTTGGAAGAGCAGGGAAGGACGGCATGAAGGCCGTTGTGCAGACAGGTAAAGACATCGCAGAACTTACTTCAGCTGCTGCTGGCGGGGTTGGCTCGCTGATAAGCAAGATCAGAAGGTGATCTCTCTCTTAGAGAGTATTTTTGCATAGCAGTATGTGTTGGCCAGGCGTCGGGAGAAAGGTATATCCCCCTCCGGGGCATAGGGTTGCGGCTGTTTCCGACGTGCGCTATGGCCGTGGAGAAGAAAGTCGGCGAGTCACATGTCTGAAGACAGAGTTTTCATCAAATTTTTTATCGGGGCAGAGAGAAAGACGTGGAAGTGGTGGTATGAGGTAGCGCGGTTGGCCTTTTTGGCGGGAGGAAACCTCCTCCTCGCTGGGGGCCTTGCTTACATGGCCTTTGACCAGAGAGTGGCCTTTGACCAGAGAGCCTGGATAGGCATCCCCTTCTTTAGTATATCTTTTTTCGGCGGGATCTTATTTTCCGCATTCATGGTATGGGATATTTTTGGAGTATCTCCAGAATGTTATATTTCAATTTATCGAGGGCGAAAAGTTGTAGTCATGTCATCTATTCCCAGGTTGCTTACGGTAGTCTCCAATCTTGGGGTACATTCAATAGCTGCTTTTATGCTCACACTTAGTTTAGCAGGAAATGATGGACATTTAGTTTTTGATAGGTTTTTCTGGATCATGGTCTTCCCTCTACTGCTTATGTCGTTAGCAGCAGTTTCGGGGGTCTGGATGGGTTGGCCCAGGGTGATATTGCGTTCAGATGCAGTTGTTATCCACTACAAAACCTGGGAGACCATCATTCCTTGGGAGAAGGTTGTTAAAGATAGTTCAGGCCAGAATTTTAGGATTAAAGTCGCGGCGCAGGTGAGGGCCGAGAGGAGGTTTCGTATCCTCTTTGGATTGAATATCCCCACGCCTCTCATTCAGGTTCCGAATAACATCGATATCCATTCCCTCTTTGAGCATTGGTTTCTGATCAACCAATGGGGGTATGCTTCGCGCATCGTTGATTTTTACTTAGCAAATGCGGAGGCGCGGGAGCGGATCGGAACTCGGGAGTCTCTGCGAGAGATTAGGGATGAAGAACTGAGAACCAGACCTTATCTTCTTTTGCCTGACATGGATGAGAGAGTTAATTGTCCGGAGGGCTGTCAATGCTGTCCGGTCTCGTTTAAGTGGGATAATCAAGACGACACTTTTTATTCTTATATTTTTTAATATGCCTGCGAATGACGCGAGGTCGAGGTGGGCCTTCGGTGGTAGCCTTCGAGGAAGGGTGAATGTAATTGTCTAACAGTGGAGAAGACAAGCAGACTTGGGGGTGGTTCCTTTTTGAATTAATCTTATTTCCCGTATTAGTTTATGGGGGATATCAGGTGGTGGCAAGTGGGCTGCGTGATGTGAATACGGAAATAATCTTCCGCATAGGAGCGATTCTTGTCGGAAGCGGAATATTTTCTTTTGCATATTTAATGCGGCCAGTACTCCCGGGGCGAGTGCCGAAGTATATGCCGGAGTCATATATCTCAGTCTGTAGACGTCGTTTTGTAACGGTCATCCCAGGGTGGCCCAGGAAAGAGGCGTGGCCTATAAGATGTTCAGTGTTTTCTATCGGTTACATGATCGCATTGGGCGCGGAATTTGAGAGAGGGCAAGGCCACCCTTTTCTGGTTGCATTCTTATACTTATTTGGTATTGGTTTGCTTCTCCCTTCGCTGGGGATGTGGGATGGGTATGGAACCTTAATCCTAATGCCGGATAAAATTATTTACCGGGAAAAGTTTTCTCGCACGATTATCCCCTGGGACGGGATCTTAATTGTGAAGTATCCGATGCTTGGTGGGGCTCTATTCATGAAAGATGGTTTCAGGCCAGAGCGGCAATTTCCGATCCTTTTAGGAGTGCATATTCCTTTTCGCGAAGGGGAGGGGGAGATGGTGTCTCTTGCAATAAATATTTTTCATGATGATAAATGCTATGCTGCAAATGTCGTTGACTTCTATCTTAAGAATGAAGCTGCTCGCCAGCGATTGGGCACTCGGGAGTCGTTGCGGGACATCGCTGAAGAGGTTCAGCGCAGGAGCGCCACCCCAGGAATAATTGAGTACTAACAAGAAGTTAATTAAGTCAATCTGCAGTGAGCCTCATGATCTGCTTCGCTTAGTTGAATCGCCTGGTCGCACCACTGGTAGACACGCTCGTTATGGGTGGCGATGACGATGATTGCTCCTTCATCGGCCAGCTTCCGCAAAGCGTCCAGGACCATGTCTTCGTTGACGAGGTCAAGAGCAGCAGTCGGCTCGTCAGCCAGAACGATCGAAGGTTTCTTGATCATCAGACGGGCAAGAGCAACCCGTTGCTGTTCGCCACCGCTGAGAATATGAACGGGATCATGCCCACGCCCGGTGAGGCCAACCTGGTCGAGTGCTGCGTCGAAGGCCTCTCGACGTTTTGAACGGGGAATCCTGCGCGATGTCCCCCAGACACCGACAGCGACCTCCAAGTTGGCGTAGACATCTGCATCATCAATGAGCGCATAGTCCTGGAAGAGATAGCCGATATGGTCACGTCGATAGCTGCGGGTCTGCCGCTCCCGCAAGGCATTGACGTGGACATCATCCAAGTAGATATCTCCTGCTGTGAGTTCGTCGAGTGCACCGATGCAGTTCAAGAGGGTGGTTTTGCCGCTTCCGCTGGGACCGGACAGCGCGAGAGACTCACCACCTGAGACCTGTAGGTCAAGGCCAGCCCACAGCTGCTTGTTCCCGAAAGATTTCGTCGCTTTTTTCAGGGACAACTGATGAAGCATGAATAATCCTTTGTCAGTGTTCGATCAGCGAGATCACGGTTGCGCGGACAAGTTCTTCAACGATCGGTCGCTGAGCCGGTGCAAAGTCCAGATGAAGAGCGCGACAGACAGAACGAGCACCCCGAGGGTGACGAACAAACTCACTGCTGTGGGCACGAAGGCGTCCGGCAACGGCGGTGGCGCACCAGGAACATCTGAGGCAGGAACCTGACTCGCGATGAACTTGTCGATAGCCCATGCGGCCACAGCTGAGGTCAGCCCAACCTCCAAGAAGATGGGAACAGGGTTGGACTGCAGCACTGTCCACCCGAACAGTCGTCTGACGAAATCACGTTGCCGGTAACGTGCCATGTGAGTCGTGGCGACGGCCAACGAGCTGATCACCAGCATCACGAGTGAAAGACCCCCGTTGATGTAGGAGATCTGTAGAGCCTGCCGGGGCGCGGCCATGATGGCTGCGTTGAGTTGAGCAGTAGAACCGATCCCAGCCAGCGCCCAGGTCACTTCCGAAGCGAGCATTCGTTCGGCGGCAGATTTGTCCGCGAAGAACAGCTCTCCCCGAGAAAGCGCGGCGACAGCATTCCTGTCCCCCAACAGGGGCACCCCGGCAGAGACGACCAGGAGAGCTTGCCGGGGAATCGAAGCGAGATGTGCCCCGCCTGTGGCAGCCGGTGCATAATCCAGGTCGTGATCGCTGATGATCTGATGAATCTGGACTTCTTTGTTCTTCAGGATGTTTTTTGAACGTAGCTGTTCTTCGACGGAACTAATGTTTCTCGAGAACCCAGCGGGTGCGATGAGATATGCCTTTGATCCGTCTGGTGCTGAGGGCAGCTGAGGCAGCGTGTGGTCGTGGCTTCTGAGTCGCTGCCAGAGATGATGGTTGACCATTCTTATAGGCATGGCTTCAGGGGTGCCGCTGAGGCTGACTTTTGAGGCGACAAAAATGTCACCTTTTTCTTCGGCTTCACGTAGGTACGCAGCCACTTTATCTTCATCCTCAGGGTTCTGGGTCGCCATGCTGAGAGTCCCCGAGTAGCTCTCCCCGGAGAGCAGCGAACGCCGCGAGTTTTGCTCAGCCTGTTCTACTGCATGGAGGGCGATGGAAGAACTTTGTACGACCATGATGATTAAAAAAAGTGTCGGTATGCGCACCAGGTAAGTCAGGGCATGGGCGGATTTGAAAGGGAGTTTCCCCTTAACGCCCTCGACCACGGGAAGTCGAGCTACCAGCCAGAGGGTGATGGTCTGAACGGCGATCATGGCTACGGATGTCACGGCGAGAATAAAAAGCGACAGCCCGATAAAAATGGGAAAATAATTGAGTCGGTTATAGAGCCATAGGCCAGCTGCGCTGATGGTTGCACCGATAGTGAAGAAGAGTGCGATCTGTTGTATCGATTGTCGTGCGCGAAAAAACACTTGTTGTTCGATGGTGTGGCCGTGAAGCGAGAGGATGGCGTACCTCTTGGCGTCGTAAAGAACTCCACTCAAAGACAGCAGGCAGACCAGGAGGACGGTAAGAGACGCGCAGATCAGACGGTGGCCTGTCAGGAAGAAACTGAAGGCTTTCTCCCAGGAGAAGACCTTTTCGTAATGCCAGGTGAAACCCTTCGCGCTGAAGAAGTTCTGTACAGACTGGACCTTGCCCTCATCGCCGAAGATGAAATATGAGATGCGGGGGTCCCTGTTGGCTAGATTTCCAGGAGGTAGGACGGCCCTCTCCGTGTCTCGGCTGAAATGGGGATATCCATGTTTTTCCCACATGGACAGAGTGGAGCCCGGCGCCTTTTCGCCCCGTATCGGATGAATATTTTCTCCACTGAGCGGCGAAGCGGGATCAGGTTCGACGACGGCGATATCGATGCTCTTTTCAAGAGCAAATTTTTCGAGCTCCGAAAAAAAGACTCGCGGATCTACGTGGTTTTCCTCCGTGAGAGCGGTGAGTCGTCCTGTGGGGCCGACAACCGATTGTTCATCGAAGATTTTGAAGCAGTGGAATGCGAACAGAAAGGAGAAAAAAATAAGCAGTACGTGTGCCGTTGTCAAGGTTCGATTTAATCGCATGGTCTGCTTTCGCTGCCTATGGCTCTTGGCGGATCATTGGAGAAAATTGCGATCCGCCAAGAGCCTGTGGATTCTAAATGCTGTTTCTCTCAGCAGAATCGATAGTACTGCGCAACGCTGTCGGTCCATTTTGCATTGACGCTTGCTCTTGACCACTCGTTGGGCGATGCGCACCCTGAGTCAAATTTTTGCCCATTCCGAGTCACGGAGCTTCCATGATTTTTTGTGGGATGCCAGTAGTTGGAATAGGTGTCGAATGGACCATGACCGAAGTCCCATTTTCCGCCGTCTACTTCCGCGTAGGCAAAAGCTGCAGTTGAGCCACTTGCGATGACAGCTGCTGAGACTGTGCAGATCAGAATTTTTTTGAGTGACATGCGGAGCTCCTGATGCTGAGTGACATGCGGAGCTCCTGATATCCATGGTGGAGGGACGGCCTGCCGGTGAAACAGCTCACCGTGATAGATGGGCATCCCGCCGCTGAGAATAAGAGATCTTTCAGCGGCAGAAGGGTAGCGACACGAGCTTTCCGACCGTGACGGCATCGGCTGCATCGACCGGTGGGGGCGGGGCCTGGCCGTACTCAGTGGTGATCGATCAGCTCGGTGAAGATTCGGTGGGCCTCAACGCTGAACAGCACGAACCGGATCAGGTCGAGACGTCCATCGGTGGCCGCCGGATGCGCGCCTGTCGTAGCGACTGCGATCCGGGCGACGTCGGCCATATCCCAGCCGTAGACGCCTCCGCCGATCGCCGGGAAAGCGACGCTGCGTGCTCCGACGCTGACAGCGACGTCGAGGCTATTGCGGAAAGCCGCCGCAAGCAGCTCCGGATCATCCTGCCCGGCATATCGGTTAGGGCCGACCGTATGGATCGCCCACGCGGCGGGCAACCGTCCGGCAGTAGTGGCGACAGCCTGACCGACCGGCAGCCCTCGAGGAAGCTCGCCGGACCGTAGTTCTCTACAGGCATTGAGGAGCTCGACGCCCGCAGCGCGGTGGACGGCGCCGTCGACCCCGCCGCCGCCCATCAAGGAAGAATTGGCGGCATTCACGATGGCATCGACCTGCTCGGTGGTGATGTCGCCGTGGACGGCGTCGATCCGGGCCGGGCTGTTCATGGGATCTTCCTCAGGTCGGGGTTCCTCGCCATTTTCTCCGGTCACGCCGCGTCGTGCTCGTCCAACGGGCTGAAGACCAACTGCAGGGAGTCCTTCACCATCACCCGTTCCACCTGGATGCCGTAGACCCGGCGTAGCGTCTCCGGGGTGAGGACCTCCTCCGGGGTCCCCGCGGCTGCCACCTGACCGCGTTCGAGCAGGACGAGTTTCGTGCAGTACCTGGCCGCCAGATTGAGGTCGTGCAGGACGACGACCGTAGTGACCTCGAGCTGCCCGACCATGCGCAACAGCTCGTGCTGATAGCGGATGTCGAGATGATTGGTCGGCTCGTCGAGGAGAAGATGATCGGCCTGCTGCGCCAGCGACCGGGCCACCAACACCCGCTGTTTCTCCCCACCGGACAAGGTCGCGAACCGGCGATCGGCCAGCGCCCGTACGCCGACGCGGGTCAACGCCGCCGCCACGGCCTGATGGTCCTCCCTGGTGAACGCGGCCAAGGCCTGGCGATGCGGCGCCCGGCCGAGCAGCACCATGTCCGCGACCGTGATCGGCAGATCGGACGGGGTCTCCTGGGCGACCACGGCGACCCGCCGCGCCAGATCGTGACTGCGCAGCGCGGTGATCGGTTGCTCGTCGATGGTGATCAGGCCGGCGCGGGGACGTAGCGCGGCGTACAAGGTGCGCAGGAAGGTGCTCTTGCCGCTACCGTTCGGGCCGATCAGGCCGACGACCTCGCCGGGTCCCGCCCGTAGCCCGACGTTCTTGAGGACGAGGGTGTCGTCGTAGCCGACGGAGACATCGTTCGCCGCGATCATGGTGGGGAGCTCCTTGCGGGGTGACTCATCACTGGTGGGTGTTGAGCTGGCGGACGAGGAGGAAGAGCAACGGGGCACCGGTCAGGGCCGTCACGATGCCCAGGGGGAGTTCCTGAGCAGGGAGGACGACCCGGGCGAGGACGTCCGCCCACACCAGGAAGATCGCGCCGAGCAGAGCGGAGACCGGGAGCAACCGGCGATGGGCGGTGCCGACGCACAACCGTGCGACGTGCGGGATGATCAGGCCGACGAAGCCGATCCCACCCGACGCCGAGACCAGAGCCCCGACACAGAGCGCGACCACCGACATGACCGTGGCCCGCAACCGGAGCGGAGAGATCCCCAACGTCTGGGCAGTGTTGTCTCCGATCGCCAGCGCGTCCAACGGCCGGGCCTTGACGACGAGGACGGCCAGGGTCACGAACACCACCGTCCCGGTGATCAGCGCGGACTGCCCGGTGGCCAAGGTCAGTGAACCCAGGGTCCAGAAGAGCACGGAACGGCCCGCGTCGGGGTCGTCGGAAGCGAAGATCAGGAACGAGGTGAGGGCCTGCAGGACATAACCGACGGAGACACCGGCCAGGATGAGCCGGGTCGAGGTCATCTGCCCGCCGACATGGGCGAGGAGGAAGACCGCGACCCCGGCGGCGAAGGCACCCATGAAGGCGCTGCCCGCCAGCGAACCCGAGCCGATCCCCGTCCCGACACCGAACAGGATCGAGGCCGCTGCCAGGGTGGACGCCCCCGAGGTCACTCCGAGGAGGTAGGGCTCGGCGAGGATATTGCGGGTGAGTGCCTGGAGAGCCACACCGGCGATGGCCAGGCCCGCACCGACCGCTGCACCCAGGAGGACCCGTGGTGCGCGCAGCAGCCAGACGATGGAGTCCTCGGTCCTCGTCCACGTCACCTCCACAGGGGTGCCGAAGAGATGGTGCCCCAGGATCCCGGCCACGGTGTCCACCGGGATGGAGACCGGCCCGAGGCCGATCGCCGTCGGCAGGGTGAGGAACAGGGCGAGCCACAGCCCGCCGACCCACAACCTGGTGTGTCTTCTCCGACGGTCGTGATCCAGGTCGTCGTCCGGGACGATCACCGATGTCGTCGCACTCATCGGGTACGACTCCTCAAACTCATCGCGGCCACGAGCCCGACCACGGTCATGGCACTCAGGACAGCCACCGCGCCACGGTCACCGGCCGCTGTCAGCGCTGCCCCGGAGGCGGCAGCGCCGAGGAAGAGGCCCAGGCTCATCCCGGCGGAGTTCAGGCTCAACGCCGTCCCTCGGACATCGGCGCAGCGACGCACCAACAAGGTGACGACCGCTGCCGCGACCACCGCATGGCTGGCCGAGAGCACCGCCGTACAGACCAGGGCCAACGGCAGGACCGGCGCGGTGTACACACCGATCATGGCGACCAACGCTGTCACCAGGCTGGCCACCATCACCCCCTGCGCCCGCCGGTCGGACTCGTCCAGATTGACCATGCGACCCGAGACCAGGTGGCCGAGGAAGAACGAACCACCACTGAGCGACCAGACGAAGGCGAATATCGACGACGTCAGACCGAACCGGTCGCCGTACAACGGGGCGAGGAAGGCCAGGTGCCCCATGAAGGCACCGGCCCGGGCGAAGGAGACCAGCAACAGCGGCACGGCGCCCGGAACTGCGGCCAGGGTGCGGAATGCTGCGACATAGCCGAGCGTGGGTGCCTTGCCGGCGTGCTCGTCACGTCCGAAGCGGAAGAGAAGCGGCGACAGGAGAAAGGCGAGCACGGCGACGGCAACGAGGTCGCCCTGCCAGCCCCACCACAGCGTGGGGACGATGAGCAGCGGTGCTCCCAGCGTGGAGGCCAGGGTCTGTGAGGTCATCACGAGGGCGGCGCCTCTGCTGGCGGCCGGGCCGGAGCCGAAGCGGTCGGCTGCTGCTGCGGACAGGGCCGGGTACAGCAGCGCATTCGACACCCCGGTGAGCAGGCAGAATGCGGCAAGTGCCGGAATCCAGGCGGCGGTTCCGACCAGTGCGGCGAGGCCGAGCAGGACCAGGGAGGCGGCAGCGACCCGGCCGGGGGCGATCCGTCCGATGAGAGGAGCCAGCGCGACCCCGGTCAGTACTGCACCGATCCCGGCGAGACCGCGCATCGAGCCCACTTCGGCGTGCCCGTCACCGACAGCGTCGGCGATGGGCACGAGATAGGTCGTGAAGACGGTGAACGGCAGCAGCCCCACGGCCGAGGCCAGGAGGGTCGGCCAGACCGCTGCGATGATGCGTCTTTCGCTGGGCAGGGTCTCCGTCGGGGTCGCGTCGCTCATGAGGTCCTCGAGAGTTCGGCGCGGATCATGACGCTGACAGGCGGTTGGCGATCAGCTCGATCCCGTCGACAGCAAGTGGCCCGGGGGAGGTGTAGAAGTAGTTCAGCGGGAGCACGGCACCGTCTTTGTGGACGGTGGCCAGGCCCTTGAGCTCCTGCCGGGTGCGTAGCTGCTGTACGACGTCCTCGTCGGATTCGGTGCTCGACGATCCGGTGGGCAGGTACATCCCGAAGACCAGGTCGGGTTCTTTGCCGATCAGCTCTTCGGTGCTGGGCTCGAAGTAGCGTTTGGGGACATCGGCGAAGACATTCTTCAGCCCCAGCGCGGCCATTTGCTCCGAGACCAGTGATTGGCCGCCGTAGGAGCCGATCCCTCCTTTGGACGGCACGTAAAGAGGCGCTGCGGTCTTTCCTGTCTGAGTGGTCAGGAGTTTCTTGGCGGCGTCGACGCGGTCCTTCATGCTTTTGACGGAGTCTGCTGCTTTTTGGCTGGTGCCGAACAAGCGACCGTAGTTGTCGACGTCCTGGTAGATCAGGTCGAAACCGTTGATGCCGTTAGTGCTTCGACCGGGGATTCCTCCGCAGTATCCGCTGACCGTCAGGAGTTTCGTGCCTGCCTGTTCCAGGCGTTTGGCGAGGGCATTGATGTCGACACCTTTGGTGATGTCGGTACCGATGACGACATCGGCCTTGGAGTTCAGGATCATCTCGTAGGAGACATTGTGCGAGTCCTCGCTCACCCGCTCGGCACGTTCGACCAACGCCTTGGTCTCTTGCTCGAAGGGCACTTTCAGGCTGCCGGCGTAGTGCGTGATCTTGTCCCCGGCTCCCGCAGCGACCAGCAATGACGGTGCTTCTGAACCGATCGCCAGGACGCGTTTCGGAGGGGAGTCGAAGGTGACCTCCCGGCCGCAGCTGTTGATGGTGATCGATGACGAGTTGGCTTTGGTGCCGTTGTCATGGCCGGCCGGGGCACAGCCGGCGGCGATGATCAGGACAGCTGATGTCAGGGCAAGGCCGGGGCGAAGTTTCCTCATGGGTCGAAACTCTCCGTATTTCGCCGGCGCAGGATTTCGGGCTGTGCCGGTCACAGTGCAGGGATGGGTGAGGTCCTGGCGTCGGGATCACCGGCGGGAGGGTCCCAGCAGCGTAATAATAATGATTATTATTGTCAATTACTTAGGTTATACTAACCCGTGAGCGGTGATAACGGTATATTACGTTCACCGTTCGTTCGGTAGAGGTGACCTGCGCTCTGAAGTCAGTGAATATTCTTGATTTTCATGACGACCCGAGCCGATGCGCGCCGGCTCCGTGCGCACGCACTCCTGGTGCTGACCGCGATGATCTGGGGATTCGCCTTCGTCGCGCAGCGGGTCGGCGCTGAACATGTCACCGCTTACACCTTCAACGGGGTTCGCTTCGCCCTGGGGGCGGCATCGCTGATACCCCTGGTCTGGGCCGTCGATCATCGGCTACGGGCCAACGACGGCGCGGCCCGGTGGCAGGCGGTGGCGGTACCCGGGCTGCTCACCGGAGGGGTGCTCTTCACCGCGTCAGCCTTCCAACAGGCAGGCATGGGACACACCACGGCCGGCAACGCCGGTTTCATCACGTCGTTGTACATCGTGATCGTGCCGGTACTGGGGATCTTCCTGCGTCGCCGGGCAACCTGGCCGACCTGGGCCGGAGTGGTGCTGGCCGTGACAGGGCTCTACCTGTTGAGCGTCACCGAAGAGCTGTCGATCGCCTACGGGGACGGGCTCGTTCTCGCGTGTGCCTTCTTCTTCGCCGGGCACATTCTGCTGGTCGGGACGTTCAGCGGGCGGGGCCTGGACCCCTTGCGTTTCTCGGTGGCCCAGTTCGCCACGAGCAGTGTGTTGAGCTGCTTGGCAGCTGTGGTGGTGGAGGAGACACCCTTCGCGGGAGTCACTCAGGCAGCGGTCCCGATCGTGTACGGCGGACTGTTCTCCGTGGGGGTGGCGTACACCTTGCAGGTGGTGGCCCAAGCCGACGCGGAGCCCACGACGGCGGCTTTGCTGATGAGCCTGGAAGCAGTGTTCGGCCTGCTGGGCGGGATGCTGCTGCTGGGAGAACAGATGACGGCACGGGGTCTGACCGGGTGTGCAGTGATGCTGAGCGGGATCGTGCTCGCCCAGCTGGGCGAGCCGGACCGGAGGTAAGAATGTGCCCTCCCTCGGAAGGCTACGACCGGCGCCTGGTCGCGATGCCGAGGAAGGGCGATGTCTATAGCGAATCGCGCAGTGCTAGGGAGTTGCTCAGGCAGGTTTCGGGCCGCGCTGAGCTTCGACCCGAGGCGCGTCACGAATGATCATGCCAGAGGTGTTGACCTGGTGAACGACCTCGGATGCCGAATGTCCGACAGTGACCTTGGTGTCCTTGGCGATGAGTCTGCGGCAGCCAGTGTTCCGGGCCTGTTTGGTGGTGTCGAAGAGCGCGGTGACCTTGCCGGTGGTCTCCTGATGGCCCTTGTCCAGTCGGTAGCTCTCACCGGGCTTGGCCTGGACGGTGCGCCATGTTTCAGCGGTGCTGCTGACCGCATTTGCCCAGGAGGACTGGAAGCCGCTCTTCAAGGTGACGATCCCCTTGATCGCGAGGCTGGCCTCGACATTCCAACCGATGGTGTTGGTCTTGGTGTAGCTCTCAGCATTTTTTAGCGTTAAGGCTACTGACTGCTGAGTGGCATTGGTCTGGATGGTTCCAGCCTTCGCGATGACGAACTTGGAGGGACCCTCTTGTGTGAAGTTATATTTCTTGAAGGTGACTCCGCTTCCGGGTTTGGTGGTCAGCTTCGCGCACTGCTCGGTCAGCGCCGCGTGGAACTTCTCGACAGAATGAGGCTTGATCGGGTCCATGGGAAGCCCTCGCACAGACGCGCAGGCTGCATTGTCAAGGCATCTCCTGGTGACGATTGCCTGACCACTTGCGCCAGCCTTGTTGAGGAACTCGTTGTCGAAGGCCAGGGCCAGCCGGGCGAACATCGGGGAACCGTACTTCTTCTGGTTTTCTGCGATGTGTTTTCTGACGAGCTCTTTGGTGTATTTGCCGTGTCCGGCGAAGGCTCCGTCGTATATCTCGCCGGGTGTGAACGCTTGAGCAGAGACGGGGGCGAAGCTGAAAGCCAGGGCGCCGGTGGCGGCGACGACGAAGAGCTTCTTGAAGTGTGACTTAATTCCCATATGTCGAATCCTGTCTTCTATGACAAAGATGATGAGATTTCTGCGCGTTCATAGGGTCCGCTCATCGGAGAGCGTCACGACCCTGCGGCGAATCTCGGTCTCGTGGAGCCCCTGAAACGTAGGCATACATGCTGTGTGCAGCTTGAATATATTCTGCACTCTACATCCACGGAGGATTGACCCGTATAGATAGTGTGAGGCTATTAGTTCTGCTGAATGATTTCAGGCGTTATCGATCTGGCGATATCGGGTCATATGCGGTTATGCCCGTATTTTTCATGAAAGGGAGTTCATCTTTCTAGATTTACCATATGAAGGCCTTTGGTTTTTCCTCGTCGAGAAGCTCCCCGAGACATGACTACGGGGGCGCCACTCCAGGATTCGTTGATCCGGAAGGCGCCCCCGCGGGCATGCTCACGTGGCGACCGACTCGGTCGCGCCGCTGGGGATCAGCGCTTGATGCGGTTGATGCTCTCCTTGTAGGCCTCAGCAGATTTCGGCATCTGTGCTGGGTTGTGCAGGGAGTTCGTCACATTTCCTTCGGCTTCCATGAAGTAGTTCTCCATGACGAGAACATCCTTGTTCTGCTCGAAGAACTCGAACATCTTCCGGATGTAGAACGGGTTGTCGCCGCTGCCGTGCTTGTCGGTGGCCGACAGCCCCCACTCACTGATCGCAAAGCCCTTCTTGTGGTTCCGGGCGAAGGAAGCCACATCGGCCAGGCCGGCCGCCAGCGGCGGATTGATCCGTTTCTTCCATTCACGCTCGTTGCGTCCCTTGATGTGCCACCAGTCGTAGTCATTGCAGCCGACCACGTCGACCCGCTCATCGCCAGGGTAGAGCCGCTCCAGGGAATCCATCCGGTGGAGCTGGCCGGTCATTGCGCGTCCACAGCCGATGATGAAGCCGAACTTCAGCCCCGGCGCTTCCTGCTTCATCACCATCGCGATGCGATTCCAGGCGTCCTTGAACTTCGGCGCGGTGAGGTAGGTGGCGCTCCACTTGTACCAGTCGCCGTTGACTTCCCAGCCGATGTTGACCAGAGCGTTCCCGCGTCCGTTGTCCTTGAGTGCCCGTGCGTTCAACCGCCAGACCTCGTCCTGGTCGCCCTTGGCGATCGAGTCGAAGGTGACAGTGTTGTCACTGGGGATCATCGCCAGGTTGTACGACATCAGTCCGCCGAAGCCGGAGAACGTGCTGACATTCCAGCGGGAATCGGCGAGGGCGTCCGGGCCGGACGACGGGTGGAGCACCCGCTTGTTCGAGTAGGAGGTGACCGCGTCGATCGGCAGGCCACGCCAGTGTCCGACGTTGTCGACCGCAGCGGTGGTGTGGGGTGCGCCACGCCAGATCCCGGAGAACCAGGGCAGCCCGGAACGGGGCTTGACCCCGAGAATCCGCTCGGCGGCAGTCTTGTTCTGCGGTGCGGCCGGCGCGACCTCAGGGGCGACTGCGGGGGTGTCTGCGGCTGAAGCAGGTGACGTCGACGCCGATGCGCACAAGGGCGTGGCCAGGCAGAAGGCCACCGATGTCGCAATGGCAGCGACCGACGTTCGTCGTCGAGGACTGAAGGCATCAATCATGTTGCTGTACTCCCGTGTTGGGCGGTAAGACCCCCCAGCCTAGGAGACCTTCCTACATGATGTGTCTTGTGGTTCGGGGAACTACTTGTGGTTGAGATCTTTTGAACCGCTAAGGGTTTCGCCAAGATGGTGGATTCCGTTGCAAAGGAGCGTCGCTCGGCGGCGCGATGGATGCCCTAGGAGGCATGGATGCGTAAAGGTATGTCCACGATGGTGGTGGCCGCTTTGGCCACAGGCTTGTCGCTCGGGTTCGGTCCAGCGGTGTCCGCCGCCGAGAAACAGGCTCCACCCGCGAAATCCGACCAGATCCGCGGCTACTGGGTGGACGCCTTCAACCCCGGGATCTTCTCCGCCAAGGAAGTCGGCGCGATGATCGCCGCCGCCCGTGAAGCACGCGCCAACGTCCTCTTCGTGCAGACCGTCCGCCGGTTCGACTGCTTCTGCAACAAGGGCCATCACCCCCGGACCGATGCCGCGATTGCACCGGCACCCTTCGATCCCCTGGCCGAGATCGTCAAGCAGGCCCACGCCGCCGGATTGCAGGTGCACGCCTGGGTGAATGCCACGACGCTGTGGAATTCCACGAAGGCCCCCCGCGACACCAAGCACGCCTATCACAAGCACGGACCCAACGCTCAAGGGCGTGACCGGTGGCTCAACAAGAGGGTCGACGGCAAGGAGATCGTCGACAACAACAGCTATGTCGACCCCGCGCACCCCGATGTCGTGGAAGACATCGTCGCGGGCGCCGTTGCGCTGCAGAAGCAGTACGGCATCGACGGCATCAACCTCGACTACATCCGTTATCCCGACAACAACTCCACCGAGAGCGCCAACGACTGGGGGTACACCGACACCGCACTGGCCCGCTTCAAAGCACACACCGGGCGCGCCGATCGACCGGCCCCGGCCGATGAGCAGTGGTCCGCCTGGCGGCGCGGACAGGTCGACAACATCGTTCGGCGGGTCTACGCAGCCCTGTACACCCACAACCCCAAGACCCGACTGTCGGTCAACGGAATCACCTACGGCGTCGGGAGCGACCAGGTCGGTTCCTTCGAGAAGACCCGCCCCTACGGCAGCGTCCTCCAGGACTACCGGGCATGGATGCGTGACGGATACATCGACACCGTCGCCGCCATGAACTACAAGCGGGAGAGTCGGCCCGAACAGGCCCAGGGTTTCCGCAGCTGGAACAAGACGCTGCAGAAACTGGCCGCCGACTCCGGTCGGCACGTCATCTCCGGAGCGGCGCTGCACCTGAACACGATCCCCGAGTCGCTCACCCAGGCCAAGGAGATCGCCGGACACGGATTGGGCTGGGGAGGCTACTCCTATGCCTCCCCGTCGTCAGCCGGTGGTGACGCCGCCAAGCGGGCGAGCGAACGTAAGACATTGCACGAAGCGCTGGTCAAGGAGGTCTTCACGGCGCCTGCGGCGGTGCCGGAGATGCCGTGGAAGCAGTCCACCGGTCTGATCTCCGGCAAGGCGATCCACGGTGGGAAGGCCGTTGACCAGGCGACGGTGACCTTGACACCCCTTGGAGGCGCAGCTGGTGGACAGAAGACGGTACTCACCGACGCCTCGGGGCAGTTCGTGTTCGCCGGGCTGGCGCCAGGCCAGTACAAGGCGGAGGCCAAGGTTTCCGGGCAGGGCAAGCCCTCGGCTCCGGTGACGGTCCAGGTCGCTGCCGGTAAGACGGCAGGGGCGGAGCTCACCGCACCCTGACGGCTCGTCCAGAGATATGTATCGGCGGCTAATTCATGGCAAGACAGATACATTAGTCACGATCTGATGTCATTTCCGCAGGGGTGCGCCTTGAATCCGTTTCCGTAGGGTTCACGCACGTAACGTGCGAAATGACCGTTTTGCATGCATCGTCAACGGCACGTCCGCCCTTTTCTCTCCACGTACATCGCGGACGTGCCGGATGCGTCATCAGGATCATGAGGGCATGTCATGGCTCGCCGAGGATCGATCGCATCCTGGTCTCTCGCAGGGACCCTGCTGTTCGTTGCAGCAGCCCCGGCGATCGCCCAGGTGCGTGTCACCGACGAGCGTCCAGCTGCCCTGTCGGCGTCAGCACTGGCCGCTCACGAAGAGCACCCGGCCGGCACGCTGCCCGGCTCTTCCCCGCACGCGGACGAGAACCCCACCGCAGGGTCGGCAACCCCGGCGAGCAAAGCATGCTCCACCCCGCGCAGGACATCGACCGAACGACGCGCCGGACGGGCCCGACGGGCCTCCTGCCCGCAGTGCACGGAAGGCCCCGCAGGGTGGCGCATGGTGAAGATCCTGCTCCACCGCCAAGGCGACGTCACATCCTGGAGGGGCCGGGACCGCTACGCCCGCGCCGAACGTCGGGCCACCGAGAACTGCCGATCGAACAGCGGTGCAGCGCGCCCCGACGTGCGCCAGCCCGTGCGCTCCGCCGAACACGGCGCCGAGCGCAGCATGCAACGACAGATCGGTGAACTCGTCCAGTGGTTGTTCCTCGGCGGGCTCGGGAATCGATGACAGGTAGATCGGCACCGGAACTGGGTCGGGCGGATGGTCGGGGGGCCACCCGCCCGACCTTCTCCGACCCCCACCTCGAATGACAGAGATTTTCTGAGTTCCCTTGAGGCAGACGTCCAGCTTCTTTTCACCGCTGATCTTTAGCGTCGGGACGTATGGTGACATTGCTGGTGGCTCCTACGGACGAAAAAAGAGCCTCGGGTGACGAAACCCGGGGGGACGATTTCACGTCGACACAGGATTGGTCGGTCTGGGACGAATACTTCACCTCGAATGCGGACTCGGTGCGGGAGCGCGAATGGCATATCGACTGGGGTGCCGATGTGGAACTCTCCCGACGGGAGGAAAATCGCTGGGTCGAGTCCTGGCGGACCTTTCACGCCTCGACCTCGATCGACGGCCGGCGGATTCCTACAGCACTGGAGGTGCAAAGGGCCGGATATGTCTCGTCGGTGTCTGCGCTGCTCGCCGAACGGCGCAGACATACCAGGCTGGCCCGGATGCTGCTCGCCCGATTCGACGCCGATACCCCGTTGCGTGCCGGCGGATCGACGTCGGGAAGTCTCAGCAGGCGAGGGCTGAAGCACCTGGGGGTGCTCGGGGTGCTCTGCGCCTGGGCCGTGACCTCCGCCGTTGCCGCCGTCTACTACGGATGGGCGCAATCGGCGGCGCCTGACCCGGTCATCCGCGCTGTGGCCAGCTGTCTTCTTCCGGATGTCTCCGGCCACGCCCGCTTCGTGGAATCGGTGCTGGTCGAGGCGTTCGCCGACCGGAGTGCCCTGCAGGCCGGGGTCTGGTCGCTGTTGTGGGCCCTGCTGGCCGTGGTGGCAGCGCTGTCGATGGGATGGCGTCATGCCGCAGTGCTGGTCGGCCGGGGTGGCTCTCGTGTGCAGGTGGCCGTCCGGACCTGGCAGGCCGTGAACGGTGCGCGGCGATCCACGATGAAGCAGGCCGCCCACCACCGTCGAAAGTTCCTTGACTGACTGGAAGGCGATGTGGCATTTACCACGTGTTTTCTGGCGACTTCCCAGGCCTGGGCGGAATTTCCTCGAGAAGATATGTCAGGCTAAGTATTGACGGTATATCCAGAATCGGTGGTATCTGCCGTGGGCGGGGGAATACCCGGGAGGTGTGGCAAGGAAACACACCATGTCTGCGATGACGGGAGTGTGCATCGTGCGTGAAATGTATGTGGAGACCCCAGCAGGCCGTATAGCGGTGCAAGATTACGGTGGCAGCGGAGTCGATGTCCTACTCGTACATTCTTTGGGTTTTTGCGGGCCGCAATGGAGACTGCTGGCGGAATCCCTGGCTCATCAGTGTCGGCCGCTCTCCCTCGACCTGCCCGGCCATGGCCACACCTCTGTGCCCCTGACGGAAGCCGACGATCTGTGGCATGTGTTCGTCGACGTGATCGAGGGTGCAGGGCTGGACCGCCCCGTGGTGGTGGCGCACGATCTGTCGGTCTGGCCCGCGATGGTCGCAGGAATCGTGCATCCCGAGCTGGTACGGGCGCTGGTCCTGGTCGGTGGCTCGATGGCTCGGACCGTCGAAGGGGGCGCACTCCTGGCTGATGCGGAGCTTCGGCGGACCCTGGCGGAACGCTTCCGGGTCGGCGCGACCGGGCGAGGGGTGGAATCGGCCCGAGAATTGCAGCGGGAGTTGGTGGACCGAGTCGCCGAAGACTGGATGCTGACCGGGCTGGAATCAGGCTTCGGCGCTGAGATCGAACATTCGATCGTCTTCGGATCCGACGGGAGGTGGGTGAACACGCCCACCGTGGAGGCGATGGAGAACGCCTTTCGTTTCGACGAGAGCTCGCCGCTGGCGCCGTCGCCGGAGCTGTACGCCCAGTTGTGGGTGCCGACCTGGCTGGTCGGCCTCTCCGAGGGCTTCGACGGGAATCTTTTGGATGCGGGTCGCGATCTGGCGGAGCGTTATCCGCAGATCTCACTCCGCCTGCTGATGAGCGGGCAGTGGCCGCAGTACACCGCCGTCGACGAATTGGCCGAGGTGGTGGCATCGGTGCTTTCGCAGATGGCTGTCAGTGGAGGAGCGGCCGACTTCCGCTGAGTTAGTTTGTTTGAATGTGATGACAATGTATTGACAGTGTCTTGGGTGCGGCGTTGAATGGCATCAGGCGGACACGGGAGGAGCCGCCGTCACAAAGCTTCCGCGCAGTGCACCCGTGCCGCGACGAGCACCAGTCGAAAGGCCCCCGGCGATGACCCCCAACCCGCGCCCGCTCAACAGCATGACCGAGGCTGGACCCACCGTCCTGTGGAACGACTCGGCCGACCCCCAAGAGCTCACCGAATCGATCTCCTACGGCGCAGTCGGAGCAACCTGCAACCCCGTCATCGCCGTCACCTGCGTCAAGGCCGACCTGCCCCGGTGGTCCACCCGAATCGCCCAGATCGCTGCTGAGAACCGCACCATGAGCGAATCCGAGATCGGCTGGCAGGTCGTCGAAGAACTCTCCATCGACGCCGCCAAACTCCTCGAACCGGCCTTCGAGGAATACGCCGGACTCAACGGGCGACTGTCCATGCAGACCGACCCCCGACTGCACCGCGACGCCCAAGCCCTCGCCGACCAGGCCGAACACTTCCACGGCCTGGCCAAGAACATCATCGTCAAGATCCCCGCCACCTCCGTCGGCCTCGAAGCCATCGAAGAAGCCACCTACCGGGGCGTCTCGGTCAATGTCACCGTTTCCTTCACCGTCGCCCAGGCCGTCGCCGCAGGCGAAGCCATCGAACGCGGACTGCAACGACGCGAAGCCGAAGGCAGGACCACCGAAGGCATGGGCCCGGTCGTCACCATCATGGTCGGACGCATCGACGACTGGCTGAAGGAGTGCTACGCCAAGGACGAACTCTGCTTCGACCCCGGACACCTCGAATGGGCCGGCGTGGCCGTCATGAAAAAGGCCTACGGCGAATTCACCGCCCGCGGACTGCGCTCCCGCCTGCTCGCCGCCGCCTACCGCAACTCCCTGCAGTGGACGGAATTCATCGGCGGCGACCTCGTGCTCTCCCCGCCCTTCGCCTGGCAGAAACGTTTCCAGAACAGCGGGATCGACCCCCAGCCGCGGATGGACATTCCTGTCGACCAGCAGATCATCGACATCCTGTACGCGCAGATGCCCGAATTCCGGAAGGCCTACGACGTCGACGGCATGACCCCCGCCGAATTCGACGACTTCGGTGCCACCCGCAGGACCCTGCGGCAATTCCTCGCCGCCGACGCCGAACTCGACCAGCTCGTCGTGGACGTCACCGTCCCCGCCGTCTGAGCACACCCCGGCGGTACACCGAACGGCCCCCCTCCCGCCGTTCGGCGTACCGTCTTCCCCGTGCCCTCGCCCGCACCCGGCGACCGGCGCCAGCGCATTCCCCGCGCATGTCGAAGAAGACGAAGGAGTCGAAAGATGCCGTCCACCGTCCGTCTCACCGTCGGCCAAGCCGTGGTGCGCTTCCTCGCGAATCAGTGGTCCGAACGGGACGGCGTCGAACACCGCCTTTTCGCAGGCATCTTCGGCATCTTCGGCCATGGCAACGTCTGTGGCGTCGGCCAGGCACTCCTCCAAGCCGAACTCGCTGCCGAGACCAGCAGCCAGGACGCCGAACTGCCCTACTACCTCATCCGTAACGAACAAGCCGGAGTCCACGCCGCCGCGGCCTACGCCAAGACCACCGAACGGCTCAGCACCCTTGCCGTGACCACCTCCATCGGCCCCGGAGCCACCAACATGGTCACCGGCGCAGCACTGGCCACCACCAACCGGCTACCGGTCCTGCTGCTGCCCGCGGACACCTTCGCCACCCGCCACCCCGACCCCGTGCTCCAACAGCTCGAACAGCCCTACAGCCCAGAGATCACCGTCAACGACGCCTTCCGCCCCGTCTCCCGTTTCTTCGACCGCGTCACCCGGCCCGAACAACTGATCCCCGCGCTGCTCGGCGCCTGCCGCGTCCTCACCGATCCCGTCGAGACCGGCGCCGCCACCGTCTGCCTGCCCCAGGACGTCCAAGCCGAAGCCTTCGACTTCCCCGTCGACTTCTTCCGCAAACGGATCTGGCACGTGGGCCGACCCGTCCCCGAACCCGCCGCGCTCACCCGGGCCGTCGACGCGATCCGCGCCGCGAAGAAACCCCTGCTCGTCGCCGGTGGCGGCATCATCTACTCCGGTGCCTCCGACGCCCTACGCGCCTTCGCCACCGCGACCGGGATCCCGGTCGCCGACACCCAAGCCGGTAAAGGCGCCCTCAACTGGGACCACCCCTGCGCCGTCGGCGGGCTCGGCTCGACCGGAAACCGGGCCGCCAACACCCTCGCCCGCGAAGCCGACCTCGTCATCGGCATCGGCACCCGCTACAGCGATTTCACCACCGCCAGCCACACCGTCTTCGCCGATCCCGACGTGCGCTTCGTCAACCTCAACGTCGGCAGCTTCGACGCGGCCAAACACTCTGCGCAGATGCTCCTCGCCGATGCCCGGGCCGGACTCGACGGGCTGCGCGAGGCCCTCGACGGCTGGCGGAGCGACCCCGCCTGGACAGCCCGCGGACAAGAACTCCACGCAGAATGGCAACAGGTCGTCGACGAGTGCTACCACCGCGGACAGGAACCACTGCCCGCGCAGACCGAGGTCTTCGGTGCTCTCAACGAGCTCATGGGGGAGCGCGACGTCGTCATCAACGCCGCAGGCTCGATGCCCGGCGACCTGCAAACCCTCTGGCGGGCCAGCACCCCCGAGCAGTACCACCTCGAATACGCCTACTCCTGCATGGGCTACGAGATCCCCGCAGCCATCGGCGTACGGATGGCGCTGGACGACGCCGGACAGGCCGACCGTCAGGTCGTCGCCATCGTCGGTGACGGCACCTACCAGATGCTGCCTGCCGAAATCGCCACCATGGTGCAGGAAGGACTCGACATCACTCTCGTCCTCCTGCAGAACCACGGCTTCGCCTCCATCGGCGCGCTCTCCGAATCACGAGGAAGCCAGCGCTTCGGCACCCGCTACCGGCGTCGCAACGCCGGAACAGGCCGACTCGACGGCGACCAGATGCCCTTCGACCTCGCCGCCAATGCAGCCAGCTGGGGAGCGAAGGTCCTCATCTGCGAAGGCATCGCCGACTTCCGGGAGAAATACACCGCCGCAGCACAGGCCGACGGCCCGGTCGTGCTGTACATCGAGACCGACCTGTACGGGCCCAACCCGCCCGGGTGTGCCTGGTGGGACGTGCCCGTCGCCGAGGTCAGCGAACTGGACTCCACTCGACAGGCCTACCAGGAGTACCTCGCCGAGAAGAAACACCAGCGCCACTACCTCTGACCCCCAACCCTCACCACCTCGAACCTGAGCACCGAGTACGGTGCTCAGGTTCGGGTTCTAAACGGGTTTTCGTCAGCGTTCGTAGACGGTGATGTCGAAGGCGTACTGGTCCGCCCGATAACAGTGATCGCCGAACTCCACCGCAGCGCCGGAAGAGTCATAAGCCTTACGGGTCATCGTCAACAGCGGCTCGCCCTTGCCCAGGTTGAGCAGGCGCTGCTCCCGAGCATCAGGGCTGCGCGCGCCGATGGTCTGGTGGGCGACGGCGGGGCGTATTCCCCGGGCGCGGAGCAGTTCGTACAGGCCGCGCTGGGTCAGCTCGTCCGGGTCGAGATCGGCGAACTGCGGTGGCAGCCAGTTGCGGAGGATGCCGATGGGTTGGTCGTCGGCGTAACGGACACGTTCGATGAGGACCAGTGGAGTGGTGGGTGTCTGACCTAGGGCGGCAGCGGCCCGGTTGTCGTAGGCCTCGGGGTCGAAGGTGAGTACTTCGGTGCGGGGGGTGCGTCCAGCACGGACGAGGTCGTCGTAGAGGCTGGTGAGTTCGTCTCGTCGGTGGATGACTTCGTTGGCGACGGTGGTGCCGACGCCGCGTCGTCGGACGAGGAGTCCGCGGGCGACCATTTCGGCGATGGCCCGGCGCACGGTGGGGCGGGAGAGGTTGAGGCGTTCGGCGAGAGCGATCTCGTTCTCGAAGGGGTCGCCTGGTTTGAGGACGCCGGTCTCGATGGCTGCGGTGAGTTGCTGTGCCAGCTGGTGGTACAGGGGCACCGGGCTGGTCCGGTCGATCACCACGGGCAGCTCTGCGGTCATGGCGTGATGGTAAGCGTTGTAGGGAGTGTCGGTCGGTAACTCGTCATGGTGTGTTCACGTACGGACAAAACTTTTACCTTCTGGGGTCATTGCAGGTGGGATATGGAATGCAGGATGACGAAGTGGGACGTACGTCCGTATCCATTGGATGAATGCCAGCTTATGACCTATTGACAGCACAAAGGGGCGGTGGGTTAGCGTGAGGGCGCGGACCCCGCCAGATCGACGACGGCGGGGCAGGGAGAGAGTGCATGTTCAGACGCTCTCCCGGGCCACGAGGTGCGGGGTCAACACCGGTGGTCGAGCGGTGCCCCGGGGGTCCGTGTGCCTTCCTCCGGGGCGCCTCGGCTCGTCGCCATCGCGGGCCGGTCGTCCCCGTGATGTCTCCGGCCCCGCCCGGAAACACGTTCTTCGGGCGTCGGATGATCGGTTCCATTTTTCCGTCAAAGATGTCGTGATCCTCGACAGGGTGAAAACCAAAGGCGTATTGGATGCCGACTTCCGCAAAGTTCCGGCTGAAGTCGACGGCAAGACCCCGGTGGCCTACGGATATTGGTGTACGGAATGGTCGCTGGACCCGGCATTGGGACAGCTGGACGGATTACGTCGGACAGCGTCCGCATTGCCCGTCACGGAAGCCGATCGCGTCTCTCGGTGAGGTGCCTTACGGACAGCTTCGGACGTAAGTCCGAGGGTGTCCGCAGCGCGATATCCGGCATTGTCTATGCTGAATATCCCGAACAGACAGCGGGCTTGCGCGATGTCGAAGATGCGGGCCGCGGCCTTCAGGTCGTGCAGATGCGGTTCGACATCATGAATGACATCTGCATCCGGGTTTTTCATGCGGTGGAAGTTTTCCCGGAGATATCACCGGCATGAGGGTTCCCCCACTGGCACGGGCATGGGGGGAACCGGCGAACGATATACGCGTGTACCCGGTTCGCAGGGTCATTCATTCCACCGCGATGCCCTGCCCGCAGGGAGATCGAAGCACCTCCGTACAGGGTGGGTGCGCCGGATCGTCCGTCCGGCTGCTTTTCGGGACAAGAGGTGGACCGCGCGACATGCCTCCAGAAGCGGTGTCGGACAGCGGCGCCTCTCGCGCGCTGAAGGATTCATGGAGGTATCAGGATGATTCATTTCTCGGCCCTGCGTGGCCGCAGCCGTCAGATCGCCGGGATGGCCACTGCGGCCGTGGTGGGACTGGCCGTCGTCTTCGCGGCGGTCGGCGCCGGTGACCTGTCCCGAGCCTTGGGTTGGTCGGCCGGAGTGGCTTTTATCAACACGCTTTTTCTGCTCGCGGTGGTGGCGTGCAGTGCATCGCTGGCCTATGCGGCTCATCTCGAAGGCCGTGACAACCGGATGAACCTGCTCACGACGTGGGCTTCTGTCGTGGTGGTGGGGGTGCTCTCCGCGCTGCACGAGATCGTCGGCCCGCAGGGGTGGACGTTGGCTCCGGCGTCGGTGTCCGCCTTTGTCATCTGGGCTGCAGTACCTTTGGCGGCCTGCTGGCTCTGGTACCGGGCGATGACCGAGGGCGTCCTGGCGGACCTGCTGGGTGACGGTGCGCAGGAGAGCGCAGCGGCTGAGGATGCGGCTGTGCCGGAGTGCGTGCAGCACGAGGTGGCGCCGGTGATGCCGTTGTCGACGCCTGCGGTGTCGGTGGCGGCCAGTGCTTCTCCGGCGGCGATGGCGACGGTCGCGGTGGACCAGCAGGGGGTCGACATGGTGGCGCTGACCGAGACGGTGCGCGCGGTGCAGGTGCCGGTGATGGAGCCGATGCAGGTGGTGCGGGTGACTCGTCCGGCTTCGCGGATGCGGCGTAAGCCTCGCTTGGAGATAGCCCGTGACGTAGTCGACCGGATGGGTGATGAGGCGACCGGTCCGTTGATGTGCGATGCCTTTGCGGCAGCAGGATATCCGCGTCCGTCGGTGCGTACGGCGCAGCGTTGGCTGGCCAAGGCTCGGGTGGCTCAGGCGAGTCCGGCCTGAGTAGGGGCCATCAGGTTGGCAATATCCGCCTATGAGTAAATGTCATTACAAATATTGACAGCTGATCGGCGGTCCGGCAGGGTGTGAACAGTCACCACGGCCGACCCACGACGCTGTGGAGGCCACCGGCCACCACCGGCGACAAGGCTCCGCAACAACGGCGATCGGAGGCGGACATGAGCCATGAGCGGCAGCCGCACGAGCTGGTCACCATCGGCCGTGTCGGCGTCGACGTCTACCCGATGCAAACCGGAGTAGGGCTCGAAGACGTCGACACCTTCGGAAAATTCCTCGGCGGAAGCGCCGGAAATGTCGCGGTCGCCGCCGCCAGGCACGGGCACCGCACCGCACTGATCAGCAAAACCGGGAAAGACCCCTTCGGACGCTTCGTCCGGCGCGAACTGCGCGCCCTCGGCGTCGACGACCACCACATCGAAGAGGTCGAACGCTTCCCCACCCCCGTCACCTTCTGCGAGATCTTCCCGCCCGACGACTTCCCCCTGTACTTCTACCGGTACCCGGTCGCCCCCGACCTGATGATCCGGCCCGACGACATCCCCGCCGACACCGTCCGCGACGCCACCATCTTCTGGGCCACCGCCACCGGACTCTCCCGCGAACCCAGCCGCGCCGCCCACCGCCACGCCTGGCAGATCCGAGAGCGACGCACCCACACCGTCCTCGACCTCGACTACCGCCCCCAGTTCTGGGACGACGAATCCAATGCCTCCGGCCAGATGCAAGCCGCTCTCGCCTGGTGCACCGCCGCCGTCGGCAACCTCGAAGAATGCCGCGTCGCCATCGGCGAAACCGACCCCGAACGCGCCGCCGACGCCCTGCTCGACCGCGGCCTCGAACTCGCCGTCGTCAAGATGGGCCCCCGCGGAGTCCTCGGAGCCACCCGCGACGAACGGGTCCTCGTCCCCCCGAGCCCCGTCGAGACCGTGAACGGACTCGGCGCCGGAGACGCCTTCGGCGGAGCGCTCTGCCACGGACTCCTCGAAGGATGGACACTCCGCAGAACCCTCGAATTCGCGAATGCTGCCGGAGCCCTCGTCGCCTCACGACTGGAGTGCGCGACCGCGATGCCCACCGCCTCCGATGTCGAACGCTCCATGGAAGAACGACGACAGGGCAGCACCGCCCACGCCACAGATCACGAAGGAGAGCGATGAGCGACTGGTTCCTCCCTGCCGGAAGTACCACCAGCGACGGCTACGAGACCCAGATCAGCCCCGGCCGAGAAGGATGGTCGTACACCGGGCTGTGGACAGCACGACTCGACGCCGGGGAGAGCCGCACCATCACCTGCGGAGACCGCGAATGGATCGCCCTGCCGCTCTCCGGGTCCTACCAGGTCGACGCCACCGTCGACGGCCAGGAACACCACGTCGACCTGGCCGGACGTGAACACGTCCTCGCCGGACCCACCGACCTGGCCTTCATCCCCCGCGACGGCGAATTCACCGTCACCGCGACCACCGCCGGCACCATCGCGCTGCCACACGCCAAAGCCCGCACCGCCTACCCCTTCGCCTACCTGGCCGCCGCAGACGTCCCCGTCGAACTCCGCGGAGCAGGACAGGCCTCCCGCCAGGTGCAGAACTTCGGCACCCCCGGCGTCCTGGAAGCCGACTCCCTGATCGCCTGCGAAGTCATCACCCCCGCCGGTAACTGGTCCAGCTACCCGCCACACAAACATGACACCGAACGCGACGGCGTGGAGAGCGAACTCGAAGAGATCTACTACTTCGAGATGCGCGTCGAGGACACCCCGACCGGGCGCGCCGCCGCCCGCTTCGCCAAACCCTTCGGCTACCAGCGCGTCTACGGTACCGACGAGCAGCCCATCGACGTCCTCGAAGAGGTTCGTTCCGGCGACACCGTCCTGGTACCCCACGGCTGGCACGGCCCGGCCATGGCACCCACCGGGTACGACATGTACTACCTCAACGTCATGGCGGGCCCCGGGGAGAAACGTGCCTGGCTGATCTGCGACGACCCCGCCCACTCATGGGTGCGCGGCACCTGGGACGACCAGCCGGTCGACGCCCGCCTCCCCCTGCACCACCACTGACCACGCCCGGCATCCCGGAAGGACTACAGACCCGTGAACACCCCCACGCGTATCACCCACCTGATCGGCCACCAGCCCTGGGACGGGACAGCGGCCCGCACCGGCGACGTCTACAACCCCGCCACCGGTGAGATCATCGGCACCGTCGACTTCGCCGACAAAACCCTCGTCGACGAGATCGTCGCCCACGCCGACCAGGCCGCCCGCTCCTGGGGGACCATCTCCCTGGCCAAACGGACGCAGGTGCTCTTCCGCTTCCGGGAGCTGCTCAGCCAGCGCCGCGAAGAGATCGCGAAACTGATCGTCGCCGAACACGGCAAGACCTTCCCCGACGCCGTCGGCGAGATCAACCGCGGCCTCGAAGTCGCCGACTTCGCCTGCGGGATCTCCCACCTGCTCAAAGGCGGATTCAGCGAGAACGTCTCCACCGACGTCGACGCCTACTCGATCATGCAGCCGCTCGGTGTCATCGGCGTCATCTCCCCGTTCAACTTCCCCGCGATGGTGCCGCTGTGGTTCGTCCCGGTCGCCGTGGCCTGCGGCAACGCCGTCGTCATCAAACCCAGCGAGAAAGACCCCAGCTCGACCCTCGCCATCGCCGACCTGTGGCGTGAAGCAGGACTGCCCGACGGCGTCATGAACGTCGTCCACGGCGACAAGGAAGCCGTCGACGCCCTGCTCGACAACCCGACCGTGAAGTCGATCTCCTTCGTCGGCTCCACCCCCATCGCGAAATATGTCTACGAGCGTGGAGTCGCCGCAGGCAAACGCGTCCAGGCCCTCGGCGGCGCGAAGAACCACATGCTGGTGCTCCCCGACGCCGACCTCGACCTGGCCGCCGACGCCGCCGTCAACGCCGGTTTCGGTGCTGCCGGCGAACGCTGCATGGCGATCTCCGTGCTGCTCGCCGTCGACTCCATCGCCGACGACCTCATCGGCCGGATCACCGAACGCATGGCCACCCTGAAGACCGGGGAAGGCCTGGGCGAGGGCATCGACATGGGGCCGCTGGTCACCGCGGCACACCGCGACAAGGTACGCGGTTACATCGACGCCGGTGAAGCCGAAGGCGCGAAACTCGTCGTCGACGGACGCCAGGGCGAATGGGTGGGCGGCTCCCCGGAGGGCTTCTTCGTCCTGCCGACCCTCTTCGACGGCGTCACCCCCGAGATGTCGATCTACACCGACGAGATCTTCGGGCCGGTGCTCTGCGTGGTCCGCGTCTCCTCCTACGAGGAGGGCCTGAAACTCATCAACGACAACGCCTTCGGCAATGGCACCGCGATCTTCACGAATGACGGCGGAGCAGCCCGCCGCTTCCAGCACGAGGTCCAGGTCGGCATGGTCGGCGTCAACGTGCCGATCCCCACCCCGATGGCCTACTACAGCTTCGGCGGCTGGAAGGCCTCCCTCTTCGGAGACACTCACGCCCACGGCATGGAAGGCGTCCACTTCTTCACCCGCACCAAGGCAGTGACGGCGCGCTGGCTCGACCCGAGCCACGGCGGCCTCAACCTGGGCTTCCCGCAGAACGACTGATGCGGGATCCGGCTGCAAGACGGCCGGGGTCGGTGCTCGTTGTGCAGAAACGAGTACAGGTGACGGCGTCCGTCCTCGAACTCGGAGGGCGGACGCCGTCGTCCAGGCAAGAAATTCACTGATGAGGCGCCATGAACCTCCCCACGGATCGTGAGGATCAGCAGCTGCTCGCCCGCATCGCGACCGGTGACGAAGCTGCCTTCACTGAGCTGTACGAGCGACATGCGCAGGCCGTCTCCGCCTTCGCCACTCTGCGCGGCACACCTACCGACGAGGTGGGAGAGACTGTCGGAAGCGTATGGGTCACGTGCTGGACGGCCGCGGCCGGATTTCACGGTAAGCCGACGGTCAAGACGTGGCTGCTGGGCATCACCGCCCGACAGGTGGCCTCCCGGCATCGGGACAGGGCCCGTCGCAGCGCTCGCGAGGTTCTCGTACAGGATGTCCCGGACACACACCGGCCTGATGAACCGCTGCTGTCCGCCCTGGCATCGGCGCAGCGTCATGAGATGGTCGAGGCTGTGCGAGGGCTGCCTCCCCACTTGTACGAGACGGTGGTCCTTGCGTGGGTGGAAGAACTTCCTTATGCGGAAGTAGCTCAGCTGCAAGGGATTCCGATTGGAACGGTCAAGAGCAGGATCTCCAAGGCACGAACACACCTGTCGCTCACGTTGAGCGCCCGTATCGAGGACGGCCGATGACGCAGCTTCCTCCGGACGACCCCTTCGTCCGCGCCGTACGCGATGCTGAAACTCGGCGCAGAGCAGCGGTCCCGGTGCCACCTGCTGAACACATGCTTGCTCTGGTTCGCAGCAGTGGTGGTCGGCCCGATGCCGCCCGGTGTGGGCCTTTGAGCGCGGCTGATGCGGCGCGTCTGGCCGGTCGTATCGCGGTTGCCCAGCTGCGTCTGATCCATCCGATGGTGGTGCCGGTGTTGGTCACCCTGCTCGGTCTGAGCAGCGTAGCGATCGGGATGTCCAGTGCGCCGGTGGACGCGGCAGCACGTCTGCATGCGGTTCTCGTCCTGGCGTGTGTGGCGGTTGCCTGTGTCATCGCGACTCCTGGTGATGTGCGCCGCGAGTACCTCTTCGTCACTCCGGTCAGCCCGTCAGCGGTGTTGGCGGCGCGACTGACCATTGTGCTCGGCGGGACGATCCTGGTCGCTGCGGCTTGTTCGGTGGTTCTCACGTTCATCGGTTCGATCGCAGCCGATCCGTTCGGCGCTGTGCTGGCGTGGCTGGGGCCGGCATTGTTCATCGCAGGGTCGGTGACCTGGGCCGGTGTCTGGCGTGGGACGAGGTCGGCGGTGATCGTGAGCGTTTTGGCGCTTTTCGTCATTGTCCCCGTCTCGTTGGGGCAGTTTGCGTTCATTTCGCCGCTGATCAGTGGACTGCTGGGGGTGCTCTTACTCGTGGCGGCGATCAAGTCGGCCGGGCGTGGGGCGGCGTCGGTCGCCTTTTCTTGAGCATGCCGTGAACCTTCTGCGTGGTGCAGACCACTAAGGAGTATGACCAATGATCTTCTCCGGCAGGAAGCTCGGCAGTGTTCCTGGCTCAGCCTGTCGCTTCCGCCGGCGGCTACAGTCGCCCTGTTGGGCTTGGCCGCCATGGCGTACCAGATGGCCCCCAGCAGGGAAGCCGCTCTAGTAGGGCTGAGTAAATTCGTGTGGCTGCTGCCCCTGGCCCAGGGGCTGGCTGCGGTGGCCCCGCTGACCGGTGATCCTGTCGTCGAGCTCCACGAATCGAGCCCGACCCCGTTCCGGCGAACTCTGGTCTGTCGCGCAATCGTCGTGACCGTTGCGGCTCTGATCACCAGCGCCGCCCTGTACCTGGGGATGCACCTGATGAACATGTGGGGCGGCCCTCCCGGGATATCGGGGATGCTGAACACCTTCTGCCAGGGGGCCTTCCTCATTGCGGTCGCCTATGCCGCAGTTTCTGTCACGCCCACAGCGTCCTCGGCCAGTCTGCTGGTCATGACCGCCTGGATCTTCATGGTGTTCGGTATCAACGCTGTCATCGGTGACGTCCTGGTCAACCGTGTTCTGCTGCTCGTCCTCGCGGCGGTTCTGGTACAGATCGGCTACCAGCGGCTGGGAGACTCCGAACGGCTCCTGCAGGGGGTGCAGTCTTGACCCCCGCGTTTGCGGGCTTGGCTCGCATCGAAATGCGTCTGGTGGTGCGGCGCCGATCATTGTGGACCGCGTTGGCCCCCGCCTACCTGCTGGTTCTCCTGCTGTGCGCCACCAGCGCGGGTCTCAACGCTGCTCAGGGAACGGCCCGTGTCGCGGATTGGGCTGTCCTGATGAACATGCTCCTCGGTCTGATCTTCAGTGCCACCTTCGTCGGCACTCTAGGGATCAAGGGGTGCGACGGGATGAGTCAGATCTGTCGATCCGCACCCGTCCCTGGCTGGCAGCAGCTGGCCTTACGCGTAGTGGGCGTCTTGAGCGTCACTCTTCCTACGTTGGTGGTACTGGTCATGCTCGGCCTATGGCTGGGTATCACTGAGAGAAGCTGGAATTCGCTCCTTGCCGCACCGATGGCGTTCTTGACCATCACCGTGCCGGGTGCACTGATCATCCTCGGCCTTGACGCCGTCTTCGAATGGTTGCTGCCGGTCGCTTTCGCCAGGATCACTGCTGTCGTCGTGTGGGGGTGGGCTGCCTTCTTCGACACCCCGACGATTCCCGGACCTTCTCTCGGGGAACCCTCTTCTCCCCGAGAGGTTCTGTCGTCGCCAGCACCTTCTTCGGGTCCGACATCGAGGCACGCAGCTACACCGTCGACTTCGCCTGGGGCAACCTCGCCACTCTGCTCGTTCTCGGTGTCCTGTTGATCGTCGGCACCGGCCTGCTCGCCCGGGCCCAGCACAGATGACCACGCACCCCACCATCGGAGGCCACCCCCTCATGAGCATTCGTATCGCCGACGTGACCAAGGATTTCCCGTCCAAGCCCCGCGCCATCGATCATCTGACGACAACCTTCCAAACGGGTATGACCGGGCTCCTCGGAGCCAATGGTGCAGGTAAGACCACGCTGATGCGTATCGTTTGTGGCATTTTGCGACCCACCTCGGGAGAAGTGTTCGTCGACGGTGCGAGCATCTCGCAGAATTCGGCCTTGCTGGATCACAAAAGGCACCTGGGCTATCTACCCCAGGATCTGATGCTTTACGGCAATCTCACGCCGCGTGAGTTCCTCGAATACGTCTCGTTGCTGAAAGAGATGACCGACCGGCGGCGTATTCGCCGGGAAGCGGACGAGCTGATCGAACGAGTCGGCCTGGCCGATGTCGCCGACCGACGTATCGGCGGGTTCTCCGGCGGCATGCGCCGACGGGTCGGGATCGCCCAGGCACTCACCGGCGATCCGCGGACCATCGTCGTCGACGAGCCCACGGCCGGGCTGGACCCTGAGGAACGGATGCGTTTCCGCAGTCTGCTCTCGACATTGGGCGGCGACCGCACCGTGATCCTGTCGACGCACATCCTGGACGACGTCGCCCAAACCTGCCCTCGGGTCTGCGTCATGCGCGAGGGGCGGATCCTCTACTCGGGCCCGACCGTCGATCTGGTGCACCATGGCGAAGGCGTCACCTACCTTCTGATCGCTCCAGGTCCTCCGCCGGAGGGGATGCACGTTGTCAACGCAGTCTCCTCGGCGTCCGGAACCCTTTACCGTGTGGTCGGATCAGTGCCCCCTGCCGGTGCTCGGCCGGTGGAGCCCACGATCGAGGACGGTTATATCGCCGTCATGAACCGGGTCTGCGGCTGACCGGGTTTCCGACGTCCGTTGCCAGGAATATGCCGAGGGACCGGAAAAGGACGGAAGTCGCAGGCGTGACGAATATCGCGTTCTGCTTCGAGGTCTCTACCGACCTCAGGTCGAGCACCATAGGGGAATCGCCCCCGGCTGGCGGGTGACCCGGGAAGAACAGAGGAGACTCTTGTGGCCAAGTACGACATCAACAGCACCAAGCTCGGCGAACTGCTGGACGACCCGCAGGTCGTGGCGATTTTCGACAAACACGCCCCCGGCCTGACGAACAACCCGATGTTGGGCATGGCCAAGGGGATGACCGCAGGTCAGGCGATGAGCATGGCGGGCGGCATGGTCGGCCAGGACAAGCTCGCCGCGATCAAGGCCGAGGTGGAAGCGCTCTGATCCGCCTGACGGACCATGGGCCGGGGGGAATGTCCTCCCGGCCCATCTGTGTTCAGCGGGCCACCGGAACCACGGCCGGGGCTCCTCCGACGTCCTGTACGTGAGCGGCCAGCCCGAAGACGTCGTCGAGCAGTTCCGGGGTCAGGATTTCGCCGGGGGCCCCTTGTGCGGCGACCCCGCCGTCCTGCATGACCACCAGATGGTGTGCGTAACGGGCTGCCAGGGTCAGGTCGTGCTGGACGAGGACGACGGTCGTCCCGGAGACGGCGGCCTGCCGGGCCACGTCCATCACGTCCATCGCATGCGCCAGGTCGAGGAAGGTCGTCGGTTCGTCGAGCAGCAGGTAAGGGGTCTGCTGGGCGAGGACCAAAGCGATCCAGGCGCGTTGCCGCTGGCCGCCGGACAGGGCCTCGACGGGGCGATCGGCGAGAGGGTGCAGGTCGACAGCGCTCAACGCCTGGTCGACGGCGGCGGCATCTGCGACGGACCAGCGGCGGAGCATCCCTCGATGCGGGTGGCGTCCGCGGGCGACGAGTTCGGCGACGGTGAGTCCTTCGGGGACGACCGGGGCCTGGGGGAGCAGGCCGATGGCCCGGGCCCGTTCGGTGGGGGAGAGATCGGTGAGCGGGCGCCCGTCGACGGAACAGTGCCCTCCGGTCGGTGGGAGCTGACCGGCGAGCCCGCGCAGAAGTGTCGACTTGCCGCAGCCGTTCGGGCCGATGAAGACGGTGAGCTCACCGGGCGGCAGCGTCAGATCGAGCCCGGTGACGACGGGGCGGCCGTCGTACCCGAGGTGGACGCCATGGGCGGCGAGGGTCATGCGGCGATCCTCCGGGAGGTGAGCAGGGAGACGAGGTAGACCCCGCCGACGGCGGCGGTGATGATGCCGACAGGGAGTTCGATGACTCCGATGCCGAGCCAGGAGAACAGGTTCCGGGCGATGAGGTCGGACAGGGTGACCAGTGCGGCACCGCAGACGGCGGACCCCAGGGCGGGTGGACGTGGAGCATCCCACAGTCGGGCGGCCAGCCGGGGGGCGACGAGCCCGACGAAGGCGACCGGTCCGGCGGCGGCGACGGCGGCCGCAGCGAGCACGGCGGCGGTGAGCAGAGCGGTCCATCGGACCTTGGTGACGTCGATGCCCAGCCCGGAGGCGAGGTCGTCGCCGAGGGGGATGACCGCCAGGTCGCGGTCGATCGCGCCGATCACCGGCACCGCGATCAGCAGGACGACCAGGACGGGCAGGAGCAGTGTCCAGCCGCTGCCGCCGAGGCTTCCGGTGAGCCAGGTGGTGGCCCGCGCCGCGTCTTGGGCGTTTCCCCAGGTGAGCATCCAGGCGACGAGGGACTGCGCGGCGACGGTCATGCCGACACCGACCAGGACGACACGTTCGGGAGTGCGGGCGACGGCGATGACGGTGACGGTCGCGGTGATGGAGCCGAGAGCAGCTGCGGTGGGCATGCCGAGCGCTGCCCACGGCCCGGAGACTCCACCTGCGCTGCCGGCGGCCATGGCGACGGCGACGGCGCCGACGCTGGCTCCGGAGGTGACGCCGATGATGCCGGGGCTGGCCAGGGGGTTGCGGGTGACGGTCTGGGTGAGGGCTCCGGCGAGACCGAGCGCGGCACCGACGGCGAGGCCGGTGAGTACGCGGGGGAGCCGGAGGACTCCGACGACGAGGGTGGTCTGGGGGTCGGCGAAGCCGAGGAGCGCGGAGACGACCTGACCGGGCGGGATGGTGACGGCGCCGATGCTGAGGGTGGTCAGGGCGGCGGCGAGGGCGATGAACAGAGCGGAGCCGAGGTTGCACCGGTGGCGTGACCGGTGGGCGCGGGAGGTGTAGCCGTCGCCGGCGGGTCCGGTGCTCATCGGTGGACCTTCCGGGCGACGAGGAGGGCGAACAGGGGGCCGCCGACGAGGCCGAGGACGACGCCGGTGGCGAGTTCGTGGTGTCCGGCGATGAGCCGTCCCAGGACGTCGGCGGTGAGGACGGCGCAGGCTCCCAGCGGCGCGGACAACGGGAGGAGCAGGCTGTGTCGGGGGCCGACGAGGGCACGGCCGGTGTGTGCGACGAGCAGGCCGACGAAGGCGAGGGGGCCGCAGGCGGCGACGGCGGTTCCGGTGAGCAGGGCGATGGCGGTGACGGTGAGCAACCGGAGACGGCGTAGGTCGACGCCGAGTCCGCTGGCGAGGTCGTCGCCGAGGGCGATGGCGTCGAGTCCGCGCCCGGCGAGAACCGCGAGGAGAAGGCCTACCGCGATGAGGGGTGCCGCCGTCAGCCAGGTGTCGGGGGTGCGTCCGGCGAGGGCACCGATGGCCCAGAAACGGTAGGCGTCGAGCGATCTGGCGTCGAGCAGGACGATGGCGGAGGTGACTGCGCTGAGGGCGGCGGAGGTGGCGATGCCGATGACGGGCAGGGTGGCGTCGGAGGCGCCGGCGCTGCGTCGTCGGTCGGCGACGGTGGTGGCTCCGAAGACGAGCGTGGTGGCGCCGAGTGCGCCGGCGAAGGCCCAGACCGCGGTGCCGTGGAAACCGCCGGTGAGGAGGCCGGTGGCGGTGGCCAGGACGACGGCGAGGGCTGATCCTGCGCTGACGCCGAGGAGTCCGGGGTCGGCGAGGCTGTTGCGGGTGAGCGATTGGGCGAGGACGCCGGCGACGCCGAGGGCTGCGCCGACGGTGAGCCCGAGGAGGGTACGCGGGAGGCGTAGGTCGTGGACGATGACGGCGGCCTGGGAGCCGTCGTGGGTGGTGACCGCTTGCCAGAGTTCACCGGGGGCGAGGGTGTGATTGCCCAGGGCGATGCTGGCGATGGCAGCGGCGATCAGCGCGGTGACGACAGCGACGGCGGTGGCTGTGCGACGGGCAGCCTGTGGGTGCTTTGTGGACTCCGTGACATTCATAGATAAGGTCAGCCTAACCTGATTTATGAAGGAGTCCCTGTGCGCCCCTCATCCGCTGTCTCCGGAGGTCACCCCCGATCTCGCCGCCCTCTTGCCGTGCTTTCCGCACTGACTGCAGCAGCCCTGTTGACCGGTTGCGGAGCGGTGCAAGCGAATCAAGGTTCGTCAGGTTCCGGGGGCGAGCAGCGGAAGATCACCCACGCCATGGGAGAGACCACGGTCACCGGCCAACCGAAGCGGGTCGCAGCCCTGGACCAGAGTTATGTCGAAGCGGCTGCTCTGCTGCGTACCCCGGTGGTCGCCATCACCACGTACCACTCGGTGGTCGGCGGGGCCTTGCCGCACATGGGGGAGGGCGGACGCCAGTACGTTGGGGAGGCCACGGTGTTGGGCACTCTGCAGGAGCCCAGCCTGGAGAAGTTGACCACGGCCAAACCCGACCTGATCCTGTCGGCGAAGGTGCGTCACGAGAAGTTGTACGACCAGCTCTCGGCGATCGCCCCCACGGTGATGAGCCAATCCACCGGGCCGACCTGGAAGGAGAACGTCCTGCTGGCCGGGAAGGCCCTGGGGAAGGAAGATCTGGCCAAGGAGCGGATCGCCGAGTACGAGAAGCAGGCGAAGAAGGTCGGCGACGCGGTCAAGGAGAAGGTCGGGCGTAACCCGAAGATCTCGGTGGTGCGCTTCATGGAGGGGAAGACACGTCTCTATCAGGCGAAGTCCTTCTCCGGCATCGTCCTGAAGGATGCCGGGCTGGATCGCCCCGAGTCCCAGGCGGTGGAGGACTTCGCCACGGAGATCAGCGAGGAGAAGATCCCGATGGCCGATGCGGACAAGATCTTCGTCACGGTGGCCGACCCGGAGAAGGGGAAGAGCACCGAGCTGAAGTCGACCTTCGAGGCGAATCCGTTGTGGGCGAACCTGGCTCCGAAGACGGCTCCGGTCGATGACCTGTCCTGGATGTCTGCGGTGAGTGTCCAGGGTGCGTACAAGATCCTGGAGGACATCGCGAAGACCTACGAGGTTCCGGGGCCAGATCCGTTAGTGCCCTGACCTGCCTGTCTCCTACAACCCGAACCTGAGCACCGTACTCGGTGCTCAGGTTCGGGTTGTTCAGGCGTTGTCGTTCGCGTCCGTGCGGGAAGGGAGGACCCCGGCGGCACGGGCCGGTGCCATGGCGGCGTGGAGGCTGGCGACGCTGGCGTCGAAGGCGGTCTGCTCGGATTCGTCCAGATCGAGTTCGATGATCTGGCGGATGCCGCGCCGACCGACGCTGGTGGGCACACCGATATAGAGGTCCTCGTGTCCGTACTCGCCCTGGAGCAGGGCGGACACCGGGAGGGTGACCTTCTCGTTGCGCATGATGGCCCGGGTGATGCGCGCCAGCGCCATGCCGACGCCGTAGCTGGTGGAGCCTTTGGCGTCGATGATGTCGTAGGCGGCATCGCGGGTCATCGCGAAGATGCGTTCCAGATCGTCGTGCAGCTCGGGGTGTTGGGCAAGACGGCGGGTGATCGAACGCCCTGCGATGGAGGCGGCGCTCCACGCGGGTAGTTCGGAGTCGCCGTGTTCGCCGATGATGGTGGCGTGGACGTTGGTCGTGGCGACCTCGAAGTGTTGGGCCAGGTTGAAACGCAGCCGTGCGGTGTCGAGAGTGGTTCCCGACCCGATGACCTGTGCGGAGGGCAGACCGGAGAATTGCCAGGTCGCGTAGGTGAGGATGTCGACCGGGTTGGTGGCGACCAGGAAGATCCCGTCGAAGCCGGTGTCCATGACGCGGCCGACGATGTCTTTGAAGATGCCCAGGTTGGTTTCGAGGAGTTCGAGGCGGGTCTGTCCCGGTTTCTGGGCCACCCCTGCGCAGATGACGACCATGGCGGCATCGCGGCAGTCGCTGTAGTCACCGAAGGAGACGCTGACCGGGTGGGGTGCCCAGGCTTCTCCGTGGTTGAGGTCGAGCACATCTGCGCGTGATTTGCGTTCGTTGAGGTCGATGAGGACGAGCTCGTCGGCGAGCCCTTGGTTGACGACGGCGAAGGCGTAGGCCATGCCTACTGCGCCGGTTCCGATGAGGACGACCTTGTTGTCGACGTACTTCATGGGGTCAACCCTCTCAGGCGGGTGGAGTGATGTGCGTATCCGCCCGCGTTTCGAGGCAAGTCAAGTATGAAAGATGATCTTTGATGGAAATTTAATCCGTTTTGTATCGAATGAATATATGAAACTGAGTGGAAAAGTAGAGAAGCCTGAAGAAAGCCTGACAATAACATTTCGTCGTCATTTGTCCTGAAAGTAACTCGGGATGTTTATTCAACTCGGAATGGCCCGTACGCTGATATCAATCCCCCCTCAGCAAGGAGATAATTTATGTCTTTGACGGTCTTGCCACGACGCCCACGCCTTGCGTTGGCTGCCGCGCTGGCCGCCGGGTCCCTGTGCGCTTTCCCCTTGGGGGCGTCTGCTGCGATGGTGCAGGGTACTGCGCCGTCGTCTTTCGCTGCCGATAACAGCCGTGCGGCTGAGGGCGACGAGAAGAAGGGCAGCGACAAGAAGGGCGATGACAAGAAGGGCGATGACAAGGATCGTCGGGTCCGTCTGACCTCGGAGACGAAGACCGTTCTGCCGAATGTCGATGACGACTCGGGTCGTTGTGCCGTCCCGGCCAAGCAGCCGGTGAAGTTCAAGACAGCAAGTGTCTGTCATGACGGTGCGGACAACGTGGTCAACGGTGCTGAAGATGCCAAGGATCTGACTCTGGTGACCCTGCCTGCGATCAAGGACATCAACGAGAAGGCCGCGGCGACCCTGTCGGTGCCGGACAAGGCCAAGGGCAAGGTTCGCGTCTTCGTGAAGGAAGGCGACAAGTGGTCGGCGGGTCTGACTTTGCCGGCGAAGTTGACTGCGGCGCAGTTGAAGGCCGGGATGACCTTCGGGGTCGAGGCCACGGACGTGATCCGGGACGCCAAAGCTTTCGATGGGAAGTTCAGCCTTGATCTCGAGGTCAAGGAGGGTGACAAGGCTTCGAAGGCTTCCCTGGAGTTGCAGGTCGCGAAGCTGACCCCGTTCTCCACGCAGGATGTGGAGAAGGTGGTCCGGACCGATGGCGAGGACAGCGGTAAGGAACGGCACCAGTGGCCTGGTCAGGAGATGAAGAAGTCGGGCACAAAGGCCCAGCTTCAAGTTCGTGTCGTCGATGCTTCCTCTCATCAGTGGAGCCAGGACCACTTCGAGGCGATGTACGCGTCGATGACGCAGGGCGGTAAGCAGCAGAACATCCGCGTGCTGGCGCTGGCCCACACGAATGTGGAATCCAAGAACGAGTGGTACGCCTTCCGGGGTAAGGACACCGGCGTGATCGCGCTGACCGGCCCCAACGGCAATACGTCGCTGGAGTCGACTGGAAACGTCGAGGGTATTGGCGCGTACACCAAGGACGGCAAGAAGTTCGCGGCCGGTCGGCTGATCATGGGCCACACGGAGAAGTACAAGCACGGGAAGATGTCCCAGGTCCAGCGGTCCTTCTTCGAGTCGAATGCGGATCAGAAGCCGATCTATCTGGACACGTCGTTTTTGTCGGTCGGTCACGTGGACGAGTTCATTCATGTCGTTCCTGCGAAGAACGAGCGTGGCTGGATGTTCGCGGTGGCCAGCCCCAAGGATGGCGTGGAGCTGTTGAAGAAGGTCGACGGTGCCGGCAAGGGCGACCAGCACCTGTCCAGCCCGCCGAAGCACAGGCTCTTCGATGCCGATACTCCCAAGGTGAAGGACGCGTTGAAGAATGCTGACTTCATCAAGGCCAATGAGATCGGTCAGCAGCGGATCGATGCCAATGTGGAGATCTTGAAGAAGGAGCTGGGCTTCAACGACAGCGACTTCTTGAAGGTGCCGATCCTGATGAAGCGGGCCGAAGCCGATGGCGAACCGAAGCCTGCTGAGGACGGCGGCCTGGTCGAGGGGAGCAAGAGCGATGCCGTGCTCCCAGGTGGCGGTGACCATTACCTTGACGAGCACACCGACGGCTCGGATGCGGGTAAGGGCAAAGGGAAGGCTGGCGACAAGAACAAGAACGGCGATGACAAGGACAAGACCGGTGGTAAGGCCACTCTGGGGGTGCGGAACCTCGATTTCGCCATTCCGGACGGTGTGAACGCTGTGTCCTTGGATGCTGAGCGGATTCTGGTTCCAGACCCGTACGGCCCGAAGCTGGACGGCAAGGACGTCTTCGTCGAGGCGATCAATGCGGCCCACAGCAAGCGTGGAGCCAAGGCGACCTATGTGAACACCTACTTCACCTACCACATGTCAGGTGGCGAGGTGCACTGCGGAACGAACGTCTTCCGTCAGTTCCCGTCGCTGCCTCCGGCACAGAAGAAGTAGGCCTCCCGCTCGATGGTGCTGTCTGCTGCCCCGGCGTCTTCGACGCCGGGGCAGCATGCTCTCTCACTGTGGAAGCGATCAGAAAACAGCTGAACAGATCATCTATTTTGTAGGAATAAATAATTCCAGAAATAATCTAAAATTATTAATGGGCATTTCAGTCATATCTATCAATTCTCCTCGTCGGCATTTTTAGAATGCCTCAGAGATTCCTTCTGGTTTTTCTTCCTTCGGCAAGGAGATGATTCATGTCTGAGACGGTTCCGGTGAGACGGTCTCGCCTGGCTCTGCTGGCAGCGCTGTCCGTAGGCTCGCTGAGCGTGCTCTCCCTGAGCGCCTGCACCGGATCGCTACCAGGAGGGAAAGGTTCCGTCTCCATCGATCTGCGTGTCGATGCGAACCGAGATGGCAAGGTCGACCTCGCCGGAGACAGCGACAAGGACGGAAAAGAAGCCTCTGTCACCCGCGGAGCCGTCTTCCTGGCGAATGTCGACGACGACTCGGCACGCTGTGAGACGAACCAGGACGGGGGGATCCGCCCGCTCGGCGACCTCGCCTCCTGCCACGACGGCGCCGACGAGATCGTCAACGGCCCCGAGGACGAGAAGGATCTCGCCCCAGTACGCACCGTCCCGAAGGATGTTCCCGAAGGGACCACCGCAGAGATCTGGGTCGAAGGAGCCGCAGCCGAACGAACCCGGCTTTTCTTGAAGCGTGGTGACCAGTGGTCGCCGATCACCCGCAAGGACAAGATCAACGCCGAAGAACTGAAAAAAGGCTTGACCATGGGGCTGGAAGGTCGAGACGTCCTACGAGACCTCAAGGCCTGGGACGGCGTCGCTGAGATACATATCTCCGTGACATCGGACGGGAGGAAGAACGACTCCTCGGTGAAACTGCGTCAAGCGCCGCTGATCGCCCATCACCACCTTCAGAAAGCCTCCTCGGTGTTCATCGGCCCCGACGAGAGCGGGCACGGCGATGCCCCGGCATTCAAGGACGCCTTGAAGAAAACGGTCGAAGCCGAAGGGGCCACCCTGAGTCAGCTGGTCGGCGACGAACTGCGGACCGGAGGCCTCTTCGAGCCGATGTACCAACAACTGCCGACGGAATCCGGCGAACCACACACCATGCGGGTGATGGCCTTGTCCGACCAGGCCCGGGACGGTAGCGCCGCCGTCTACCTCATGCGCGGCCAGGACGTAGGCGTGATCCGCACCGGGAATGCGGATTCCGAGGAAACGCTGAACTCGATGAGCAACTACGAGACACTTCCGCCGCACAGCGTGGGCGATCGCAAGTTCTCCCTGGGCAGAGCTGTGGTCGGACACCGACTGACCAAGCCGACCGACTACCCCCGCGGTCACGAGAAGCCCAAGGAACCGGAGAAGCCTGCGGACAACGGAGCAGGCGGGGGAGGAAATGTGATCGAGGAGCCGATGATCTCACCGGCCCTGCACCAGAAGTCCGCCGACGAAGACAAGAAGAACGAAGAACGCAAGTACGAGGACAAGGATCCTCGCACCCCCTCGGAGTCGACCTCGACATTCTTCCGGGCTCAGTCCGATGCCGAACCCTTGGTGCTCGACGTCGGTTTCCTCCGCACCGGGCATGTCGACGAGATCGTGCAGGTGCTTCCCGCCGACACCACACGCGGGTGGAAGGTCGCCATCGCCGACCCGAAGGCAGGTAGCGACCTCGTCGAACATCTCATCCGGGACGGTCGTGGCGGACAACCTCACGCGAAGGGCGAACCGGAGAGCCTCGAACAGGTGTGGAACCCGGAGACCAAAAGGCACAACGCCAATGCCGCTGAGATCATGGCGAAGAATGTCGACCGTCTTCGGGAAGCCCTCGATCTCAAGGACGACGACATCGTCCGTGTCCCCGTGCTCTACCGACTGGCCGAACGGGTCTACGACGACGAGAACCGATCCCGGGAACGGGCCGACGACCCGAACGACAACCGTTACGTGAGTTCGTTGTTGCCGAACGCGGTGAGCAGCCTCGTACTCCACAGGGGTAAGGTCGTCGTCCCCGAGCAGCACGGTCCCCAGGACGCACAGGGCAAGGACGTCTTCGCCGAAGCGGTGAAGGAGGCCTATGCCAAGGCAGGGGCTTCAGTGATCTTCCTGGACGATCGCCGCCCGCTGCATCTCGACGAGACCGGTATCCACCAGGGGACGAATTCCTGGCGGGAGACCACTTCCGAGGTTCGCTGAGGAAACACGGCGACTGCCAAGCAGTCTTCCTCTGGCCGTCCTCTCGCAGGTGCGGCAGTGACGGGCAAGGAGGACTGCTGGCAGCCGCCGTCGGAAGTGTGAGATCGGTCAGTCGGCCAGCAAGTGGGGGTAGTCCCGGTTCTCTCTCGGGATCCAGCCCTGATCGGTCGGGCCAGTGTAGACCTGACGCGGACGGTAGATCCGACCCTTCGGGTCGTCGTGGATCTCCTTCCAGTTCGCGATCCAGCCAGGCATTCGGCCGATGGCGAACATGACGGTGAACATGTTCACCGGGACGCCGATGGAGCGCAGGATGATGCCCGAGTAGAAGTCGACGTTCGGGTAGAGCTTGCGCTCGATGAAGTAGTCGTCGGCCAATGCAGCATCCGCGAGCTCCTGCCCCAGATCGAGCAACGGGTCGGAGATCTTCATTTCGCGCAGCAACTCCTCCGACGCTTCGCGCAGAAGTTTCGAACGCGGATCGAAGTTCCGGTAGACGCGGTGGCCGAAGCCCATGAGCTTCACCCCGTCCTCCTTGTTCTTCACCTTCTCCACGTATTTCTTGACATCCATTCCGGAATCGCGGATCTCTTCGAGCATCTCGATGACGGCGACATTGGCGCCACCGTGCAATGGCCCCCACAGCGCGCAGACACCGGCAGAACAGGATGCGAACATATTCGCCTGAGCGGAGGCCACCATGCGCACCGTGGAGGTGGAGCAGTTCTGCTCGTGGTCGGCGTGCAACAGCAGGAAAAGATTGAGTGCCTTGGTGACGGTGTCAGTGGGTTCGTAATTGCGATAAGGCACGGAGAACATCATGTGGAGGAAGTTCTCGACATATTTGAGGTCGTAACGCGGATAGACGATCGGCTCGCCGATGCTGGACTTGTAAGCGGCCGCGGCGATCGTACGGACCTTGCTCATCAGCACGGCAGCTGCGCGCTCGATGGAGGCGTCGTCGTGGGCTTCCCAGACCTCTTGGTTGTGCGCCGAGAGGGTGTTGATCATGGCGGAGAGGATGGCCATCGGCGGCGCATAGGTGGGGAAGCCGTCGAAGTGCTTCTTCATGTTCTCGTCGAGCATCGAGTTCTCGGTGAGCAGGTCGGCGAAACGCTCCCGGTCCTCAATGGTCGGCAGTGTGCCGAAGATGATCAGCCAAGCGATCTCGACGAAGGAACTCTTTCCGGCGAGATCTTCGATGGGGATCCCTCGATAGCGAAGGATGCCTTGGTCACCGTCGATGTAGGTGATCGCCGAGCGACACGAACCGGTATTTCCGTACCCGTCATCGAGGGTGATATAGCCTGTCTGGCTACGGAGCTTGCTGATGTCGACGGCTTTCTCATGCTCACTGCCTTCGACGATGGGAAGCTCGTAGCTCTTACCGTCCAGCTCGATCCGCGCCGATTCGCTCATGCCGTCTCTCCTTCGTGACAGTGTCTCGCTGGGTGCAGCTTAACGATGAGCCAGGGCCATAAGTCCGTCTACGTTTGATGATCACGGTCGCATCGACGGAGACAGCTGGTCGTGCGAGTTCGTTTTTGGTAGATGCGCTGAACGGAGAGGCTTCCACCCCGGGAGGAGAAACCGAACCTTTTCTTCCTCCGGCAGCGGAAACCTGCTCGCCTCAGAGATAAGGAGCCAGGAAACGGACCGCGGTCCGTGCCTGGCCGACCCAGAACTGGTCGTTGTGCCCACCTGGGCGGAAGTCGGTGAGAGCCTGGGGGAGGCGTCCGGCCAGAGCCCTGTTCCCTGCCACGAAGGCATCCGAAGTGCCGACAGTCATCCACACCGGAATATCGCGTAGCCGGTGTGCATGGGTGATGACATCGTGTGCGGCGAAGTCTGCGGGACCGTCGAAAGCCTCCGGGTCGGAGTCCTCCAGGTTCCGATAGACCGCCGCAGAGAGCGTGGCCACCGCCGCGCAACGCGTCGGGCCGTGCCGCTGAGCCAGACTCAAGGCGCCGAATCCGCCCATCGACAGGCCGAGCAGCCCCATCCGTCGGGTGTCGATGCCGTGCCGGGCGATCAAGGGCAACAGTTCGTCGAAGACCAAGGACCCGCTGTCGGTGCCAGGTTCCCTTCCGCCGGTGCGGGGATGCCACCAGGTGTCGCCACCGTCGATCGCGGCGACCGCCACACAGCTCTCACCTGCGGCAGCCACGATGTCATGCCTGAGCACCCAATCCCAGGACTGCCCACCCTTGCCGTGCAGAGCCACGACCAGTCCACGAGGTTGCTTGGGGCGGACGAGGAGCCACGCACTGTCATAGCGACGTCGGTACCGGGAACGGAGTACGCCGCGTTCGATGCGGACGCTATTCCACGCAGTGACATCCTCCTGATGGGCTGCGGCGTCAGGGGCCACCTTCCCGAGGGCGCCACCGCCGACCCCGATCGCACCGAAAACAGCCAGAGAGGTGAGGACGGTGCGACGGGATGGGCCGGACATGCCGGTAAGCCTAGGGCCGGCCCATACTTCCTCGTGCCCGGTTCCTCTTCCTGGCCGAGGGAGCCCGACATAGTTACTTCGCCGGATCGCTGTTCGGGTGATCGACGGGTCAGACGAAGATGATCTGCGCGCCTTCGCTGATCTCGATGAAGTCGGTGGCGCTGATGATGCCCTCGACACCGTCGTAGAGATCACCCTCGGTCAGCTTCATCATGTCGGCCGACAGCTGGCATCCCCAGAGGTGCCCCCCGGCTGCGGTGATCTGGTCGAGCATCTCCGGGACGGTGGGGATCTGCAGGTCGTCGAGCTGCTTGTGCATCATCTTCGTGGCGATGCCCGTCATGCCGGGCAGGACGCCCAACAGCTGCGGCATCGACATCGCGCCAAGGCCAGGGCGAACCTTCTCGAGATCAGCCATGTGCATCGCGGTGTTCCCCGCGAAGGTGAACTTGAGATTGGCCATCGTGGCCTTGTTGATGATGTCGAATCCCCAGAAAGTGAAGAAGAGGTGCACCTCGCATCCTTCGCCCAGGGCGGCATTACCCATGATCAAGGCCGGATAGGCCATGTCGAGATTGCCCTTGCTGCAGATGAAACACATCTTCCGGGTGGGGGCGGCTTCGTCGTCGCCGAAATTCGGCACGAACGGGGTCTCACTCATGTCGGTACTCCTGGGGAAGCGGGGTGAAACGGCCTCGAGGGGATCAACTACGGGAATCAGACGCAGCCTTTGGGCTTCGGCAGACCCGCCACATAGGACATCTTCTTGGCGGGTTTCTTCGGGAAGAGGTCGAAGAGCTCCTTGGTCGGGAATCCACCTTCGGTGGCGACCCGCCGCAAAGTAGGGGTCTCTCCCCGGGAGGAGTGATCGCGGCGCAGGAAACGGATGACCTCCCAGTGCCGTTCGGACATCTCGACGCCGATCAAGGAAGCCAGCTCCGCGCCGAGGGCTTCGTCCCACTGGGTGGGGTCGGTCAGGAAACCTTCGTCGTTGACCTCGATGTCGCGGCCGGCAATGGTGGTGGTGGGCATGGCATCTCTCCTTGGCTCTCGTGCCCTGGCGCACGGGGCGGATTCGGTGGCGGGCGTTCCTGCGAGCGATCAGCGCCCTCGGGGGGTCAGAAGTCCGGAACGATCGGGGCTTTTTTCGCGGACTCGCCGGCAGCGGTGAAACTTTCGGCGGCGGAAGGTCTTGAGGGCACAACCGCTGCAGAGGCGTCCTTGCCGCGCATCGACATCGCATGACCGATCGGCAGGGGCCTGCCGGGAAGCAGGATGTTCCAGTAGATGTGACGGAAGGCGAGCTTGCCCAGATGGTTGGCCCGGGTCTCCTTCAACAGCTGCATAGGACCCACTTTCGGCATGGGGAAGGTGCCGGGAAGCGGCTCGGTGTCGTAATTGAAGTCGATGAGGAGTGCTTTCCCGTAACCCGACTCGATGAAGCAGTTGGCGTGGCCGTCGAAACGGGAGGCCAACGGTCGACCGGCCAAGGCGTCGAGGAAGTTGCGCTCGAAGGTGTCGACGGCGAAATGGGCCACCGAGCCGGCCTTCGAGGTGGGGATGTCCGAGGCGTCGCCGAGCACCCAGATGTCAGGGTGCTGCTGGGAGCGCAGCGTGTGCTTGTCCGTGGGGACATAGCCCATGTCGTCCCCCAGGCCTGATCGGGTGACCCATTCCTGCCCGGTATTGATCGGAACGGTGACCAGCAGGTCGAAGGGGACTTCACGCTCGTCGTAGGAGACGACGGCACCACCGGTGTCGTCCTGGTCGACCCGTTCGGTGAAGAAGTCGGTCTCCACGGCGATCCCCCGTTCTTCCAGCAGGTGTCCCAGGGCTTTGGAGCAGGTGGCCTTGGTGAAAGCGCCGTCGAGGGGCGTGACGTAGATGATCTCGCTGCGTTCTCGCAGACCGCGCTTGGTGAGGTATTCGTCGGCGAGGAAGGCGAACTCCAGCGGGGCGACCGGGCACTTGACGGGGAGCTCGTTGAGGTGGACGACGAGACGTCCGCCGGTGAAGCGGGAGAGTGCTTCGTGCAGTGTGAGGGCGCCAGGCAGGGTGTAGAACTCGTGGACCCGGCCTGCTCCGCTCTCGTCCTGGAGCGCTTCGGCGAGCCCCGGCGTCAGTTCAGGGCGGGGGGTGCACCCGGTGGCGATGACGAGTTGGTCGTAGGGCAGCTCGCGGCCGTCGGCGAGATGGACGGTGCGGTCCTCGGCGTCGACCCGGTCGATCGGTGCCAGTACGAGGTTGATGCCGTCGTTGATGAACGCGTGACGGGAACGCACCACATGCTGTCGGGTGTAGGTGCCGAAGGGGACGAAGAGGTACCCGGGCTGGTAGTGGTGCTGGTCGTCGCGGTCGACGACGGTGATGGACCATGTGGTGCGGGGGAGCCTGCGACGGAGTTTGTTGGCGGCCATGGTGCCGGCGGTTCCACCGCCGAGGATGACGAGGTGGCGCATGGACGAGTCTCCTCTCGTACGGTGCCTGCGACCCGCAGAGGCACCTTTCCGGCGAAAACAATACCCCTAGGGGTATGTGTCCGTAAGGACTTCGGTCCTTGACCGGGCATAAGGAGAGAGCGCCGCCGTGATCGCGTCTACAAAATATGCGATATTGAAGCAATATTCCCGGGACGGGGCTCCAGCGCAACCTGAAAACCAGTGATGAACAGCAAGAAAATCCTTCACCCCCACCCCGGAACCGGCAACCGCGCTACGCCGGGCCCAGGTCACATCTCCATAAGGCTCCTTGTCAGGGCGCACCTGGACAAGGCAACCTGGACAGGTGCCCATCAGCACGCCATCGAGGAGGCTGCACGTGAAAAGACCGACGAGGCGCATCATCGCCATCGGCGGCGCGATCGTGGCCACCGCCGCACTACTCACCGCTACCCCCTCCCCGAGACCCCACACCCACTTGCGCAGCGCTCCTGTCGCCGCGGTTGCCGAGTTCGACGCCGCCCCCACAACCGTCCCCATCGCCACCAGCGGGCTGCTCGTCGAACGCGCCCAGACCCCGATCCGTGGACAACGGCTCACCCAACGTGAACTCCTCGCCGTCCTCGCCGCCGAACTCAAGGTCGACCAAGCACAGCTGAAAAAGGCCATCGAACTGACCCGCACAGACCTGAAGAAAAAACGCGCCCTCCACACCAAACGCGCCCTCCACACCAAACGCGCCCTCCCTGACCGCGCGACCCTGGCTGCAACCCTGGCCCACCACCTCGGGGTCCCCCCGGAAAAGGTCAGCCGAAGCCTCGACACCGTCAGCGCCGAACAACGCGCCCGCCGCCGAGCCGCACTCGAAAAACGCCTTGAAACAGCCAAACTCTCCAAAAAAATCACGCCTGCGCAGCGCGACAGAATTCTCCGCGCCTACGACGACAGAACGCTCAGCAAACACCCGGGCACGGCCACCCGCCTCGATCACCTCCTCCGCGGTGGCTCCACATCCCGCGTTCGCCCCTGATCGTCCACCGGCCCTCCACCCCACCACCCGATCCGGACCAGCGGGCCCTCTGCCTCGTCATGCACGAAACCAGCACCGGTACTAAGAGAGCAGCGTGAAAAAAGCAGCGTGAAGAGACCCAGTAAATCCGTCGCCGGAATCGCCGCAGCCATCGCTGCCGGGCTGGTCGCTGTCGTCGGAGCCGCGATGATCACCGAGGCAGGCCTCGACCTCGGCATCAACACCCTCTCGAAGAGCACCACCGCCCACCAGGAGAACGCCGAATACCGGTGTCCTACCGACCCCACGGCGCGCGCAGCACTCCGACGTCGCATGGCTGGCTGCACATCCGTCTTCGACGACATGGCCGACGAACTCAAGATCGAACGCAGCCGGCTACGCCAGGCCATCGCCCACGCCCGCAGCAATGGGGACAACGCCCGCCATACCGGCCCGTTACCCCATGACCGCATCGTCATCGCCGCGACCGCCCTCGGCCTGCCCGTCGACCGAGTCAGCACGGCGTACGAGAACGCCCAGAACCGGGCCCGAGCCCGTCGGCGCATCGTGCTGGAGAAACGCCTCGACGAAGCCGTCCGGGAGGACAAGATCAGCACGAGCGAGAAAAATGCCCTGCTGCGCCGCTACGACGACGGCACCTTGGGGCGGACCTGGGGCGCGACCAGGAGAATCGTCGAGCGGACGATCAACAGCTGACCACGCCAGGCCCCGGACGAACAGCCAGAGCCACGGTCAACGCCGTCGTCGTCGCCGGATCGTCCAAGGACTCCCCGTACAGCTGCCTCAACTGACCCATCCGATAGCGCACCGTCTGGGGATGTACGAACAGATCCGCCGCCATCGCCTCCCGCCGGCCCTGCCGGGCCAGCCAGGACCGCAAGGTGTCCTCCAACCGGGCGCGCACCGCCGGGCGCAGACCCGCCAAAGGCGCCAGTACTTGAGCACGCAGATCAGTCAAAGCCTCCTGATCCGACGACACCACCAGCTCCACCAGGTGCTGCTCGGTGTCATAGGGCGTAGGGCCCGGCTGAGGGCAGGCACGGCGGGCACGCGCCAACGAAGCCATCGCTGATGCCCAGGGACGGGTCGGACCGATCACCGCGTGCCGGCCCGAGAGGCGACGGCGCAGCACCAATCGATCCGACGGCCCCACCTCGGGGATGAACAGCAATGTCAGGTCGTCGTCGAGGCCCGGTAGTTCGCCGGTGACGGACAATGTCCGTGGATCCTGCCCCGTCCGCACCATCGCTGCCTCATCGGTCGGTAGCAACACCGCGGTCAAGGTCAACGGCGGGTCCCAGCCGGCGCGATCAGCCCGACGACGTAGCTCCTCCTCCGGCTCTCCCGCGGCCAATGCTCGAGCCAGCCTCTCCAGCAAACGCTCCCGAGCGCGCCCCCGGGTCTCGAGTTCGTCGGTGTGACCGGTGACGCTCGCCGCCGACAGGTCATCGATGTAGCTGAACACCCGCTCGGCGAACTGCCCTACCTGAGCGGCCGGCATCCCCGAGGCGATCGCCTCCCGGGAGAGGAAACGCCATGACACCCCTGCGCCGATGCGATAGGCCGCCAGCAAAGCATCCATCGGACGTCCCGCCCGGGCCTCGCCGCGCCCGAGGTCATAGGCCCGCACCGTGATCCGGGAACTCTCCGCTTCAGCGCGTGCGACATCCTCGGCGCGCAGACTTACCGTCAGGAAGACGTCCAGGGCGAGACGCACGGCCTCACGGATGCGCTGTCCTCGCGGGCCGGTGAACGGACCGGCATAACTGGGTACCTCATCGATGATCGTGGCCACGGCAGCATCAGCGACCTCGGCGAGCGCCCCGCGCATCCGGTCGTAGCTGACCCGGTCGAGTTGCCAGTCCGCGTGCTCACTCTCTCCACTTTTCATCTAAAAATGATAAAAGTGTGCGCTTCCTTCACGCTATTCGGGCAGGAAAACAGTACTCAAACAGATAAATACTGAGGGAATGAGTAGCCCCCTTCAGATCAGGGCCTCCACGCGCGGGACCTTCACTCGGATCGGCACCGATCTGGCGACCCTCGCCAGGATGGCCACCACCCCTCTGCTCCCGCACGACTACCTCGAACTCGTCGACCCGCTGCTGCTGTCCACCCGGTTGCGTGGCCGCATCGTCGAACGACGCGTCGAGACCCCCGATGCCATCACCCTCGTCATCCGCCCAGGCCGCGGTTGGCGCGCCCACCTGCCCGGCCAGTACGTCCGCCTCGGGGTGGACGTCGACGGTGTACGACACTGGCGGGCCTACTCCCTGACGAGTCCGGTCGCCGCGCCTGGCGGTTGTATCGCTGTCACTGTCACCCGGGCCGGACATGTCTCCTCGTATCTCGTCGACCACATCGAGACCGGCACGCTGATCCACCTCGACCAGGCCACCGGCGACTTCGTCATGCCTGCTGCGATCCCTGACAAAGTGCTCTTCCTCACCGCAGGAAGCGGGCTGACCCCGATCATCGGCATGCTGCGCAACGACGGAACTGCGCTGGCCGATGTGACCCTCGTGCACTGCGCGCCCACGGACGGGCAAGTCCTCTTCCACGACGAGCTGCACACCCTGGCCGCTTCCGGTGAGATCGTCTACCACGAATGGCTCACCGGCGATCGCGGACGGCTCGACCTGCACACCCCGGACGCCCTCGACCTGCTCGTCCCGGACTGGCGTGACAGACACACCTGGGCCTGCGGGCCCGGCGGCATGCTGGACACCTGCGAACAACTCTGGTCTGGTCAAGGCCTCCTCGACCGGCTGCACATCGAACGTTTCCGTACACCGGTCGCTGTCGTCGCCGAAGGCGGCACCGTCCGTTTCGCCCACACCGGCACCACCGTCGACGCCGATGGCGCCAGTTCTCTGCTGGACATCGCCGAGAACCTGGACCTTCCCGCGCCCTCCGGATGCCGGATGGGTATTTGCTTCGGATGTTCCGTGCCGCTCCTGGACGGAAGCGTCCGCGATCTGCGGAACGGGCAGGTCACCACCGTCCTGCCCGACGACGGACCCATCGAGATACAGACCTGCGTCCACGCCGCTGCAGGCGATTGCACCCTTCACCTGTGAGACCCGTCCGGACACGTGCGCAGAACCCCGGAGCACCCGCGAACAGGAGCCGTCCGATGACCCTCGCCCCGATCCACACCCCCGGCCCGACCGACACCGGGGACGAAGCCACTCCCGCCACCGGGAACCCGGCACCGGAAGCGCCCCGGGCCGGAGTCTCGTCCCGCGTCGGCGCGGCCACCACCCGGCGGCACTGGGCTCCGAAGCCTTCCGGCGGAAATGACCCGGCCGGGCATCTCACGCCTGCCCAGATCGACGAGCTCGCCCGAGAACTCGATGCCATTCGGGAGAAGGTCCTCGCGTCGCGAGGGGCAGCCGACGCGGCCTACATCCGGCGGCTGGTCGACGGCCAACGACGCCTGGAAGCCGGTTCCCGGATCGTGCTCCTCTTCTCCGGACATCCTGTGGCCTGGGTCATCGGTACGGCCGGGCTGTCGATCGCGAAGATCTTGGAGAACATGGAGATCGGCCACAACATCATGCATGGCCAATGGGACTGGATGCGGGATCCGGCGATCCACTCCAGCACCTGGGAATGGGACAACGTCGCTCCGGCCTCGCTGTGGAAGCACAGCCACAACGAACTGCACCACACATACACCAATGTCATCGGCATGGACAACGACCTCGGCTACGGCATCCTGCGGGTCGATCCGGACCAGCGTTGGCATCCGATCTATGTATTCCAGCCGGTATGGAATGTGCTGAACGCCGTTTTCTTCCAGTACTCCATCGCCCTCTACGACCTCGATCTCTACCGTCACCTCAGTGGCCGTGCCGACGAGGCCGACCGGGAACGACTGCGCACCGAAGCTCCCCGGGTGGCTCGTAAGGTCGGTCGCCATCTGCTCCGTGACTACGTGATCCACCCGGCGGTGTCCGGGCCGAACTGGGCCACGACGATCACCGCCAATCTGACGGCGAACCTGGCCCGCAACCTGTGGAGCAATGCGGTCATCATCTGCGGCCACTTTCCTTCTGGCGTGGAGACCTTCGACCGGAAAGGTATCGCTGGGGAGAGTCGCGGCGAATGGTACCTGCGTCAGATGCTCGGCTCGGCGAATATCACCGGGGGACCGCTCATGCACCTGATGAGCGGCAACCTGTCCCACCAGATCGAGCATCACATGTACCCCGATCTGCCTAGCAATCGATACGCCGAGATCGCACCTCAGGTTCGAGAGGTCTTCTCCCGATACGGGCTTCACTACGAGGCGGGCTCGTTGCCGCGTCAGCTGGCCAGCGTGTGGCGCAAGGTCTTCGTCCATGCTCTGCCTGAGAGCGCCTGGTCGAAGATGCGCGGCGCCTTCGGCAGAGCGCGACGCTGATGGCGTTGGCGTTGGCGTTGGCGTTGGCGTTGGCGTTGGTGTTGGCGTTGGTGTCGGTGGTGCCGCGTGCTGACTACTGCGGTGGTGGCTGTGCTGACTGGACTGGTGGCGTCCGACAGGAGACGAGGACGCGTTGACTCCGGGGGCGGAAAGGCGACTGCGGGGTTTGAGACCGACTGTGGTGGCGACAGGTCACCACCACAGTCGGTTCTTGACCCCGCAGTCGTGTATGTCTCCCGCAGTCGTGTGTGCTTTCCGTGGCCCCGCGGCGGAGAGTCAGGGGCTCCCCGCCGCCGTCTATCCCTCAGTAACGCAACAGAGCTACGGCGGGGGCACCATGCAGCGGCGCGTCGACCGGGCGCAGATCCGCGCCGGTACGGAGCGCGGCGACGCAAGCGGCATCGAGATCCGTGGCAGCGAATGAAAGATCACTGTTCTGATCAGAGGGGACGACCGGAGGGAGGAACAGGGTGTCGACCCGTCCCTGCTGTGCCGCCGAAGCGATATCGGCCAGGTCGACCGACGCCTTGCCGCTGGCCAGAGCAGCACTGCACCGTTCGATATCGGTCTCGGCCCGTGCCGCACCGGCTTCTTCGACCAACGGACGGCTGAGTTCGAGCAGCTGCATCGGCGTAGTCGCGTCATGGTTCCCGGGGATCCCCTGCTCCAGCAGCCCAGGAATGAGCTGCATGTCCAGAAGCACCGGAAGGTATTCGGCGACAGCGGCCACGACGACAGGCCGACGGTTGTCCGCGCCGATGACCTGGCGCAACCCGGTGGCCACTTCGCGGAGGAAGTGGTCCCGGACGACCTCGGCGGCGTCGCTGCCACCGTGCCCGTGGAAGGTCGCGACACTGGATGCAGGCGGCTCGTGCTGGTGCTGCAGCTGGTTCTCTCGCTGGTGGCGGCGTTCCATCTCGTCCACGGAGGCCGGAATGGTGCCGAGCCCCCACTGGCGGATGCTGTCGGTCGTTGCCGAGAACAGCCGGACGTCGCCCAAGCTGACGGCGAGGACGAAGAAGCCGTCGGCACCGGTCACGGCAGGAAGAATAGGCGCGAGCCGGGGGTGTGCACCGACCACGGCCATGGGGGGCGGGCTGGTGCGCAAACGGAATTCGTGGTGGCCGTTGCGGTCGGCGAAGACGGCCAGTCCTTCGCCCTGTTCGGCCCAGAACGGCCGGTCGTCGACGAGCTGACGGACGGGGGAGAGGATCTGCTCGGTGAGCGAGTCGGGGATCTCGGCCGCAGCCAGTTCAGCCGCGGCGTCTTCTGCAAGGCCACGCAGCACCAGACTGTCATGGCTGAGGTCTTGGTGCGCACGGTTGGTGGGGAGATAGATCGACACGCAAGGTGCGGTCAGATCCGCCAAGCGGTGCAGGGTGTCGTCGGTGACGGTGTCCACGAGGTCGTGGAAGTGGTTCTCGGTCATGGGCCGGCTCCTCGTCTCGTCGGGCTGTGTCTCCATCCTTCGGGGATCGGGTGGCTCGGACCATCAGGGGAAACACCCATATGGGTGGGGGCTGACACCCATTTCGTCGCGAGGCCACCGTTTCGCAGGGCCCCGGTCGACTCCGGACCGCGCTCAGGGTTCGATGAGACCGACCCGGATGGCGTACCGGGTCAGTTCGAGGCGGTCTTTCAGGCCGAGCTTCGCGAGCAGGTTCGCCCGATGGCGCTCCACGGTCCGCGGGCTGATGACGAGGGATGACGCGATGTCCTTACCGCTGTGCCCTTCGGCGATCAGCTTGAGGATCTCCTCCTCACGGGGAGTCAGCAGGGCGTCGGTGTCGGTGTCCTCGTGGCGGGCGACGAATTCCTGGATGAGGGTCGACAGCGCACCCGGATAGAGGAAGGGGTCACCGCGAAGAGCAGACCGGCACGCTTCGATGAGGTCGCGGTCAGCCACAGATTTGTGGACGTACCCGCAGGCCCCCGCCTTGAGCGAGGCGAAGAGATACTGCTCGTTGTCGTGCATGGACAGCATGAGGAGACGGGTGTCGGTGCCACGACGAGTCAGCTCACGGGCTGCTTGCAGGCCGGTCATCCGCGGCATGGAGACGTCGAGGATCGCCAGGTCGATGCCGCCTTCGGTCACCCGGTCGACGGCGGCGGACCCATTGTCGACCTCGGCGACGACGGTGAGGTCGGGTTGGCTGTCGATGATGCGGCGAATGCCACTGCGAACCAGGGCATGGTCGTCGGCGAGGAGTACTCGGGACGGGTTCGGTGTCTTGATCGTCATGGCTGCTCTCCGGGGTCGGCCGCGTTCGACGGCAGGCGGGGCGTTCGCGGGAGGACGAAGACAACACTGGCACCTGCGCCATCGGGAAGATCGTCGACATGGAGGTGCCCGCCGACGAGAAGTGCGCGTTCCCGCATGCCGCGCAGGCCGGAGCTGTCGGGGAAGTCCAGGCAGGACCCAGCCTGGTCGTGCGCGGATTTCCCGAAGGAGGCCGTCCGGGTGTCGAAGCCGATGCCGTCGTCCTCGACGGTGAGCACGACCTGTTCCGGGGTGATCTTCAGGCGCAGGGAAACCCGGGTCGCTGCGGCGTGCCGGACGACATTGGTCAGTGCTTCCTGGGCGATGCGGTAGATGGCGAGCTCGTGCGTCGGGTCGAGTTCTCCGGGGTCGTCGAGCTCACGAGTGAGGCAGATCGCGCCGCTCTTGGCCGTCTGGCCGGCCAGCGCCGTCAATGCGGGAACCAACCCGAGGTCGTCGAGTACACCGGGACGTAGGCGCGCAGAAATGGCTCTGACCTCGTCGAGTGCCGCGCGGACCGTTTCCTGGGCTTCGCTGATGTCGGCACTGGCTTCGCGAGAGGCGGTGGCACCGGCGTGTCCGAGAGTCAGCAGGACCGCAGTCAGGCTCTGGCCGACCTCGTCGTGTAGTTCGCGGGCGATACGGACGCGTTCTTCCTCTTGGGCTTGGATGGCCCGGGAGGCCGAGTGGGCGCGTTCTTCGCGGAGCCGGTCGAGCATGGCGTTGTACGAACGGCTGACACGCCCGATCTCGTCGTCTCGCCGGACGGTCACGTGGGAGGGGTTCAAGGAGTTCTCGGTGGATTCCATGGCGCGTTGCAGCTCGGCGAGGGGGCGTAGAGCCACGGGAATCACCCACGCGTTGAGGGCGATGAGGGCGGCGAGGGTCAATGCCCCGGCCAGGAGTTCATGAGTCTGCGGAGGCGAGCTGATCGTCGCCGGTGAAAAGAGCAGGACAGCGAGAACCAGGGCAGCGACCAGGGTGTTTCCTGCCAGCAGTCGCCAGAAAAGGGTCATGGGGGCCTCCTTTCCGACCAGTCTGCCAAGGACCGGGGTCGTCCTCGGTTTTCCCCGGGTATGTCCTCGACTCCGGTGTTCGTCCTGGTCTTCGCCGAGGCCCGACTGAGGGTGACTTCCGGTGCAGGTGACTCGAATCGGAGAGCCAACAGGTAGCTTCACAGGTATGCGCCGACCTCCTTTCTTTCTGTTCGTCCACGATCTCGGTCAGACCCCGTTGCAGTGGGAGGAGCAGGTTGCCGCTCTACCCAGTGGGGTCGGCGCCGCCTGCCCGTGGCTGCGGGGGACCAGGCCCGGCGGGAAGACCGTGGAATTCACGATCGGTGACGCGGCGACATCGCTGATCACGGCTTTGGACGAGAACGGCGTGGCCTCGGCCACCCTGGTCGGGGCAGGTTTCGGGGGCACGATCGCTTTGCACGCGGCGGCTCGTTTCCCGGAGCGGGTCGTGGCCGTCCACGCGATTTCGGCGCCTCTGCAACTGTCGAAGAAGCAGCTCGCTCTACAGCGGACCGCATTGCGTTTCATGTCACGTCGGAGCCTGGCTGCCCGCAATATCGACAAGGATCGGCTGCTCGCCGCCTTGGCCGGGGCGGCTGACGGTCTGACCAGTGATGATCTGCGCGGATTGGAGGTCCCGGTCACCTTGATCACCGGTGCGGACGACAAGCCGGGGATGCTGTCGGCCCGTTCCTTGGCCTCCGTGCTTCCGCAAGCTCGGATCGAAGCCTTGGCCGGCCGTACCGGTGACCTGCCTACGGCGGCGTCTGCCGAGGTGAATGCGGTGATCTTCGCCGGAGTGGACCCGGTGGACCCGGATCAGGTCGACGATTCGCCGATCGCGCCTTGGGATCTGTCATGAGGTCCACGGCGCGAGTGGCATCGGTCGCGGTGATGGGTCGGGGTGTGGTCGACCCGGACGAACCGGTATTGACCGCGGACGACCTCGGAGCGACCCGTGGCGACGGATGTTTCGACGCGACCAGGGTGGTGACCGGGCCGGACGGGGCGTCGACAGTGGAGAACCTGGAGGCGCATCTGGACCGGTTGGCCGCTTCGGCGGCGGCTCTCGACCTGGAACCGCCTGCTCACGGGCAGTGGCGCGAACTGCTGGAAGAGATGCTGGCCGAGTGGGACACCCCGGGCGAGGCGGTCTTGAAACTGGTGCTGACCCGGGGACGTGAGTGGGCCCCGGGGCAGCCGACCGCTTACGCGACCCTGGTGCATCGCAGTGTGCCGCTGACCGGCGGCGACCCGTTCGCCGCGCGGCGGGGGATCCGTGTGGTCACCTTGAGCAAGGGGCATCCGCACGACGCCTTCGCCGGGGCGCCGTGGCTTCTTGGCGGAGTGAAGACCTTGTCGTACGTGGTGAATGCGGCGGCCCAGCGGGAGGCTCGACGTCGTGGCGCGGACGATGTCCTTTTCGTGTCGACCGACGGCTTCTGCCTCGACGGGCCCACGTCGGGGTTGATCGTGGTGGACGGGGGCCGGCTGCGAACGACTCCGACGGGGGAGACCGGGCTGTTGGGATCGGTGACGGTGGACCGGATCGTCGCTGCCGCGCGATCGGACGGGATGGAGGCCCGGTACGAGCTGATCCCGGTGGCTGATCTGGCGGGAGCCGATGGGGTGTGGCTGGTCAGCAGTGGCCGGGGTCCTGCTCCGGTGCGGGCGGTGGACGGTCAGGATCTGGTCGTCGAGGAGGCGCTGATCCGCAGGGTGGCGGGTTATGCCGGTTTCGTCGTACCGGGTCGGCCCGGGGAAGTGGGCGGAGCGGATCGTCCTGACGGCTCGGACGAGAACTGAGAGCCTCCTTTATCCAGGGTACCCCCGGGGGGTACCCTGAGGTGTCGGCGGCACTCCTGCGCACCGACCGATCCCACACCTCCACCACCTGACAGGGCACCGACATGGCCGGATACAGCGGGTCCAAGGACGAATACGCCGCCAGGCTGCGCCGCATCGAAGGGCAGGTCCGCGGTATCGCACGCATGGTCGACGAGGACACCTACTGCATCGACGTCCTCACCCAGATCGCTGCTGCCACCAAAGCGCTCGAGGCCGTGGCCCTCGGGCTCGTCGAAGACCACATGGGGCACTGCGTCCTGCATGCCGCCATGTCCAGCGAAGAAGAAGGCCAGGAGAAGGTCCGCGAGGCCGCCGCCGCCATCGCACGCCTCGTCCGTAGCTGAACCATCCGAGAACAACCAACCCGAGGAGCACAACCATGATCACCACCACCCTCAAGGTCAACGGCCTCACCTGTGGAAACTGCGTCAAGCACCTCACCGAAGAACTCCAGGAGATCCCCGGAGTCACCGCGGTCGACATCGACCTGGTCACCGAGGGAACTTCCACCGCCGTCGTCACCAGCGACGCGCCCCTCACCGGTGACGCCATCGCCCATGCCGTCGACGAAGCCGGATACGACCTCGTCGCCGTACAGGAGTGACATGACCGACATCCACCCGCGCCACCCCGCCGGAACGACCGCCACGGGAACCCCCCGCACGCCCGGCGACATCGCACCCGATACCACCGACGCACCGGTCGGACAGGTCGACCTCGCCATCGAGGGCATGACCTGCGCGGCCTGCGTGGCGCGGGTGGAAAAACGGCTAGGCCGACTCGACGGGGTCACCGCCGTCGTCAACCTGGCCACCGAGAGCGCCCGCATCACCCTCCATCAGGAACGACCCGCCGACGAACTCGTCGCCACCGTCGTCAAAGCCGGATACGGAGCCCGTGTCCTCGCCGTCCGGGACCTGACCGCACCGGCACCCACCGCTGAAGGCGCCGACCCCGGAACACTCGACACCGGTAGCGTCCCCGACGTCCACGACACCTCCGCGCCCACCCGACGACGGCTCGCAGACCTACGTCGCCGCCTCCTCGTCGCTGCCACCCGCGGCCTACCCGTCATGGTGCTCTCCATGGTCCCGGCATGGCAGTTCACCGGATGGCAGTGGATCGTCGCCGCGCTGACCATCCCCATCGCCACCTGGTGCGCCTGGCCCTTCCACCGCAGCGCCGCCACCGCCGCCCGCCACGGCGCCTTCACCATGGACACTCTGGTCTCCTTGGGCGTCATCGCCTCCACCGGCTGGTCACTCTGGGCGCTCTTCTTCGGCGGCGCAGGACAACTCGGCATGCGCATGGACATGTCCCTGCTCCCGGCGCTCGACGGCGGCCTCATCGGCGACGCCCCCACGACCGGCCACGGTCACACCGAAGACATCCCCCACCTGTACTTCGAAACCGCCGCCATGATCGTCACCTTCCTCCTCGCCGGAAGGTACGCCGAAGCGCGGAGCCGACACCGGGCCGGCGACGCCCTCAGATCGCTCCTCGCCCTCGGCGCGAAAGAAGCCACCCGCGTCGACACCGACCCCGGCGGCACCCGCCACCACCGGCAGATCCCCACAGCCTCACTCCGGCTGAACGACCTCTTCCTCGTCCGCCCCGGAGAGACCGTGGCCACCGACGGCATCGTCGTCGAAGGACACTCCGCCGTCGACTGCTCGATGCTCACCGGCGAACCCGTCCCCGTCGACATCACCCCCGGGGACGAGGTCGCCGGAGGCACCGTCAACAGCACCGGCGCACTCGTCGTCCGCGCCACCCGGGTCGGCGAACACACCACCCTGGCCCGGATCGCCCGCATGGTCGCCGAAGCCCAGGCAGGCAAAGCACCCGTGCAACGCCTCGCCGACCGGGTCTCCTCGGTCTTCGTCCCCGTCGTCCTCGCCATCTCCGCAGCGACCTTCCTCACCTGGGTGATGACCGGCCGACCCCTGCAAGCCGCCTTCACCGCCGCCGTCGCCGTCCTCGTCGTCGCCTGCCCCTGCGCCCTCGGACTGGCCACCCCGACCGCCCTCCTGGTCGGCAGCGGCCGGGCAGCCCAACTCGGCATCGTCATCAAAGGGCCGGAAATCCTCGAATCCACTCGACGGATCGACACCGTCCTGCTCGACAAGACCGGAACCCTCACCACCGGGCAGATGACACTCGCCTCCGTACACCCCCTCGACGGGCAGGACGAAGCAGAAGCGCTCGCCGTCGCTGCCGCCGCCGAAAGTGCTTCCGAACATCCCATCGCTGCCGCTGTCGTCGCGGCGGCGCGTGACCGCGGGCTGAGTCTGCCCGGCGCGACGTCGGTGCACGCTTCCACGGGATTGGGGGTGACCGCCGAGGTCGTGGTCGACGGACGGCCGAGCCGGGTTCTCGTCGGACGGCCCGCTTGGCTCGCCGACCAGGGCACGGAGATCAGCGGTGTCACCGAGCTGGTCGCGGCACTCCCCGGCGGGGTCACCGCCGTTGCCGTCGGCTGGGACGGCCGGGCCAAGGCGGTTCTTGCCGTGTCCGACACCGTCAAGGACGAGGCCGTGGATGCCATCGCCCAGTTACGGGCATTGGGTGTCGAGCCGTACCTGTTGACCGGGGACCGCGTCGAGGCTGCCCTGCAGATCGCCGCCGAGGTGGGCATCGACGCGGATCGGGTAGCCGCCGGGGTCCTCCCCGAGGGGAAAACCGATGAGGTGCGCCGCCTGCAGGGCCAAGGGCGTGTCGTCGCGATGGTCGGTGACGGGGTCAACGACGCGGCTGCCCTCACCCAGGCCGATCTGGGTCTGGCCATCGGCACCGGGACCGATGTCGCCATCGAGGCCGGCGACGTGGTCCTGGTGTCGGGCGACCCGAGGGCTGCCGCCACCGCGGTACGGGTTTCTCGTGCCACGCTGCGCATCGTGAAACAGAACCTGGGTTGGGCTTTCGGCTACAACGTGATCGCACTGCCCCTGGCGGCGGCCGGTCTGCTCAATCCCGGTATCGCTGCGGCGTTCATGGCCAGCAGTTCGGTGATCGTCGTCGGCAACTCGCTGCGGCTGCGGCGCGCCCACTGATCTGTGGCCAGGTCGTGCAGTACCGGAGTTCCCGGGCCGTTCAGGTCAGCGAACCGTCCGGGAACCGTCGGGTGGGTTGTTCGAGTTCGGCGGGGTCGTCATCCCAGGACCAGCGCACCGCGATGGTGCCTGGCTCGTCGTGCCGGGTGTAGATCGTCAGTTCCGGGGACGGTGAGGAGACCGGGCGGAAGGACATGTCCGGTACCCGCCTGCCCACGTAGAACTCCTGTCGTGACGGTGGACACTCCGGGGGGAAGGAAACCGTCACGCTGTGTGAGTAGATGGACTTCAGGTGCAGACGTTGCCAGTCGCGGACGAGGACATGGGGCGAGTCGTAGGACACGTGGTGTTCCAGCAGGTACGGGTCTTCTGCGCGGAGCGGCTGGTCCAGGATCAGCTCGGCAACGGTGAGTGTTTCCCGCAGGACGCTGACCACTCTGCCGACGGTGCAGCCGTGCCCGGCACCGACCACCGGGAGTACCCCGGGGATGTCGGAGTAGTAACCGACGAGGAGCCGGTCGAAGCCGTCCCGGTCGGCGACGATCACATCGGTCACCGAGTGTTCCTTCTCCGCCCGGTCGGCACCGATCGTGATGAACTCCTCCTGGCAGACCCGGCGGAAACCGTCGTCCCAGGCGACCCCCAGCATCGCTGAGATCCGGTCGCACTCGGCTTCTTCGGGGCCGTGACGCAGGACGGTCGCGACTCGTCCGCCCGAGCGTTTGCTGCGCTGGCTGGGCAGCCGTGAGGCCAGGGAACCCCGTGGCACCTGCAGGATGACCTCGAGCGCCCCCAGTGCTTGGAGGGAGGCATGCCGCACAGGAGCGCTTCGCCCCGTCTGCCAGTAGGACAAGGTTGCCACTGAGACGTCGTGGCCGTAGGACAGCAGGTGGGCGCGCACCCGGTCGAGGCTCAGCCCACGTGATTCGATGGCCTCCCTCAGAGCATCCGCGAAGTCACGGTTGCGTTCCTGAACCATCGTCCCTCCCTGGGGTCTTCCTCGAATCATGGTGGCATACCGGCGCCTCCGCTTTTGAGGACGGACCCGCTGTCAGCTTGCTCCGGCCCCTGTCACGAGGCCTTCCCGCTGTCGGTCATGATCCGGACGGACCCGGAGCGTACGCTGATCGAATGGCCCGTTACCTCGATATGCACCCGGTGAACCCGCAGGAACGTCTCATCCGTCAAGCGGTGGACGTCGTGCGGGAAGGTGGCCTGATCGCCTACCCGACGGATTCGGGTTATGCGCTCGGCTGCCGCCTCGACCAGGTCTCCGGTAAAGAGCGCATCGTGTCGATCCGCCGTCTCACCGACAAGCACCATTTCTCACTGATGTGCGCCGATTTCTCCCAGCTGGGGCAGTTCGTGCACGTCAGTAATGCGGTTTTCCGGGCGGTCAAAGCGGCGACACCTGGTCCGTACACCTTCGTGCTCCCGGCGACCCCGGAGGTTCCGCGGCGGCTGATGCATCCGAAGAAGCACACCGTCGGGGTGCGGATCAGTCCGACTCCGGTGGTGCAGGCCTTGCTCACCGAGCTGGGGGAGGCGATGCTGACCACCACGTTGATCCTGCCGGATCACGACGAACCGATGATGAACGGCTGGGAGGTCAAGGACGAACTCGACCACCTGGTCGATGTGGTGATCGACACCGGCGAGTGTGGTGCCGAGCCGACCACGGTCGTCGACCTGTCTTCCGGGGTGGCGGAGATCCTCCGGTACGGCGCTGGTGATGCGAGCCGTTTCGAAGAGGACTGATCGGAGTCGCAGCAAGATCGTCAGAGGTGAAGGCCGAGGGCCCCGCAGCCGGTCGGCTGCGGGGCCCTCGGGTGATGTGGGAGCCCGCCCGTTCCCGAGGTGGCATCATCGGGACCGGGCGGGAGCGTGGGGGGAAGAGGCTAGGCGTCGACCAAGGTCAGGACCGGCCAGGCGCCGGGGGCGAAGACGGTGCGGTCGACGACATCGCCTTCTTCGGTGGTATCGCGATGGGCGACCAGCAGTGAGGAGGTCGCGCTGTCGCGGGCAACGGCTTTCGCCAGCGCGATGGCGACGGCCTCGCGGGTCGTGTGGGTGCGGTCGAATCCGGGCTGGTCCGGGGTGGTGGTCTCCCCGAGGAGGTTCTCCTCGAGCACGAAGTATCGGGGGTTGTTGCGGCGGGGGTCGTGGATGGAGAGATTGAGTACACGCACCCGGGACCCGTCGGTGGCTTGGAACTCGATGCGCATCGTGATCTCCGTGAGCGCTGGAAGGGGCGGGAAACTTGTGGAGGTTTTCCCCGTTTTTCTCGGACGCTTAACGGAATCGGCTGTCTTCAGGCCGATCTGAGCTGAACTTCCGGATTGCTCCCCGTGATATTCGCGAAGGCGGACTCGGCGTGGATCCCTTTCGGAGGGTGGCGCTTTCCTTAAGGTCGAGGAGTGCTCTCCGCAAGCTGGCGGCTGTGATGGTTCCGGGTCGTCGAGATTTCCGGTGCGTGGCTGCCTTCCACGATCTGCCCAGAAGGAGTCTGTCATGTCGTCGCCCATCCGCACCGCTCCTCGTCGCCAGAACGGCCGGGGTCGTCGGGCCGCGGGAGTCCTGGCCGTTGTCCTCGCCTGGTGTGTGCTCCCGGTTCCGTCCGTCTCAGCAGCACTGGACAGGGGCGGTGACGGGGTGCGGGTCGTCGGTGGGGAAGAGGTGAAGCGGGTCGAGGAGAATCCCGGCGTGGTCTCCTTGGGCCTGCGAGGAGACCCGCAGTGCACCGGAAGCCGGATCGCACCTCGCTGGGTGCTGACGGCCAGGCACTGCGCGGAGCCTACGGGTGAGGGCGAGGCCATCGGCGTTGACACGGCGTACACCCGTACGGTGACTTTCGGGGTGGGGCCTCGGGCGAAGATCGTCGAAGCGGTGTTCGCGCCGGTGGGGGACATGGCTGTGGTGAAGCTCGACAGCGAGCCGGAGGGCTCTTTCCTGCCGTGGACCGATCGTCGGCCCCGGCGTGGTGACCTCTTCACGGTCATCGGCTGGGGGTCGCAGTCGTTCGAGACGGATCCGAGCCGTCAGCTGCGCCGAGGGACCCAGCGGATGGACCGTTTCGAGGGGACCTCCAATTACCCGGATCTCAAGGCGGCGGTGCTGACCCCGGTCACCGGCACCGGCTGCTCGGGGGACAGCGGCGGGCCGTTGCTTCGTGACGGCAAGGTGTGGGGGGCCTTCTTGGGGGGAGATTGCCGTTCGGAGGGTTTCTACACCACGACGGCGGACAATGCGTCGTGGATATCTCGGACGACAGGGGTCGCCCCGACCCGGTGACCCTTGGCGGTCGTCGCGGCAGATTCCAGCAGTCACCTTCTTCGTGAGGAAAATTCCGGCAGTCGGGATGTTTCGTCTCCACGGTGTCCGTCCCGCCACAATGGGGAGATGAAGGCACTCCTGTTGGAGAACGTGCACTCGTTGGCTGCTGAGATCCTTACCGGTGCAGGGTTTGACGTGACGACCCACGGTGGTTCTCTCGACGAGGACGAGTTGATCGCCGCCTTGCGCGGGGTCACCGCGCTGGGTATTCGTTCAAATACGCACATCACCGAGCGGGTGTTGTCCGCGTCGCCGCACCTGGAGAGCATCGGTGCCTTCTGCATCGGCACGAACCAGGTGGATCTGGCTGCGGCGGCGGCCCGTGGGGTCGCCGTCTTCAATGCGCCTTTCTCCAACACCCGCTCGGTGGTGGAACTGGCCATCGCGGAGATCATCTCGTTGGCACGTCGACTCACCGAGAAGGACCGAGCCTTGCACGAGGGGACCTGGGACAAACAGGCCACCGGTTCGCACGAGATCCGGGGGCGCCGGTTGGGCATCGTCGGCTACGGGAACATCGGTTCGCAGTTGTCGGTCGTCGCCGAGATGCTCGGCATGCAGGTCTTCTACTACGACGTGGAGGACCGGCTGGCGTTGGGCAATGCTCGACGGTGCAACAGTTTGGAGGAATTGCTCGATGTCGCCGAGGCCGTCTCCTTGCATGTCGACGGGCGGGGTGCCAACGCGGGTTTCTTCGGTGAGGAACAGTTCGCGAGGATGCGGCGGCGGAGCCTTTTCCTGAACCTGTCCCGTGGTTTCGTCGTCGATTACGGTGCCTTGGCGACGCACATCCGTTCGGGTCATATCGCGGGTGCTGCGGTGGATGTCTTCCCGACGGAGCCGAAGAGCCGCGGCGATGCCTTTGTGACTCCGTTGCAGGGGGTGCCGAATGTCATCCTCACTCCGCACATCGGGGGGTCCACCGAGGAGGCTCAGGTCGATATCGGTCGTTTCGTGGCGTTGAAGCTGCGGGACTATTCGTTGTTGGGGAATACGTCGATGTCGGTGAACCTCCCACCGGTGAATCTGCGTCAGGAGCCCGGGGGGAGTCGACTGGCCTACATCCACCTGAATGTTCCGGGTGTGCTGGCGACGGTCAACAATCTCCTGGCTGAGCACGGGGTCAACGTCGAGGCGCAGTTTCTCGGCACCCACGGTGATTTCGGCTATGTGGTCATCGACACCCATGATGTGGTGCCGGAGGGTGTCCTGGAGTCTCTCCGCGGGTCGGAAGTGACCATCAGGGTCAGGCACATCGCTTGAGCGACAACGAATGTCGCTTCCTGGGGGAGCTTTCGCCCGCACTTTGCGGGCTCGGTAGGCTCACCGTTTTTCCAGGAGGTGTCGGTATCGTGTGGGCGCGACGTCTGCCCGAGACGATCGAGGGGGACCGCATACAGGTCTGACCAGGAGCGGAATGACGAAGAACGACCGGGGCCCGTCCCGTCCCGACAACGAGGCGAGCCCGGGCGCCGAGGCTGCGGAGCTCCCTGCTGCACCGGCCGTGAGGTCCGGTGGCTCGACGCCGAAGAGCGCTGAGAAGTCTGCTGCAGCGGCGCGGAAGAGCACGAAGCCGAAGGCTGTGGTGCCGCCGCCCAGGCGGAAGCCGGCAGCGTCTTCGCCGCGGATGCTGCCGCCGCTGAAACGGGTGTCGGCGGTCTCCGTGAAGTCCGACGCTCCTGCGGAGTCGACCGCGGAGATCCGCCGGTTGCCCGTACCGGATCCGCGGGTGTCTGCCAAGAAGGTGCAGCCGGCGAAGGCGGAACCTCCTGCCTCGGAACCTCCTGCCTCGAAACCAGCTGCCAGTCCTGCGCGTCCTGTCCCGCCAGCTCGACCTGTCCGGCCGGTCGAGCCTGCACCAGCCGTCGAACAGGTGCCGGACGCGGATATCCCCGCCGATCCTGAGCCGACGACACCACCAGCGAAGAAACGACGTCCGGTCCTTCGTGCCCTGAGCTGGGTCGGGGGGACCGCTTTGCTGCTGGTGCTCACGCTCGTGGGCTATGTCGGATTCCAGTACATCCGACTCGACCAGGGGATCAACCGGTCGAAGGCCATCGAGGAACTCCACCCCGGAGAAAAAGGGGTCACCACCGACACGAACATCCTCATCATGGGGCTGGACAGCCGGCTGAACCTCAAAGGTCAGCCCCTGTCCAAGGACATCTACGACGCGATGCACACCGGGAACTCCACCATCGGCGGGATGAACACCAACGTGTTGATGCTGATGCACATCCCGGCAGACGGGAGGCCCGCCTCCATCATTCAGATCCCCCGGGACAATTTCGTCGACTTCCCCGGATGCCCGTACAAGAAATGCGACGGCAAGATCAAGGAAGCCTACGACGTGGCTTTCGAAGGGCGCACCGCCGAACTGAAGACGGCGAACATGTCCGACGAGGACAAGCACACCGAAGCGCGGGAAGCCGGCCGGAAACAGGAGATCAAGACCGTCGAGGCCTTCCTCGGCAACGGCCTGCGCATCCACCATTTCGTCGAGGTGACCATGGTCGCCTTCTACGAGATCGCCCAGGTGGTACAGCCCGTCCAGGTCTGTTTGAAACATGACACCAAGGACCGCTATTCCGGGGCCGACTTCAAGGCCGGGAAGCAGGAGATCGACGCCGAGCAGTCCATCGCCTTCGTCCGTCAACGTCGTGACGAACTGGCCCGAACCGGAGACTTCACCGACCTCGACCGGGAACGCAGGCAGCAGGCCTTCATGGCTTCGCTGGCCTACCAGCTGCGCCAGGCCGGTACTTTCGCCAACCCGAGCAAGCTCAGCGGCCTCATCGAGGTCGCCAAACGGAATATCGCCGTGGACAGCGGACTCAACGTCATGGACCTGATGACCAAGGTCACGCAGGTCACCGAAGGCAAGGTCGTCTTCTACACGCTTCCGGTGCAGGGCTTCTTCACCGACAAGTACGGCGGTGCCTCCAACAAGGTCGACCTGCCGGTCATCCAAGCCACCATCAAACAGTTGCTGGAGAGCGGGAAGAAACCCGCCGCCACGGCCACGGCCACCTCTGCCCCGACGAGCAATGCACCCAAGCCGACAGTCTCGGTGTCCAACGGGTCGGGCACCAGCGGGCTGGCGGCACAGCTGCTGAACGGTCTTGCCGGAAAGGGGTACCAGAAGGGAGAAGCCGGTACTCAAGCGGTGCGGATCAAGACCGTCGTGGAACACGGCCCGGGGCAGTCCGCCGCGGCGACCGAGCTCGCCACCCTGCTCGGTAATGGTGCGGTCACCGCGGAGAAGGCCGGTCTCTCCTCGACCCAGATGCAGGTCGTCCTGGGTGCAGGTTTCCGGATCCCGGCTGGCTTGAGCAGTCCGGCTTCGGTGCCTGGCGTCGCGCCCAGACCAGGGGCCCCCACGCCGTCGCCCTCGACGACGGCGCTCGCCCCGAGCACGGTGGGTAGTGGCGACAAGAAGGAAGACACCGCCCCCGGTACGCTGACGGCGTTGACCGGCGGAATCATCCCCTGTGTGAAGTGAGTGAATGTGTCTGGTAACACTGCTCGACCTCGTATCGTCTATCAGGGCGAGCCCGGCTGCAACGGGCATCTGGCGTGCCAGGAGGTGTTCCCCGGCGGGGATGCAGCCCCGTGCGTCAGCTTCGAGGAGGCTTTGGACGCGGTGGCCTCCGGGGAGGCCGACCTGGCCATGATTCCGATCGACAATTCCCTGGCCGGGCGGGTCGCCGACATCCACAACCTGCTGCCCACCGCGGGCCTGCACATCGTGGGGGAGCATTTCCTGCGGATCAGATTCGAGTTGCTGGGCGTGCCTGGCGCTACGGTCGAGAGCGCCCGCACCGTGCACAGCCATATCCACGCTCTGGGGCAGTGCCGACGTCTGATCGCCGAGCACGGTCTGCGTCCGGTGATCGCCGGGGATACGGCGGGGTCGGCGCGGGAGGTCCGCGACTGGGGCGACCCGGCGAAGTTGTCGATCGCGCCGCGAGGGGCCGCCGAACTGTACGGCTTGGAGGTGCTGCGCACCGACGTCGAGGACGATCCGACGAATATGACGCGCTTCGTGGTGCTGGCCCGGGAGGGGCGGCTGCCCAGCCGTGAGGAGCTCCAAGGGCCGACGATGACGAGTTTCGTCTTCCGGGTGCGCAATATCCCGTCGGCGCTGTACAAGGCCTTGGGTGGTTTCGCCACGAATGGCATCAACATGACCAAGCTCGAGAGCTACATGGTCGGTGACCAGTTCGCGGCCACGATGTTCCTGGTGGAGGTCGAAGGGCACCCGGAGGACCCGGCATTGGCCCGGGCTCTGGAGGAGTTGGGTTTCTTCACCACCGAGTTCCGGATGTTGGGGGTCTACCCGGCACATGCGCACCGCCGCAGGGTCGGGGCATCGGTGGGCCACCCGGTCGACGAAAGCCGATGATTATCTGAATAACGTTCGCGCGCTGACTATTTCGTCAGCTTTGAGCGGATTACAGTCGGGGCCATGACTGCCGCGATGCCAGGGCCGCGGACCACCGGCCACGACCAGATCGTCCTCCTCGACGGCGCCCGCACCCCGGTCGGCGCCTTCGGTGGTGCCTTCGCCGGAACACCCGCTCATGAACTGGGTGCCGTCGCAGTGCGGGCCGCACTGGAACGCAGCGGCGTACCGTTCTCGGACGTCGACGAGGTCCTCATGGGCTGTATCGGACAGGTCGGCGCTGACGCCTACAACGCCCGACGAGTAGCCCTCGCAGCTGGACTCGGCGTCGACACCCCGGCCTGGACGGTGAACCGCCTGTGCGGCTCCGGACTCCAGGCGATCTGGTCAGCCGCCCAGCAACTGCACTGGGGCGGCGTCGACCTCGTCGTCGCCGGCGGCGACGAGAACATGTCCCGCATGCCCTTCTACGATTTCGACGCCCGCGCCGGACGCACCCTGGGACACCACACCCTTCACGACGGAACCCTGCTGATGCTCACCGACCCCTTCACCGGCGGCCACATGGGACGCACCGCCGAGAACATCGCCCGCATCTACGGGGTCAGCAGACAGGAACAAGACGAATTCGCCCTGCGCTCCCAGCAACGAGCCGCCGGCACACCGGCCCAGACAGCCTTCGCCGAAGAGATCACCCCGGTGCAGACCGGCGGACGCAACCCCGTCCTCGTCACCGCCGACGAACACCCCAGACCGGACAGCACCCTGGAAACGCTGAGCCGGCTCCACCCGGCCTTCGAAAAAGGCGGTACCGTCACCGCCGGAAACTCCTCGGGGGTCAACGACGGCGCCGCCGCCGTGATCGTCACCCGCGGCCGGGTCGCCGCCGAACGCGGACTGACCCCGACAGTCGCCCTGACCGCCGTGGCCACCGCCGCCGTCGACCCGTCGGTGATGGGATACGCCCCGGTGTACGCCCTGCAGAAACTTTTCGACCTCACCGGCACCGGTCCCGGCGATATCGACGTCATCGAACTCAACGAAGCCTTCGCCGCTCAAGCAGTCGCCGTCGCCCGCGACACCGGCCTGGACCCAGAGCGGGTGAACCCCTACGGCGGGGCCATCGCCCTGGGACATCCGGTCGGAGCGACCGGGGCGATCCTGACCCTGCGCGTGATGAAAGACCTCGTACGTCGCGACCTGGAGACCGGGATCGTCACGATGTGCATCGGCGGCGGACAAGCCCTGGCCGCACTGTTCACCCGACTCTGACCGACAACAGCAGACCACGCACGCCAACGCATCTCCCGATGTCATTGCCCCCACCGAACCCTGCGCGCCATGCCGCGCAGCGGCTCAATTCGCGACCGGCGTCGCAGGCCGGTAAGCGCCCGGGAAAGCCCCCAGCTCCCGTTGCAAGGTCGACTCTCGCCGAGTCAGCTGCAAGGCCAGAAGCAGCCGGGCATCGACATCCCTGGACTCCAACAGCCGCTGCCGGTCATGCTGCTCCAACATCACATGGCGCATCGCCAGATGCGAGAGCTCCGCCGACTCCATCGGAAGCTCGACCTCCTCCAACCCCAGGTCGTCCCGATAGTCCGAAATCGCTTCCCGCAACCGTTGAGCCAGGACCGACACCAGCTCAGGATCACGGACCCGATCGGTCAACCAGGTGACATAGCCCTTCAGATAGGGGGTGCGGGTCCCCTCGTCGAAGCCGTCCAACCGGAAACGTTGCACACCCAGCGCTCGCAGCTGATAGGCATTCCCCGACTCCTTCACCTCCAGGATCCGAGCGGAACAGCCCACCTGGTGCAAGGACAGCGGCAGTTCCTCCCCCTGCTCCTGCCCCCATCGGACTGCTATCACCCCGAATTCTGAACCGTCTCCGCGGGCACGGCTGCGCAGGAGGTCCCGCAACAGCATGAGATGGCGACGTTCGGTGACACGCACACTGAGCCGCTCACCGGGAACCACGACGGCCCCGAGCGGGAAAAGCGACAGGGCGGGCATGGGCCCCAGCGTAAGTCCCGATCAGGGATTTCGTCGCGGGCGCGCGGGAACTCCGCTGAGGGCGAACGAACCCCGACGCACCGGTCAGACCTCAGCGTGCGGTGGTCGGAAGCGCCCCCATCGGGATGGTTCCCGGCAGCGTCGGGCTCGGGTCCGGGGTCTTCGCAGGCTTCGACTCATCGTGACGAACCGGCTGGCCCGACTGATCGGAGAGACCGGGTTGGTAGTACGACCTGCTGGGCGAGGTGGACGACGGCCACCGGGTGGAACTGTACGAGTAGCTGCTACTACTGGAACTGTACGAGTACCGGTTGCTCGGCGTGGAGGAAGGTCTGCTCGTCGAGCTGTAGTACGGCTTGCTGTACGTCGTCCGGCCCGAGGGTTTCCTGGTGGACGACGACCCACGGGTGGACACGAACACCATGAACGCCAAACAGGCCACCAGCAGTGCGGCGATCACCGCAGCGGTGATCTTGCGCCAACTGTACGGGCGGTCACCGACGACCTCACCGGTGTGCGCATTGATGTACACCGTGTACGTGCGCCCGTTGTAGATGTAACCGGCAGCCCACACCGGCAAGAGCATCAACTTGAAGGTCACATCGGAATAGGAGGTGCGTACCCAGGAGAGTCGCTGCTCGTCACCACCGATGTCCGACCTGCAGTCATCGGCGATCACCCCGGCCATGTGGTCCTTGGCGGTGACCAGCCCCTGCTCGGGTTCGACGTCGTACCGCAAGGTGCGGGAGCCGGCCAGATAGGCCTGCCGGAAGGGCTCAGCCCCCTCCAGCTTCCATGGAGACAGCTTTTCGATCTGCTTCGGTGACAGCTGAAGACAGCCGACGACCAGGACGTCGTCGAAGTCGCGCCAGACCCGGCCCGAGGCCGACGTCCACCGGGTGCGCCGCACCTGCCGCGTCTGGGCTTTGCCGTCGCTGTCGGTGTAGTGCTCGGTGACGTAATAGTGGTCACCGCGCTCACCGGCGTACGAGCTGCTGGTGTCGGCGTCGTACGTCCAGTGGGGGACATAGGTGCCATTGATCCGGTCGGCCGAGTCGACCTTCTGGAAGGCATTGGGTGCGAACCAGCGGGATTTCACCCAGGCACGCATCGAGTCGACGGCCTGCTCTTTCGTCAGGCTGAACGGCACCACGCCTTCAGGCACGATCTGTTCGGCCGGGTTCTGCGCGAGCACGATCGGTGCATTGCAGAACGGGCAGGGCAGAGAGATGTCTGCTGTGGTCGTCGTCGCAGCACAACGTGGACACGAGACCGTGTGCGGACCGGAGAACCCACGCGGTTTGTTCGCGGAGTTCAGCCACTCCTCGTAGTCGTGCTCGTCGATACTGCCGTCGTAGTGCTCGTCGGTCGGTACCCCTTGGGTGGTTCCGCAGTACGAGCACTGCATCGAGCCGCTTCCGGCATGGAACTGGATCTGGGCGCCGCAGGCCTCACACGGGTAGGTATGCGCCGCCGGTGCCTCGGTCACTGGGGTGGGAGGGCGGGCGGTTGCATCGGGTCACGCAGGTCGGCGACCTCGCGGGCCGGGACCCAGCCCGCCATTCCTGCTTTCCAGACCAGGGTGTCCTGGGCGTACTGACCGGAGGAGAGCGCTGCCATCAGCTGCGGCTTCTCCATCGGTCCCATTTGTTGGCCGTTCACCCCGGCGTACCACATCTCGGGTTGCGGCAACGGCGGCGGTGCCGCCGCAGGAGGTGCGGCAGGTGCCTGGGGGCTTGGTGCCGGTGCGGCCTGCGGCGGTGCGGCAGGCTGAGCAGCTGCGGGCCGGCCGGGCCCGCCCTGCATGTCGGGATGCATGGCTCCGGCGATCATCGGCCCCATGCCCATTCCCATGCCCATCCCCATGCCCATGCCCGCACCCATGCCCATGCTGTCGCTCATGGAGCTGCCGGGGTTCTCCGCGACCTTCTCGATCGCGTCGGCGGTCTGCATCTTCATGTAGTTGTCGAGGTTGCCGAGTGCGCCCATCCGGGAGCGCGCGTCCAGGGCTTCCTCGACCTCTTTGGGGACCGAGATGTTCTCGATGAAGAACGACGGGATGTTGAAGCCGTACGGGCTGAGGTCTTCGGAGAGCACCGCAGCCACCGAGTTGCCGATCTCCGACTGCCTGGTCGCCAGGTCCAGCACGCCGACCCCTGCGGTCGTCAAGGCCTTGGACAACCTGGCCACGATCATCTGCCGGATGTGCTCGCTGGCCTTCTCCGTCTGGAAATGCTGGTCGGTGCCGACCAGTTCACGCAGCAGCCTCGGCGGGTCCACCACCTGCAGTGCGTAACCACCGAAGGCACGCACCCGGACGGTTCCCAGATCGGGGTCGCGCATGATGATCGGGTTCTGGGTGCCCCATTTCAGATCGGTGAACCGGCGCATGTTCACGAAGTAGACCTCGGCGCGGAAAGGCGACTGGAAGCCGTACTTCCACCCCTTCAGGTCCGACAGGATCGGCAGGTTCTGGGTGGTGAGTTCGTACATGCCGGGGCCGAAGGCGTCCGCGATCTGTCCTTCGTTCACGAAGACCGCGGCCTGTGATTCCCGGACGGTCAGTTTCGCGCCGTTCTTGATCTCGTTGTCATTGCGGGGATAACGCCACACGATGGTGTCCCGGCTGGAGTCCAGCCATTCGATGACGTCGATCAACTGGCTACGGATCCCGTCGAACAGGCCCATGTCCGCTCCTCGTGGGTCTCTGGCATGCATGCTGGTCCGCCGCGTGCAGGGTCGATGGTAGCTCGACCTGGCACCGGTGGACCGGGTGGTGATCAGAAATCATGCCCTGAGATCGGACGGAGCGATCCCGTACCGTTCGGTATTCCCAGCCCGTCGATCCGAAGTATGGCACCAGGTGTCGCCGAAGAGTTTTCACGCCAGTGATACTCGATTGATGGTCGTCCGGCTCCGGCGGGTCGGGTGCGGCGATCGGCCAGGCCGCTGTCGGCCAGGTGTTCCAGATAGCGGCGCGCCGTCACCCGTGAGACCCCCAAGGTCTGTGCAGTGTCCGCCGCAGTGCATCCTTGCCCTGATGCCTGCACCAGCTGGACCACCTGACCCCAGATGTCTTCGGCCAGGCCCTTCGGCAACGAGGGCTCCCGTCGTTGGTGGAGCCCGGCGAGCATCTGGTCGACCTCCCCCTGGGTGCTCATCCCTCGGGCTGCTGCCACCGACCGGTACTCCCGGTAGGACTGAAGCCGCTCCGCCAAGGAGGCGAAGACGAAGGGCTTCAGCAGATAACCGATCACGCCCAGGGAGACCGCAGCTCGCACCGTCTCCACTTCGCGGGCCGAGGTCACGGCCAGGACGTCCGTCGGAACGCCTGCGGCCCGCATCGCCCGGACGATCGACAGGCCGTGCATGTCCGGCAGGTGCAGGTCCAGGAGCACCAGGTCGACCGGTAGCGACCGTAAGGAGGACAAGGCGTCCTGTCCTGTCCGTGCGACTCCGGCGACGTCGAAACCTGGCACCCGCCGGACATAGGCTGCATGCGCGACTGCCGCGACCGGCTCGTCTTCCACCACGAGGACCTGTAGCAGCCCGGTGGGCGGTTTCGTGGCGGAAGTCACCCGGTCACCCCTTGAGTTGTCGTAGCAGCCCGGGTGTTCTCGGCGGTTTCAGGCAGTGGTAGATGCACTGTCAGTACGGCACCCGGTGGGCCGCTGATCTCGACCCGGCCGCCCCATCGGGTCACCACGTCGTTCACCAGAGCCAGCCCCAAGCCTCGTCCCACGGTGGGGACGTCGTCGCCCCGGGAATCCTTCGTCGACCAGCCTCGGCGAAAAACCTTTGCCGCATTCGCTTCAGGAATGCCCGGCCCGTCGTCGGCGACCTCGACGACACAACAGCCGTCCTCGACCCAGGCCGCGAAAGTGACATGGCCCCGGTCCCTTTCGGCGCAGTCCGGCCCAGGGCAGGCCGCGTCGACGGCATTGTCGATGAGATTGCCTGCCACCGTGACCAGATCCCGTGCCGGGAGTAGCCCGGCCGACAGGTGGGTCGTCTCCTCCACGCTGAGTTCCACTCGTCGTTCTGCGGCTTCGGCGGTCTTTCCCAGGATCAAGGCGCGCAGGGCAGGCTCCTCCAGAGTGCACACCAGGGCGTCGCTGAGCAGTTCGGTGGTGGCCAGTTCGCCGAGAGCGAAACGGACGGCGTCTTCGCTGCGGCCCAGTTCGACCAAGGAGATGACGGTGTGCAGCCGGTTCGCCGATTCGTGGGCCTGAGCATGCAGGGCATCGCGTAGCGAACGGGTCGAGTCGAGCTCACCGGTCAGTTTCTCCAGCTGGGTGCGATCGCGCAGGGTGGCGACGACGCCGAGGGGCTCACCTTGGTGGTGTGCTGCGGCGGCGTTGACGACGACGGAGCCGCCTGCCGCAGCGAAGACGGTGTCGGCGCAGGGTCGGGCGCCGGTGAGGGCTTCGGTGAGGTCGAGGTCCAGGCCGAGGGCGTCGACCGGGGTGCCGACGGCGTCCTCGCCGAGCCCGAGCAGTCGGACGGCTTCGTCGTTGGCGATGCGCAGGGTGCCGTCGGTGTGCACGAGGACCACGCCTTCACGGACGGCGTGCAGGACGGCGTCGTAGTACTCGTACAGTTCGCGCAGCTGCCTGCTGCTCATGCCGTGGGTCTCCCGGCGTACCCGGCGGGCGACCAGGTGGGATCCGGCACCACCGAGTGCGGCGACGAGGAGCGCACCGCCGAGGATGGTGGGCAGTTCGTGGCGGATGTCGTCGGCGACGGACACCTTGGCGATGCCGACGGAGACGAGGGCGACGACCGGCCCGTCGGCCGTGGAGTTCGCGCGGATCGGGACGATCGAGCGCAGGGAGGCACCGAGCGTGCCGGTGTACTCCTCGGTGAAGGACCGTCCGGCGAGGGCTTCGTCGCGGTGACCGAGGTATTCCTTGCCGATCCGGGCGACGTCGGGGTGGGAGAGCCGTCGCCCTTCAGGGGTCATCACGACGATGAAGTCGCAGCCGGTGGCGGCCCGCCAGCGTTCGGCGAGGTCTTGGATCCGCGGCGAGGGGTCGTCGCTGCCGAGGGCGGCGTGTACTTCGGGGGAGGTGGCGATGATGCGGGCGATCCCCAGGGTGCGTACGGTCGCGGTGCGGTGGGCATCGCCGGTGGCCTGGAGGTAGGACGCGGCGAGGCCGACGAGGACGGCAGCGGCGATGACAACGGCTTGGACGAGGAGGACATGGGTGCCCAGCGCCCAGGTGCGGGGGTGGCTGTAGTAGGAACGGTTGCCGGGATCGATGGTGTTCGGAAATGGGTTTTTCCGGGGTTCCGCGGTCAGGGTTCTTTCCTTTCTGCGGTGTTTTCGTCGCCACTGGCTGTGCTTTTACGTGGGGGACTTAGGCCCGGGTTTCACGAACAGAATGTACGAAACCGTGTTCCTGCGGAGGTGGCGGCCTCAGGGTGAACCTATGGACGCCTTGATCATCGGGCTCCAGCTCGGAATCGTCATCGCGTGTCTGTTGGTGGGCACCAAGTACGGCGGTATGGGACTGGGCCTCATCAGTGGATTCGGTTTGCTCATTCTGGTTTTCGTTTTTCAGCTGAAACCAGGTCATCCTCCGGTGGACGTGATGATGACGATCCTGGCGGTGATCGGGTGTGCTTCGGTACTCCAGGCCGCCGGCGGGTTGGACGTCATGATGCGTTCGGCGGAGCGGGTACTGCGGGCCCATCCCACGCAGATCACCGTGTTGGCTCCGTTGACCACCTGGTTCCTGACCTTGCTGTGCGGTACCGGTCACGTGGTGTACACGATGTTCCCCATCATCGAGGACATCGCCCTGGAGAAGAACATCCGTCCGGAGCGGCCGATGGCGGTGGCTTCGGTGGCTGCTCAGGTCGGGATCACGGCGTCGCCGGTGTCGGTGGCGACGGTGTCCTTGGCGGCGATCCTGGGCACGGTGCCCGGTGGGCCGCATTATTCGATCCTGCAGATCTTGTCGGTGTCGATCCCGGCGTCCTTGCTGGGCGTGATCCTGGCGGCGCTGTGGAGCATGCGTCGCGGTAAGGACCTGGACGACGACCCGGAGTTCCAGGAGAAGATCGCCGACCCGGAGAAGCGGGCTTACATCTACGGGCGGAACGACGACTCGACGCTGCTGGACAAGGAGCTGCCCCGGTCGGCGTACTGGGCGACGTGGATCTTCTTCGGCGCGATCGCGGTGACGGTGCTCCTGGGTGCTTTCTCCGGTCTGCGGCCGTCGTTCCTGGACGCCAAGGGCAAGATGCAGCCCTTGTCGATGACGTTGACCATCCAGATCCTGATGTTGCTGGCCGGTGCGTTGATCCTGATCCTCTGCAAGGTGAAGTCGGTCGACATCCCGAACACGGGTGTCTTCAAAGCCGGGATGGTCGCGATCTTCTCGGTGTTCGGTGTGGCCTGGATGGCGGAGACCTTCTTCGGGGCGCACATCGTGGGTCTGCAGGCGGTGTTGACCGACATGGTCAAGGAGCAGCCCTGGACCTTCGCGGTGGCGCTCTTCCTGGTCAGCAAGTTGGTGAACAGCCAGGCGGCTGCTCTGGTCGCGATGGCGCCGATCGGGCTGAAGATCGGGGTCGACCCGGTGATGATGGTCGGCTTCTTCGGAGCCTCCTACGGTTACTTCTTCCTCCCGACGTATCCCAGCGATGTGGCCTGCATCGGTTTCGACCGGACGGGCACGACCCGGATCGGGAAGTACATCCTCAACCACAGCTTCATGATCCCGGGATTCATCTGCGTGATCACGAGCGTCCTGGTGGGGACGGCGCTGGCCCGGCTGTTCCTGGGGTGATCCCTTCTTCGTCGGGCAGCGCCCCTGCCGTACGGCTGAGCAGGTGACCAATGCGCAGGGGGGAGGCGCAGTGTGGTCCAGACGGTGTGTAGCGATCGGCTCGTCGTGAGCCGGTCGCTACATGTTTTCTATCGATCGGGCTCCGATGCGCGACGTTACTGAAACTTCGCCCGCGTTTCCGGGGAGGTGCACTACTTCATCGCATCTGTCTCGAATGTTCAGATTATGGGTCGCAATCACGACGATTGCCCCACGTTGTGCCATTTCGTCAAGGAAGTGGAGCACGCGCTCCTCGTTCTCACCGTCGAGAGCGGCCGTCGGCTCGTCCGCAAGAACAATCTCCGGAAGGCGAAGCAGAATCCTGGCCATGGCGACACGTTGCTGTTCTCCGCCGCTCAAGATGTGGACTCGATCTCTTTCTCTACCGCCCAGCCCTACTTGGTCCAAGGCGCGCGCCACGGCTGTTCGCTTGTTTCCCTCGATGCTGTTCCGCGAACCCCAAGCATCCAATACGACCCGCAGATTTTCTGCGACCGTCGCGTCTTCTATCAAGGCGTAGTCTTGAAATAGATAACCCAGGTGATCTCGCCTGAATCGGCGACGGCCAGCTGACTTGAGTTCCGTGAGATGTTGATCGCCCCAACAGATGGTTCCGCTTGTGGGCCGCTCCAACAGGCCAAGGCAATTTAAGAGTGTACTTTTTCCACTGCCACTCGCGCCAGTTAAAGCGACCCGCATTCCTGGTTGTAACCGCAAGTTCAGCCCCGACCAGAGAGTATGTTCATCGAAGCTCTTGCTGAGCGCATGTACAAGCAGGGTCGCACCTGCTGTGGAATCGGAGGAAGGACTCATCGGTGGGTTCCTTAAGGATGTGTACTTAGCCGACGCAGCGAGGAAGAGCTGACCCGGGCCAGCACAAGCGAAAAAATAACGACACTCACTGCTAACAAGCATAGAGTTCCGATCACTTCGCTGGTCGTATAGCGGTCATCAAGCATGCTCGCCACGGGGACCGGTCCCTGCGTGAGCAGGCTCGCTTGATGAGACACCCGCTGCAGCAACAGCCCCGCCACCACGAACCCCAGAAAGGCCTCAAATGACAGAATTCCGAGGTTCGACTGAAGGAACCGCCATCCGAATAGACGCCGGATGAAATCACGTCGTCCTCGCCGAGCCATGTAAATCATCGAGACGGTCAAGGCGCTGCTTACGAGCGCGAGGGCGACGATAATAGCGTTGACCCACTGAACGTGATACTCACTACGGACAGCAGCGAGGTCTTGGTCGGAGCGGTCCGTTGTTGAAATGATGGAAGTGAACAATCGCCCGAAAGGGCCATCGACCATGGTTTCTGCGGCTTCTCTCGAAGTGAACTGGATCTCCCCTCGGCTGAGAGCGCTGGCTACGTTGTAAGGGGTCATGAGGGTCAGCGGCTGGCTGGCTACTACGAGTATTTGATGGGTGCGGTCTCCGCGAGGTATCCCGGTCATCGTGGTGATAGGGGCGAACAGATTGCTATGTGGGGAAGAAATCTTGCGGACCTTCCAGTCTTCCAGCTGGGGCCCTAGCACCAGGAGCAGTCGTTGTCTGAGTTCGCTGTCGCCCATGGCGATGCCGGGTGGTGTGACAACGAGAACTTCCCTTTTATCGGGTGACTCGGTGTGCCCTAATCGGTGGTAGAGATCGGCATCCATCAGCAGTGCTCTGGGCTGGCTTTCGTCAGTCAGGAGGGATAGATAGGTGGCTGTCCGCAGGTCACCGGCTTGCTGCGCGTCTTGGAGACTTCGGCTTAGCTCAACTGCCCTCTCACCATCCGGTACATCAGCCATCGTGGTTGCATAAGTCGTGCCATATTTCAGCGAGTCTGCGCGTGCCGAGGTCAGTGTCGATATCGCTAAAGCGCCCGCACTCAAACCATGTACGACGGCGAGCATGAGCACGATAGTTGGGATCCGGATCACGTAGACAATGAGATGACCCGTCCGGAAGGGCAGTCTTCCTTTAATGGAGGCGATCATGTCCATTGAACGGATCGCGTGAAGCGCCAGTAATCCGACTAGGAGGCCAGCTGCCAGGGGAAGGCAGGCCAGCAGAACTGAAATGCCGAAGAATTGGCCGAAGAAGGCAAGCCCGTTGTAAGGAAGAAGCAATAACACGGAAAGGGCCCCTGCCAGCAGCGTCATGCCGATTGCAGCGCGACCGAGTACTCGTGTAAGAGAGAGGGCTTGTTGGAGAGCGCTGTGCCCATGTAGCTGTTGCACGGCCAATCCTTTGGCTTGGTACACAACGCCTGCGACAACGAGCGCCATGACCAGTAGTGTTGTCATGGCGAATGCATATAATTTTGCCCCTGTAAGAAAGAACTCAAGAGCGTGGCGGAAACTGAACTCATCCTGATATCGAGATTGGTAGCCTTGAGCGGCGATGAAATTCTCTACGGGGAGTCTCGCGCGTTCCTCGAATATCAGCAACGGGCTTGTGGGGGCAAGCCTGGTCTCCGGAGAGAACTGCTGAGTGGTCAAGTGCGCATCCGGACTGAACTGAACATGGCCATCGACCCATTTCTGTCCGGGGCCCTGCGGGCCTGAACCCGCAATCATGTAGAGAATCTCTGCGCTCTGAGCGCCTGATGGGTCGGCTGCCACGACCGCGACATCAATACGTTCAGTGGAGGCCAGATGTTGGAGGCCGGAAAAATATTCCTGTGGAGAGACGTTCTTGCGGTCGCCGTACGGCATGATCCTGCCCATGGCACCCATTTCGGTCTGTTCAGAAAGTGTCTTGAAGCAGAAAAATGAGAACAAGAAGCCGAATATCATCGCGAGTGCCACTGCAGATGTCAGGGTTCGACTGAGGCGCATCGTTATTCCTTATATCGAACCGGAAGCCTGGGCTGGTGCACAGTCACTCCAGCCCAGGCTATTAAAGATTCGGGTGGTCTGGGCCGGTCGAAGGACAGTATCGCGCGGCGGTGTCCCACCATGTGGTGCATCGTGGATGCATACGAACGCTGATGTGCAGGTGTGCAGCCAGAATCGAAACGCGTGCCGTTCTTGGTGACGGAGCTTCCGTGCACATTGCTGGGATGCCAATAGTTCGACCAGACACTGTTCCAGCCGTGACCGTAATCCCAGACTCTGAGCGCTCTGAAAATATCGAAATAACTGGGTGCGTGCAAGCATAAGAAGGCTTTTCGACCCTCTTTTGAGGGTGTTTGTTTGACCCTAAGAGACTTTGCTTTAAAATGTAAAACTATTATCTATCTAAAACAATTAGTCTGTTGGAAGCGGAAAATTATGGGGGCGTGGTCGAGGAGTGTGAGGACTCGTTCGATACGTCGGCCGATGAGGATTCGGCGCTGATGCTGGTAGCATCCGCGCTGCTCAGGAGAGCTTCAGGTCCGCGTTACAGGCGTGGACATCGCCAGGGGGAGAGAGCAGTGTCATGACGCAGGACGCGCTGCGGTCGTAAGGGAGCCATTACAGGACGAGGTAGAGGGTGGTCCTTCACTAGCTGTCCTGTGTGATACGGGGAACATCCCCCCAGCCCGGCGTTCGCCAGCGACAACAACGCCGGACACGCCTCGACCTTCCGCCAGATTCGCCTGACGGGAAGGCATCCTCGCCAGGGCGGCAGCTAAGTACTCCTGATGCCCAGACTGGCCACCACAGCGAGCGATGTCACAGCTTCTCCACCAGGAGACCCTCAGATCATCCAGGCGAGGCGCTGACACATTTATATTAAAGATCCTTAGCTGAGAAATTTAATATATGCAAGTTTACCGAGCAAATTTATTTTACCTCGAATTGCGAGATTTAATAATTAATACACTAAAAGCGGTCAGCATAACAGCAATTCCAGCGCCAATAATGAGTGTTTTGTTACGATCCCAAAGGTTTTGCTGATAGGCATCCTGCTCGGAAGAAGCTCTCGAAAATATCAAGGCTCCGTTGGCTTGGAGTGGGTCTGTAAAAACAACCCTAGTGCTATCTATGCTGCCAGCAGTGGAGTGACGAATCGGATAAGGAAAGGTCAAAAAGAGTTTTTCTAACGAATCAGGGCGCAATGGAGACTCGAACCCAGCGGCGGGGAGAGTTACTACTAGCTGATCGTCTTTCTCATCATCAAGATCGATACCGTTTGCAGGAACAAGCTCCACTCCATGGGCGTGGAACTCACAGAGTCGCGCCTCATCACGAATAATCTCCTTAACGTCTAGAGATTGACTTCCTTTAAGGATTTTATTTTGTTTTCCCTCATCCAGAATGTCTGCACAAGTAGCTCCCGCAGAACGGATCGTAGCTTCGATATCTATGCGAGGAGCAGAGGAGTGCTTTGACATGGACCTACCGCATCCGCTCAATGATATGACAAAAAATAATAGAATGAGATTCAGATAGACTACTTTGGTAAGGGCGGCTATTCTCACGATCATCCTTTCATGGAAGGCGGCTTCGACTATAACTAATTGCGATAGCGCAAAAAGCCACCATTAGTGGCATTAAGTAGCATACAATAATCGGCAATAGCATGCCTAGGCCTAGGGAAACATTACCGATAGCTGAAACTGCAATATTGATGGCCAGACAAAGCGCTGATGCGCATGACCAAATGAAGAAGATCTCAAGAAGATGTGCCTTGCAAATTTGACGAGAAGTAAATCCCAGATCAGACAGCAATATCGAAAAATCCTTGCGGCTATGAGCATTGAGGATACTGGTATTTATAATGGATAGGTTAAGGAAAAATATCATTGGTAAGAGTAGTATCACCAGTACTCTAATTAATTGTTCTCGAGGGAGCCCTGAGGCGTATGTTAAGAGTAATACGGTGGATATTCCAGTGAGTAGGACAGTGGCAGTTCCTGTAGCTGAAGAACTACCGTATCTAATGCATTTTGCATTCATGGCAACTATGCCAACAGGACTGCCAAGTTGCAGGCTAAGTCTTCTAGCAAGTTGACCAACAATAGCGACAAAAATAGGTAAGAGAGTGACAGCAACGAAGACCGCAAGGATGCCGATGCCCGCCGCATACTGTAATGAATGATCTAACTTCCTGGCTGATCGGGGTTCGTGCTGAGAAGCGGCTATGAGCAAGCCAATCGAGATGAAAGACCAGGCTGCACGACTCTTCGTCCACAGGGAGGGGGTAATTTTGCTATCTCCTCGAGTAGAAGATCTGGCTACCGATACCCCGCTGAGTGAACAGAAAAAAGCGATGAGAATTGTCACAGAACTTCCGATTAAAGCTGCAGCTAGCGGAATAGTATGAGGAACGGCTGATACTGGAAGACCGGTCTCTTGTATGGCCTGAATGTAAGACTTGATACTTATGGCTGCGATGAGGTTGCCAACCATTGCTCCTACTGAGCTAGCAAGGAGAACTTCTAAAGTAAAGATGCTGATCAGTAAGTGAGGGGATGCGCCTAGGTCAAGTAACGTTCTGTGTTCGTCTCTACGTAAGGCATACACGTCAGTGACAGTTTGAGCCCCGACTATCAGCAAAGAGAGTCCCGAGATGAAGCAGCTAGTGCCGATAAGAGACCAAGCAGCTTTCGCTGCCCGGCTATCTTCAAGCGAGAAGATGTTCATCCCTGCGGCTATGACCAGAGTAAGGATCGCTGAAGAGACTGCAGCGGCTAAGAAAAGAGCCCCCTGCTGATCTATACGACGAGGAACAGTCCTCATGGCAATCCACCACATCAGCAAGCACCTATGGAAGTCACCCGACGAGCAACATCCCTGCTGTCTATCGGTTCGTAGTCGTCAACAACCCGTCCATCAAGCAAATTTACTACTCGGTCTGCTGCCGTCGCGACTGATGGGTCATGAGTCGAAAGAACTAGAGTCGATCCGGTCTCTTGACAAAGACCAGTCAGAAGTTGAATGACCGATGCGCCGGTGGCTAAATCGATAGATGCTGTGGGTTCATCAGCAAGGATCAACGGAGGGCGCAGGAGAAGTGCCCGAGCAATTGCACAACGCTGTCTTTGGCCACCGGAAAGCTGCTGAGGTAAGGACTTGCTCCACTTGGTCAGTCCGATACGTTCAAGCAGTTCTTTTTGCCAAGAAACATCTGGCTTGGTCCCAGACAGATGGGCGGGGAGAGCGATATTGTCAGCAACGGACATAGTATCAATTAACCGAAAATCTTGGAAAATCATTCCCACATGAGACCGGCGCAAATGCAAGCGGTTCTTTGGAGGTAAAGCCCATAAATCTTGCTCTCCCCAAATTATCTGACCAGCGTCAGGGCGCAATCTTCCACTGCAGAGCCCCAGCAAGGTCGATTTTCCACAACCAGAATACCCCATCAGACTGACGAAACTCCCAGGGTTAATCTGAAGGCTGAGTCCATCAAAAACGCGCTCTACCCGACCCGTATCCTGGTAAGTGAAGGATATATTTTGTAAGGCCAGAAGCATGAAGCCCCCAATGGTATTTAGATTTTAGGCAGCACCCCTCCGTGTTGCCCTATCTGGGGCAATCCGGAAGTTGAATCTCTTGAAGAGAATCTTCACGGAAAGCACTGATCAAACTTGTGTCATCGTAGCGGTTGCTCTGGGTGCGGTCACCCGCAGTGATAGTTTCCACAACAGGAGGCGTCCGTGTCTCGACAATGGACTTTTTTACCTCCTCACATATATTCAGCGCAGCTAGTGTCGTGAGTCGTTGGTTCGTTGGCAGTAGCTGGTGAGGGTGTCGAGGATCTGATCGGTGGTCTTGGTCCAGACGAAGGGTTTGGGGTCGTTGTTCCAGTTCTGGGTCCAGGTCACGATGTCGCGTTCGAGCTCGATGACACAGCGGTGGGTTGAGCGCCGGGGTTTGCGGCGGGTGAGTTCGGCGAACCAGCGTTCGACGAGGTTGTGCCAGGACGCGCTGGTGGGCGTGAAGTGCAGGACCACGCGGGGGTGCTTGAGTAGCCAGGCCTTCACGGCTGGGGTCTTGTGGGTGGCTGGGGGCGCCTCCCGCTCGCGGGGGAAGTTGTCGAGCACGAGGTGCAGCTCGAGGTCTGTGGGGGTGGCGGCGTCGACTTCTGTGAGGAATCGGAGGAACTCGACCGAGTGGTGGCGATGGTGGTTCCGTGCGATGACTGCCCCGGAGAGGATGTCCATCGCCGCGAACGCTGTCGTGGTTCCGTGGCGGATGTAGTCGTGGGTGGCCCGCGCGGGCGTGCCGGGCATCATCGGCAGGATCGGCGTAGCCCGGTCCAGGGCCTGGACCTGGGACTGCTCATCCACCACCAGGACCAGGGCGTTCTGCGGGGGTGGCAGGTACAGGCCGACGATGTCGCAGGCCTTGTCCACGAACGCCGGGTCCTTGGACGACTTCGGTGGAGTCCACCGCGTGCGGTTTGAGACCGAAGGCCCGCCAGATCCGCGACACCTGGGTCTGGTTCAACCCCTGGTCCTTGGCCATGGACCGAGTCGACCAGCGAGTATCTCCGTTCGGCGGCACCCCGCTGAGGGTGCGGCTGATCAGCGTCTCGATCTGCTCGTCGGTCAGCTTGCGGGGCTGCCCCGGCCGTGGCGCATCATCCAACCCGTTCAGCCTCTCGGTCAGGAACCGGTCGCGCCACTTGGTCACCGTCGGGGCACTGACCCCCACCCGCCGCGCCACACCGGCCACCGACGACTCCTCGGCGTACGCCAACACGATCGAGGCCCGTTGCACCAACCGCGCCGACGACGTCGGCCGACGCACCCACCCCGACAGCACCGACCGCTCATGATCAGTCAGGACAAGAGACTTCGCAGCAGGACCCGGCACGAACCCATCCAACCAAAAAGGAAACACATTAACGACTCACGACACTAGAGCCCTGTTTTCTAGGCTCAGGATCGTTAAAAGCTTCTTGTTCCGAGATGTCATGCAAGCCCCCGGGGACACCTAGAATCGGCCATCCCTGATAAAACGTACTATACCGATATAGTGGGTTATGTCTACCAATTTACCTTTTATTTAAAAAGCATTGGCGTGCCGTGGACTGCCATCAGCAGCCCACGGCATCTCGCAACGAGACCTTGCGCTCCACGCGTCGTTACCCAACCCGTCAGAAGTTAAGACCATCAGTGACTACTGTCTGTCGCAATGGGGTATATCCTTTCCCACCGCCACCGCTGATCTGTGCCGCATCGTTCCTAGGCACATGTGTGCGCCCTGTGTGGAAGATCCACAACTAGGTCCGTGACGGCGCTGTGGCAGTCGAGCTCATCGACCTTTTGGCCAAGTAAAATCTGCGGCACGATTACCCCGAGGGGGCGTGGGTCATCGTCCAGCGCGAACGCCCACCCATACCAGCCACTGCCGCACCACGCTCGTCATGTGGAAGTCGCACCCCACCGAACAGCTACAGACTAGAGAGTTGTCGTCCCCACTCCAAGGCATGAAGATGCCTCTCAACACCAACAAAGGGGCTCAACCTCGACCCGCCCCTCAATGAATAAACGAACCTAAGTCTCCATTGGCGCTCACCTTTTATCAGGCAAGACCGCCGCGATCTATTGCTGCGACTTTCATAAGGTATGACCTTTTGCCACGCCCAGACTGACCACTTTAGTAACTTTATCAAAAAGTTATAGAACATGCATCTATGAGACGAGGGGGGCCTGTTCTGATTGGAGCTTAGCACCCAAGAGAGGTATTTAGTTCAATCCACGCACATGAGTGAGAAATCGTCAGATGTTCGAAGTTCCATACAATATGACTTTCAGGAGATTCGATGTTCAAGAGTTCAATCGCAGCCACAGTGGTCGCAGCGATGGTGATGGGGTTTGGAGCAGTTGTTGGCACGAGCTCAGCTCAAGCTGCTGAAGTTCAGCCGGCCTCATCTGTAGGATGCTCGACCACCGTGGGGACAACGGGAACAAGCATCGATGACGCTAAGCTGCAACAGCTCTTGAACGCACTGGACAAAGCAGCTACCACGAGAACACCTCAAGAATTTGCCCGAGTTCTTTTCCCTGACGATCTAGCAGCTCAAGCGGAAGTTGCCGCCTTGGTCGAAGTGGCAACGACCTCAGAAGAGGGATCTGATTTTAGAGCGCTTCCTGCATTACTTATTCCTTTTGTGGCGGTACTCGGAAGGTGTGCCGTTGGGGCGCTTGGGGGTGCAGCGGTTGGGGAAATTGTTCACCTCGTGAGAACAGGAGAACAAGCTAGCGCTGAGTCGCGAGTCGAGGCCGTTATTGGCGGCTGTATCACAAGTGTCATCCCTCCAGCATTGAGGGCGCTGGCGAATAAGTTGAAGAAACCAATGGTCGCGGCAGTTCTGGCGATCATCATCCGATGGAATTCATGAGCTGCGAATGAAAAACTACTGGAGAACTACGCGCGGCGATCAGATAATCTCCACAATCCTCATGACCATATGTATTCTATGGGCATTGGGAGTGTGGAAGGAAAGACTCAGCGCAGAGACCATCGTCGTTTCAATGCTCACCCTGCTCCTCTGTGGCATCTTTGTTAACATCTCTGCAAGATTATTCAATTATTTTGCAGATAAACAAGACCATAAATAAGGAACTTGAAGTGAGGCCGGGCTGAGTTTCCTCATGGGAAGAGAATGTGGCGATGATGTGATCATTTGGATCCAAATGATCACGAATAACGCTCGCTAAATCACTTGGCGTAGGTGAGGAAAAGGGTCCATATCTACGCCGAGTGATTCTCATGTAATTTAGCCCGGATGTTTCATCAGGGCGCGGCGTCGGTGTAGTCGGCGCCGTTGCCGTTGTTGTGGGGTGAATTCTGGCAGGTGGGTACGACAGTGGCCGGGATGTCGCTGCCGGTGGGCGTCGTTTTCCACGAACGAGGGTGTCTCGGGGTTGGTAGGGGTTGGTTGAGTGCGCTGGTCAAGGCGGTGACAGTGCGCTCAGGTTGGTCCACGCGGTGGTGAACAGCCCGGCCCATGGGGCGGTGTTCTTGATGTGGAGGACCCGTTGCCGGGCGGTGCGCGCGAGGGTGGCGGCGATGGTGAACAGGCGGTGGCGCAGGGTCTTGGGTTCCCACCGGCGCGCGTCGTGCCCGGTCAGGGCGAGCATGGCCATCCACGCCAGGAGATCGTTCGCGAGCTGCACGATCAGGAGCCAGACGCGGTTCTGCGCGAAGCCTTGCAGGGGCAGGTTGGTCAAGCCGGTGTCTTTGGCGATCCGGATGCGGTCTTCGCAGCGGGCCCGGCGGCGGTGGCGCAGCTCCAGGTCAGCCAGTTGCCCGCGGGTGGTGTTGGTGACGAACGCGGTCAACCGGTAGCCGGCGACGTCATCGAAGCGCAGTTGCGCGCCGGGGTGGGGCCGTTCCCGGCGCACGATGATCCGCATCCCCGGTGGGTAGCCTTTCAGCTTGCCGGCGCCGGTGAGCAGGTCGGTGAACTCGGCTACGTCAGCACCCTCGCGTACGGCGCCGTCGGCGTTGTACGCGCCCTGCCACACCTGCTCGGGAATCAGGTTGTACAACTCGGGGGTGTTCGCGGGCAGGGTCCAGCCGATGGAGTACGACAGGCCGCGGCGGTGCAGGAACCCCAACAGCTTCCGAGTGCCCCCGGCGCCGTCAGTGCGGATCAACACCTTCCTGCCAGGCCGGGACGCATCGGTGTCGGGCAGTGCGGCCAGGACCGCCTTGATGACATGTTCATGGTCGGCGGCCGTGTTCGAGCCGGCGTTCCCCGGGCGCAGCAACATCGCCAACGCCTCCCCGCTCCCCTTGGGACCGTGGTCGACGAAGGCGCACAGTGGGTGGAACCCGTAGCCACGTTTAAAGGTTGGCGCGGCCTGCTCCTTCTCGGAGTGGGCCCTCACCAACGTGGCGTCCAGGTCGATGACCAGCGGATTCGCGGCGTCGATGCCGTGGTTCGGGGCGTGCCGCCCGGCCAGCGCCCACACATGGGCGCGAGCTACCGCCCGCGCACCTGCAACGGCCTTCTCGACCCTAGCCACGTCGGCGGCCAGCGCGGCGATGGTGCGGCAGATCGTGGCGTCTGAGGCGACCGGCCCGTACACCCCCGGTTCGGCCCGCAACAGGGCCGCGTCCCGGCAGGTGTCCCCACCCAACGCCAGTGACATCCCCAGATCCAGCAGGACCTTAGCCGGGTCGTGCCTGGCCAACGGCTTCCGCCACGGAAGCAGTGCCTGACTCAACGCCCGGTCCAGACCCGATACGCGCGCCGTCTTTGTCAACAGGACCCCACCGGCCTGAGCGACCGCTGGCACCGCCGCGGTGTCGACCCGGACATGGGGGTAGAGCCCGCTACGCTTACTCACCTGGGAAGTGCCCTTCTGATCCTGCGGATACTGACGTCGAAATCAACATCCTTGCAGGTCAAGGGCACTTCTCATGTCACGGCACGCTCAACACCACGAAATCTCCGGGCTAGTCCTCTACCCAGAGAACAGAACTGTGTCCGGCCTACATGGCACCGGCGGGGGACTGGCCGGTGATTCTGGGAGAATCACCGGGGCCACGAGCCGTACCGACTGTGCCGGCGGTGGCGGGCTCGACACTGGCGGGGGAGCGACCCGGCATGACCGAACAGCACGGATACCAGCCCGGACCAGCACAGAACGATCTACCCCGACCCGGCGAGCAGCTTGAGCCACAGGAACTCCCGCCGCCACCAACGCCCGGGCCTGCTCCAACTTGGCCGGGTCCGTGGGCTTACGCCCCTTGTACGCACCCCGAGCCCGAGCAGCCTCAATGCCCTCACGCTGACGCTCCCGAATCAACGCCCGCTCGAACTCCGCAACCGCACCGAGCAACCCCAGCTGAAGCCGCCCGGCCGCATCCCCCGCGTCCTGACTCAACGACAACCGCGGGGACAACACCGTGACCCGCACCCCACGCCCCGTCAGCTCATCGACCAACGCCAGCAGATCCGACAACGACCGACCCAACCGATCCAGACTGGCAACCACGACCTCGTCACCCTCACGCACCCACCCCAACAACGCAGCCAGCTCCGGACAGCCACCAAGATTCTTCCCCGAAGCCCGATCGATCCACACCCGCTCGATACCTTCAGCCTTCAACGCGGCCACCTGCCGATCCGGATTCTGATCGATCGTCGAGATCCGCGCATACCCCACCCGCACCCCAGAAGACACCATGCCGCTCCCTCTCGCCCTCTCCTGAGCCTATGAATCCTTAGAGACTCCCACAGAACCGATGGATTAAGCCCTCAACCCACCCTAGAACAACATCAGGAGCATCCAGGAGTAAGCGAGGGACTGGGGTATACCTCAATACGCCATGTTAAAACATATATGCGTAAGTTAGATCATTAATTCATGTCTTAAAGTTTTATCATTCACGATCCCATCCATGTCATCGGAAGCACGTTTACTTGCGCCCGCAAAAATTCATACGAGACACGCCTGAACGACTCATTGCATACAGACGAAAAAGAAGATAACTTCACTCACGGCTTAGGCCGCCGGGGGCACGCACGGACTGCTCCCGTACCCAGATCACAAAGGAGTGGTTTAACGTGAGCCTTAGGCGCTCCACGCTGGTTACATCCGGGCTTATCTCTATTGCAATGATCTTTGGATCAGTTGGCCCAATTCATGCAGCTGAAGCTAACAGTCCTAGCGCGATCACGGCTTCACAAAGCGTGAGCGTAGATTGCGGCGAGACTTACACTGCAAGCCTTGACAAGAATAAGGCTGGCAATATCGTTGAAACTCTCGATGATTCCATGAGAGTTAAGCTTTCTGATTTCCTTCAGAAAACCGGCCACAGCCCACTTCCGGCAAGTGCAGTCACCTTGCACACCAAGCCCAACGCGGATCTGGTTGCCTACGACGCCAAGGGGAATCTGGTGGAGACCTGGAGCCTCAGCACACTCTCAGGCGAGGAGTCTGCCGAATTGATGTCTCTCCGTGGCCCAGCTGACTGGCTCAAAGGCGCAGCTCGGGCGTTTGCAAAGTCCGTCGTAGGCTGCGTTTCCGGCGTGGTCGGCTTCGATGCCGTATTGAGTATCCTTGAAAAACGCGTTAGCTACTGGGCCTTCGTCAAGTGGCTTGGTGGCAAGGTGGGTTGGGGACTTGCCGTCAGCTGTGCGTCTGGCGCAGCCACTGCGGTACTAGGCTGGTAAAACAGGAGGAAGCATGAACAGCTCCAAAACCTACACACCTATCCAGTGGGTCATCAGGATTATTGGACTCATAATGTGCGTCAGGTTTGCCTTCTTTGATTTCCCAAGATCATTGGACAATGAAGGATGGAGCATCATCTCGATCACATACTTATTGGCCATCGTTCTTATAAGTGTTCTTCTAGTTCGAGGCCCTATATCCAGGGCGGCCAATAGGTCCTAGGCCGTTAGGGTGCGGTGTTCGCATTTAATCATTCGAACACCGCACCCTAGTGTTTAAAGCAATTAAGACAGGTGCTTTTAAAGCCTATTAATCTACTGCTGAAAAAATTCCCTCGATGAGGCCCTCTAAATAGTTGCCCATAATGGGCAGATGGGCAGCGTGGTGGCATGTGCGAGATCGTCCAAACTGACTCCCGGGGGCGGGTCGCTCTGTCGGGTCGCAAGAACCAGTACTTCCTCAAGACCGAGCTACCGGACGGGACCGTGGTTCTCAAGCCAGGGCAGTTCGTGACCGATGCGCAACGCGAGTACGAGACCTGCGAAGAGCTACGCGGCCTCCTGAGTGAGGCAGCACCCAGCCCGACCGTTCGCCATGCCCGGCGTTCCGCGTGAACTGGATGTACTTCCAGATCGTGCGGGAACAGCTGGACGCCTCGGAAACAAACTGATCTGGCCACCTGCCAGAGGGTCACTGAGCTCGTCAAGGGCATCTTCGATGACCCTGGTCACCGGGGTAAGGGCCACAGTTCAAGAACTACCTCCCCGACCAGTACCCCTGAAAGATTTTCTGGTCAGACGCCCCAGCTCAAGGACTCCACGTCGAGGCAGTCATCCCCTGCCCGAGGAATTCCCGCTGATTCGTCATAAGTAGTTATGTGCGCTTGGCTCTCGCTTGAGCAACCCGACCTCATCTAAGCTGACAACATCATCAGTACGAAGAGGAGAACGCATGCAGGATCAACAAAAAGCCCTTATCAGCCAGCTGAAGGCTCTGCTTGACGGCACCTCTGAGGCCGAACGCGCGAACCTGGCCTATGACCTTTTGGGAGAAATTTATGACCATGCCAAGTTCAAAGCGCCTGGTGGGGAAGGTGACGACGGCAGAGACGGCCCTGAACGGCGGGGGCTGGGAGCGGCCCGTGATCTCCTTCGTACGCACAAGACCAATGCGATGAACCGGAGCCAGCAAGGCGGCTCCTAGCCGTTGCCTTACCCGTCTTGACATGGCCCTGCTTCAGATCGGTAGCGCAGAGGAGACGCACGCTTCTGCGGGTGGTTTTCTATGTGGTGGAGGTTACCCGTAGCGTCCGAGAAACCGTCGAGGCACCCACTCCGAAGTCTTCAGCGATCTTTGCGATGCTCTCTCCGCCGGCGCGCCGTAGTCGGGCCTGGGCCACCTGGTCTTGGCTCAACGCCGACGGGCGACCCAGCTTGCGCCCACCACGCCGGGCTTGGGCCAGCCCTTGGACGGTACGTTCCCCAGTCAGCTCTCGTCTTGCCCGGGCCAGGATCGCTACGAACTCCAACACCACCTGTCCCGACATCGCCGTGGTGTCGATGACCGGTTCCCTCAGGCTGCGCACATCGATTCCCCGCTGCCCCAGCTCGTGCAAGGTCTCGACCAGAACCCGCTCCGAGCGACCCAACCGATCCAACCGACACCCGGGCATAACCCACCGTGGTCAACGCCGACGCCCCTGTCCCCGCTCAGGCAGCCCATACCCCTGCCCGGACCGGTAAGACGTATCCCGCTGCGCGGTCGGGGCTTCTTTCGGTCGAGTCACCCGCGTACCCGCCTTCGGGAAACTCGCCGCTCGCGCAGCCAAACCCCGCTGAGGTCCAGGGTCTTGCCGGGGACCGGTCTGACTGACCTGAGTAATGGCTTTCCCCAGGACCGTAGCCAACTGATCATTCCTCCCGGTGTCCTGACCATGGAACCGTGCCTGGACGAACTCCTCCCGCAACGGAGATCCCGGCGCGAACACAGCCGTATCCAAGCGGTATCCAGCCTGCTCGGACAGCTGAGCGAAGAACACGAACTGGGATCGCGTATTGCCCTCCCGGAAGCTACGCGCCACGTTCAACTCACCCCGGCTCTCGGCAAGCTCCCCCACGAAATCCTCCCGCTCCAGACCACGCAGCAACCCCTTGTCCGCGAGCTTGGCGTACTCCTGCCGCGCGGCAGCCTGCAAAGGCTCTCCGGCGGGGTAATACGCATGCCCGTCCTTGACCATCCACTGCCCCACCGGGGCTGTCCGCTCCTGACCAGCCCACTCGTAGACATCCTGGAACAGATGGTAGTGAATCGCCTTCATATGGGCATACCCCAGTCCTCCGCTTGCTCACGGGTGCTCCTGATGTCGTTCTAGGATTGGTTTAGGGCTTAATCCATCGGTTCTGTGGGAGTCTCTAGTGGCCCGTGTTTGAAGTTGTTTGACGGTTGGCTTTCTTGAGGATCTCGTCGGTGGTCTTGGTCCACACGAAGGGGTGGCACCGCTCGTTCCAACCGTCGATGAAGGCGCGGATCTTGGCATTGAGCTCTTTAACGGAGCCGAACGACCCGCGGTGGATGGCCTGGCGTTCGATGACGGAGAACCAGACCTCGACCAGGTTGAGCCAGGACCCGCAGGTCGGGGTGTGGTGGATGTGGATGCGAGGGTTCTTGGCCAACCAGGCCTTGACCTCGGTCTTCTTGTGGGTGGCTGGGGGCACCTCCCGCTCGCGGGGGAAGCTGTCCATGACCAGGTGCAGCTCGCGCTCGGGGTAGGCGCGGGCGACCTGTTTCAGGAACGCGAGGAACTCGGTGTGCCGATGCCGTGGCTTGCACGCGCCGGTGACCTTGCCGGTGGCGATCTCCAGCGCCGCGAACAACGTGGTGGTGCCGTGCCTCTTGTAGTCGTGGGTCCGGCGGGCCGGTAGGCCCGGCTGCATGGGCAGCATCGGCGCGGTCCGGTCGAGTGCCTGGATCTGGGACTTCTCGTCCACGCAGAGCACGATCGCGTTCTCCGGCGGGTCAAGGTAGAGCCCGACCACGCCGGTGACCTTGGCCACCAGCTCGGGATCGGTGGAGAACTTGAACGTCTCGGCCCGCCACGGCTGGACCCCGTACTCCCGCCACGCCCGCGCCACCGTCGCGTCCCCAATCCCCAGGTGGGCGGCCAGCAACCGGCTCGACCAGTGCGTCACCCCGTACTTCTTCGGCGGCGGCCTCAACGTAGCCGCGACCACGTCCCGGTGATCCACCTGCCGGGGCCGGCCCGAGCGCGGCTCATCGACCAGCCCGCCCAGCCCCTTGTCCTGGTACCTGGCCCGCCACTTGATGACCGTCGTGCGGGTCGTGCTCTCCTGCGCGGCGATGTGTTCGTTCGCCGCGCCCGCTGCCGCGGCCAGCACGATCCTGGCCCGCATCACCAGACCCGCCTGCATCGTCGTCGAACGCGTCCAGCGCAACAGCTCCTCACGGTTACCCTCACGCAACACCAGAGCCGGGGCAGGTCGATTCGCCATACCCCATCATCCCAACAACCTAACCGTTTAGGAACTAACGACGCGCCGCACTAGTAATACGACACTGAACCTTCTGCACAGCGCGGGTGCCACCAGCATCAGCGCCGCCCGACCCCCATCGGCCGCCGCATCGATCGAGTCCGCACACTCCAGGACCATGTCCCAAATACGACGGACGTGACCTGGTGACCAATGAACAGGCCCTGTTCAGCACGGCAGGGGTGGTGCCATCGGAAGCCCGGTGGCACCACCCCTGCCGTATGGCCGAGCGGTGAGCTGCGGCTCAGAAGGTCTTCGCGTCGATGACGAAGCGGTAGCGCACGTCGGAGTTCACGACCCGTTCGTAGGCTTCGTTGATGTAATCGGCGTTGATCTGTTCGATCTCGCAGACGATGTCGTGTTCGGCGCAGAAGTTCAGCATCTCCTGGGTCTCGGGCATCCCGCCGATGCAGGACCCGGCCAGGGACTTGCGGGCGACGATCAGTGAGAAACCTGCTACTTCAAGGGGTTTGCTGGGAGCGCCCAGCTCGACGAGGGTGCCGTCGTAGCGGAGCAGGGCCAGGTAGTCGTCCATCGGCAGGTTCACCGAGACCGTGTTGATGATCAGGTCGAAGCTGCCACGTAGCGCTTTCATCGCGTCACGGTCGGTGGTGGCGACATAGTTCTTCGCGCCGAAGCGCAGGCCGTCGTCCTTCTTGTTCAGGCTGTGGGAGAGGACAGTGACCTCGGCGCCCATGGCGGCGGCGATCTTCACGCCGACGTGGCCGAGCCCGCCCATCCCGATGACGGCAACCTTCGTGCCGGGGCCGACTCCCCAGTGCTTCAGCGGGCTGAACAGGGTGATCCCGGCGCAGAGCAGCGGGGTCGCTGCGGCCAACCGGTCGCCGTGGAAGGGCTCGGGGATGCGGACGACGAAGCGTTCCTCCACGACGATGTGCGTGGAGTAGCCGCCCTGGGTGATCTCGCCGTCGTAGCCCTTGCTTCCGTAGGTGCCGATATTGCCGTTCAGGCAGTACTGTTCGAGGCCCTCCTCGCAGGCCGCGCAGTCACGGCAGGAATCGACCATGCAGCCGACACCGACGATGTCACCGACGGCGAATTTCTCGACGTCGGGGCCGACTTCGGTGACGGTGCCGACGATCTCGTGCCCGGGGGCGAGAGGGTAGCTCTGCGGGCCCCACTCGTCACGGACGGTGTGGATGTCGGAGTGGCAGATACCGGCGTAGGTGATCTCGATCCGGACGTCCGTGGCGCGTACTTCGCGGCGGGCGATGGTGATCTTCTCCAGCGGGGCGCCTGCGGCGGGGGCGGCATAGGCAGCGACATGCATCATGGCGCATACATTAGGGCGCAGTGCGGGGCGAAAGCGACCTATCGGTCAATGAAAAGCGTTGCCAGCAGGTGAAATCGATAAGTGGCAGTTCGGAATCGCTTGAACTGTGAGTGGATCCGCCGATTGAAGGGGCGACCCAGCTCCAGTAGCCAAGTAGGTGGCCATGTCCCAAGAAATCACCGCTCTCCCTGGTCAGCAGACCTCCGCTTCTTCGGCTGATACAGGTGGGGGAACGGGGCACAGCTGGTTCGGCAGGCTCTCCCTGCGCGCGAAGATCCTCTCGGTGGGAGCCATCGGCGTGATCACCGCGCTCCTGCTCGGCGGCGTGAACATCTGGTCGCTGGGCAATGCGCAAGCGGCCAGTAAAGAAGTGGCCACGGCGAAGGACCTCTACGAGCGGGTCACCAACGTCCTGTGGAAGATCAGTGATGTCAACAACTACCAGAACGCCTACGCCCTGGACGCGCACATCGTCGGTGGGCCGAAAGCCGTCGACCCCAGCTCCACGAACCGTAAGGAATTCGCCGAGCGTTCTGCCGCCGTGAAGAAGACCCTCGACGGGGACATCGGTGCCCGCACCGAAGAGGGCAAGCGGCTCTGGAAGAAGATCGGGGACGACTTCGCCGAGTACCAGGCACTCGACGACAAAGCCGTGGTGCAGTACAAGACGGGAACGGCCGCCGGTCTCGCCGCCGGTGACGATATCGTCATCGCCCAGGAGAACGCCGTCCTCGACAAGGTCGCTAAGGACGGCGCGGACATGCAGAAGACGGCTGACCTCCGGGTGCAGCAGGCCTTGGCCTCCCAGGAGACCAGCCGGGTCACCGCCTTGACCGTCAGCGCGATCACCATCCTCATCGGCATCCTCGGCATCGGCTTCGTCGCGTGGCTGACCTCCCGGATGGTGCTGCGTTCGGTGGCCTCCCTCCAGCGCACCCTGCAGGCGATGGGCGACGGCGACCTGACCGTCGAGCCGGAGATCCTCAGCGGGGACGAGATCGGACGGATGGCTCAGGCCGGTGAGCGGACCCGGCGGTCCATGCAGGGCATCGTCTCCCAGGTGGCCGACGCCTCCCAGGCGGTCGCGGCAGCCTCCGAGGAGCTTTCCGCAGTCTCCGCCCAGGTCGGGTCCAGCGCTGAGCACTCGTCGAGTCAGCTTGCCATCGTGACTAATTCGGCTGAAGACGTTTCTCGTAACGTGCAGACGGTGGCGGCGGGGACGGAGGAGATGACGGCGTCGATTCGGGAGATCGCGAAGAATGCTCAGGATGCTGCGGGGGTGGCGGCGTCGGCGGTGGCGGTGGCGGATCAGACGAATGCGACGGTGGCGAAGTTGGGGGAGAGTTCGGCGGAGATCGGTGAGGTGATCAAGACGATTACGTCGATTGCGGAGCAGACGAATTTGTTGGCGTTGAATGCGACGATTGAGGCTGCTCGTGCGGGGGAGGCGGGTAAGGGGTTCGCTGTGGTGGCGAATGAGGTGAAGGATTTGGCGCAGGAGACGTCGAAGGCGACGGAGGATATTGCGCATCGGGTGGAGGCGATTCAGGTGGATACGCAGGCTGCGGTGGCGGCGATTTCGGAGATTTCGTCGATTATTGCGCAGATCAATGATACGCAGTCGACGATTGCGTCGGCGGTGGAGGAGCAGACCGCGACCACCAACGAGATGAGCCGGAATGTGACCGATGCAGCAGCCGGGGCCAGCAGCATCGCCGGCAATGTGTCCGATGCGGCGCGGGCGGCCAGCGACTCCACGGCAGGGGCCGCCAACACCGCCCAGGCCGCTCACGAACTCGCCGGCCGTGCGGCAGAACTCCAATCCCTCGTCAGTAGATTCCGCGTCTGACCACTCTCATCCTCCATAACGTGGACCTGAGCACCGAACACGGTGCTCAGGTCCACAGTGTTTGGAGGGGACCTTCACGTTATGGAGGGGACCTTCACGTCAAGGAGGGGACGCGGGCGACGGCGTCGGCGGCCAGGTCGATGGCCAGGGAGCGGAAGGCCTTCCCCCAATCGCGGGGATCATGAACCTCGTCGGCCAACGAGTCTGCGGTGTACACGATCTGCCCGAAACGGATCCCGCGGAACCGGGCGCAAGCAGTCAATGCGGAGCACTCCATGTCGACCACCTGGCAGCCCTCGGCGACCCGGGCAGCGATCTTCCCCCGGGTCTCCCGGAAGAGCCCGTCGGTGGTCCACACCGGAGTCAACACGTACGGATGCCCGGCAGCAGCGACCGCCTCGACACAGACCTGGACCATGTCCTCGTCCAGATCGATCCACCGGGACGCCGGCTGGTAGTGGTACGAAGCGCCCTCGTCCCGCAGCGCCTTCGTCGGGATGTAGAAGGCCCCGGCCGGTGCCGGGACCAAAGCACCGCACGACCCGGTCGTCACCACGGCCCGCACCCCGCGCCGGAAGAAATCGTCGGCCACGGCCACCGCAGCCGCCGCACCCATCGGCACCTCGGCCAAGGCGATCTGCGCCCCGCGATGTTCCCCGACCCACACCGGGAAGGTCATCGTGATCGTCTCGAAGGCGTAGACCTCCTGAAAACCGTGCTCCTGCGCCCACCGCGGGGTGACCTCTCCGGCCAACGTGAGCACCAGTCTCTCCGGCAGGGTGATCTCCCCGTGGTCGATGGCCGTGGAGACGACATCCACCGGGTCGTCGTCGAACTCCGTCAGCGGGATTCGCTCGTCGATCGGCAGGACGTCCGGGAAGGTCGGGGCGGTGGTCGTGGTCAACTGGTCGGAGGAGGACATGTGCACCAGGATGTCATCGGCTCATCCGGTGATGTCATAGGCCGCCAGGCGTTTCCGGTCGCGTTTGCTGCTCTTGGCCTGGAGGGCGAGCAGCTCCGCGTAGATCCCGCCGCTCGCGGCGAGTTCGGCCGGCGTACCGAATTCGTCGACCCTCCCGTCGCGGAGCGTGACGATCCGGTCGACCGAGGAGATCGTGGCCAGCCGGTGGGCGATGATGATCGTGGTGCGACCGGTCATCAGCGAGTCGAGCCCGGCCTGCACCAGCCGCTCGGACTTGCCGTCCAAAGAGCTGGTGGCCTCGTCCAGCACGAGGACCGGGGCGTCCTTGACGATGGCCCGGGCCACGGCGATGCGCTGTTTCTGCCCGCCGGACAGCTTCACCCCACGCTCCCCGATGACGGTGTCATAGCCGTCACGGAAGGACTCGACGAAGGTGTGGGCGTGGGCCCGCCTGGCCGCGTCCAGGACGACGTCGTCCGTGGCACCCGGGCGTCCGTAGGCGATGTTCTCCCGGACGGTCCCGGAGAAGAGCGACGGATCCTGGAAGACCACCCCGACCTGCTCGCGGACCGACTCCGGCGGCGAGGCGGCCACATCGGTGTCCCCGACGAGGATCCGGCCCTGCTGCGGACGGTAGAAGCCCAGCAGCAGACTGACCAAGGTGGACTTGCCGCCGCCGCTCTCACCGACGAGCGCGACCCGCTCCCCGGCGCGCACCGAGAAGGTGATCTCACGCAGGACGTCGGCTTCGTCGCCATAACTGAAGCAGACCCCCTCGAAGGAGATCGTGGGCGCATGCTGCGCGTCGACCTCAGCCGCCGGGACCGGCAGACTCGGCCGGTCGGCAGGAAGATCCATCACCTCGAAGTACGACCGGGTCCCCGCCAGAGCCCGCTGACCGGTGTCGACCAGGTAGCTCATCATCATCACCGGTTGCCGGGCCATGTTGACCAGCTGGATGAGCAACACCATCACGCCCAGCGTGAAAGCCCCCTGCACGGTGCGTACGAAGATCACCGCGTAGATCCCGAAGAAGATCAGATTGACCGCGCCATGCCGGGAAGCGTCCATCACATGCCAGTACCGCGACTGGGTGCGGGTCAGACCGACGGTGGTGCGGAAGGCCCGGCCGAAACTGTCGAGTTCCCGTTCTTCCTGACGGAAGCTGCGCACCACCTTGATCTGGCCGACGACCTCGGCGAACCGGCCGCCGGCCTCGTCGACGACAGTGTTCTTCTCGGCTTCCAGCTTCTGCCACCGGCTGCTCGTCAAGGTGGTCAACCACATGAACACCGGGAAGAGGATCAACAACAGGAGCGCCAGGGGCCAGGCGTAGTAGCCGCTGATGCCGACGACGGCCACGACGGTCAACAGCATCGGGCAGAAACTGTTCGCGAACACCTGGAGGAAGTGCGAGGTCTCCGTGATCGAACGGTTCAACCGGTTGATGATCTTCCCGGTCATTTCATCGTCGAAGTAGCTCTGCGGCAGGGAGAGCAGATGCTCGAAGTACCGCTGCGACATGATGGCCCGCAGCCGGGCGGACATGACGTCTCCGAGATAGCCGCCCACATTCGTGATCAGCGAATGGGTGATGTCCACCGCCAACAGCGCCAAGGCGACCCAGACGATGCGACGGACGGCGTCCTCGGTTGACCCCGGCGCCGAACCTACCTGGGCCACGACCACGTCCGTCGCCGCTTTCACCAGGAAGGGCACCACCAGCGCGGTGCCCGCGGTCAGAATCGAGGTGACCGCGATCGCCAGGTAGTACGGCCGCAGCTGCTGCGCCGAACGCAGCAGCCGCAACAGGTCTTTCATCCTCGTCCTTGCCATAGGGCGTCGAAGGGGGCACGACTGGCGACCCGTCCGCGGATACCGCGGGTGACGAACTCCTTCGCCGTGCGAGCGGCCGCCAACGGTTCGGCGCCCTTGGCGAGTTCGGCGGTGACCGCCGCAGCCAGGGTGCATCCGGCGCCGGAGACGGCGACCTCGCCGATCTTCGGGGCGCGCAGGACCTCGAGGGTCTGTCCGTCGTAGAAGACGTCGACGGCGTCCGGCCCGGCCAGGCGTACTCCGCCCTTGGCGAGGACGATGGCTCCGCTGGTGTCGTGAATACGCTTCGCGGCTTCGACCAGCTGCTCCTCGGAGTCGATGGCGTCCATCCCGGACAGGCTCATCGCTTCGAACTGGTTCGGGGTGACGAAGGTTGCCAGCGGCAGGATCTGCTCCTTGAGCGCATTGTCGGTGTCCAGCGCTGCTCCGGGCTCCTGTCCCTTACAGATCAGGACCGGGTCGAGGACGACCTGCGTGGTGTCGGCCGATCGCAGAGCAGCGGCCACGGTGTCGATGGTGGCGGGGGTGCCCAGCATGCCGATCTTCACGGTGCGAACGTCGTAGCAGGCGAACTGGGCTTCCAACTGGTCGGCGATGACCTGCGGGTCGACAGGGACGAAACGGTGCCCCCAGCCGGCCTTCGGGTCGAAGGAGACGATGCAGGTGAGCGCGACCATGCCGTAGGTGCCGAGCTGCTGGAAGGTCTTCAGGTCGGCTTGCGCACCGGCACCACCGGTGGCCTCGGATCCGGCGATGGTCAGGGTGACGGGCGGCGGCGGGAGGAGTTCTTCGCTCATACCCCTATTCTCACGTGTCCGGAGGTTCCCTTCATCCGCGATGGCGTAACGAGCCCCGGCGCGGGCGAAGACGCACCGGGGGGATCGGCGGTGCGACAGCGCGCACCGCGCCCAGCGGAGCCCGACCGAAGTGCCCGTCGTCGGCCTGCCAGGACTCCCGCGCGGCAACGATCTCGTCGTGCGAACCGGCGACGATATTCCACCAGAGGATGAACTCGTGGTCGAAGGGGGTGCCGCCCAGCAGGATGACCCGACACCCGGCGTGGGTGGCCAGGTCGACCTGCTCCCGACCGACCGGCACATAGGCCAGGTCACCGACCCGGATAGGGGTGCGGTTGACCGAGACTTCTCCGTCGATGAGGAGCACACCGTGCTCTTGCAAGGGGTCGAGGGTGAGCCGTTCGGTACCAGTGGTCAGCGTGATGTCGGCGGCGGTCAGCGGGGTGTGGACCTCGGCGGGGGAACGGACCTCCGAGTGCGGTCCGGCCAGGGAGCCGACGAGGACGGTCGCCCGCATGGTCGGGGTGTTCAAGCGGGGCGGATCGGTGATCTCCTGGCAGCCCGGTTCGATACCGCGGGCCTGCGGGGGGAGCGCGGCAGCCAGGCGCACCCCGTGCAGGAAACGGCGGGCGTGCCGTCCACCGCGGGGGTCGTCGACGCCGCTCTCGGCGACGGTGATCCCGGAACCGGCGGTGCCGATGCACACCGTGCCATGCCGCATCACGACGTCGGTGCCCAGACTGTCCTGGCGACGAATGAGCCCGTCGATCGGCCAGGTCACCGACTGGATACCTGCTTCGGGGTAGGCCACGGTCTCCAGGAGGGTGGGCCGTGTGGAGGGATCACCGAAGTCCTCCAGGAGACACCAGGCGCCGATGGCGGTCAGTCTCCGGTCGGGCAGGGTGCGGCGGGTCGGCAGCCCGGCGTGACCACCGGACCTGTCCGCCGAGCGAAAGGATCCGCCGGCGTCACCGTCCGGGGTGCTCGGGGCCGGGTCTGTCCCGCTCCCGGGCCCGTCGGGGGCACGACGACGTCCGTTGTCCGTCGCATGGCGTGGGGACACGACGAGCCTGATCGGATCCATACGGCTGGCCCTCCGAAAGTCTGGTCCTTCCACAGTAACTCTGCGGAGGACCAGTGCGGGAGAACTGAGGTCACGGCACGCGGGCATGGAGCCCGACCAGGAACAACTCCAGTCCGTACCGGAATCGTCCGACGGCCGTCTCATCGGCTCCGGGGTCCTCCAGGACGCCTTTCACGCCCAGCGCCCGGGCTTGGGCGTGATTCTGTGTGTCGACGGTGTGCCCGACGACGTAGTGCAGCAGCGCGGAGGCCGCGGCGTGCGCTTCTTCCTCGCCGAGTCCGGCATCGGTCAGCGCGGTCAGGCAGGGCGCGTAGGGGGTGAGCTCAGGCGGGCGCAGCGCCAGCACGGAGGCCACCAGTTCGGCGCCGTCCCGATGGGCGAGCAGCGCAGAGCGCAGCGTCTGGGCCCACCGCCGTACGTCCTCGGCCCAGCCCTGCCCGGTCGGCATCCGGGAGACGTCCTCGAGGATGATCCCCGCGATGGCCGACAGCAGCGACTGTTTGTTCGCGAAGTGCCAGTAGATCGCCCCCGGCTGGACGCCCAGGGAGGTCGCCAGCCGCCGCATCGACAGGTCCGCGAAGCCGTAGGCGTCGAGGGTGGCCAACGCATGTTCGAGAACATCCTGACGGTTCACATGAATCCCTCTCGGTCGTCGGCACTGTCGGTGAGCGTGCGGACGCCCGGGGTCGCCGTTGTCCGCATCATCGTCCATCCTTGCGCAGCGACTGCGGCTCGGACAGTGGCGACGGGCCCTTCTCTGCCGATGAGAGGGGTCGAGACCGCTGTCGCCGTTCGAGGAGTTCTGAGATCATGTGCCGCCTGCTCGCTTATGCCGCCCCGAGACCTGCTGCGGTGGAAGAGCTGATCGGCGCGCGCCAGTGCCGGACGTATCAGTTGATGGCCCAGTTGCACGACGACGGGTGGGGCACGGCGTGGCTCGACGAAAGCAGCGGGGAGAGCGTGGTGCACCGGCTGCGGACGGTTCTGCCCGGTCATGAGGACGAGCTGTTGCGGACGGTGATGGACCGACCGTTGTCCCGGGCACGGATCTTCCATCTGAGGTTGGCCACTGATCGGATGGCGGTGCAGACCACGAACAGTCACCCGTTCCATGGTGACGGTCTGGCGTTCGCGCACAACGGGTCGATCGCGCCGACTCCGGTGTTGCGGGCCATGGTGGGCCCGGTGGCGATGGAGGGCGTGGAGGGGACCACGGATTCGGAGCTGTACTTCGCCTTGGTCCGTGAGGGAACGGCGGCGGGGATGTCGTTGACGGATGCGGTGGCGGCGGCGGTCGCCCGGATCCGTACGGCTTATCCGGCGGCGAGCCTGAACAGTGTGACGATGTCGTCCTCCGAGATGGTCGTGGTGAACAGCAGTAGTGCTGCGCCTTTGCCGCTGTGGGAGATCCATCAGCAGCCGGGGTCGGTGCTGCCCGACGAGCACGACGAGCGGTATTTCACGATGCGTTATCTGCTGGGCCAGGACGGGTCGTTCGTGGTGGCTTCGGCGGGGCTGGACACGTCGGGCTGGAACGAGTTGCCGCAGGACAGCATCACTCAGGTCGATCTGTCGACGATGACGGTCACGGTGCGGGCTCTGGGCGAGGTTCCGGTGGAGTTGTATCCGGCGGCGTGAGATCCAGCTGAGGGTGGGCTCACCGGCATCGGGGAGCCCACCCTCGGGAGGGGATCAGTGCTGGTCGCCGTGGAGGCGCGCGCTGCGGGCGACGCGGCGGACCTGGAGGTTGATCTCGGCGGCGCTGCGGGTGCGCGGGCGGTCGCTGCCCCTGTCGCGGAGCGGGAGATGCCGGGTCATGTGGATGAGGTGGACGTTCATGTCCTCGTCTTTCGCGGTGAGGCCTCGGTGAGGGGCGCGGATGGTCTGGGCGCGCGCCGTCCGGGCAGGTGTCGTCGATCGTGGAAGTGGTGGTGTCGCAGCCCTGGGCGGTTCGACGGTGAACCCGGTCTGCGGAGAGCGGTGACGACAGCGGTGCTGGACGTGTCCCCGCGGGCGCGCTTCTGTGCGCGATATGTCGGTTCTCAGCCTGCCTCATCACCCGGGGGGTGGGGCAACTGATTTTGCATACCGTTCACGTGATGTCCGGCATCGGTGGAGTGTGTCGGGGGAAAAGCGGCTGCCGGACCGATTCGTGGGCAGGCGTTCTCACGTTCGCACCTCGGCCTGGGCAGGATATGGATGGATACGCCGACGCCGCCCGGTCGGTGAGAACCGGTTCTCACCGACCGGGCGGCGTCAGGATGCAGGGGCGGTCGGCAGGGAGCTGCCGACCGGGGGAGTTCAGCGGACGCTCGACTTCACTTTCTCCAGCTGTTTCGTGAGGACTTTCTCGAGTACTTCTTTGTTGGCCTTCTCGTCGACACCGGTCAGGCTGAGCGTCACCAGATTCCCGCCTTCGGCGACCCGAACCAGGTCCAGGGAGATCTTCTCGGTGCCCATGGCGATGTCCATCCCCAAAGCTGACGCACCTTTGGTCTCGTATGTGGGTTTGCGGAGCTTCACGGACAACTGTTGATCATCCCGGGAGAGATCGAAGGACGGGCAAGCGGAGACCACTTTCTGCGGGTCGGGCAGTTCCGGGAAATTCTCCTCATATCCACGCACGGTCACGGACAGTTCTCGACCGCCGATAGCGGAGTCCGATGGCTGGGAGAAAGTGAGCTGGGCATAGGCCGATGGTTTACCGAGTTGCGCGTTGAACTGGGAAAGAGCTTTTCGGCAGGCCTCGGAAACTCCTTCGGACTGGTTGAGGAATTCACCGACGGAGGTGTCCTCCCGCTCGGGGGCGACCTCGTTCGGCTCCCCGGCGGACCAGTTCTGCCCGGGGATGTCTCCCGGCTCGATGAGCGAGCTGCGGGCCTTGTCCTGGGCGATGGCCTGGTCCCCGCCGCAGCCGGTGAGGACCAGGGCGGCTGCGGCGAGCACGAGGAAGGCCTTGGCCGATGTGCCCGAGCGGCCCCGCGATATCGGCTCTGCGCAGGTGGGCGCAGTCTGGGGGAGCGCTGTCTCGGAAGGGATCACGAGTTCCGTCCTAGGCTTTTCCGGGCGGCGGTTGCCGGTTCTCGACCTCCGCCGGTTGCGGCTGGAGGTAGCGGTCGTGCGTCTCGTGGGCTTCCGCCAGCCGGGCCAACAGCTGAGGCTCTTCACGGATGAGACGACGGTACTTCACCGGCAGCTCCTGCAGTGCGGCCTCCTCCTGCATCAGGCGTTCGTAGTTCTTCTCGCGGACAGCCTGATCGCTCTCGAAATCGAGGTCGAGATATTGGTCGACATGGCGGCGGATGTTGTTGATCGTGGTGACGGCTTTTCCGCGGGGGCTCAACAGAGAAGCAATGACCGTGAGGGCGAGCACACCGATGATGACCGCGAGGGAGAACTCGACCGAGATCTCTACGACCTTCACGGGGTTTCCGTCGTTGATGATCGGCACATTGTTCTCGTGCAGGGCATGCAGGATCAGTTTGACGCCGATGAAGCCGAGGATCGTGGCGAGACCCCATGACAAATAGATCAGACGATCAAGTAGACCGTCCAGTAAGAAGTACAACTGGCGAAGGCCCATCAGTGAGAAAGCCGTTGCGGTGAAAACGATGAAGCTGGATTGAGTGAGTCCGAAGATCGCCGGAATCGAATCCAGCGCGAACATGATGTCGGTGCCACCGATCGCCACCATGACGAGAAGCATCGGAGTCATCACGCGTTTTCCGTCGACCGTCGTGAAAAGTCGGTCGCCATCGTAATGATCAGTTGTATGGATGAATTTCTTGGCGATTCGGATGATCATATTGTCGGCGTCGTTCTCGTCATGTCCGACGAGCATGTGCCCCGAGGTGGCGAGCAGGATCACTCCGAAGAGATAGAAGACCCAGGCGAAGCGGTCGATCATGGCAGCCCCGACGAAGATGAAGGCCGTCCGGGCGATCAAGGCGATGACGATGCCGAAGAGCAGCACTTTCTGCTGGTCGGCGCTGGGTACCCGGAAACTGCTCATGATGATGAGGAAGACGAAGAGGTTGTCGACCGACAACGCCTTCTCCGTGATGTAACCGGCGAAGTACTCGGTGCCCATCTGTGGCCCGCCGAGCACGAAGAGTCCCAGGCCGAACAGGACGGCGATGCCGACATAGAGCGCTGACCAGGTCGCTGCCTCCCGCAAAGTCGGGGTATGGGCTTTGCGGACATGGAAGAAGAAGTCGTAGGCGAGCAGGGCGACGATCAGCGCGATGGATGCGATCCAGGCCGACGAAGAAACGGTCATGGAGGGCCTCGAGGTGGTGGGGGACGTCGGAACGGGGCAACGTATCGCCCGGTTCCTTTGTTCCCCAAACGGATATATCGGCATGAACCAGGAGCCGCCGCAGGTGCGGAGCATCGGCTCCCCGGCTGAAAAATCGGCCCGGACGCGCTCGCGATCAAGGTGAATTTTCCATAAAAATCGATCGACGGGCCGCAAACATCCCATGAGATTGCGCAGGTAGCACGACTTAAACAGTGAGAACGGGTCTTAACAGTCAGGTCGTCCGACCGATTGTCGACATTTACTCGTGACTTTAACTGCAAAGCTTCAGTAAAGTTAACCCCGTCGGTGAGGGCCGACAGTGACACGGAAGTCACTTGAGGGGAAAGAACTATGGAGGCCAACTGATCATGGGCGTCACCACGATTACGCAGGGTACACAAACAACTCCGGTGACAAGGCGACAGATGCGCCACGTCGAACTCCAAGGGATCGACGCAAGCCGTATCATTTCCAGCCTGTCGGGACGGAACGGCCGGACCTGGCCGATGGCCTCCCAGGGAAGTGAATCTGAAAACGTTTCCAAGACCCACTGAAAACGTTTGCACGACACTCTGAAAACGTTTCCAAAGGGATAAGGAAGGGCGACAAGATCGACAAGTCTCAGTGGCACAAGAGCGCACACACAGAGGGAGGGCCGCCTGGAGCAGCCCTCCCTCTGTGATGCTCGCCCACATCTCGTCCACGACGGAACGAGACGTGGGAACCACACTCAGCCGGCGCGATGCCTTCCCGCAGGGCGGGTGCTCTCCACCAGCCGCTCACGCCATTCCACACCCAGATCGACGACCTCCAACGAGATCTCCCCTTGTCGGTCCAGCCCGCCCACCAGAGCCTTCGCTGAATCACGGGCCTCCTCGCACGCGAAGAGCAGGACAGCCCGACTCCCCGGATGCGCCGACGACACCAACGACAAGGTGAACATGTCCCGCGCCAGGTGCGCACCGGCATCCTCCGGCAGCACCCCCTGATAAGAAATCGGGATCACGAACAGATCCTCGTCCGGAGACACCCCGTCGACCTGCACGATCTGCTCACCGTCCAGCCGCACCGTCCTCGGCGCCAAAGGCGGAACATCCTGCCCCGCAGCGAACACGGTCAACATGTCCCGTTCAGCCATCGCCGGTAACAACGACGGATGCACATGTCTGGGCGGACGCACCTTCGTCACGGTCGTCTTCATCACAGTGCCGGCGCTGCTTGCGGTGGCGGTGGTGGCGGTGTCGATGTCCATCGTGATCCTTCACGTCCGAGGATGGGCGGGAGGTAAGAGGTCTCAGGCACCCCATCGGCCTCACCCACCCGCCGCTGAAGAGTTCGGACCGGACACTTTTCGCCCTGCGACGGCGTGTCGAATGGACACGCCGCACGGCCAGGAACACGCCCCGGACGACCGGCCGACGACACGGTACGGACACTGATCGACAACGGTCCTGCACACCTTGCCGAAGAAGCCACCTCACCCCGAAGACATCGGTAGCGTCACCACCATGCGCGAACGCGAATACGACATCGTCCTCTTCGGGGCAACCGGCTACGTCGGCAGACTCATCGCCCGGCACCTCCTGCAGAATGCACCCGGAGACCTGCGTATCGCCCTCGCCGGACGATCCCTGAACCGCATCGAAGCCGTTCGCCGCTGGCTCGGAGGCGAAGCCACCACCTGGCCAGCGCTACGCGCCGACTCCGAAGACCTTTCCTCCCTCAAAGAACTCGCCCAGCGCACCCAGGTCGTCATCTCCACCGTCGGCCCCTACCGTGGACAAGGACTCGGACTCGTCGGTGCCTGCGCCACCGCAGGCACCCACTACACCGACCTCACCGGCGAAGTCCTCTTCGTCCGCGACAGCATCGACTGCTTCGACCAGGCCGCCCGCAACAGCGGTGCCCGTATCGTGCACAGTTGCGGCGCCGACGCCGTCCCTTCCGACCTCGCCGTCCTCACCACGGCACTCGCCGTCGACCAGGCCGGCGACGGCCGTCTGGCCCAGGTCGACGCGTACTGGCGTGACCTACGTGGTGGTGCCTCCGGCGGCACGCTTGCTTCCCTCGCCGAGGACATCCGCGTCCGGAAGGAAGACCGGGCCAAAGCACGACTTGCCGCCGACCCCTACGCGCTGAGCCCCTCCCGCGAGGACGAACCCGAACCCCGCACCGTCCGGAGCCGGATGCACGTCGGCCGTGCCCGCAGCATCCCCCACTGGGAGACCCCCTACCTGCTCTCCGGCTTCAACGCCCAGATCGTCCGGCGCAGCAACGCCCTCACCGACTGGTCCTACGGGCGTACCTTCCGCTACCACGAAGCACTCACCACCGGAAGGAGCCCGTTGGGAGCCATCCGCGCCGGAGCCTTCGCCGCCGGACAAGCCGCCCTCGTGAGCGGTCTGTCCGGCGGCCCCACCAGGGCCCTCTGGCAGCGCGTCCTGCCCAACCCGGGCAACGGGCCCAGCGAGACCTGCCTCGCCAAAGGACGTTTCATGTTGGAGGTCCACGCGACGACCACCGGCAGAGCCTCATGGATCACCCGCTTCGGCGCTCGCAAGGACCCCGGATACACCGGTACCGCGGTCATGATCGGTGAAGCAGCCCTCGCCCTCGCCCTGGGCGATCAGCTCCCGGACAGGGCCGGGGTGCTGACCCCCGCCACCGGCATCGGCAGCATCCTCACCGACCGGCTGCGCGCCCAAGGCTTCCTCATCGACACCCGTCGGGAAGACGGGACTCCAGGGGCGGCGCCAACCCCATGACCGGACGTTCCGCGCGTGAACTGGTCGTTGCCGTCCACATCGACGGCATCGCGATCTCAGCCGCGCTGGTCGACCACGACGGGAACCTGGTCCCCGGCGACGGCGGCGGCCTCGTGCACCAGACAGCCACAGCCACCCGGCGGGGTGGCGACGCCGTCATCACCCAAATCTTGCGCCTGGTGGAACAGACCCGCAGCACAGCGCCCCGGGAACATCGCGCGCTGGCCGTCGGGATCGGCAGCGAAGGAGTGATCGACCGTTCCGGCCGGGTCGTCTCCGCACCGACCCATTTCACCGGGTACGCCGGAACAGAGCTGGCCGTAAAGATCTCCGCAGAAGCACACCTGCCCGTGCGCGCCGCCGCCGACGTGCACACCTATGCGCTCGGCGAAGCCTGGCAGGGTGCCGCCGCCGGGGCGGACACCGCGGTCTTCATCGGCGTCGGCTCAGGGGTGCACGGTTCCCTGCTCATCCACGGACGCCCCTGGCAGGGAGCCAGATGCGTCGCAGGCCAGATCGGACACACCATCAGCCCGCAAGCACTCGGCCTGACCTGCACCTGCGGTAAAGAATCCCACGTCGAAGCCGTCGCATCCGGTCCGGCGATCCGCGCCGAGTACGAACGCCGCGGCGGCGGACACCTGCCCACCGGTCAAGGAGTGATCTTCGCCGCAGAACGAGGCGAACCGGTGGCCGTGGAAACGGTCGACTTCTGCGCATCAGCGTTGGGCACGACCGTCGGCGCCCTGGCCAATGTGGTCGACTGCGAGATCGCCGTGATCGGCGGGCCGGTTCCCGAAGCCGGGCAGAGCTGGTGGTCACCGATGGAGGCCGCCCTACGAGCCACCCTCGTCGAGGAACTGACCGGACTGCCGGTGCGACGTGCCGAACTCGGCCACAGAGCGGCACTGATCGGGGCCGCCAGGCTCGCCTGGGATCTCGCCGAACAGACCGCCCGACAGGCGACCTATTCCGGCGGTGCGCCCACGCCTCGTCCCCGGGAATGGTTATGACCGCCACGGGGTAAGGCGCGGGACAACAGCTCGGCCAGATGCAGAGGGGTCGCGCCCGTGCCCTGCTCCACCTGAGTGCGGCAGCTGAACCCGTCCGCGGCGACAAGGGCTTGCGCTCCGCCGTGCGCGCGTACTTTGGGGAACAGCTCCCGCTCGGCGCAGGCCCGGGAAACCTCGAGATGCCCCGGCTCAAAACCCCAATTGCCGGCCAACCCGCAACAACCAGCACCGACCTCGTCGATCTTCACCCCCAGTCGGTGCAGCACCCGCCGTTCGGCGTCGAAGCCACGCCGGGCGCGTTGATGGCAATGGACCTGGGTCACCATCGGTTCCGACAGGGCCAAGGTGGCGAACGGCCAGCCCTGCCCGGCGGCTTCCCGCTCCCGGGTACGGACGTCGACGAATTCACCCAGGGTGTGCACGGCCGAACCCAGAGCGACCGCGCGGGCGTCCTCGGGGAACAGCTCCGCAGCTTCGGCGAGCATCACCGCACAACTGGGTTCCAGCACGACGATCGGTCTGCCCTCGGACAGGTGCGGGCCGAGTACGTTCAAGGTGTGCCCCAACACCCGACGGGTCATGTCGAGCTGGCCTGTCGAATGCCAGGTCAAGCCGCAACAGACCGGAGCCGTCGGGACGACGACCTCATGACCCAAGGCTTCAAGCACCCTGACCGCCGCGATCGCGACCTGCGGGCTGTGATGGTTGTTGAAGGTATCCGGCCAGAGCACCACTGGGGCCGCCCCGGAGCCGGTGGCACCGGACACACCCGACCCGGTGGATCGGCGACCTCGCCACCAGGACACGAAGGACATCGGCGCGAAGGAAACCATGCGTCGCCCCGGTTCGACACCAGCCGCTCGTAGGACGAGCCGTTCGACCGGACGCATCGAGAACACCTTCTCGCCGACAGCACCCAGACCGGGAATCGCGGATACCACCGCGGACACCACCGGCAGCCACCCCATCGAGTAATGCGCCCTCGGCCGCACCCGCCCCGCGTAATGACGGTGGAGGAACTCCGACTTGTACGTCGCCATGTCCACATTCACCGGACACTCGGTGGCGCACGCCTTGCACGACAGACACAGGTCGAGGGCCTCCCGCACCTCCGCAGACCGCCACCCGTCCACGTGTTCTCCGCGCACCATCTCCGCGAGTACCCGCGCCCGCCCCCGGGTGGACGCCACCTCGTCCTTCGTGGCCTGGTACGAAGGACACATCCCCCCGGAGGCATCCCGGCACAGGCCCACTCCGACACACCGGGTGACCGCCCGCGCGAAACTGCCGCCGTCGCCGTGCAGGGCATGCACCGTGGTCACGTCGTGAGTGCGCAGCCCCGGCCCGGGGCGCAGGCCCTCGTCGAGAGGCTCCGGATCGACCAGCACTCCCGGGTTGAACACCCCGTCCGGGTCGAAGACCGCCTTGAAGGTTCGGAAGAGCGCCAACATCTGCGGGGAGTACATGGTGGCCAACATCTCGCCCCGCGCCCGCCCGTCCCCGTGCTCCCCGGAGACCGAACCGCCGTACTCGGTGACCAGATCGGCCGCTGAAGCAATGAACTCGCGGTATCGGGTGACGCCTTCCGCAGTGGCCAGATCGAAGTCGATCCGGACGTGCACGCAGCCTTCACCGAAATGCCCGAAGGGGATGCCTCGTAGCCCCTGCCGTTCCATCAAGGCGTACAGATCACGCAGATAAGCGCCCAGGTTCTCCGGGGGGACCGCCGAGTCCTCCCAGCCGGGCCAGGCCTCACCGCCGTCCGCGCTGCGAGTCGCGATCCCGGCCGCATCCTCCCTGATCTTCCACAACGCCCGGCAGGCCACAGGGTCGGTCACCACGACCCCCCGAGCGACCGCGCCACCCACCCTGTCCGGGACATCATCCCCGGGATCGTCCGGGCAGGCCGTCGCCGCAGCCAGCAGGACCTCGGCCGCAGCCTGTGCAGACTCCGGATCGACCCCGGCGACATCGCAGTACAACCAGGCGCCCCCCGCAGGCAGCTCCCGACCGGCGTCCTGCCTGCCCGGTCTGGTGCGCAGCGCCGCCAACAGGTCTGCGCCCATCCCCTCAATGGTCAACACCCCGGGAACCCGTAGCGCCGGTGCCGCCGCAGCCGCTGCGAAAGGATCGTCATAAGCCAACACGAGCAAAGCTGTCGCCGCAGGCGGCTCGACCAGCGCGACCGTCAGCTCGGTGAACACTCCCAGGGTTCCCTCGCTACCGGCCAGGGCCTTCGCCACGTCGAAACCGTGCTCAGGCAGCAGATAGTGCAATCCGTAACCCGACACCTGCCGAGGAAATCGGCCCAACTCGCGGCGGATCAACCCTTCGTGCTCGGCGACCAGCCCGCGGAGCGCGCCCTCGATCGCCGGGTCCGAACACCACCCTCGCCCGGCGGCGATCTCCCGCCCGTCCGCCAGGACCATCCGTACCGTGACCAGATTCTGTGCCGACGTCCCCCAGGCCACCGAATGAGACCCGCAGGCATTGTTCGCGACCATCCCCCCGATCGTCGCCCGACTGTGCGTCGACGGATCCGGGCCGTACGTCAAACCGTGGACACGGGCCGCATCCCGCAGCGTGTCACACACGACACCAGGCTCCACACGCGCCGTCCGCGCCACCGGGTCGATCGCCACGATCCGACGGTGGAACCTGCTGTGGTCCAACACTATCCCCGTGGATACCGCGTTACCTGCCACCGACGTGCCGCCGCCGCGGGGGACCACCGACCAGCCCTGCTCCCGCGCCGCAGCCACCGCAGCCCGCACCTCCGACACCGAACCGGGCTCGGCGACCGCAGTAGGCCACCGCCGATAGAGCCCGGCATCCGAGGTGTACGCAGCCCGCGTCGTCGTATCCGTGCGCACCACCAGGCGCCGATCACCATGAAGAGATTTCTCCACCGGCTCTCCTCCTGAGTCGGGGCAGCCCGGCAGGCATGTCCGGGAGCCAGACTTCGACAGTACTGCGCACCGACCGCCGACACCGGCCTGTCGCACACCCCGCCGACGGGGCCGACACCGGCCGACCCGCCCGCCCTCCGTACACTCCCTCAGGAGAGGATCGCCCAGGCCAGGAGAGCGCCATGCCGAAGATCCAGGCCCCCACCGTTGCCGAACACCGTGCGATGAGGCGACGCGCCGTCGTCGACAACGCCGTCGCACTGCTGGTCGAATCCGGCCCGGCCTCGCTCACCCCTGCCGCCGTCGCCAAGATGACCGGACTGGCCCGCACCAGCGTCTACCAGTACTTCCCCACGGCTGGCGACCTTCTCGCCGCAGCCTTCGAGGAACTCCTCCACGGATGCTGCCACGAACTCGACGAAGCGCTCGCCCACGCCGGCGACGACATCGACGCCCGCATCGACGCCTACGTCCGCACCAGCTTGATCGCCGCCCGCCGTGGACACCGCCCTTCTCTCTTCGCCGGGGGCGACCTGCCCCAGCCCTGTCGGGAACGCCTCCGCGCATTGCACCGGCAGATCGCAAGACCCCTGCGGGACATCGTCGAGGACGCCGGCATCCAGGACGTCGACACCGTCACCGGACTCGCCGAAGGTGCGATCCACGGCGCAGTGACCCTCCTGGAACGAGGCACGCCCTTGGACGACGTCGTCCGGGAGACCGGACTCTTCCTCCGCCGCGCACTCGGACGGAACCGCCTTCAACCACGCCCCGCAGCGAGCCGCCGAACAACTTGAGCCGCAGGTTCTTCGGTCGCCGCTCGCCACCCGGCCCCGGCCCAGACCGACACTCCACCCAGATCGCCTTCGGCTGCCGACGCCGCACGCAGCGGAGCGGTCAACCGGTTGACCGCCGGATATGCCGCAGGCACCTGGTCCTCGTGCTCTTCCACGAACCGGTTACGCAGCCCCCGCGCAGCACGCCCGGTGAACGCCCTGGTCACCACCGAGGTCGATGACGGATCCGATAATGCCATCCGGTGGATCGCGCCGGTTCCGGCCTCCGGGGTCAGCAGGAAAGCCGTCCCGGCCTGTACGGCGACGGCCCCGGCGGACAGCGCCCGCCGGACGTCGCCGGACGTGGTGATTCCTCCGGCGGCGATCATGGGCAGCCCGGTCGGGGCGATCATGGGCAGGAGGGCGAGGTGATCGAGGGTGTTGGGGGTGTCTTCGACCCGGTGGGTTCCGCGGTGTCCACCGGCTTCGAATCCTTGGACGACGAGGGCGTCGACGCCGAGGTCACGGGCCTCTTCGGCTTCGTCCGGGGCGGTGACGGTGGCGACGACGGTGCTGCCGACGGCGTGAAGGTCTTCGACCACATTCTGTCCGGGCAGCCCGAAGGTGAAGGAGACCACGGGGACGGGGTCGACGAGGGTGAGCAGGGCGATCTTCTCCTCCCACTGGTCGTTCTCGTTCCAGTCCGGTTCGGGGAGCTGAACGCCCAGTCGGGCTGCCTCGGGTAGCAGTGCGCCGCGGTAGGCGGCGACATGCGCGTGGAGTTCTTCGGTGCGACCGGGGGCGGGGGGCGGTGCAGGGACGAAGAGGTTCACGCCGAAGGGGCGGTCGGTGAGCTCGCGTACGGTGGCGATCCGGTCGGCGAGCTGCCGGGTGTCCAGGTCGCCGCCGGCGAGGAAGCCGATTCCCCCGGCTTCACCGACTTCGGCGACCAGTTCCGGGGTCGAGGGTCCGCCGGCCATCGGGGCGGCGATCACTGGGACATCCAACCGGGCGAAGTCGATACGAGCGGCCATGGGCTCACCCTGTCATGGTTTTCCGGTGGGTCTTCGGCTCTGGGGAGTGGATGGTGGTCGACGGTGGCGCTTCCCATGTCGTTCACCGGCGATGAGGGCGTTCGATGGGGCGGCTGGGGGAGGCGACACATGCCCAGGACGTGCTTGATTTGGATCGGAAGCGCAAGTGCCGATAGGTGCCTGTACATTATGTACTTCAATTACTTGCTGTACATGAACTAGGTTCTAGGCTCGAAGAGAAGAGAGCGCGATGCCATCCGTGGAGTTCGCTACCGTCACCGAGGCCCGCGCAGGGTTCAAGGCGATGTTCGAGGCAGCTCAAAACGGCGGAGCGGGCTTGGTCCACCGTGATGGACATCGTTTTGCTCTCGTCGACGCCGACCGGATCGCCGATGCATTACACGCCGCCTTACCGATAACTCCTGAGGTGTACTTCGAAGAAGATGTGGTCGGCCTGGCGCTGCCCGGAGCACCATTTGCCGCCGAAGGGAACGATCTCGAAGAGGCCGCCGAGGAGATGATCGAGGCGCTGCGTGAGTATGCCCAGGACTGGGAAGAGCTCCGTCACGCGCCTAATCACGCGCACCTGTCTCTTCTGGTCCTTTTCGTCGTTATCAGTACGAACGAGAAGCTCAAAGCTTGGTTGACCGGAGAACAGGCCTGATGTCTGTCCCGGCTGCGACACGGTCAGACCACAAGAAGTTCTGCACCACCGAAGGATGGGTCGAGAAGCACAACGCCCGGGGGAAGAAAGGTTCGCACCATCTCACCTTCACCCTTTCTCTGCCGGACGGGCGTGTGCTCCGGACACGGATCTCACACCCGCCGGACAGCAAGGACGGCTATGCGCCGAGCACGTGGAAACACATTCTGCGAGACCAGCTGGACGTCACCGAGGACCAGTTCTGGAACTGCGTGAAGGACAAGGTTCTTCCGCCACGGTGCGTACCTCCGCCGTCGAACAGAGGCATACCGGTCGACCTCTATCGACTCCTGACGGTGCAAGCAGGGCTGCCCGAATCCCACGTGCGGAAGATGACGCGCGACGAAGCGGTCCACGCCGCGCAGACCTACTGGACCAAGAACGCCTGACCGCTGTTCCGGCGAGTGGTCAACGTCCCTGAGCAGTAGCAGCCACTCCAGCCAAAGGTCTGAGGCCACGCCGTCCGTGCACCAGGTGGTACAAGGGGATCGCCGCCAGGACGACCACGGCGAGCACGGCGCACATCCCCCGGTAACCGGCGGACGTGACGAGGACACCGAGCAACATCGGCCCCACACCGGTCCCGACGTCGAACAGCAGGAAGAAGGTGGAGGTGGCTAGCCCGATCCGGTCGCCGCGCACATCGAGGAGACGACTGGTCAACGGGCGGCAGGTGACGGTGGTGACGGCATACCCGAGGAAGAAAAGCCCCGCCGACTCGGCGACCCCGGCCTCCACGGCGTCAGCGCCGAAGGTCTGCCGGGTGTACTGGGCCATGGTGGGCATGAACAGGTAGAAGACCATGGCCAGACAGAAATTGCTCGTACTGAGCAGGATGAACGGGCTCGTCCACAGGTGTTCCGGTTCGGCACAGACATGTGCCGACAGCACTCTCGGGATCCACTCCCGGCGAGGTCGTGCCCCCATTCCCCGATCTCTTCTTCCCGCACCTGACGAAATGCCCAGCCATGGGTAGGGGAGAGCGCGACATCCGGCGTACATCGGTTGCGTGCTAGGCAGAATGTATGCACAGCGTGCCGCGCGGACGATACTGTGTCACATGAGAACCCATCGCGTCGCCCTGATTCCTGGTGACGGTGTCGGCCATGAAGTGCTGCCTGCGGCCTGGGCGGTGCTGACCGCTGCAGGGGCCCGGCACGGTTTCTCCTTGACCGGCGAAGAATTCGACTGGGGATGCGAACGGTATGTGGCAACCGGGTCGATGATGCCGGCCGACGGGGTCGCCCAGCTGCGTCACCTCGACTCGATCCTCCTAGGAGCAGTGGGCTTTCCCGGCGTCCCCGATCACATCAGCTTGTGGGGGCTGCTGATCCCGTTACGCCGCGAGTTCGACCAGTACGTGAACCTACGCCCGATCCGGGTGTTCGACGGTGCACCCGGCCCCTTACGCGACGCGGTGGGCACAGACCTGGTGGTGGTCCGGGAGAACGTCGAAGGCGAATATTCCGACGTCGGCGGGCGCGCCTACACCGGGACGCCCTGGGAACAGGCCAGCCAGCAGTCCCTGTTCACTCGACGAGGGATCGAACGGGTGACCCGATACGCCTTGGACCTGACGCAGCGCCGTCGGGGACGGCTGACCAGCGCGACGAAGAGCAATGGCATCATCCACACCATGCCCTTCTGGGACGAGGTGGTGGCCGACCTGGTCGAGCAGCGGCGTATCTCGGGCCAGGACGTGGACTTCGCCTCCGAACACATCGATGCGCTCGCGGCAAAGATCGTTCTACAGCCGAAGGAGTACGACGTGATCGTGGCTTCCAACCTCTTCGGTGACATTCTTTCCGACCTGGCTGCGGCGGTGGCCGGCTCGATCGGCATCGCCCCGGCGGGGAATATCAACCCGGAGCGGGAATTCCCGAGCATGTTCGAGCCGGTGCACGGGTCGGCACCGGACATCGCCGGGCAGGGGGTGGCGAATCCGTTGGGGGCGATCTGGGCCGGGGTGATGATGCTGGAGCATCTGGGTGAGGCGGAGGCGGCCGCCGAGGTTTTCGGTGCCATGACCGCTGTTGTCAATCAATCTGTGTGTCTCACAAGAGATTTAGGGGGCTCGGCGTCAACGCGGGAGGTGGCCGACGCCGTGATCGAACGCCTCCCGGCGGGCTGACCTGCGCAGCGGGCATCGCAGGAGTAGGAATTCCACTCACAATGAAGTGAGTCGGTGGGCCGGGAGGTGATATGACGCAGCGAAGACAAGTCCTCATCGTCGACGACGAGGCCCACGTCCGTCACCTGCTGCGCCCGTACCTGGAAAAGGACGGTTTCGCTGTCGACGAAGTGACGACAGGGCTCGACGCCGTCAGCACGGCTCGACGTATCCACCCCGATGTCGTTCTGCTCGACCTCGGCCTACCGGACATCGACGGCCTCGAGGTCCTCCGGAGGCTTCGGTCCGGCAGCGACGTCTGTGTCATCCTCGTCAGCGCACGTACCGACGAGGTCGACAAGCTGGTGGGACTCGCGGTCGGTGCGGATGACTACATCACCAAACCGTTCAGCCCCCGGGAGGTCGTCGCCCGGGTCAATACGGTGCTGCGTCGGGCCAGCCGGGCGATCGGGGACCCCGCATTGATCGATGCCGGGGAGATCCGGCGCTTCCCGGATCTGATCGTCGACTGCCGCCGCCGTGAGGTCTACGCCAAAGGGTGCGAAGTCTCTTTGTCCACATTGCAGTTCGATCTGCTGTGGGCGCTGGTGGAGGATCCGGGGCGGGTCTTCTCCCGGGCGAAACTGCTCGAACGCGTCTGGGGTTACGACTTCTACGGCGATGAACGAGTCGTCGACGTGCACGTCCGTAATATTCGCAGGGCCCTGGGAGATGATGCCGCGCATCCGCGGATGATCGGCACCGTGCGCGGTGTCGGTTACAAATTCCTCCTGCGCCCCCAACCGGTCACCTGGTCGGGGGCGCACTCGGTTGCCAGAGCGGGGATCTCCGAGTGACCCGGGTCGGTCTGCCGACGGAGCCGGTCGGTGACCGGGGTCAGCCGAAGAGCCCGGCCTCGGCCCAGAAGGCGATGACATCCTGATCGTTGGCCGGCGTATCGGCCTTGGACTGCGTGAAGTTCGACTGGGTGAAGTTGCTCTGCGTGAAGTTGGACTGCGTGAAGTTCGACTGGGTGAAGTTGCTCTGGGTGAAGTTCGACTGCGTGAAGTTCGACTGGGTGAAGTTCGACTGCGTGAAGTTTCCGGCATGTGCGGTGCCACCGATTCCGCCGGCGAGTCCGAGACCGAGAAGGGCGGCAGCAGCGGTGCGGGAAATATTCATGGGGTCCTCCTGGAAGCAAAGGCGAAACTTGTTGATGACCAGACAAGTCGGCCCCTGTGAAAGCACAGGTAGTGAGCCTGTGAAGCTTCTGTGAAGCGGGTAGGAGCCCCGGATCCAGAGCAATTCACCAGAAGGTGACGGGAAGGGAAGAATCGATCGGAAAGCGTTGTCCCCCAAGGCTGTTCCGAGTCAGAATCAGTGGTGACGTACCGCGTCCGACAGAGAAGTCTCCACCTGGCCCAGCGCGGGGTCCCGTCGGGAGATCACATCCCAGGCAGCCTTGACCCCGGCGAAGAACTCCCGCTGCTCGCCGGCGACCCAGGTGTCCTCGCTCAGCCGCCCGCTCTCGTCGCCGACACCCACGGCGTCCAGCCCGAGCGCATGGCAGATCGCCAGCGCACGAGGCAGGTGATAGCTCTGGCTGACCACGACGAGCGAGGAGGCTCCGAAGATGTCCCGGGCGCGACGGCACGAGTCGTAGGTGTCCAGGCCGGCATGGTCCCGGACGATCTGCTCGCCGGGCACCCCTTTGCCGACCAGGTAGTCGTACATCGACTGTGGTTCGTTGTAGTCGTCCCGACGGTTGTCTCCCGAGACGAGGATCGCCTTGACGGCGCCACGTGCGTACAGGCTGCGGGCGATGTCCAACCGTCCGGCCAGGTACGGCGTGGGCGTGCCATTGGCGCGGAGCCCCGCCCCCAGGACAAGTGCCACGTCCCGGGCCGGAACACTCCCCACCGGATACATCCGGCCGGAGGACGCCAGGCGGACCCACAGCCGACTCGCCCCGAGCGCGCCGCAGATCGCTCCGGCACCTAGGGCAGCGAGACAGCCCGTGCCGAGAAGAACCCTGGCGATCGGCCTTCTCACCCGGTCACCGCAGCACCGTGCCGTCGGGGATCTTCTGTGGTTCGTCGCGGTCCTCCAGGACGACCTCGCCGAGGCAGGAAATCTCCGACCCGAACGACCAGTCGCCGTGCACGGTCAACGAGGTCGTCTCCTTCAACGAAGGCGACCCGTGGGGGAAGCGCTCCTCGAAGTCGGTGATCCGCCGGTAGTACCGGTCGTCGAGATCGATGGCCGGGATGGTCGGGCTGACCCGGGTGACAGTGCCGTCGTCGGCGGCCTCGTAGGCGTCCGAACGCATCAACAGCAGATCGTTGGTGGTCTTCACCGGGAGGAAGCGGGTGCGTTCGACCTCAAGGGCCTGTGCTCCGTCGAAGATCTCCACGGCGGCGCCCATCGCGCTCTCGATCTGGTACACCTTCGGCGACGAGGGGTCGGCCGGGTCGACCGTCTTGGCATTGCGGATCAGCGGGAGGCCCAATACGCCTTCCCGGGTGCGCAGCACGTCCAGCAGTTGTTCGAGATCGAACCACAGATTGTTCGTGTTGACGAAGGCATGGATCTTCTCGTCGGTGAAAGAAGCCATGTCCTCGTCGGAGGTCTGCGCGGTCTCCCGCAGGACGAGGCGCCCGTCGGCTTTGCGGACGGCCAGGTGGCCGCCCTTACGGTCCCCGACGGTGCGACGGCAGACCTCGGCGGCATAGGGGGCCCCGGAGGCGGCGAACCAGCCGGCGATACGCGGGTCGGGAGCGGCACCGAGATTGTCCGAATTGCTGACGGTGGCATAGCGGAAGCCCAGCTCGACGAGTTTCTCCAGGATGCCGGTGGCCAGCAGCGCCGTGTACAGGTCGCCGTGCCCTGGTGGGCACCATTCGAGCTCGGGGTTGTCCGGCCAGGAGACCGGGGTGAGGTCGTCGGCGCGCAGCTTCGGCTCGGAACTCTGGACGAAGTCCAGGGGGAGCCCGTCGTAGGCGATGTCGGGGTGGGCCTTCATCGCCTCGAGGGTGTCTGCGCTGGTGCGGAAGCTGTTCATGAACAGCAGGGGGAGACGCGCACCGTGTTCCTGGCGAGCATGACGTACTTGGGCGCAGATCAGATCGAGGAAGCTGCGTCCGTCGCGGACCTCGAGGAGGGATTTCGCCTTGGACATGCCCATGGAGGTGGCCAGTCCGCCGTTGAGTTTGAGGACGACGGTGCGGTCCAGCGCGGCCCGGGCCTGTTCGTCGTCGACGTCGATCTCGTTCAGATGAGGTGGCAGGGGGAGTGGGTCGATGCTGCTCTCGGGGATGAGTCCGGTGGCGCCGTTCTCGAGTTCTCGGTAGTAGTGGCTGAAGACGTCGATCGCTTCCTGGCAGATGCCCTCGCGGGCCATCTTGTCCTGCGCCTGTACCAAGCCCTCTGCGCTCATGCGACCAGCTTATCTGGGGCACAAGGCGTTACCGGTGGAGGTCGTAGGGCTAACAAAAGGTTTGTCTGTTGACTCAAAAATTAACTTGATGTTATGGAAGACTGAAACAGATTGTTCTTGTCCTCGGCCGCGCAGCAGCGCAACGTAGGGATATGACCAGCGCTGCGCAACACCAGAACGTGACCGACACACCAGGGTCCACCCTGCCGGGCGACCCCGGAAACATTGCGGTCGCCCCTGTCGAGACCCCCTTGCTGCGCACCATCCGGGAAGCCGTGATCGGCGACGATCTCGTGATGACCGGCCCCTACGGGCCCCGCCGAGTCACCTACGCCGACTACACCGCCTCCGGTCGGGCACTGTCCTTCATCGAGGATTTCGTCCGCGACGCCGTCCTGCCGTCCTATGCGAACACCCACACCGAATCCTCCGGTACCGGCCTGCAGACCACCCGCCTGCGCGAGGACGCCCGCCGGATCATCCACGAATGCGTCGGTGCCGACGACGGCGACGCCGTCATCTTCTGCGGAGCCGGTTCCACCGCGGCCATCGACAAGATGGTCGGCATCCTCGGCATCCGCATCCCCTCCGAACTCGACGACCAGTACCAACTCGGCGAGCACATCCCGGCCGACCGGCGCCCCGTGATCTTCATCGGACCGTACGAACACCACTCCAACGAACTGCCCTGGCGGGAGTCCACGGCCGATGTCATCGAGATCCGTGAGGACCGTGACGGACACATCGATCTCGAAGAACTCGAAGCCCGCCTCGTCGAGTACGCCGACCGTCCGTTGAAGATCGGTTCGTTCTCCGCCGCGTCCAATGTCACCGGCATCGTCACCGACACCTGTGCCGTCGCCACCCTGCTTCACCGGCACGGTGCCCTCTCCTTCTGGGACTTCGCCGCTGCCGGGCCGTACATCGACATCGACATGCACCCCTGTCAGCAGACCTTCCCCGATGCGCACAAGGACGCCGTCTTCCTCTCCCCGCACAAGTTCGTCGGCGGGCCCAGCACCCCCGGTGTACTCGTCGTCCGCCGGGAGCTGTGCCGCAACCGGGTACCCGACGTTCCTGGCGGCGGCACGGTCGCCTACGTCAACCCGGTGGACCACAGCTACCTGCCCGATGTCGTCCACCGTGAAGAGGGCGGCACCCCGGCCATCGTCGAATCGATCCGCGCCGGTCTCGTCTTCGACCTGAAACGAGCCGTCGGCGTCGATGTCATCCGCGCCTTCGAGGACCACTACCTGCGTCGCGCCGTCCGCGCCTGGACCAGCCACCCGCAGGTCGAGATCCTCGGGAACCTCGATGCCGAACGCCTCTCGATCACCTCCTTCGTGGTGAAAGCACCCTCCGGGAAATATCTGCACCACAACTTCGTGGTCGCCCTGCTCAACGACCTGTTCGGAATCCAGTCGCGGGGCGGCTGCTCGTGCGCCGGGCCGTACGGGCACCGCCTGCTCGGTATCGACCTGGAACAGTCCAAGGAATTCGAGGTGGAGATCACCGGCGGGTGCGAGGGCATCAAACCGGGATGGGTGCGGGTCAACTTCAACTACTTCGTCTCCGAACGGGTCGTCGACTACGTCATCCGCGCCGTGGAACTCGTCGCGGAAGAGGGGTGGCGGCTGCTGCCCGACTACCGTTTCGACCCGGCCACCGGTCGGTGGCGGCACCAGGCCGGGCCGGTCGAACCCCCGCTGCGCCTGTCGATGCTGGACTGGGACGAAGGCCGCTTGACCTATCCGTCATCCCATGTCACCGCCCCGGAACGCGCCTTGGCCGGATACCTGGAGGAGGCGCAGAAGATCTTCACTGCAGCCGCCGAAGACCCCGAGCGTGACCCGCAGAGCTGGGGAACGCCTGCTGCTTCAGCTGAATTCGAGCACCTTCGGTGGTTCGAGCTGCCTGCGGCCTGCCTGGAGGAGTGACAGGCTAGGACGATGAGTGCCGTCGCCCTGCAGATCGATTTCCCGTCTCCTGGCCCGTGGGGGGAGGAGATGTCGGAGGCCTACGCCGGGCTCGCCCGCCAGATCGCGGACGAGCCCGGCCTGCTGTGGAAGATCTGGACGGAGGACGCGGCCCAGGGGATCGCCGGTGGCATCTATCTCTTCACCGACCGCGCCCACGCCCAGGACTATCTGACCCGGCACGAAGCCCGCCTGGCCGGATTCGGGATCACCGACATCCGGGCTCGGATCCTCGACGTGAATTTTCCGCTGAGTGCGCAGACCCACGCGCCGGTGCGTTGAGGAACAGGAATCTCCCCGTCTCACTTATCCAGTGACGCGCTGCTTCACCGTTCAAGCCGTTCAAGCGCGCACTTTGTTGAGAAATTGCTGCAAGGCCCTGACCGTGGCGGGTCCGAAGGAGCCGTCCACGGCGATGTGATATCCCAACCTGACGAGGAATCTCTGCAGGGCGCTGATGGTTTTAGGGCCGAAAGAGCCGTCCACGGCGAGACCCTCATTGGCGCGGTTGAGGAACCGCTGAAGTGCCTTGACGCTCTCCGGACCGAAGGATCCGTCCACGTCTATCGCTGCGATTCCGATGGCAGTGGAGGCCGCTGTGGAGGTGTTGGACTGTGTGGATTCTGAGGCGAAGGCGGACGGGGAGATAAACCCTGCTCCTGCTAGTGCTGCAGCAATTCCCACGGTCATGATTTTCGAGGTGCAGCTTTTCCTTGCTCTTTACCCTTTGTTCGCTGAGGATTTTGAGATTCTGTTCGCCTGTGAAGCCACCTCCGCCGGGGCTCGTCGTGGTGGCCGGTGCCGTTGAGCGGGCGCTGTCCTGCGCGTCGCCGCAGCGCAGCGCGTCCCTCATGTGAAAATCCGGAGAAATCAGACTTTTCCGGGAGTGGCGATGAGCGAGATCAGTTCGGAGGACACCCACCAGCGGTGGTCCTGGCCGCGGCTCGACGGGGTCGAGTCGATCCTCGGTGTCGTCATGGCCGTCACGACGATCCTGCTGATCGGCGGGCTCCCGCCGCTGTCCCGCATCGCGTTGACCATCGTCCTCACCGGGGCCGCAAGCCTGCTCTGCCTCTACCTCGGTATCAAGAAGGGATACCGCGGGGACCGCGAACACACCCCGTACTACTTCGTCGGATCCCTGGGGTGGGGCATCCTCTCGATGTCGATCTTCCTGAGCAGCCGCGCCGGGTAGCGACCCGCGAACAGCAGGTAACACCATGCCCGCCGGGGGCGTGGGCTGATGGTTTCGTCATCGGGAAAAGCGGTGGAGACCGCCGCGGCGAATTGTTAGCGTGAGCCGACCCCGAGGAGAGCTGATGACCGACGGTACGAGGGAAAGGCCACCTGATCCGGCGCAAGAGGAGAGCCCGTCGCCCTCGGCCGACGACCTCGTTTCGGCCCGTGGCCTGCGCAAGGCCTATGGCACCTTCGAGGCCGTCAAGGGCATCGACATCACCGTGCGCCGTGGCGAACTCTTCGGTTTTCTCGGCCCCAATGGTGCCGGCAAGTCCACGACCATGCGCATGATCGCCACGGTCAGTCCTCGTACCGGTGGTGACCTTCAGGTCCTCGGGCTGGACCCGGCGGCCCACGGCTCCCGGATCCGGGCCCGGCTCGGGGTCTGCCCGCAGGAGGACACCCTCGACAAGGAACTGTCCGTCCGGGAGAACCTGACCGTCTACGGACGCTACTTCGGGTTCTCCCGCCGTCACGTGCAACAGCGGGCCGACGAACTGCTCGACTTCGTCAAGCTCACCGAGAAGGCCCACGACCAGGTCGAGGAGCTCTCCGGCGGGATGAGAAGACGACTGACCATCGCCCGCTCCCTGGTCAACACCCCCGACCTGCTGCTGCTCGACGAACCCACCACCGGTCTCGACCCGCAGGCCCGTCACCTGCTCTGGGACCAGCTCTACCGGTTGAAGCACTCCGGGGTCACCCAGATCCTCACCACCCACTACATGGACGAGGCCGAACAGCTGTGCGACCGCCTCGTCGTCATGGACGGCGGCTGCATCGTCGCCGAAGGGTCACCGGCCGAACTCATCCGGGCCCATTCCACCCGTGAGGTCGTCGAAGCCCGCTTCGGGGCGATCACCCCTCAGGAGATGGCCACCGTCGCCACGAAGCTCGACGGTCTCGTCGACCGCACCGAGACCCTCCCCGACCGGATCCTGCTCTACACCGACGACGCCGACCACACCCTGGCCGCCGTCCACGCCCGGGTGCGCGCCGAGACGACCCTGGCCCGCCGGTCCACCCTGGAGGACGTCTTCCTCCAGCTCACCGGCCGGGCCCTGATCGACTGACATGACGACGCTCCCCGACAGCCCCGGGCACCTGGCCCTGGTCGCCCGCCAGTTCGACTACTGGGCCACCGTGTACCGGCGCACCTGGCGTGGATCGGTGGTGAACTCCTTCATCACCCCGGTGCTCTACCTCACCGCGATGGGGGTCCTCCTGGGGCGGCTCGTCGACGGCTCGGGGAACACCGTCGGCGGGGCACCGTCGTACCTGCATTTCGTGGCGCCGGGGATCCTCGCCGGACACGCCATGCAACTGGCCGTCGGGGAAGTGCTGTGGCCGGTCCTGGGCCTGCTCAAATGGAACAAGACCTTCTTCGGGAAGATCTCCACGCCGCTGCAGCCGATCGACGTCCTCCTCGCCCACCTGGCCTTCATCACCTTCCGGGTCGCCACCGCCTGCGCGGTCTTCATGGCGGCCATGATCCCCTTCGGGGTCTACCGGACCTGGTGGGGCGCGCTGCCCGCCTTCCTCACCCAGCTCCTCGTCGGCCTGGCCTTCGCGACGCCCTTCTACGCCGTGTCCGTCACCGCCGAGACCGACGCCAGGTTCTCGATGATCCTGCGGCTCGTCGTCATGCCGCTCTTCCTGTTCTCCGGGGCTTTTTTCCCGATCACCAATCTCGCCGAACCCCTGCAATGGCTGGCCCGGGCGACCCCGCTGTGGCACGGCGTCGAACTGACCCGCATGTTCCTGTCCGGTCTGGTGACCTGGCCCGCAGCCGCCGGACATGTCGGCTACCTCGTCGTCCTGGCTGTTGCCGGGGGCTGGGTCACCCTGCGACGCCTGGAGAGGCGGCTCATCTCATGAACGCCTGGCGACTGGTCGGCCGGCACGCCCTCGTCTACCGCCGTGCCTGGGTGGTCTTCCTCAGCGGCTTCCTGGAGCCGGTGTTCTACCTGCTGTCGATCGGTGTCGGCGTCGGCGCGATGATCAACGACGTCCAGGCCGCCGGGCAGACCGTCCCGTACGCCGTCTTCGTGGCCCCCGCGATGCTGGCGGCCTCGGCGATGAACGGTGCGGTCATGGACTCCACCTTCAACATGTTCTTCCGGATGAAGTACGGGAAGGTGTACGAGGTGGCCTTGGCGACGCCGCTGTCGGTGGGGGACATCGCCGTCGGAGAGCTCATCTGGTCGCTGGCCCGCGGCGGGATCTATGCCACAGGATTCCTCGGGCTGATGGCCGCCATGGGGTTGACCCTCTCCTGGTGGGCGCTGCTGGCCGTCCCCGCGACCCTGCTCATCGGTTTCGCCTTCGCCGGGGTGGGCATGTGGGCGTGCACCTATGTGCGCAGCTGGCAGGACTTCGAATTCGTGACCCTGGTGATGATGCCGATGACGCTCTTCTCCGGCACCTTCTTCCCCGTGGACACCGTCGAGGGGCCGGCCCGCTGGCTCGTCGAGGCGACCCCGCTCTACCGGGGCGTGGCGCTCTGCCGCGAACTGACCATCGGCGTCCCCGGTTGGGCGAGCGTCGTCTCCGTGGTCTACCTGGCCGTCATGGGGGCCTGCGGGCTGTGGCTGGCGCGGCGTCGCCTCGGGCTGCTCCTCCAGAAATGACGCCGTCGGTGGCCGGACGCCCCGCGGGGAAGCTCACCCGGCCACCGGCGACCGGCCGTCAACGCAGCGAAGCGCCTCGGGTGGCGATCACCTCGCGGTACCAGTCGAAGCAGAGAGCCGGGGCACTGCGGCAGTACACACCTGCGGACGGCGTAGTTGACCTCCTCGGCCTTCTTCGCTGTCACCACGTCCTGCGGCTCAGAGGTCTCTCGAAATACCAGTTATGGTGCGACATCGGGCCAGTTCAAACCAATAGGGGGCGTACTCCCTGCCCAGTCTCCAGAGGGTGAGGTTGTCCCACCGCCGGTGTAACAACCATGGAGTGCAGGTGCTGGACCCCTCCTTGATTGACGACGTCTGATGTTGCGGGTCATGACGTTGTAGTCACGGGGCGGGAATGAAGGAATGGGCCCCGTGACCGGCACGACGGGTGGTGTTGAAGCCGTCCACCTGCTGGAAGAGACCCGTTCCATGACCCACCGTAATGCCCCGTTCACACCTGCTGGAAGGCAGCGTGCCGTCGATCAGGTATTCAAGGCTGGTCGGCCGATTTCGCACGTCGCGGCTGAGTTCCGGATATCCCGCACCGCGCTGTCGAAGTGGGTGGCTCGTTACCGTGGACTCGGTGCGCTTGGTCTTGAGGACCGATCCAGCCCGCCTCTGTCAGGCGTCCGTCACTGCTGGCTGCGTGGGTGGTCGAACTGATCGAGCACTGGCGACGCAAACACCAGTGGTCCGCTCGCCGGATCACTCGCGAGCTCGCTGACCACCATGACCTGCGGTGCTGCATGCGGACGGTGACACGCTGGCCGGACCGCCTAAGGCCGAACCGGATCCACGACATCACTCCTGATGGTGAGGACCTGCGCCAACCAGGGAAGATCATCGTCCGCTACCCCGGGCACATGGTCCACATGGACGTGAAGAAGGTCGGGAAGATCCCCGACAGCAGCGGCTGGTGGACCCATGGCCGCGGCAGCATCGAGACACTGGCCAGCAAACGTGCGCACAAGCAGAAGGTCGGCTACACCTACCTCCACTCCATGCAAGACGGGCACTCCCGACTGGCCTACACCGAAGCACTCCAGGACGAGAAGGCAGCCACGACCATCGGGGTCTTCCACCGCGCCCGAGCCTTCTTCGCCGCTCATGGCATCACGCAGGCCACCCGGCTGATCACCGACAACGGCGCGAACTGCACCTCGCACGCTTTCGGTCGTTCGATCAACGCGTTCATCGGCCGGTACCAACGCACACGGGCCTACGCGCCCCACCACAACGGCAAGATCGAGCGCTACCAGCGACTGATGACCAACGAGTGCTTCTATGCCCGCGCCGACAACTCAGAAGCCGAACGACGCAACGCCATCGAGATCTGGGTCCACCACTACAACTACCATCGATCCCACACCGCCTGCGGCGACCAGTCCCCAGCCTCACGCCTCCACACCAGCGTCGGCGGTCACCACATACCGTCTAGTGAAAGCGAAAGGTGGGCAGCTATGGGAAGGGCTCATCTCCCGCTCCCAGGCGCGTGGCTGTATCCAGAGGAGGGATCTGGGCCTCGTTGCGCGATGAAGCCACGCCAGTCGCCGGAGGCGGACCCCGATTCGGCAACGGCACGTTAGCCGATTTGTGCAGCAGGTTGCTGCGCATTTGGGCCGCGACTGGTGGCCCAAATGCGCGCGCTCCCACCAAAGTCAAGCAAACCCGGCTATACCGGGTTAGGCTTGGCAGAACCCGAGTCAGGAGTCTCCGATGTCGCAGCCATGGCTGAGCGCCGAAGAGATCGCGGTCCACCTCGGTGTCACTAAGGACACGGTGTACGCGTGGATCAGCGATCGCGGCATGCCCGCGCACAAGGTGGGTCGTCTGTGGAAGTTCCAGAGCAACGAGGTTGACGACTGGGTCCGTCAGGACCAAGGGAGCATGACGAGTGAGGGCACTGGTTCGTGATGCCCTCGAAGTGCGCCGACCAGAGCTGTTCGCAGAAGTCCGCCGGGAAGGACCACCACGCGCAGATCCCGGGTCCTAGCGGAAGTGGCATGTCGCTCCCGAAAATTGTCAGTCTTTTCTCAGGGGCGGGAGGGCTGGATCTGGGATTCAGAAACGCTGACTTTCCACTCGCCTTTGCCGTGGACCTCTCGCCTGCTGCTATTCGCACACACCGGAGAAACTTCGTCGACACGGTTTCAGTCGCGGCAGATCTAGAGCAACTGGGTCCGGACGGAGTCCTTGCGCAGCTGAAGGACCTCCTAGCGCCGGGCGAACCCATCGGAGTGATCGGTGGTCCTCCGTGCCAGGGATTTTCGAGGGCGAACACGGGCTCAGTTCCCAACGATCCGCGCAACCAACTTCCACTGCTGTATCTCCGAATCGTGGAGGCACTCCAGTCCAAGTACCGAGTGGAGTTCGTCCTCTTCGAGAACGTCGTCGGGATCCGGGACGCCAAGCATGCCGTCACTTTCAGTGGCATTATGTCGAAATTCAAAGAGATCGGCCTGACGCCAGTAGTAGATGAGTATTCGGCACTCGATTTTGGGGTCGCCCAGACCAGAAACCGCGTCATTATCTCTGGCTTCCGAGATGAGGTGGTCGCCCGCGGTTTCAAACCCAACAGGGGTGCTGCAAAGGGTCTAACCGTACGGTCTGTCATCGGGGGCCTGCCGGAGCCGACGTTTTTCGCTCGTGGTCTTGAGAAGTCAGCCATTCCGTACCATGAGAATCACTGGACGATGAGGCCGGTGTCGAAGCGCTTCTCTGCCCCCGAAGGTGCGCAGCGCGCAGGACGGAGCTTTCGGCGCTTGGAGTGGGACAAGCCCAGCCCCACGGTTGCTTACGGGCACCGCGAGATCCACGTCCATCCGGATGGGCGCCGACGCCTCAGCATTTTCGAGGCCATGCGATTGCAGGGGTTCCCGCCTGAATTCGTGCTCGAGGGGACGTTTTCGTCTCAGGTCGAACAGGTCTCCAACGCCGTTCCGCCTCCGCTTGCCGAGGCGCTGGCGACGGCAATCAAGGCGGCGATGCGTAAAGCAGGGCACCGATCGTCGGCGGGTGAAGCGCTCAGCGCGTGACAAGTGTTGGTGCCCTGGGTCCCGTGGCCACACGCTGCACGGAGTCGCATGCCGTTGGTGGCACTGGCTAGGTTTGCCTGTGCGCATTCGAGGCGAGATCGAGTTGAAAGAGGTGCCTGACATGGCGTCTCCTAGCCGCCAGCCGACTCGACTCGCCCTTTCGGAGAGCCTCGACGAGCCCGCAGACGCCGCACGTTGGATCGGTCCCATGCTGGCATTGGGAAGCCGCGCGGCGCGGTACCAACTCAGTCATGACCGGCAGCTGATCATCGCGATTTCTGTACCCAGTCGGAACTACGCGGCGGCGCTGATTGGTTGCGGCTGGGTGCTCACGAGCAGCGCACCTGTCTTGCCCGACCCTCTTGACACGCTGAGGGCGATGCAACCCGGGCAGGCGCTGCGCGCTGTCAACAGTGGCCAAGTGGTCACTGGGACCTTCTCTTACCTCGACGAAATGACATATCCGCCGGAGGCACATTTCGCAGGTTCGAGGTGGCGTGTCGAAGGCATCCGCGCGCTCGCTCCTCTCACGGACCTGGACACGCCCGAACGCGAAACTCGTCCGGAGCCCGGAAGCATCGAACATATGGCCCGCATGGACCTCAAGTGGGACGCACGGCTGGCGCGTCCGGCCGCCGATCTCGCGATCGTCGGCACATTGAAGTGGCTGGAGTTGGATTTCGACGCCTATCTGGCGAAGGAAGGAGATGGCCTCACGCCAAGCTCGATCCGGGCCTTGCTCAAACCGAAAACAACCAAGGCTGCGACCTGGTACACACGTGTGCTTCCTTCAGCCTGCCTGGCCGACCACCTGCCGCTCCCGACAGATCTGAAGGCCGTCATTCTGGATGGGAACGGTGCTACCAGGTATCTCGGGGAGATTGAAGCCCCAGTGGTGATCTGCGTTCTCGATCGCTCGGTCGCGGACGAAACTGCCGCCGAACTCATTACACAGCTGAGGAACACGCGCGGCGAGCCACTGTCACTTGCGGATGACCTCGGCTGGCCGCTCCCTGGCGGCGTTGAAGCCCTGGCGTTTACGGTGGGGATATGAGCCGGGTCGTCGCGCTGAACCAGCGCTACGCCGCTTCATCCAGCCTCGCGCAAGAGGGCGTCGAGATCGTAGCAATCGGAGACCCCGCTGGTGCGCGCTTCAACGTCGCCGTTCGCCGACTACTCGGGCTCGTACGGGAGGAAGGCGGCGCCTATTTCGACGACCTCGTGGGTGCGGCAAAGGCGTTGCGATGGCGGCAGATTACCCAGCCTCAGCCAGCTTCGTTTAACCCCGGTCGCGAGCATCTCGCTACGGAGGTCATTAAGCATGCACGTCGCCTGCGTGGCGCGATCGGGGATCAGTCCCTGCTCGATGAACTGGTTTCCTCTGCAAGCGTGCTAGCCGAGACGGACTCCGAGGTCGGGTCGGCCCTTCTGAGGTCGATCGGCGAGGTGGGGGTGGACGCGTGCGTTGTCGTTGCCGCGAGCAGGGCCGCTGCGACGGGACTTGAGCCGTGGCTTCGCGACCACGGAGTCCTTGTCCTGACGGCGGGTGAACTCGAGCGCGAGCAGCCGGAGCGCGAGCAAGCATATGTTGTCGGGCCGCCGAGGTTCTACCGTTCGTCGCTTGTCACGGCCCCTGTCACGGAGATGGTGAGTTTCCTGCTGCCTGCATGGTTCGGCGACCGTACTGTCCCTTGCTCAGCGATCGCACCGTATGCCGAGGGCGCCATTCGCATTAAGGCACGAGTGTTCATAGAGGGTGACACCTCCGAACCCGTCGTTGATCTGCCAGGCGAGGATAACGAAGACGAGTACCTGCCGCAGCCAGTTTGGGGGAGCCGACGGGAAGGCGAGCGGGAGCCCACGAGTGAGGAGGTTGAGGCACGAAAGCTGCTCCTCAGTGGCAACCTCGCGATGTGGCTCGACGATGGTGATCGCATTCGTTCCCTCGACCCTGACCAACCTTCCGGTGAGCGCGTCACCTATATGGACGTTCCCGCGGTCCGGCCAGGCACATACTTGCTGCTACGGCAGGGTGAGACGGAACGCAGTGCGCTCTACCAAGGAGCGATCGCGCGGCTTCCTCACGGCGATGCCGTCGACGGGTCGCAAGCTGCGTGGAAGCGGCTATTGGCGGAGCGCATTCATGCGGTTGGCTACGGACAAGTAGTCCGACAGTTGCGGGACGTTGGGGTCAAGACCGCTGACCGAGCGCGAGCCTGGACTGATCCCAGCCTGATCCGGCCGGCCAACGATAAGGACCTCGAGAGACTCCTACGGTGGCTTGGCATCCCGGTGCAGCCAGCCTTCGACTACGCCACCACGCTTCGAAAGACTCTGTACCAGGTGAGCGCCGAGATCGGCAGGCAACTCGAAGCTGCTGTCGCCGCCGCGGAGCTGTCTGAGCTGGACGTTAGTGGACATCTCAGGCTTGACATCAAGACGGAAGGTTTCCGCGGCATCCTTGCCACTCGGGTTCTGGCCGTTTCTCCCTTCACCGAGATCGTAGCGCGGCGCGATGCAAGGGTGCCGTTTGAGGATCGGAGCGGGCAATGGCTCGAATGATGCCTGCCTTCTGCCCGGACGACGCCCCGCCGGGCGAGAAGGCCATTTATGCCGCGCTGCGCTACAGCAAGGACACCGAGGATTGGTTGGTGCTCCATTCACTGAGCATCGCCGACCATGTCCGTCAGGTCGAGGGCGAGGCCGATTACGTAGTCATCGTCCCCGGCACCGGCATCCTCGTTATCGAGGTCAAGTCCCACCAGTCAATCGACCGGAGATCGGACGGGACCTGGAAGCTCGGCAACGACGCTCCCACATCGCGCGGACCGTTCCAGCAGGCGAGTGAGGCGATGCACAGCCTGCGCTCCTATTTGGAGAAGAAGAACGTCGACCTCCGCTCTATCCCGATGCTCTCGGCCGCCTGGTTCACGGGAGTGCGCGCCCGAACCATGCTGCCCGCGAGCCCCGAATGGCACGACTGGCAAGTCATGGACTCTGAAGACCTAAAGTCCGCACCTGCTGCCATCCTGCGCACCCTCGCGGCAGGCACCGCGCACCTCGACGACAAGATCAAGCACTTTTCCTACGGTGGCGTCGGGCCGGGCCCTGAGACGGCTGAGCGGGTCGTCCGCCTCCTCCGTCCCAAGTTTGAGCTGGTCACGGTCGCCGGGGATCGCCGACGTGCCCGTGAGTCCCAGCTCGTCACCTTCGTCGAAGAACAGTACTTGGCACTCGACGTGGCTTCGGACAACCACTCCGTCCTGTTTACGGGACCAGCGGGATCGGGCAAGACGTTCCTAGCGATGGAGTCCGCCCGCCGCGAGGTCGTTACCGGGAAGCAGGGCCGACTGCTGTGCTTCAACCGCTTCCTCAGCAAACGACTCACCAGCGATCTGGCGCACCTTGAGGGGCTCCACGTCGGCACGTTCCACCAAGAGCTGCTGCGTTTGGCAGCGGTGGACCGTGTCCCGGAGGCTGCTGGACCCCAGTTCTGGGGTCAGGAGCTGCCCGAGCGGGCGATGGAATCGCTCATTGACGGTGACGGTTCGCTGGTCTCCGACTTCCTCATCATCGATGAGGCTCAAGACGTCGCCACCGACTTATACCTCGACGTCCTTGACCTCATGGTCACTGGAGGGCTGAAGGAGGGGCGTCTGCTCCTGTTCGGTGACTTCGAACGACAGGCCATCTTCGACAGCGAGGCCGGACGAGGCCGACTGCGATCACGCGCGCCCTACCTGTCGACCCACAAGCTGATGCAGAACTGCCGCAACCTGCCGCGCATCGGCTACCAAGTGAATCTGCTGAGCCACCTGCAACCTGGCTACCAGCAGTTCCGTCGACAAGACGATGGCATCGACCCCATCTTCTGCCAGTACCAGGCCGGTCAAGACCAGACGACGCTCCTCACCACAGCGATTCGCGGGCTCAAAGGCGACGGTTATGAACTCAGCGAGATCGTCGTCCTCAGTCCTCTTCGCGACGCGTCCACCGCAGCCACCACAACCGACCCGTGGCTCCGGCAGATCTTGAAGCCTGCCAACGGGCTCGCTCCCCGTGCCGGTCAGGTGCGGTACTCCACTATCCATGCCTTCAAGGGACTAGAAGCCCCCGCAATCGTAGTGACTGACCTCGACGCCGCCACTACCACGGACAACTTCGACTCATTGCTTTACGTCGGGCTCACCCGAGCCACCGACCGTCTGATCGCACTCATCGAAGCCAGGACACTCCGTCACGCCGTAGGAGGAACCACATGAGCGGACTTCAGGCCCGCGCCATAGTCGAAGCCGAACTCCGGCGCGAACTGTTCGGCCCCCTCGGCTCGGAAGACCCGACCGGGAAGCCAGTCGACTGTTCGAGTGGCACGCTCACTTTCGCAACGGCCGAAGAAGGCCGAGGACAGTTCCATGACAGCACCACGCTGCAGGAGATCCTGACCATCGGGACGCCTCTCACACGTTACGGCATTGGCGTGCTCTACAGCGGAGCCTCCATCGGGGGAACAGCAATAGCGGAGTCTGGCGCTGAGGATGTCGACCTGACGGGCATCCCTGGTGTTGCACGCAATGAAGAGGACCCCGACGGGCCGCCCGTCGAGATCCAAGGCTCGCTTCGGCATGACGAGGCCGACTCCGATGACTTCGACCTGACCGACGCGAACAGCTTCAAGCCTTCGGCGATGGCGATCTCGTTCCAGTGCCGTATACCGGACGACGGCTCATTGAGCGTCACCGTAACTGGTGCCCATTACGAGAAGCTGAGCGTCCACATCCCGGGGGTTTCGAAGGCGGTCGACTGGTGGCGCCGCCGTCCATTCACGCTTGCTGGGTCGATACCGGCAAGTGTCCTTGTCAAGGAGACCCATTGCCTCAAGATCGTCGACACCGCGCCGGAAGGCGACCCACCTGGCATCGCGCCGACTACGCGTCTCTTCAGCCGCCCAGTACCTGGAGTCGACGATCCGGAACTGCGCCTGGTGACGGTGGCGGTGGTCAATCAGGTGATGGGCACTGGGCCGAGCAGCGCCCTGTTCCAGATGGGCTTCACCGTCGCAGCCTCTGGCGGTCTGGTTATCGAACCGTACCCCGAGGTCGAGCTACCCGACCGTGACCAGGAAGAGCAGTCGATCGATCTGCTGTACCGGAACAAGCGCACCTACGCCATCGGGCATGGTTGCGCCGCCGAGTGGGAAGGCGGTGCAGACGCTCCCGTCCCGCTGGTGCGCGCTGTGGCGTTGCCGGCCTATGAGGTGGTCAGCCTGACCCCGAACATCTACCTGACCAATGAGGACGGGAGTTTCCGTTTAGACGCGGAAGGGCAGCGTCAGGCGGTCACCGTCAGCATGAAGGAGCTGGCCGACGGGACTGCCGACGGGCAGGCTCAGGTGGAAACCGTACTGCGTCTATATGGTGAATGGATCGATGCGCGGAAGGCCGAGATTGACGATCTCCCCATACGCTTCCGTGACGCGGCCCGGCGGCACTTGTCGCTGGGAGAGACGGCCCTCGACCGCATGAAGACGGGCTGGCAATTGGTTGGCTCGGATCGGACGGCGCAGCAGGCGTTCCGATGGGCCAACGAGGCGATGCTCTTTCAGCAGGTGCGTTCCAACTTCCCGCTGCGTGAGGTCGAGCGGGGCAAAGACGATGTGCTTCGTGTCAAGGGGACGCACCCCGTGCCGATGATTCCGCCGGGCAGGGGGACCTGGCGTCCTTTCCAGATCGCCTTCATCCTCGCCAGCCTGCCTGAGCTGGTTGACCCCTCTCGTAAGACTCGCTCCTTGGTGGATCTGATCTTCTTCCCGACCGGTGGTGGCAAGACCGAGGCATACCTGGGGGCGTGCGCTATCAGCCTGTTGGCACGCCGGTTGCGTGACCCCGATGACGCGGGCACCGACACCCTGATGCGGTACACGCTGCGACTGCTGACCGCCCAGCAGTTCCTGCGTGCCGCCTCGCTCGTCTGTGTTCTGGAAGCGATCCGTGACGACCACCCCGATGTGCTGGGCACCTCGCCGTTCGGTATTGGCATCTGGCTCGGAGGCTCGTCGACCCCGAACAGTTGGAAGAAGGCAGTCGACGTTCTCGCGCGGCTCCGGCGCAACCCCTACGAGCAGAACCTGTTCCTGCTGCTGCGCTGTCCGTGGTGCGGAGCCCAGATGGGCACCAAACCCAAGGGCAGGGGTGGGCAGGACGTCGTCGGCTACGAGCAGATCGGTCGTGACCGGGTTGTGCTGCGCTGCGTCGACTCGCAGTGCCGCTTCTCGCGGCGTTCCGGACTGCCGGTTCATGTGGTCGACGAGGACATCTACGAGGTACGTCCCTCGATCGTGATCGGGACTGTTGACAAGTTCGCCATGATGGCTTGGCGTCCCCAAGCCAGGAGCCTCTTCGGCTTGGACGAGCAGGGCGATCGTGTCGTCTCTCCGCCCGGCCTGATCATCCAAGACGAGCTGCACCTGATCTCCGGGCCGCTCGGTTCGATGGTCGGCTTGTACGAGCCTGTCGTCGATGACCTATGCACCGACCGACGAGGTGAAGAACCCATCCCGCCGAAGATCATCGCCTCCACGGCAACTATCCGCCGTTACGAAGACCAGATCAAGGGACTCTTCGGCCGCGAAGAAGTTGCACTTTTCCCGCCGCATGGCCTCGAGGAAGGCCGCTCGTTCTTCGCTGAACCCGCGCGGTTGGCGGATGGATCGCTCGAACCAGGGCGCCGCTACATCGGAGTCATGAGTGCCTCGCTTGGCTCGATGCAGACCGTCCAGACCCGTGTGGCCGCCGCGACCCTGCAGGCGGTGACCAAAGTGCCTGAAGAGGATCGCGACGGGTACTGGACGAATCTGAACTTCCTTAACTCCCTGCGCGAGCTCGGTAACACCGTCTCGCTACTGGAGTCTGACGTACCCGACTACCTGACCGGATTGGTTCGCCGCGACGGCATCGATCCTCGCTGGCCCAACCGAACGATGGAACTCACTTCCCGGCGCCGCTCCGACGAGATCCCCAAGGCCATCGAACAGCTCCAATCCCGCTACCTCCCTGGCCAGGACCGTCAAGAGGCCATCGACATCTGCCTCGCCTCTAATATCATCGAGGTGGGTGTCGACATCGACCGCCTCGGCCTCATGACCATCGTGGGACAGCCCAAGACCACCGCTCAGTACATCCAGGTCTCGGGTCGCGTTGGCCGTCGCGCGGATGTCAGTCCCGGATTGGTGATCACTGTCTACGGGGCAGCGAAGCCTCGCGACCGTAGTCACTACGAGCGGTTCCTGACCTACCACCAGCAGCTCTACGCTCAGGTCGAACCCACTTCGGTGACGCCGTTTGCCACTCCGGTGCTTCGCAGGGCATTGCACGCTGCCGCGGTGGCGTACGTCCGCCAGGTCACACCGGAAGGTCTCCCGCCGTACCCGTTCCCCTCGACCGAGTACGAGGAAGCCATCGAACTGCTCCGACAGCGCGCTCTCGTCGCCGACGCCGATGAGGTGCCTGTGCTGGAGAGGATGGCTGACAAGCGGGCCAGGCAGTGGGATGGCTGGGAACGCACCATTTGGGAGGCCAACCCGGCTCCGTGGGGAGACCCTAAGCAAGGTCTCATGCGATTCGCGGGAACGTTGCCTGATCTCGACAGCAAGGCCACCATCTGGGACGTGCCCACGAGCATGCGCAATGTCGATGCCGAGTGCCGACTGGCCATTTCAATGGCATACGCGCACGCCGATGCCGAAGTGGAGGACACACTATGAGTACCGGTGCAATGAGGCGAGCCCAGCTCGTCAGCCCCTTCGGCGTCGGCGCCATGAGCGTCCTCGTAAATGGAACTTCCGTCATCACCGGGGGCCTTGATCACTGGTTCGAGACGGACGATCAAAGCAGTCTGGCTCTGGAGGAGTATCAAGAGCATGACTGGCGGCTAGAAGCTCGGCTCCGTGTCTCGGAGTTCCGACTCCCGCCGGACTACCGCTACCAAGGTCAAGGCAACGACAACCGTAATGTCAAGCTCACTGTGCCGGTGCTTCGATTCCCGCGCTGGTGCTTCTGTATGTTCTGCAAACGCCTTGAACTGTCGACTCTCACAATGCAGCAGGCGGTCGTCTGCAAGGACAAGAAACACGCTGACTGGAAGTACAAGCCGCGCATGTCACAAGTGCCCTTCGTGGCCGTCTGCGCCGCCGGTCATCTCGATGACTTCCCGTTCGACAAATGGGTTCACCGCGCCCGCCGACCCTCGTGTACGGGAACGCTGCGCCTGAAGTCAGTCGGTGGAGGCGGACTCGAAGGCCAGCGGGTTGTTTGTGATGGCTGCGAGAAAGAACGGACGCTACGCGGCATCACCGAGGCCCGATTCGTCAATGGGGAAGAGCGAACAAACCTCAGCGATCAGTTGTGCTCACCAGAGGACCCCTACCTCTGCACGGGCGCCCGGCCGTGGCTCGGCCTGCCTGACGGAGCCTGCGAACAGCCCATGCGCGGCGCTCTGCGCGCTGCCGGAAACGTGTACTTCCCGAAGGTCGAGTCCTCGATCTACCTGCCGCGCAAGGAAGGCGCGGTCAGTGCCGAAATGCACGAATTGATGCGCCACCCGGCAGTTAGCACGACAATGCGAACCTTGCATAGCATCTTCGGGGAGAAACTCGAGGTTGAGATGTTGCGAGCCCAGCTGCTCAAGAATGTTCCGCCGGAGCTATTTGTCCCAATCGCTGACGATGAACTGATCGCTGGATACCTCGACCTCCTCGGCGTCGGAGCAGAGGAACCCGAGTCTGGCGAAAACTCTGATGCCGAAGTCCTCACCGGAGATGACGAATGGCGCTACCCCGAGTTCAAACACATCCGGGAAGTCCCCAAGGACGACTACCTGACAGCCACCAACCCTGGCATCCACATAAACCTCAACCCCTATCTGGAGCGAGTCCGCTCGGTCGATGTTCTCCGCGAGACCAGAGCACTCAGAGGCTTCACCCGAGTTCGGGATGATGTATTGAAGCTGAGCGCTGGCAAGGCGTTGCTGCGCCGACAGCCACTGCCGCCCGTCCAGGACTGGCTGCCGGCTTACGTGGTGAAGGGTGAAGGCATCTATTTCGAGCTTGACCCGGTTCGGCTGGGAGGCTGGGAAGCCCGCGCCGAGGTCCAAGCGCGCGCTCAACAGATTACTGACCACTATGGACAGGTGGCCTCCCAGCGTGGCCTCCAAGAGCGCACCCTAACGCCGCGCTTCGTGTTGCTGCACACGCTGGGACATTTGTTGATCAACCAGTTGGTGTTTGCCTGCGGCTACAGCTCTGCTTCGCTCCGTGAGCGGCTCTACGTCTCGACCACCTCCGGGCGCGAGATGGCAGGCCTCCTTATCTACACAGCCGCTGGCGACTCCGAAGGAACGATGGGAGGTCTGGTCCGGATGGCCCGTCCCGACAATCTGCTGTCGGTGTTCGCCTCGGCGATCTCGGATGCCCGCTGGTGTTCCGCCGACCCGGTGTGTATGGATGCTGGTGACAAGGGACAGGGTCCGGATTCCTGCAACTTGGCGGCCTGTCATGGTTGCGCCCTGTTGCCCGAAACCAGCTGCGAGGAGTTCAACCGCTTCCTCGACCGCGGGCTCGTCGTCGGAACATTTGCGGATCCGACCTTGGGTTACTTTTCGACTTCTTCGTAGTTCCCGAATCGTTGGGCGACAACGGTCTCCAGAATTTCTTCGACAACATCCGCCACATCTTCATGCTCTCAACAGTGCTAGTGTTATGAGTCGTTAATTCGCTAGTCATTGGGCAGGATTAGGGTACGCCGGGTCCTGTCGCGAAGTCGCTTGTCCTGACCGATCATGAGCGGGCGGTCCTCGCGGGGTTGGTACGCCGTCCGACATCTCCGGCGCGGCTGGTGCAGCGCTCAAAGATCGTGCTGGCCTACGCGGACACCCCGTCAGTTTCGGCGGTAGTCCGTCAGCTGGGGGTCCTTCCAGGCGAGCGTCGTCTCCGTGGTCTACCTGGCCGTCATGGGGGCCTGCGGGCTGTGGCTGGCGCGGCGTCGCCTCGGGCTGCTCCTCCAGAAATGACGCCGTCGGTGGCCGGACGCCCCCGCGAGGTCACCCGGCCACCGGCGACCGGCCGTCAACGCAGCGAAGCGCCTCGCGTGGCGATCACCTCGCGGTACCAGTCGAAGGACTTCTTCCGATAGCGGGTCAAGGTGCCTGAACCGTCGTCGTGCCGGTCCACGTAGATGAAGCCGTACCTCTTCGACAGCTCCGCCGTCGATGCGCTGACCAGATCGATCGGCCCCCACGTGGTGTACCCGAGCAGCTGTACGCCGTCGGCGAGCGCTTCACGGACCTGCACCAGGTGATCGTTCAGATAGGCGATGCGGTAGTCGTCCTCGACCGTCCACGCCCCGTCGACCTGGACGAGTTCGTCCTTCGCGCCGAGGCCGTTCTCCACGACGAACAACGGTTTGCCCCATCGCTGCCAGTAGTCGTTCAGCACGATGCGCAAGCCCACCGGGTCGATCTGCCAACCCCATTCGCTGGCCGGGATGGTCGGGTTCGGTACCCCGCCGATGATGTTGCCCTGTCCGCGCACCTGCTTGGCCGGGTCGGCGGTCTCGCAGACGCTCATGTAGTAGCTGAAGGACACGAAGTCGACGGTGTGTTTCAGGTCTGCCCGGTCCTGTTCGGTGATGTCCAGCTCGATGCCCTCCTCGTGGAAGCGTCGCAGCAGGTAGCCGGGGTATTCGCCGCGGCAGTGCACGTCGGCGAAGGCGTAGTTGACCTCTTCGGCCTTCTTCGCGGCCAGTACGTCGCGCGGGTCCGGGGTCAACGGGTATGTCGGCATCGCCAGGATCATGCACCCGACCTGCACGTCCGGGATCATCTCGTGGGCCATCCGGGTGACTCGCGCCGAGGCCACCAGTTCGTGGTGGATCGCCTGGTACAGGTCGGTGGCGGTCAGTTCCTCCTTCGGGGTGGGGATCCCCCCGGACATGAACGGCGCATGCACCACCGAGTTGATCTCGTTGAAGGTCAACCAGTACTTCACCCGCTCGCCGTACCGTTCGAAGAGCACCCGGCAGTACCGTTCGTAGAAGTCCACCAGTCGGCGGTTCGTCCATCCGCCGTACTCGCGGGCCAGCACCAGGGGCGTCTCGTAATGACTGATGGTGACCAGCGGCTCGATACCGTGCTTCTCCAGTTCGTCGAGCACCCGGTCGTAGAACGCCAGCCCGGCCTCGTTCGGTTCGCTCTCGTCACCGCGGGGGAAGATCCGCGACCACGCGATGGAGAACCGGAAGACGGTGAATCCCATCTCCGCGAACAGGGCGATGTCCTGGGCGTACCGGTGGTAGAAGTCGACCCCCACCAGGGTGAGATTGTCCTCGGTGGGTGCTTCGCTGGGCGGCCCGGCCAGCCCGCCGTGCGGCATCACGTCCCGGATCGACAGGCCTTTCCCGTCGACGTCGTAGGCGCCTTCGATCTGGTTGGCGGCTGTTGCGCCGCCCCACAGGAAATCGTCGGGGAAAAGCAGCGTGTCGGACATGGGATCAGCTCCTTCACAGGGGGTCGGGCAACTATCATCGCCCCCGTTCGATCAACGGCGATAACGGTCACCGAATGGCTGCAGTCAGGTCACCAAGGCGTCACGATCACTGCCACGCGCTTGAGAGTGCCGGGAGCCTACGCCGATTCTGGTATGAAAGACGACGCCTGACCGGCTGACGTCGACCACGGAGGAGTCCGAGATGAGCACGAGGTGCGACACTCACCAGGTGAGCACGAGCACGGCAACACCACGCGCTCTGCGCATCCCAGCTGCGACCCGGCTGGCGCGAGCCCTCGCCGTGATCTGTCTGCCACTGGTGGTGGCATCCTGCGGTGGCGGGCAGGAGAAGATGGCCAACACGGCATCGACCTCGTCGATGACCTCGTCGTCCAGCAGCTCCACCTCCTCGTCCTCCCTGCCCACGGTCGGTGCCACGACCAGCAGCACCCAGAAATGCACCTTCGAGGGCGCGCTGACCACACCGGGCGACACCGCACTGTCGAAACTGACCGTCACCGGAGTCCGCACCGGAAAACAGGACTGCTTCGACCGGCTCGTCATCGACCTGTCCGGCGACGCCAGCAAGAAACCCGGCTATCAGGTGCGGTACGTGCCCCGCGTCCTGCAGGACGGCTCCGGCAAACCCGTCACCCTCCGCGGAGGAGCCTTCTTGACGGTCGGGGTCGGCGCAGCCTCCTACGACGCCTCAGCCCAGCCGACCTTCATCCCCGCGGACAAGAACGAACTCTCCGATGTCACCGGCTACGCCGCCTTCAAACAGGTCGCCTGGGCCGGAAGCTTCGAAGGCATGACCACCATCGGCATCGGCGTCCGCGAAGAACTGCCTTTCAACGTTCACGTCATCGACGAGGGCGGCAAAGTACGACTCGTCATCGACGTCGCCCACCAACGGTTCAGCTGACCGACGGACACACTCCACATCGGACGCACCCGACCGCTGAACCCCCGGTCACGCACCAGGACGGGCGGTCAACACGAGAGGATCCCCCTTCGTGACTGCGATCGTGTGCTCCGAATGTGCGCCCCGTGACCCGTCGACACTGCGCAAGGTCCACCCGTCAGGGTCTGTCACCACCTGCGCAGTGCTGTGCAACAGCCACGGCTCCAATGCGAGCACCAGCCCCGGCCGCAACGTGATCCCCTGACCGCGGAAACCGTTGTTCGGCACATGCGGCTCCTGATGCATCGTCCGGCCCACCCCGTGCCCCCCGAACTTCAGATTCACCGAATACCCGGCCAGACGACACACCGCACCGATCGCCGCCGACACATCCCCCAACCGCTTTCCCGCCCGCGCCGTCGCGATCCCCGCCGCCAAGGCCTCCTCCGTGGTCGCGATCAACCGTTGATCCTGCGGGCGCGGAGTGCCCACGATGACGCTGCGCGCCGAATCACTCACCCAGCCGTCGACCGACACCGCGAAATCCAGGCTGAGCAGATCACCGTCCCGCAAGGCGTAATCGTGCGGCAGCCCATGCAAGACAGCGTCATTCACCGATGTGCAGATGACATGCCCGAACGGTGAACCCCCGAAGGACGGGTGATAGTCCAGATAACAACTGATCGCACCCCGGGCCCGGATCGCCTCATGAGCCCACTCGTCGATCTCCAACAGATTGGTCCCCACCGCGACCCGAGAACACAGATCCTCCAGGACCTGCGCCACGAACTCACCAGCCGGACGCATCTGCTCGATTTCCTTCGGTGAACGACGGTAAGCCACTCGGCTGCCCTCCAGGGTCAACGGATCTACGGATGCCTTCGAGGGGCCCACCTGCCACCGGGCCGCACCCCACCCGCAGCCACGCCACCGGACACCACCCCCGGCGGATCAGCGCACCGGACCCCACCGATCACGTTAACCGACGCGCCGACTCGTCGAACGACAGGCCGACGCACCGTACGCTGTGCCCAACCGGCCGCACATCCCCAGCCGAAGGAGCCACCCCCCCGTGAACGCCCACCGCGGCGAACCCGGCGAGGACATCCGCGCCGCCGTGCACACCGCCCACGCCACCGGACGCGTCAATGCACCGGCCGCAGTCGTCGACCTCACCGCTTTCACCGCCAACGCCGAACTCCTCCGCACCTGCGCCGCCGGACGCCTCATCCGGGTCGCCACCAAATCGGTACGCTGCCGACCACTCCTCGAACGAACCCTCGCACTCCCCGGATTCGCCGGACTGATGGCCTTCTCCCTGGCCGAAGCACTCTGGCTCGCCGACAGCCCGGACAGCACCTTCCACGACGTCCTGGTCGCCTACCCGAGCACGGACCGGACTGCCTGGGCCCGACTGACCTCCTCCGCCACAGCCGCCCAACGGATCACCGTCATGATCGACGACGAAAACCAACTGGGCGACACCACCGACACCGCAGCCCCGGTCCAGATCTGCCTCGACGTCGACGCCTCCCTCCGCATCGGCCCGGCCCATCTCGGGGCACGGCGCTCGCCGCTGCGGACCCCGGAGCAGGTGGTGGCCTTGGCCCGGCGGGTGGCGACCCGTCCGGGATGCCAGGTGGCCGGGTTGATGTTCTACGACGCCCAGATCGCAGGATTGCCGGATCGTTCGATGGCGGTGCGTGCGGTCAAGGCTTTGTCGGATCGGGAATTGCGGATGCGCCGGGGCGAGGTGGTCGCAGCGGTCGCGGCTGAACTGGAGCGGTTGGGCGTGCCGCCGCTGCGTCTGGTCAACGGTGGCGGGTCGGGAAGCCTGCGGGTGACCGGCGCGGACCCGTGCCTGACGGAGGTCGCAGCCGGGTCGGGGCTGTATGCGCCGACGGCTTTCGACGGTTATCGGGGATGGTCGCCGCGTCCGGCGTTGTTCGTCGTGGTGCCGGTGGTGCGCCGTCCGGCTCCTGGGATGGTGACGGTCTTCGGAGGGGGATATGTCGCCTCGGGCGCGGCGGGGCGCTCGCGGCTTCCTCGTCCGGTGTGGCCGACTGGTCTGCGGTTGACGGCTGCTGAGGGGGCAGGGGAGGTGCAGACGCCGCTGCGGGTGGCGCGGGGTGCGCATATTCCGCAGGTGGGGGAGCTGGTGTGGTTGCGTCCGACGAAGGCGGGGGAGCCCCTGGAGCGTTTCGGCCAGGTCTCTCTGGTGGAGGGCGGCCGATGGCACGGCATGGTGCCGACCTATCGGGGGGAGGGGCGTTCTTTCGGTTGAGTTGTCGCCGTATACGACGGATACCGGTTGCCGGGTGGCCGGGCCTGACGAGGAGGTACAGGAATGATGCGTGGGTCGTTGTCGACGGGTGGTTTCGCGACGGAGGGGGTTTCGTGGTCCGAGGAGGTGGCGCCCTGGCGTAATTGGGCGGGCACGGTGGAGGCTTTCCCTGCTCGGCGGGTGTCTGCTCGGGACGAGGACGAGGTTGCGGCCGTGTTGTCGGAGGCCGCGGCGGAAGGGCTACGGGTCAAAGCGGTCGGGGCGGGGCATTCGTTCACCGGGGCGGCATACACCGATGGGGTCCTCCTCGACCTGTCAGGGGTGGCAGGCCTGCGGGAGGTCGTGGTCGATGAGGCGGGCATCCGGGTGCGGGTCGGGGCGGGGACGACATTGCACGCGTTGAACGCGCTGCTGGACGAGGCAGGGCTGGCGGTGCCGAATCTCGGCGATATCGATGCGCAGACGATCGCGGGAGCGATCAGTACGGGCACTCACGGTACCGGGGCCGTGTTCGGTGGTCTGTCTTCCTTCGTGACGGGTTTGCGGATGGTGATGGCCGACGGGCGGGTGGTGGCGTGTTCGCGGACGGAGGAGCCGGAGCTGTTCGCGGCGGCCTGCGTGGGCCTGGGGGCCTTCGGCGTCGTCGTCGAGGTCGAGCTCGGCTGCGTGCCGGCTTTCCGGGTGCGGGCGGTGGAGTCGCCGGAGAAGCTTTCGGAGCTGCTTCCTCGTTTGGACGAGGTGATGACGGAGCGCGACCATGTGGAGTTCTTCTGGTTCCCGCACACGGATTCCTGCCTGGTGAAGCGGAACGACCGCTTGCCTCCGGAGGACCGGTCGGGTGCTCCTCTGCCGGAGTGGCGTCGGCGGTGGGCCGACGACGTCGTCGACAACCGTTTGTTCGCGGCGGCGAATCGGGCTGCGACGCTGCGTCCGTCGTGGGTGCCTGCGGTGAATCAGATAGGGGCGAAGGTTATTTCCCGTCGGGAGTACACCGATGTGTCGCATCGGGTGTTCGTCTCGCCGCGGACGGTTCGTTTCCGGGAGAGCGAGTACGCGGTGCCGCGGGATGCGGTCGGGGAGATCCTGGTTTTCCTGCGGGATTGGTTCGAACGGACGGGAGAGCCGGTGACTTTTCCTTTGGAGGTGCGTTATTCGGCGGCGGATGATCTGTGGTTGTCGACGGGGTCGGGGCGGGAGACGGCTTATATCGCGGTGCATCAGTACGTCGGTCAGGACCACACCCGGGTGTTCCGCGTCTTCGAGGACGTCATGGAGCGTCATGACGGCCGCCCGCACTGGGGCAAGCTGCACCGGTTGACAGCAGAGCGGTTGGCGGCTTTGTATCCGCGGTTCGGTGACGCGGTGCGAGTGCGTGACCGGGTCGATCCGGGGCGGCTCTTCGCGAACCCGTACCTGGATCGCGTCCTGGGGGAGTGAACACCCATCTTTTCGAGGGCATCGAGGGCATCGACGGGTTGCGGGAACGACTCGACCTGACAGGATGACAGTCGTGCCCCTGCCCGGTCACGCCCCGGAGAGGCTCGAAGCGGCCAAGGTCGCCACGAGCCTCGTCTTCGCGATCAACGGGTGGACCTTCGCGACCTGGGCCGGGCGGATCCCCACCCTCCGGGAAGACCTGGGGCTGACGCCAGGGCAGCTGGGCCTGCTCATGCTGATCGGGTCGGCCGGTTCACTCATCGGGTTGCCCTTCGCCGGCCGCCTGGTGCATCGCTATGGTGCGGCCTGGTCGGTCCGCACAGGTGCTGCCCTCACCTTGTCCGCGCTGATGGTCGTCGGATTCACCGCCGGGGTGCATCATTCCGTCCCGGCCACGATGCTGCCGCTTTTCCTGTCGATGCTCGGCATCGGTGTCTGGGACGTCTCGATGAACATCGAAGGTGCCGCAGTCGAACACCACCTGGGCCGCACGATCATGTCTCGCTATCACGCAGCATTCAGCCTGGGCACGGTGCTCTCGGCGCTCCTGTCCTCCGGGCTGACCGCCGCTCGGGTGCCGATCGTGGCGCACTTCTGGGTGGCGGCGCCGTTGATCTTTCTCGCGGTGGCCCTCTGCGTGCGCTCCTTCCTCCCCCGCGCTGAAGAGACGGACGAACCTGAGCCGTACGAACCTGAGCCGTACGAACCTGAGCCGTCCGCGACGACGGCAGTCGACCCATCGGCGGGCGGATCGGCCTGGCGCGAGCCGCGCACCCTGCTCATCGGCCTGGTCACCATGGTCGCCGCCTTCACCGAGGGGGCCGCGAACGACTGGCTGTCGGTGGCCTTCATCGACGGCTACCACCTGCCGCAGTGGGCCGGCGTGCTCGGGTTCGCCGTCTTCCTGGGGTTCATGACGGCCGGACGATGGTTCGGCGCGCCTCTGCTCGACAGGTACGGCCGGGTACCTGTCCTCCGGTCGCTGTTCGTCCTCGCCGGGGCGGGGTCACTCCTGGTGGTCTTCGGCAGCGCACCACTGGCCTACCTCGGGGCGGCGATCTGGGGGATCGGGGTCTCCTTGGGCTTCCCGGTCGGGATGAGCGCTGCCGCCGACGATCCGGCCCGGGCCGCGACCCGGATGAGCGTCGTCTCCACCATCGCCTACGGGGCCTTCCTGATGGGCCCGCCCGGCCTCGGATGGCTGGGCGATCACGTCGGTGTCTTGCGCGCGCTCGGGGTGGTTTCGGCCTTGCTGATCGTGGCGCTCGCGGCTGTTCCTGCGGTGCGGGAGTCCTCTCGGGGGGAGTGGCCGGAGAAGGTCGGCGGACCCCGGACATCAAGTGAAAACTGATGTCTGAGAAGTATTTTCCTGGTCGATTCGCCAGGGTGCCGGTTGCGCTGGTCGCTATGGCTGAACGCAATGCACACTATTTCGAGCTGACACGCCGATGTTGTGGACAACCTGCACAATCTGCTGACGAAAGAGTGGACGCAATGCCAGGATGAGTGGCATCGAGATACGTGAAGTGCCCGAAAATCCTTCGCCCCGTGCACATGTCAGGAGGCTGTGATGTCACCCGTACGCACCCAGGCCGCTGAGCCCTATCGGATCAAGACCGTCGAGCCCCTCACGATGACCACTCGCGCCCAGCGCGAACAGGCCATCAAGGACGCCGGATACAACACCTTCCTGCTGCCTTCCAAGCTCTGCTACATCGACCTGCTCACCGACTCCGGAACCTCCGCGATGAGTGACCAGCAGTGGGCGCACATGATGGTCGGCGACGAGGCCTACGCCGGGGCGAAGTCCTTCGACCTGCTCAAGGAGGCCGTCGAAGAGGTCTACGGCTTCCCGTACGTCGTCCCCACCCACCAGGGGCGGGGCGCCGAGCATCTGATCAGCCGCATCCTCATCAAGCCGGGCATGCACGTGCCGGGCAATATGTACTTCACCACCACGCGCCTGCACCAGGAGATGGCCGGTGCCACCTTCCACGACGTCATCATCGACGAGGCCCACGACCCCACCGCCCCGCACCCCTTCAAGGGAAATGTCGACCTGGACAAGTTCCAGAAATTGATCGACGAGGTCGGCGCCGACAAGATCGCCTACATCAATGTGGCGCTCACCGTGAACCTGGCCGGTGGGCAGCCGGTCTCCATGGAGAACATCCGCGCCGTCCGCAGGGTGTGCGACGACCACAAGATCATCATGTGGTCGGACGCGACCCGGCTCGCCGAGAACGCCTACTTCATCCAAGAACGTGAAGAAGGCTATGCCGACAAGTCCTGCGCCGAGATCGTCAAGGAACAGCTGTCCTATTTCGACGGGCTGACCATGTCGGGCAAGAAGGACTGCCTGGTCAACATCGGTGGTTTCCTCGCCATGCGCGACGAGAGGATCCTCGTCGCAGCCCGCGAACTCGTCGTCGTCTTCGAGGGCATGCCGTCGTACGGCGGGCTGGCCGGGCGCGACCTGGAGGCGATGGCGGTCGGGCTGCGCGAGGCCGTCGACGACCACTACCTGGCGCACCGCATCGGACAGGTCCGTTACCTGGGTGAACGTCTCCTCGAAGCGGGCATCCCGATCGTGGAGCCGATCGGCGGGCACGCGGTCTTCCTCGACGCGCGCCGCTTCCTGCCGCACGTCCCCCAGGAGGAGTATCCGGCGCAGGCCCTGGCCGCGGAGCTGTACGTCGAGTCCGGGGTGCGTTCGATGGAGCGCGGCAATGTGTCCTCGGGGCGGGGGGCCGACGGCAAGGACCGTTTCCCGGCCCTGGAGCTGGTGCGCCTGACGATCCCGCGCCGGGTCTACACCGACCGGCACATGGATGTCGTGGCCGATGCGGTCATCGAGTGTTACCGGAACCGTGAGCACATCAAGGGCCTGAAGTTCGTCTACGAGTCGCCTACTCTGCGTTTCTTCACGAGCCGGTTCGAGCCGCTGACCTGAGCTCTCTCGTCAAGGTGGGCCTGGCCGTGCACCGGCACGGCCAGGCCCACCTTCGCGATCGATCAGCCGATGGTCACGACCTGAAGGTGTTCCACAATGTCGAGGAGGCCGTCGAGGTGAAGAACGAGTGGTGCTCGGCATGCCCGCAGGCCTTGCCCCAGCTGACGATCCCGATCTGGTAGAGACGACCGGCATGCCGACGTACCAAGGGGCCGCCGCTGTCGGAGAAACAAGCCCCCTTACCGGCGGACCCGCCACACAGGTCGGTGGCTGCGTTGTACTCGTGGCCGCCGTCCTCGGCGCAGGCCGCTGTCGAGTGCAGCGGAATGGTGACCTTGCGCAGCCCGTCAGGCATGTCTCGTTCACCTGACGGGTCGACGGTTCCCCAACCGATGACGGTCGCCCGACCGGAGGTGGTCAGGCCGGTTGCTCCTCGCGGGGGTAGCGCTACCGGGGTGATCCCGTGGACAGGTTCGTTCAGCCGCAGTAACGCTGCGTCGTAACCGGCGATCACGGCGTACCGGGGATGGATGGTGATGTCGGCCTGACCGTTGACGACCTTGATCTTGCGGGTGATTCCTTGGGAGGAGTCGGAGAGAGTCGTCCGGCCGATCACCAGGTTCACGCCCTGGGCTGTGCTGCCGACCCTCTCGCTGACGCAGTGGGCTGCGGTCAGTACGGTGTTCGCGTCGATGAGCGACCCCCCGCAGAAGTGCCGTTCCCCGGCCTGGATCGACACCATGAACGGGAACTCGTTCTCCTCGGCTTGAACACCGCCGATGATCCGAGGCGATGGCGTCGGGTCTGCTGGTGGTGAGGCGTGGGTGGTGCAGGGGGTGAGCAATCCACCGACAAGCATCGTTGCTGCTGCCACACTCAGGAGGCGGCCTTTCCTGCTGGACTTGGACATGTGCTGGGGCTCCTCTCGGCTGCGGTGCATCTTCGGACGCGAACAGAGTAGGAGCGCCCGGGACGGCGCAGCGGGGGACCGGCCAGGATCTTGTCTTTCTTTGCCGAGGCCAGACCTGGCCTTGGGGGCAGCTATTCCAGCATTCCACCAAAGATGGACAAAATCCTATTTTTCAACGAAAACCGTTGACTTATAAGGTCTTCCGAATGCCAGGCGTGTCGGCACCAGCACTGCAACGGCCCCACTCCTGGAGCCGCTCCAGGTAGATCCGCATCTCATGACGGGCACGGCGCACCCCGCTACGTCCTCCCCGACGTCGGGTCTCCTTCACGAAGGATCTACGGGTGCGCCGATCACCGATCGCCGCATTTTCGAGTTCATCCAGCTGATCGCCGGTGACCGCGCTCGCGGCGGCCCGGAGGTAGTCGCGTTCCTGCCGCCATACCCAGCGCAGCACCGGCGTGAGCATTGCCAGGTAGCAGGCGATCTTGACCGGCATCAAGGCGATGACACCGGCGTTGCCCCAGGCTGTCGGGGCCGGCGAGTTCCACAGGAAGTGGATGAACCAACCCAGCGCGTAGAAACCGGTGAAGACCAGAAGACGACGGTTCAAGGACCACTTGTCTCCGACGACACGACCGAGCAGGACGGCGACCCCGACCCCGATGATCGCGCTGTACAGCTGGTGTGACGTGAAACCACTGAAGAAGCGCACGAATCCCACCAGGAGGAGCCCCTTGATATCGCTGTCCGGGCTGTCCAATGCGCCTTTGGCCAGGTAGGAAAGGTTTTCCAGGACCTGGAAACCGAGACCGACGAAACCACCCACCATCAGCCCGTGCATCGGTCTCGTCATCGTTTCCCGGGCGATGAGCATCACGAGCAGGATGCAGGCCGTCTTCATCCATTCCTCGGACGTCGGCCCCACTAATCCGGCGAACCATTGCTGGGCTGACTGTTCGCCCAGCAGGTGCAGGACGACGACCGGGAGAGCCGCATTGACCTTCACGGACAGGTAGGCGGCGATCGTGGCCCCGCTGACGAAGGCGGCCAGCATGATCCGGGGGCGACGGGCCCGGTAGGGATCACAGGCCGCCATCGCCAGGACGAAGAGCGCTACACCTCCCAGGGACAACGGCGAGGTCAACAGCAGCGTCCCCGCTGGCGGGGCGACCCGGGGCCACAGGAAGACGGCGAGCGCGATTCCGCACAGTGCGCAGCTGATCAGATAGAACCACCACAGAGCTGACCGGGGGCGGTAGAACTCGTCGCCGGGCTTCTGGTTCGCTGTCGCCAGGCGTTCTCCGCGGCGGAGGTCGTTCATGCCTTTTCCTTCTTGACCGTGAGGGAGTCGATCAGCGTGGTGATGTCCAGAGGCTCTTTGTCCGTCGGTGCGGTCGAGGTGATGACGATCAGGAAACCGTCGCGCCCGACCATCGCGCAGCGGCCCTGCCCGGCTCCGTTTCCGCCGGTGACTTCACAGGACAAGCCGGAGAACTCGTTCGCAGTCGAGATCTTCTGTTCGGTGAGTCGTAGGTTCTGCCCGGAGGCGGCGGCCGAGCGGACCTGACGTTCCATGGCGGTCTGCTGATCCTTGACGGAACTGATCACGGTCAGGGACAGCGCTCGTTCCCCGTCGACATACCGGGCATATTTCCGGCGCACCTGCTCCTGGCGCTGCCAGTGTTCGGGGGCAGCCCATTCGACGTGGGTGCCAGTGGCATCGACGGTGAGTCGGTCTCGTTGCCCGGTTGTGACGGCATCGCTGGGAGTGCCGAGAGCAGCTGCTGACAGCGTTGGCACCGCGACCCCGATGGCCAAGATGCCGAGGACCGCAGCTGTGGCCCTGAGGTCGCGCAGTTCTTTACCGATTCTGTGCATGAGAGGTCCTTGCCGAACAGTGAAAATATGGTGCAGGACAGCAGAAGGGGCAACGGTTCGGTGCGGATCGGAGTTCCGGTGAACTGGGCTGACCTGACTCGGACAGGTCTCCTCATGCAACGCCAGGGAGAACAAATGTCCATCCGGGGCAAGACATTTCGGCTATTGGGGCGCGGGCCGTCGTCGCCCCGGTAGGGGCACCGGGGCGACGACGGGGGTGATCAGGCGCGGGCGCCCAGCGCGGCGATGTGCTCGGGCAGGCGGTCGTGGGTGCCGTACATGAAGTGGTTGCTCATGCGCTCGGAGAACCGGCTGGCTTCTGTCGTCCGGCCGACGGCTTCGGCGACCTGGCGGATGAGCATCGGTGAGGCTCCGCAGCACACGCCCAGGTAGCGCACGTCCATGCCGTAGGCGAGCCGGGCGAAGGCGTCGATCTCGTACCGGTTGGTCGACAGCGGGTCCAGTGCGGTGGGGAAGGTCCGGCCGTGCGGTGAGGGGGTGGTGGCGGTCGGGTCGGAGAGATTGAAGAAGGTGGGTTCTTCCTCGGTGGTGCGATAGGGGATGGGGAGCGCGGCGACATGGCAGCTGACGGCTTCGCGGATCTGTTGGAGCCAGGGCAGCATTGTCCGCGGGCCGCGGAAGCAGTTGAGGCCGACGACCTGCGCGCCGCCTTGTTCGAGGCGTCGAGCGGTGTCGACGATGCCGACGTCGTCGGACATCCGGTTGCCGGCCATCGGGGCGAGGGTCATCACGACGGGTAGTCCGCTGGCGGCGGCGACTTCGAGTGCGGTCTCTGCTTCACCGGCGTAGTAGAAGGTTTCGCCGATGATCAGGTCTGCGCCTTCGTCGACGGCCCAGCCCACCATTTCTTCGAACATGCCGCGGACCTCGGCCTGCCGGGCCGGGTCGGCGGGATCCCAGATGTTGGTGTTGGAGATATTTCCGGCCATGAGGTCGCCGGGGTGGGCGTCGGCCACTTCTCGGGCGATGCGCAGAGCGGCCCGGTTCAACGGTTCCAGGAGGTCTTCTTTGCCGATGACCCGCATCTTTTCGCGGTGCCCGTTGTAGGTGAAGGCTTCGACGATGTCCGATCCGGCACGTTGGAAGTCGGTGTGCAGGGTGCGGAGGGCGTCGGGGTTCTCCAGGGCCACTTCGGGGACGAACTCACCGGCGGTGAGATAGCCGCGTCGTTCCAGTTCGAAGAGGAATCCTTCGGCGCAGATCACCGGCCCGGTGTCGAGTCGTTCGGTCAGGGTTCGTCGGTCGCTCATGCTGCTCTCCTCGGCAACGATGGTCGTTGCCTCCCCGTGGGAGAGGAGCCTGTGCCCGGGCCCTGCCGGAGGGCGCGGCCTGAGGGGCTGCGTACTGCGGACGGGTGTCGTCATGGCCAGGCCATCTCTCGTGGTTCGGCATCTGGGTGCCGGTGCAGGCGGTCTCCTGACTCCCGGATCGAACGCTGGCCTCGGCCTTCCCGAACCTGGTGGTTCAGTGGCATCGTCGAGGCGGAGCTCTCCGGTCACAGTGGCGAGGACCGTGTCGGGCTTGCACCGACTTCCCGTTTCTGCACCGAGTCAACAAGTATAAGGCTCGCCTTATGTGACAGATCATTTGAGGAAGAAAGATTTTCAGCAGACATGCCCGCCTCGTCGGAGTGCAGACGAGGCGGGCATGTCCTGTGTTGTGTGGGTCGGCAGAGCAAGGTCGGCTGCCCTTGCACGTGGCCGGTGAGGTGCGGGTGTTCCTTTTAGAAACCGAGTCCCTCTCGCACCTTTTCGGAGGCGGTGGAGGTGTAGAAACCGGGGTTGTTCTTCTGCGCGCATCCTTTGCCCCAGGAGACCACGCCGATCTGGTAGTAGCGTCCGGCGACCTTGCGCATGATCGGGCCGCCGCTGTCACCTCGGCAGGAGTCCTTGCCTTCGGCGCTGGCGCAGAAGTCGGTTTCTGCGTTGTAGTCGTCGCCACCGGCTTTGGCGCAGAGCGCCGGGGTATGGATGGTGACATTGGTTTTGAGAAGCCGGTCGGGGTACTTCGGCGGCCAGGTCGCTCGGGTGGTGCCCCAGCCGATGACAGTGGCGATGGATCCGGGCTTGTACAGGGCGGTCGATCCGGCTTCGGGCAGGTCGACCGGGGTGATGTTGTTCACCGGTTTGTCCAGACGGATCAGGGCAGCGTCGTAGCCGACTTTCTTGCCGTAGGACGGGTGGGTCGTGATGTCGGGGGACCCGCCGGTGAAGCGGATTTTCCGGTCGACGCCTTGTGTCTCGTCGGACAGGACGGTGCGCCCGATGGCCAGGGTGATCTTCTTGGCGCTTTCAGCGGTTTCGTCGTTCACACAGTGTGCTGCGGTGAGCACCGTGGTGGAGTTGATCAGGGAACCACCACAGAATGATTCGCCGTTGAGCTGGAGCGACACCATGAAGGGGAACTCGCCGTCTTTGGCGGGGGTGCCACCGACGATGAGTGTCGAGGCGTCTGCTTCTCCGCTTGGTGGAGCGGCAAGGGCTGTGCTTGAGGCGAGTGTGCCTCCGATCATAGTTACAGCTGCGGCCATGCCCAGGATGCGGCCGATAGGCCTGGAGGTAGACATGTGCTGGAACTCCGATCTGCTGAATGACTGTGGACGCAAAAATCATGAGCATTAATGATTCTGATTGTCACGAGATACAGCCGATTCCTTGACCTTCTTTACTGATGTCGGGGGACTCTTTGATCTGGCCGGTATATTGCATGACTTTCTGAAAATATGCAGAGAGAAATCTGTATGTATTTCGCGAAAGTGACGGATGTTGACTGAGTGCTCTTGGGTCTGAAATATCCCCCCGCCGGTCTCTGACCAGCGATGATCTGGCTGTAAAAGCTTTTCGAACGAATGTATGGATACATATCTTTCCTGATTTCCGCACACTTGGCGGGCGGTCAGGACCCTCAAGAGTTTCCGTCGATTATTCATCTGATGTATTTAAGATGCGGCGATAGAAGCCGAAGAAAAGACCACCGGCTGGCAGCAGCACGGGTCCGGCATCATTCCACGGTCGGGATGCGGGTCGGGATGCGGGTCGGGATGCGCTCGCGAAAGCGCGGGTGGCGGGCTTCGACTCGTCGATGGAGAGTCGAAGCCCGCCAGGGGGCGGCGCACAGGGGAGCGCCGATGCAACCCGGTGATGGGCAGGCCGGACCACCGACCCACCACCGGATGAAGAGAAGGCTCTGCCTCAGAGGCCCAGATCAGAGCTTGTTTGAGCGGTCAACCTCATAGACCAGCGAGACTTTATTCGCCGTGCTGACCTTGTTGTCCACAATTTTCTGTCCCAGGATGTCGACAGTGGGATTATCGATTTTTTCACTCTCGTTTTCCTGTGTCACATAGGACAGATGCAGGGTTGCCTGATGCTGTTCGCTCAGCCAGACCGGGTGGTTAGGACGGCAGAAAGTCAACGTTTCTCCGGCAGCCGAACACCTGAGCGGGATCCTGATGCCGTTCTGCACAACGAAGACGCGAGGGGTGTTAACGGTCAGCAAATCTTTCTTGACCGCAATCATGGCTCCAGTGAACGGAATCTCCTGACCCTTCTCGGCACTCATTGAGATGAGCTGGGTTTTCATGCCGTGAGGTGCCCCAAGGCTGAGCACGCCATCCTGATCGGTTTTCCAGCCAGCAAGAAGACCATTGGATTTAGCCAGCTTGGAGGAGTGTGTCACCTCAGTGGGCGGGTTGGCGGTGATCACACTCAGCTGCCGGGTCAAGTCGATGATGCTCTCCACCAGCTGATAGGCCAGGAGACCAAAATCTACAAGTTCACCGACGACAGGAATAGCCTGAGCGGCAATCAGCGCAGTCAAAGAAATCGACTGAACAACAATTTCCTCAGTATTGTGATGCTTGATTCCATCAGCAATTCCCAAGGCCTGCCCTAGGCCAGGAACTGCGCTCAGTACAGCCGTGGCCTTCGTCAGATCATCGGCCTTCGGATTGGTAAAAGCCTGGGCAACAGCCAACCCCCAAGCAGCTGCGGAAGCAGCGGTTGCGGCTGTGCCTGCGGAAGAGCGAGCGCCCTTCAGTGCTGAGAAAGATTCGTGGTCGAGGAGCTCGTTGTGAAGAGCAGTGATTTTTTCGGTGGTAGGAGCTGATCCCCGTTCATGGTGCGCCGAGAGCTTTTTCATGAACTCCGGATTATCTTTGACGTTATCAATGATCTTTTTTGATTTTTCGCGGACCTGTTCCCATTTGACTTTAGAAAGGCACAATTTTGCTGGATTTCTCTTAACTCGAACTGCTGAAACGCTCGGGCAGTTTGCGAGATTCATATATCTGTTCATCTCGTCTTGCCCGCGCTTGCCGAGATTGTCGAAACGAACTTCTGTGGCTACTTGAAGCTGAGTGGCATCTTCCCAATTGTGAATATATTCGACATCACTGGTTCCATCAGCAAAAGGCATTTGTAGGACAACCCTACTTGCCCCTTCGCCAAATTTATTAATGAAATCTTTATTATTTAACTGGTCGATAAGGGGTTTGTCTGCCGCGAGCCCTAGGTAAGTTTTTAGTTCTGTCGCGGACAGCGGCTTGACTGCAAGAACCCTGGTTTTTCCAGGGTAGGTTACCTTGACTACTCCGCCTGCCTTTCCTGTCATAACGCTTTCATCGCTGACGGTGTACCCTGCGGCGGCATGCTTGTTGTCTGTCGTGTAGAAGCCTTTCCACTCAGGATCATGGTTGCCCTGGGATCCACTCTCCGGCTTTTTAATTCCTGCCAGTACAGATTCGAATGACTCGGGTTTTGCTCCGTGATACGAGGTAAAGCTGTCTACAGTCTTGGACTGATCAGCGATGACAGCATCATTTGCATAGGCCGCAGGCAGTGCGATCAGGTGGGCGACCGTCATCAGGCTGAGTGCGGTCAGGCCGGCGACGGGTTTGAGGGTAGCTTTCATGATCTTTCCTTCGATGGTGGATGGAATGTGACGGTAAAAGGGCACGGAGAAATGAACCTGTGTCGCCAGATGATGGTGCTCAGGATGGATGGCGAATTCAGGCACGTGGGATGAATGGGGGAGCGTTGTGAGCGGTCTCTTTCCGTTCGCTCGCAGCTCGGGTGGTGCCCTATGAAAAAGGGCATCAAAAAATGGCGGGTCCTTCATGGTCGAGAGAAAGTGCTCTCAACTCCTCAGTGGCTGCACTGAGGCAGGCGTCAGCGTGTCATGGCGACCCGCCATGGCTGTGATGGTCTCTCTTCAGGCCTCTCCTTCCTGTATATATGCATCATATATTCCGCAGCATGGAGGATAGCACTACATCTGAGGGAAAAAGCAACCGTGCAAATCGCTGTAAATCGGTCAGATCGATGCTTGATTTCTCAATGATCTCCCAGTTTTCGCCCGAAGCGCTCTAAGGCAGCTTTAGTTACTATTCACATAGATCGCTCAATAGCTGGATTAAGCATGAACGTTTTTAATCGGGCATTTGGGGGAGTTGAGGCTGTTGCCTTGGAGGTCAAGGCAATTCACAGATCGGTGCTGCCACTGGCCTTCGGTTCAGTGATCAGGCTGGGAAATGTTGACGGAGGGCGATGACTGGAGTGAGCCAACTGTAACGGTGGCAAGAAAAAGGAAATCGATATCCGACAGCAAGGATGCGAAATCAAGAAATGTCCGCGCCGGTCATGTCAGGCCCGCATGGCAAAACTTTCTCAAGCCATCGCAAGCCATTTGCACTGAATCAGATCCGCCGCCCTCAGACGGCGTTACCCACCAGCGAAACATGGGCGCTGTCGGCCCGGTCCTGCTCGGCGAGTCCAGAAAGGAGCCAGGTGAGGGCACGGCGCAGAGAAAAGCCTTGACTGGTGTACTGACCGGGCAGGTTGATCGAGGCTGTTCCTTTTTTACCTTCGCTGGAGCTTTTTCCATCCTGTGTGACGGTTGGGTCTCGTGTGGCGTGTGATCCGGGGAGATGACGAAGCTCCTGGTAGGAGCGGTGATTGTCAGTTCAGTCACCCCTGCCAGGAGCCCCGTCATGCTTGTCTACCCCGTCGGTCTGGCCATGTCCACCACCACCCTGGATCTGCTCACCAACGCGCTGCACCGGCATCGGGCCGCGGCCAAAGTGATCTGGCGTCGGCTCTCAGCCCGCGATCAAGCCCTGCTGGTGCTGGCCTATCTGCATGACAATCCGACCTACACCGCCCTGGCAGCCGGGTTCAGAATCGGCGTTGCGACCGTCTTCTGGTACATCCGCGAGGCCTGCCAGGTATTGGCCGCGATAGCTCCCACCCTCGATCAGGCCCTGGTCGTGGCGCAAGCGAAGGCCTACCTCGTCCTGGACGACACCGTCATCCCCACCGACCGGGTCAGGATGACCAAGCACGGCACCGACCGCGAGTACTTCTCCGGTAAGGTCCACCACCACGGCATGAACGTCCAGGTCATCGCCGGCCCCCTCGGAGAACTGCTGTGGACCTCAGCAGCCCTACCCGGCGCCCGGCACGACATCACGGCCGCCCGGCAGCATCAACTCCCCGAGAAACTAGCGACCTTGACCACCGCCAGGAAAGCGGTCCTGACCGACCGTGGCTACCTCGGTATCGGCTCCGGGATCCCCGTCCCGATCCGCGCCGTCCGCCGCAACCAGGCCACCGGCCACTTCGAACGACGCGACCTCTCGCGCAACGAGAAGGCCTACAACGCCGCCCACGGACGGCTGCGCGCCTGCAGCGAACGCAGCAACACCCAACTCAAGTCTTGGCACGTGCTCCGACGCCTACGCTCCTCACCCGAACAGGCCACGCCCATCGTCACCGCCGTCACCACCCTCATCACCGCAGGTCAACCCGCCAGATGAAAAAGGCTCCCGGACCGGGTGCAGGCGGTAGTCCGTGAGTGACAGTCCGACCACGGTTCGCGTTTCGCGACTCAGGTGTGTTTGGTCGGTGAAGCCGAAGTGGGCAGCGATGGGAGCCAAGGATTTGTGGGAGTTCTTGCGCGCCCACTCCACTGCTTCTTGGAGGCGTAGTCGCCGGAGCATGGTGTAAGGGCACAGGCCCACCTACTTAGTGGTGAGGCGCTTTTCTGTCTCTCGTCGGGGCTGGCGCAACAAGTACTCATACGCCTCTCACGGATTGCGCTTTGACCTCCAGGGCCTCTTAGAGAACCAAGCCGAGTTCGTCGACCGCATCATCCGGGAAAGCCAGAACGAAGAAGGCGGCTCACGAGTCAGTGAGTCTGATCGATGGTTCCTCGGAGAACGAGGTCGGCACTTGGGGTCTCTTCATCAATACGAATGGAACGGAACAGGAGCCGAACTGGCCCACTTTAACAACTTGGCAGTCTGCCCGGTCGGTGGCTGGTGAAAGAGCAACACCCGGAAAGACCGACACGACCTTCCGATCCGGTACGCACTGACCTTGTCGCTCCAGACCAAGGAATAAGGCGTCGATCTCTACACCCCAATCGCGACACAACTTCATATCCCAGTCGCAACCCAAGTGACGGGCACCTGACGGAAGTCGACCTCTGATGGCCAAGCCAACTACAGATGCCCGTGATAGCCGCGCAGCGAGACGCTGACTCCAAGTAGGTCACGCGTACCGTTTATGCTGTGTAGAACTCAACCTTGAGAGTCAGCCAGAGCGGCACGAACCAGGCGAATCCGGTAATCAGGAGACTGATCATTGGCCTCGTATCGCCAGTCTCCCCGCCTGCGGACGTCCTCAGCTGTCCGGCATTGATGGTTCCTGACCCGCGCGACCCTGGGTCGGCAAGACTCCGGCAGAGGGTGTGAACGAGGAATTTGACCTCAAGATTGGTCAGGGACCCCCGTATCGGGGCGTTGCCATTGACGTTCACCCAGTGGGTCAGTTCCCCGACATAAGTCACGCACCCATGTCGAACTTCGCTAGGCCGTCAGAACCGGTGCCATGGAGAGATCCCAGCGGCCCGCAGCCGACGATAGAGCGACACTGAGTAAACGGCGTCCACGACGAAGGTGGCCCAGTACATGACGTTGATGAGGGGTGTGAGGGGATAGGAGCGATGTCGTAGCGACGTCCCCCAGAATTCCCGCCACGATCGCGGCAGCGGCTGGCTAGGCGACGTGGTAACAGTGAGGGCCGTGGCCATCCATGCCAGCAGGGTGCCTGCCCACTTGGACGCCGCGATGTACATCGACTGTCCGGCAACCGAGTCACGCCGCTCCATCATGGCGATGAAAAGGATAGACATCATGAGGTTGATTCCGAACCCGGTGTACTCACCGTCGGGATCGTCGAACTCGACGAAGCCCATGTACATGGCAGGTACTGAGAAGAGGATCGCTCCGACCAAGAGCGCCCGGAAGTGTTTGCGGAGGAAAGGCGACGAAAAATCGTCCGCGCCGTATTTCCAGCACTGCGAAGCGATGATCACATCGATGAGAAAGCACGGGATGCTCAGGATATGGATGTAGTCGCCGAGCGGATCGAGCAGAAAGCCGTAGACAAACTCCCAGGCAAGATTCGCTGCAAGGGCAGCAATGGGCATGCCGAAAGACTTGTCGACCGTTCCCCGATTAATCACCGCAGCGTACGTGATGATCCAGGCGATGACGCAGAGCGTTCCTGTGGCGAAAACCGACCACGAGATGGGGGGCGCCTGTTCGCGGGCGGTTCGGCGCGGTTGTGACGTGACCGGAGCGGGGAAGGGTCCTAGTACCGTCGAGAAGCGGCGGCGACACAGTCGGTCGAGTTCCTCACGGCGCTCCGCAGGCATGGCCTCGAGACGCTGGGCATACAGCGCCGTGTAGCGACGGATCTCTTTGCGCAACTGGCGACCGGCCGAGGCGCCGTAGAGATCGATGAACGACGCGTACACATTGGTCGTGCCTGCTGCCACATCCTGCTTGTAGTGAGCGAGGTCGTTGGCGATGTCAGCCAGTACCTCGACTGGCCAGAGCAAATCGCGCACCAACGGGTTTGTCTCCGCGCCACGCAGGGCTGCGCTGAGCGCGTGCAACAGCCGGACGTCGGCCGGCCGCAGTTCGGCCAGCGCGATGACCTCCGCATGTGTCGGCCTCGTGCTCGCACTGACGGCGTTTTCGAGTCGGATGAATCGCTCACCCTCCTCGAACTGGCGCGCGACCTCGTCGTTCCACCCACCCACCGCTCGCAACAGCCTTTCGAACAAGTGCTGATAGCGGTGGAACTTCTCGTAGGCCGGTCCGCGTTCAGCCTCCAGATCCACGGCACTGTTACGTTCCGCGAGTGCATCGATGCGGTACACGAGGTACTCGACGGCCAGGAGGACAGGGGTGATTGCCACACGCCGCGACAACGGGACCTCGTCGACGGGAAAGTAAAGGCGCGACATATAGTCGCGGACGATTCTGGATGCTTTCACGCTCGGCGTTTGTTCGCAGGCATCGACGAACTGGGCAACGAACGGGGTCCTTCTTGCGAGTCGCCGGAGAGAGGAACCTACCCTGACGAGAGGTCTCACGATGATCTCCTTTTCAACGAGGGATGCTCAAGCGAAGTACTCGATGCATGAGCTAGCGGTACTGCCGATGCACACAAGGACTGGGGTAACAGGACTGCAGAGAATCGCGTAGAGAAGCATCGCGATGCGCCAGGCCGCTGGCCCTAGTGCAGTCGAGACGCAGCGCGTCACGGGAAGGAGAGCGGGGTGGATCGAGGCCGCAAGCAGCATCGACCACCGGTCCGAGACGAACACCGCCAGGATGATGAAGCTGGCGACACCCACCGCGAACAGGCCTCCTCGGGGGGGGCTGTCATGGCGCGAACTCTGATGGAATGCCGTTCCATTGGCTGTCGAGGTGGCTTACCTGGGCCGCGGCCCAAGGACTGAGCGCTCAGAGCGCGCGGCACGCGACACTTGTGAGGCCGGTCCGACTGGCCCAATGGCGATTCATTGCATCCGACGGGGCGACCTCCGGATCACCAGGATCGATCACGTCGGCGAAGACCGGGCAGGACTCGTTCCCTACGACGCCCCCGACATCGACGCTGCGATATCGGAAATCCGGGATGATCATCGTCGGCGCCACCGCACAGCCTAGTTCCTCGTGTGCGCGGTGGACCACGGCAGCCGCAAGACCTTCGCCAGGGGGGACCATAGAACGAGTTCGTCCAGACGCTGGGCCAGGCACGCTTGCTCAGTGCTCGTCGCGTGACCAGCACCCAGCCGCCGCCTCTGAATAAATAACAGGAGAAGACCCGGTGTAACGGGGTATTCGACCCGTCCAAGTTTGTTCTCGGTGCCGACCCGACGAGAGTGCCGTCGTCGGCCAGCAGCACGACATTGTCAGTCATGTGGCTGACCCCGTCGGACCCCGGCGCCGATCCGCTCGACGAAGGAGCGCTGCCACGGGACCTCCACGGCGCGAGGGTCATAGTGGTCGCGTACAAAAGCCACGGCCCTGTCCGGCTCCACACCGTCGAAGACGGCAAGGAGGGCCAGAGCCGTCCCGGTCCGTCCAACTCCGCCCCCGCACGCTATCTCGACGCGGTCGGTGGTAGCCCGTCCCCACGCCTCTGCGAGAGCCGCCACCGCATCCGGTCTTGATCGGGGAACCCAGAAGTCCGGCCAACGCACCCAGCGTGAGTCCCACGAAGGCCTTGATGGTTCGCGGGTGGTGAGGTACACGCCAAAGCCTGGTAGAGGACCCTCAGGCACCCCGGCGCGCAGCCCTCGACCGCGGACCCTGCGCCCCGACGGGAACGTGACCACCCCGGGGGCCGTGGACTCCCACGCGTCACTCATTGCTGTGCTCCTTCTTGGTGAGGCCGGTGTCCGTCAGCCCGGCTCACGTAGAACAGGGGGACGAGGCCGACGACGAGCTGGGGGACGAGCTGCTGAGCATGGAATAGCGCGGCGAAGCCAACGCTGACGGAAGGCGGCGAGCCGATGACCCCAAGAGCCATGGCGGCTGCCACGTCAAAGCTGCCTATCTGAGCTGGTGCCGTTGGCAGCACGTTGGAGATCTCGATCAGGAGGAGGGAAAGGGTGGCAGCGGCGGCTCCGTCGGGGACACCGAGCCCGTTACACAGCATCCAGGCAGCCATGATGTCGGTGGCGCGCGTCGTACAGGCGAGGCCCAAGGCAGCGAAGACAACGCCACTTCTGCGCAAGGGCGCGAGACCGTCCAGCAACGCGGCAAGGAAGCGACCCAGCGGCCCTGTGAGGCGCCCGCTGTTGCGGTGCTGGCGCACGACACACAGCAATAACCCTCCCAGGATGATGAACAGCGACGAGTAACCTGCGGTGATCCAGACGATCCACGTCGGGAGGTCAACGAGGAGCGGAACCAGCAGAGCGAAAGGGACGAGCCCAAGACTGCTAACGAGCTTCTTGGATATGATGATCGCGGTCGTCGTAGCCGCAGGCACTCCCTCTCGACGCAGCCACCAGATACGCAGGGCTTCCCCCGAGCCCTCAGGAGTCAGCGAGGTTGCGGCCTGCGCCGCGACCTCGTAGTAGACCAGGCGGTGCAGGGGCAGCCGTAGCGCTGGGCCCAACAGCACCCACCAGCCACTCGCACGAAGAACTTGACTGACAAGGTTCAAGCACAGTGCCGCGACGACCACCGGCCAAGGCACCATCTGCATCGTGGAGCATACGGGGCCTATATTCATCCTGTGGATCAGCCACCAGAGGGCCAGAGCGCCGATCCCCAAGCCGGTGAGCTGCAAGCAGACCCCGTAAATGCGATGGGTGGAAGCCGTGGTGTTTTCGGTCACGGAGGAGGGTCTTCTCTGCCGCAGAGGGTCACGACACCGCGTGTGCCATCCACCTCGACCTGATCGCCATCACGCAGCACCTTCGTGGCGCAGCCGGTGCCCATCACCGCCGGCACGCCGAGCTCGCGGGCAACGATTGAGCCATGCGACAGCGAGCCCCCGACATCGGTGACCACAGCCCCCACACGTGCGACGACCGGCGACCAGGCGGGTGTGAGATGGGGGACGACAAGAACAACTCGGGTCGTAACATCGTGTGCTTCCTGTACGGTCTGGAGCCGCCTGACGTGGCCACGTACTCGTCCTCCGCTCACCCCGGAGCCGCGCAGCTGGGTCTCGCTCGCTGCAGTGCCCTCCTGTCCGAAGAGAGCGAGACCTGTGATGTTCCAGGGCCCCAGCTGCACCCTGACATCGGGTGGGACTGTCATAGGTGGAGTCAGCAGCCTCCGGCGCTCCCGCTCGACTATCCTGTCCCGGACCAGCTCAACCCAGGGGCTCGTGTCCGTCCGCTGAGGGTCGGCGACCCAGCTACGGAGCTCGTCCCCGCGGAGGAAAAAGACATCTTCCGCGGCAACCAGCGCTCCCGTGGCCACGGCGCGTCGGCCTAGCTCAAGATAAGCCTCGCGGATGAGAGGCCAGGCGAGAGTGAAGCCGTGCAATGATTGGTCGCGGACATCGCTCCAGTGCTCAGACCAGCGCAGCGTTGCCTCGAACAGCTGCCGTCGAACAGATAATCGAGGCAGGGCCCGGCGGGCGTCGGCGAGAGCTTCACGTCGGCGACGTTCCAGGAACGCGTGACGCTGCCGCGGATCGACTGTCGCGCCGTCCCGAAAGGCACGGATGATCTCCCGAGCGGCGCTCAGGTCCTCGGCCGGCGTGGGCTCGGCGATGTCGAGATGGTAAACGAGGTGCCCGAACCTGCGTCGGTACTCGTCCAACCCGGTCTCGAGGTCGTCGGGGCAGCCCATGGCGATGTCGTGGAGCAGACACTGTGCCTGATGGCTCAAAGAGTCGCGGCCTTGGAGTAGCGTCGTGTATGTCAACTCCTCGGCTTGCGCTCCGTGCTGTCGCAGAATCTCCTGTCTGGGGAAGAGACGGGCCAAGACCCATTCACCCACGTTCCAGTACCAAGCGAGCCCGCCGATCAGGGCCCAGTAGCGGGCGCTGAGGTCAGTCAGCTCGTCTACAACGTCCAACAGGGCTTGCGGACGTTGTCCGCGAACATCGATCTCCGCCAGCTCGGAGATGCGACGCCGGTGGCGGGGCAAGAGGTCATCGCGCCACACTCGCTCCACCGGCGACAGGTGGAACCGGAAGAAGGAGTGGATGAGGCGTGCGGCGAGCAACGGGTGCCGGTTGAGCGGAAAGTCGATACGCAAATAGGCGTACCCCTCGACGGTCCCATGCATGGGATGCGGGACCAGGGGGTTATTCCGCGACCCGGCCCAATTCGCCGCCCACCGCTCCACTAGTGCTGGGAAGACGGTCGTCGCGAACAAGGGAGACAGGGGGCCTGGCAGCCAGGAGTCACAGATGCTGATGCGTGCCCAAGCGGCTCCAGAGACCGGACTTTCCCACCGTGCAGCTGGCGGAACCACGACGTCTCTCGTGATCGGCCGGGCCTGGAGCAGCTGGAGTTCGCCGCCGTCCGGCCAGGCCCATTCGACGTCCTGGCCGCCTCCGAGGGTCGCGCGCACCCGAGTGCCGAGGTCCCTGAGCGCGGCCAAGTCCTCCCGGCCGAGGATGTGGTGGGCGCCGGTTGCGACTGGACTCGCTGGCAGCTCGCCTGGGTGCAATACGTGGCGCTCAGGGTCGATAGTTCCGTCCACGAGCCTGTCAGCTACGCCGCGGACGGCCTCCACGATGACGGCGCCACCGGGCTCCTTGGGAATGAACATGACTCCTGCTGCGTGAGCGTCCACCATGCTCTGAATCAGGATCGCCATGCGTTCGCTCCCGGTCAGGCCAGCGTGGTAGGCGAGTGCTTCGTCACTCCATTGCGATGCCCAGCACTCCCGGACCGCCGCCACTACCTGCTCAACGCCGGACACGCGCAGGGTCGTCGAGTAGAGCCCCGCCCAGCTCGCAGTCTCGACGTCCTCTGCCGTGCCGGACGAACGGACAGCGACACCTCTGCCGTCGTCAAGATCCGTCACTGCCAGGGCCAGGTCGGCGACGAGGTGGTCCGGCAACTGGACCGCTCTCACGGCCTCTCGGACCGCCGCCGCGATCTCGCCAGGTGAATTGTGCCCACTGCCAAGCATCAGCCGACGGGTCTGTTTGACCACGGGCGCCACGATGTAGGCGTAGACGCCGGTAGGCACGCAGACCCCGGGTGGCACAGGAAACCCTTGGGCAAGCAGCACACCTAGCCGCGCGGCCTTGCCACCCACCTGTGAAACCCCCTGCACACCAGCCTCGACGAGCGGAATCAACGCAACTCGATCAGTCATCTAGGCCTTCTTGATCGACCCAGCGCTGGTAGAAACGGCGAAACTCGCGAAGCGGCCGGTCGCCGGACACATAGATACCGTGATGGTCACCAGAGCGTATGGTGTTGAAGATAGGGAGGTCCTGCCGCGCAGCGGCTGTCACCTCGACACGGTGTATGGCGTATCTCAGTAGGTCGATCGCACGGCCCGGGTTCCGCCGGACGGCAACGCTGATGTGCTGCACGGATTGCTCCTCGGCGACAGGCGTGACGCCGAGAACCAGGTGGTAAACCTGTATGCCGTCGGCGAGATACCAGACGTGCTGAAGGGTGGGCCAAGCCGCCACCCTCAGCTCAAACCGCTCTGCATTGAGTCCCGCGAGATCGGAGAGGCGGCCCAGCCATCCGGTGTAGGACGACCAGGAGAACACTGCCCCCAGGCGGGCAGTCGGCTGGTCCGCTGGCCCGAAGAGCGCTTCGGCTCCGGTAACGTCGAGCAGGTCGCTGGCCACTCCGCCGCGGACAGTGAGACCGTGAAGCGCTACTAGATGATTCGGGTCGAAGGTGTTCTCCAGGATCCTGCGCGGCGACGTGGCTACTGAGTCCTCGAGCTGAAAGTGCTTGTGAAACTTCACCATCCCGAGGTCATCCAGCGGCGGGCCGGGGAGTGCATAGTCCGGCTCTGCGGGTCCGAACCACACCCAGACATAGCCGTCCCGCTCGGTCGTACACAGGGCCGGGGACGTCGAGGCCGTCGGCGGTCGGCGGCCGCTGGTCACTGACACGCAGCACCCGTCGGCGTCAAATCGCCACTGGTGGAACGGGCACTGCAAGGTGCCACTGATGACACGTCCGCCGTCAAGCGCTGCTCCCATATGCGGGCAATGCAGCGGCATGATGACAGCTCGAGCATCGTCGTTTCTCCAGGCTACGTATGGGCGCCCATACAGCGTCACCTGCGCCGGTGTGTTGCGCAGGGTGGTCGAGCGCAGAGCAACGTACCATCCTCGAGGCAGGTTGAAGGAAGCCGAGGCTGCCGGCCACGGTCCACGGCGCCCCTTGGCGCTCCTAGCCGCTACCGTGAGCATGCTCGACCCACTTTCGGTAGTAGCGGCGGTAGCGCAGGATGCCTTCATCGTGAGGTTCGTTGACGGATCCATCGGTATCGACGGCGTCACGGTAGATCGCGAGATCCTGCCGGGTGCCCAACCAGTGCTGGTAACGATAAGCCCAGAACGCGGGGGCCGATCCAGTGAGTCCGGGAGACTGGCGTACGAGCGACCACCCCTGGAAGACCGTGTGACCGGGGCGTACGGGTGTGATCGCCAGCAGCTCCTTGGCGAGTGGCCGGTCGCCGTCCAGGAAGGTCAGCCGCTGGCCTCCGGGCCAGCCATCGACGAGGAGAGTGACCGGCCGTAGACGACGCGTGCCGGGGAGCCGCAACGGCACCTCCAGCCTCGCACCTGCCCAGGCCTCACGCGGCGGGGGCGGACCATTCTGCGCAGCCTGATCGGTCTCGGTGAGCCACATGAGCGCGAGCGGGCCGACCGTCGGGAGCCCGTGGACACTGCGGAAGTGGACCGGGTCGAAGGCGTTCTCGAGCACGCGCCGCGGCGAGGCCACTGTGTTGTACCGGAATCGGTACCGACGGTACCGGAATCCGTCCGTCTCGAGCGGCGGGAATGCTGGCAGGTCGTAGGCAGGGCTATCACTGCCGTACCAAGCCCAGACCAGTCCGTAGCGCTCGATAGTCGGGTAGACTCTACGGACGCGCGCGAGCTTCGGTGTGCGAGCGGCTCCTGGGGCCTCGATGCACTTGCCACTAGCGTCGAACCGCCAGTGGTGGAAGGGGCAACGTACGGTGTCCTCGACAATTGTCCCCAGGGCCAGACTGGCACCCTGATGCGGGCACCTACCGGACATCACGACCGGCCTGCCGTCCGCTCCGCGCCACGCCACGAGGGACTGGTCGAACAGTTCGAGCGGTGCGGGCCGACGTCCGAGGGCATCGGCCCGCACCGCCGCATACCACGCAGAGGCCAGAGCGGGGTAGTGCGCCGTCGGTCGGAAAAAGCATGAGGAATCCGTGGTAGCGGATGTCCGGCCGGACATCATCGTCCCGCCCCATCCGCCGCCGCGCGAGCTACCCAGGACTGATACCAGCGGCGGAAGCGCACCACTCCGCTGTCATAGCGGACATATAGCGCGTTGTTATCAGTGACGGTTGTGTCGTAGATAGGCACGTCTTGGGCGGTGCCAGCTCGGTTCTGCACGTAGAACAGAAGGAGGTGCCACGCGGTTCGCCACCAAGTTCCCGTCCTCCGCACACCGGCCCAGCCGATCTGGGCCGTTACTCGGTCACTGACCGGCGTCGTCCCCATCAGGACCTTGTAGATCTCCTGTCCGTTCACGGAGAAGGTGAACCGCTGCCCGCCCGGCCATCCGTCGACTAAGAGCTCGAACTGTTCGCCTGCTCCGAAGGTGGACAGCACCGAGACTAGCCATTCGTAGGGTCGCCGGGCGGGGTCTGGTCGCGGCAACGAGCCGTGGACTCGGGCCCCGAACCAGGCCTCGCGCGGCGTGATGGCTAACCCGTTCGCAGTGGCTGCTGACTGATCGTCGAGCACAGAGAAATCGATGTCGCGCAGCGGCAGACCATGCAGAGTGAGGAAGTGGTAGTAGTCGACCGCGTTCTCGAGTAGATGCCGGACGGTTCCGGTCGTCACGTCCCGGTACCGGAAACCGATGTACTCCGATTGCCGCGCGCCGAGCGGGGGGAAGTCAGGGAAGCCGTGCGCCGGCTCATCGGAGCCGTACCACACCCAAATGTAGCCGTACCTCTCTACCACTGGATAGGTACGAGTCCGGGCTGTTGGGGGGATCTGATCGACTCCCGGAATCGAGACGCACCTGCCGTCGCCGTCGAAGCACCAGCCGTGGAAGGGGCACCGCAGCATTCCGTCGCTCACCGAGCCGAGTGCAAGGCTGGCCCCCTGGTGTGGGCAGAAACGCGAGGCCACGATCGCCCGCCTATCCGCGGCTCGCCAGGCCACGAGGGATTCGCCAAACAGGTCCAGCGGGACCGGACCACGCCGAAGCCGGGACGACTTCATGGCGACGTACCAAGACGCCGCAAGGTTAAGCCCGGAAGGGTTCCTAGGAAGCCCCGAGAGCCCGGTCGTCACCCCGGAGTCCGGCACGGGCTGTCGGGTAGGAATGTCAGTCATGAGGTGCGATCGATCATGCAGTCGGCCATCAGCAATAGCGGGTACGCTTTGGCTCCGTACGGCTCAAGGTCGCGCTTCGACTCGGCCAACAGGTTATGAGCGCGCGCCATCGCAGCATCCACTCCCATGACGCTGGGGAATGTCATCTTGCCTCGGGCCCGATCACTGCCAGTGGGTTTTCCAATCTGGTCGTCGGTACCCGTCTCGTCCAGGACATCGTCGACGATCTGAAAGGCTAAGCCGACCTTGCCCGCAAACGACATGATCCCCTCCATGTGCTCGTCTTCCACGCCGGCAAGGATGCACCCGGTGCGCACGGACGCTTGGATCAACGATGCAGTCTTTCGATAATGCATGATCTCGAGCTGGGCGAGGTCGACGGCGCCTTGAGCGTCTGCCTCAATGTCCAGTGCCTGCCCCCCCGTCAGTCCCTCCGCCCCAACCACCCGGACAAGCGTCTCAATGACCCGGAGGAGCCTTTGAGGCTCCACACCTTTCGTAGACGTGAGAATGAACTCGAGGGAATACGCCAAGAGTGCGTCCCCCGCCAGGAGGGCCATGCCATCCCCAAATATCTTGTGGTTCGACGGCCGACCGCGTCGCATGTCGTCGTTGTCCATAGCGGGTAGGTCGTCATGGATCAGAGTGGCGGCATGCAGCATCTCGAGGGCGCAAGCTGTGGGTAGGGCAGACTGTGCGGATCCGCCAAACATCGTTGTTGCCACGAGACACAGGACCGGTCGGATCCGCTTCCCGGGACCCAGAAGCGTGTACCGCATCGAGGCGTACAGTGCGCTGTCTTGGCCAGGGCTGACAGCCTGTTCCAATGCGTGGTCTACGAGCTGTCGGAAGCCAGCCGTCTGTTTCTCGGCGTCCCAGCTCTTTGACATAGGCGCGGCAGAAATACCGGCAAGTGACATGCTCCAACCTCCTCATTAAGACCTCACCATAGTGACGCAGGAGCGCGCGATAGCGGCGGAGGAGTGCGCGAGTGTCTTTCCCCACTTGATGATTCAAGGAGTGAGGGGCGATAAGAAAAACGGGTGTTAGCGCCCGCCTTAATTCGATAAGGAGACGGTCATGTCAGCGTCCCCGACCGAAGCAACAGAAGCGATGATCGATCCCGTGACCGGAGAGGGCATCGATCAGAAGGAACTGGCCGAGTAGCCGCTCGGCCAGGCCAAGGAACAGGGCGTGCGCCTGGTGGGTCCGGTCAGTACAACTAGGGTGACTCCATGTCGATCTACGCCGTGCACTACACCTACACCGATGACACCGACACCATCGCCGAGAAGCGGCCCGCCCACCGCGCCTACCTCGCCGAACTCGTCGAAGCCGGGCACCTGCTGGCCTCCGGCCCGTACGTCGGGGTCAGCGAGGCACTACTGATCTTCACGGCCGAATCCACCGAAGCCGTCGAAAGTTTCCTGGCCGGCGACCCCTTCCAGAAGGAAGGGCTCGTCGCCGCGCACACCGTCACCGAATGGAACCCCCTCCTCGGCGTGCTCAAGGACTACGTCTCCTGACCCACCCCCCCAAAGCCCGTACGCCGCGGCTGACCCTCGACTACTGCCCGGACGCCGTGACGCAGTCCTCGACATTCGGCGGTTCGGGGGACAGCTCGGCAGCCGGGGTCTTCCCCAACGCCAGAGCGCGCTCTTCCCACCGGTCCCAGGTGTCCTGCTTCTCCGTCTCCATCGCCTTGAGGACCCGGCGGCGCTCGCGACCGTTCAAATGGTCGATGTACAACTTGCCGTCGAGATGGTCGCACTCGTGCTGCAAACAGCGGGCCAGCATGCCCGTCCCGTTGACCACCACAGGTTTCCCGTACATGTCGACACCGCGGACGACAGCGGTCGACGGGCGGTTCACCGCGGCGATCGGGCCCGGCACCGACAGACAGCCCTCCTCGTCCGACTCCCGGTCGGCCGACCGCCGGTCACGCACCTCGAGCACCGGGTTGATGACATGCCCGACATGCCGAACCCCGTAGGCGTCATCGCAGTCGTAGACGAAAAGGCGCAGGTCGACGCCGATCTGGTTGGCCGCCAGGCCGACACCGTGGCAGCAGGCCATGGTGGCGTACATGTCGTCGATCAGAGAACGCAGGGTCGCGCCCCCGAACTCGGTGATCTCCCGGCACGGACGCGCCAGCACGTCCTCGCCGACCGTGGTGACCCGGAGGCGCTGCCCGCGACGGGTCTCGGCGAGGATCTCGGGTAGCCGGTCCACCGGGATCCCGTCGATCCGCGGACGCCGATCCGCCGGGGCGGCAGGTCCCTGTCTTCCACGCTGTACCGAACCGAAAGCACCGAACACCGAAGTCATGCCCCCATCATGGCCGATCCGGTACGGAGAACCCGACCGAACACGCATGCTGCCTGGTGGCGGGCCTTTCCTCCCTCGTACGGGCACACCGGGCGCAGCGTGTCCATGACCGGCCGTCAGGCGAAGCCCGCACGACGCCGCTGCCGTGCCGACTCGTCGTCCCCTCGTCGCACGATCTGCCCGGACACCCGCCGGTAGCCTAGGAACGTGCTGACGATGCAAGACGCCCTCCGGAAACTGGCCGACTACTGGACCGAGAAAGGCTGCCTCACCGTGCAGCCCTTCAACACGGAGGTGGGAGCGGGCACCATGAACCCGGCCACCGTGTTGCGGGTGCTCGGCCCCGAGCCATGGGACGTCGCCTACGTGGAGCCCAGCGTCCGCCCCGACGACTCCCGGTACGGCGAGAACCCCAACCGTCTGCAGATGCACACCCAGTTCCAGGTGATCCTCAAACCCGAACCCGGTGACCCGCAGGAGCTCTACCTGGGCAGTCTCGAAGCACTCGGTATCGACCTGCACGCCCACGACGTCCGTTTCGTCGAGGACAACTGGGCCCAACCGGCCATCGGTGCCTGGGGTCTGGGCTGGGAAGTCTGGCTCGACGGCATGGAGATCACCCAGTTCACCTACTTCCAGCAGGTCGGCGGGCACAACCTCGACCCGATCCCGGTCGAACTGACCTACGGCATGGAACGCATCCTCATGGCCGTGCAGGGCGTCACCCACTTCAAGGACATCGTCTACGCGACCAAACCCTCCGGGGAGACCATCACCTACGGTGAGGCCTTCGGTCAGAACGAGTACGAGATGTCCCGCTACTACCTCGACGACGCCGACGTCGAGACCAACCGGGCGCTCTACGAGAGCTATGTCGCCGAGGCCACCCGCATGGTCGAAGCGCGTCTGCCCGTCCCCGCGCACTCGTACATCCTCAAGTCCAGCCACGCCTTCAACGTGCTCGACGCCCGTGGCGCGATCTCCACCACCGAACGCGCCAAGGCCTTCGCCACCATGCGCCGCCTCATGCGCGACACCGCCACCCTGTGGGTCGAACGCCGCGAAGAACTCGGCCTGCCGTTGATCCGCGAGGACGGCCCCGACCTCCAGGTCGTACCCGACCTGGACAGCACACCGCTGCCCACGACCCCGCAGACACTCGCCTTCGAGATCGGCGTCGAAGAACTGCCCCCGCACGTCCTGCCGGACACCGTCGAGCAGGTCCGGGCCGCGTTGACCGACAAACTCGGGGCGACCCGCCTGACGCACGGCGCGATCACCGTCGACGGCACCCCGCGCCGGATCGTCGCGATCGTCGAGGACGTGGCCCCCGAGGAACCCGACGCGATCCGCCAGGTCAAAGGACCCAAATGGCAGGCCGCCTTCGACGGCGACGGCAAACCCACCAAAGCCCTCGAAGGGTTCATGCGTGGGCAGAAAGCCACCGTCGACCAGGTCGTCAAAGCGGAGATCGGCGGCAATGAACACGCCGTCGTCGAGGTGACCCAGACCGGTCGCCCCGCGCTCGAGGTGCTCACCCAGGTGCTCGGCGAGACGGTCTCCGGGCTGCGCGCCGAGAAGAACATGCGCTGGAACGACCCCGACCTGGCCTTCTCCCGGGCGATCCGGTGGCTGGTCGCCCTGTGGGGCCCCGCAGTCGTACCGGTCACCGTCTCCCGGTTGACCGCCGGACGCACCACCTATGTACTGCGCGGCGCCGAACGACCCCACGTGGACATCGCCCAGGCCGACGAGCTGCTCTCCTGCCTGCAGGACGCCGGGATCGATGTGCGCATCGCCGACCGTCGCGCATCCGTGGTCGAACAGGCCACCAGGCTCGCGGACTGCTACGACGGCCGGGTCGACATCGACGCGGAATCCTCCGTCATCGACGAGATCACCAACCTCGTGGAGAAACCCCACGGCATCATCGGCGGATTCGACGCCCGCTATCTCGACCTGCCCGAGCAGATCCTCACCGCCGTGATGCGCAAGCACCAGCGCTACCTGCCGGTGCGCGACGACAAGGGCGCGCTCATGCCCTACTTCGTGACCATGGCCAATGGCGACTGCGACGACGACGTGGTGTGCCGGGGCAATGAGTCCGTGCTGCGGGCCCGGTACGAGGACGCGCTCTTCTTCTGGAATGCCGACCTGAAGACCGAGAAGGTCGACGACTTCGTACCCGGGCTGGCCAAGCTCACCTTCGAGAACCGGTTGGGTTCGGTGGGGGAACGGGCCTCCCGGATCAAGGACGTCTCCGCCGCGCTGGCCGGGCTGCTCGCCGGACGCGGCGCCGGGCTCGATGCCGACGGCACCGCGGCCCTGGAGCGTGCCGGGCAGCTCGCGAAGTTCGACCTGGCCACCCAGATGGTCGTCGAGATGAGCTCGCTGGCCGGGTTCGTCGCTCGGGAGTACGCGGTGCGCAAGGGAGAGACCCAAGCCGTCGCCGACGCCCTGTACGAGATGGAACAGCCGCACACCCAGGCCGATGCGATCCCCGCGTCCACGCCGGGTGCACTGCTCGCCCTGGGTGACCGGTTCGACCTGTTGATGGCGATGTTCGCCCTGGGCGCGAAACCGACCGGCTCGTCCGACCCGTACGGTCTGCGGCGGGCCGCCCTCGGGGTGCTGCGGATCCTACGTGAACGCGAGGAACTGGCCACGCTGACCCTGCGGGACGGCTTGGAAGCCGCCGCGACCCGGCTGCGTGGGCAAGGCGTCGAGGTGTCCACCGACGCGGTCGACGCGGCCGAGGAATTCACCATCGGCCGGTTCGCCCAGTTGCTCCGGGACGAAGGAATCCCGGCCGGTTTCGTCCAGGCGATCCTGCCTGGCGCCGGGTCGCCGGGGCGGGCCGTTGCCACCCTGACCGACATGCAGTCCCTCGCTGCGGACGAGAGCTTCCGTCAGGTGGTCGCCGCCTTGCAGCGCATCGACCGGATCGTCCCCGCGGGTACCGAGGCCACCTACCGGGCCGAACTGCTCGGAGAACCGGCCGAGGTCGAGCTGCGGGCCGCGGTGGAGGCTGTCGGGCATCGGCCCGGTCGCTCCGTCGCCGCCTATGCGGTCGAAGCCGACGCCTTGATCGCTCCGGTGGCCCGGTTCTTCGACGACATCCTCGTCATGGCCAAGGAGGAGGACGTCAAGGCATCCCGTCTGGGGTTGCTGGCGACGGTGCGGGCGACCGCGCCCGACGGGGTCGACTGGCGGGCGCTGGACATCGCGCTGGGCTGAGTCTTCTGCGAAATACTGTCGGGGGTTTCTGGATTCGTTCAGGAGCCCCCGACGGCGTATCCGGTGTGATTTTCGGCGGAAGGCCTGGCGTGCCTCGGCTTTTGACTTCGTGGTGCGAGTTGGTGGGTGGACGAGAAAGTGTTCTCCGTGGTCATCGCCGCGCTCGGCTTGATTGGTGATAACGGCTATCAGTATCCTTGCGCCGTGCCGGTCACCCAGGAGAAACCATGAACAAGCAGGTCGCCCGCGTCTGTGACCTGCGAATTTGCTTCGGAGAGCAAGAAATTCTTCACGGAGTCGATCTCGAACTGACCGCAGGGCAACGGCTCGGCCTCCTCGGCGAATCCGGCTCCGGGAAAACCCTCACCGCGCGCGCACTTCTCGGCCTCCTCCCTGAGAAAGCCACTGCCACCGGATCAATTCTCCTGCACGGTCAAGAAATGCTCGGTGCGCCCGAACGCCAATGGCGTCAAGAACGCGGGCACACCGTCGGGCTGATCGCCCAGGACCCCCGCACCGCACTGAACCCTCTCGTCCGCGTCGGAGACCAGGTCGCCGAACCGTTGCGGGCCCGAGGTCTGGGGCGCGCCGAAGCGTGGTCCCGCGCCGTCGAACTCCTCGAACAGGTGAAACTTCCTGAAGCGTCGCGACTGGCCAGAAGGCACCCCGGAAGTCTCTCCGGCGGGCAACGGCAACGGGTCGGGATCGCCATGGCCCTCGCGGCTGGGCCGGACCTGCTCATCGCCGATGAACCCACCTCCGCCCTCGACGTCTGCGTCCAGGCCGAGATCCTGCCCCTGCTCGCCGAGATCAGCCAGGAACGGGCTCTGCTCTTCATCACCCACGACATCGCGGTCGCGGCCACCGTCTGTGACGACCTCGTCGTCCTGCGCCACGGAGAGGTCGTCGACTCCGGTCCCCTCCACCGCGTCCTCCACGCACCGGCACACCCTTATGTCGCCGAGCTCCTCGAGGCCTCCCGGGCCACGGCGCTTCCCACCGAGCTCCCCACGAAAATTCCGCAGCCCGCAACCGAACCCTGCGAACTCGAACCTGTCGGAGGGCTCGGATGACCGCCGGCCGGCCTCGTGAGGACGAAACCACCGTGCTGCTCGCCGCACGCGCGCTCCACCGCTCCTACCCTGCCCCGCACTGGCCGGACCGTCTCCGCGGACGAGGCGTCGTCCACGCCGTCGACGGCATCGACCTGACTGTCACCACCGGTACACGCCTGGGCGTCGTCGGTGGCTCCGGCTGCGGGAAATCGACCCTCATGCGGCTGCTCCTCGGCCTGGAGACCCCCGACTCCGGGCAGGTCACCTACCGCGGTCGGGCCGTACATCCCCGCAGCAACCTGACCTGGTACCGCAAACTCGTGCAATTCGTCCCTCAGGACCCGTCCAACTCGCTCGACCCGCACCTGCGCATCGCTGACAGCATCGCCGAACCCCTCCAGTGTCTCGCCGTCCCCGGCGACCACGACAGCCGAGTACGCGAATGCCTTCACCAGGTCGGCCTCGACCCTGGTCTGGCCAGCAGATATCCCGCCCAGCTCTCCGGCGGGCAACGCCAACGAGTGGCTCTGGCCCGTGCTCTCGCGCCCTCGCCGGAAGTCGTCATCGCCGACGAAGCCGTCAGCGCGCTCGACGCCTCCGCGCGGCTGCACGTCACCCGCACACTGCGCGAGACCTGCACCGGCGACGGCCCCGCCCTCGTCTTCGTCTCCCACGACCTGGGCATCGTCCACCACCTGTGCGACACCGTCGTCGTCCTCGACGCCGGACGCATCGTCGAACAAGGACCCGTCGCCGACGTCCTCAGCACCCCGCAGCACCCGCGCACCGAAGCCCTGCTCCGCGCCGTACCGACGCTGCCTCCAGCACCCGCTGCATGAACACCCCGCGCAGAGCCCACCTGTCGGCCATCCCGCCGACCACACGACATCGACCACGGTCCACGACGACGAAGTCCGGACCGCCCACCTCACCACCGCCGCCGGTCCGGCACAGCCGTCAAGGAGAACCATGAACCGCCGCACACTCGCTGCCCTCGCCGCCGCCACCACCCTCACCCTCACCGCGAGCGGATGCATGGTCCAAGGGAACAGCGGAAACTCCGCCGACGGCACAGCCCGACTGCGTGTCGCCCTCAACTTCACCCCCCGCGCCGAGCTCTCGCCCTACACCGACGACGCCGTCAGCCTCACCCGGTTGGGGGTCATCGAACCCCTGATCACCTTCGACAAGGACGGCACCCCCCAGCCCGGGCTCGCCGAGAAATTCACGATGGACGACGCCTCGACCGCCACCTTCACCCTGCGCAAAGGGGTGACCTTCCACGACGGCAGCAAGGTCGACGCCAAAGCCGCCGCCGCCAGCCTCAACCACGCCCTCGGCGCCACCCCGGCCCCGGCCACCGTCAGCGGACGCAAACTCACCATCACCGCCGAAGGCGAGGACACCGTCAAGGTCGTCTCGGAGACCCCCGACCCGATCCTCATGCAACGCTTCGGCAACCCCGACATGTCGATCCTGGCCGCCAAGGCCTACGAGAAGAACCCGTCCAAACCCGACACCCTCGGGGCAGGGACCGGCCCCTTCGTCCTCAAAGAGGTCACCGGGGCGACCGCCGTCAAAGCCGACGCCAACCCGTCCTACTGGGGCGGAAAACCCCGACTCGGCGGTCTGGACGTGAAATTCATCAGCAAGGCCGACAGCCGTGTCGCCGGTCTGCGCGCCGGGGAACTCGACGTCATCCAGAACGTCCCCATCGCCCAGGTCGGCAACATCAAGGACCAGACCGTCGACACCCGGCCCGTCCCACGCACCACCGGGATCTCCCTGAACACCCGCAGCGGCCCCTTCACCGACCCGGCCATGCGCGCGGCCTTCGCCAAAGCGATCGACGGAAAAGCCGTCGCCAACAGCGTCTTCGAAGGCCAAGCAGACCCGGCCACCGGATACTTCCGCGGCGACACCGTCTGGACGAAGGACCGCCCCGCACCACAGTTCCCTGCCCCCGCCGACCCCAAGGGCAGCACCATCACCCTGGCCACCTACGACGACCGGCCCGAACTCCCCGAAGCACTCACCCTGGTCGCCGACCAACTCCGCAAGGCCGGATTCACCGTCGCCACCCCCGTCGTGAAGGCATACAACGTGCTCGAACCCGAGATCATGGCCGGCAAGTACGACGCCGTCATCGGCTCCCGCATGTACATGTCCAAGGCCAACGACCCGATCTCCGTCCTCCAGTCCGACTTCGGCTGCAAGGGCAGCTACAACCTCGCCTTCTACTGCGACGAAGCCCTCGACAAAGAACTCACCGAAGCCGCCGAGATCACCGACGTCACCCAACGCCGCACCCGGGCCGCCGCCATCGAAGCGACCGTCCTCGGCTCCGGCGCCTACGTCCCCCTCGTCCACGAAGTGGTCCGCATCGGACGCACCAAGAAGGTCGACGGCCTGACCGCCGACCCGCTGGAATGGACCTGGATCACCCACCGGACCACCCTCGCCGGATGAACACGTCACCCGCCCAGGCCACCCGCCCCACCGACCCCGGAACAGGGATCACCCACCTCAGCCGGTGGGGCGCAGCACAAGTCCGCACACTGCTGCGACCACTCGCCCTGGTCGGGACATCGGTCGTCGCCGTGGTCCTCCTGGCCGGAAGCCTGCCCTGGCTCACCGGATCAGACCCGGCCCGGACGGTCCTGCGTGCCCGGCAGGTCGAACGAGACGCCGACCCGGCCGCCCTGGCCGCGATCCGCGCAGACCTCGACCTGCCGAGCTCACCCCTGGTCGGCGCGCTCCGATGGTCGAGCCGCGCAGCAGGAGGCGACCTCGGCGTCTCCTGGGTCAGCGGACGCGCCGTCGCCGACACGCTCGGCTCGGCACTCGCCGTCTCCCTGAACCTCGCCGGATTCGCCGCACTCACCTCACTGGTCGTCGCGGTCCTGCTGGTCGCTCCCCGAGTCATCGGCGCCGGGCTCGGCCGGCCCGCCACCTCCACCAGGCTGCGCGCACTGGCCGCGATCCTTGCCGCCGCACCCGGATTCGTGGTCGCCGTCCTTCTCGTCTCGGTCTTCGCGGTCCAATTGGGCTGGCTGCCCTCCAGCGGATGGCGAGAACCACGCGACATGATCCTGCCGGTGACCGCGCTGTCCCTGGGCGCCACCGGAGTCCTGATCCGCATCCTCATGTCCGCAGTGACCGCCGTCGCCGACGAGGACTGGGTCCACACCTGGCGCGCCAACGGCGCCCGACCGACCCGGATCGCCCGCTCGATAGCTCGACGCGCCATCGCCGTGGCACTCCCCCAAGTCATGCTGATCTTCGCCGGGATCGTCGGCGCCGCCGTCATCGTGGAAGAGGTCTACGCCATCCCCGGCTTGGGCAGAGTGACCCTCGAAGCCTCACTCGCCCAAGACCTCCCCGTGGTACAAGGGGCCGTCGCCGCCCTCGTCGTCCTCGGAACGACGGTCGGCCTCCTGGGGGCCGCACTGCACCGGACCCTGATGAGCCCGGCACTGACCGACGGCCACGGCAGCACACCGACCCGCCGCGAAGGACGATTCACCCCGTCACCGCCCTGGCTGATCAGCGCCATCACACTGACCGCACTGATCGTGGGCGGCCTCTTCCGCACCGTCGAGATCCACCCCGACCAACGCCACCTCGCGCCATCCCTCCTCCACCCCCTCGGCACCGACCACGTCGGCCGAGACGTCTGGGGACGCGTTGGCCAAGGCGCACTGCTCACCATCGGACCCGCGATCCTGGTCAGCCTGATCTGCCTGGTCATCGGGCTCACCGTCGGACTGGTCGCCACACACGCCTCCGCCGGGATCACCGACGTACTCAACGCCATCCCCTCGGTCTTCCTCGGCCTGGTCGTCGCCGCCGTCCTCGGGCCAGGGCTGCTCAGCGCATCCTTGGCCATCTGCCTGGTCGGCTGGATCCCCCTGGCCGTCCACACCCGCACCCTCGCCGCCGAAGCCCGAGCCACCGGATTCCACCAGGCCGCACTCGTCGCCGGAGCGACCCGCGGAAGAATCATGATCCGGCACCTGCTGCCCGGCGTCATCCGCCCGGTCACCGGCCACGCCGTCGTCCGACTGGCCCGTCTCGCGCTCGCCTTGACGGGTCTGGGGTTCCTCGGCCTGGGCGCAGGCCACGACTCCGCGGAATGGGGGAAGCTCCTCGCTGATTCCGTCGTCCATCTGGAACGAGCCCCGTGGGCGATGGCTGCCCCCGCCGTCGGGCTGGTGCTGCTGGGTCTCGTCGCCAACCTGGCCGGGGAGGACTGAACCGGGTCAGCTGGTCCTCATAGCCGGAACCGGCCGACCAGCTCGTGCAATTCTGCTGCGCTGTCAGCCAGCTCCTGGGAAGCCGATGACGTGGTCGTGGCTGCGGAAGTGGCATCGGCTGCGGTCATCACCGCATCGCGGACCCGTTCGGAGATCTGGGCGGTCTGCTGGGCGGCGACCGTAGCATTGCCGCCCATCTCGTTCGTCGTCGCGGTCTGCTCCTCCACCGCTGCTGCGATGGTGCTCTGAGTGTCATTGATCGTCGAGATGATCGCGCTGATCGCGCTGATCGCGGACACGGCTTCCTGGGTCTCGGTCTGGATCGCGGTGATCTTCTCCGAGATGCTCTCGGTGGCTTCGCTGGTCTCCCGGGCAAGTTCCTTGACCTCGTTGGCGACGACGGCGAAGCCCTTTCCGGATTCCCCGGCCCGGGCTGCTTCGATGGTGGCATTCAACGCCAGGAGGTTGGTCTGCCCGGCGATCTGACCGATCACCTTGATGACATCGCCGATCTCTGCGCTGGAAGCACCCAACCTGCTGACCGTCTCATTGGTTCGGGCCGTCGCGGTGACTGCCTGACTGGCCACGGCGGCGGCATTGTTCGCATTGTCGGCGATGGCACGGATCGAGGCAGTCATCTCCTCGGTGCCGGACGCGACCGTGTCGACCGTCGAATTGACCTTGTCCGAAGCGGTGCTCACTTCTTCCAAGCGGTTTCGGGTGGCATCGGCCGACGTGTTGAGCTGCAAGGACACTTCTGAGAGTGATGCCGAGGAGTGCGCCACATGGGTGGAGGCCTCCCGCACCGAACCGATGACCTCTCGCATCGAGAGCCGGGCACGTTCGGTGTCCCGTGCCATCTCGGCGACCTCGTCGTGGGAGAAGGCCACTGCGGGGACGGTCAGATCGCCCTGGCCGAGGGCATTGATGCTGCGGTGCACGCTGTGGATCCCGCGGACCATCCGGTTCGCGGTCAGGAAGGCTATGCCGAGGATGGCCACGGCCAGCACCGGAAGGGCGAACCACAACGTTTTGGTCGTCCGGTCGGCGGCTTGATCAGCAGTGGCCCGTTGAGCGCTCACCCTTTTGAGGACGGAGTCGTTCAGGTCACGCCCGGCCTTGTCCAGGTCCTCGTAGGCCGTGACACAGACCTCCTCGTTGATGATCTTGGTGCCTCGTTCCAAACCTTCAGGGGTGCCGGTGGCGAAGGCCTTCACCGCAGCGGTGTCCCCGTCCATGAAGCTCTTCCAACTCTTCTTCATGATCTCGAACTGGGTCTTCTCCGCGGTCGTCATCGCGGAGGTGTCCATCTTGTCGATTTTTTGCTGGGTCTCCTTGGCAGCCTTCTCGAAACCTGCGCGGTTGGACTTCGGGGTCGGTTTCACCGCCTCCACCTGGTCCTCCAAGCGGGTGCTCCACGCGTAGAAACCTTGCCAGCCGTTGGTGTCGGCATTGCTGAAACGCAATTCCTCCACGGCGTAGGACAAGGACTGCAAGCGGCCCAGCTCGGTGTTCGCCTCCCGCATCTCAGAGACGCTGCTCAGGGCCAGCCCGCCGAGGGCACAAGCACCGAGGAGCCCGATCGCTCCCACCCCTGCTACTTGGTTGCGCACGGTCGAGAGGCGTTGAAGAACAGGAGGGAGGTGCATCTGTATTCCTCTGGAACGTGGACGGCGAGAAGGGCAGAGCCCTTATCGGCCGGGGGAGAGCGCGGCTGAGCCTCGCCCGCACACTGTCCGTACGGCGGGCATCTCGATCACCGTTCGGTGTCGCAGGTGCGTCGGTCGGTCCTGGGCGGAGAAGGTGTGTTCAGGGTGACGGGGCGAGATTCACCGGGTCGTGCCGGGAATTCTCCTGGCTACGCCTAGAGTTGTCTCATGAGCGATGCCGATCAGTCCCGAACGCCGACGAGCGTTCCCACTCGCGCGGCGTTGAAGAGCATCCCTGCTTATCGTCCCGGACGGCAGCCGACAGCTCGAGACGGCGTCACTCCGCACAAGATGAGCAGCAACGAGAACCCCTATCCGCCGCTACCTGGGGTGGTCGAGCGGGTGGCTCAGGTGGCCGGGCGGATGAATCGCTATCCGGACATGTTCTGCACCAAGCTCACCCAGCGGCTCGCCGATGAATGTCAGGTTCCTGAGGAGGACGTGATCATCGGCACCGGTTCTTCCGGGGTGCTGCAGCAGACGGTGCTCGCCTTGTGCGAGGCGGGCGACGAAGTCGTCTACGCATGGCGGAGTTTCGAGGCCTATCCGATCATGGTCGGCCTGGCCGGTGCACGTTCCGTGCAGGTTCCGCTCGATGAGCGGGGACATCACGATCTCACGGCGATGGCTGCGGCGGTCGGCCCTCGTACCAGGGTCATCTTCGTCTGTAGCCCGAACAATCCCACCGGGCCGGTCGTCACCGGCGCGGAGATGCGTGACTTCCTTGCCAAGGTGCCCAAGCACGTGTTGGTCGTCATGGACGAGGCCTATGTCGAGTTCGTTCGCGACGGGCAGGCCGCCCAGGGGATCGAGCTCTACCGGGAGTACCCCAATGTGATGGTGTTGCGTACGTTCAGCAAGGCGTACGGCTTGGCTGGGCTGCGTGTCGGGTACGGCATCGCCCACGCCCCGGTGTCGACCGCCATCCGTAAGACGGGGGTTCCTTTCGGGGTAAGTGCGGTTGCTGAGGAAGCCGCGCTGTTCAGCCTCGACGAGGAGGCAGCCTTGATCGAACGGGTCGAACGGATCGTGGCTGAGCGTTCCCGGGTGGTGGCGGCGCTGGTTGCGCAGGGGTGGGATCCGCCGCAGACGGAAGGGAATTTCGTGTGGCTGCACACCGGTGAGCGCACGGACACGGTGGCCGCTGCTCTGGGGCAGTCGGGTCTGTCGGTCCGTGCTTTCTCCGGTGAGGGGCTTCGGTGTTCGATCGACAGCACTGAGGCCAATGACGCGCTTCTTGAAGCATTGGCGCCCTTCACCTCCCGCGGTGGTCAGCATCGATGAATCGATGACCGTGAGTAAGCGGTGGGTGCGCCCGGTGGTGCTGGTCGGCTGATCCCCGCAGGTCAGGCGGCGTCCTGGTCCGATCGGGAGCGTGGTGAGCCCGGTTCGTTCGCCGCACGTCCGGTGCTGGTCTGCGCGGTCTGCGCGTCGAACTCCTGGCGGAGGCCGAGGTCGTCGGAGTCGTCGTCGACGGCGTAGGCGAGCATCGCTTCCTTCATCCGGGTGATCGTGGCGCGGGTCATGAAGAGGCTCAGCCCGGTCAAGAGGGCGACGGTCACCCATGGCCGCCATCCTCCGGGGCGGGCGGTGCCGTCCTGGTCGAGGGTGACGGTCAGCCGGTCACCGGTTTCCGGGATCATGAGCCCTGGGTCGGCCAGCCTCGTGCGGACGTCTTGGCCGTCCCGGGTGACGCTGATCTCGCATCGCCCGACGAATCCCCCCGGCTGTGGGCAGGACACGACTTGCGCGTCGTACCCGGGACGGCCGGTCTGTGTGATGGCGGCACCGATCCTCGGGACGGTGGCGGCCCACAGAAGAAGACATAGTGCGGCGACCACGGCCAAGGCGATGGCGTGCCCCGGTCCACTGTGAGCAGACGACCGTGGACGACGGGTGCCGTACGGCGTGTGCTGATCCATGCTCTTCTATCGGCGGCTCGGTAGGTCACCTGACCAGAGGGCTCGTTGTTGTGGACGGGCGATCTTCATCTTCGTCAGTGGGCGCTCACCTGCGAAGTCGTCGGCCCTCCTGGGGAGGGCGTCGTGCTGGGGAACTCTTCGCTTCGGACAGCCCTGCGGATCAGGACCTCTGGGTGGGGTCGGTCGGGTAGCGTGGCGGGGAAGCGAGCACCTCGCCCGCACCAGGGCGGGCGCGCACCCGCAGGCAGTGACAAGGCCGGTGGGAGGCTGTGGGCCCGGCGACCCTGGGCCCCGATAGGTACGAAGGAGTACCAGTGAGCGATTCTGCTGTTCACCGGGCGTTCGGTGGTGAGTTCTCCGGCGTCGACCATCACGTTTCCACGGTCGGGACGCCCCATTTGTCCACTGATGGTGGGCCGGAGACGATCCGGTTCATCGACAAGGACGGGCACCGGATACGTAACGAGGTCAACATCGAGTACGACCCGATCGTCGACGCCCTCACGGATCAGGACGGCCGTGACCTCTACCGGGACATGGTGTTGATCCGACGGCTCGACGCGGAAGGGACGGCTCTGCAACGGCAGGGCGAACTCGGCCTGTGGCCTGGACTGGTGGGTCAGGAGGCGGCTCAGGTCGGGATCGGGCGGGCGATGGCCGCGCAGGATTACGCCTTCCCCAGCTACCGGGAACACGGCGTCGCTTACTGCCGGGACGTGGACCCGTTGGCGATCTTCGGGATGTTCCGGGGCACCAGCCTGGGCGGCTGGGACCCGAACGAACACCATTTCCACCTGTACACGATCGTCATCGGCAACCAGGCCCTGCACGCCGTCGGATACGCGATGGGGGTGCAACGCGACGGTCAGGTCGGCACCGGCGACCCCGGCCGGGACACCGCAGTGGTGACCTTCTTCGGGGACGGAGCGACCAGCCAAGGAGACATCAACGAATCCTTCGTCTTCGCCGCCGTGAACCAGTGCCCGATCGTCTTCTTCTGCCAGAACAACCAATGGGCCATCTCGGAGCCGAACGAACGGCAGACCCGGATCCCGTTGTACCAGCGGGCCCGTGGCTTTGGCTTCCCCGGTGTGCGGGTCGACGGCAATGACGTCCTGGCTTGCTACGCCGTGGGGAAGATGGCGTTGGAGCACGCACGTACCGGGCAAGGGCCTTTCCTGATCGAGGCCTTCACCTATCGGATGGGTGCGCACACCACCAGCGACGACCCGACGAAGTACCGCGACTCCGCCGAGGTCGACCTGTGGCGGGAACGTGATCCGATCCAACGGATCAAGACCTTCCTGTTGGCACGCGGAGCCACCGAGGAGTCCTTCTTCGCCGAGGTCGACGCCGAAGCGGACGAGCTGGCTCGGACGATCCGCCGGAAGGTGCAGGAGCTACCTGATCCGCCGGTCACCGACATGTTTGACCACGTCTATCGCGACCCTCACCCGGGGATCGACGCCGAACGCGCCGAGTTCCTCGAGTACCAGGCGAGCTTCACCGGTGAGGAGGAGGGCCGATGACCACGCTCACCCTGGGCAGGGGCATCACCGCAGGTCTGCGTCGGGCGATGGAGGCCGACCCGAAGGTTCTCGTGATGGGCGAGGACGTGGGTCGTCTCGGCGGAGTCTTCCGGGTGACCGAGGGGTTGCAGAAGGACTTCGGCGAGGACCGGGTCATCGACACGCCGTTGGCCGAGTCGGGCATCGTCGGCACCGCGGTCGGCCTGGCCTTGCGCGGCTACCGGCCGGTCGTGGAGATCCAGTTCGACGGTTTCGTCTATCCGGCGTTCGACCACATCACCAGCCAGGTCGCCAAGATGCACAACCGGTCCTTGGGGCAGGCGAAGCTGCCCATGGTCATCCGTATCCCTTGCGGTGGTGGTATCGGTGCGGTCGAACACCACAGCGAGTCCAATGAGGCCTACTTCTTGCACAGCGCGGGCCTGCGCGTGGTGTCCTGCTCCAATGCCGAGGACTCCTACTGGATGATCCAGCAGGCGGTCGCCACCGACGACCCGGTGATCTTCTTCGAACCGAAACGTCGCTATCACGACCGGATGGAGGTCGACGACACTGCGGAGTCAGCGCCGCGCAGCCTGTACGAAGCGGTCGTGGTCCGTCCCGGCGAGCACGTGACCGTGGCCTGTTACGGGCCGATGGTGAAGACCTGCCTACAGGCCGCGGAAGCTGCCGCAGAGGAAGGTCAGGAGCTGGAGGTCATCGACCTGCGCGGGCTCAATCCGCTGGATTTCGCCGCATTGCAGGCCTCGGTGGAGCGGACAGGGCGCCTCGTGGTGGTGCACGAGGCGTCACGCTTCATGGGTTTCGGTGCCGAGATCGCGGCTCAGGTGCAGGAAAAGCTCTTCTACCACCTGGAGTCCCCGGTGATCCGGGTCGCGGGATATTCGATCCCGTACCCGGCCAGCAAACTGGAGGAACACCACCTTCCTGATCTGGACCGCGTGCTCGACGCCGTCGACCGTTCGCTGAGCTTCTGAGGAGGGGCTGGACATGGGCGTGAAAGTGTTCAACCTGCCCGACCCGGGTGAGGGGTTGACCGAGGCCGAGATCGTCTCCTGGAAGGTCGCGGCGGGGGATCCGGTGACGGTGAACCAGGTCGTGGTGGAGATCGAGACGGCGAAATCCTTGGTGGAGCTGCCGATTCCTTGGGAAGGCACCGTCGGGGAACTTCTGGTCCCGCAAGGGGCCACCGTGCCGGTCGGTACCCCGATCATCACCGTCCTCGTCGCCGGAGCACCGGAGAACGAGACCACCGGTGCCTCATCGGCCCAGAAACGCGAACCGAACCTGGTCGGTTACGGAGCCATCGCCGGCTCGACGAGACGACGCGCCCGCAAGGGCGGAGTCGGACCGGCACCGTCTGCGACGACCCTCGCCAGCGTGCCGGGCAAGGAAAGCGAGCCGGCACCGGCACCACCGGCACCACCGGCACCACCGGCACCACCGGCACCACCGGCACCACCGGCACCACCGGCACCACCGGCGCCACTGGCCCGGACGGTCGGCCCGGCCGGGCCGGTGTCGCGCACCGGGCGTCCGCTGGCGAAACCCCCGGTCCGTAAGTACGCCAAGGATCGTGGCGTCGACCTGTCAGCGGTCCACGGTTCGGGTGAGGGCGGGATCATCTCTCGCGCGGACATCGAGGCCTTCCTGGCAGGCGGTGGCGCACCGGTCGTAGCCGTCGGCGCACCGGACTCGGCTGCGGTCTCATCACCGTCCGGTACGCCGCGTGCCACCGGCGAACGGGAGACCCGCATCCCGGTCAAGGGCGTCCGGAGGATGACGGCCGACGCGATGGTCCGCAGCAAGTTCACCGCCCCGCACGTCACCGAGTTCGTCACCATCGACGTCACCGCGACGATGGACCTGGTGGAACGGCTGAAAACAGACCGCGAGTTCCGCGACGTCAAAGTCACCCCGCTGCTCGTCGTCGCCAAAGCGCTGCTGCTGGCCTGCCGACGCAACCCCGGGGTCAACGCCGTCTGGGACGAGCAGGCCCAAGAGATCCTGGTCAAGCACTACGTGAACCTGGGCATCGCCGCCGCGACGCCCCGAGGGCTGGTGGTGCCGAATATCAAGGACGCCGACGCGATGACCATGCGTGAACTCGCTGAGGCACTGGGCGGCCTGGTCGAGACGGCTCGTGCCGGGCGCACCCAACCCGGCGACATGGCCGGGGGCACCATCACGATCACCAATGTCGGCGTCTTCGGCGTCGACACCGGCACCCCGATCATCAACCCCGGCGAGAGCGCGATCCTCGCTTTCGGCGCGGTGCGAAGAATGCCCTGGGTGATCGACCACGGCGGCCAGGAGATGGTCGTGCCCCGCTGGGTCACCCAGCTCGCCCTGAGCTTCGACCACCGACTGATCGACGGAGACCTCGGCAGTAAGTTCCTCGCCGATATCGCCGCGATCCTGTCCGATCCGGCGAAGGGCCTAGTCTGGGGGTGAAGACCGACGGCCGGTGACTTCGGGAAGCCACCGGCCGAACAGATGAGAGGTGGTCGGGGACGACGGACCCCCGACCGCCTCTCGTCGACGAGGCCGTGAGTTGTTCAGGCCTGGGCGCTCTGACCGGTGGGAGCCTCCACCAGGGTGTGTTCGTCCTGCGTCGGCGACGCCGTTGCGGTTTCCGTCGGCCGTTTCAGGGCATGAGTCACCAGATAGACGATCAGACCGGCCACCAAGGACCAGAAGGCGGCTCCGATTCCGGCGACGGAGAAGCCCGAGGCCGCGACGAGGAAGGTGACTGCGGCGGCCTCCCGATGGTCGGCATCACCCATGGCGCTACTGGCGGCGCCCGCGAAGCTGGCGATCAGCGCGAGCCCGGCGACGGCTCCGAGGAGCCCGGGCGGGGCGGCTTGGGAGATCTCCGTGACGGCTCTGGAGGCCGGCCCGAGCAGGATGTAGACGATCCCGCAGGAGACGCCGGCGATCCAGCGACGGTCGCGGTCTGCGCCGGCCTCCGGCCCGGCGGCCAGGGCCGCGGCGATCGCCGACAGGTTGATGGCGTGGCCGCCGAAGAAGGCGCCGACTGCGCTCAGTGCACCGGTGCAGGCCAGTGCTCCGCGGAAGGGCGGGTGATAGTCGAAGGATTGCAGAACGGTGATGCCGGGAATGTTCTGGCTGGTCATCGTCACGATGTACAGCGGAATGGCGACTGCCACCATCGCGGGCAAGGACAGCGAGGGGGTGATCCAGGTGACTCGGGGCAGCAGCGATTCGGTGGAGACCGTGGTGAAGGCGCCACTGAGCCCCATCACGATCAGGGCGACGGCGAAGGCGCCGGGCACGGCCCAGCGGCGGGCGAGGCGGAGGAGCAGCAGCCAGGTGATGATGATCGGGGCGATGGTGGAGGGGCTGCGCGCCACATCACGGAAGGGTGCCAGGCACAGGCTCAGCAGGACTCCGGCGAGCATGGCGTTGGCGACGGGGGTGGGGATCTGCCGGACGAGATCACCGAAGGAAGGCACCAGCCCGGACAGGGCGAGCAAGATGCCGACCAGGATGAAGGCGCCTACTGCGGTAGCGAATCCGCCTTCTGGTGCGGCTGCGGTGGCGAGGAGTGCCGCGCCTGGTGTCGACCAGGCTGCGGTGACCGGGGCTCGGCAGCGCCAGGAGAGGAAGACCGAGGACGCGCCCATCGTCAGGCAGAGCACGGCCAGCCCGGACGCGGCTTGGCTCGCGTCGGCGCCCATGGCGGTCAAACCAGTGAGTACCACAGCGAAAGAACTGGTGAAACCGACGATTCCACAGATCACTCCGGCTATGACCGGCTGTATCGGCAGCGACGATTCACGCACGGCTCTTCCCTCTCCTCGAACGGCAGGGGAAGTTTAGCGATCAGCCGTATGTGATGTGCGATATGTTCCACATCGGTGCTGTCGGTTCCACCACGTGAAGAAAACCACCAGGCGGTCCCTGGCTCAGGGCGTGATCGTCAGGCATTCCATGAACTGCTGAGCCACCTCTTCGTCGCCGAGCACGGTGTAGACGCTGTCCTCGGTCGAGCGGCGCCCCGCAGCCCGGCGGGCGAAGACGTCGGTGGACATCTGCAGCGATATGGTGCGGCCGATGGCGGGAATCGGCCCGGTCTCGTCATGTGAACCGGCGAACATCTGACGTCCGCAGATCTCCCCGGCCTCGGTCTTCTCGACCCGGACACCGGATCGGGCGACAACGGGTCCGGTCAGTTCGACCATGAGCACCCGTCCGGGCTCCAACCCGACCTTCTGGACGACGATCTCGGGCAGCGCATCCAGGATGCGGGCCACGGTGACGGCGGCGGCGGGGGAGTCCTGGTTGCCCGGGCGCCCCAGTGCGTCACGGATGTCCTGTTCGTGGCACCACACGTCGAAGATCCGCAGTTTGAGCAGTTCAGCGAGGGTGGTCGGCTTTCCGCGAAGGCCCTCGACCTGGGTGTCTTCGGTGAGGCCGCTGTCTCGGAGCCGTCCGAGCCTGGAGGCGAGGGTCTGCTGCAGTTCGGTGACGATCTCGCCGATGGCGCGCCCTCGACGTAGTTCGACGCCGTTCTCCATGAACCGGCCGAAGCTGTTGCGCAGGTAGTCCCGGTCTGGGACGTCGACGACGGGGTCCGGGCGGCCGATGAGGGCGGATTCCAGGCTGACCACGTGACTCACCTGATCCTTGATGGTCCATCCCGGGCAGGGGGTGGGCGTGGCTGCGTCCTCCTCGGACAGGGCGAAGGTGAGATCGACCACGGCTTGCGCCGTTCCCGCGAAGGCTTCTACGAGGCCGTGCAGATCTTCGGGTGCTGCCGGATGCATTGGCATGGCCCCACAATATCTAGGCTGGGAGCCATGGCCACCTCAATCGGTTCCCCGAATGCGCTGCGGAACAGCTTCGTAGGAAATCGGACTCCTCTTTTTCTGTGGTGGGTCGTGGTGGCTGTTCTCGCGTTGTGCGGAGTGCTCGGAATGTTTCTGGCGGGGGCTTACGGGGGCGCTTTCGCTGCTCTGGACGGGTTTTCCGACGGGGGTCCTTTTGCTCGTTATGGCTTGCCATTGGCGCGGACGGTGCATGACGTCTTCGGGACGGTCACGGTGGGCCTGCTGTTGTTGGCGGGGACGATTCTGCCGGACACGACGTCGACGCGGCGCCGGGAGACGGCGTGTCGGTTGGGGGCGATGACGGGCGTGGTGTGGGTCGTGGCTGGCACGGTCACGATGTTGTTGTTGATCAGCAATGTTGCCGGGGTGCCGGTGGGTGATGCGGCTTTCTTGTCGACGGTGTCGAGTTTCGTGTGGTCGATCGATCTGTTCCGGGTGTATCTGATCAGTGTGTTGATCGCTTTGGCCGTGGTGGTGGGCGCGGCGACGGCGCGTTCGAAGACGACGATGGTCTGGATGGCGGCTTTGTCGGTGGGCGCCTTGTTGCCTTTGGCCTTGGCCGGCCATTCCGGGGGGAGTCTGTCGCACGACACGGCGGTGAATTCGTTGGCGGTGCACCTGGCGGCGGCCTTCGTCTGGTGCGGTGGCCTGGCGGCGATCCTCATCCTGTGGCCGATCCTGGGAACGGCAACTTCTGTTGTTGTGCAAAGGTATTCAGTTCTAGCTGCCTGGGCTTTGGGTGGGGTGGCGCTCTCGGGGGTCCTCAACGGCGCTGTCCGCCTGGGCGAATGGTCGCAGGTCACGAGCAGATACGGCCTGCTGCTGGTCGGGAAGGTGGCACTCCTCGCGCTCCTGGCCGCCGCCGGGTGGCGGATGCGGGCGAGCATCGTGAAACGCCTGGCCGAGGGGCGCGTGCAGGGCGCCTTCGTCCGGTTGGCCGCGGTGGAGATCTCGATCATGGCGTTGGCGATGGGTGCAGGGGCAGGGCTGGCCCGCAGCCAGACCCCTGTTCCTCGTTCCGCGCAGGCCGACCCGGATGTGGCGATCGCCCTGACTGGCTACCCGGCACCGACACAACGCCTCTCCGGGTGGGACTGGTTCACCGTCTGGCGGGCCGACTGGCTGTGGCTGGCCGTGTCCTTGCTGGCCGTGGGGGTATATGTGTGGGCGGTGGTGCGTCTGCACCACCGGGGCGATTCCTGGCCGGTGCGGCGCACGATGATGTGGACCTTCGGCTGGCTCCTGTTCGTCTGGACGACCTCAGGCGCACCGGGTGTCTACGGGCGGGTGCAGTTCTCCACGCACATGTTCATGCACATGATGTTGACGATGGGCATCCCGGTCTTCCTGGCGGTGGGAGCCCCGTTGAGTTTGCTGTCCCGGGCGCTGCCTGCCCGCCGTGACAGAACGATGGGTCCTCGGGAGATCCTGCTGGCGACGGCGCATTCACGATGGCTGACCTTCTGGGCCAATCCGGTGGTCGCCTCGATCAATTTCGCCGGATCGCTTTACATTTTCTATTTCACCGGCCTGTTCGAATTGGCTTTGCGCACCCATACCGGCCACGTCGCGATGGTGGTGCATTTCATGTTGGCTGGTTACGTTTTCTGCTGGTCGTTGATCGGCATTGATCCGGGGCCGCGTAGATGGCCGCCTTCGCTACGTCTGGTCGCTCTTTTCGTGACGATGAGTGTGCACGCTTTCTTCGGAGTGGCGATCATGTCGGCGACGACCTTGCTGGCCCCGGGATTCTTCGAAGTGCTGCATACCGGCGGGACGACCGGGTGGGTCGGTGATCTCCTGGAGGATCAACAGGCCGGTGGCGGCATCACCTGGGGCATCGGCGAGTTCCCGATGCTGGTGTTGGCGCTGCTCACCGCACTGGCATGGATGCGGGCGGACGAGAGCGAAGCCCGCCGTCAGGACCGCCAGGCCGACCGCGACCACGATGCCGCCCTCGCGGCGTACAACGCCGAGCTGGAGCGCCGCGCCGAGGCTTTCCGCCGGACCGAAGAGGCGCAGCGGGGGCGTTCATGAAGGTGGCGGTGGTGCAGCTGGCGTATGCCGACGACCTCCCCCGTGAGGAGCACCGTGTCCGGGTCGCCGACCGGGTCGGACGGTCAGGGGCAGATGTCGACCTGGTGGTGCTCCCCGAACTGTGGTCGGTCGGTGCTTTCACCCCGCGTTCCTGGCCCGAGCGCGCCGAACCGGTGGACGGGCCGACCTTCTCGGTGATGGCTGCGGCAGCGGCCCGTGCCGGATGCGTGCTGCACGCCGGGACGATCATGGAGGAGTTGTCTGCGCAGGGGGAGTCGGCTGTGCGAGCGGACAGCGAGCGCGCTGACGGGCGGCCGGGTAGCGGGTGCCACATGGCGAATACCGCTGGTGTCTTCGGTCCGGACGGGAGTTGCCTGACGACATATCGCAAGATCCACACCTTCGGCGCAGCCGGTGTGGAGCGTGACCTGGTCCGGCCGGGCGAGCAGGTCTGTGTCGTCGACATCCCGGTGCCGTGTCCGACCTCGGCGGAGACGACGGTGCGGGTCGGTCTGGCCACCTGCTACGACCTTCGTTTCCCGGAGCTCTTCCGGCTTCTGGCCGGGCAGGGCGCGCAGATGATGCTGGTATCGGCCTCATGGCCGGCGGTCCGCTCAGAAGCGTGGCGGATCCTGCTGCAGGCCAGGGCGATGGAGAATCAGGTCTTCGTGGTGGGTTGTGGTGCGGCCGGGGTCAACGGCCGTACCGCGATGGCTGGGCAGAGTCTGGTGGTGGGGCCGGACGGTTCCGTCCTGGTGGAAGCACTGGGATGCTCGGGCTCTGACGGCGCCCCGGACGCCACGATGACCGTCGATCTGGACCTGGCCGAGGTGAGCCGCGTCCGTGAGGATTTCCCGGTATTGCCGGACCGGCGGCTCGACCGCTGCTGAGAGCACCGGCTGACGGTGTACACCCAGCAGGTTCAGCTGCGTCGCCACCACCGGGATCGAGAGCGTCCGGTCTCGGGGCGCGCGGCCTCTTCGGCAGAGGAACCCGTGCGGAGATCGATCCCACCGTCCGGCGGACGGAAACCGTGTGCTGCGGGTCTTTCCCGGTCGGGCGCACCTTCCGGGGCAGACGGTCCGTCCTGCGGGGCCGGGGAGGTCGGCAGCCCCGCCAGCAAGGGGCGTTCCCCAGGTTCGGGTGTCTGGTCGTCGGGAAGATAGGGGGCCGGTGTCAGAAGCGGCGGACCGCTGTTCGGCTCCGGGGCGGCCGGGAACGGGCCGTCTGAAGGGCCGTTCCCGGTCCGGGCAGGTGCGGTGGCCGGGACGAGGGGACGCCACGCCCAGTACTCGGCGAGGCCGATCAGGCCCTCGGCCAAGCACTCGTCGAGCTGGTCGAGATCACGGACGTCCTCCGGTCCGGAGGGCCACGCGGAACGACTCATCGGCTCGGCGACGGCCTGGCCGTCGTGCTGGGTGACGTGGTCCCGGAGGACGAACTCGGGGACGGCGAGGGAGATCCGGCTCCCGGGGAAGGAGACGGAGACGCCGACGGTGACGCAGACGGAGACGGCGAGGTGCTGGGAGACGGCGACTCGCCGGGCGTCTTCGTCGCGGCCGGTACCGAACCGCGCGCCTCGGCCAGCCGCAGGGCGGCCTGGGTGTCCAGCCCCGGCCCTTGCGGCAGCAGCTTGACCAGCTCCGGTGACACCGCCTGAACCCGCTGGCCGAGCCCGAGAAGTCGCAGGGTGCGCGCGTCGGCGACCGGGAAGCTCATGCCCCGGTCGGTGATCAACACCGGGTTTCCGTCGTTGACGGTCGCGCCATCGGGCCACGGGCCCACGACCAGGCCCCACCCGGGGCGCACGTAGATTCGCTGCGCCGAATGTTCTGTCTCCTTCGCCGGTGCTTCCACCGGTTTCACCCCGGACGGGAGCGGCATCGAACGGGTCGGGTAGATGGTGCGTTGCGGGCCGCCTTCAGCAGCAGCCCAGTCCATGCAGAGCACCGGCGCGCTGGCAGCGTCGACCAGGGCAGGGCGGACCGCCGGATACGGGCTGGTGTCCAACGGATGGCTGGTGATCTTCGCATTCGACAGATCGCTGGGCGGTACCGCCGGGATGTCACCGTGCTGCCCGGTCACTGAGCGGAGAAGATCCGCAGTCACGCTGGTGATCTTCTGCACACCGTCGTTGTGGACCACGTAATAGGTGCGTCCGGTCGTGGCCTGTTCGGCTCGCACCACGTCTCCGATGGCCAACCGTCGGCTGGCGAGCTGGATCGGTTTTCCCTGGTCCGGGACGGACGGGGAGACGATCTCCGGGCGTTCCGGGATGGCGTTCAACAACCCCAGGCTGATCGGGCGCAACTTCGTGTTGTCGATGCCCAGCCCGAGAGCCAGCTTCGGGTCTCGCAGATTCACCTTCGAGCGGTGACCGTCCATCAGCAGATAGGTGGTGTTGCCGCGGTCGGCGGTGACCAGGGAGGCCACCTCCGGGCCCGGTCGAACGCCCCCGCCACCTTCACCGATGATCACGGTGGTCTGCAGCCCGGGCAACGGCTGAGGCGGACCGCCGGGATCTTTCTGGGTCTCGTCGCAGACCGTCCAACGGCTGTCCAGCTGGTGGGCGTCATCGGGCACCGAGCCGGGGGCATCCGGGATACCCAGGAGGGACCCCCGGGAGAGCCCGCTGATGCTTTCGGTGTTCACCCGCCGAACGATCTCCGACTGGCGCCGCAACGGGACGTCACCATTCGTCGGCGGTGCGGCAGCGAGCATCGCGGACGTCAGGTTGGTCGCGGGGTGCAGCACCCGATCACGTACGACGTAGGCCACGCCGGTATCGGTGTCCACGAGCACGGTGGCATCACCGACCGACGGGGCAGGCTTGATGATCCCGTAGACGAGCATCCCGGCCAGGCCGAGCGATGCGACGACCACGCCAATGAGAAAGGCCATTCCAGAACGGGGCCCGTGCGGACCACGCCGATAGGCTTCACCGGTGGCGACGGCCTCCTTGAGCCGTTGCACGCCGAAGCGGTACGCCTGGACTTGCGTTGTCGATCCACGGTCAGCTGCCATCTGCACGCCCCCTATCCTGGACAAGGATATTGCGGGTCGGCGGACAGCTGTCGTCCTGGTGTCCGTGAAGGACAGGGTCGCGGGATGCGAGGGCAGTGATGTTGGAGATCGCAGCCGACGGCCGTCGCGGCGACGCAGGCGGCGGGCAACGTGATGGGCGTAAGCCGGGACGTCGTCGGACGCCCGGCGGGAAGCCGTCCCGCGCCACGGCCAAGCCGGCACGCGACGGGCGTCGGACGGGCCGAGCGCGTCCGCAGGAGAGCGTTTCGCACATCCGCCGTCAAGGGGGAGACCTGACCTTCGGGCCGGTCCCGGTGGGTGCTGTCGTCAGCCTGGAGCTGCTGGCTGCAGGGGTGATGATCGCTGTTTTCGTCCCCTATCCGTGGGCGCGAGCCCTGGGCGGCGGGCTCCTGATCCTGCTGGGCCTGCTGTCCTTCCCCATCGGCCGAGGCGGCACCGTCTGGGCCCGCACGGCGAGGATCCTGTCCTTCCGCTCCCGGACCAGGAGCTTCTCCGTGGTGGAGGAGGAACTCCCCGAGGAGGAGCTGGACGTCGACGACCTGGAACCTGACGACGACGAGCCGGGCTGGGGAGACATCACGGTCCCGGCTGACCTCGATGTCCTGTTCGATCACGATCTGGCGGTCTTCTCGGTCACCGACCGGATGGGGCGGCAGTTCGGAGCCTTCCGGCATGCGGGACGGTGGGGAGTCGCGATCCGTGTCCGTTCCTTCGACGGCGTCCTGGTCGAATCCGGGGTGCGCACGGTGTCACTGCACCGGACGTGCGAGCAACTCGCTGCTCTCGACGTCCCCTCCATGGGTATCCGCGTGGTGCAGTACACGTCGGGCCAGGGGAACTCGGCGTTGCCGCCGATGTTGGCCGCGCTCGCCGATGAGCTCCGAGCCAAGGACGGATGGGGGTTGCGTTCTTCCCGGGAGGCCGTCGTTTTCCTGTCGGTGGATCCGCAGCAGGCGAAGGACGCGGTGGCAGTTCGTGGCGGTGGAGCTCCGGGGATCTCTCGGCTGCTGACCGTGATGACCGATGTGGCCAGGACGGCTCTGGCGGCGCCTTCCGTGCAGGTGGATGTCCTGGAGCGCGCTGACCTGCTGCAGACGGTGGGCCATTTGGCGATGGAACCGGTACGGACGGCCGATGCGTTGACCGCATGGACGGAATCACGTGGATGTGTGGTTTCCGACATGACACACCACCGTGTGCTGGCCGCTACCTCGTGGAAGCCGGGGTCGGACATCACCCCGGTGCTGGGCGTGTCCGCGCACGCCGTGGTGACCTCCTTGGACGTCCAGCTCGGCCGTCCTGGTGAAGGCGCCGACGTGGTGCTCCTGGTCAGGGTCACGGCCCAGAGCATGGCCGATCTGGAGGAGTCGACGGAGGCCGTGGTGTCGGTGGCGCAGGAGGCCGGTGTGACTCTTCGCCCGTTGAGCGGACATCAGAGGATGGCTTTGTTGGCGACGATGGGACCAGGGGCGTGCGCATGAAAACCGTGGGGCGACGTGTGATGCCGACCTTTCGGGCTTCCGACGGCGCTTTGAAGGATCTGCAGATCCCCTTGGCGGCGATGGGTGGCTTCGGGGAGACGACCACTGGATCTCCGCTGACGGTGCATCTGTGCGGGCCGGCACCGACGAGATTCGCCTTTGTCGGTGCCGCTTCTCTGGCAACGGCGTTGTGTCTGCGCGCTGCAGCATCCGGGGCCGAGGTGATGGTGGCGACGGATCGTCCCGCGCCCTGGCAGATGCTTGCCGCCCAGGTGGGGGGCGAACAGCCTTTCATGACGGTTTACCCTGCTGGGGCGCTTCCGGCTGTGACCGGGGCCCAAGGCGCGCTGTTGACGGTCTTCGATCACATCCGCGGAAGTGGCGAAGGCCATATCAGCCGGAGTCCTTGGCACACGTCCGTGCATGTCGTGAGCCAGGTGGAGCCTTCTGCGCAGACGTTGTTCGACGCCATGGACTTGATTGCGATCGGCCGTGAAGGTGTCGGTGACGTCGACTTGATCTTGCAGACCCTCCGACTTCCTGAAGCGATGTCCTCGGTCTTCCTGGCCCTGCACGACGACGAGGTTCTCGTGGCGACCCGGACGGTGGCTCGGCTGGTGCGAATTCGGCTGACCGACGTCGAATGGCGCTGCCTCGGCTCGGTCAACGGTCGCTGATCGATCCGAGGGCGGGATCGGCTGGTTCAGTCGGTGGACCGTCGGCGACGGACCGCGATGGAGATCACCCACACGGTGAGCAGGGACACGATCGCTGCGGCGGACCAGAGCGCTGGTGCGCGGCCTGGAGGTGCCGCCTTCGATGGGGGCATCGCAGGCATGGTCGTGGCAGCTTTGGAGATCCGTTTGCCTGCCTCGCCCTCCTGGGGGCGTACTGCGGTCAGTGCCCCCCGCGGGTCGATGATCCCCCGGCCGACGGCGTGATTGCTTCCGCCGACTGCGCTGTCCAGGATCCGATCGGCCACTTGGCGAGCAGTGAGGTGAGGGTGGCGTTCTCGGATGAGGGCGGCTACTCCGGCGACATAGGGCGCGGAGAAGCTGGTGCCTTGGATCTGTTGCGGGCCGTTGCTGCTGAGCATGGCGTCGACTTGGCGGGCACCGCCCGGGAAGGGGTTGGTGGAGATGATGTTGACGCCTGGGGCGGCGATGCCGACCCAGGGTCCGGCCAGTGAGAAAGGCGCGGCGATTCCTTTCGGGTCGACGGCGCCGACGGCGATGACTCCGGGGATCTCTGCCGGGGTGGCCGAGGTCACCGGGATTTTTCCTGGAGTGTTCTGCGTCTGGCACGGGCCGCCGCTCAGGTTGCCGGCGGCGGCGACGATGACCACGTCCTTGGCCAGAGCGGCCTGGACCGAGGCCGTCAGCTTGGGGTCGCTGACCGTGCCGGCGATGCCGCATTCGGCTTCGGAGATGTTGATCACTTTGGCCCCTTGGGCGACGGCCATGTCGATGGCGGTGCCGAGGGACTGGGTGGTCCCGGCGGTTTGGCGGCCGGTCTGTTGCACCGGGGCGTAGGAGAGGCTGGCCTGACGGATCGACAGGATGGTGGCTTCTGGCGCTACTCCGGCGAAACCGGTTTCCAGGTCGACGGATCCGCCGATGATGCCGGCGACGAGGGTGCCATGGCCGTCGCAGTCCCGTAGACCGCGTTCGCCGGGGATGATCAGGTCGCCGCCGCCGACGAGGCGGTTGCCGAAGGCGGGGCCGGGGTTGATCCCGGTGTCGATGACGGCGACGGTCACGCCTTTGCCGGTGGCCAGGGTCCAGAGTTCGGAGTAGCGGAGTTGTTGCTGGGCCCAGGAGACTCCGCGGGTGACGGTGGCTGGGGACGGCCCTTCGGAGAGGCAGCGCCGGGTCTGGCGGTATCCGCCTTCGGCATGGGCGGTGCCGGGGAGGAGGGGGACGGCCAGCCCGGTGAGGGCGGTCATGGCGGTGACCGCGCACAGCAGGGGGCGGCGGAGCCGTTGGCGCAGGGGCTGCGGGTGAGGCGTTTTCTTCACAGCAGGAGATGGGGTGGTGTTCACAGGTGTCGGACGACGGAGTAGAGGTTCGCGGCCCCGACGGCCAGGGGGACGAGACTGACGATGAGCAGGCTCTCACCGATGTCGAGGGCTCTGGCGGTCAACGGGTTGATGTTGGTCTGCGGGAGCATCGTGGTGGCGACGGCGCCGGCGGCGATGAGGAAGAAGCCGAGGAAGAGGGGTGCTCCGGCAAGGCCGGGGTTGACGGACAGGATGCTGCCGACGCCCAGCACAGAGCCGATGAGCATGGTGATGACGATGGCGAGTTTGGTGTCTCGGTGGTCCATACGGCGGATGCGCATCAGCATGATCGCGACGATCACGGCGGCCAGGATGCTGCTGACGAGGTTGCCGGAGTGGATCAACGTGGCGACGCTGACCCCCGCTGTGACGGTGCAGCCGATGACCATTCCGGTGTGGTAGGTGGAGGCCATCTCGGCTCGTTGCATCGCGTCGGTGACGTCGAGGCCGTGATCGGTTTCGCCGAGTTCGGTGGCGCTGCGCGGGACGACCGGCATGGGCAGGCGGGCCAGCCGGACCACGATCCACGGCAGCATGGTGAGCACGGCCACGGCGATGCAGCCGGTTCCGCTGGCGATCTGCCCTGCGGTGGCGGGGACGAGGACGCCGACGAGTGAACCGCCTGCGCCGATCAACCCGGAGATGCCGATCGCGGTGAGCGGAACGGTCGCGCTGGGGACGAGCGCTCTCATCGACAGGGCGTAGACGATGCTGAACATGAATCCCAGCAGGAGACCGGGGAATCCGGGTTCGCCGGGGATGATGAGCAGCCCGGCCAGGATGACATGTCCGCCACCGGCTACGGCCAGGGTGCCGGCGAGGAGGTGTTCGCCGACGCGTTCGATGGCGGTGGCGGCGGCGATGATCGCGGCGACGGTGCCCAGAGCCATCAGTTCGTTGCCGAACTGGCTGGTGCTGTGGAAGAGGACGATGCCGGCGATGAGCAGCATGGTGCCGCTGATCGCTGCGCCGGTGACCGACCGGAGGGTGCGTCGATCGTGCCGGTCGCGGACGGTGCGGGCGATGACGTCGACGACGTCGTCGTAGATCGGCGGTGGCTCGGCGACGCCACGGGGGACGAGGCGGAGCAGTGTCCCGTCGAGGATGTCGAGGGAACGCAGTGTGTGTGCCATGTCGAGCCGGGAGCCGTCGTCGAGGGCGAGACACCAGCCGTCGTGTTCCATCCCGGCAGCGTCTCGTTCACCGACCATGTCGAGGACGAAGGGCAGGAGTTCACCGATGGTCAGGTCGAGTGGCAATGCCATGTCGACCCGGGTACGTGGCGCGACCACGGTGACTCGTGACTGGACCTGTGCGGCTGCCGCCATAGTCATCTCCCTGTGAACCGCGACGCGAAGCTCCTGGCATTATGGCAAACGTCTGTTCGCGCTGATGGTTGACCGGAAGGTAAGCAATGAGCACGCGTATCTTTTCCCGTCGAGCGCGCATCATGCCGCCGGAGCCACCGTCGGGTGAGCTGCATCTGGAGCCACCACCGGAGATCCCCCGGGCTGCGCCGGCCAACATCATGACCTATCTGCTGCCGGTGGCGATGATCCTCATGGTCGTGGGCTTCATCGTGGTCGGCGGGGTGAACACGGGTTCACTCATGATGGGTTCGATGATGCTGATGATGACCCTGGGCATGTTCGCCTCGAGTCTGGCTCAGAACAAGGACAAGGTCCAGCTGAACGTCGACCGACACGACTACCTGGCATACCTGGACCTGCAACGTGACCGGGTCGAACGGATCAGGCACGCGCAGTGGACGGCGCTGATGTGGTCACATCCGCACCCCGACCTGCTGTGGTGCTACGTCGGCGGCCGCCGGATGTGGGAACGCCGCCTGTTCGACGAGGACGCCTTGGTAATTCGCGTCGGCGTCGGAACCCAGCGTCTGGCACAGCGCCTACGAACCCCACAGACCGGGCTGGTCGAAGAACTGGACCCCATCGGCGCAGTAGCCCTACGCCGCTTCGTCCGCAGCCATTCACTGGTCCAGGACCTGCCGATCGCCGTCCGGCTCCGATCCTTCCCCGCCGTCACGATCGCAGGAGAACAAGAAGACGCACGAGCCCTCGCCCGGGCCATGATCCTGCAACTGGCGACCTTCCACGGCCCGGACTCCCTGGTGGTGGCCGCTGCCGTCGACGGCAGCGGACGAGCAGCCTGGGACTGGCTGAAATGGCTACCGCACAACCAACACCCGACCCTGAGCGACGGCGTCGGATCACTGCGGATGGTGGCCTCCTCCTTGGGAGAGATCGACGAATGGCTCTCCGAGGAACTCTCCTCCCGCGCACGCTTCTCCCGCAGAGAAGAACCGGACGGAGAATCCCGCCACGTCGTGATCGTCATCGACGGCGGCCACGTCACCTTGAACGAAGGCGCTTTCGTGACCACCGGCCTGTCCGGCGTCACCCTGATCGACCTGTCAGGATCCCTGGTCGGCGGCGTCGCCCGGCGCGCGCTGGCCTTGTCACTGGAGGACGGCCGACTGGGCGCCCGCAGCCGAGAAGGCATGGAATGGCTGGGCTCGGTCGACGGCATGTCGGCGGAACAGGCCATGATGACGGCCCGCGCCCTGGCGGCGTACCGGCTGAGCGACTCGCGAGCGCAGGAAGGCGATGACGCGCTGGTGGGGTCGACAGAACTGGTCGACATGCTCGGAGTGGGCAACCCCGCACTGATCGAGGCCGCCACGGTGTGGCGCACTCGGTCGAACCGAGACATGCTGCGGGTGCCGATCGGTGTCGGTGTCGGCGGAGAGACGGTCGAGCTCGACCTGAAGGAATCCGCACAAGGCGGCATGGGCCCGCACGGCCTGGTCATCGGAGCAACCGGTTCGGGTAAATCCGAGCTGTTGCGCACACTCGTCGTCGCACTGGCCGTCACACACCCGCCGGAGGCGCTGAACTTCGTCCTGATCGACTTCAAGGGTGGTGCGACTTTCGCCGGGCTGCAGGACCTACCCCATACGGCGGCAGTGATCACGAACCTGGCCGACGACCTGGCGATGGTCGACCGTATGTACGACGCCTTGTCCGGTGAGATGAACCGTCGACAGGAGCTGCTACGCGACTCGGGCAATTACGCGAACATCCGCGATTACGAGAAGGCGCGCTCGCGGGGGGTTCCGTTGCCACCGCTGCCCTCACTTCTGGTGATCTGCGATGAGTTCTCGGAGATGCTTTCGCAGAAGCCTGATTTCGCTGAGTTGTTCGTGGCGATCGGCCGGTTGGGTCGTAGCCTCGGCGTGCATCTGCTGTTGTCCAGTCAGCGGTTGGAGGAGGGGCGGCTGCGCGGTCTGGACAGTCACTTGTCGTATCGGATCGGTTTGAAGACCTTCTCGGCGGCGGAGTCGCGGACGGTGCTGGGAGTGGCGGACGCCTACGAGCTTCCGCCGGTGCCTGGCTCGGGGTATTTGAAGTTCGACACGACGACGATGGTGCGCTTCAAGGCGGCGTACGTCTCCGGTCCGTACACGGGGCATCGGGAGCGGGAGGAGGCCCGTGCGGTGATGGGCGATCTGGCTCCGATGACCTTTGTCTCCGATGCGGTGGGTTCGGCTCCGTTGGCGGTTCCGGTGGAGGAGGCCCCGGTCGTCGAGGTGGTGACGGACGACACCCAGTCGGTGCTGGACGTGGTGGTGGGCAGGTTGGCCGGTCAGGGCGATCTGGCGCACGAGGTGTGGCTGAAGCCTCTGGACGAGCCGCCGACCTTGGACATGTTGTTGCCGCCGTTGGCGGAGGATCCGGCGTTGGGTCTGGTGCCTGGGGGCTGGGCCGGTCTGGGGACTCTGCGTGCTCTGCTCGGTGTGGTGGACATGCCGTACGAGCAGCGGCGTGATCCGTTGATGGTGGACTTCTCCGGGAGTGCCGGTCACATGGCTGTGGTGGGTGGTCCGCGTAGCGGTAAGAGCACGGTGTTGCGGTCGTTGATCGCGACGTTGTCGTTGACCCATACGCCTCGGCAGGTGCAGTTCTACGTCATCGATTTCGGTGGTGGTTCGTTGGCTTCGACGGCTGTGCTGCCGCATGTGGGTGGGGTGGCGCATCGTGATCCGGATGCGGTGCGTCGGACGGTGGCTGAGGTCGCGGCGATCATCACCTTCCGGGAGCAGCTCTTCCGGGACGAGGGCGTGGAGTCGATGGCGCAGTATCGGGCGCAGCGTCCTGAGGGGATCGAGGACCCGTTCGGTGACATCTTCCTGGTGATCGACGGGTGGGGTGTTTTCCGCCAGGACTTCGAGGATCTGGAGTCGAAGGTCACCTATATCGCGACGCAGGGTTTGACGTACGGCGTGCACGTGATCCTGTCGACGGGTCGGTGGGCGGAGATCCGGCCGGCGTTGAAGGATGTCATCGGGGCGCGTTTGGAGTTGCGTCTGGGTGATCCGATGGAGTCCGAGATCGACCGGAAGGTGGCTCAGGGCGTCCCGCAGGAGCGACCTGGCCAGGGTTTGACGCCGTTCAAGCGGTATTTCTTGTCGGCTCTGCCGAGGATCGACGGCGTGGGCGATCCGGCGAATGTGCAGGTCGGTTTCGCTAATCTGGCCGAGCGGGTGTCGGCGGCCTGGACGGGTCCGTCGGCTCCGCCGGTGCGGATGCTGCCCGACGATCTGTCGATCGACGAGCTGTACGCCAGGGTGTCGGAGGAGGCTTGGGCTTCGGGTGCGATCCCGGTGGGTGTGGGCGAAGAGGCCTTGGCCCCGGTCCTGTTGAACTTCGATGCGGATGCGCACTTCTTGATGTTCGCCGACGGGGAGGGCGGCAAGTCGTCTTTCTTGAAGGTGGTGGCTTCGGGCCTGATGGCGACGCGTTCGTCGGACGACATGCGGATGTTGGTGGTCGATTATCGACGGACGATGCTCGACCATGTGCCGCCGGAGTATTTGGCCGGTTATGCCTCGAATGCGCAGACGTTGCGCGGTTTGGTGACGGATCTGGCAGCTTTGCTGCGCGGGCGTCTTCCTGGGCCTGAGGTGACGGCTCGGCAGCTCCGGGAGAGGAGCTGGTGGTCAGGTCCGGAGGTGTTCATCCTGATCGACGACTACGACCTGGTGGCGACGATGGAGAATCCGTTGTCGGTGTTGGTCGAGTTGTTGCCGCAGGCGAAGGACATCGGGTTGCACGTGGTGCTGGTGCGGCGTACCGGTGGTGCGGGCCGGGCGTTGTTCGATCCGATGATTCAGCGTCTTCGGGATCTGGCGACGCCGGGCTTCGTCGGTGGGGGTAGCCGTGAGGAAGGCGCTTTGCTGGGGACGGCGAAACCGGTTCCGGGTCTGCCGCCGGGGCGTGGTCACTTGGTGACTCGTCGCGGAGGTGTGGAAGTGGTGCATCTGGCGCGTCCTTGACGCGTGGGGGCGAAGTGGCGGGCCCGGATCGGCGGAGATGCCGGTTTGCGGGCCCGCTTGCTTGGGGCAGCGCCCCCGAGCCGCCGGTTGAGGGTGCCGTCGCCGAACGAGAATTTGCGCAAGATTTTTCCAACGCAGGTCGGTCGCTGGGGACGAGTGTCCGAGATGGGTTTTTTGCCTCTTCGTGAGGCTGTTCGTCCGTCAGTCGCGACGGAATAAATCGATGATTTCGAGCCCCGAACTGTACACCTGTCACATAGCATCGCACTTGCCGCCGTGACGGGGGCGCGTCGCGAGGCTTCGGGCCTCGATCACACGAGACAAAAGGATGTGTCATGTCGGGTTTCCAGACACAGACCGACCAGATGCGGTCGGCTTCGGCGAAGGTCGATGAGGTCAACAGCGCCATTCAGGCCCAGTTGTCTTCGCTGCGTGGCGAGATCGCCGGAGTGAGCGGTCACTGGAAGGGTTCGGCGGCAACGACTTTCCAGCAGCTGATGCAGCGTTGGGATGCAGATGCGGGCAAGTTGAGCCAGGCTCTCCAGGGTATTTCTGAGCAGATCGCTGCTTCGGGCCGGGCCTACCAGGCGCAGGAAGAGGCGAGCGATCAGGCCGTCCGTTCTGCTGGTTCCGGCCTCAACATGTGATTCGCCGTTCGGCGATCACTTTCAAGACGTTACTTCATGAAGAAATGGGAGGTTTCAGTATGTCTGAGATCGGTGTGAACTTCGGTGGGCTCGCGGGCACGCATCAGCGGGTCACCGCCACGGTAAACCAGATGAACGCGCAGCTGAGCGACCTGAAGAGCATGTTGGCTCCGATGGTTTCCACGTGGACGGGTGAGGCTGCCACCAACTACAACGAGAAGCAGCGTCAGTGGGACCAGGCTGCTGCCGACCTCAACGCGGTGCTGGCCGCCATCGGTAATGCCGTGGCACAGGCGAACGAGGGTTACCAGTCGACCGAGCGGGCGAACATCGGCCGTTTCTGAGTGGTGCTGCTAGGTCGGTGCGACTTCGTGATGTCGCACCGACCCAGCGGTGGTTTTTCTTCGGTTGGGGAGAGCACTGTGCTCTTCGGTATGTCCCGGGAGATACGCGGTGTTCGGGGCACCGGGTCTTGAATGGTTCGTGTTGAGAGCAGAGGTGTAAGGGCATGTCGGGCGGGTCGGTCAAGGCGACTTATGACGCTATGCGGAAGGGCGCACGGTCCTTTCAGGACGCGGGTCAAGCGACGTCTAAAGAGGCTCAGCGCCTTGCTGAACCTGGTATCACCGGCGGAAACATCGGGGAGCATTACGCCCGGTACGGGGCTCAGATTCGAGCAGGTCTGCTGGAAATCGGCTCTGCGGTAGGCGATATGGGGAAGACCCTGGATGCAACGTCATCGAGCATTCTGAAGTCTGCTGCGGCGTACCAGTCGACGGATGAGACTGCTGCATCGAATCTGCAGAGCGCGGCGAAGAGCTGATATCTGATGGATCGGGTTTCAAGGAGTAGCCGTGTCTGACGAGCTTATTAGCAGTTCAACTTTAAGTCGGAGGAAAAAGAGGAGCACAGCCGGCAGTATCTGGGACCTGATCAGCGGTCGCAGAAAGAAGACGAATCAGCCGGAGCCTCCTGCGGCGAAGACCCCGCCTGCGGACACGAAAACTCCGCCTGCGGACACGAAGACCCCGCCTGCGGACACGAAGACCCCGCCTGCGGACACGAAAACTCCGCCTGCAAACACGAAAAAATCAGCTGATGAGGCGAAGAAGTCGGCTGATGAGGCGAGCTCTGCAGCCGATAAGGCCAAGGAAGCTGAAAAAACTGCAGTGAAAGCTGCTGAAGATGCCAAAGAGTATGCAAAAAAGGCCGAAGATAATGCAGGTAAATCTGCGAAAAGTATAGAAGAGGCCCGAGCGAAGGCTAAAGAGGCTGAGCAGATTTCAGAAAAAGCAAAGAAAACTGCTAAAGAGGCAAATGATGCGGCAGAGGCGGCCAAAAAGAAATCAAATAAGGATAAGAAGGATGCGGATGCTGCTGATGCAAAAGATAAGGAAGGTATCGGCAAGCGCTTAAAAGATGGGATAGAAAATCTCAAAGATGCGAAAGATACCTTCGATCAGATCAAAGGTGTGGGCGAAGGCGCGGCCGCTCGTGCTCGGGAGTGGTGGGAGAAGAACACTCCCGCGGGTATGGGTAAAGATGGAGACGAGCGTCGTAAAGATCTGACATCCAAGCTTGACAAGAGCAAGAAGGATATCCAAGACGCTCTTCGTCAGGGCAAGACCGGGGCGGTGACAGGGAAGGCTGACACGATGCTGGCCTCTGTGGAGCCGGCGCTGCAGTTTTTCACGGAGTTCGATGACGCCTATTCCGCTGCGGGTGGCGGAAAGCTCGATGTCCCAGAGATGCGTAAGAAGCTCTGGTGGGAGCGAGGGATGGACTTCGGTGCCGTCTACTCTGAGGGTGAGAAGTACCGATCTTCCGGCGCCGTCGTCTCCGGTTACGTCGACGGGACGAAAAACGCGACCGGACAAATTCTTGGCAGTTGGAACGGGCGTGCTGCAGACAGCTTTTCGGCGTCGTCGAGCAGGACCCAAGGTTACTCGAGCAGCACTTCCGACGCTATGAAGAATGCTGGATCTGGGCTCGAAGACACCGGGCGGAATCTGCAGTCATTCGTTGGTCGTAAGGCGGAGGTTGTCGCTGACCTGTGGGGTGGCGGAACCATCTCTGGGATGAATGGGGCGCAAGCTAAGAAGATTGTGGAGATATCCCAGGGTAAGGGTGGCGCAAATGACCACCTGTGGGTGCTGCACAGTATCAGCGGAAATAAATCTGCTCTCGACTTCTGGGTCAAGGAGAGTGGCAGAATACTTGCGACTATCAAGTCGGACCCTGCTGCATTTGGTGCAGCTAAAGATAAAATGGAGTCCGAGCTCCGGGAGAAGGCGATTCAGGCTAGTAAGACCTGGACCAGCGAACAGCTTCTGAAGACTGTCAAGTCTCGGCAGGAGAGCTTCGAAAATGCGGTCCGCCAATGCGAGAAGTCTGTTAACGAGTCTTATTCAAAGGTGTCGACCGCTCTGACATCATTCACGAATCCTTTCCCGCCGGTGAAATCCGGTGGCGGTCCCTCCTCCCCGGGCATTCCTGGTGGGCCTCGCAAACCGGGAGGGGCACCGAAGACACCCCCGGCAGGTCGTGCTCCCGGGAAGCCTGGCGGAGCGCCGAAGGCCCCTTCACCGACGGTGCCCGGAGGATCCGGCGGAGGTAATGGCTCTGGCGGAGGCGCAGGGGGCGCAGGCAGTGCAGGGGGCGCAGGCAGTGCAGGCGGTGCAGGGGGCGGTAAGCCGGGCGGCGTACCGAAGATGCCGACGCCGACGATGCCGTCGCCGACGGTTCCCGGCGGGACCGGTGCTCCTGGTGGTGTGCCGAAGATGCCGTCGCCGGTCGTGCCCAGCGGGGTGGGCGGCTGCCCCGGCGGTGACGCCGGTGACAAGTCGAGAACACCGGTGCAGACCCTGCCCGGTGAGGCCGGTACTCCGGGAACCGGGGGTACTGGCGATGGCAGGCCCGGGGTGACCTTGCCGAAGATGCCCTCGCCGACGGTTCCCGGCGGGGCTGGTGCCCCTGCTGATATTCCGAAGATGCCGTCGCCGGTCGTGCCCAGCGGGGTGGACGGTTGCCCCGGCGGTGACGGGGAGAAACCGAAAACCACGTTGCCACCGAAGGGCTCTTTACGGACGGATGAATTTCCTCGCGGTCAGGCGCCAGTGGTGGGCACCTTGCCTGGCGTGCCGGGGCAGCTGCCGACCTCGGTGGGCGGTGGCGCGGGCTGCAGCCCGGTCGCAGGTGGGGGCCTCGGCGGATCTCCGGGGGCGGGGAGCCTGCCGAAGCTTCCTGACCCGGTTGTTCCCGGTGGCGGCCTACCCGGCGGCGGCCTGCCCGGTGGCGGCCTGCCCGGTGGCGGCCTGCCCGGTGGCGGCGGTGCCGTTGGCGGCGGGTCTGGCGCAGGCGTCGCTGGACATCCTGAGAAACCTTCTCTGGCAGGCCCTTCCCAGTTCGGGTCGTTGACATCGCAGCCTGCTGGCGGGCCGACCCCTGGCGGGTCACCTGTCGCAGGAAGTGGGGAAGCTGCCGGCGGGCAACGCGGCCCGGGAGGGATGGGCATGCCGATGATGCCGCCGATGGGCGGGCTTGGCGGTGGCGCAGGGCAGCAGGCGGAGATCAAACGTCGCTATGCCGCCAAGGAAGAACCTGTCGTCGATCCCGATGAAGAACAGATCTGGGAACGGAAAGGGCCGGTGGTCGGCTGATGGGCGCGTCGAGTCTGGACCGGTTGCAAGCCGAGCTGGCAGCGATCGCCGCTGAGGACGAGAGGGCTCACGAGGCGGCTCGTGAACGTGAACGTGAAGCAGCCCGGCAACGGGAAGAGCAGAGGCAACGCCTCGCGGAGGAGAGCTCGAAAGCAATGACGGAGGTGCAGGAGTCCTTGGGCCGAGAAGTCCAACGCCAACGTTTCCTGATGACCGGTCACAAACCACTACCTGCTTCGTCGACGTCACGGTGGGTGTTCGACGACGATGACGACGACTTCGAGGAGACCAGGCGTCGATGAACGGACGAGAACAAGAACGCTTTGGGATGACCCCGGAGATCGACGAGATCACTGCGGTCGCCGAAGGATGGCGTGAACAGTACGACAACATCCGTGAGCAGGTGAGCCAGGCCAAGGTGACCGGTAGCTCTCCGTGTGGCGGCGTGCGGGTGGAGATGGCTTCTGGAGCCAATATCGTCGGCATTCGGTTCTCGGAGGAGATTCTCCGTAAGTCTCCGAGCGCGGTCGAGAGCGCGGTGATGGCGGCGATCAAGGAGGCCACCACATCGATGTCTGCGCTGATGCAAGAAGCCGTGTCTCCTTATCTGACGGGGTTCGATGCCGGTGCGATTGCCAGCGGCGGCTTCCCGACCGGCCTCGCGGAGGCCTTCGAGAACGACTACCACCAGCGCAAGGAGAAGAAGGCGGACCCGGAGCCGCCGCAGCCTTCCCAGCCGCAGGCGGCTCCCCGTCCTCCGGGCGGCGCTCCTTCGGGGCGGGCCGTTCCGCCGAAGGACCGGCGTAGGGGCGGCGTCGACTGGTTCGACGACGAGGACGAGTCATGAGTGGTGAGTTCAGGGTTTCGCCGGAGGCCGTGCGGACCTTGGGGAGCAGCTTCGCCCAGGTCTCGTCGAAGGTGTCGTCAGCTCAGTCGAAGCCGCGCTCGGCAGCGGTTCCCGGCCAGGCGTGGGGTGTCGTGGGTCTCTTCGTGGAGAGCCACTACCAGCGGATGAACCAGGGCGCGGACAAGTCTTTGGGGCAGATCGCTGACTATGCCACTCGGCTGAGTGAGTCCTGCCGGGCCAGCGCCCAGAGTTATGAGGAGCAGGACCGGAAGGTCGTAGTGGCATTGCGCCAGATCGGGAAGAGGCTATGACTCGGGCTGCGGCAGCGGCAGGGCTGGGCACCCCTGGGTCGGGGGTTCAGACGGCGGCTGAGCTGACGATGATCTTGTCTCCGCTGATGGGGGACATCGGTTCTTTCGTCGGTGAGGCCGCGGGTTTTGTGGCTGACCCGCTGGGCTCGATCATCGCTTACGGTCTGGATCTGATCCTGGAGCTGGTCGCACCTTTGAAGCAGCTGCTTCAGATGGTCACGGGAAACCCGGCGGCGTTGACGGCGTGTTCTGCTCAGTGGCGGGCCGCGGCGACAGAACTCCGCGCGGTGAAGGACGAGTCCAAGGATGCGTTCAAAGCCGCGTCTGCCGAGTGGATGGGTGCGGCCGCGGATGCTTGCGGTGCGGCGACGGACCGGATGGCCCAGGCCTGCGAGCAGGTGTCCCAGATGTGTGACACGGCGGCGACGGCTTTGGACGGCAGCGCCGACCTCATGTCTGCTGCCGAGGACCTGGTCAAGGGCATCATCGTGCAGGTCGTGAAGTGGTGTATCGCCACGCAGGCGATCGGTGCGGGTGCTGCCGTGGTCACGGCGGGTGCGAGTGTGGCGGCGGCGCAGGCTGCGTGCGCTGTGCAGTGCGCGATCGGTACGGCCTTCGCGGCGGCGAAGGTCGCCAGGGTCGTGGCCTTGTTGGTGCGTCTCACCGAGGTGATGTCGGCGTGTGCGACGGCCTTGGAGGTGGCGCAGTTCGCGGTACGGATCGGTAAGGACGTCTATGACATCTCAGGTGCCGGCGGTGTGATCGCGGGCCCTGACGGGGTGTCGAAGGTCTTGGCAGGCGGCGGTGCCGCATGAGTGATCGGGGTGTGCGGTGTCTGAGTCATTGACCCGCGAGGAGTTCGCGTCCTTCTTGTGGGACAACGGGGTGCATCTGCCTTTCCCGTTTAAGGTGGGCCCTGCCCGCCCGGTACGAGAGGGGCTGGGCCGGGCCTTCGACCCGGAGGTGGCTTTGCGGCGCAGGCTGTGGTCGTCGGCGATGATCCGCCGGTTGGACGGTTTGTTGTGGGTGATGCGGGCCCCGGAGTCGGCGGCCTTCGCCTATACCGTGCTGGGCGAGAAGGACGCTGTCGAGTCGCGTCGGGTCACGGCGGGCATCGTGCGGGGCAATGACGCAGTGGTGGTGGAGGAGTCTTTCGAGGCTGTCCGGTTGTCGATGGTGCCGTGGTCGCAGGTGACTGCGGCGGTGGCTGGTTCGTTGCCTCCGATGTTGGGTGCGCCGCTGCCGCGGGTGTTCGTGCCGCAGGAGGGTGTCATGGCGATGGCTCAGGCCGCGGAGGCCGGGCTTTCGGAGAGAGCCCGTGCGCGTGCTGCTGCTGCGGCGGGCATGCCTGCTGGCGTCGAGGCGCGGATGGATGATCTGGCGTCGCGTTCGGTGATCCGGGGTTTTGTGGGCGCGGGTCGTGAGATCGGTGGGCAACGGATGATGAGCCCGGTGTCGGGTGATTTCTTCGCGGCGCCTGATGGCGGGGTGGTCCGGTGGGGTGATGACAGCGGGGTGACGGTGGAACCGGTGTCGACGGCTGTTCTGGCGCGTGTGCTGGGGGTGGCTCTGTCGAGGCTGTGATGACGGTCGGGGTGGTCTGATGTCGGTGTATTGCAGTGGACGAAGGAGTGGTTCGTGGTGAGTGGTGTTCGTGAAGGTGCGTACGAGGGGATGCGCTCGGCGGAGTTGAAGGCCGTGGCGGCGAGTGTGCGTCCTGAGGAGATGGCTGTCGCGGTGGACGCTTTCAAGAAGGCGTCTGCTGAGGTGGACCGGTTGTCGGCGGAGTTCCAGGAGAAGCTGGCGAGCCTGTCTGGTTCGGGGTGGAGCGGGGAGGCTGCTGCGGCGGCGATGTCGCGGACGGTGGAGACCTCGTCGTCAGGGCGCGGGGTGGCGTCGTCGTCAGGGACGGCCGGCGGCGCTGTGGGTGATTTCCGGCAGACGATGGAGCGTTACCAGGGGGAGGTCGCCGGGCTGCCGGCGCCGGAAGCGACTTACGAGAGGCCTACGGGGGTGATCCCTCGGGTGCGGGCTTCGGTGTCCTATTGGTGGGCGCGGCAAGAGGAAGAAGAAGCACGGGAGGCCTTGCTCGCCAAGGTGAAGGAGATGGACCGGGTCGCACGGGAACAGGGGGACCGTGTGGGGGGCGTGGCTTGGACTGAGTTACCTACTCACGAGTCAGAGGAGCCGCCGGAGTCGTTGACGGGTGCTGGGGGTCCGGCGTCGGATTGGATGCCGGGGAGTGGGCTTGGGGTTGGGCCTGTTCGGTCGGGTGGTTCGGGGGTTGGTGTGTGGCCGGGTGGCCCGGGTGGGGGTTCTCCAGGTGGGGGTGTTGTTCCTGGGGTTCCGGGTGGTTCTGGTGGTGGGGGTGTAGTTCCGGGGTTGCCGGGTGGCGGTGGTTCTGGGGTGCCTGGTGGTCCGGGTGGGAGTGGCCCGGGTGTGCCGGGTGGTTCTGGTGGTGGGGGTGTGTTTGCTCCGGTGGGGGTGTTGCCGCTGCCTCCGGGTGGGGTGCCGGGTGGTCCGGGTGGTTTTGTGCCGGGTGGTCCTGGGGGTCCTGGTGGTGTGGGGGTGTTGCCGCCTGGTGGTGGGTTGCCGGGTGGTGCTGGTGGGGTTCCTGGTGGTGTGGGGGTGTTGCCGCCTGGTGGTGGTTTCCCGCCTGGTGGGGTGGTGCCGGGTGGTCCGGGTGGGGTGCGGCCGGGTGTGCCTGGTGGTGCCGGTGGTGTTGGTGCTGGGGGTGGTTGGGCTCGTGGTGCCGGTGGTGCGGGGGTAGGTGCTGGCGGTAGTGCTGGTAGTGGTGGTTGGGCCCGTGGGGTTGGTGGTTCTGGTGGTGTCGGCGGTAGCGCTGGGGGTGCGGGTAGCGCTGGCGGTGGTGCTGGTGGTTGGGCTCGTGGTGCGGGTGGGTCTGGTGGTTTTGGGGCTGGGCCTGGTGGCACTGGTGGTGCTGGTGGTGTGGGTTCGGTGGGTGGTCGTGGGGGTGCTGGTCAGGGTGGTGTGCCGTTGGGTGGTGGGTCTGGTGGTGAGCGTGATCGGGGGTTGCGTGCTCGTCCGGAGTTTTTGGTGGCGTCGGATGAGGTGTGGGGGGATACGGAGTTGGTGGCTCCGCCGGTGTTGGGTGATGAGTGAGTTGGGTGTGGTCGGGTTGGTTGGTGGAGCGTGTCGGGAAAGGACGTGTGGGTGATGGCGGAGAAAAGTTCTATGGAGGAATTTCCGAGCATTGAGTTGTGGTCGCGCCCGAATATTGAAGGGGTGCGGAGCGCTGGATTTCAGGTGGAACTCGACTCGTATCAGAAAACGTACAGCGAGTTGTACGCCTTGCATGAGAAATTGAAAGCGGCGAAGGAAGAAGCAACAGCGGCGAAAGCTAAAGTGGAAGCCGCGAAGCCTGGCGGGCAACTTGCAGGCGCGGTAGAAGGCTGGCAGAAAGCGCACTATGCGGCTGGATCTTTAGAGAAGAACGTTGAGAGGCTTGATGAGATGGTGAAGCGGGTATTGCACGGTTTGGTGGAGTCGCATACGGCGTATGTGCAGGCCGAGTCTCAAGGACGGGCTGGGTTGTCCAAAGCCGCGGTGGATCAGCAGACGATGAAGTCCTTTGACTGGAAAGAGGAATTCGACAAGTAGGGATAGTCAGTTAAGGATCAGTTCTTCTATCGGCGTTGCTGGCTGCTTTTTGTTCTCTTGGTGGGTGTGATGGTTTTTCGTGGTGGTCGTGTGTGGTGTGTTGGTGTGCTGGTGGTGGGGGTGGTGTGTGCGCCGGTGGCGGCTGCTGCGGGGGTGTCTCCGGCTGGTGGGGTTTCGGGTGCCGGAGTGGTGGCTTCGTCGGTGGTGGAGCTGAAGTTGGCGGAGCCGTTGTCGCCGGAGGAGAAGCGGCGGTTGGTGCGGGAGCGGTCGTGGTGGATTCCTGGTTTGGGGGTGGATCGTTCGGTGCAGGTGTCGAGCGGGGCTGGGGTGAAGGTGTGTGTGATTGATTCGGGGGTGGATGCGACGCATCAGGATTTGGTGGGGATCCGTTTTGAGGGGGGCGCTGATTTTTCGGGTAAGGGTGCTCCGGATGGGTTGAAACCGAATACGGAGCATGGGACGTCGATGGTGGGTTATATCGCTGGTCGGGGTTCTGGTCCGGGGCGTTCGCAGGGGATTATTGGGGCGGCGCCGGATGCGACGATCATGTCGGTGTCTTCCGTGGTGGGTTTATCGACGCCCCCTGAGGTGATGGCGAAGGCGATTAGTTATTGCGCTGCTCAGGGTGCGAAAGTCATCAATATTTCCCAAGCTGGTTCTGCGAACGATGCTAAAGCGCGCGCGTTGATTGAGGCTCAGGAGAAAGACGTGGTCGTGGTCGCGGGGGCAGGTAATGAGCAGGGCATCGACGGAGGTGCTTGGGAACATACTTTTGGGGTGTTGCAGGTGGGTGGGGTGATGGCGGATTTGCAGATGGATCCGAAATCGAATCGGGGAATTAGGAAGATGGAAGGGTTTATTAACGGTCAAGGGAATGCTCTCTGTGGGCCGTATTCGGTGAAGTCGGGGGTGCCGATTCCTGGTGCGTCGCCGAGTGGGGGTTATGTGAAGACGGGTGGTGGTACTTCAGCGGCGACGGCGGTGGTGTCGGGGGTGGTGGCTGCGGTGCGGTCGAAGTATCCGGAGCTTTCGGCGGGTCAGGTGATTCGTCGGGTGTTGGCGACGGCGAAGCGGGATGGGTCTGGTCCGGTGCCGGATGAGAAGTGTGGGTGGGGTGTGGTGGATGCGTATGCGGCGGTGACGGCGGATGTCCCGGCAGGGGGTAAGGAGAACCCGTTGGGGAAGCTGCGTTTTGGGGATAAAGCTCTTCATCGTCCAGAGCATGTGGAGTCGATGGGTGAGTGGGATCGGTCGTATAAGCCGACGAGTAACCGACTTGAAGAGCGCGCCGCTTGGGAGGCTGAGAAGGCTGAGAAAGCGCGGTCGGTGGAGTTGCGTAAGCAGTTGAGGGTCGTAGGGGGCGTGGCCGTGGTTTTGGCTGCGGTGGGTGGTGGCATTTTCTGGTGGCGACGCCGCCGTTCTTCTGCCCAATGATTTTGGGCGTGACTTTCTGTTTTTGAGGGTGCCTCTTTGTCTGTTTGGCGGGGTGGGCGTGGGCGTTGGGTGGGTGTGATGTTTGTTCGTGGTGGTCGTGTGTGGTGTGTTGGTGTGCTGGTGGTGGGGGTGGCATGTGCGCCGGTGATGGCTGCTGCGGGGACGTACCCGACTGGTGGGGTTTCGGGTGCCGGAGTGGTGGCTTCGCCGGTGGTGGAGTCGAAGTTGGCGGAGCCGTTGTCGCCGGAGGAGAAGCGGCGGTTGGTGCGGGAGCGGTCGTGGTGGATTCCTGGTTTGGGGGTGGATCGTTCGGTGCAGGTGTCGAGCGGGGCTGGGGTGAAGGTGTGTGTGATTGATTCAGGGGTGGATGCGACGCATCAGGATTTGGTGGGGATCCGTTTTGAGGGAGGCGCTGATTTCTCGGGTAAGGGGTCGCCGGATGGATTGAAACCGAATACCGAGCATGGGACGTCGATGGTGGGTTATATCGCTGGTCGGGGTTCTGGTCCGGGGCGTTCGCAGGGGATTATCGGAGCGGCTCCGGATGCGACGATCATGTCGGTGTCTTCTGTGGTGGGTTTGTCGACGCCTCAGAACATTATGGCGAAGGCGATTAGTTATTGCGTGGCCCAGGGCGCGAAAGTCATCAATATTTCCCAGGCTGGCGGGTTGAGTCTTGATAAGGCGCGGGCGTTGATTGAGGCGCAGGAGAAAGACGTTGTGGTGGTGGTTGGTGCGGGGAACAGCGGGAGGACTGATGGGGGTGCATGGAGAGAGGCTTTTGGTGCTTTGCAGGTGGGTGGGGTGATGGCTGATTTGCAGTTGGATCCGGAATCGAATCGGGGGGTACAGAAGAGGGAGGGGTTTGTTTATGGTCAGGGGAATGCTCTTTGTGGGCCTTTTTCGGTGAATCAGAAGACGCCGATTCCGGGGGTGTCGCCGAGTGGTGGTTATGTGAAGTCGGGTGGTGGTACGTCGGGGGCGACGGCGGTGGTGTCGGGGGTGGTGGCTGCGGTGCGGTCGAAGTATCCGGAGCTTTCGGCGGGTCAGGTGATTCGTCGGGTGTTGGCGACGGCGAAGCGGACTAGTGACGGTGCGGTGCCGGATGAGAAGTGTGGGTGGGGTGTGGTGGATGCGTATGCGGCGGTGACGGCGGATGTCCCGGCGGGGAGTAAGGAGAACCCGTTGGGGAAGTTGAAGTATGGGAATGGTGCGATTAATCGTCCGTCGCATGTGGAGTCGATGGGTGAGTGGGATCGGTCGTATAAGCCGACGAGTAACACTATTGAAGACCGCGAAGCTGCGGAGGCTGAGAAGGCTGAGAAGGCGCGGTCGGTGGAGTTGTGGAAGAAGTTGAGGGTTGCAGGGGGTGTGGCCGTGGTTTTGGCTGTGGTGGGTGGTGGCATTTTCTGGTGGCGTCGTCGTAGCCGTTCTTCTGCTCAGTGATTTTGGGTGTGACTTTCTGTTTTTGAGGGTGCCTCTTTGTCTGTTTGGCGGGGTGGGCGTGGGTGTTGGGTGGGTGTGATGGGTTTCCGTGGTGGTCGTGTGTGGTGTGTTGGTGTGCTTGCGGTGGGGGTGGTGTGTGCTCCGGTGGCGGCTGCTGCGGGGGCCTCTCCGGCTGCTGGGGTGGTGGCTTCGCCGGTGGATGATCGGCAGGCTGCTGCGGCGAAGCGGGGTTTGGCGCGGGAGTTGTCGTGGTGGATTCCTGGTTTGGGGGTGGATCGTTCGGTGCAGGTGTCGAGCGGGGCTGGGGTGAAGGTGTGTGTGATTGATTCGGGGGTGGATGCGACGCATCAGGATTTGGTGGGGATCCGTTTTGAGGGGGGTGCTGATTTTTCGGGTAAGGGTGCTCCGGATGGGTTGAAGCCGAATACGGAGCATGGGACGTCGATGGTGGGTTATATCGCGGGTCGGGGTTCTGGTCCGGGGCGTTCGCAGGGGATTATCGGAGCGGCGCCGGATGCGACGATCATGTCGGTGTCTTCCGTGGTGGGTTTATCGACGCCTCAGAACATTATGGCGAAGTCGATTAGTTATTGCGTGGCACAGGGCGCGAAAGTCATCAATATTTCCCAGGCTGGCGGCTTGAATAATGATAAAACGCGGGCGTTGATCGAGGCGCAGGAGAAAGACGTTGTGGTGGTGGTTGGTGCGGGGAATAGTGGGCTGACTTATGGGGGTGAGTGGAGAGATGCTTTTGGGGTTTTACAGGTGGGTGGGGTGATGGCGGATCTGCAGTTGGATCCGGAATCGAATCGGGGGATTAAGAAGAGGGAGGGTCTGGTCAATGGTCAGGGGAATGCTCTTTGTGGGCCGTATTCGGTGAATCAGAAGACGCCGATTCCTGGTGCGTCGCCGAGTGGTGGTTATGTGAAGACGGGTGGTGGTACGTCGGGGGCGACGGCGGTGGTGTCGGGGGTGGTGGCTGCGGTGCGGTCGAAGTATCCGGAGCTGAATGCGGGTCAGGTGATTCGTCGGGTGTTGGCGACGGCGAAGCGGAATGGTGATGGTGCGGTGCCGGATGAGAAGTGTGGGTGGGGTGTGGTGGATGCGTATGCGGCGGTGACGGCGGATGTCCCGGCGGGGGGTAAGGAGAACCCGTTGGGGAAGTTGAAGTATGGGAATGGTGCGATTAATCGTCCGCCAGACGTGGAGTCAATGGGTGAGTGGGATCCGTCGTATAAACCGACGAATAACTTTATCGAAGACCGCGAAGCTTGGGAGGCTGAGGAAGCTGAGAAAGCGCGGTCGGCGGAGTTGTGGAAGAAGTTGAGGGTCGCAGGGGGTGTGGCCGTGGCTTTGGCTGCGGTGGGTGGTGGCATTTTCTGGTGGCGACGCCGTAGCCGTTCTTCTGTCAGGTGAGGCCGGGGATGCTTCGTTCTCGGTGTGGTCATCCCCGCACCGTCAGAGGAAGCGAGCCTGAGGGTTCAGACAGGCGACGAACCAGGGGCTGACCGTGCGGCGACCAGCGGCGACCCATCACCCCACCAGATATATGACATTTCGTAGGGAACTCTTGGATTCCGTTGCGCGTAGAGGCAATACGCGGGCGTAAGTCCCGTGAACATGCCACGGAGGCGATGGCGCCTCCGGCAGACCGTAAAGGGAGTGCTTCTCTATGCAGATCCGGTTATGTGCAGCTGTCGCAGCCGCAGTGCTCGGCGCAGGGCTCATCACCGTCCCGGCCTCGGCCGCCACCGAACCGCTCAAGGAAGGCGATTCGCAGATGGTGGCCTACTCCTTCAAACCGGGGATGATCAAAGCCGGACGGACGGCGAAGGACAATGCTGCGCTAAGCCGATTCGACGGAGTGCTCACCGTGCCCAAGGCTCCAGGGAAACACCCGGTCGCCGTCATCGTGCACGGCTCCTACGCCAACTGCGTCTGGTACGGGCACGGTCAGCAGATCGCCCAGGACGCCAACACGGTCGCCTGGCCTGAAGCCTGCGGCACCAAGAAACCCTCCGAACGCAACGGCTTCTCCTCCGGAGCCGACCACGTCCGACATGAAGCCGGGTTCGCTTACCTGGCAAAGCATCTCGCCGACCGGGGGATCGCCACCGTCGCGATCGACGTCTCCACCAAGGACGCCCTGTGGACCGGGTCGATCGACCGGGACAAGGCACAGAGCCTGCTGGTCGATGAACACCTCCGGTTGCTGAAAGACCTCGACGCGGGCAAGGAACACGGCATCAAGCTGCCCGCTTCGGTCAAGGGCCGCCTCGACCTGTCCCGGGTGGCACTGGTGGGACACGGCAGCGGTGCCACCTGGGCCGCTGAGCAGTGGAACCGGGGTGCCCTGCCCGGGCTGAAAGCCGCCGTCGCACTGCAACCGGTCGTCCAGCCCTCCTTGCGGACGACCAAGGCCACCACCCCGATCATGTACCTGGGTGGAGAATGCGACGAACAGGCAAAGATCTCCGGTGTCGCCAAGTACGCCGCCGAGGCAGGAAAATACGCCCCGAACGCTCCGATCGTCTTCGGAACCTCAGGGCACACCACGCACGCCGGACTGGTCGGCGGATTGGACTCGCACAAGATCGGCCTCGTCCGCCCGGTGAAGACCCCCGGCTGCGCTGACGGCAAACTGCTGCCGAAGAAGGACATGCGCGGGCAGAACGCCCAAGTCGTCGGAGACTTCCTGACCAAGGCGCTCACCGGCTCCGCCGACTACTCCTTCGGCATCGGTGAGAAATCTCCGGTGGAGATGAAAGCGATCACCGAGGCCGCGAAGGTCAAGACGCACAAGGTGAGCAAACTGCCGCAGGACATCTCTGCCCGCTCGGTGAACTTCCAACAGATCGACGAGCAGTTCCTCCCGGCGCTGCCCGCCGGAGTGAAGATCCACACCAGCGACCTGCAGCGCGACTGACCCACACCGCCGCGCTGCCGACCGGGCTCTCGGCCGGCGGCGCGGTTACGCTCACCGCATGGGCTTGGGTCTGCTGCTCCTCACTGCCGGGGCATTCCTCCGTTTCGTGCTCGGACGCTACGAAGGCATGCTCGGTGCCTATGACACCCCGGGCACGGTGCTCATGTGCACCGGCGTCATCGCGATGGTGGTCGCTGTGGCTCAGTACGCGATCGGAACACCGCACGTGGAACGCGCCGAGACCCCCATCGGCTCCGCGCCGGACGAATGACAGGCCCCGGCATACGACCGTCGAGGTCGATGCCAGAGCCCGTACGCCCTGCCTGAGAACCGCCCCTGAGATCAGAAAGCGCTCTCCGGGACATCCATCAGCCGGTTGTCGGTGCCCTCGGCGATCACCCGTTCCGCAGCGATCCGCGGCAGCACCGTCTGAGCGAAGAAACGTGCCGCAGCGACCTTCCCCGTGTAGAAATCGACATCCTCCCCGGCCGCGCCACCGGCGAGCTTCGCCGAGGCCACATCCGCCTGCTTCAACAACAACCAGGCGATGATCACGTCACCGGCAGCCAGGAGCAGCCGGGTTGTGTTCTGCCCGATCTTGTAGAGATTGGTCAGATCGGCCTGGTCGCCCGCAGTACGCGGGTCCGAAGCCATCGCCGCCCCGATCATCCAGGCGATGATCCCCTGCAGGTCCTCGATGCTCCTGCCGAGAAGCTCCCGCTCCCGGGCCAGCTCGTCCTGCCCCTCGGGGGCGGCCATCGTCTTGGCCATCTCCCCGGCCAGAGCCTGCAAAGCCTGACCTTGATCACGCACGATCTTCCGGAAGAAGAAGTCCTGCCCCTGGATCGCGGTGGTCCCCTCGTAAAGGGTGTCGATCTTGGCGTCGCGGACGTACTGCTCGACCGGATAGTCCTGCAAGAAACCCGACCCACCGAAAGTCTGGAGGGACTCGGTACCCAAGAGCACCCAGGCGCGTTCTGAACCGCAGCCCTTGACCAACGGGAGCAACAGATCGTTGATCCGGGCCACCAAATGCTCGGGAGACCCCTTCTCCGGGTCCTGTCCGTCGTGGGTGAGCCGGTACTGGTCGACGATGTCCTGCTGGACAGCGGCATAGAGCACGAGCGCCCGCAAGCCCTCGGCGTAGGACTTCTGCAACATGAGGGACCGGCGTACGTCCGGGTGCTTGATGATGGTCACCCGCGGCGCGGACTTGTCGGTCATCTGGGTCAGGTCGGCTCCCTGGACACGTTCCCGGGCGTACTCCAGGGCGTTGAGATATCCGGTGGACAAGGTGGCGATCGCTTTGGTGCCGACCATCATGCGGGCATATTCGATGACCCGGAACATTTGCGCCGTGCCGTCATGGACATCACCCACCAGGGTACCGACGGCCGGTTCTTTCTCACCGAAGCGGAGCTCACAGGTCGTGGAGACTTTCAAACCCATCTTGTGTTCCACATTGGTGACATAGGCGCCATTGCGTTCGCCGGGTTCACCGGTTTCGGGATCGATATGGAATTTGGGGACGACGAAAAGGGAAAGACCCTTGGTGCCGGGGGCAGCTCCTTCAGGGCGGGCGAGAACGAGATGGATGATGTTCTCCATCAAGTCGTGTTCTGCGGAGGTGATGAATCGTTTGACACCTTCGATGTGCCATGTTCCGTCGGGCTGCTGTACCGCTTTGGTGCGTCCCGCGCCGAAGTCCGATCCGGCATCGGGTTCGGTGAGCACCATGGTCGCGCCCCACTGGCGTTCCACCATGTGCTGGGCGATCTTCTGCTGTTCGGCATTGCCGAGCTCGTGGAGCACCCGAGCGAAACCGTAACCGGCGGTGTACATGTAGACAGCCGGATTGGAACCGAGGACGAGCTCGGAAACAGCCCAGTTCAGTGAGGGCGGGGCGACGGTTCCGCCGAGTTCACCGGGGACCGAGAGCATGCCCCATCCGGCATCGGCATAGGCCTTGTAGGACTTCTTGAAGGATTCCGGCATGGTGACCGTGCCGGTCTGCGGGTCGAAGACCGGCGGGTTGCGGTCCGAGTCGTAGAAGCTGTCGGCGAGTTCGTTCTCGGCCAGGCGGACGACCTCGCGGAGGATCTCGCGGGCGGTATCGGCGTCGACGTCCTCGTAAGGGCCGGTGCCGAGAATTTCTTGGCGGTCGAGAACCTCGAAGAGATTGAATTCGAGGTCGCGCAGGTTGCTCTTGTAGTGGCCCATCTTTGGTGTACCCCTTAGTCGTCGCTGCGGCGGTCTGCGCCGGGTGGTGATAAATGGCCGGTCTATGGCTGGAGGGTCGCCTGAATGTCGCCGGTCGCACCCCCGAGGGGTCGGTGTCTCACGCGGCGCTTACTCGTCGGTAACAGCGACTATCGCTTCAGGTTGAGGCGCCTGGCAACCCCGTGCCGCATACCTGTGATGGACCTCACCGGCATATTCTTGGACCACTGCTTCTGATCCTTCAGGGCCACGTTCATAGTTTTCTTTAAGATGAATAAAAGATAACGAAAGCATAAATTACTTGGGTTGTGCATCTTCGACAGCCCTCGGGAAGAATCACCTCCATGGCGACCGCACAGGACGAAACCGAACGCACCTTCGACGTACCCGACACCTGGACCTTCCCCCACCTCATCGGCGTCGGCGCCACCCAACACATCACCGACCCCCGCAGCTTCACCCAGACCGCCACCTACTTCGACACCCCGGACCTGACGCTGCTCCGCGCCCGCCACACCCTGCGACATCGCCTCGGCGGCCTCGACGCAGGCTGGCATCTCAAACTCCCCCGCAAGGGCGACACCCGCCGAGAGATCCACGAACCCCTCGGAGACGACCCGACCGACATCCCCCCCGCCCTCATCGCCCACGTCGCCCACCTGACCAACGGCGAAACACTCATCCCCGTCACCGTTCTGAAGACCCTCCGCACCCGTCGAGAACTCCTCGACGCTCAAGGCGGACCCATCGCCGAGATCGTCGACGACGCCGTGGAGAACACCCTCCTCATCGACCCCGGCGACAGCCGATGGCGAGAGATCGAACTCGAACTCGGGCCCGCAGGGACCCCCCAGGACTTCGACCTGATCACCGAGGCACTCCTGAACAGCGGACTCAGCCTGGCCGAGATGCCCAGCAAACTCGGCAGAGCCCTCGCCGAACCACTCGCCCGCCGCAGCACACCCCCTCAGATCCCCTGACCGTCAGGGCCTCTGCCCGCCCGGGAGAACAAGCGGACACCCTGCCCCCGCCGACGCCCCGGAGCTCACCGGTACGAACGACCAAATTTTCCTCAACCGACCCTCCGACCAGCCGAAACAACTGCTACCGAAAGTTCACGTCAGCAGATCACGGGGGAGCACATGTCGATCGCCGTACACCGACCAGGGCGTCCCGAACGCGTAGCCCTGGCACTGGTGTCCATCACCGGGAAAGGAAAAACACCGGACTCGCCGCTCACCACCAGTACGCCGATACCTGTCGACATCACCGTCGACGACCTGCGGATCGTCGACGCACTCCGTGAGGAAAGCGCCCAACTGGCAGCCCGGCTCGCCGGACTTGCCCGGCTGGAAGCCGAGATCCTCTCTCTGTGACCAGGCGTGACGTCGACCCTCGGAGGGGGAGCCGACGTCACGAACCCGCTCCCGGCGCACAGGGGCACCGGTCGCAGCGGGTTCACCGTCCCACGACAGGTGGCAGTCGAGGGACGAAGAGGACGGGACCCGGACAGACATCGGGTCCCGTCCTCTGCTGCGTACCCTCGACTCAGCCGGCGAAGACCCCCGGCAACTTGCCGGTCACACCCGGCTTCACCATGAACAAAGAACCCGCCTGCGGGTCCTCACCTTCAGGGACCCGCTCCCGCGATGTCGTGATGAACAACTGGTCCAGATCATCACCACCGAAGGTGCACGCCGTCACCTTGCGGGCCCCGACCTCGATCACCTCGGCCAATTCGCCCGACGACGTGTAATGCTCGACCCGGCCACCATTCGCGATGGCCGTCCACACCCCGCCCTCGGCGTCGACGACGAGTCCGTCAGGACGTCCGCCATCGGGGATGTTCACGAAAGGACGTCGTTCGCTCAGCCCGCCCTCGGCAGTCCAGTCGAAGACGTCGATCCGGCAGGTGTCGGTGTCGACGTAGTAGGCCAAAGAGCCATCGGGCGACCAGTCGAGGCCATTGCTGATCGTCAGGCCGTCAAGCACCTGGGTGACCTTGCGCTCCGGGGTGATCCGGAACATCGAGGCCGCGCCTTTTGTTCTGTCATAGGCCATCTGACCTGCGTACATACTCCCGTCGGGTGCGCACGCCCCCTCGTTCATCCGCAGCCCCGGATCCTCCCAGATGCTGGGCAGCCGGGTCAGGGTGCCATCACCGTCGACGAGAGCGAAACCACGTTCCACGGCGACGATCATCCCGCCGCGTTCCCGCGGGCGGACACAAGCCGCCACCCGGTCGACCTTCTGACGGCTGGAGCGGCCCGACATATTGATCGAGATGATCTCGCCGTCCAACATGTCGACGCAACGTAGCCCACCCCAAGCAGGCCACCAACAGGGACCTTCCATGTGATAAGCGATGACATCGGTGATGCGTTCTGCACGCACAGCAACCTCCCGGAAGAACACGACCGGCAACAGTGGCGCCGGGATAGACGTAGACCAAGGTAAGGGCTATTCGACGGCTCGTGCGATATCCGTCACGTCCAGTTGTCCCACGCCTCTTCCACCGCTCATGGCGTCGGCGAGCAGCTCGCCCCTTCCGAGAGCTCAAAGCGTTCGCCGGACAGCCGATGTGACGGGCGAACACAGGGGGAGGTGGAGCGCGTGGTCCAGCGTGCCAAGAGTGCACGTATGCCGGGTGACATCACGGAGTGGGGCGTCCAGCATCGCATCTCTGCTGCGGACATCTCTCCTCGGACGGTCATGCCGGTCGCGGTGAACACCGCCCGCCCGCACATCGCGACCACCGCACGAATCGTGGCGGCAGTACTGGCCGGAATCGGTGGTTTCGCCTTCGTCCGAGAGAGCACCGGGCTGTCCTCGTGGTGGATCCTCCACGCGGTGTTCTTCGTCGAAGCAGCCTGCGCCTGGGATGGCAAAGGCCTGCGGAATCGCACGTTGTGGTCACGATATGCGCAGGTCACCGCTGGATTCTCGGGTGGTGCAGCCCTTTGCTTCGTGGCTGGTTGGGCGCCGGTCGTCAGCCCGCTCACCTTGACGAAAGTCATCCTGGCCAATGCGCTGGGAGCGCTGACCGCCGTCACCCTCTACCGTTTCCGCGGGCTGGGCGAGTCATGGTTTCCCCGGGACGTCGGTGAATCGTTGTGGTTGATGACCGCGGTCAGTCTGGCTCCGATAGTGACCCTCCTTCTGGGTGGATTCCCGCATGAGGAAGACCCCGCTGCCTTCATCTCCGAGGTCGACATCTGGGCCTATTCCCGTGGTTTTGCTTCGCTGGCCGTCGCTGCGAACTGCGTCCTGCCGCTGTATTTCCAAGGAATGCCCTCACTGCTCACACCGTTGCGGCTCCGGTGGTGGCCTTTCTTCATCGCCGGGACAACCTTTGCTCTGGCATCCCCGTACATCTGGCCGCAACAGCCGTTGAGCTGGCAGTACCTCGTGCCATTGGCCGTCGCAGGGGCTTTGATGACGCCGAGGTGTGTCATCTGGGTGACCCTCTCCGTGGCCTTCCTGGTCGCCCTCCTGCCCTATCCGCCGGTGAACGCGGCACCACTCTTCGGAGTCGTCCGTCCGGAGGCATCCCTCGACCTGCTCCTCGGCTTCGCGAGCAATGTCTCGATGCTCATCGTCGTTTTCCGGATCGGGGAGTCCGCGCTGTCTTTGGCGACAGCTCAATATTCTGATGTGGAACGCTCCCAACGGGAGATCAGCGACGCCATCCTGGAGTCGATGTCGGACGGCCTGCTGATCACCGGTGAACAGGGCGTCGTCGTGCGCAGCAATGCCGCCTTGACCCAACTGCTCGGTCAGGAACCACCCAGCAAGGTCACCTTGGACTGGGCCCGTCGTCTACGTTTGCAGCTCGCCGACCGCGACCAGGACCTGACACCTCGCGACTATGCGCGCCTGATCAGACCGGTCCCGGGGACGATGCGTCGCATTCCGCTGACGATCAGCGATGAACAGGGCTCGGTACGTCGTCTGGCCGTGTCCACCCAAGACCTGGTCATGCGGGGGGTGCCCTTCACGCTGTGGCTCTTCCGCGATGTCACATCACGGCATGACCACCAACGTGAGTTGGAGTCCTTCGCCGGAACAGTCGCCCGCGACCTGAAAGGACCGTTGAGCGCGCTGACAGGATGGATGCAGACCGCTGACGCAGACCTGGCAGGAGCCGACGCCGACGCGGGGCGACACGCCCTGGAACGCGCGCACACTGCGGTTGCCCAGATGAGAGCCCTGATCGACGACTACCTCGCCTACACCGTCAGCCACTCCGGAGAACTGAACCTCGCCGAGGTGCCGATCGAGCAGATGGTGCAGGAGATCGCGACGATCTACGACTCGGACACACATCGGGCGGTCTTCGAGGTGGACGCACCCCACCCCGTGCACGCCGACGCGGCGCTGACCCGACAACTGTTGTCGAATCTGATCAGCAACAGCGTGAAATTCGTCAGGGACGAACAGGCTCCGTTCATCCGAGTGACGAGTCGGCCGGCCGGCCCGGACATGGTCGAGATCAGCATCGCCGACCGAGGAATCGGTTTGAGTCAGGCCGGACGGGAGCTGCTCTCCGCCGGGACCGAGACGTCAGGCGTCGGACTCGGGCTGGCGCTGTGCCGGGCGATCGTGACCCGCCACGGAGGCCGGATCGCTGCTACCGACAACGAATGGGGCGGAACGACCATTGCCTTCACCCTGCCTGCTGCGCCGGCGGACGCCCCCCAGGTCGCGGTGACGCAGCCGTGATGTCCTGGACATCTCCGCCACCGGCTGAGGGCAGGCCCCCAGGCCGTCGGGCCTTCGGCATGTCCTTCCGGCAGGCCTACCTGTGCGTGGTCGTCGTCTACCTGTTCAGCCTGGTGTGGAGTTTCGCGGTCTACGACGAAGCCGAACGGGTCTCCTTGTCCTGGACCCTGCCGCCGGCCCAGCTGGCCTTGCTCTCCTTGGTGTGGCCGCAACGTCGCAGCACGGCGGGCCGACCGGAACAGCGGACGAGACCTCGGAGCGCGGCAACGATGTTGACGCACGACCGCCGGTTGTGGTGGGGAACCTACCTTTTCCTCTGGGTCACTGCTGTCGGGGGTGGACTGGCCTTCCATCTGCCATTTCTTCCGCTGTTGTGGACGTCGACGAGTTCATTGGTGCTCTACTCACTACTCCTGGCCGCTTATCAACGATGGCGTCAGGGCGACGAGTGGTTTCCGCTCGCGCCACGCGACGTCATGCTCTTCACCTCATTGACGACGGTCTCCTCATGGGCCGCCGTCTACATCGGGGCGCTGCCCGGTATCGATCTGGGCGGACCGCATGACACCGAGTTGGCGGTGTGGTGGGCGACGCTGGTGCAGCTGACGCTGCTCTACGGGGGGCTCCTCGCCTTCGCCGCTGTTCACCCGCTGCGCATCGCAAGTTCCATCTACTACCCGATGCTCCTGCCGGTCACCGCGATAGCCTCCACAGCTTGCCTGGTCCTGCTGACCATCGAGTTCGAACAGCCCATCAAATGGCTCCTCTTCGTCCCCGCGCTGCTCATCGGGCTGACGCTGACCCCTCGCCGAGCCGCAGCCACACTTCTGCTTCTGCCCCTGTTCTCGCACAGCCTGAAACTCGCCCTGGTCGACGACAATGCGCCGACCTCGGAGATCATGCCCACCGCGGCGACCCAACTGCTGTACGTGGCAGGAGCTGTCCTGGGCTGTTTCCTCGTCGGCTACCGGGAATCCCACGCCCGTCTGGCCGAGCGCCTGGCCGAGGCCGCGAAAGAGGAGAACGCTCAGAACATCCTGCTCGATGCGGTGCTCTCCTCGATGGACGACGGGGTGCTCCTCATCGACGGTGAAGGCGAGGTGGTGTTGTCCAATCCGTCGGCACGCTCCCTGCTGGGGGCGCCGCCGACGAGCGTGGACACGGATCTCCCGGCGGAAGAGCGGTGGCTGGCGGCCTTCGCCGTCCGGGACGGAGCCGGTCACCTGATCGACGTCGGCGAATTCCGCAAGTGGCTGGACACCGGGCCGGAGGAGTCCTCGCACCTGGTGGTGTCGACGACAGGATCATCCCGGGTAGGCGCGGACACCGGGCAGAAAGACGTCGGCGGCGCTGAACAGAGGGTCGCGGCGACCCATCGGATGTTGGAACATCGGCGGAAACAGCTTCGGCTGATCCTGCTGCGGGATGTCACCGCCGAGCAGGCCCGAGAACAGGAACTGGAGGCTTTCGCCGGGACGGTGGCCCACGACCTGAAAGGACCATTGGCAGCGGTGGCCCTGTGGATGGACACCGCGGACATCGAGGCGGACGACGACATCCGGGCGGGACGACGCGCACTGGCCCGGGCGCTGTCGGCCGGGCAGCAGATGGGGAACATCATCGACGACTGCTTGGCGTACACGGTCGCCCGGGAAGGAGTCCTGCAGATCAGCGACTTGTCCCTTGCGGAGGTCACCCGGGAGATCGCCTTGTCGTACCACCATCGGGAAGGGGTGCACATCGAAGTGGACACCGACGCCGTGGTGCATGCCGACCCGACCTTGGTGCGTCGACTCATGGGAAACCTGGTGGGCAATGCGGTGAAATACGCCCGACCGGACGAGCCGGCCTGGGTGAGGGTGCGCTCCTGCCCGGCCGGATCACCCGGATGGGTACGAATTTTAGTTGAAGACAAAGGAATCGGTGTTGATGAAGAGGATGCCGCAGTGATCTTCACCCGCTTCGGACGCACCGCCAAAGGCGCAGCCGACCAACAAGGCACCGGGCTGGGCCTGGCCATGTGCCACTCCATCGTGGCCAGACACCACGGCAGAATCCGCGCCTACCGCAACGAATGGGGCGGGGCAACCTTCGAATTCACCCTCCCACAAGGACTGGCCCTGGTCAGCTGACCCCAGACGGCCCTACCTCAGCGCGCATCGTCCAACCGCGAAGTCACCTGAGCCGTCACCACCCGCAACAGCCGCAACATCCGCTCATCGAACTCGGTGACACACTCCCACACCGCGTCCTCCCCAGCCACCGCCGGCGTTATCGCCTCAGGATCAGCAGCCAGAACAGCATCGACATCATCCTGACCCGGGCCACGGTGATACTCGTCAAGACGGCGAACCCGCTCGATCGCCATGGCCAACCAACTCAGAACCTCGTCCAGGCGATCAACGTCCGACGCAGCCTCCTCAAGGAGACTCTGCGCCTGGGCCAAAGAGATACGGGCATCATCGGCATTCGTCATACGGCCGGATGCTACGCGCTCCAGCCCACCGGAGAACACCCAGCACCCACCCCGGAAACATCACCCTCCCGCCGAAGCCCCCCGGTCTGCTCATCAAGCACGAATCCCGGAGGCGGACACACCCCGAAAGGATCCCGATCCCGCTCCACACAGACATGACACAGCGGCTGACTGCCCCGCACCGGAGCACCACAGCGCTCGCAGTCACCGATCAACCCGGAACGCAAGACCATCGGACCCGCCAGGACCTCGGCCCACGACAACTGCCCCAGATCGCGCAACGCACGGTGCGGACACGCCTGCACACACTCCCCACATCCGTCGCAAAGCCCCGGATCAAGGACGAGAACGAACCGACGGGCCCCATCACCGTCGACCCGACGGGCCAAAGCCTCCTGCGGGCACGCCCGGACACACAGCCCGTCACCGTGACACCCCGGCGCCTGAAGACGCAAGGCATCACCAGACATGCCGGCCAACGCTGCGGTCGGCGGGCCCGGGCACAGCGCCCGCACCGCCGCAGTCAACCGCTCCTGCGGCCGGGAAACCATCTCCTCCAACTCCTCGGCCCGGCCCAGGAGCACCCGCCGAGGCACCGGAACGGCATCCCCTCGCACCACAGGGCCCGACCATCCGGCAGCCACCGCACCCGGCGCGGCCAAGACCTCGGCACCCGCCGCCCGGGCGGTCTGCACTGCTCCCCGCCCGGAAGCGGCGCCCTGGTCGCAGGCATCGACCACGGTCAACGCAGTCATGGACAGGCACTCCAAGATCGCCGCCGGCTCGACATCCGCCAGACAGACAGGCGCTTTCACCAGGATGGTCCGCTCCGGAAGATCCGGTGTCTCCTCAACGGCATCCACGCCGCCGCCCCGACCTTCCACCGCAGCGGCCGACGGCACCCCGGTCGTCTCCGCACCAGCTCGCTCCGGTCGCGAACAGGAATCAGGGCAGCTCAGCACCACTGCTGAAGCTCTGTTCGACCGCAGGTGACGACGCAACGGGCGAGTATCCCAAGGGGGGCGGCTGCTCTCCACCGCCGTCCTCAGCGGAAAGCCGTCTGCAACGACCGGCAGGCGCCTCGCAACAACAAACCGACTCCCTGGTACAGACCGGTCTCGGCGTGCGTGATCATCGCGTCTGCCACCTCGTCCGCCCACACCAGCAGATGCTCGCCCAAGAAGGAGGAAAGCGCCGCGACCTTCCCGGACAAGCCTGCCAGGTCACCGGCCTCAGCCGCATCCAAGGCGCTCAGACACAGATGAGAGACGAACGCCAGCTCCAAGCCGAGATGATCGTCCGGTTCCACGTTCAACCGGGGTGCTTCGACGCCGTGAACGGCATACCAGCGACGCACCGAGACGGTCTGTTCCCCGAAGGTGAGCTTCTCCTCCTCCCGGTGGACCGACTCGTAGGGGCAGGCTTGCAACGGCCCTGGACCGCGGAAGAGCCGCATCCACTCGGCCACCGCCTCATCGATCAACGACTCGTCAGGGACCTCCGGAGAACCCTGCGCCGCACCGGAGAAAACCGCCTCTGCCCACCCAGCGAGGTGACTACGCCCATCGAGCCCATCAGACCCGGCGACATCAGGCAGCGGCCACGTGCCGATCAGATCCGACGCACGGAGCCGGCTCGCCAAAGCCGCATCAGGTTTGTTCAACAACACCGCGGACAGGAAGGCGCAAGCACCGCCATGTGAATCGAGCAGTTCGAGGACCGACTCGTCCACGCCTGCTCCCGGGCCGGTCACAGCCCGGTCCTCACCATCGAGGCGTAGAACAGCATCCGGCCCACGACCTCACCCAGGAAGACCAGCGAGAATGCGCTCACGACCACCCCGGTGAGTACCTTCTGCGCGACCGGACCGCGAGAAAGCCGCGCCAGGAAATACCCCAGGACCGCGACCCCGGCGACGATCGCCGTGTACTGCAGAACGGCGAAAGCACCATACGTCTCCCCACGGACCTGCAAGGACCTGGCAGCAGCCGGATCGGGGTGTGTACCCAGGTAGGCGAGGTAGACGGGCTGCGCCACGAATTTCACGGCGAGGAGGGCCATCGCCGCCAACGCGATACCGCGCAAGCAGACGAGGATCAGTTCGTCGTCCTCAGCGTGCTTCTCCTCACCCCGCCGCGCCCGCACCCGCGCGGTGACCACCATCGCCGTGCCGACGGCGAGCGCGCCGAGCAGCAGCGTGGTCGTGAAGAAGTCCACCAGGGTGTACGGGGTGTCCCAGGCCGGCACCGTGCGCAGGCTGTACACCCGGTTGATGCAGTAGACGAGGAAGAGACCGACCCCGGCGGTGACCCCGGCGAGCATCTGACGCGCCCGGGACGTGCCGACCTTGAACCATTGGGCGGCGGCGAAGGCCGCACCGAGGACGAGGAAGACGATCCCGGCGGCGATCTCGTTGGAGAGCCAGCTGGTCCCCAGATGACGCAGGGCGTTGATCCCGCGCAGCGGCGACCCCAGGTGCAAGGTCGAGGCGCCCATCCCCAGCACGAGGAGCGGGCCGACGGCGTAGAGAGCAGGGTCGGTGACCCGGTCCATGACATGCGGGTCGACCCGGGCGTTGAGCAGGTGGATCAGACCCAGGACCACGAAGGATCCGACGGACATCTGCGCGATGAGGGTGAACGCCACGAGTGGCAGCTCGTGGGTCATATCAGGCCTCCGAAGGGTTGGCGAGGGAACCGTCTTTCGAACCGCTGGGCCGGGCTTCGCCATGCGGGGTGATGAACAGGTTGGGACGGGTGATCTCCGGGCTCGGCAATGGGGCGATATCGGCGGTGCCGCCGTACTTACGGCGCAGCTCGTCGGCCTCGCCGTAGTCGAGGGCACGGCTGGGGCAGGCGGCGACGCAGGCCGGGGCCTTTCCCTCGGCGATCCGGTCTGCGCAGAAGTCGCACTTGGTCATCACGCCTTTGTCGGCGTCGAACTGTGGCGCGTGATAGGGGCAGGCCATCTCGCAGTAACGGCATCCGATGCAGACGGTCGGGTCGACGGAGACGACACCGTTGTCCCCCTTCCGCATGGCGGTCGACGGGCAGACCTGCACGCAGACCGGGTCGGCGCAGTGATTGCACGACAGCGAGGTGTAGTAGGTGAAGACCTGTTGGGTGAAGGTCTGGGTGGACTCGTCGACCCGCCAGGTCCCGCCGCAGAACTCGGGAACCCGCCGCCAGGTCACCCCGGTGGGCAGGTCGTGCTTGTCCTTGCAGGCGATCTGGCAGGCCTTGCAACCGGTGCACTTGCGCTGGTCGAAGTGGAAGGCGAGCTGCTTGAACGTGCGCGGCATCGTCGTCACCGAACCTTTTCGACCTGGACGAGGACGGAGTGCTGACCGTTGGCTTTCGCGTAGGCGGTCGGCTCCTGACTGGTGAGTACGTTGACCGACCCTCCGAGATCGGTGCCGCCGGGTTTCTCCGGGGCGTACCAGGCTCCTTGCGGGACGGAGATCACTCCGGGGCAGATCCGTGGGGTGACGAAGGCCGGCAGGTGGAGGCGCCCGCGATCGTTGTACACCGCCATGAGGTCACCGTTGGCGATCTGGCGTTTCTGGGCGTCCAGCGGGTTGATCCAGACCTGCTGCGGGTGGGCCTCCTTCAGCCACGGGCTGTTGCCATAGCTGGAGTGGGTGCGTTGCTTGTAGTGATGCCCGATGCACTGCAACGGGTATTTCTTCTCCAACGGGTCGCCGGGCATCTCGCGGGTCGCGGTGTACTCGGGCAGCGGAGTGATGGGCCGCCTGGCGTCGGTGGGCCAGTCCTGACTCATCGTGTGGAGATTGCTCGACCAGATCTCGATCTTCCCCGACGGCGTCTCCAGCGGATTGCCCTTCGGGTCGTCCCGGAAGTCCTTCATCCCGATGACGGAGGGAAGCTTCTTCTTGAAGATGCCGGCCTTCTTGAAGTCGTCGTAGGAAGGCAGATCGGGGACATCGACGCGGCTGTTCTCGACGAGCCAGCGCACCCACTCCTCCTGGGTCCGCTTCTCGGTGTAGGTGTCCTTGACCCCCATCTTCTCCGCGATGCCGGTCATCATCTCGTAGACAGGACGGCAGTCGTACAACGGATCGACGGCCTTGTCGGCGAAGATCGTGTACCCGAGGTTCCCCGCGCTGCCCTGTTGGACGAGGTCGATCTGTTCTGCCGTGGTGACATCGGGCAGGAGGATGTCGGAGTAGCGCGCCGAAACGGTCATCTGGTTGTCGATGCAGACGATCATTTCGCAGGCCGACTCGTCGGAGAGCAGACGGATCGTCTCGTTGATGTCGCTGTGCTGGTTCACGAGGGAGTTGGAACCGTAGAGCCAGATGAACTTGATGTTGCTGTTGAGCTTCACCTCGTGTTTCACATTGGCATTGCTGTTGGTGCTGCCGTTGACCCGGATGCCTTCGCGGTAGTCCATGCCCTTGCCTCGAGCAATGGCATCGGTCCACCGGTAGAAAGGCAGAACCGGTTTGACCGGATTCTCCAACGGGGGGAAAGCCGCCATCTTCAACGAAGCCGAGGACTCCCGCTCTCCGGTGCCACCCCCGGAGACCCCGATCTGGCCGATCATCGCAGCGAGCAGCATCGGCGCCCGGGACTGATTCTCCCCGTTGGAATGCCGCTGGATACCCCAACCCTGGGTGACCGCACACGGTTTGGTGGCGGCGATCTCCCGGGCCAGACGGGTGATGGTCGTCGCCGGGACACCGGTGATCCGCGCCGCCCACTGAGGCGTCTTCTCCGTCCTGTCCGGCCCCTGACCCAGGACATAGGACTCGTACGAGGAACCGGGCGGAGCATTCGGGGGCAGATGCGCCTCGTCGAAACCCGAACAATAGGTGTCCAGGAAAGCCCGGTCGAGGAGCTTCTCGGTGATCATGACGTGCGCGAACCCGGCGACGAGCGCCGCATCGGTGCCCGGGCGCAGCGGCACCCACTCATCGGCAAGATTCATCGCGGTGTCGCTCTGCCGCGGGTCGAAGACGATGACCCGGTGCCCAGCGAGCTCCTTCGCCTTCTGAGTGACGAAGACCTCGCCGCCGCCACTCATCCGGGTCTCGTGCGGATTGTTGCCGAACATCAGCACCAGACGAGAGTTGACGGTGTCGTCATTGCTGTTGCTGCCCTGCCACTTGCCGTAGTGGAAATCCACCGCAGCCTCGATGTTCCCGCAGGAGTAGTCGTTGTACTGGTCGAGAGAACCGCCCACGCAGTTCATCAACCTGGCCACCGGGCTGGCGTTCGGAGGCCAACTGCGCGCAACCGTGGCACCGATGACCCCGGTGCCGTAGTTGATGTAGATCGACTCGTTGCCGTGTTCGGCGATGAGCTTCTTCATCTTGTCGGCGATCAGCGTGTAGGCCTCGTCCCAGCTGATCTCGGCCCACTTGCCCTCGCCGCGCTTGCCGACCCGCTTCATCGGCTTCTTGAGCCGGTCGGGGCTGTAGATCCGCTGCCGGATGGACCGTCCACGCACGCAGGCCCGGATCTGCTGAGTGCCCAGCTCGTCGTCACCGGTGTCATCCGGGTCGACGCGGACGACACGGCCGTCGCGGACGACCAGCCGGAGGGGGCAGCGGCTGCCGCAGTTGACGGTGCAGGCACTCCAGACGATGCGCTCACCGTCGGCCTTCGAGGCGGCCGACGTGGGGTCGGCGGGTTGGAGGCCACAGGACGTGCTGCCGGCGACGCAGGTGGCGGCTCCTGCTACTCCGGTCCATTTCAGGAAGCTACGTCGGGAGAACGGGCGTCGGATGGTGTCCTTGACGGTGGACATCGGAATTCCTTCGACAGATATGGATGACCATCCATGATGTGTGCTGTTTCGGCGCGGTGACCGGGACGGAGGTCCTTGAGATGAGGGTTCGTCGTCTCTGGCTCGTGGCGCGGTGACGACGTCGGGCCCGGCTCTACGGGAGAGAGCCGGGCCCGACGTGATCGATCTGGAGCGAGTGACGGGAATCGAACCCGCGTATTCAGCTTGGGAAGCTGATGTTCTACCATTGAACTACACTCGCGAAAGCCTCTGACCTGCAAGGATGTTCTATCGATCTGGGCTGGTGGGCTCGGATCGGCCTGACCTCCGACAGGTGACCTGTGAAGCTGGCGGCCAGTCTAACTCAGCCGATGCATCGGATCGAACTCGACCGGCCGATAGGCTCGATGCCGTGCTTCTTTCCGATCGTGACATCAGGGCCCAGATCGACGACGGGCGAGTGCAGCTCGCTCCCTACGATGCGGCGATGATCCAGCCGTCGAGCATCGATGTCCGGCTGGACCGTCTCTTCCGGTTGTTCGACAACCACAAGTACCCCTATATCGATCCGGCCGAGGAACAGCCGGAGCTGACCCGGCTCGTCGAGGTTGCCGAGGGTGAGCCCTTCGTCCTGCATCCGGGGGAGTTCGTGCTCGGCTCGACCTATGAGCAGGTGACCTTGCCCGATGACATCGCAGCTCGGGTCGAAGGCAAGTCCAGCCTGGGTCGTCTGGGGTTGCTCACCCATGCCACGGCAGGTTTCGTCGATCCCGGTTTCACCGGCCACGTGACCTTGGAGTTGTCCAATGTGGCGACTCTGCCCATCAAGCTCTGGCCGGGCATGAAGATCGGGCAGCTGTGCTTCTTCCAGCTCAGTTCTCCGGCCGAACATCCTTATGGGTCGGGGCGGCCGGGTAGTCACTATCAGGGGCAGCGGGGTCCTACGGCGAGCCGCGCCTTTGAGAACTTCCATCGCATCGATGTCGTCCCGCGTTGAGGGTCATCTTTCGTCGGGGCACGGAAAGTGACATGTCCATGATCTGATGACATGGGAATTACATTGATTATCAAGAAAACTCAATAGAGCTTCAGCCGCCCGACAGGCTCTTGTCGGTTCGTCCGGTTAGCGTGAGGCGCATGATTCGTTTCGAGGAGGTCACCAAACGGTACGGCGAAGGATCGCCTGCCGTGGACCGGCTCACCCTGACCGCGCCCGCCGGGCAGATCACCGTGCTGGTCGGGCCATCCGGGTGTGGCAAGACGACCTCCCTGAGGATGGTCAACCACATGGTCGAGCCCACATCAGGACGCATCCTCGTCGACGGTGAGGACACCACGACGCTGGACGCCAGCCGACTGCGTCGAGGCATCGGCTACGTCATCCAGCACGGCGGGCTCTTTCCCCATCACACCGTTGAACGCAATGTGATGACAGTGCCTCTGCTCCTGGGCGTCTCCAAGAGCGAGGCCCGAAAACGTGCCCATGAACTGCTGGCCAGGGTCGGCCTCGACCTGAACCTGGCCGGCCGTTACCCGGCGCAGCTCTCCGGCGGGCAACAACAGCGAGTAGGTGTCGCCCGCGCCCTCGCCGCCGACCCGCCCGTCCTGCTCATGGACGAGCCCTTCAGCGCCGTCGACCCAGTGGTGCGTGACCAGTTGCAGGCCGACCTCATCGATCTGCAACGCGAGCTGCACAAGACCATCCTCTTCGTCACCCATGACATCGACGAGGCCATCCGACTGGGCGACCAGATCGCCGTTCTGCGTGTCGGGGGGCGTCTCGCCCAGGTCGCCGACCCCGCCACCCTGCTCGCTGCCCCGGCGGACGACTTCGTGGCCAGCTTCGTCGGCCGTGACCGCGGATATCGCGCGCTGGGGTTCGTCCCCGCTCCAGGGAAGATCGCCCCGAAGGCCGAGCCCACCGCAGTCCTGGGCGGCGATCTCACCGGACTCGGCGCAGACGGGTGGGCGCTCGTCCTCGACGCCGACCGTCGTCCTCTGGGGTGGGCTCGCACCGCCGAGGTCAATGCACCGCCACGGCATGACGACCTCGAACTCGGTGGCACGGTGGCCACCCGAGGTGGTCCCCTTCGCGCGTATCTCGATGCCGCGCTGTCCTCGCCATCACGCCGAGGGGTCGTCGTCGACGACGACGGAGCTTTCCTGGGCACGGTTCGCGTGGACGACCTCGTCGCTGCGATGGACTCCCCACGGCATGGTGACCCCGACGTCGAGGCCTCCCCATGACGTGGCTGATCGAACACCTCGACGTGGTGGCCTCACTGGCTGCTCATCACGCTTATCTCGCCGGCCTTCCCCTGGTCCTCGGGCTGGTGTTGGCGCTTCCCCTGGGATGGTTGGCCCACACCGGGCCGGCCTGGGCCCGCCCCCTCCTGCTGGCCGGTACCGGCCTGCTCTACACGATCCCCAGCCTGGCGCTCTTCGTCCTGGCCCCGATGGTTCTCGGCACCAAGATCCTTGATCCGATCAACGTCGTGGCAGCGATGACGGTCTACACGGTGGCACTGCTCGTCCGCAGTGTCGCCGACGGGCTGGCCTCGGTCCCCGAACATGTCTCGGCTGCCGCCACAGCGATGGGCTACGGACGTCTGGCCCGTTTCGTGCGCGTCGATCTTCCCCTGTCGATCCCGGTCCTCGCTGCAGGTCTGCGGGTTGCCGCGGTCAGCAATGTGAGCATGGTCTCGGTGGCGTCGTTGATCGGGGTGGCCCAGCTCGGCAACCTCCTCACCGGCGGTTATCAACGATTCCATGGTGACGAACTGGTCGTGGGCATCTTGGCCTGTATCGCGCTGGCGGTGCTCTTCGACCTGCTCATCCTGGGGCTCAGCATCCTGCTGACGCCGTGGCGCCGGGCGGGGGCGGCCTCATGAACACGCAGATCTGGGCGTGGCTGACCGACCCGGCCAGTTGGGCGGGCCCCGAGGGGATCACCAATCGGTTGATCGAACATCTCGGTTATTCGGTGTTGTCGGTGCTGTTGGCCTCACTGGTCGCGATCCCCGTGGGCCTGTGGATCGGGCACACCGGGCGGGCTCGATGGCTGGTGTCCTCGACCAATGCGGTGCGGGCCATTCCCAGTCTCGGCCTGCTCTTCGCCGCTGCGCTCTTCCTCTCGCCCTACCTACAGGGCTCCTGGGCCTTCCTGCTTCCGAGCCTGATCGTCCTGGTGCTCCTGGCGATCCCGCCATTGCTGGCCGGCACCTACGCCGGGGTGGAAGCGGTCGACCCGGCTGCCCGGGATGCCGCCCACGGGATGGGAATGACCAGCCTCCAGGTGCTCCTGCGGGTCGAACTTCCCTGTGCGCTGCCGTTGATCCTCTCCGGGGTCCGCAGCTCTACATTGCAGGTCGTCGGTACCGCCACGATCGCTGCCTATGTTTCCTTGGGCGGCCTGGGCGCTTTTCTCTCCGAAGGTCTGGCGATCGGTGACTATCCGATGGTCGCCGGTGGAGCGCTCTTGGTCGCCGTCCTCGCCCTGGGGGTGGACGTCCTCCTGGCGGTGCTGACCCGCGTAGTGGTCTCCCCGGGGCTGCGTCCTCGGCGTGTCCGGGCGGAGAGCTCGGAGGTCACGCCGGAGCCGAGCTCAGCGGGAGCCGGTACCAGGGCCACCGGTGCGTGAGCTGATCGGCCGCATGTCCATACGACCTTCGGGGTATGTCTTCGCAGACCCTTAGACAGGAGCGAGAACGCGATGAAGATCACCCGTTTTTCCGGACTGGTCGCTGCGGCCACCGTCGCCGTGCTGGGGCTCACCGCCTGCGGCGGGGGATCGCACGACCCCTTGGCGACCTCGACCCCAGGCGGGGCCGGCGGCTCCGCAGCGCCAGGCCAGGTCCTGGTCGGTTCGGCGGACTTCAGCGAGAGCGTCCTCCTCGCCGAGATCTATGCCGGGGCGTTGAAGGCGAAGGGGGTCAACGCGGCGACGAAACCACGCATCGGGTCACGTGAGGCCTACATGAAAGGCCTGCAGGACGGCTCGATCCAGGTGATGCCCGAGTACACGGGCGCTCTCGCGCTCTTCTACAAGAAGGACTTCGCGGAGAACGACCCCGACAAGGCCTACGAGGCTTTGAAGGGTCTGCTGCCGAAGGAACTGACCGTGTTGGCTCGATCGGCAGCGGAGGACAAGGACTCGATCACCGTCACGAAGGAGACCGCGGAGCAGCACCGGCTGGTGACGATGAGCGACCTGGCGGGCAAGGCCGGTGAGTTCGTTCTCGGCGCGCCCGACGAGTTCAAGTCACGCAGCCAGGGGGTTCCCGGCCTGGAGAAGGTCTACGGCATCCAGTTCAAACAGGTACGTACTCCTCTGGCGGGGCAGGCAGCGGTGCAGGCGTTGAAGAACGGTCAGATCCAGGCCGCAAATATCTTCACCACGGATCCGTCCATCACCCAGCACGGATTCGTCGTCCTCCAGGACGACAAACGACTCTTCGGTACCCAGCACATCGTCCCGCTGGTCACGAAATCCGTGGCGACCCCCCAGGTGCAGAAGGCCCTCGACGGGGTGTCCGCCATATTGACCACGGACGAAGTGCGTTCCCTGGTCACCAAGGTCGATGTCGACAAGGAGGATGCGACCAAGGTCGCTCAGGACTGGCTGGCTCGCCAGGGGCTGGCCTGATGAGCCGCGTCCGGCCCGGCCGCGATGTGGAGGGCATCGGGACCGGGCCGGACGCTCACTGTTCGTCGGCGGCCTGCTCGGACTTCTCGGTTTTCTCGACCTTGTCGGCCTTCTCCTCGTAGGCCGCCGACAAATGGTGCGAGGTGATCAGCCAGCTCCGGCCGTTCCACACGTAGCTCATCGTGTACCGGGCAGTGACCCGATGGCCGGTCGTGGCGAAGTGGAAGGTGCAGGTGCCGGTGTCGACAGCACTGCCGTAACCGCGGTAGATCTGCCGGTCGATGACCGAGGACCAGGGCCGGTCGGTGAGAAATTCGTCGAAGAAGGCCTGTTTGGAAGGGGTGTCCCGGCAGATCTCGGTGGATGACGGGGCGAGCACAGCGGCATCGGCGGTGTACAGGGCGAGGACCTCGACGATGTCGCCTCCCTGCAGCGAAGCATTCCACCGGTCGAAGAGCGCAGCGATTTCTTCTTCGGTGGGGGCCGGATATCCGTGTGCGGCGAGCGCGTGGGGAGAAACGACCATGCTCGGAGCGGCCGGCTCGTCACTGCTCTCGGCGGCGACCCGGGAAGCTTCGTCCTGGGTGGGGAGCACTTCGAGTACGGCTTCGGCGACACCAGAGCGGTCGACTGCGTAGTCGGCTTGGTCCTCAACGTGTTCTTCGCTGGGATCGCTGTCGATGTCCACGCTCTGTTGCTTCGGCTGTTTGTCCTGGTCCATGGTCTGGAACTCCTCACTCGTCCAGGCGCTTCGTATGACGGCGATCTGCTCGGTGGGTTCGTCGGAGCTGTCGAGATGCTTCGCCGCAGCATGCCCGTGCGGAACAGACCCGCAGATGCGGGCGGCCACACCCCCATCGGCCGCTCGACGCTTATTTGAAACACTTGTGCCGCAACATTTTTGGATTATTTGTCCGATTTTACGTTGAGGCTCGCCGCGATATGTCCGAGTTGATACGTCGCGGAAGGCGACCGACCTGGACCTTCCGAGTCCGCAACGGCCGACGGTGACCGGGTCAGACGACCAGCAGTGGCAGCGCTGCCGTCGACTCCTTCGCGGGCAACGGAATCGCGAAAAGTGCCACCGCCAGCGCGATGAGCCCTCCAATGCTCGTTTTCGACATCCCGACGACGACAGCAGCACACATCAGGACGACTCCGTGAACGGAGAGGAGATCGACAGCCACGGCCTCAGTGTGCCGTCCCGGCCGTCCCGGAGGCGGAAAAGGCCCCCTACCCGGAGAATGAAACGGACCTGATGCTCATACCGACCGATCCGCCATCGAATCCCGATACAGCGGCTTTCTCACCTTCAAGGGAAGAACCCTCGGGCCCCGCCGACACGAAGGACCTCTGTGCTCACCAGTGTGCTCACGAAATCTCTGCGCCCTTACCGCGGATACCTGGCCGCCGTGGTCGTGCTGCAACTCGTCGGCACCATCGCCTCGCTCTTCCTGCCCAGCCTCAACGCCGACATCATCGACCACGGCGTGGCCAAAGGCGACACCGGCCACATCTGGCGAGTCGCCGTCGTCATGCTCGGCGCGTGCCTCGTCCAGGTGGCCTGCCAGATCGGCGCGGTCTGGAATGGTGCGCACGCCGCGATGGGAATGGGACGTGACCTGCGTGCCCTCATCTTCTCCCGGGTGATGTCCTTCAGCTCTCAGGAGGTCGAACGGTTCGGCGCGCACTCGCTGATCACCCGAACCACCAATGACGTCCAACAGCTGCAACAGCTGGTCGTGATGGGATGCGTCATCCTCGTCGGCGCGCCGATCATGATGGTCGGCGGCATCGTCATGGCCCTGCAGGAGGACGCCGGCCTGTCCTGGCTGGTCGCCGTCGCTGTGCCGGCACTCACCCTGGCGATCCTGCTCGTGGTGCGGCGGATGATCCCCCTGTTCCGTTCCATGCAGAACCACGTCGACACTGTGAACCGTGTTCTGCGTGAACAGATCACCGGGGTCAGAGTCGTTCGGGCCTTCGTCCGGGAGGACCACGAACGGGAACGCTTCGCCCAGGCCAACGACGAGCTCACCGCTGCGGGCTCAGGCGTGGGACGACTGATGGCCCTGCTCTTCCCCATCGTCCTCGTGATCGTCAACCTGTCGACGACTGCGGTGATCTGGTTCGGCGGGCACCGGGTCGACACCGGTGACATGCAGGTCGGATCCTTGTTCGCCTACATGGCCTACCTCGTCCAGATCCTCATGTCGGTGATGATGGCGACGATGGTCGCCACGATGGTTCCTCGGGCATCGGTCTCCGCCGACCGGATCAGCGAGGTACTCGACACGTCCACGAGCGTCGTCGCACCCGCACAACCGATCAGGCCCGCCGAATGTGCAGGACTCGTCGAACTGGACGATGTCGAGTTCACCTACCCCGGGGCAGACGCCCCGGTGCTGCGCCGCATCACGTTCACCGCTCGCCCGGGCACTACCACGGCCGTGGTCGGTTCCACCGGCGCCGGGAAGACCACGCTGATCAACCTGCTTCCCAGGCTGTTCGACGTCACCGGTGGACAGGTGCGGGTCGACGGCGTCGACGTGCGGGCACTCGACCCCGACGACCTGTGGGGCCGGGTCGCGGTCGTTCCACAGCGGCCGTATCTCTTTTCCGGGACAGTGGCTGACAACCTGCGCTACGGCAACCCCGACGCCACGGACGACGAACTGTGGGAAGCACTCCGGATCGCCCAGGCCGAGGATTTCGTCAGACGGCTGGACGGCGAGCTCGACGCCGCCGTAGCCCAAGGAGGCACCAATGTCTCCGGCGGCCAGCGGCAGCGGCTGTGCATCGCGCGCGCACTCGTCGCCCGACCACGGATCTACCTTTTCGACGACAGCTTCTCCGCCCTGGACCTGACCACGGACGCCAAGCTTCGAGCAGCGCTGACCCCGACGACCCGCCGATCCACGGTGATCATCGTCGCGCAACGGGTCTCGACCATCATCGGCGCCGACCAGATCGTGGTGCTCGACGCCGGACAGATCGTCGGACTGGGACGACACCACGACCTACTCGACTCCTGCCCGACCTATGCGGAGATCGTCCGCTCCCAGCTGAGCGCGGAGGATGCGGCGTGAACGCAGACCGGCCCCCCACAGGCACACAGCGGAATCCCACCGGGGCGAGGATGGCCGCCACGGAGCGGCCGCAGCGAGGACATGGAGTGATGGGCGGGGCCCCCGCGCAGAAGTCCTTGGATTTCCGTCGTTCAGGAATACGGCTGCTCGGCCTGCTGCAGCCGATGCGCGCGCAGGTGTTGCTCGCGGTCGGGTTGACCGTCGCGGGGGTGGCCTTGTCGGTGCTGGGTCCGAAGGTGTTGGGCCGGGCCACCGATCTGATCTTCGCCGGTGTCGTCGGGCGTCAGATGCCGTCGGGGGTGACCAAGGAGCAGGTGGTGGCCCGGTTGCGGGCCGACGGCCAGGGCACGTTCGCCGACATGGTGACGGCGATGGACCTCGTGCCCGGTCAGGGGATCGACTTCGGCGCGGTCGGCGGTGTCCTGTCGGTGGTCCTGGCGTTGTACGCCGTGTCGGCGCTGCTGATGTGGGTGTCCGGGCTGCTCGTCAACCAGGTCTCCATGGTGACGATGCGCCGGCTGCGCGGTGATGTCGAGGACAAGTTGCACGCGCTGCCGTTGAGCTATTTCGATGCCCAGCCTCGTGGGGAGCTGCTGTCCCGGGTTACGAATGACATCGACAATCTGGGGACGAGCCTGCAACAGTCCTTCGGGCAGCTGTTGAATTCGCTGGTCACCGTGCTGGGCATCGTGGTGATGATGCTCTATGTCTCTCCGCTGTTGACCTTGATCGCGGTGGTGTCGATTCCGATCTCGGTGCTGGTCACAATGGTGATCGGGAAACGCAGTCAGAAGCAGTTCATCGCGCAGTGGGCCGAGACGGGGCATCTGAACGGGACGATCGAGGAAGCCTTCACCGGACATGAGTTGGTGACCGTTTTCGGGCGTCGCCGCGAGGTGGTGGCCCGGATGCAGGAGACCAACGACCGTTTGCACGATGCCGCATTCGGGGCCCAGTTCATCAGTGGTCTGATGATGCCGGTGATGTTTCTGGTGGGGAACCTGTCCTTCGTGTTGGTCGCGGTGGTCGGCGGGTTGCGGGTTGCCGGTGGGCAGTTGAGTCTGGGCGATGTCCAGGCCTTCATCCAGTACAGCCGCCAGTTCACCCAACCGCTCACTCAGGTGGCTTCGATGGCCAATCTGTTGCAGAGCGGTGTCGCTTCGGCTGAGCGGGTCTTCGAGCTGCTCGACGCTCCGGAGCAGGTCCCGGAGGTGTCGTCGGCGGTACAGGGAAGTGCGACGCGGGGCCGGATCGTCTTCGAGGAGGTCTCGTTCTCCTACCGGGCCGGTACTCCGCTGATCCATGACCTGTCCTTGACGGTGGATCCCGGTCAGACCGTCGCCATCGTCGGGCCGACCGGTGCCGGGAAGACGACCCTGGTCAACCTGATCATGCGTTTCTACGAGTTGGACAGCGGTCGGATCACCTTGGACGGTACGGATATCGCGGCGATGCCACGACGGGAGCTGCGGGAACGTATCGGCATGGTGTTGCAGGACACCTGGCTGTTCCAGGGCACGATCCGGGAGAACATCGCCTACGGGCGCCCTGGGGCGACCGACGAGCAGATCTACGCCGCAGCGGAAGCCACCTACGTGGATCGTTTCGTGGCGCATCTGCCCGAGGGCTATGACACGGTCCTCGACGACGAAGGGGCGAATATCAGCGCGGGCGAGAAACAGCTCATCACCATCGCCCGGGCTTTTCTCTCGGGGCCGAGCTTGCTGATTCTCGACGAGGCGACCAGTTCGGTCGATACCCGTACGGAGCTGCTTTTACAGCAGGCCATGACGGCCTTACGGGCAGAGAGGACCAGTTTTGTTATCGCGCACCGTCTTTCGACCATTCGGGATGCTGATCTGATTCTGGTCATGGAGGACGGCGCGATCGTGGAGCAGGGAGACCACCAGTCTTTGCTCGCTGCCGAAGGCGCCTATACGCGGCTGTACCGCAGCCAGTTCGCGGCAGCGATCACCGAAGAGGGGACACCGCAGGCCGGAACAGCTCCGCCGGCGTAGAAGCCTCGGAGCTGACCGGCAGCGATCACCGGGCAGCTCCGAGGCGCGGGTCACTCTCCGCGTAGGACGGCGAGCGCTTCGGAAGCGGGCATACTGCGCCGGTCGCCGAGCCTCTCCTGTACTTTGCGCCAAGCGGCGCTGTCCGCAGCCGGTACCGGCTCGGTGGCAGGCGGTGTCGGGGTTTTCGGTTCCGGGGTTTCCGGCTTCACGTCGCCCGCAGCCTCCGAAGGTGTGGCCGGTGCCGCAGCAGGGGCGCGACCGAGCAGGCTGAGCGCTTCGGAAGCGGGCATGCTGCGCCGGTCGCCGAGCTTCTCCCGGAGCACAGCCCACGTCTCTGACGAAACCGGTGGTGCGGCTGCGGGCGGTAGCGAAGGAGCCTCCGCAGGTGCAGGTGCAGGTGCAGGTGCAGGTGCGGGTGCAGGTGTAGGTGCGGAGGCCGACTCCGTTTCAGCCGCCGTGCCGCCGCCCATCAGGGCGAGGGCTTCAGCCGCTGACATCTTCCCCTTGGGCATGGACGCAGGCTTTTCCGGCGGCGGAGCCGTGGCACCGGTGGGGGCGGGCTTCTCCGTCGGCTTGGCCTGTTCGACGGGCTTGGCTTCCTCGACAGGCTTGTCCTGCTTGGCGGCAGGTTGAGCTGCCACGCCGCCGCCCATCAGGGCGAGGGCTTCGGCGGCCGACATCTTCCCCTTGGGAGCACTCGCCGCCGGGCGGTCGACGGTGTCCGGGGCGTCTCCGACCGGAGCTTGAGCGGCTTCTTCCTCGGTATGTTCCACCGCGGTGCGGGGACCGGGGGAGACAGCGGTGTCCTCGTCCGGGCTCTTCGTGGTCGAGGAGGTTTCCGGCGTGGCCGGGGCGGGTGTCCGCACTGCGGCGAGCAGCATCTGAGCGATGTCGACGACCTCGACCTCGTCCGCAGCAGCTCCGGATTCTTTCTGGCTGTTCAGCCCGTCGGACAACATGACCCGGCAGAAAGGACAACCGATGGCGATCCGTTCGGCGCCGGTGGCCACAGCTTCGGCCGTGCGGTTCTCGTTGATGCGTGAGCCGAGCTGTTCTTCCATCCACATGCGTGCGCCGCCTGCCCCGCAGCAGAAGGATTTCTCCTTGGAGCGGGCCATCTCTTTGTAGTCGACGCCGGGGAGCGCGCCGAGCAGCTCGCGGGGTGGGGCGTAGACGTGGTTGTGGCGTCCCAGGTAGCAGGGGTCGTGATAGGTGACGCTGCGTCCGGTGGAGGCGACGTCGGAGGTGTTCGCGGCGCCGGGGCGGGCGACCGGGACGAGTTTTTTGTCGCGGACGAGCCGGTTCAGCAGTTGGGTGTGGTGGATCACTTCGTAGTCGCCGCCGAGGGAAGGGTATTCGTTGCGCAGCGTGTTGAAGCAGTGCGCGCAGGTGACGACGATCCGGGTGGCCTTGGCCTCATCGAGCACGTCGATGTTCTGCGCGGCGAGCATCTGGAAGAGGATCTCGTTGCCGGCGCGGCGGGCGGAGTCGCCGGTGCAGCTCTCGCCGTTGCCGAGAACGGCGAAGCGGATGCCTGCGGTGTGGAGGAGTTCGGCGACGGCGCGGGTGGTCTTCTTGGCGCGGTCTTCGTAGGCGCCGGCGCAGCCGACCCAGAAGAGGTAGTCGACCTCGGTGAGGTCTTCGACGTCCTGGCCGATGATCGGGACGTCGAAGGGGAGCCCCTTCGCCCAGTCGAGGCGGGCCGTGGGCGACATCCCCCAGGGGTTGCCTTTGCCTTCCATGTTTTTGAACAGGCCGCTGAGCTCGCCGGGGAAGGCGGATTCGATCAGCACTTGGTGGCGACGCATGTCGACGATGGAGTCGACGTGTTCGATGTCGACGGGGCACTGTTCCACGCAGGCGCCGCAGCTGGTGCAGGACCAGAGGACGTCGTTGTCGATGATGGCGTCGGGGCCCAGTGCGTCATAGGCCCCTGCGGGGTGGTCGGCTTCGTATCCGGTGGTGCCGACGAGGGGGATCTCGGCGAGTCGTTTGAGGTGTTTTGGCTGTTCGCGGCGTTCGTCCTCGGTGGCCATGACCCAGGGGGCTTTCGCATGGGCGTGGTCGCGCAGGGTCATGACGAGCAGCTTGGGGGAGAGCGGCTTCTCGGTGTTCCAGGCGGGACATTGGCTTTGGCAGCGGCCGCATTCGGTGCACGTCGTGAAATCCATCAGGGATTTCCAGGAGAAGTCTTCTGCTTTTCCGACGCCGAGGCGGGGCTCATGGCCCTCGCCTTCGGACTGGTCTGATTCTTCGTCGCCCATCGCTTCGATGTCCTCAAGGGTCATCGGTTTTCCGGCGGGGGTAAGCATGGGGCGGACATCACCTAGCGCCGTGCGTCCACTGGCTTCACGTTTGAACCAGATGTTGAAGAAAGCAAGGAATCGGTGCCAGGCGACGCCCATGGTGGGTTGCAGCGAGATGGTGATCATCCAGGCGAAGGAGATCAGGATCTTCAACATCGCGAAGATGTAGACGGCTTCGTACACCATCGGGAGTGGTAGATGGCCCCATATGCCGGCCATCCAACCGGTGAGAGGGAAATGCAGGACGAGTGATTCTTCGGGGTGGGTGAGCTGCACCATGCGGGCTTCGAGGGTGCGCAGCAGCAGGATGCAGATCGTGACGCCGAGGATGGTCGCTTCGACGTAGTAGGCCTGCCACCAGGAAGATCCGAAGAACCGGCTGCGTCGTCCACGGCTGTCCTGATAGCGACGGGGGTGGTTCTTCTGTCGGATGACGCTAAGGGTGACAATGCCGATGAGGCCGCCCCAGCTGAACAACTCGATGAGCCATTCGAAGGGTGGGAAGTGGCCCACGATCGGCAGCCTGAATTCTGGCCAGATGAGCTGGAAGAAGGCGTTGACGAGTGTGGAGAAGAGCAGGAAGAAGCTCAGCGCGGTGAACCAGTGCGCGATGGAGACGACCGGGAGACGGGACATTCTGGTGTGGCCGAAGAATTCTTTGGCCACTGTCCATGTGCGATATGCGGGCCGGTCGGTGCGGAGGGGGTCTGCCGTCCCCATGCGAAAGACCTTGCTGAATCGCCAGGCCTGTCGGAACAGAAGTATCCACCCGATGGTGGGAACGACGAGACAGAGAATGATCGCCGTGGCTTGCAGCGCTGACATGCGGCGATCATACGAAGCGAGTGGCTTCTCATCGGGTGGATGAATTGTGACCTCCCTCTCGGGGGTCTGTTTCGGTCCCCGAACGGGACGGAGATGGGTGTTCTTCGGTGTCGACGCCGGTGTCGGTGCCTTGCTGGGTCGCGATCCGGGGTCGGTGGGGGCGTGCTTCGGGGTGCCGATTCATCCCCTGAGACGACATCTATAAGTTTTTGTTGGAATATCCATAACGGATCTAGGGTTGATGGTGGTGTACCGACGAGCCGACGCTCGCCTCCGACGACCTGAGTGAGTAACGACATGCCTGTGTACGACGATGTGACCGCCATCGTGGGGCGCACACCCCTCGTCCGTATCAACCGCATCATCGGCAGCGAGGCCACTGTGCTCGCAAAAGCCGAATTCGCTAATCCCGCAGGGTCGGTCAAGGACCGCATCGCGATCGCGATCGTCGATGCCGCCGAAGCCGGTGGCGACCTCCGACCGGGCGGCACCATCGTCGAGGCCACCAGCGGCAACACCGGTATCGCCCTCGCGATGGTCGGGGCAGCCCGCGGCTACCGGGTCGTGCTCACCATGCCCGACACCATGAGCAAGGAGCGTCGCGCACTGCTACGCGCTTTCGGGGCGGAGCTCGAGCTCACACCCGGCTCGTCCGGCATGAAGGGGGCCGTCGACCGGGCTCACGAGATCGCCGCCGGTGACAACGCCATTCTGGCCAGCCAGTTCGCGAACCCGGCGAACCCCGCTGCCCACCAAGAGACCACCGGCCCCGAGATCTGGTCCGACACCGAGGGAGATGTCGACATCCTGGTCGCGGGTGTCGGCACCGGCGGCACGGTCTCCGGCGCCGGCCGTTACCTCAAGTCGCAGAACCCCGACCTGCGGGTGATCGCTGTCGAACCAGCTGAATCACCGATTCTTTCCGGCGGCCAGCCCGGCCCGCACAAGATCCAGGGGATGGGCGCCAACTTCGTGCCCGACAACTTCGACCGTGAGGTCGTCGACGAGGTTCTCACCGTCGACGCCTCGACCGCGGTCGCCTGGGCGCGTCAAGCCGCCACTCGCGAGGGCCTGCTCATCGGGATCTCCGCCGGAGCGAACCTGGCTGCTGCTGCTCAGGTAGCAGCCCGGCCGGAGAACGCGGGGAAGACGATCGTCACCGTCCTGTGCGACACCGGTGAGCGCTACCTGTCGACGATCCTTTTCGAAGGTCTCACCGATTGACCCCTCGGGGGTTCGCCCCCGGATTCCGAAACGGAGGCATGTCATGAGTGTCACCTGGCCCGTTCGGGTTCCCGGTGTCCTGGCACGAGCGAAGGCCTCGGTGCTGGAGGACCTGGAAGCAGCTGTGGCCAGGGACCCGGCAGCGACCGGGCGTGTTCAGATGGCCCTGGTCAGCCCGGGGCTCCACGCCGTGTGGGGGCATCGGATCGCTCATCGGATGTGGCAGCACGATCGTGGACGGCTTCCGGCCAGGCTGCTCTCCCAGTGGACCCGTGCCCGTACCGGTATCGAGATCCACCCTGGGGCCAGCATCGGTCGGCGTTTCTTCATCGATCACGGAATGGGGGTCGTCATCGGGGAGACCGCGCAGATCGGTGACGACGTGATGATGTACCACGCCGTGACTCTCGGGGGGCGGACCCTGGCCAAGGGGAAACGTCATCCGACTGTCGGTGACAACGTGACTCTCGGGGCGGGGGCTCGGGTCCTCGGGCCGGTCTTCGTCGGTGATGGTGCTCAGATCGGAGCGAATTCGGTCGTGGTCAAAGATGTTCCACCGAATCACGTCGCCACGGGGGTGCCTGCTCGGTATCGGCAGCGTGAACTCACCTCTGCGGAGGATCCGTACGAGGCGATGTTCACCGAGCCGGAGCTGTGGATCTGAGTCCGGGTTCCGCCGGGGTTCTTCTGCGACGACCGGTCGGTGTCTCCTCCTGTTCAGGAGGACGGGAGGACGGACTCGGTGTCACGTCAGGTGCGTGCGTTTAGCCTGGCGGGGTGAATGGTCCGTCGACGCATCCGTTTCCGGTTCCCGTCCGTCCGCTGTGGATGCAGTATGCGCAGTGGCCCCGACGGGGAGAGCAACGTCTCGATGCCGGCCTGGTGTCCCGGCTGCTGGACGACCCGGAGACCTTGGTCTGTGATCTGGCGGGTCAGTCGGCCTGTGTGGAGGAGGACAGCGGTGCCCTGCGCTGGCGTTCGCCGAGCCGGGACGACCGAGAATCCCGCGAGGAGATGATCTGGCTGGGCGGAGAGCCCGGCCGGCTGGCCCGCTGCCGAGCTGCGACCGGCACGGGGGTGTGGCGTCCTTGGCGTGAAGCGATGGCCGGGCTGGGCCAGGTCGATGCGGAGGCGGTGTCGATCGCGCTGGCTCTGGGTCGCTGGCATCGGCTGAACCCCTTCTGCCCGGCCTGCGCGGGTGGCACCGAGCGGGTGGCTGCGGGGTGGATGCGTTCCTGCCCGGGGTGTGGGGCCGAGTATTACCCGCGGACTGATCCGGTGGTGATCATGGCGGTGCTCGACGCGGACGACCGGATCTGCCTGGTGCGGGGGCACCGTTGGTCCTCAGCGGTCGGGATGTCTTGCCCGGCGGGTTTCGTCGATGCGGCGGAGTCCTTGGAGGACGCGGTGATCCGGGAGGTCGACGAGGAGCTGGGACTGACGGTGGTCTCGGTGGCCTATGCGGGGAGTCAGCCCTGGCCTGCGGTGTCGCAGCTGATGGTGGCGATGGTGGCCCGGGTCGAGGACCCTGAGCTGACCATCGATCCGGCGGAGGTCGTGGCCGCGCGTTGGTTCAGCAGGGCGGAGCTTCTCGAGGCGTTACGTGCGGGAGAGGTGACGTTGCCGGTGTCCTTCGCTGCTGGGCGTTGGCTGGTCGAGGGCTGGCTCGGCGAGCGGGTTCCTGACGAGTTCTCCACGGTGTACAGCAGGCTGGACTGACCTGTGCGCGGGCCGGACGGTGGGTGGCACCGTCCGGCCCGTGTGTTCTCGGGATTTTTCGTGTGTGGTCATTCCGGCTTGCGGTAGTAGGGGTCGGGCATGGCCGGGTTGCCCTCCTGACGGGCTTGTGCCCTGCTGGCGCGGGTCTCCCCGTAGGACTCGGTGGACCACGGGGCGTCGGTGTTCACCTGGCGTCCGGGTGGTGTCGACAGGTGATCGGTGCCGGGCGTCCGGTCGGGTGCGTCTTCGCGGGCAGGGTCGTTGCCGAGGTCGGAGATCTTTTCCTTGGCGGACTCCGCCATACCGGTGAGTGTGGCTGCGACCTCGGGGGCTTTCTCCTTGGCCTTGTCGACGACAACGGCTCCGGCCGAGGCCGCGGCGTCGGTGGCGAGGTGCTGGGCCTGTTCGACCTTTTCCTGGACCCTGGCGTCGTTCCACAGGGCGTCGGCTTGGGACATGATGTGTTCGTACTGGCTGCGGCCAGCTCGTGCACCTAGCAGATATCCGACACCGAGTCCGGCGATGAACATCAGTCGTCCACGCATGTGAGCGTCCCCTTTCGTGGTGAAACTACTTGCGGCGCAGTGTCGCCGATCTGTCTTGAATCTACGCGACCGGTGGCGGGGGAAGCCGTGGAAAGTAAAGCTGGTATACCCGAATTCGATGTTCGACGAGGGACATGGCAGGCTTCAGACGCTTAAGTTCAACCGGGGGAGCGTCGGTGACCGGGGTGGGAAACCTACGGAGACGCGAGCTGTGACCTCGGTTGATATCACAGACAGGATGCTGGCGGCTAGGCTACGACGCTGATCAGTCAAGTCTGATATGCCGGTGACGAGGGAAGGTGACCATGGCCCGCTACTGCCCCGAGTGCGGCGCTGAGCTTCCGGCGAGTGCGCGCTTCTGTGTCTCGTGTGGCAGCCCTGCCAAGGCCAAGCACGATGCAGGACCAGACGCACCCGCTGGAGCGAAGCCTGCATCGCAGGATCAATCAACGGCGGCGATGCCTTCGGTGCCTGGGGGAGCTTCGCCGCAGCGCACCTCGGCGATGCCCGCTGCTAGCGGGTCGACCGCGATGATGCCTCCCGTGTCGGAGGGCCCAGGTGCGGGGGCTCCGCCTCCGCGTCGTCCGCGTTCGGACACGATGGCCGACCAGTTCTCGGCCTGGCCGGACGACATCGACGACCAGCCGTCGCCGTGGGGTGGGCCGCAGGGCGGCCCCGGAGCGACGGCTCAGATGGGTGCGGCCCGTACGGCTCAGGCGCCTTTTGCTCCTGGTATCGGGGGCCAGGGCATCCCTCAGGGGGGACATCCTGGGGGATATCCCGCTCAGGGGCGTGGCGGACTGGAAGAACAGATGTACGGGGACGGCCAGCCTTCGTACGGGGAAGGCGGTGGCAAGAAGCGCGGGGTCCCGCTGGTCCCGGTCGTTCTGGTCATTGCGGTTCTGCTGATCGGTGCGGTGATCTTCGCGTTGACGTCGATGGGGGGCTCGAGCAAATCGGCCAAGCCGACGGCGAAGGCTCCGGTGGTGACGACGACGAAGGCTTCGTCGTCCACGACCACGTCGACGGCCAGTGACCCGGCGAGCCGCGCTCAGGCTGCGCGTAGCGCGGTGGGATCGGTACTGGACGCAGGCCGTGGCTCGCGGTTGACCCTGGTCCAGGGCATCGACGCCTATTGCAGCAAGGGCGACAAGGAGGGCGGCAAGCGTCAGATGGACGACGCCCTGAAGGGTCGCTTGGCGCAGTTGGCGAAATTGGACGAGTTGGGGGACGCCCCGTTCAAGGACATCCCGGAGGGGTCGCGGGCGCGTGATCAGCTCAAGGCGGCTCTGCAGGCGTCAGCCGACGCCGACCAGATCTACATGCACATGGCCACTGCGGGCACGGTCTGCCAGGGAAGCAGTGAGCTGACGCAGGCCAACTCGAAGGCTTCGTCGGCGAAGGAGACCTTCTTGAGCTCCTGGAATCCGCTGATGTCCTCCTCGAAGCTTCCCGGGCTGAAGGCCGAGGACATCTGACCTGTCCCAGGGCGACGACATGCCGAAGGGGCCCGCATCATCGCGATGCGGGCCCCTTCGGCATGTGGCGGAGGGCGTGGGATTCGAACCCACGAGACGGTTGCCCGCCTAGCGGTTTTCAAGACCGCCGCACTAGTCCACTATGCGAGCCCTCCGTGCTGGGTGGTGTACCGCAGCAGAAGCCAGTGTAAGGCCCTCAGGGCTTGGCTCGGTCTCCGGCTGCTCCTGAGGGTGTTGTACACCGCCCTGAAGGTAATTTGCCGAGGTGTTCGCGCATCGTTCCGGTCAGGATGTCCAGGTCGGTGGCAGCTTGTTCGTAACCGCCGGGAGAGAGCGCGATCATGGCGATGGCGGTGCGGGTGCCGTCCGGTCGGGCGATGACGCCGATCTGGCGGGCTACGTACTGCTGGTCGACGGCTGGGCCCCATCCGCCCTTGTACGCCTCCGCGTGGATGGATCCTAGGCCCCAGCGCTGATCGGCTGCGATGGTGTGCATCTGGGTGTAGGTGGCGGCTGCCTCGGGTCGGCAGGGCAGGGTCGCGGTGTAGCGCGCGCTGTCGTTCAGCTGCCAGTTCGTCTGCCCGTAGGGGGTATAGGGCGGGCGAACTTCTTGATGCTGCACGGAGGTGCGGGTATCGCCTCCGCGTTGGAGCTCGGCGCGGACGGCGGTGGCGGCTTCTTCTCCGCCGCCCAGGCTCGCCCAGAGTCGGGCGGCGGCTTCGTTGTCCGACTGGGAGATGGCGAGCCGGGAGGCCTCCTGGTGCGCGCTTCCGGCAGCGACGCTCATCGGGACCTTGATGGTGGACCAGGCCGGTCCGGTGCGAATGGCTCCCCAGAGTGCTGGCTCGCCCCGTCCACCGACCGGGAGAACGGCCAGACCAGATCTTTCGGAGAGATTGCCGGGGAGCTTCTCCAGTGCGGCGACGAGCTCAGGGGGCAGAGCGTGCCCGGCTGTCGTGGAACTTCCGGGGGTGCTGGGGCGGGCGGTGGTGGAGGGCTCGCCGGTGGATCGTCCTGGGCCGGGGGTGCACGCGCTCAGGGTGAGGGCGAACACCCCGGCGAGTGCGCAGAGGGTGACGGGACGGCGGCGAGGCTGCGGTCGGGTCGAGGTCACGCCAGTGAGAGGAAGATCTTCTCGAGGCGTTTGGCGTCGAGGCTTTCTTCGTCGCCGGCGTCGATGCAGCGACGCAGAGTGGTCGCGATGATGCTGTACGCGGCACGGTCAACGGCTTTGCTGACGGCGGCGAGCTGGGTGACGACGTCTTCGCATTCGCGACCGTCCTCGATCATTGCCAGGACTCCGCCGAGCTGACCTTGGGCTCGGCGGAGACGGTTGACCACGGGGCCCATGTCATCGGGATCGAGCGAGACCACAGGTGCCTCCTTCGCAGGTGAGAGCCGGTCTGGTTGATCGGCGGGGTGACCTTCCGGTCGGTGCCGGACGATCCTTCATGATACCGGTGGGGGTATCTGGAGCGGACCGAGCCCAAGGGTTTCTGCCGACGACGGGGGAGCTCGGTCGGGGCCGGCAAGAAGGGCAGGCCGGGGGAGCTCGCGGAGTTTGCGTGCTTTTGTCCAAGGGGGGTGGGAGTGGAACGCCGAGAGCGCTTGCGCAAGGATGGGGTCATGGCGGGTGTCACCATGACCATGGTCGCGCGTGACGCGGGGGTGTCCGTGAGCACTGTTTCGCACGTCGTGAACGGCACAAGACCGGTGAATCCGGAGACACGGAGTCTGGTGCTCGACACGATGCAGCGGCTGGGCTTCGAACATCGCCCGGTCGCAGGATCCCTGGCAGCCGGAGCGACGATGACGATCGGGCTGGCTGCCGCCATGTCCTCGAACCCTGCGCTGCGTGAGCTGGCGGACGGCGTGGAGGAGGAGGCCTCCAGGCGCGGCGTGCAGATGGTGTTGGTCGACACCCATGACGATGCCGAGCACGAGAGCAAGGTGGTCGCCCGTCTCTTGGCGCATCACGTCGACGGCTTGCTCATCGCGCCTTCCGGCGGGTGGGAGGACGGCACCTTGAAGCTGCTGCGTGACCGTTCGGTGCCCTTCGTGGTCGTCGACCGTCTGCAGGACATGCGTGTCGATCAAGTGGGGGTGGAGAACGAGTCGGCGTCCTGCGCGCTGGTCGAGCACCTCATCCAGCGCGGCCACCGGCGAGTCGCCTATGTGGGAGGTCGTCCCGAGCTGGCCACCTACCGGGAGAGACTCGCCGGATATGTGGAAGCGCATCGGCGCCGCGGGCTGCCTTTGTCCTCCGAGCTGGTGGTCGAGGAGTGCCCGGGCGAGGAGCAGGTACGTCGGTCCGTGTCTGCGCTTCTGGCGGAACCGGATCCGCCGACAGCGCTTTTCGTGGCCGGTTATTCGGCCACCGTGGGCTCGTTGCGAGCGGCTCGTGCGGCGGGCATCACGGTCCCTGGAGATCTGGCCATGGCCTGCTTCGACGAAGTGCCCTGGTCCGGTGCAGCTGAACCCGCGATGACGACGGTGGCGCAGCCCTGGTTCGCGATCGGTGCACGTGCGGTGCAGATGCTGGTGCGGCGGATGAACAATCCGGACGTACCGGCGCAGACGTTACGCTTGGCGGGGGAGATCATCCACCGACGTAGTTGCGGCTGTGAGGGGACCAAACGCGCATGATTCGACACGCCCGACAAGGGTGTGTCGAAGAAATCTCATAAATTTTTCATGGCCTTACCTCAGGGGTCTGACCTGCCTATATGACGTATCCAGTCGGGCATTTCGGATGCCTATCTCAAGAATGTCATAAACTGTCATGCTGCTCTGTTATGTCGAAGCTGCCGCGTGCTACGGTGAGCCTGGTTGCACAGCAGTTCCTCGCAGGTGATTCCGGATCCGGCCACTCACGGTGAGTTTTCGGAAAGTACGGGCATGTCCCGCGTTTGTCGGGGGTAATGCCGCAGCCAGGTTCGACACGAAGTGTGTCGAACCGATGGCCTCAAAGATAGAGAGTTGTATTTCGCATGGCTCAGGGCACCGTTAAGTGGTTCAACGCCGAAAAGGGCTTCGGTTTCATTGCTCAGGACGGCGGCGGCCCCGACGTCTTCGTGCACTACACCGCGATCCAGACCAGTGGCTACCGGTCGCTGGACGAGGCTCAGCGTGTCGAGTTCGAGGTGACGCAGGGCCCCAAGGGTCCGCAGGCTGACGACGTCCGTCCCCTCTGATCGTCGCTGACGACAAGCTTCGAGGAAGGCCCCCCGAGATCTGGTATCTCGGGGGGCCTTCCTCGTATTCCGCGCGATTCGGGCGCCTCGATGCGTCTGGGGGAGAACTTGGTCGAGGAATCTCGTGTCTCGCTTTGTCTTGGGTCCCCTTGAGCGGGTAGCCTGTCCGAAGCTTGCTACAACGAATCGTTGTAGAAGTCGTGGAGGCGTCGCCTAGTCCGGTCTATGGCGCCCGCCTGCTAAGCGGGTTTGGGGGTTAAACCCCATCGAGGGTTCAAATCCCTCCGCCTCCGCCACGCGAAGAGGGTCCGACACCATCAGGTGTCGGACCCTCTTCGCGTACATGCGCGTCTCCGTCTTTCCTTCCGGCGCGCCTGAGCCTCCGCTGGGCGTGAGTGCCTCCCGGTCGGCAGTACCAGGGAAACCGCTCAAGTCGTGACCCCTGAAATGGAAGACAAAGGGCATATACCGGCTAATAGCCTGAATCACATTGGCGGACCGATGAACTGGTGTCGGGTGGCAGCTTTCCTGGCGCCGATAAGGCGGGGGACATGTGATGACACACCGCGAAGACCGACTCTGTGCAGGGCCTGTCGCCGCCTTCGGCTTCTGGGTGATGCTGATCTGGTGGTCGGTGCTCTTCCAACCGGTTCCCGCCGCAGTCCACCACTCGCACAGCTTCCTGATGCTCTCCGCCGTCGTGCTGAGCCTCGCTTTCGTCCTCGCCCTGGCCGGCGGCCTACTGAGATCCTCCGAGATCTGCCTACGGTGCGCGCGTCGCGGTACCTACCTCTGCATAGGAGCCGCTGGAGCCTTGCTCGCCGTCCGTCTGCACCTGCTGGCTTTTGCCCACGCGAGCGGCATCAGCATCCTCCTGCTCCTGGGCTGCCTGATCATCCTGGCCTTCTACATCCTCTTCCCGACCTGGCTGGTCCGGCACTTCATCGCTGCGCCCGGCGAAGGAGCCTTCTGACCGGTCGAGCGCCGACACCTCAGCCCGCTACCGGTTCGCCGTCGCCACCGGACGGAGCAGACCTCAACATGGGCAGCCGCACGGTGAACACCGTCCGCCCCGGCACGCTGTCCACCCCCACCTCGCCGCGATGCGCGGAGACCACCGCCTGCACGATCGACAGCCCCAACCCGGTCGAAGCCGGTCCGCTGCTCTCCTGGCTCCCGGTAACCCGGGTACGGGCCTCATCGCCGCGGGTGAACCGGGAGAAAACCCGAGGCAACAGCTCCTCAGGGATGCCGGGGCCGTCATCGGACACCGTGATCACCGCCCACGCCGCAGGGCCCTCCCCACACTCGGCGGGCTCGGCAGGAACCTCCCGGACACGTGCCGTCACCGTAGTGCCCTCAGGAGTATGTACTCGGGCATTGGCCAACAGATTCACCACCACCTGGGTGATCCGCGCCCGATCGCCGACCGTCTCCACCGCGGACTCGGGCAGATCCAACTGCCACCGATGCCCAGGACCGGCGGCGCGAGCATCACTCACCGCGTCGATCACCAGAACAGTCAGATCCACCTCCTCCGCAGCCAACGGGCGACCAGCATCCAATCTGGCCAGCAGCAGGAGATCCTCGACCAGATTCGCCATCCGCGCCGACTCCGAATCGATCCGGCTCAAGGCATGTCGCACCCCCTCGGGGACCGGATCGGTCTCCCGACGGGACAACTCGGCATAACCACGGATGGAGGCCAGCGGGGTCCGCAGCTCATGGCTGGCATCAGCCACGAAACGCCGCAGACGCATCTCACTCTCATGGCGGGCCTGCAAAGAACGGTCGACATGGTCGAGCATCTCGTTGATAGCCGCGCCCACCTGCCCCACCTCGGTACGGGTATCGGTGTCCTGCAAAGCGACCCGTTCGGGGATCTCCACGGCCCCGGTGGACAGCGGCGTGCGGGACACCCGCCCCGCCACGGCAGCAACGCGTTCCAGCGCAGCCAGATTGGCTCGGATCAGCCATGTCGCTCCGCCGGCGAGCAAGACCAACCCGATCAGCCCGGCCACCGCATTGGTGTAGAGGATGCTCTCCAGCGGGTCCTCCATCCGACGCATCGGCAACCCCGCGATGACGGTGCTACGTCCAGTCTCCTGACGGACAAGCCGATAATCGCCGAGCTCAGACCCCAGATACACGGTGCGAGGACGCTCGTCGAGACCAGCAGTGAGCAGCGTACGGGTGAGCTTCTCGGTCTTCTCCACCCGCGCACCCCGCTTGGTGTACGCCGCGAACTGGCGGACCGAACCATTCCGGATCTCCAGCAGAAGGAAATCACCACCGATGCCCCGGCCGGGATCGTCCTGATCGGCAGGCGGGAGATTCCGGCCGCGATACTGATCCACAGCCCGTCCGATGGACTGCCCGACCTGTTCGTCGAGCTGCCGGGTCAAGGACTTCCGGGCCACCGCGAAGCTCGTCAGCCCGATCACGATGGTCACGATCACGAACAAGGAGACGATCGACAGGACGAGTTTCCGACGCAAGGACATACCTCCCAGCATCGCCTGCTTTGCCCGTCCCATACGTCAAGGACAGCCGACCCCACCCGGCGAGGGCTGTTGCACCGCTGTGCCGACGCTGTGAACCGCCACCCTCGTCCCAGGAGACAACCCCGCTCAGCTCGTCGGCTTGAGGACGTAACCCACGCCGCGCAGGGTGTGGATCATCGGCTCCCGTCCCACATCGATCTTCTTGCGCAGATAGGAGATGTACAGCTCCACCACATTCGCCTGCCCGCCGAAGTCGTAGTTCCACACCCGGTCGAGGATCTGCGCTTTGGAGAGCACCCGCTTCGGGTTGCGCATCAGATAACGCAGGAGCTCGAACTCGGTTGCGGTCAAGGTGATCTCGGTGCCAGCCCGGGTCACCTCGTGACTGTCTTCGTCCAGGGTCAGATCGCCGACCACCAGGAGGGAATCGACGTCCTCGGCGCTGACCGTGGTGCGACGCATGAGCGCGCGCAGACGGGCGACCACTTCCTCGAGGCTGAACGGTTTGGTGACATAGTCGTCGCCACCTGCGGTGAGTCCGGCGACACGGTCTTCCACGGTGTCGCGGGCGGTGAGGAAGAGCACGGGCACATTCGGGTCGTGATGGCGCATCCGACGGAGTGCTTCCATGCCGTCGAAGTCGGGCAGCATCATGTCGAGGACGACGGCGTCGGGGCTGAACTCCTTGGCGGTCTTGACGGCGGATGTGCCGGTCCCTGCGGTGCGGACTTCCCATCCTTCGTAGCGCAGAGCCATGCGAAGGAGTTCGGTGATATTCGCTTCGTCGTCGACGACGAGGACGCGGACCGGGCTGCCGTCCGGTCGGGTGAGGGATGGCGGCGCCGAGGAGTTCATGCCTTCGATTGAAAGGGGTCAGCTATCGATCCCGCTATGCCTCTCCTGTGGGTTTTCTGTGAATGGAGATCAAGTGCGAGAGTTTGCTGATCCTCCAAATCAGAGATTATCTTGGATACTTCCTGGTCAATGAACAAGCATGCTCCCCAAGGGGATTGGTGAGTGATCGACTCCCAGTTCCCGGGGAGGGATCGTGCAGAATATATCCAGGATTGACCTGGATAGTCCTGCACACGACCTCGGATGGCGACGGGGTCAGCTTCACCAGAGGGGAGGCGCTTCCACAGGCGAGGGAAGTGCCGAGGGCGAGAGCCCAGGTGGGGTCGGTTCTCTCGTGAGGCGGGAACCGGCCCCACACCACATCCTCGAAGTCGAGGTCAGGCCTTCTCCATCGACGGATGAGCCTTGATCCGAGCACGAGGCATGGCCAGATCCACCAAGACGGAGGCACCTGCCAACAAGATCCACAGCGACAGACTGTCCGTGGACAACCGCTCCCACGTCCCCAGGCGCAGACCCAACAGGTCACCCCCCACATGGGAGAGCAGGAAAGCCCCGTAGGACACGATCGACAACGCCAGGACCGACCAGGTCACCACGCTCAAGGTCGGTGACATCCGCGGCCACACCGCCGCTGCCGTCCGGGGGCGGGCCAGCGCCAACATTCCCGCCCACTGCAGCACCACCTGGGCCAAGGCCGCAAGATCATGGGCCAGGAGATGCTCGTCCGCAGGTACCAGCGCCGTCACGACCAAGGCCAGCCCGCTCAGGACGAAGAACGGCCAGACATCCCACTCGCCACGCCGACGCCGCAGCATCGAAGCAGCCCCGGCCGCCAGCAGCAGCCCGGCCACGATCAAGCCCATGTTGAACATCTCATGCCCAGGGGAACAGACCCACCGAGCCGCACCGGCGTCGTCAATGATCTTCCCGCAGCTGCGCATGCCCAAGTCGCTGATGTAGTTGATATTCCAGGAATAGGGCCGCGGCCAGGCACGCAAAGCCACCAGCTGCGCCAGCATCCCGATCAACCCGCTCGCGCACCAGGCGAAACCGAAAAATCGTCTTCCTGGAGCCACAAGCTTCACGAAATCACAGAGTGAACCGTGGACGCAACGGGCCAGCTCGGCGCAAGAGCGCCCGAACGGGTCAACCTACCGGCCACAGCCATCGAAACCCGATCACACCGGATGGGGGCCGTACTGCGCCCAGATCTTCTCGCCCTCATCGCCACGCCCGGTGTCATTCAACAAGGTCGCCAGAACCCGGGCCGCATCGATCCGTGCATTCGACAACATCCCGTCGGCCAGCACCGGAAGGTTCTCCCGCAGCAAACGCTCGGCCTCATCGGCGTGACCCGTCGGGAAAGCGCCAAGGCACGCAAGGACCTCGCCTCTGCGCAGATCCCTGCCCGCCCGGCCTCCGCAGCCAAGGCCTCGGCCCGGTCGACATAGGAGAAGGACAACTGCCACTCGCCCCGGTCGGCAGCCAATCTGCCGCCCTGGAGGAGAAGACTCAACGAGAGCAAGGTCGCGTCGTAACTCATCCCCCCGGCCTGAGGCTCCTTGAAGAACACCTGGATCTCGTCCTGACAGGAGGACAATGCCGCCAACCCGTCCTGCAAGTCGTACTGAGCCAGCGCCGCAGCCCGATTCCGCCGGGCACTGAGGAAAAGACTGGGATCGTTCCCCCGCCGAGCCGACTGAGCAGCTTCCTCGAAGACCGGAACCGCGGCCCGGGCCGAATGCACCTGCCAGGTCAGCTCGCCTGCTGACTCCAGACAGCGCGCCGCCTCGACGAAATGCTCACCGGCACTGAACGCCTGCGCACCCAACCGGTAGACCTCCAAGGCCCCGGACAGATCATCGACCCGCCGCAAGGCCCCGGCCAGCGCCCACGCGGCGGCGCCAAGGGACGGCGAGGACTCCGCCCGCAACACCGGCAGCGCCTCCTCCAACACCAGCGCGGCCTCATGCGGACGATCCGACTCCAAGAGCGCCATCCCCAGATAGCGGCGAGCCGCCGCCAGATAGGTCGGACCCAGATCGGCGACCTCTGTCACGGTGCGCCGCGCCACAGTCAACAGCTCCGTCCACGCACCCAGATAGGTCAACGCCGAGCACAGCTCCAAAGCAGCAGGCGCCAAAGCAGGCTCGCCACGCTCATGAGCCTCACGAACTGCTGCCCGCAGGGGCTCCACCGCCTCCTCCGGACGCCCCTGGGCGGACAACGCCAGACCCAGGACGACCCGGGGCAGACTCAGCGTGTGCCCCGGCGCACCCGCCGCGGTGAGCAAGGACAAGGCCACCCGGCTGGAGTTCTCCGCCGCCGACAGGTCAAAACCCAGCTGCTGCCAGGCGGCACGCCCCAGCACATGACCTTGCCAGGCGCGCTCGCCGGTCATGGCGAAAGCCTCCGCGGACCGCTCCAGCCACAGCGCGGCAACCCGCGGCTCAGGATGATCACCCAGGACCGCCAATGCGGGCCCCCGATGAGGGTCTCCCATCGGGATTGCCGAAGCAGCCTCGCCGGCCGCCTCCCAGATCTCCCGGTCCTCGGGCATGTCGTACAACGCGAGCTCGACCCCGATCCGTGCGGACAATCCCGGCTCGTCGCCGCAGAGCGCCTCGGCCTCCGCCCGTTCCAACCACGCCCGCCGGGCCGACTGGGCATCCTGGTGTTCCCGCAACGGGTCAGCGGTGTCCTCGTCCGGCGCGGGAATCACCCGTCGGTCCAGGTAGGCGGCGGCAGCGAATTCGGCCGGAGTGCCAGGTTCTGGTTGTTCGTCCCGGGTGTCGTGCCAGGTCTCGATGAGGCGATCGTAGGCCTCGTCAAAGGTGTTCAATGCCGCCTGCACCCGGGCACGCCACGCGATCAGCCCCTCCGGCAGCGTCCGATCCGAACGGCTCTGCTCAGCTTCGGAGAGCCCCTCGGCAGACTCCTCGGAGAACTGAGCCCGGCGGGTGGCCTCGACAGGTGCCTCAGCGACGCCGACGGCGGTGACATCACGGCCTAGAGCGACGAAAGCCTCCAACGCCGAGGACACATTGGTGTTGCCGTTACGGGTATCGAAGGCGGCGGACAAAGTCTCGGCCAGCTCCCGCAGCCGGTCGCACTCGGCAGCCCAGGTCGTCTCCCAGCTGTCGTCGTCGATCCCTCCGCCCTCCCGGGCCGCGGCCAGCACCGTCGCGGAGACTGCGGCGAACTCCATCCGCCGACGAGGGCTGCGCATCTCCTCCACCCAAGGAAGCCGGGGGCGCAACAGCTGCCAGGCCCGCTCCGGGCGTCCCGTGTGCACCAGGAAGAGGAAGGTGCGGGCTGCGACCTCGGCCTGAGCAGGCCGGTGGCGGCATTGCTGCCACGATCGGACATGGGCCTGCACAGCCTCTTCGAGTCTTCCTGCGCGCAGCAGCCATCCCAAGGACAAGGACTGGGACAGCGCAGGCTCATCGACGCAGCCGATCCGCCCGGCCAGCACACCCTGCAGGGTGCGCAGCGCACGATCGGTGTCTCCGCGCGAGGCGAAGAACTCGGCCTCCGCCCGGGCGCAACAGGCGTAACAGTCGGACAGGTCATCCCGGGGTTGGGCGCGCCACAGCTCGACAGCCGATTCGACCTGGTCGGGGGTTCCACGTCCGTGGCGAGCTGTGCGCGGAGCAGAGTCATGGCATGACGTCCGGCTCCGGCCTCGCGGAAACGTCGTTCGGCTTCGTCGTAGGTCTGTCGGATCGTGGGCAGCGGGACATCCGGTAGCTCGCGCATCCGGCTCAACGACCATTTCAACTGCCGCAGGATCTGACGTTCCAGTTCGGGGGGGAAGACCGTCCCAGCCTCATCCAGTGCCTTGAGCTGCCATACCGTTAAGGCCAATTCGTGTTTTCCCGGGTCGCCGAAGGCATAGCTGGTGGCCAAATGCGTGCGAGCGCGAACCTGCCAGGACAGGTCAGCGGTGGCATCGGCGAGCGCACTGCGCGTTCGGCCTGCTGCATCGCTCCTGGCCATGCGGCAGGCGAGCGACCTCTTCCAAGGCCGCGCACACCTCTGCGGCCTCGGCCAATCACGCGCCCTCCCCGGTGTCCATGGCCAAGGGACCAGGTGCGGTAGCGCTCTGGACACGAGAGCGGACTCGTACGGGCGTAACGGGTTGATGCCCGATGACCAGGGCGTAGGCGTAGAGGGATTCGATGATCGAGGCCTGCAGCGCAGGGTCGTCGCAGTCCCGCAGCGAGCGGATGCTTTCGTTGCGGGAGTTCAGGACCGAACTGGGGGCGTTCCGTGTCGGCCTGCAGGGCTGCCGAGCAGCTCCGTCCAGGCTCCGTCATCGGGCTTGCTCGCGGGATTCCGGCAGGAACTCGATCGGGCTCCTCCGATCGGAGAGCAGCAGCGCAGGAACCGCTGCGGGGGAGAAGGAGCGCACCACCATGTCGCATCCGGCCGGTCGAGGACCCGCCCGGCCAGGTCCAACAATGGCAGGTAGGAGGATTCCTCTCCCGGGGAAGGGGTGTCCAGAGCCGTCAGCAAGGACGTGGGATGCACCAATTGGTGGGCACTCCGGTCAACTGTGCATAGCGGAGGATCAAGGCGTCCTCGTGGGTTCCTCCGCCTTCAGCAGGGAGGACCCCTGGGCGCTCTCCACTGGGGCCAGTTGGCGGAAGTCGTCGACTGTGGCTGCATACCGGAGGACGTGGCATTTCTCGGCGAACTGCGGCAGGTCACGGGCCCAGGGTCGACTCGAAGGTCAACCATTTACAGACGGCGTCCAGCAGGTCTTCGTGGGCGGTGGCCAGACATTTCACGGTGAGTTCATGGACATCCAGGAAGGCGCGGATGCGGGAAGGGTTGGTCTGGGCGGTCCGGGTCAGCCAGGACAGGATCTGCCCGCCGAGACGTTCGCGGGTCCGTTGCAGCAACTCACCTTCGTGCAATCCCTCACGGTTCGCGGTGAGGGGAAGGTTCTCGGCGTCGACCACGGCCTGGGCGAAGACCGCCCACGTGGGAGGAGGGACTCGCAGCGGTCGCTGACCAACAGGCGGTCGGCGTAGACGTGATGTGACCCGTGCTGCCCCGCCGGGTGCGGCAGGAGATAGGCGACGCCTCGCAGGCCCGTCTCCGGGTCGGTCAGGTCGATCCAGTCCAAGGGGGAGAACCCCAGGAGGTCGTTGCACAGGTCGGTGACTTCGGCTCTTCGGCACAGTCCCGAGCCGCCCTGGCGTCCTCGTGCGTCGGGATTCCAGGGGAACCGGCGACGGGTGATCGTCTCGGGCCCGGCCGCGGTGTGCAGGACGATCTCGTGGGGAAGGTAGGCCGCGAACTCGTGGATCAGTTCTCGGACGGCGTCCTCTCGAACCAGATGGGCATGTTCGGGGCGGGCTTCCAGGCTGACCACGGTGCCGCGTTCGATGCGAGGCAGATCGGATTCGGCCACCGAGTAGGTGCCGCTGCTGTGGGCCGTCCACCGCCAGGTCGGGTCGTCGTCATGCCGGGTGCGCAGCTCGATGGTGTCCGAGACCAGGAAGCACGCGAGCAGTCCGATCCCGAAATGGCCGATGAAGGGTTTCTGGGCCGGCGCGCACTCTCCCCGTTTCGAGGAGCTGCCGATGCCCCCAGGAAACGGTCGATGTCCTCACGGGTCAGCCCGACGCCATTGTCGTCGAGATGGAAACGTCCGTCGGGTGAGACATCGGCGGGCGTGATGGTGATTCGTGGGGGCGTGCTCTTGGCCGTCTCCGGCTCGCGCAGGACCCGTGCGGTCAGGGCATCGGCCGCATTCTGGGTCAGTTCCCGTAGGTAGACCCGAGGTCCGGAGTAGAGGTGATGGCTCAGCAGATCGACGATGCCTCGAAGGTCGACCTGGAATGGCGCGCTCACATGTTCCTCCTTCTCCACTGGGCCGGCCGCTTCGATCATGACATGTGTCCAGGTCCTTTCATGACTTCCTCACAGACTTGGGGTGGCGTGGGCGGTCTGGGCGAACTGTCCACAGTGGGGTGTCGATTCGTGATGCGGTCGCAGGACCGCATAAGCTACCCCTTGTGTCGGTTCGCGCCGAACACCACTACATGTAGTGGCTATTTCTGTGTTGCGGCGAGGTCATCCCACCCACCACCACACCGGAACGGCGCGAAGCAAAAGGGAATCCGGTGAGAATCCGGAACTGCCCCGCAGCGGTGAGAGAGAACGACAAGCGGCAGACGCACTGGCCCAGGCCGGGAAGCGCCGCCCAGTAGGAAAACCGGGAACCACCGGAATGCTCTCCAGTCCGAAGACCTGCCGACACCCGGGGCAACCAGTCCCGGTGTCCGGCACAGGCCTCGCGGGTGGGCCCGGTCGAAACAGGGAACCGCCCTGCCCTCGACCACTCCCGCGCACCCGTGCCCCGGCCCGCGAGGAGCGCACATGTCGATCGACACCGTCACCGCAACACCCATCACCAGCGACGACCTCGACCACGACGCCCCCCTCATGCGAGCCTTCGAGGAAATCGCCCACACCTCAGCAGCCGAGAGCGACGTCAAACGCGAAAACGCCAATGTCGACGCCAACACCGCCATGGGCGCCATGCTCAAATACGGCTCCGAAGGCGCCAAACACTTCAACCTCCTCAGAATCGTCGACCCCGACCACGCCAAAGCCCACATCGACGGCGACATCCACATCCACGACCTCGACTTCCTCACCCTCACCACCACCTGCTGCCAGATCGATCTACGGACCCTCTTCGACGGCGGATTCTCCACCGGACACGGCGTCCTGCGCCGACCCCAGAGCATCGCCTCCTACGCGGCGCTCGCCTGCATCGCCATCCAGTCCAACCAGAACGACCAGCACGGCGGGCAGTCGATCCCCGACTTCGACCGGGTCATGGCCGACGGGGTCCGGCTCACCTACGCCCGCAGCTACCGGGAGAACCTGACCCGTGCCCTGACCCTGCGGGCTCCCGCACCAGGCCTGGACCGTTACGACTGGGAGCAGATCGCTCTCCGTGCGCTGGGCGTCCTGGAAACGGCTCGGGCGCTGCGCCCGGCCTTGGAACCGGCCGCCGGGCAGATCGATCAGGAGCGACAGGCCCTGATCGAGCAGATCTACGCCCAACTCGTCGAGAACCGCGCCGACGAAGGCACTGTGGAACCGGACCTCGACGGCATCGACGACGCTGCAGTCCGTGCAGCCCAGGAATTCGCCGCCTCGGAAGCCTTCCGGGACACCGAACGGGCCACCTACCAGGCGATGGAAGCTCTCATCCACAACCTCAACACGATGAACTCCCGGGCCGGAGCCCAGACGCCGTTCTCCTCCATCAACTACGGCACCGACGTCTCCCCGGAGGCGCGACTGGTGATCCGGGCCCTGCTCGCGGCGACCGAGGCCGGGCTGGGCAACGGTGAAACCCCGATCTTCCCCATCCAGATCTTCCGGGTGAAACAGGGGGTCAACTTCGACCCGGGCGACCCGAACTACGACCTTTTCCGATTGGCCTGCCGGTGCAGCGCGAAGCGGCTCTTCCCGAACTTCTCCTTCCAGGACGCGCCTTTCAACGCCGCCCACTACGACCCGGCCCGCACCGAGACCGAGATCGCCTACATGGGATGCCGCACCCGCGTCATCGGCAATGTCCACGATGCCGATCAGGAGGTCTGCAACAGACGCGGAAACCTGTCGTTCACCAGCATCAATCTTCCTCGTCTCGCGCTGGTCGCCGAGGGGAACCACGAGGACTTCTTCACGCTCCTGGACGAGACCCTCGACCTGGTCGTGGCTCAGCTGTGGGAGCGGCTGGAGATCCAGAGCCGCAAACGGGTACGCAACTTCCCCTTCCTGATGGGGCAGGGAGTCTGGTTGGGCAGTGAGAAACTCGGCCCGGACGACGAAGTCGGCGAGGTCCTCAGACACGGAAGCCTCTCCGCAGGTTTCATCGGCCTTGCCGAGGCCCTGACCGTGCTCATCGGGCGCCATCACGGGCAGACTCTCCAAGCGCAGGAGCTCGGGCTGCGGATCGTGCGCCGGATGCGGGAGCGGATGGATCAGGAAGCTGCTCGCAGCGGCCTGAACTTCACCTTGCTCGCCACTCCGGCAGAGGGGTTGGCCGGTCGTTTCGTCCGGCTGGACCGGGCCCGTTTCGGCGATATCCCGGGCGTCACCGACAAGGAGTACTACACCAACAGTTTCCACGTGCCGGTCACTTACGAGATCACGGCGGCACGCAAGATCACCCTCGAAGCGCCGTACCACGAGATGACCAATGCCGGGCACATCACCTATGTGGAACTCGACGGTGATCCTGGCGCGAATCTGGAGGCCTTCGAAGCGATCGTGCGGCATATGCACGCCAGCGGGATCGGCTACGGGTCGATCAATCACCCGGTGGATCTGGATCCGGTCTGCGGGTACACCGGCTGTATCGACGACGAATGCCCTGGTTGCGGCCGCGTCGAGACCCCTGATGCGCCCTTCGACCGAATCCGTCGGATCACCGGTTACCTGGTGGGCACTCTGGACCGGTTCAACGATGCCAAGCGTGCCGAGGAATGCGACCGGGTCCGTCACGGACTGCGCAGTCTTGGCCGTTCCGGCTCGACCCCGGCTTCTGGTGAGGCGGAATCCCGACCGTGAGAATGAGGATTGCCGGCCGGGTCCAGGACTCCATCGTCGACGGGCCCGGCCTGCGGTATGTCGTCTTCGCGCAGGGGTGCGACCTGAGTTGCGCAGGGTGTCACAATCCGCAGAGCCAGCCTTTCGACACCGGAAGCGTGGTCGATGTCGATCTCCTGATCGCCGAGATGCGGGAGAACCCGTTGACCTGCGGGCTCACCCTGAGCGGAGGTGAGCCGACCCGACAGGCCGGCCCGGCTGCTCGTCTCGCTCTGGCGGCGAAGGAGCAGGGTCTGAACGTGTGGTGCTATTCGGGCTACCGGGTGGAGCATTTGTTACGACGGGCCCGTACGGAGCCGGAACTCGGCGAACTCCTCCCGCTGGTGGACGTCCTGGTGGACGGGCCGTTCGTAGTGGCTCGGCGGAGTCTGTCGCTGCGGTGGCGGGGGAGCACCAACCAACGGCTGGTCGACCTGCCGACGACTCTCGAACTCGGTGAGGTACGACTGGCCGGGTAATGGTTCGGGCATCACGGTCGGTGGCATCGAGGTCTGCGCTGCCGGTGGGTAGGCGTGCTGGGGGGTAGGCCGATCCACCGGCGGGGAGGACAGGTACGAAGGCTGCGGGGTCGGCCGAGGTGCCTCGTACCGGGGTGTTTCGTAGCGAGGCGGGTCGTAGCGGGGGGTCTCCGGCCGGGAGGGCTCGTTCCGGGAGGGCTCCGGGCGAGGCGCACTGGAAAAGGGCTGCTCGGGCATCACGGTCGGTGGCATCGGGGTCTGCGCTGCCGGTGGGTAGGCGTGCTGGGGGGTAGGCCGATCCGCAGGCGGGGAGGACAGGTACGAAGGCTGCGAGGTCGGCCGAGGTGCCTCGTACCGGGGTGTTTCGTAGCGAGGCGGGTCGTAGCGGGGGGTCTCCGGCCGGGAGGGCTCGTTCCGGGAGGGATCCGGGCGAGGCGCACTGGAAAAGGGCTGCTCGGGCATCACGGTCGACTGTGCCGCTGGCTGCGCCGGCAGCAGGTACGAGGGCAGGACGCTGTGGCGGGAGGGCACTGATGTCGGAGGGGGCATCGGTCGCGGATCAGGAGGTGCCGATGTCTCGATCGGTTCCACCGGGGTCGCAGGCTTGGCCGGAGCCGGAGCCGGAGCCGGAGCCGGAGCCGGAGCCGGAGCCGGAGCCGCTTGGACTGCCTCGGGCTCCGGTGCCTGGGGGACTTCGGGCTCGTTCGGCGTGCTGTCCGCCGTTGACGAATCAGGCTCGGGGGCAGTCGGTGCCAGATCTGTTTCCGAAGGAACCGCCGAAACGGGGGCGACGACCGCAGCTGGAGAAATCTCCGGCGCGGAATCCGGTGCCGTCTCGGATTTTCGCAGCACAATGATTTGGCTCAGATCGGCCGTACTGTCCGCAGTTTCCAGCGAGCGGAGGGAGACGTACTTCTGTTTCCGGGTGTAGGCCGCATTCCGCCCGGCGGGCCGATGCCTGATGGGGTGGTCCAGGCGGCGGTGGGCGCGTTCGCCCGGTCGGGTGAGGAGGAAGACCTGGTAGTTCCCGTCTCGCCAGCCCTGATCGCGTGAGGCGCGGATGAGCTGGCCGATGCGCTTGTCGTCGCGGTCCTGCGAATCGAGCAGGTGCGCGGCGTGGCTGTCGGTCCAGGTGACATTGTCCTTGCGGTACCTGATCCGGGGGATGTCGGCCTTGATCTCACGTCCGGTGTAGAAGGCGATGCGGTCGACGGGGCCGAACCATCGCCCGGCCTGGCAGACGTAGGCGTGTTCTTGTTCGTACAGGGTCCACGCGCTGCGGGCTTCGACCACGACCGTATCCAGAGGGACCTCAGGGCAGTCGGCGTAGAGCTGGCTGGTGCGGTCGATCTCGGCGACCCACAGGGCGATCTCGGGGCCCAGGTAGGAAGCGAGCTCATGGACCCGTTGCATCTCGAAGGGGATGTCCAGATTCAGGATCGGTTCGTGGTGCGTGAGATGGTTGCGGAACTTGCGTACGGCGTCGAGCTTCTGCGCCACCTGTTTGCGTGTCCCATTTGATCCAGGAAATGCATGGCGCAGTGAAGATCGCCAGAGTTCTTCATATTTCGTGTTCAACAAGCCGACCCAGAATCGGAATGGTAAACCGGATATCAGCTGGTGGCGGTCCTCTTTTCCGGCTCTTCGCAGCCTGGTCCGAGTCTGCTCGATCCGCCGATAGGAGTCGTCGTCCATAGGTGGTCGGGACAGGAACCAGGGGATTCCCCGCAGGTCGTCGCGGTAGTGCTTGCTCAGGGCCTGGTCCAGGGCATGACTCAGAGCCGCCTCGGTGAGGGTGATCGTCTCGAATGCAGCTGAAGACACTCGAGTCGACCACTCGTACAAGCGAAGCGCACGTTCTGGGTCGTTTTCCGTCCATTCGAGAAAGGGCGCGAACCTTGCGGGTGATAATGCCATCCCGATGGAATCTGCGGTGTAGCCCTGATCCATATGCGGATGTTAGCGTGACTGCCGAACGCCCCGGAGCCGCCTCTGAATCACAAGCGCCCGGGGCTTTTATCTTTTCCCTGGTGAGAGCGGGAGAACGATTGTCGCGTCCTCTGATTGGTCCAGGATGCTCGTGAAGACAGTTCAGAACGCTCGGGTGGGCCGCTGTACCGACCGTTGGCGTCTTGACCCTGGTCGGCATCGGGCACCGTTCGTGCGGCGTTCTCGGAGGTGGGGAGCAGTGGACGAAGCGAGGGCCGGACACCTCGGGGAAGAGATGCCCGGCCCTCACCGAAGGGCAGCGTGAGGCGGCGTCAGCCGACGTTCTTCTTCAACCGTTCGAGTTCAGCCTGCAATTCGGCGGGGAGGGCGTCACCGAACTTGGCGTACCACTCCTCGATCATCGGGATCTCCTTCTGCCAACCCTCGACGTCGAAGGCCACCGCGGTGGCGACCTGCTCCGGGGTCAGGGAGAGCCCGTCGGTGTCGAGCTCCTCGGGCTTGGGCATCAGGCCCACCGGGGTCTCCACGCCTTCTGCCCGGCCTTCGAGGCGGTCGACGACCCACTTGAGGACGCGGATGTTGTCGCCGAAGCCCGGCCAGACGAACCTGCCGTCCTCGTCCTTGCGGAACCAGTTCACCTGGAAGACGGCCGGCATCTTGTCGCCGCCCTTCTTGCCCATCTCGATCCAGTGCTGCACGTAGTCACCGGCGTTGTAGCCGATGAAGGGCAGCATGGCCATCGGGTCGCGACGTACGACGCCGACCGCACCGGCGGCGGCTGCGGTGGTCTCCGAGGAGAGCACCGACCCGATGAAGGTGCCGTGGTTCCAGTCACGGGACTGGTAGACCAGCGGGACGGTGGTGGCGCGGCGTCCGCCGAAGAGGATCGCGTCGATCGGTACGCCGTTGGGCTCGTCGTACTCGTCGGCGATCATCGGGCACTGCTTCGCCGGGGTGGTGAACCGCGAGTTCGGGTGGGCGGACTTCTCGGCGCTGTCCGGGGTCCAGTCGCGGCCCTTCCAGTCGGTCAGGTGGGCGGGCTTGTCGTCGGTCATGCCCTCCCACCAGATGTCGCCGTCGTCGGTGCGGGCCACATTCGTGAACACCGAGTTGCCCTGCTCGATGGTCTTCATGGCGTTGGAGTTCGTGCCGTAGCCGGTGCCGGGGGCGACACCGAACAGCCCGTACTCGGGGTTGACGGCGTACAGGCGACCGTCCTTGCCGAAGCGCATCCAGGCGATGTCGTCGCCGACCATCTCGGCCTTCCAGCCGGGGATGGTCGGTTCGAGCATGGCCAGGTTGGTCTTGCCGCAGGCGCTCGGGAAGGCTCCGGCGATGTAGTACGTCTTGCCCTCGGGGGAGGTCAGTTTCAGGATCAGCATGTGCTCGGCCAGCCAGCCCTCGTCGTGGGCGATGGCGGAGGCGATCCGCAGCGCGTAGCACTTCTTGCCCAGTAGGGCGTTGCCGCCGTAACCGGAGCCGTAGGACCAGATTTCACGGGTCTCCGGGAAGTGCGAGATGTACTTCGTCTCGCTGCACGGCCATGGCACGTCCTGCTCGCCGGGAGCCAGCGGGGCACCGACCGAGTGCAGACATTTCACGTACTCGGCGTCGGTCTGTTCCATCTGCTTGAGGACGGCGGTGCCGATGCGGGCCATGATCCGCATGTTCACCACGACGTACGCCGAGTCGGTGATCTCCACGCCGTACTTCGGCTCGTCGGCCTCCAGGTGGCCCATCACGAAGGGAATGACGTACATGGTGCGTCCGCGCATGCAGCCGCGGTACAGCTCCGTCATCTTCTCCTTCATCTCGGCGGGCGCCATCCAGTTGTTGGTGAACCCGGCACCTTCCTCCTTCTCGGAGCAGATGAAGGTGCGGTCCTCGACGCGTGCCACGTCGCTGGGGTTGGACGCACACCAGAAGGAGTGCTTCTTCTTGGAGTCGTCGAGTCTGACGAAGGTGCCGGCGTCGACGAGTTCCTGCGATAGACACTCGTTCTCCTCGACCGAACCGTCGATCCAGACAACGCTCTCGGGTTGCGTCAGCGTTGCGATCTCACGTACCCAGGCGGCAAGCCCGGGGTGCGTGGTGTCTCCCTGCATGGAAAGAGTGGTGGTGTCGGTCATCGCGTCCGGCCGTCCCTTCGTGTGGTGGTCTCGCTTGGGCAGGTCCTACTCGCTGTCCCCAGCGTGTCGAAGGGGCTGACGACCACCTGACGGCGTCCTCGCCACCGCGACCCCGAAAACGCGCGGGGCTCTAAGGGACACGCTACAAGCGAACAGAAGTTGACGGGCGTTAGGGGGGTACGTGGATGAGGAATGCCTCACATAGGGCCAACCGTCCGGAGCGGGTGCTGCGGGCGACGTGTGGAGAATCGACGTCGACCGGGGACATCGGGCCGGTGCGCCGACGGATACCGTCGGACGGCCCTAAGCTGACGAACCATGCGTCTGTGGAGTGTGTCGCCGGATCAGCTCGACCGTGCTGCGCTGGTCGCAGGTTGGCGGGAAGGGCTTCTCGCCCAGAAGGTGTTGCTCGGCCACACCAAGGGTTACCGGGCGCACCCGCAGCTGCAGCGTTTTCGGGCGCTGGGCGACCCGATCGCCGGCATCACGACCTGGCTGCACGGGCTGGCCGATGCCGCTGACGCCCGGGGATACCGATTCGACCGTTCCCGGGTCGTCCTCCTGGCCGACCCGACCTTGCGGATGGAACTGACCGACGGGCAGCTCTCCTACGAATGGGCGCACCTGTCGGCGAAGGTCGCCGCCCGTGATCCTGCTTGGGCAGCCACCCTGGTCGGTGTCTCGGCCCGGGCCCACCCCGTGTTCGACGTCCGGCCCGGGCCGATCGCCGACTGGGAACGACCCCACTGAGTCACTTCATGCAGGGGCGTTCGACCTCGATGGGGCCGAGCGGTTTCTTCGGCTCCTGCGGGGTGAGCTTGTCGGCCGGGCCGAGCCCCGCCCACTTCATCCCGATGAGCAGGTCGATGGAGGTGCCCGGTTTGCCCGCCTCTAGTTGCAGGGTCGAACCAGGCACGGCTTCCTGGAGGAGTTTCGCCGCCGTTTCCGAGTCAGGGCCGTATCGGATCGCTGCGATCTCGGTGATCCAGGAACGCTGCGGGTCGAGACCTGTCTTGCCCTGACGGAAACCGAAACCGATCAGCCCCTCGGCGGTCTTGGCGGCCAGCCCCTCGAAATAGGTGGTGTTGTAGACGTTGACGACGACGTCGGTGCGGCGCACCAACGGGCCGTCGTGCGGGGCCAGACTCTTGAAATCGGGTCCGATGACCAGGTCGACGGTGGTGCCATCCCGGAAGTCCTTGATGAGCTTCGCGTCGGGCATCAACAATTTGCGGGTGACCAGCGCCTGGTCGAACCCCTGAGGTCCGAAACGGATCTCGCCGACGCCGCTGACCTTCCCGGCCCGCTCGATGATGTTGTCATTGCCGACCTCGCCGGGCTGGAAGTCACGCAACGGAAGTTCTTTGGACACCGCCGTGGCCACACCGCCGGCATCGCTGGCGTTGACGACATTGGTGACGAAGGAATTCTGGATCGGACCTTGCACCTTCGTCGGCTGGCAGCTGGGCTTCTCCGGAAAGGAACTGCTGATCGCATACGACGTTCCCCAGATACCTAGGCCGACGACGATGCCGGGGGTCAGCACGAAGGCAATGATCCCTGCGATTCGCCGCTTCTCCGGGTCACTCAGGACCTCCCGCAGTTTCAAGACCACCTCCTGGGTTATCGGTCGCCTGAATCCGGTCAACAGCGACTTTTTCAGGTGTGACCAGCGGAAGCGAGCCGTACGCGCGGTCGATACTCGATTGTTGCCGCAGCGTAGCCTTGCCGTGTTCGAGTGGACACTGTCTCATGCGGCGGTATCAGTGTGCGCAAGGGGATGCACTTCAAGGCGGGACGCTCGACCAGAGCCGCCGAGGCCTTGGCGGCTCTCACTTCACGCAAGGAATTCCGCCTCCGGAGAGGGCCGTGAGCGTGGTCGCGGAGGTGTCTTCGTTCTTCGCTCCGGTGCCCACTGTCGAGGGGGGAAGCGGTGCCGGGGTGGACGTCGTCGAGGACGGTGCTGCCGAGCCCGGTGTCCCGGGAGATCCGGCCCCGCCGAGGCCTGCCGGCATCCGGAAATTCGTGCCCAGGGTGACGCGCAGCGTGCCTGATTTCAGCTCATCGGACTCCAAGGGGGTCGCTTCCGGCCCGAGAAGGGTGATGAGGGTGGCAGCCAGACCGGCCTCGCCCGGAGCATGCTGGACGAAGGTTCCGACCTGGATGGTGGGCGCATTCCCCACACCGCCCTTGCCGTAACCGACCGACGCCAACCCATCGGCCAGCCCGCTCGCTGCGCCATTGACACCGGAGGCATTGACCACGGAGACGGTCGGCTTGGGGGCGGCGGGAGTGCTCGGGGCCGGTTCGGGGACATCCTTCCCCGCAGAGAGAAGTTCGGCGACCGTGGCTTGGATGCGGGGCACATCGACCCGGTTGGCGGAGCTGCCGTACTTGTCGGTGAAGAATTCCACGACGGGCAGGGTGTAGAAGGTGACCTTCCCGTCGGTGAGCTGCTTCGCCTGCCGGGCGAGGTCCAGCGGGCTGAGGCCTTCGCTGACCGCGACATTCTTCTTCGCCACGCCGATGAGGCCGTCGAGCCGGGAGGGGTTGACGAAGGTGTCCTTCTGCTTCAGCTGGTGGGCGAGGGAAGCCATGAAAGCCTGCTGGCGGCGCTCCCGGTCCAGATCGGAGAACGCGGTGTCGCCGAGGGCGTCCCGGCGCTGCCGGACGAAGGACATCGCCTGTTCAGCGCTGATCTGTTGTTTGCCGGCTTTGAAATCGGCACCGGAGTAGCTGTCCTTGGTGTCCTGTTTGAGACAGACCGTGACCGGTTGCACGACCTGGGCGATCTCGTAGAAGGCCACCATGGTGACCTCGATGAAGTGGTCGACGACGACGCTCTTGCCCAGGAAGGCCTCGACCGTGCGGATCGACTGTGCCCGGCCAGCATCCCGGGCCTGGCGGTGTTTCTCCTCGTCGCCGAGCCCGGCCATGCCTTGAAGTTCTTCCTGTCGAGCCTGAAAGGCCGCGTTGTAGGCTTCTTTGATCTTGCCGTCGCACTTGTTGCGGGGGCAGCCGGGGAAGTCGACGAAGTCGTCGCGGGGGATCTGGATGACGGTGGCAGGGCGGCCGCCTCCCGGCAGATGCAGCAGCATCAGGACGTTGGTGTTCATGCCGCCGATGGTGCTGTTGCCGGTGTGCATCGCGTCGTAGACGTCCTTGGCGAGCGGATTGCCGCGTAGGTCCAGTCGGCTGTCCAGGCCCATCAGCAGGATATTGACATCGCCGGTGGGTTCACGGACGGCGCCACCGTGGGCTTCTTTGACGGCGTCGGAGCGGTTCAGGCCGCGGTCGAGGTTGACGTATTCGACGCCGATGTACCCCAGGAGCAGCAGGATGACGACCATCGTGGTGGCGGCGAGCCAGGTGAAAACGCGCAGGAGCTGTTTCCTGCGCTGTGTGCGGTGACGCTCGCCTCGACTCGGCGGCTCTGCCGGGCCTGGGGGAACTGGGCTGCGGGGAGCGGATGAGGGGGCTCTTTCTTGGCCGGGGCGTGCGGGAGGGAGGTTCGTCTGTCGATGTGACGAGTCGTCTGCCGGGTCCACGATCCCTCCTGCGGGGGAGGGCAGGGAGCCGGGGCGGGGCGCCACCCAGGACCTGCCGACTGGTTATGTGTTTCACACCAAGTGTCGGCTTTGTGCGGCAAGGAAGGGTGTAACGAATCGCCCGGGTGACGAGTGTTGCGAAAAGTGGGGGCGCCGGGGTGGTGTTGTGGGGTGGCGTGTTGGGGGTGGTGCGTCGGCGTCAGCTGGTGCGTTGGGGGTGATGCGTTGGGGCGGCGTCAGCTGGTGCGGAGGGGCGCGTTGGGCGTGGTGCGTTGGGATCAGCTGGCGCGGGCTTTGTCCGGTCGGGCGCGTGCGGCGAGCCAGCTGCGGAGGCGTTCTTCGTCGTACAAGGGGGTGTGGGGGTTCGGCCAGGTGTCGCGCGGGCTCTCCAGCTCGATGCCGTCTTTGCGGGCGTAGATCACGAGACCGCGGAAGACTGCCGTCTTCACGCCGGTGAGCTCTGCCGCTTCGGTGGTGGTGAGTGACGCCACGGGGCCTCTTCTGCTCGGAGTGGCCGGGTGCGAGCGGCGCAGGGCTCTGGAAGCTCGACACCCGGTGCTGGGCGTCTGCCTTTGTAGCACGCGTCGAAGTGTCGGAGCTGGGGGTGTCAGGGGTGGCAGCTGAGGTGTTCTACTGAATTTATTTGTGTAGCAAGAGATTTCAGGGATATTGCTGAGGTCTGTGGAGTGGACAGACTGTCCAGGACGGTCGCCCTGGCAGTGAGGTCCAGAGTGATGCGGGTCGGATGATTGGGCATGGGCATGGGCATGGGCATGGGCATGTGGGTCCACGCAACTGCATCCCGCGCGGGGTGACTGCGGTGGGCTTTGGACGACTCCGGTGGGCAGGCACGACTGCGGTGGTGACAGGACGCCACCGCAGTGGCATCGACCCACCGCAGTCACTTCTGCCCACCGCAGTGACGCGTACTTTGCCGGAGGGATCGCGCGCAACGGTCGCATCACGCATTGCAGTGATGCGCATGTCCGAGGCGTGTGCGCGCCGCGGCTGCATCGCACGCCGTAGTTGTCTGCGCACGTCTTTCATATGGCGTGGCTGACGCGTCCGGCTTCCCCTGGTGCTTCACCGGTGGTGGTGATGTCGCGACTCAGGCCGATCAATTCCATCGGTTCCGGCCGATCTACTTCTCTTCAAATTTGCTCACTCATCACTGCATCTCTAGTGGCGCAGGTCACAAATAGAGAGAGACAGTGAAATCCCCAACCCTTCGGAGTGCCTTACTGCTCCGTGAGTAGATGCCAGATCTCGATGTGTATTTCTCGTGGGAGCTGGGGGTCTCGGGCCTCGCCGGTTGTGATCGAGGTCAGTGAGCAATCCGCTAGGCCCGCGCCCGGTTGAGGATGACGTCCATCGAGTGGCGCGGCAACTGGCTACGGGTACAAGCAGCTCTGGCGCTTTAACGTGCTGCAGGTTGGCGCCCTGGCTCCAGGGGGCGGCAGCGTGGCGGGCTCGTTGTCCGGCTTATTTTTCGAGGAGCTTGAAGCCGGAGGAAGTAAGGTGATTCAACGGCCAAAGGAGGAATAGTGTCTCACCTGGAAAGACTTAAGAAGTTCTCGAATTTTGTGGGTCTCACCAGAGAAAAAGGAGTTCCGCTCACCAAAAGCGACTACATTATGATAATCGTTTGTGCGATAGCTGCCAGTGTGATCGGAAGTCTGATATTCAGATGAAGGGCTCGTCGCGCATTGTGAAAATTTTTGACTCCTGGCTGACGGTCATTCTGCCAGGAGGTACCGCAGGATCAGGGGGCATTCTGCCGGGTGAAGGTCGAGTGGGGGTGACGAGTTCGATGCCTGCGAGGGCGGCGGGCGACAGCGTCATTTAGGCAGCGGGGATAGTCCTCACCGGCTGGTGGGCTGTGGCTGCCATGGGTCAGTGCGTGCGTCGTCGATGAGGTGGCGCCGTGTCGGTGGTCGGGGCTGCAGATGGAACGGTCAGTTTTTGTCTATTTTTCCGATTTGCCTTGACGGGAAAGGATTTCGCGGAAAAGTGTGTCAGTGACGGGCCTTGTCCGGTTCGTCGGCGTACTTTGTGACGTCTTCTGGCATGGTGTGGGGGTCTGGTGATGGCTCGGCGCGGCATGGTTTCGGCAGTTGTTTCGGCGGCGATGGTCGTCTCAGGGCTGACTGGGGTGAATTCGGCTGTGTGGGCTGTTCCGGCCGTTGACTCAGGGAACGGAGCTCTGGCTCACGCGCCGGGTCAGGCGCCATTGGTCGACCCGGTGCCGCCGGGAGCGGATGCCAAGTCATGGTCGAGGAATTCGTATGTGTCGACGTCGATGCCCCGACTGAGCCCGGAACAGGCCTCGGTAGCAGCGGCAATGTATGCGGCGCAGCGTGACAATACGCCGGTGCCCATCGCCGCCTACACCTCGGAGACGATTCAGGCGTGGGCACGCCCCGATGGCACGATCCGGGAAGAGACCGCGGCCGCTCCGGTGCGGGCCAAGGTCGGCGGGACGTGGCGAGATGTGGACGCGACCCTGACTCAGGACGGGAATGGCCGCTGGTCGCCGAAGGTGTCCCCGATCGGCATGTCGTTCTCCGGTGGTGGAGCGGGCCCGGATGGCGTCATTGACTCGTGATGGGGTCAGCGTGGCGTACACCTTTCCAGCGGCGTTGCCCAAGCCGAACGCGGATGGTCCTCGACTGACCTATCCGGAGGTTTATCCGGGCGTGGACCTGGTGTTGACGGCAACATCCTCGACCTTCTCTCAGGTGCTGGTGGTGAAGAACCGTCAGGCGGCCAAGGATCCCAGGGTGCGTTCGTGGAAGGTCAAGACCGATGTGAGCGGTGGCTCTCTTGCCGGGAGCAAGGGCGGGTACGTCGTCAAGAACAGCCAGGGCAAGGAGGTGTTGGCTGGTGCTGCGCCGATCGCGTGGGATGCCACGGTCCCGGACCCGGCGCCGGGTCGCTCTGACCGTCCGGGGGCCGGGAACGCGCCGGCTCCGGAGGCGGGTCGCAAGGCGGGGCATCCGGCTCCGGCGATGGGGAACACCCAAAAGCCGATGGGGTTGAAGGTCGAGGGTGGGGCGTTGGCGTTGTCGGCGCCGGTGGAGCTGCTCGATGATGAGTCGACGACGTTCCCGGTGTCATTGGATCCGACGGTGTATCTGGCGAATACATGCTGGTTCATGGTCGATTCGGCCTACCCGAATCAGGAGTACGCCAACTACACCGGCTCTGTTGGTAGCGCGTGGGGCACGCACGAGGCGGCCGGGTTCAACAACTACTCCGGCACGCACGTGAAGAGACTGTTCTTCGAGTTCAGCAACGACCGTCTGGTGGGCAAGAACATCACGTATGCCACGTTCAACGCTTTCCAGGCGTTCGCGGTGACCTGTGACCAGAACGAGGGCAACAACGCCTATGTGTTGAACACCGAGATCTCTCGTCCTCTCACGTGGAACTCCCAGCCGGCGAACATGACCCAGTCGTACGGGACGTTCAAGGGCAAGACGAACCCGACCTATTGCAACAACGGCAAGGTGCAGGGCACCTGGGATATCACGGCAGCGGTGAAGGGTCGCCAGGGCGGTAACGCCGCGACGACCACGGTCGTGTTGAAGGGTTCCAACGGGGGGTCGAACTCGTCCTGGCAGCGGTGGTTGGATCCCACCACAGGGCACTTGAACGCGCCGATCCTGGCCTTCGACTACAACTACGACAACATCCCGGCGTTGGCCGACCTCAACGTCGCCAGCCCTGGTGTGGGGATGCAGTCGTGGTACCCGGTCGAGGAGTTCGCGATCCGGGAGAATCTGTCCCTGGCGGTCAACGTGGCCAATGGCAACGTGATCGTGCGTGATACCGACCTGAAGAGCAATGCGCCCGGAGTCGGGCTGAGGCTGGACCGCTGGTACAACTCCCTGTCCAAGGCCACCGGCACGTTCGGACAGGCCTGGAAGTCCGGGGTGGGCTCGGATGTGCGACTGGTCGAGGATGTCCCGGCCGCGACGGTGTACTTCGTCGGCCCGTCGGGGTTCATCAGCAAGTGGGTCAACGGCAAACCCGATCCGGGGTTGAACGGCACCTTGACCAAGAACAGCGATGGCACCTACCGGGTGAAGGCTCAGAGCAGCCACCTCACGATGGACTTCGGAAAGACCGGGATGCTGGCCAACATCTGGGATGCCAACGGGGTCGGTCAGGCGTTCGGGTACAACGCCGATGGCACCACCAACGTCATCGTGGATGCTGCAGGCCGGAAGGTGCAGTACACCTATGCCGGTGGGCGGGCAGCCAAGATCACCCAGACCGGCACCGATGGGCAGTCCCGCTCGACGGGTTACACCTACGACGGCAACGGCCGCCTGGCTACGAGTACCGACGCCGACGGGAACACCACCCGGTATGCCTATGAGGCCAGTGGCCGGTTGGCCTCGATCACCACCGCCCGCGGGGCGAAACTGAGCATCGGCTATGACTCCTCCGGCCGGGCGATCAGTATCGCCCGCGACCGGGACGGCGGTGGCCAGGACACCTGGCGTTTCACCTACAACTCCCAGACCCAGACCACAGAGGTCGACCCGAACGGCGGCCACTGGTTCCACCCCCTGGACGCCGTCAAGAAGCGCACCAGCGTGCGCGATCCGTACGGCAACACACAGTCCCAGTCCTTCACGGCGAACAACAACATCGCCACGACCACCGACGCGATGGGTGCCGGAGGCGGAGCCGGTGGCAACATCGTGCAATTCTCCTGGGACACCAACAACAACCCCACCCAGGTGAAGATGCCTACCGGGGCAACGTCCACGCTGGCCTACGGCAGCCAGGCCGGATGCGGTTCCGACGGTTCCGGAGCCGGGGACAAGGTCACTTGCGCCACCGATGCCGCCGGGAACAAGACCGGCATGACCTGGGACCCGGCCGGTAACCTGACCTCTTCCACCGCCGGGGCGGGCAAGGCCGGCGCGGCGACCACGACGTACACCTATCAGGGTGTCAAGGGCGCTACCGGTTCGGACACCGCCTGCGGCGGCATGAAGGGCCAGCTGTGCACCGCGACCCAGCCCGTCGTGGCCGGTCAATCCACCGGCTGGAAGGTCACCAATACCTACGACGCCTACGGCAACCTGACCAAGTCAGCCGGCTCGAACGCTGCCCTGTTGGGGAACCGAACTTTCACCTATGACGGGTACGGTCGCGTGAAGTCCGCCACGGACGGCAAGGGCTCCACCCTGACGTACCGCTACGACAACCGGGACCACATCACCTCCGTGACCGGCGCGAAGACGACCGATGACACCTGGGACGCCGACGGCAACCAAACCGGTAACGACGGCGCATCCATCAGCTACGACAAGCAGAACCGGCAGACCTCCCTGAGCGTGGCCGGTAAGTCCACCAGGGCCACCTATGACGCGAAGGGGAACCTGGCGACCTACACCGACGACACCGGCGCGACCACCACCTACCAGTACTTCTGGCACGGGCGGGTCGCTTCGATCGCGCTGAACGGTGCGACCTGCAACTGGGGCCGGGAGAACTCCACCGCTCCCGGAACGGCCTTGACCGACAAAGCCCAGGCCGGCTGCGTGAAGTTCGCCTATGACAACAACGGCCTGGAGACCGGGCGGGTCTACCCCGGCGGGGTCATCCAATCCCGCGCCTATGACGCCTCCAGCCGGGTCGTGGCGATCTCCTCGCAGACGAACAACACCGGTGGCCTGCTCACCTCCCAGGGATACACCTACTCCAAGGCCGGAACCGACCAGACCAATGTGCAGACCTGGTCCACCCGCGCACCTTCCCTGACACCAGGCCCGGCCAATGGCGCCTCTCAAACGTTCACCTACGACAGCCAGAACCGGGTCACCGGTGTGGTCGAGACCGGGGGCAGCCCGGCCAGTTGGGGGTATGCCTACGACCCGATGGGTAACCGCACCTCAGGGACCCGCTCCGGGAACACCGGCGCCACCGGGAACGAGACTGCGACCTACAACCAGGCCTCCCTGCTGGTCAGCAACACCCACGGAGCCTTCAGCTACGACAAGAACGGCAACGAGATCAACGCCCCGGGTGGACCTGCAGGCTCCGCCATCCCCGCACGCACCGGCCAGCAGACCGACGCGGTCGGGAATGTCACGTCCATGACCGTGGCCGGGGCGTCCCTGTCCTACGGGTACAGCGGGACCAACCCGGGCCTGTACAACCAGCTCCTGTCCGGACCCAAGGCCACCTACGCCCGCTCCATCCTCGGCTTGGCCCTGTCCAGCCAGAACGTGGGCGGCAAGACCATCCGTTACATCACCCACCCCTCAGGGGCCAACATCGGGTACGTCGCTCCCGAAGGGCAGGCCTGGTTCCTCACCGACCGCCTCGGCACGATCATCGGCCTGGCCAACGATGGAGGCGCACTCATCGGGTCTTACTCCTACGACCCGTACGGCGTCCCCCGGGCCACCGCCGAAACCGGGACGGTGGCCGGCTACAACATCCACCGTTACGCCGGCGGCCTGTACGACAAAACCACCGGCCTCACCAGATTCGGCGTCCGCTGGTACAACCCCGCCACCGGCCGCTTCGCCACCCCCGACCCCTCCGGCAAAGAAAAGAACAACTACCTCTACGCCGGCGGCAACTGCTGCAACCAGATCGACCCCACCGGAGAGTCTTTCTGGGATGACCTGGGGCATATCACTCTGACGGTTATGGGTGGCGTCGCGGGTGCAGCTATTGGTGCTGGGTACGGCCTTCTGTTTGGTGGTGCTCCAGGGGGCCTAATAGGCGCTGCTATTGGCGCTGGCTGTGTGGGTAATCTCGTTGGTTCAGCGCTCGATGGGAGCGACAGGCCTGGATTCGACTGTGTGAAAGGGGCTGCTGCCGGCGCTATCCCTGGAATGGCTGGAAGGAAGTTTGTAGGACAGCTTGCGAAGACTCTCTGATGGTAGAGATAGTCCGGGCGATTCTGATCCTTGTCGCTTTCGCCTTCGCGGTGGTAGTGTATAGGATAATATGGCCCGATGACTCAATCAGAAATGTCGTGATTCCTGCAGCTATTGGCGCTATTCTTGGTTTTTTGCGATTGTTCAGTGAGATTAGGGCCAGGAAACTAATAGATTCTGAGGAGGGTTCTGAGGAGGATGGGCGAGTCGAGTGATTCTCGGAATTGTTCCGGATTATCTTCTCGGCGAGCAGTCTGATGTCTCAGGAATGGCCTGACAAGGATGGAGAGTGGCGGACACGGAGATGTTCGAAGTTCGTCCGTTGATGGCTTCGGTGGGGTCCATGACCGTGGTCGCGTCGATGCCGGGGTAGGCGTCGAGGCCTTCCGAGGATGAAGGTTTCTACACCGCTCATCCAAGAGAAGACCTCGACGTTGCGTGACGCTAGCTTCACTGACACCGCGCAGCAAGCTCACCAAGGCCGCGCTGACCTGGGCACTCGAATCGCTCGTGGTCGCGCACCTGTCCATGATGCGGATCACAGATGCCCTCGGTGTCGCCTGGTGCACGGCGAACGAGGACCGCAGGCTCTTGACCAGCGACCCGACCCGCGAGGTCGCCGCCCGGTTCCAGGTCGCGTGGCCGACCGTGAAGCGGTGGGCCGAGCGGTACCGCGCCGGTGAACCGATGACCGACCGTCCGAGTCGGCCTCACACGATGCCGGCCAAGACGCCACCGGCGAACCCGTCCGCCGCTACGAACACGCTGCACCAGGTGACCTGCTTCATGTGGACGTCAAGAAGTTCGGGAACATCCCTGATGGCGGCGGGTGGCGGTACGTCGGCCGCCAGCAAGGCGAGAAGAACCGCGTGGCCACGCCCGACAAGCCGCGCAGTATCCACCGCGGTCCGAAGATGGGTCACGCGTTCGTGCACACCGTCATCGACGACCACTCCCGCGTCGCCTACGCCGAGGTCCACGACGACGAGACCGCGCTCACCGCCACCGGGGTGCTGCGCCGCGCGGTCGGCTGGTTCGCCGCCCGCGGCATCACCACGCACCGGGTCCTGTCCGACAACGGCTCGCCGTACGTCTCGTTCCTGTGGCGCGACACCTGCGCCGAGCTCGGCATCACACCCAAGCGGACCCGCCCGTACCGGCCGCAGACCAACGGCAAGATCGAACGGTTCCACCGGACCATGGCCGACGGTTGGGGCTACGCCCGCTGCTACCCCTTCAGAGACCGAACGCCGCGACGCCCTGGCAGGATGGCTCCACGAGTACAACCACCACCGACCCCACACCGCCTGCGGGAACCAGCCCCCAGTCACCCGCTTGACCAACCTCTCGGGTCAGTACATCTAGGCAGACACTCTCGCGTATGTGGGAGGGCGCAGCGTAAAGGAAGGACCCGGTGTCATGCCGGGCCCTTCTGTGTCACTGCTTCTTGTCGCCGTTGCTGGCTTTGGGGCGTCCCCTCGACATCCTGGCGCTTCATGCGGTCGGCCCAGTAGCGCACGGCTACATCGACGGCCGCCAGGAGGACGATCAGGCCCACGGCCCACCAGGGGATGACCTGGGGCGCGGCCGCCTTTGCCGCGAGCATTCCGAGCACGGGGAGGGCGTCCCGGATGATCAAGCGTTTGAGCATCTTTCTCTCTTTTCGTCACGAGGGGATCGGTGAGTAACGTTGAGTGGGTGGCCCCGGGAAACTCCTTTTTTCCCGGGGCCGCTGGGCTACTTGTCTCGGCGATGCCGACCCTCGTAGCCAGTGATCACGGTCCTGATGTCTACTACCGCCCGGCTGCCCAGGTCGATCGCGGTAGCAACTCCGATGATCACTAATATTGCGGTTCGAGAGGCACAGAAAAAGCCCTGATTTCTCAGGGAATCTCACTGTCCGCGTCCGGTCAGTCGACGGTTAGTGCGACCGGTGCAGTGCATTTCTGGCCGGTCTCCAGGGTCATGTAATCGTGGACTTCACGCTCCGCGGCCTTCTGGTCAAGCGTGCGGGACTGAGTGACTCCATATCCGTCGATGTGGAGCTCCCAGCCGCCCTGCCACCGTTTGGCGGTGACGGCCAGAGTTGGAGTGGTCATTTCATCCATCCCTTCGGTAGGTATTCCATACGGCGCTCCGCCTATCGTCCGCCTCGGCGGCTCTCGCCCCTGGTCCAGTTCCCTTGACCGGGGCGGGCGTCCATCCATGCGCGGACGACCGCTTCGTCGTACATCGGTGTGCGCTTGTCGGGCCATTGCTCCTTGGGTGCCTGGAGTTCGACGCCTTGCTGACGTAGGCGGCTGACCAGGCCGCGAAGGCTGGTGGCCTTGACGCCGACCAGCTCCGCGACCTGTGCCGTGGTGAGCAGACTCATCGGGCCTCGACCGCCAGTCGTTCGCTGTGGCGGTGCCATGCATTCACAAAGGTCAGCCCGACACTCACCGCCATCGCCGCACCGAAGATGGCCAGTAGCCAGGTCGGCAGTGGATGGACAACTAGGTGGATCGTGGCGATCACGGCGGTGCCTCCCCTTGTGGCGAGCCTGTCAGCGCCCGTAGCAAGCCTGCTACTGCGGTAACGGCGGTGATCGCCATCGCCGCTGCCCGCGCCCGTGAGTATGTCGGGCGGATAACTGGTCAGATAACTGGTCGAGGAGCGGCCGACGCCGGTGAAAGCGCACAAGCAAAAGGCCCTGTCCAGCGTTTCCGCTGATCAGGGCCTGCTTTCTGTCTCAACACAGAGCGCGCCCGAAGGGATTCGAACCCCTAACCTTCTGATCCGTAGTCAGATGCTCTATCCGTTGAGCTACGGGCGCCTGCTCCTCGGTGAGACCGGGGAACGAGCATTGATGCTACCCGCCGGAAGGCGCCTAAGGCGAATCGGCTGGTCAGAGCCTTCGGGCCGTGTCCTGTGGTGGTGGCCGAGGTGCAATTCAGGTGGGGCGTGGCGGGCTGTGTGTTTCCGGATGCGGGAGCATCGCCAATTTTTGTATGAGAAATATTCCATAGCAAGGGATTAGGTCAAGCTCATCGTCGATTTCGGAGTGCTGGGCCGTGGCAGCAGGGCGAAGGGCCTGATACTGGGAACGCCCGTAGCGCGACTTCGCATTCAGATGCTTCGCGGCTCACCCATCAGTACAGGAAGGACAACGATGACTGGCACGCCGACAGGGCCGCCGCAGCACAATTCCGGGGGGCAGCAGCCGCCGGCGTCTGGGCCGGTGGCTTCGTGGCCGTCGATGCAGGGACAGCAGAACGCTGATTCTCAGGGGAACAACTCTGCGCAGCAGGGTGCCCCGAAGTGGGGCCAGCCGGGATACGGGGGTTCCGAATCCTCGGCGGCTGCCGGCCAGCAGCCGCAGTACGGGCAGGCTCCGGCCGGGCAGCCTCAGTACGGCCAGCCATCGCAGGCACAGCCGCAGTACGGGCAGCAGCCGCAATACGGCCAACCGCAGCAGCCGCAATACGGCCAACCGCAGGGGCAGCCTCAGTACGGCCAGCCGCAGTACGGCCAGTACGCGGCACCTGCTGGTCAAAACCCGCAGCAGGGTGTGTGGGCGCAGCCGAACTACGGGGCGGGCGCCCCGGCCTGGCAGTCACAGTACGGTCAGGCCGGCCCTCAGGTGCAGCCCGCATCGCCGGGGATGCGTGTCCTGGCACTGCTGGTGGATGGCTTCTTCATTTTCGTGGGCTTGTTCGTTCTCGTGTTCGTGCTGGGCATCCTGATTGCGATAGGCGGTGGGGGGAAGAGCGGTTCTTCTTCGGTCGCCGGAGTGTTGGGCTTCCTCATCGGCATACTCCTCCCGTACGCCTATTACGGGTATTTCGATGGAGTCCAAGGCGCCACGTGGGGCAAGAAGATCTGTGGAATACGAGTGGTGCGAGTTGCTGACGGGCAGCAGATCGGGTTCTGGAAAGGCGTGCTGCGTCTTTTCATCCTGTCTGTGACCAACTCCTTCTTCTGCCTGGGGGCCTTCTCGGTTTTCTTCGACTCGACCGGGCGCAACCGGGGCTGGCATGACCAAGCCGCCGAGGCGATCGTGGTGAAACGCTGATCCTGGGGGATCACAGATGCTGGTGGGCCGTCCCGTAGGGGCGGCCCACCAGCATGTCCGGGTCGATGGTGTCGACGTCAGGGGTTCAGCGTGGAGTGTTCAGGGGCGGGGCCAGTCGGGGGCCGGTTTCGCCGTCGGGTTGGGGTTCGCCGAGGTGGGGGCATCGCACCAGATGACGGTGACGTCTTTGTGCATGATCTGTCGGCACCGGTCGGCGCCGAGGCTGTCCATGATGTAACGGCCCTTTTTCTCGTTGTCGCGCAGGTGCAGCCGCATACCGACGACGAGGGTGGGCTTGTCGGTACGCACGATGTTCTTCGGGAAGGGCCCGGGGGAGATGCGCTGCCCGGGCAGCAGGATCTTGTTCATCGAGTTGTCGTCGCGGGGATGGTCGGTGCCGAGGAGCCACCAGCTGTCGACATTGTGTTGGACGAAGCCGTCCGGGTGGGCCTGGCGGAACCGCATGATGTCGTAGACGGCGTCACGGAAACCGGTCTTGTACGGGATGCGTTGCGCAGCGGTTGCGCTGACCATGGAGGCGACCAGGGCGATCGCGGTCGCCGAGGCGAACACCATGCGGAGGGCTCCGCGCGGCGCCAGGAGCACGACGAGCAGGCACACCAGCCAGCTGAGGGCGGGGGCGACGACGATCATGTTGCGGAGCAGCCACAGGTGTTCGATCTGGCTGACTCCGTAGACGGCGACGATGGTGCCGGTGGTGAGGATGCCCAGGGCGATGACGGCGTGGTTCAGGGAATCTTCGGTGGTGGGTTCGGCGTCGGGGACGGCCGGGGCATTGAGCGCGCCTCCGCTGGTGGCGACCATGGCGGCGCGGACCAGCAGGGCCAGGACGAGGATGCCGCCGAAGATGATGATCCCGGTCATGCCGTGGAAGTAGAAACCGTCCTCGACCTGGGTGAGCGGCCCCCACGCGAAGGTGTTGCGGAACAGCTGGAGCACGCTCTCACCATCCGGCGCCGGGGCCCATTTCGCGCCATTGGCGAACTTGGGGGTGATGGCGAGGCCCAATCCGACCCAGCTGATCTGGGGCAGGATGGCGATCCCGGTGGCGATGAGGATCTTCTTCCACGACGGGTGGAACATCAACAGCAGGGTCGCGGCGGCGCCGATGACGAGGATCGCGCCGAACATGTGACCGGCTGAGCCGAGGAGACCCCAGATGATCCAGGGGAGCCACATCTTGCGGTCGGCTTTCGCCTGATCGGTTTTCTCAACGCCACCTTCAGGGGCCTTCTGATCCCCGGTCGCGGCCGGAGCCATCTCAGCGGACGAAGCCGTCGCAGCGGCCGTATCACCGTCGGGTGCAGTGGGCGCGTCGGGCCCGGCGGACGCGGCGAGTTTCGCAGCCGAGAGCTGCTCGACGATCATCAGCGTGGTGGCAGTGGTGCCGACCGCTGCCAACCAGATCAGCGAGTAGGCGCGGGTCTCCTGGGCATAGGCCAGGGAGAAGCCGCTGCACGCGGTGGCGATGACGATCATCGCGCGGGCGACATCGGGCAATGACGACCGACGCAAGGCCAGGTAGGAGACGGCGATACCGCCGATGGAGATCAACGCCGACAGCAGGTGCGTCCACGCGGTGGTGTTGCCGCCGAGGAGCACCCACACATGCAGGAGCAGGGCGTAGGTGGGCGGGTGGACCTCCGTCCGACCGACACGCAACACCTTGAGCAGCGAGCTGTCAGTCTGGCGGACGCTGAAGATCTCGTCGATCCAATAGTTCTGGATGTCGAGTCCGGTGAGCCGGGCGATGGCCCCACCGACGGCGATGAGAGCGACGACACACCAGAGAAGGCGGAGGGATTGGGTCCGGTTCACGGCCGTCAGCCTAGCGAGCCGCCCTCAGTGACTCGTGATCTTCCCCGCTGTGTGAGCGGGCACCGCCGATGCACTGACCGATTCCAGTGTTTTAGTCACGCTTTGTCCGGGTATGCGCGGTTAGGGTGCTCTGTAAGGGGACGGCGTGCTGCGGGGGTGCGGTGTTGACGCCGCAGCAGCCAGGCACCCGATGTCCGTGTTCTTCTCGTCATGGTGGGAGCCGAACTGTGCGTGCTGTGAATACAGGTGGGACAAAACTCTTCACCGTCGCGGTGGCAGCCGCGCTGGTCGCCACGTCCGCGGCCTGCTCGACCCGCGAGAACAAGGGCGGCGAGTCAGCGAGCTCGGCGACCCCGCCGCCCTACGCCCCGATCGCCGCAGGCTCATCCGTCGCCCTGGCCTTGCCACTCGGCAGCCGCGTGGAAGCCTCCGTGAAAGCCGAACTCACGAAAGCCGGCTTCAAGGTCATCTCACGGATGTCGGACCGCCCCGACGACCAGGACCACTTCGTCGGACTCCTCCTGGAGGAAAAACCTCAAGTGCTGGTCGTCGACGCCCTCGACGGCGGACGGATCGCCGAACGGCTCTCCCAGGCCAAGAAAGCCGGCGTCGTCGTCATCGCCACCGGCGCACTACCCCGCAACAGCGAATCGATCGACTACTACGTCGGCTCGAACCCCTCGGCCCGCGGCAAAGCCCAAGGCGAAGCCGTCGCCACCGCCGTCGCCGGACGACGCCCCGGCGAACCCTCCCGGGTCGAGATCTTCGCCGGACGCAAGGACGATGTCACCGCACGACTCCAGTTCGACGCCACCATCGCCGAACTCAAACCGAAACAAGACCAGAAACTCATCGAGTTCCCCAGCGGACGCACCGACTTCGACCGGGCAGCCGTCGAGAGCGGCGAGATCGGCAAAGCCGTCGAACAGCTCTTCCGCGACCGTTACACCGACAGCGCACCGGAGGCACTGGTCGCCCAGCACGACGGGGCGGCGCTCGCGGCGGTGAAGGCGGTGGCCGAGTTGAAGAAGTCGGTGCCGGTGGTGGTGGGTGCCGGGTCGTCCGCTGAGGGTGTGCGGGCGTTGATGGCGGGCCAGTTGGCGGCGACGACGTGGGAGGACCAGGACCGGGTCGGCGCGGAGTTGGCGACTTTCGTGTCGGATCTGACGAAGAAGGACCGCCCGAACTTGGACAAGCAGAGCCTGTCGACGGGGAAGCGTGAGGTCGGGACGCGGCTGATCATGCCGGTGACGAGTGTGACCCGGGCGATGGCGAAGGACGTCTACGCGAAGGACGAGGTGTTGAACAAGCTCACTGGTTGACCGGTGGGTTTTCGTCGGGGGTGCTGCGGGCGTTCAGCGGGGGCAGGACGAGGGTGCTGGTGGTGCCCCATTGGAGGGAGCCGGACAGGGCGAGTGCGTAGTGGAGTTCGTCGCGGGCCAGCGCGTCGGTGATGCGGCTCTCGCGGTGTTCCCACATGGCGTCCCTCTCCGGTGATGCGGGCGGTTGTTCGCCCGGGATGAATGGTCGGTGTTGCGTTGTTCACCGGGCTTATCGGCGGTATATCGGCGTGGTGAAGCCGAAAACCGGGGATGTTATCGCTCAGGTTCCTGGTATTCCGGACGTGGTGTCGGTGCTTGACATGTATGAATTCGTTCACGGGGGCGTGATATTGCTGTGACCGTGAGGGATTCTTATTCACACGTTCGTCATGGACGAATGACCATTTCATGATGCGAGAAATAGCCATGTTTTTTGCTTCTCGACTTCCAAATCTTGGCAAATGTGGCAATAGTTGTTGCCGTCATCCCTGGCCGTCCTGCGCATGACCCTGCGCGGGGCACGTAAGAAAAGAGAGCACCTTGTCTCACACATCTGGCAAGCGCCTTCTCACCGCAACGGCAACCATGGCCCTCGCCTTCGCGGGCATGACGGCCATGCCCCTCGCGGCGCAGGCGGCAGCAGCTGACGTCACCCTCACCAACGTCTGTGGCGGTGCTGGGCTGGACTACATAACTTTCCCCGCAAAGACCGGCACTTACACGATTAAGGGTGGGTCAAACGCTACCGTGAATACGAACGATGCTGTTACAACGACTGCTGTTGCGGCGGGCGCGGTAGTGCTTTCAGCCGACGGTAAGACGGTTCGTTATTACCTTGCTACTGCTGATTATGATGCGACGGTCACCTCCGGAGTTAAAGGGCTGGCCCTGGACCTCGCAATTTATGATCCAGATGGCACAAAAGTTTCTGACAATGTAGTGACTGCTGCTAACATCACGGACGCGACTTGCTCCGTTCAGTCCATTCCTCCGCCTACTGCTACGTTGGCAGCTGCCCCGGCGACAGCTGGAGGAACTATCACGGTTACCAAGGGAACCGGAATTACCTGGACTGTCACTGACAGTGCTGGAACCGGGGCTGCGGCGAACGTGGCAAACACTTCAGGGGCGACAATCGATGGTACGACCCATGGCATCATCTGGCCTGAGAGCGCTGGGCCTGATGCGCAAGCCGTCCTGACTGTGAACAGTGCAGTCGAAGTTAAAGTAACAGCGGCGCCAGCCACTGGATATACGGGAATCACCAAGTCATTCTCGTTCGTGCTCGATAATAAGGCCCAAGTTAATTGGGTCGCTCCAGTGGTAAACGATCGAGACGGGAAGAGTAGCGACACAGTTACGCTTACGAACATCCCTGGCGTGACTTACTTCTACAGCACAAAGGGAGACCTCGTCGACCCAACAGATCTGGTATCGGCGAGAGCGGCCGTTGCGGCGAATACTACTCCTGGAAATCCCGCTACTGGCTTGGTGGAAGTGCCTGCAGGGGCAACATCAATTACGCGCCCTGCTGATTTGGCGGCAAATGTGCCGATGAAAATATTTGGCATCACTGATACCACCCACAAGTTTGATGCAGCAGGTCTTGCGATCAAAACTGTGACTGCAAGCTTCACCGACACCATTAAGATTTCCGCCATTCCTGCGCCCACCTTGGTCGACGGACCTGGTAATGCGGACTACTACGTCCTTCCTAAGGTTGACGGCCTGGGGTGGACCGTTACCAGCACTCGTAAGGATGGGACTCCTGGTCCATCAGTGACTTACTCGTCGACAGATTCACGGCTGGGTACTCAGGTTCCAGTTTTCACCACGCTTCCTCCAGAGACATACACCTTCACCGCTGTTGCTGACACTGCGAACAACTACTCGATCGACACCACGAAGGTCACCAAAACGACGTGGACTCAGGTCTTCGACAACCGCTCGGCGGTAACTCCGGAAGGCCCGAAGTGGATCGACGCCACTGGTCTGGTCAACGACGCAGTCACTTTCCCTGCAATGCAATCAGGACTCAAGGGGTATGAGTTCGCGATCACTTCAGGAACGACTCAGCCTCAGGCAGGAGAATGGCGTTTCGTTGACTTCACCTGGTACGGCAAGACTGTCAGTCTGACTGACCTTCAGAAAGCTATGGGGGCGAATGTCGACCCGGCTAGTTACACCCATGTATGGGTGCGGACATCTGCCAACGACACGACTGCTGTGCTGGCCAACGACGCGCAAGGCAACCCGGTCACCAGCGCCTGGGACTACAACTTCACCAATTCGATGGTGATCACCCCCACAGCCCCGATCCAGACCCCGGTCGCCGGCGGCAGCAGCTACACGCTGACCTTCCCGAACGACCCGACGGTGATCTACTCGGTGACCGACGCCAACGGCGTGACCAAGGACATCGCCGCCACCGACCTCGGCAAGGCACTGCCCTACTCCGGGATCGTCACGGTCAAGGCACGTCCGGCTTCTTCGGTCTACGTCATCGCCCCCAACCCTGACGGCAGCGCACCAGCTCCGTGGACCTTTAAGCCGGGTACCGCCAGCCCCATCACCCCGATGACGCCGACCAACACCACCGACACCTACACCCTGCCTGTGCAGGAAGGCGTTGTCTGGTACGTCGACGGCGTCGCTGCTGACCCGGCCACCCTGGGCAAGCCGCAGTCCAGCGCAGGTAAGACCAGCATCGTCGTCAAGGCGATGCCGGCCAGCGGGTTCACCTTCGCCGACGGTGCCCCGACAACCTGGACCCTCGACTTCAAGAACCCGACCGGTTCCGTCGTCACCGTGACCAACCAGATCGTCGCCGGGGCCCAGTTCCCCACCACGATGTTCACCTGGTCGGCCCCGAACGCCGTCAGCTACACCACCAGCTACCAGAAGATCAACGCCGACGGCACCATGGGCCCGGAGATCGCCTGGCTGAAGGACACCACAGCCACATCCTCGCCGTTCATCGCGATGCCCGGTGACCACTACCGCATCTACGTCACCGCCAAGGACTCCAACAGCGTGGTCTCCACCAAGGCGCAGAGCGATGTCACCTTCCCCGGCCCCGTCGGGGAAGACACCACCGGCTGGATCGATCTCAACAGCTCCACCGCGACCTTCGTCGGATCGTGGACGGACATGCGTAACCTCAACCTGCCGTACTTCAACAACTCGGCGATGATCGGATACAACGGGGTCGCCACACTGACCCTGCCCGCGGGGACGAAGCACTTCGACCTCTACGGCACCGTCTTCGCCAACGGCGGATCAGGCACCCTCAAGGTGAACGGCACCAACTGGGCCGACTTCAGCTCCAAGGGCACCCTCGACCAGCCGTACAAGCAGCTGCTGCGCCGCCTGGCACTGCCCGACACCGGAGCGCCCATCACGATCTCCATCGTGCCGCGCAATGGCACCGGACAGTACCTGGCCCTGGACGCCTACAAGGCCATGAAGCTCTGACACTTCTAGGCCCAGCGAAAGGTCGCAGGAAGTGACACAGGAGCGGCCCGCCACAAGCCATTCGTCAAACAGAACGGACTTGCGGCGGGCCGCCACTGCGTAAGCCTGCACCTAAGACGAGGACGGTGCCGCCGATCCTCGCGACGCCGGGAGTGGCGGCAGCCTGGTCTTTGTGAGGTCCCAGGGAGCCTCAGGTGCGGCAGATCCCCCATTCGTCCACTCGAATGGGGGATTTGCCATGCCCCGACGTCCCCCCGCCGGAAACACGAAGAACGGCCCGCCGCCGGCCAGGGAGTAAGACCAGCGACGAGCCGCCGCCCATGCCTGCCATCACACCGCCAAGGTGAGGACGGTGCCGCCGATCCACGCGACGCCGGGATCCGACGGCCTAGGGCTGGAGGTCCCAGGGAGCCTCAGATACGACCCGAACGAGACGGGCTCGCCGTGCCATACCCCTGACAGTCATACGACAAACACGAACGGATAACACTCTGCCATTCCTCGCCCATGGGTACAGTCGCAGACAACAGCGAATTTTGGTGAAGAAACCGACGAGCACCCGATAAAGCTCCAGAATCATCGGAGCCCCCACTTCAGAAGAAGTGGGGGCTCCGACGGTCATCCCTGGCGCGTCACCGCCAAGATTGTCGCCCCTGGCGAAGGCGACACCTCCAGATTAGCGGACGTTCGACCCATGTGGGTGAGAAATGACAAAGACGATGACGCACATCCGCATGTCCGTATTGCGAAAATCGTTGGAGCGGATCAGAAGTCGCCACCCACGGCGGGGTTGCCGCCATGGTGCTCATGCCGAGCTGCGTCCTGGGCCTCCGCCGTCGGCGCATTCTTCTCCAGACGAGAATTCCGGTACCCGTAAGCGAAATAGATCGCCAGGCCCAAAGCCATCCACGCCACGAAACGAATCCACGTCTCCACCGACAGATTCAAGGTCAACCAGAAACACGCCACCGCCGACAACACCGGCAACACCGGACTACCCGGCACTTTGAAAGAACGCTTCAGATCAGGGCGCTTACGACGCAATGCAGGCACCGCCAAAGACACCAGGATGAAAGCGGTCAACGTACCGATGTTGACCATCTCCTCCAAGGTGCCGATCGGCGTGAAACCCGCCACCAAGGCCACGAACAAGCCGATCGCCAAGGTCAGGCGCACCGGAGTGCCCGTCCGTGAACTCGTCACACCCCACGACGCCGGCAGCAGCCAGTCACGGGACATCGCGAAAGTCACCCGCGTCGCGCCGATCATCAACGTCATCACCACAGTGCACAGACCCGCCACCGCACCAGCCGCGATCAACGTCGCATAAGCAGGCCTGCCCACCGACTCGAACGCCGTCGCCAACGCCGCCTTCGGGTTGATCTGCTCATAAGGAACCATGCCGGTGATCACCAAAGACACCGCGATGTACAACACCGTGCAGATCACCAGCGACGCGATGATGCCGATCGGCAGATCACGCTGCGGATTCTTCGCCTCCTCGGCCGTCGTCGCCACCACGTCGAAACCGATGTAGGCGAAGAAGACGATCGACGCGCCCGCGAAGATACCGCCCCACCCGAAGGTCGTCGGCGTGAAACCGAAGAGCGTCTGCACCAGCGGAGCCGTCAGCCACGAACCGCCGACCTCGGCGGACGCCTTCGCCTCCGGGATGAACGGGGAGTAGTTCGAGGCGTTGACGTAGAACAGGCCCGCCACGATCACGAAGAGCACGATGAACAACTTCAACGCCACCAGGATCAAATTGACCCGCATCGACTCCTTGATGCCATAGGCGATCAACGCAGTCAGCACGACGACCAAGAGGAAAGCCGGCAGATCGAACCACGAGCCCGGCGCCAAAGACGCAGGCCAGGTGATCCCCACCCTGGACAGCAGCACCACGAAGTACTGCGACCACCCCTGCGCCACGACGCTCGCGCCGAGCATCATCTCCAGGAGGAGGTCCCATCCGATGATCCACGCGACCAGCTCGCCGAGAGTCGCATACGAGAAGGTATAAGCGGAGCCCGAAACCGGGACGGTAGAAGCGAATTCGGCATAACAGAGGGCTGCCAGGCCGCAGGCGAAAGCGGCCACCGCGAAGCTGATGACGATGGACGGGCCCGCATACAGGTGAGCGGCCCGGCCGGTGAGGGTGAAGATGCCGGCACCGATGATGACGCCGATACCGAAAACGGTGAGATCAACCGCGGTGAGCTGCTTCCTGAGCTGGAACTCCGGTTCATCCGTCTCTGCGATCGACTGCTCGATCGACTTCGTCCGCATGACGCGCATGTCGGGACTCCTTGGCTGGGTGGACATGAAACATGACGGCCGCCGGTAGGCGTTCGCCATGGGTGGTTCTGCGACATGAAGGTGTCGCATCCCGTCCCGTCGATGGCGTCGCGCGGCAACGATGTCGTTCAGGTCGGTTGAGGCGGGAGGCTACCGGAGCCCATTGGCCACCAGGTGTGCGATATGTCGGATTAGGGGTCATGGGTGGGGTGAGCGGTCGAGATGTGCGCCCAATGGCGGTCGAATAGGGCCATTCGTCCAGCAGAAGAACTCTTTTTCATCCATCTGTCCGATGGATATGGTTCAAACAAACTGAGCGTCCAACAAGGACGAGGCATCCGTCCGTCGACACGCCGAGCTCACGCAGCCGAACCCCGCCCCGACGCCCGCTGCGACAACACCTGAACCACCTGCGCCGACTCGTCATTCGGCACCGGAGCGTCAAAAGCCCGATCCGCCGTCCGCAAGACCTCCGCCAAGACAGCCATCTGTCGGCGCGCCACCGCCACATGACGCACCAGGCCCCACCGCAAAGACCATCCCGACAACCAGATGTGCACCTCACTGCCACCCCGCAAGCCCGGCACCGCCGCCACCGACACCGCCGGATGCTCCGGGCGCACATGCTGACGGTTCACCTCGCCATCACCGGCCACCGGCACCCACTCCGACACCGCGAACTGCGCCGCCGACACATCCAGCGCCCACGCCGGAGGCATCGACAGGTCCACCCGAAGCCCCGTCGCCGCCGCCATCGTCCGCCGAGCCGCCCCCGAATACACCGCGAAAGCCAGCGCCGCCGCCACCATCGCCACCGCCACCGCCACCGTCGACACCAGCCCCCACACAGTCATTTCGCTCCCCGATCGGTGGTCGTGCGACATACCGGCCACCGGACGGTGACACAGCGCATGACACTCCATTCGGTGCACAACGAACCGACTTGAGGCACAGCCCCCATCGCATGCCGACGATCCCGGACTGCGGACCCCCAGTGACCTACTCTGGACATATGGATGACGTCCGAGGCCTGACAATCGCCCTCAACGCGGGCGAATTCAACGAAGTCCTCGACTTCTACACCCACGTCTTCGGGCACGGGCCCGACACGGCGCCGCTCGACGACTTCCTCGAATGGCAGATCGCACCCGGAGCCTGGCTCCAGATCTCCACCGGACACGACCGGCCCGGTGCCAACAATGCCCGGGTACGCCTCGAAGTGGCCGACATCGACATCGCCGTCAAACGGCTCACCGACGTCGACGTCCCCGTCGGGGAAACGGTCATCATCCAGGACGTCGTCGGCTTCGCGAACTTCTCCGACAACTGGGGCAACGCCCTCGGCTTCTACCAGCTGCTCAGCCCACGAGAGATTCTCAACCCCGCCGAACGCGCCCGCCGTGACGCCGCCCGCGCCGAAGAGATCGCCCGGAAGAATGCCACCGAAGAAGCCCTCAACCCCGGCGACAACCCCAACCTGCCGCCGACCGGAGCCGGAGTGCCCGGCCAATCCTGACCTGGGGCTGGGGGGGTGCACGGCCGCCGAAGCCGACGCCGAAGTCGACATGCCGCCGATATCACCGCTCGTGCGGTGGGCCCCCACGGCGATCGACCCTCGACGAATCCCGCGACGACATCCGCTGCATCGGCTCGCCCGGCGACTCCAGCCCCAGCCACGAAGCGACCCGGTGCTTGCGCCGTGACACCCGCGCCCGGAATCCCCTCGGCGGATACGTCTGCACGACCTGCATGTCCTGCCATCGGCTCGTCGACGACGACATCGCCAACCGGCTCGTCGGATCGTCCTCCACCTCGACCCACCGGCCATCGGCGTCCTCCACCATGTGAACCCCGTCCCGCTCCCGGTCGTCGACGTAGCCGCCGTCCTCACCGTCCCGGTGGAAGATCTCGTCGACGATCGCCCGATACGTCGGATCAGGGCGCGGAACGAACCGGATCCGATGCAGCGCTTGGTCCTGCCCGGCACTCTCCAAGATGAAATCGCCGAAACCCATCAGCCAACCCAGCGGCGTGCGGTGATAACTCATGTCAGTGACCTTCGCCAAGGGCATCATCGCCACCCGTCGAATCACCAACCCGTAGATCAACAACAACCGGCGATCAGTCGCCACGAACCAGGTGCGTTGCCGATCCCAGGTGAGCCACAGGGCCCGACCCACCACGGCGAACCACACCCACCACAGCAGATCCACCAGGCGACCCGGACGTGGATCGACCACCTCGAAAGCCAACCAGGCCACCAGGAGGAAAGAGGCCAGAGCACTCAACCAGGGCTCCACCAAGACCACCCAGTGCCGTCTGGTCGCCACCACGCACCGTTCGTCGTCGACGAGATAACGCGCCACCGTGCGGGGCGTGCCGTCGACCCCGCCGAACAGTGGCATGTCTGCTCACCGCCTTCGTCGCCCCAGCCTCAGCTGCCCATTCACCGGTTCAAGATGCGGTCGAAGAATACCCCCATGTTGTGGAAGGCGTTCGTGATGATGGCCGCTGTCGACCGCATGATGTCAGCCGCTCTGTCCGGGGAGGTGACGATCGCATAGATGACGAATGCCCAGAAGGCCCATATCAAGAACCGCTTGACCTGCGAAGGCATGCGTGATCTCCCAAGAACGACACGTGTGGACTCCACGGGCAGCCTAAGGGCTGATATCGGTCCTTTCCGGGCGCGACACCAGCCGTGCGCCGGTCCGCCGCCCCGACGGGACCTGCGTGAGGAGAACCGCCCAGCCTCCTCACGTTGACCACTATGTAGGTACGAACAAGACTTAAGGGCATGAAGGACGCCGACGACCGCACGGCCTACCCCCTGACCTGGGTACGCGCCAGCCTCGAAATCATCATCCTCGGACTGGTCGCCGACAGGCCCCTCCACGGCTACGCCATCGCCACCCGACTCGACGAAGCAGGCTTCGGCGCCCTACGCGGCGGATCCATCTACCCCGTCCTCGCCCGCCTCGAAGACGCCGGACAGGTCACCGCGAACTGGGTCGAACCCCGATCCGGCCCCGGCCGCAAGGACTACACCCTCACCGACCTCGGACGTGCCCGCCTCACCCGCGACACCGACACCTGGCGACGCTTCGCCGCCGACGTCCTGCACATCACCGAACAGCATCGAACCGGCACAGCCTGACGACCCGGCCTGACGGCCAGGCCGACCGAGCCATCACCGGACCGACCTCGGAAATGACGATGCCGCCCGGGAACCCCGGACGGCATCCACTGAAAGAACCAGGACAGGAATCAGACCACGCCGTACAACCGGTCACCGGCATCACCCAGACCCGGAACGATGTACCCCTGCTCGTTGAGGCCGTCATCGACCCCGCCGACCACCAGATTCACCGACAACGGCCGACCGTCGAAGATCGAACGGACGTGCTCGATGCCCTCCGGCGCAGCCAACAGGCACACCGCCGTGATGTCCTCAGCACCCAACTGCACCAAGTACTCGATCGCCATCGCCAACGAATGCCCCGTCGCCAACATCGGATCGACCACATAACACTGACGGCCCGTCAACGACTTCGGCAACCGGTTCGCATACGTGCTGACCTCCAAGGTCTCCTCGTCACGCACCATGCCGAGGAAACCCACCTCCGCACTCGGCAGCAGGCGCACCATGCCCTCGAGCATCCCCAACCCCGCCCGCAGGATCGGAATGATCACCGGCTTCGGATTCGCCAACTTGATCCCCGTCGCCGAACACAGCGGGGTCTCGATGGGCTTCGGTTCGACCCGCACATCACGCGTCGCCTCATAGGCCAGCAGGGTCACCAGCTCCTCCGCCAACCGGCGGAAAGTCGGCGAATCCGTCTGCTTGTCACGCAGATAGGTCAGCTTGTGATTGATCAAAGGGTGGTCGGCCACATGCACGCGCATACAGCAAACTTAACGTGTGACCTCAGTAGATCCGTCCCCGTCCGAGCGGACAGCGCATGCAACCGGTTACGACCGCCGCTACGACGACTGGATGCAGGCCGCCCTCGACCTCGCCGAAGCAGCAGGTCAAGCGGGAGATGTGCCCATCGGAGCCGTCGTCGTCGACCCGGCTGGACAGATCATCGGAACCGGCGCCAACACCAGGGAGATCGACCACGATCCCACCGGGCACGCCGAGATCGTCGCCCTCCGCGAAGCCGCCAGGCGTCGTCAGAACTGGCGACTCGACGGCTGCACCCTCGTCGTCACCCTCGAACCCTGCCCCATGTGCGCCGGGGCGACCTCCCTGGCCCGGATCGACACCGTCGTCCTCGGCACCTGGGACCCCAAAGCCGGGGCCTGTGGCTCCCTGTGGGATCTCGTCCGCGACCGCCACACCCTGCACCGCGTCCAGGTCGTCGGCGGAGTCCGTGCCGAGGAATGCGGACAGCTGCTGCTCGACTTCTTCGACGAACGCCGGTGACAGCTCGGCGAGCAGCGATGGGCCGGCTCGGTGAGCAGTGAGGGACGGGTGCGGTGAGCAGCGGTGGACGGCCCGGTGAGCAGCGGTGGACAGCAGATGGCCCACGGCCGTGGGAGAGCTGCAGCAACCGGCAGCCGACCACGGGCGACACAGAAGGAACGCTTGGAAAAAGACGACCCGGATTTCCTGACGCGTTCCAGCTCTAGTAGTCTGGTCGACGGTGGCGTGTCCGAGCGGCCAAAGGAGCACGCCTCGAAAGCGTGTGTGGGGGCAACTCCACCGTGGGTTCAAATCCCACCGCCACCGCCCTGAATGTCCACGGACATCGCCGAGAGGCCCGACCCCCTTCCAAAGGTCGGGCCTCTCGGCGTATCAGGGTGAGAAGAGGCAGCCGTGCCGCAGCAGAGCCGAAGCCTCAGGAGTAGATCTGCAGGACCCCCATGGCGAAGACGATCGGGATCGCGCCCCAGACGCACGCCTGAGCAGCTGTACCCCACAGCTGCACCGCCTGGTCCGCCGCCGGGCCGGGCGCACCGATCAGCCGATGTACCACCACGTGGTACTTACGAAAAGCGATCGCCACGACAGCCAGGACAGCCGTCGACGCAGGCCATGCCGGGTTCTGGCACAGCAAGGACACCACCGTGACCAGGCCCAACGCGAAAGCCAACGCCAAATACCGTTCGTAACGGCGGTACTCGTCATAGACCGCAGTGAGCACAATCGGGCTCTGCGAGTTGACATCCATGGAAAAGTCCTTGTCGTCGCCCGGCCAGACACACGTCTCCCGAGAAAAGGCTGAGGAAGGATCGACGAGGAATTCACCCGTCGTGCTGCACACCCGAATCGGCAGCAACTGTTCAGATCTGAACACCGAAGTGGTCCAAATGGAACACATAAGTTCGCTGATCGATCTGGCTGACCTGGACTTTCTGGTGCGCTGGAGTGGTCCAAACGGAACACCTCGCAGAGCCTGCTCGACAAGGTCACCCCAGAGGGACTTTCAGTGGGCTTCCTTGAATGTCAGTCGTACTCATTCAGACGGCCGCTCGCCGCCATCGGTCGGACGGTGAAGCTCAATGGTCCATGGCGGAGTACACGCGTGCTGCTACGGCGCAGGAAGCGAGGTATGCGGTGACGCCCAGCAATATCGCCGCAGCTGACAGCAGGTTGATGATCTCGGGGGGCGGTGCTAATGGCGCGTCATGGAGCACCCCGGGAACGAAAAGGAGTATGGCTCCTATCAAGAGTGCGCCACTCAGGAGGACGGTTGACCCGCGCCGGGTACCCCACCTTATATACACCGGAAGAAGTAAGGAGAGGGCAACCAACAGCATTGTGCAGTTCGCTGCGATTCCAGCGGCCGTGGCCAGATCTGATTGTGGGGATCTGATGGACATGAGTATGGCGGGCAGTGAGCTTAAAGCCACCACGCCTGCTCCTAGCGCATAATGTGCAGCCACGACTTCGTGCGGAAGTGCTGGCAGCGAGCCGTACAAGAGATGAAGATTATTTTCGTCGATCGCTGCCAGTAGTTTGATGATCGTGATGGCCGCCAGCGCGGCCATGGCAGCTATTACTGCGTCGACCGGGTGAATCACAGCGATAACGGACGTGGCCAGGACGAGGAGGAGGAACTGGATTAAAGCTTCGCGGATGGTCAGAATGTCGAGATGAATCATCGCTACGATGCGTTGGCCCGTTGCGCTCCGTTGGACATCTTGTTCTTCAACTAGGTCAGAGCAGCGGTTAGACATGGGTCGCTCCTTGAGTGAGATGAATCAGCAGTTCATCAACAGTGGGCTCCTGGACCTGCGCATTTCTTCCGCTGAGCGCAACCGTGTCCTCGGTCCGTATCAGCCCCTCCCACCCGGCAGAATGCTGACGAAGGCCGACCACCTGGTCTTGGACGGTGCAGAGATCTTCGGAGGCACCGCGCACCAATCGGTATTCGTCCAAGATGTCGCTGGTTGATCCTGACGAGATCAGTTGTCCCTGATGGAGCAGGACAAGATGGTCGGCGACTCTCGCCAGGTCCGACGTGATGTGTGTGGAAAACAGTACCGAGTTCGTCTCATCCATCATGAAGTCGGCGATCATGTCCAAGAGCTCATGTCGAGCCAGTGGATCGAGACCGGATGTCGGCTCGTCAAGGATGAGGAATTTGGCGTCATGAGCTAAAGCCGTGGCGAACTGGAGCTTCATTCCCATTCCACGAGACAGCTGATTTACTTTCTTCCTCTTATCGATGCCTCCCCATTCGAGAAGACGGTCGAACTCGCTCTGATTCCAAGAAGCGTAAAAGCGCTGCATGACCTTGGCGAAGTCGATGACCTTCCAGTGTCCGCTCATGCTCGGCGTGTCGTAAATGACTCCGATTTTTTCATGATTACATGTATTGACCGTGCCGGATGTGGGATGGATGAGCCCTAAAGCCAGCTTGATCAGCGTTGTCTTCCCAGCTCCATTGACTCCTACCAAGCCGGTGACATATCCCTCGGGGATGGATAGCGTCACAGGTCCGAGATGAAAATTTCCGTAGTCCTTGACAATGTCCTGGTAGGACAGTGCAGACATGCCTACTCCTCCAGTAGCGTCTCTGCGATCTTAAGGAATTCTCTGTCGCTGAGCGGGATCAGGCGAGATGCTTGGATCGCATTGCGAAGGTGCTCTTGGATTTCGTCCAATGCTTGTGACCGCAGTTTTTTTTCGTCCCGCTTTGCGACATAGCTCCCCTTCTTGGGGATATTGATGATGTAGCCTTCTGTGCTCAGTTCAGAGAATGCTCTGGTGGTGGTGATGACGCTCACTCTGAGGTCGCGGGCGAGCCCTCGAACCGAGGGAAGGGCATCGCCTTCTTCCAGGTCTCCTCGCGCGATACTCATCTTTATTTGCGTCTTGATCTGCTCATACAGCGGCACGCCACTGGTATGCGAAAGTATGACGTCCATGATGCGCCTTTCTGTACATGGTCAGAATATACAGATAGGGAGAGATCTGTCTACGACGGTCGGTAGCTCGCCAACGTGACCTCCTGAGATGCGGGCTGCCTGCGCTTCTTGTCGTGCCACCGCCGTCGAGAACCGCCTACCAGGCCGGATCCCCTGAGAAGCTAGGGGTGAGGCGACTGCCGCGGTGGCTCTTCGAGAGAGTGCTGCGAGCTTCCACTTGTCGGCTCGGGCGATCGCCGCTACTCCGTCCATGCGCAGGATCCGTATATCCATGAGCACGACGTCAGGACGCAATGCAGCTACTTGATCCGCCGTTGCCACACCGTCCGACATGGCACCGGTGGCAGGGGAAGCCATCAGGGAGACCGGCGAAATGACGGGGTGCTTCGACCGTGAGAGCGTCGTCGCCGACAACCAGGACACGGACCAGGCCGTCAGAAAAGGACACCCGACTAGCCTGCCGTGGAGATTCGCCACATGGACTCTACGGCTGTCCGGCGAACAAGCCTGTGACCTGGGTGGGTAGTTCACTATGCGACGGGCCGACAGAAGCTGGGCGACGAAGCTGAACATTCTTTCCCCACCAGGGGCGTCGGCATGGCCAATCGCCGAATCCTTGGAGCGCATTTCCTCGACTGCCAGCACGTTTCCTTCACTGGTTGCAGACATGAATGCGGGTGGCAGTGAGGGAAGTGTGCTGGCTGTGAGGGAAATGTGCTGGTAGTGAAGGAAATGTGCTGGTAGTCGAGAGAATGTGCTGGTAGTGAAGGAAATGCGCTGACAGTCATGGCGGCGGCGGTACAGGCGAGGCGGCGACAGCGCCGATCACACCGGGCGGATCGGCTCGATCGGGCCCACACCCGGTACACCGCCGCCCCGGCCACGACGACGCAACCGAGGACACGACGACGTGTAGTGACCGACCTGGAGGCAATGCCCGCACCGGGGCAGCCACTGCGGCGGAGGCGGTGGCGAGGGTTTACGCACCGGGCGGCTGAACGACCCCGACCCCGGCTCGGGTGCGGGCGGTGCCGGAGCCTGCACCAGATCGTCGAAATACTGCGGCACCCCCAAGGAGACCGCCGCCGCCCGCAGATGCCGCACCTGATCCTGCGACAGCTCACCCCGGGCGAAGGCCGTGGCCCGCATCGACTCCAGCAGGCGCACGGCCACCGTGTGCAGCTGTGACGCGCTGAAACCGGCCCGCACCGCCGAAGCGGTCAGCTCCCGCACCTCATCAGCGACGATGCGCCCCGTCGGCAGGATCGACGTCAACCCGTCGACATAAGCCGCCAACCTGGCGTCATGAGTCTCCGCCGCACTCATCGGCAAAGCCACCATCAGCTCGGCCAGCCAACCGGTCGGCACCGCTCCGATCTGCCCCACCGGCCGACCGACCCCGGCAACCACTTGCCGGTGCCGACCGGTCGACACCGGCGCCGGAGCCACCGGGAACACCAGGTCGTCACCGAAAGAAGACCACAACCGGGGCAGCACCGCCGCCAACAGGTGGACGTCCTCCACCGCCGACGACGGCACCGACCGACCCCGACCGGCCAGCTGAGCCACTGCGGCCCACCGCGCACTCGGCGCACCCGAGACCGACGCCCACCGGCCCACGTCCACCGCCGGGACCGGCGCGGCCAATACCCCCGCCCGGAGGAGCTCCGCAGCCAGGAAAGCCTCCACCAGCTCGGCACCCAGCGCCACCACGACCCGGCCCTCCAAGCGGGACAACACCTCCGGGGCGATCTGCGCGAACGACGGAGCGCCCTGCAAGGCACCTGACCGGAGGCCGTGCCAGGCCGTGCCAGGCACATCGGGGCGTTGCGGATCGACCAAGGAGGACCACACCTCCTGCACCCGACCTGCCCGGTCGGAGTGCGCCACCGCCACCTCGATCACGCGCTCCCGGGCAGCGGAGAAACCTGTGGTGACCACGTGAACACAAGCGAAATCGCCACGATGCCGGTAACTCTCGCCGTCGTCGGTCAACGAGCCGAAGGCGAACAGTGACGAACGGGGCGAAAGCGGGGCCGGAGCCGGGCGTGGCGGCGGTCCTGGAGCAGCGGCGGGACCGGCCCGTTCTTCGCCCCTGGACCCGGCACCAGGCGTGCCGGAGCCGTCCGCTCTTCTGCGGTGTCGTCCATCCCCCCGAGGAGAACCGCCCGCTGCGGAGCCACTCGGGGGCGGCCCACCCAGGGCAGGAGGAGTGCGCCCGGCCGGTAAGGCCGCGACCGGACCCGTCGCAGTTCGTGAGCGTCCACCGGGACTCTCCCCAGGTAGGCGCACGGCACCACCGTCGTCGAGCAGCGACACCGCCTGCCCAGCGCCCGACCCCGCAGACTCAGCCGCCGGATCCTCCGGCATCGGATCGGTGCGCGGCCGACGAGTCTCCGACGGCGCGGACGACCGCGGCGGCTTCCGGCCCGACCCGCGTGGCCAGAAGGCCCACACCGTCGCAGCCACGGTCGCAGCCAGGAGAACCCAGGTCAACGCGCCGTCCATGGTCCTCCGCGAGGTCGACTACACCGCAGCAGAGCCGCCCTGCCCGGACAGGACAGCGGCTGCGGATTCCTCCCGTCTCATCGCCCGAGGACGGCCTGGTCTGAGGCCACGGGCAGAGAGGCCCGTGACCGTCCGGACCACCGGCCCAGCCACCGCGCCCCCGTGTCGAGGAAGGACCCGGCCGTAGAGAAAGCGGGCCATCGGGAAAGCGGGCCGAGGGAAGTCATCCCTCGGCCCGCTTTGCTGATCAGCGTCGAATCACCTCAGCCGTACGGTCACGGCAGGTAGTAGGTGGGATTCGGCAGCTTGATCGGCATGCCGTGCCCACCGATCAGGTCGCTGTACTGGTCGCCGAAGTTCGCCACGATCTGATAGTTGCCGCCGGCGGCCGACTCCAGCCACGCCCGCGTCGAGGACTTGAACTCGACCGTCGTGCACTTCTCCTTCGCGCACTTGACGTAGTCGGGCTTGGCCGCGCCCTTCTCCCACTTCGTCATGTAGGCGTTCGGCGCGAACTCCGGGAAGCCCAGCTTGCGCAGGTTCGCCACCGAGGCCGCGGACTGGCTGGTGGTCCGCCCGGTGACGCCCAGGATCTCGCAGCCGGAAGCCTTCACCTTGCGGACGAGGTCGAGCATGCCCGGCGTGGCGGTGAACCTGCCCTGCTTCACCCACTGGTCCTGCAGTTTGGGGTCGAAGGTGAAGCGCATGGCACCGTCCTGCATGTCATACGTCATGAGGGTGGTGTCATCGGTGTCCAGCACCACGGCCGGTTTACGGCCCTGGGCCTTCTCGCTGGAGCAGGCCTGCGTGATCTGCTGGGTCCACTGCGAGGTGAGCCCGGCCAGCTCCGTGCGGTACGGCGACGTGGTCGGGTTCGCCAGGCCCTTCTCGTCGGCGTTGTAGTAGGTGCGGATCGTCTTGCGGACGACATCCATGTTCGGGATGGCCTCGCCGCCGACGACCTTGCCGCTGCTGCCGTCCGGGCGCATGACGAAGTCGGTCCGCGGGCGCAGGTTCGGCTGAGGCATGCCCGGCAGGTCGGCCGACGGCAGGTAGTAGGTCGGGTTCGGCAGCTTGATCAGCGCATCGGCCGAGCCGCCCTGCAGATCGGACCACTGGTCACCGATGGACAATGCGACCCGGTAGCCCTGGGACTCGAAGTGCCGACGGGTGCCCGCCTTGTACTCGACGGTGGTGCACTTGGCCTTGGCGCAGTTCACGTAGGCCGGTTTGGCATTGCCTTTCCACTTCGTGAACAGGGTGTCCCGGGTGAACCCGGGGTAGCCGGCCTTGGCCAGGTTGGTCAGGGTGGCGGCCTTCTGGCCGTCATTGCGCCCGGTCAGCCCGATCACGGTGAACCCGGTCCTGCGGGCCTGGGCGATGAAGTCGACCATGCCGGGGACGGCCGGCATGTCGGCCCGCTGCACACCCTTGTCCCAGGTCTTCGGGTCGTAGTGGAAGCCGGTGCCCGCGTCGACCAGGTCGTAGGTGGACAGCAAGGTGTCGTCGATGTCGACGAAGACGGCCGGTTTGTGGCCCTGTGCGGCGGCCTGCTTGTACCGCGCGGGGAGGGTCGCGGCCTCCTTGGCCAGGAGTTGCTTGACCTCCTGGATGTAGGGCGAATTCTTCTTGTCGGAGATGCCCTTGTCAGAAGCACCGTAGTAGGCGCGGATCGTCTTCTTCGCGACATCGGCGTTCGGCAGGGTTTCGCCGCGAGCCTGTTTCCCGGCGGAGCCGTCCGCCGGGAGGGTGAAGCGCTGTTGTGGGCCGAGGGCGCCTTCGGCGGCCGGAGCGGGAGTGTGACGGCCTTCCTGAGCGCCGCGCACCTGGGAGACCGGGGCGGAGATGCCATGTCCGGGGCGCACCGGGGCCTGGCCGGGTGCCTGCGGTGGAGCCGGGCGCGAGGGGGTCTGCTGAACGGGTGCCTGCTGTACTGGCTGTTGTGAGACGTCTGGACGCTGGTCCGTCACGGCGGCGTGCAGGGGCACTGTCGTCCCCAGGGCTGCGAGCGGAAGCATCAGCGCGAGAACCAGACTGCGTGAACGCGCAGAGGTCATGAGGGTCCTCCGAGAGAGCTGATCTGCGATAACCAAGCCACTATCTGCCCCCGGGGTCGCCCTTGTGGTCCGAATAGTGGATCTGTGAGGAAAAGTTCAGCCTCCCGTGACCACTTCGGTGGCGTGTCGCGACGGGATCGTGATCACCAGGACGTACGACCGCCTGTTCGGGAAAGAGCTGGTGAATGGGCGTGAAAGTTCGCTGGAATGCTTTTCTGTGAACTTCTTTTCCGGGTGTATTGCGCAACATCCCATGCTTCGGAGTTGCTGCCGACTGGTTAGCCTTTAAGGCGGCGGGAAAGCCATTAGTAAATGTCGGTCGTATGTCCATGAATCTGATTGAGCTGCGCTCGCCATGCGTTGACTACGCCGCTTTGTCGAGGGATACAAGAAGCGTGAATTGTTTCATCACAGGTCGGGGGAGAAATGCAAGGAGACCGATATGAACGTTCGCCATCGCCTCATGATGGTGGGTGTCCCCCTACTCGTCGGCAGCCTGTCCGTCAGTGTTCCTTCGCTGACTCAGGCTATGGAGCCCCAGGTCAAGAACATTGTGGAGGATGCCGGGAAGGACGGAATGGGGCAGCGGGCGCTTGCCCGTACCGTCGAGGAGCTGGCGGGCAGAAGTGGGACGGGCCGGGGTGAGGCGGCGGAACGCCTCAACGCCGAAGATCGCTTCTCCGCCCATGTCGACAATCTGAAAAAGAACTATGCCGAATACTTTTCAGAGGCCAGGCAGAGTCCTGACGGCGGCGGGGTAAGTATCTCCTTCAAGCGAACCATCAGTGCATCGGCGAAGCAACACATTGCTGATATCGGGAAGAAATCCGGAATAAAAGTTTCCTTCGACCGGACTTTCTCCGAGAAAGACGTGGCTCGTCGACAGGACTCCATCGCTGCCACCTTGACCCGGCACGGCGTCGAGAGTTTCACCGTCGCCGCCGACCCCCGCACCCAGGAGATCCGGGTCAGAGCAGCCGTGCCCACCGAACACATCCTCGACTCCTGGCAGCGGGCCGCTCGCGCCGACGGCACGAACCTGCCTCCAGTGCGGGCCGTCACCGACCCGAACTTCCGGCTACGCAAGACCGTCGAGGTCATCGGCGGGGCCGACCTGCAGGCCTACAGCAACCCTGCGGTCGCTGCCTGCACCGCGGCCTATGTCGTCACCCCCAGCAGCGGTGGAAAAGGTCTGCTCACCGCAGGGCACTGTTCGGACTGGCTGCGCTATGGCACCTACGCCTGGCTCTCCCAAGGCTGGGGCGGCCGTGATCACGTCGGTGACCTGCAATATCACACGGTTCTCGGTCGCTCCACCGCTCCGTGGTTCGTCTACGAACGGGGCTCCTATCTCACCGTGCGCGGCGTGCGCTGGCCCTGGGTCGGCCAGACGGTGAACCGCTATGGCCGGGCCAGTGAGAACTGGGCCGACACCGTCGTCCGCACCGGGATGCGAGTGCGCTACTCCAGCGCCGAGTACTACGACAACATGGCTGCCTACAGTCCGTGCTTCAGTAATGGCGGCGACAGCGGGGGGCCGGTGTGGACCCCGGTGTCCAATGGCAGTGGCGGCTACGCGGTGGGCATCCACCACGGCGTCGGCAGCGGCGACGACGGCAGCGACGAATGCCTCTTCACGCCGGCGGCGATCGTCAACAGCGCCTGGAACGGCGGCCTGAACATCGACTACGTGCCCTGACCGGCTGCGTCACAACAGGGCCCGCCGGAGGGCCGCTGTCTAGAGTGAACTCATGGAGTTCACCGTCGACACCGAATCCGCCGGGCTGTGCCGGTTCATCGATGCGAGTCCCTCACCCTTCCACGCCGTCGACACGGTCCGTTCCCTGCTCGTCGAGGCCGGATTCGTCGACCTCGACGAGTCCGAGCCCTGGCCGGGGGAGCCCGGGCACTATCTGGCGGTCCGTGAGGGAAGCCTGATCGCCTGGAGCACCGCCCACCTGGACGTCGCCGACGGCGCCTACGGACACCTGCCCTTCCGGGTCGTCGGCGGACACACCGACTCCCCGAACCTGCGGATCGCCCCGCGCCCTGACCTGACCCGGCTGGGCTGGGACCAGCTGGGCGTCGAGGTCTACGGCGGTCCGCTGCTCAACTCCTGGCTGGACCGCGACCTCGGGCTGTCCGGACGCCTGCTCGTCCGTGACCCCCACGCCGAACGAGGTGTTCGGGACCTGCTCTGGCGCACCGACGAACCGATGCTGCGGATCCCGCAACTGGCGATCCATCTCGACCGCGGGGTCACCGGGGACGGGCTCGTGCTGAACCCGCAGTACCACCTGACACCGGTGTGGGGGGCCACCGGTCAAGCGCCCTCCTTCCATCAGTGGCTCGCCGAACAGGCACAGGTCACCGCCGACGACCTGCTCGGCTGGGATGTCATGACACATGACCTCACCCCGTCCCGCAGGATCGGCCGGACCGGCGATCTGGTCGCTGCGCCCCGGATCGACAACCTCGGCAGCAGCTATGCCGGTACCCGAGCGCTGATCGACACCGTCGGCCGGATCGCCGAAGGCGGAACCGCCGCCACCGGACGTCATCCCTACGTGCCGGTGCTCGTCCTGTTCGACCACGAGGAGATCGGCTCGACCACCAACCGTGGCGGCGACAGCCAGTTCCTGCCCGCGCTGCTCGAACGGATCACCCTGACCCTGGGCGGTGACCGGCAGGACTTCCTGCGGGCGTTGTCGGGCAGCGTGATCTGCTCGGCGGACATGGCCCATGCCGTGCACCCGAACTATGCCGATCGCAGCGAGTCACAGCACCAGCTGTGGGTCGGGCAGGGTCCTGCGGTGAAGATCAACGCCAGGGGGCGCTATGCCACCGATGCCGCCGGAGTGGCCTGCTTGAAGCTGGCTGCCGAACAGGCCGACGTGCGGCTGCAGAGCTTCATCAGCCGTAAGGACATGCCCTGCGGTTCGACGATCGGCCCGATGAGTGCCGCACTGACCGGGGCGGTCACCGTCGACGTCGGCGCACCGATGCTGTCGATGCATTCTGCGCGGGAACTCGTAGGTGCCGCAGATATCGCCGACTACGTCGCACTCCTGGCCGCATTTCTGACGCCACATTCTTTCGATGTCTGAATATCCCGAAATGAACCTTTTTGTTCTTCGTGACGGGCCCACTCGTCGACTGATTTTTCTGCGGGTCGCTCCTGGCCGGGGTATGGAAAATAGGTAGCATGACAGCACTGTCGATCATTTCTTCCCAGCGGAGAAAAACGGGATAAGCCGGTGAGAATCCGGCCCTGGCGCGCAACGGTAAACCCTCCACCGTGAGGGAAAAGGCCGAAAACCTGACGGCAGTCTGCGGCATCACCACCGCAGGAATGCCATGGCGGCCTCGCGCACAGGTCGGAGGAGCGGGGCCTCCCGAGAGGAGACGACAACCGTGACGACCCCTGTTCCACCCACCCTCGGAAGCCGATTCGCCCGGCTCTGGGCCTCGTCCACCAGCGCAGGCATCACCACCTGGGCGCTGCCCTTCGTCCTCGGACTCGGTGTCGCGAACCAGTCGTGGAGCGCCGCAGTGCTCGGCCTGCTGCTCGGCGCCCGCACCCTAGGATTCATCATCGGCGTCCCCTTCGGCGGCGTCCTCGCCGACCGCGGCGACCGCTGCACCGTCATCCGTGGCGCAGGAATCCTCGCCGCCGTGAGTACCGCGGTCCTCGGGCTGAGCCTCCCCGACGGCGGCTGGATCGGCATCTGCGCAGCACTGCTCGTCGGAGTCGGCCAAGGCGCAGGACGTCCCGCCTATCAGGCGATGGTGCAGGACGAAGTGCACCCCGACGCCCGCCAACGCGCCAATGCCGCGATGACCATCTCCGTGCGGGTCGCCGTCCTCGTCGGACCCGCCGCCGCCGCACTGGCCTCCCAGGTCGTCTCCGACGTCGTGCTCGTACACATCAGCGGACTGCTCTGGCTGCTCGCCGCACTCCTGCCCGCCTCGACGAAGAGAACCACCACCGAAACCAGCACACCCGTGGAAACCGGAAGCACACCGGCCGACACCGGAAGCACACCGGCCGCAACATCACGCACCGGATCACCACTGGCCGTCTTCGTCCACGACATCAAGGAAGGCGCCGACGAAGCCCTCCGCCACCGGTGGTTCACCTGCGGGCTCGGCGCGCTCTCCGTCGTCATCATGCTCGGGTACTCCTCGACCAGCGTGGCACTCCCGCTGATCAGCCGCGACCGGTTCGACGGCTCCACGGTGCTGGCCGCCGGGGTGACCGCCTACACCGCCGGAGCCATCGTCGGGGCGCTGCTCATCGCCCGCTGGAAGCCCCGCAACGCCGGATGGTGGGCGATGGGCAGCCTCGCCGCCTACTCCCTGGTGCCGCTCTCCCTGGCGCTGTCACCCTTCCCGCTCCTGATCGTGGCGAGCTATGTCGTCGCCGGCTTCTGCATCGAGATCTTCAACGTGCCCTGGTTCACCGCCGTCCAACGAGAAGTACCTCCGGGCAAAGTCGCCCGCGTCTCCTCACTGGACTTCCTGGTCTCCTACGGCCTCTCCCCGCTGGGACTGGCCGCGCTGGCCCCCGCCATCGGACACTGGGGCAGCCAACCGGTACTGCTGTTCTGCGCGGCAGCCTGCCTGATCGCCCCGGTGCTCTCCATGCTGGAACCCAGCAGCCGCGAGTTCTCCTCGACGAAAGTCGAGCAGCCCGTCGCCTGACGACCTGACGGACAGTACGAGGCCCGCCGACTGCCCTCCCACGAGGAACAGCGGCGGGCCTCGCATCCTCCACACCCGGACCAGTACGGACGACGAGCGACCCGGCCACGAGAACACTCGGGCCAGGACGCTCGTCCGACGCAGCAATCACCCCGCAGGCGAAAGCACCTCCGCATCGCGCCGCTCCTCGGCCACCCGACGATGCGCCGCCCACCCGTCGGCCGGACGAAGCCGACGACACCACGGCAAGGTGAGCTCACGGCGATGCTCGATCATCCGGGGCACCCAATCGGTGACCGGCGCGGCAGGACGGGCGAACACCCTCTGGGTGTACCGATGCCCGGTGTCCGGCGAAATGACCAGGGTGACAGCGCCATCCGTACGCGGCAGCGAAGACGCCGTCATGAAGGCCGCACCCGTGGAAAGGCCGGCGAAGATCGCCTGCCGTCGCATCAACTCGTGCGAACCCGAACACGCCACCGCGAAAGACACCCAGTCGATCGTGTCGAAGAGATCGTCGTCGATATTCGCGAAATCGATCGCACTGCCGATCCCCGCGATCATCATGTCCGGATCGGACACCTCCTCACTGCCGAAGGAGACCGACCCGAACGGCTGCACCCCGTGCACCTGAACCTCAGCACCCAGATCCCGCAGCCCACGCGCCAACCCCGCCGAGGACGCCCCCGAACCGACCGCGCTCACCAGCCGCACCCGCGACCACTCGTTCTCCGCCAGGAATGGCGCCACCATCCGCCGATACCCCTCGTAATGGATGCGGTCGTGATACTGCTGCATCCAATAAGCCCCCGGATGAGTACGAACGTACTCGTGCACCCGGGCCACCCGCAGATTCTGATCCAACGCCAGATCGTCCCCCGAAGGCATCTGTTCGTAGGACGCGCCCAGCAGATCCAACTGGACCAACAAAGAAGGGTCGGCCGCCGCCGAAGCCACGACATGACACCCCAGACCGAAACGATGACAGGTCAACGCCAATGCATAGGCGTAGATGCCACTGGAACTGTCGATCAAGGTCGACCTGTCGTCGATCACCCCACGGGCCAGGAGATCGGCGACCGCCCACCCCGCCGAAGCCACCTTCATCGACTCGAAACGCAACAGGAAGTTCCCCTCGCCCAACCCGATCAACGCCGGACGGGAAAGGGTTTCGCAGACGTGCTGGTCAACATGCATGATGTCCCTCCCAATGGATGGTGGTGGGGCCCACCCGTGTGATGAGGGCCTCTTCGACGAGATCGCGTCTTGGCGGCGCATCGGCGTCGAAGAGCATCCCGACGAGGCTCCCGGTGTGGGCCCGGAAAACCCCCAATGCGCCCAGCTCATTGGCCACCGCGACCGTATGACCGACCGCAGGATTGGGCAGATGGTGTTGGGCGAGCAGAGCACTCGTGGTCGAGGCCTCACCGATCATGGCGAGGTCGCCGGCGCTGAGCCCGTGCGCCATCATCGCCAGGGAATCCTGGTACCGACGGCGATGGGTGGCGTAGGTGAGCAGCAGCTCTTTCTCGGAGACCCCGCAGGTGTTCACCGCTCGACCGTGGTGAAAATAGCAGCAGGCCATCCCCGGCGAAGGGAAGGTGCTGACGGTGTGGTGGGCGCCGGTCAGGTACAGCCGGGGGGTCGGCGCGAAGACCGGGTCGGAACGTTCGATCCGGCTCATCACCCGTTCGTACAGTGCGGTGTCCTCGATGAGCCCGTGATATTCGGTGAGGCAACGCAGCGTGGCGACGATGTCGGCCGATGAGCTGGACATGCCCCGTCCCTCGGGAAGATCGCTCCAACACAGCCATTGCCCGCGTGGTACTGGCAGGCCGGTCTCCTCGGCGAAGAGTTCTGCGGCCTTACGTGATTTCCACCCCAGGGGAATTCCACTGGTGTGATTTCCGGGTGGGGCAAAAGTCACCCGGCTGCGTCGTGATCCCGGATAGGAAACGATTCCTACCCGCTCTTCGCCCTGATGAGAGACCGGTCCTTGCCACAGCTCGCCGATGGTGCCGCAGCATTCACCTAAAAATGTTACCCCCGGTGGATCGTTCAATATGGATAAGAGCGAGTCTATGTTTCGCATGATTCCTCCACCTGGAACGTAGATGTCGCGGAGGGTGTATGCAAGGAACTCGCCGGTGTGTGGCACGGAAAATTAAGTTGATATTTCTACGATTAAAAATCGCATGAATCAGGATGGAATAGGGCAAAGGAGAACAAAGGGTTAGGGGTTGTCCCCTGCATTCGGGGCTGATTCGTCGGGCGACGCATCCGTGGCTTAACTCGGAAGACGCCGTTGCCCGCCGCGAGGGTGCGGCGGGCAACGGTCTGTGTCAGGCGGCGATGAAGGGTGTGGTCATGGCCGAAGCTTCGTTGAATTGATGGGGCCCATTTCGAAGAGGCTGCAAGCGCCTTGGGGGAGCTCCCCAGCCAATTTTCCGGTGGCGTTGTAGCCGTGGTGCAGGGTGACCTTGGCCCCTCCGGTCTGGTTGTTGCAGACCAGCCACATGCCATGCACGTCGGTGAAATTGTAGACACCGTACTTGTAATAGACCGAGTTCAAGGTGAATCCATCTGCTGCGGGCTGGTAGTAGCAAGCATTTCCCTTGGGGCAGTCCGGAGGCATGTATCCCGGAGGCATCGGCGCGTTCGGGAGCGGGGCCGAGGTGGAAATGCTTGCAGCTGGTGGGGGAGTGCTCTGTGGGGCAGTTGTTGTAGGCGGTCCGGCCAGAAGGGAGGCAGATATGGCGAGTGATGCTGTTGCCATGGAGAAAACAGTGGAAGACATGGTTGACCCCTTTGAGGGTAAGGCGATAGTGCGCACCGTGATCATGAGAAGGAAATCCTGAAGGGCGCGCTTCCGCGTTAATGAATGGTTGGTTGAGAGAAACGTTCCTCGTCTCGGAGGTTAGACCATTCGGCTGCTGCCGCCTGGAAGATTTACGCCGTGTCCTTAAGTAATCTCCTATTAAAGTTGATGAACTTTAAATAATGCTGTTTTCAATGTTCTCGGGTCTCGTGATGTGGTGCGCCCCGTGGGTGCCGGCCGGCTGTCTGCGTACTGTCATCTCCCGAACGGCCGAGGAATCGTGAAGCGTTCAACTCCTGACGGGATCCCCATCGGGCCGACCTCTCGCGCGATTCCCAGGGGGGAGGCGGGGTGTCCCGACCTGTCGAGGGTCGACGCGCCGAAGAAGGTGAGTGGTGCTCGGGCGGGACGCACCCCACCCTGAACAGCGCTGATATGGGAAGGCTTGCCTTAATTTGCCGCAGTATGGGCGAATCTGTAGACGGCCAAGTTGCCCAAGCTGCAACGGGTTCGGTGTGAACCTGGGACCTAGGCCCTGCGATGTACCCCTGCCAAAGGTCCTAGGCTGTCGTCCGACCCCGTTCACTGGCGCACAGGGAAGGTACCGGGAAAGTACTCATGAGCAAGTTCGTGTATGGCCTCTCCGAGGGCAATAAGGACATGAAGGACCTGTTGGGCGGAAAAGGTGCAAACCTCGCCGAAATGCACAACATGGGCCTGCCAGTTCCCCCCTCGTTCACGATCACCACCGAAGCCTGCAAGGCTTATCTCGCCCAAGGCAGCGAACCCGAAGAACTCTCCGCGCAGATCGACGAATATGTCGCCCAGATCGAAGCGGAAAACGGTAAGAAACTCGGCGACCCGAACGATCCCCTCCTCGTCTCGGTGCGCTCCGGTGCCAAATTCTCCATGCCCGGAATGATGGAGACCGTCCTCAACATCGGACTCAACGACGAATCCGTCAACGGCCTGGCCACCGTCACCGGCAACGACCGCTTCGCCTGGGACTCCTACCGTCGACTCCTCCAGATGTTCGGCAAGACCGTCCTCGACATCGAGGGCGAGAAGTTCGAAGACGTCATGGACGAGACGAAGGACGCCAAGGGCACCAAGTCCGACCTCGACCTCGACGCCGCCGACTTCCGGAAGATCGTCGAACGCTTCAAAGCGATCATCAAGGAAGAGACCGGCAAGGACTTCCCCCAGGAGTCCAAGGAGCAACTGCTCGAAGCGATGCGAGCGGTCTTCCGCTCATGGAACTCCGAACGCGCCGTCCTCTACCGCCGCCAGGAGCGCATCCCTGCCGACCTCGGCACCGCGGTCAACGTCTGCTCCATGGTCTTCGGCAACCTCGGCATGGAATCCGGCACCGGCGTCGCCTTCACCCGCGACCCCGCCAGCGGACAGCAGGGCGTCTACGGCGACTATCTCCAGAACGCCCAGGGCGAAGACGTCGTCGCCGGTATCCGCAACACCATGTCCCTCGCCGACATGGAACGCGTCGACAAAGCCGCCTACGACCAGCTCATGGACATCATGTCCACCCTCGAAGCGCACTACAAAGACCTGTGCGACATCGAATTCACCGTCCAGAACAAGAAGCTCTGGATGCTGCAGACCCGCGTCGGCAAGCGCACCGCCGAAGCGGCCTTCAAGATCGCCTGCCAGCTCGTCGACGAAGGCAAGATCAGCGAAGGCGAAGCACTCCAGCGCGTCAACGGCGACCAGCTCGTCAACCTGATGTTCCCCAAGTTCGACGCCGCCGCACCCAAGACCCGCATCGCCAAGGGCATGAACGCCTCGCCCGGTGCCGCCGTCGGTGAGATCTGCTTCTCCAGCAATGCCGCCGTCGAAGCCGTCCAGGAAGGCAAGAAGGTCATCCTCGTCCGCCGGGAGACCAACCCCGACGACCTGACCGGAATGATCGCCGCCCAGGGCATCCTCACCAGCCGCGGTGGGAAGACCTCCCATGCCGCCGTCGTCGCCCGCGGCATGGGCAAGACCTGCGTGTGCGGTGCCGAAGAACTCGACATCGACGTCCGCGCCGGAAGCATGACCCTCAAGGACGGCACCGTCCTGCGGGCCGGAGAAGTCATCTCCATCGACGGCACCACCGGTGAAGTCTTCTCCGGTGAGGTCCCCGTCGTCGACCCGCCCGTCGTGAAGTACTTCGAAGGGCAGCTCAACGACGAAGAGATCGCCGCCGACGAACTCGTCAAAGCCGTCGACCGCATCATGCGGATCGCCGACGACCAGCGCCGCCTGCGGGTCCGCGCCAATGCCGACACCGGCGAAGACGCCGCTCGCGCACGTCGCTTCGGCGCTCAGGGCATCGGCCTGTGCCGTACCGAGCACATGTTCCTCGGTGACCGCCGCCAGCTCGTCGAAGACCTCATCCTCGCCGACAGCGTCGACGGGAAGAAGGCCGCGCTCGATGCCCTCGCCCCGCTCCAGAAGGGCGACTTCGTCGAGATCCTCGAAGCCATGGACGGGCTGCCGGTCACCATCCGTCTGCTCGACCCGCCGCTGCACGAGTTCCTCCCCGCACAGTCGGAGATGATCCACCTCGAAGCGCGCGCCCAGGCACAGGGCCTCGACCTCGCCGAGGACCAGCGCAAGATCATGGCCGCCGTGGAACGTATGCACGAACAGAACCCGATGCTGGGTCTGCGCGGGGTACGCCTCGGGCTGGTCATCCGCGGCCTGTTCGAGATGCAGGCCAAGGCGATCCTGGAAGCCGCTGCCGAGCGTCGTAAGGCCGGTGGCGACCCCAAGCCGGAGATCATGATCCCGCTGGTCGGTGCCGTGCAGGAACTGGAGATCATGAAGGAGGCCATCCGTCAGGTAGCCGCCGAGGTCTCCGAATCCACCGGGGTCGACCTGCGCGACGTCCCGATCGGCACCATGATCGAGCTGCCCCGCGCCGCCATCACCGCCGGTGAGATCGCCGAAGCCGCCGAGTTCTTCTCCTTCGGCACGAACGACCTCACCCAGACCACGTGGGGCTTCAGCCGGGACGACGTCGAAGGTTCCTTCTTCAGCAACTACATCGAGCGAGGCATCTTCGGGGTCAGCCCCTTCGAGACCCTTGACCAGAGCGGCGTCGGCAAGCTCGTCGACCTGGCCGCGCGGGCAGGCCGGGACACCCGTCCCGAGCTGCACCTCGGTGTGTGTGGTGAGCACGGCGGCGACCCGCAGTCGATCCACTTCTTCAACACGGTGGGTCTGGACTACGTGTCGTGCAGCCCCTTCCGGGTGCCGGTGGCGCGCCTGGAGGCCGGACGCGCCTCCGGCACCGCAGAAGGCAGCGACTTCCGCTGACCTGACCCGCTGAACAACCGTGACCTGGGCACCGAACTCGGTGCCCAGGTCACGGTTGTGGGGGAGTGGTAGGGGAGATGTGGGGTCAGATGACACCGAAGGCGAGCATCGCGTCGGCGACCTGCGTGAACCCGGCGATATTCGCGCCAGCCACGTAGTCACCGGGCATGTCGTACTCCTCGGCGGTCATCATGCACGAGCCGAAGATGCCCTGCATGATCTCCTGCAAGCGGTCGTCCGCGTACTCGAAGCTCCAACTGTCCCGCGACGCGTTCTGCTGCATCTCCAAGGCCGATGTGGCCACCCCACCGGCGTTGGCAGCCTTACCCGGAGCGAAACGCACCCCCGCCTCGCGCAGTGTCCGCGTCGCCGACGGCGTAGTAGGCATGTTCGCGCCCTCGGCGACGATCTGGCAGCCGTTCTTGATCAACGCGGCCGCACCGGCATCGTCCAACTCGTTCTGCGTCGCACACGGAAGCGCCACCTCACAGGGCACGTCCCAGATGACCCCGCCCTCCACGAACCGGGCGCTCCGCTCCTGCGCATAGTCGCCGATCCGCGCCCGGCGGACCTCCTTGACATCCTTCATCAGCTCCAGGTCGACACCGTTCTCCTCGACGATGTAGCCGCTGGAGTCCGACATGGCCACCACGGTGCCACCCAGCTCGATGACCTTCTGCGCGGCGTAGATCGCCACATTGCCCGACCCGGAGACGACGACCCGCTTGCCGTCGAAGCTCGTGTCCTCCGCCTTCAGCATCTCATCGGCGAAATACACCAGGCCGTACCCGGTGGCCTCGGTGCGCACCTGCGAACCGCCCCAACTCAGCCCCTTACCGGTGATGACCCCGGCCTCATAACGGTTCGTGATCCGCTTGTACTGCCCGAACAGATAACCGATCTCACGGGCCCCGACGCCGATGTCACCGGCCGGAACATCGGTGTACTCACCCAGGTGCCGGTACAGCTCGGTCATGAACGACTGACAGAACCGCATGATCTCGCCGTCCGACTTGCCCTTGGGGTCGAAGTCGGAGCCGCCCTTGCCGCCACCGATCGGCAGACCGGTCAACGCATTCTTGAAGATCTGCTCGAAACCGAGGAATTTCACGATCCCCAGGTAGACGCTCGGGTGGAACCGCAGACCACCCTTGTACGGGCCCAACGCCGAATTGAACTCGACCCGGAAACCACGGTTGATCTGCACCCGGCCGGAGTCGTCGACCCAGGGCACCCGGAAGATGATCTGCCGTTCCGGCTCGCAGATCCGCTCGATGACCGACTCCTGCACGTACTCCGGCCGCTTGTCGACGACAGGGTTGAGGCTCTCCAGCACCTCCAGTACGGCCTGGTGGAACTCGGCTTCACCCCCGTTGCGGTGAAGAACCGTCTCGTAGACGTGCGCGAGCTGAGGGTGCAAAGCCATCGGGCCTCCAGTGCAATCGTGTCCAATCTCTCGACTCTAGGGGTACGGACATGTCGCCGGAAAGCCGGGTCTTGTCTTTTTTCTCTCAAAAGTCCACGCTGTCAGCGCAAGACGTCTCTACCTGCGTGAACACCCCGGACGGGGCAGACTGTCGTCATGATCTCCCGACCGAGGTGGCTGCGCTGGGAACGAGTGCTCGCGGCCCTCTTCGGGATCCCTGCCGCGCCGCTCTTCATGTCCGGTGCAGACGCAGCAGCGGTCACGATGCTGCTGATCTCCGGGGCACTCCTCACGCAGAAGGACCGTCCGTGGCACATGTCGGCCTTGGCGCTGGCCTCCGGGGCGGTCCAAGTCGTCTCCGGGACAGTCCTCTACCCAGTGGCCTGGGTCTACTTCCTGCTGGCGAAACGGCTCGGCACCGACCCCGACGAGCGACTCCGCAGATGGGGACTGATCTGCTGCGGAGCGGCCTCCCTGGCGTCCGGTGTCGATTTCGTCACCGGGCTGTCGTCGTCGTTCGCCCCACATGTCGAACAATCCTCGCCGCTCGTCCTGTTCTACGGCGGCGCGTTGTACACGCTGCCCGCTGCCGGGGTCGCCTTCGGCGGGTGGGCGACCGGCTACGCCAAACTGCAGAAGGACATCGCTGTCCAGGCGCGGATCGACGCCGTCGAACAGCGACGCCTCGCAGATCTCTACCATCAGGAGCAGACCCGTCGTCGGATCGCCGCTGACATGCACGACATCGTCGGGCACTCCTGGGCCGTGGTCGCCGCCCAGGCCGACGGAGCCCGGTACCGTCTCCACGAAGCACCCGACGAAGCCGAACAGGCACTGAAAGTCATCGCCGACACCGCCCGACAATCGATGGACGAGGTGCGCAGCCTCCTCGAGGACCTGCGCGCCGGCGACTCCGGAGAACGCCCGCTGACCGGTGGACGACACCAGTTGTTCACCTGCATGCGTGAATCCGGGATGCGCCTCGAACACACTGAGACCGGCACCGTCCTCGACCATCCGCTGATCGCCGTCACCGCCGAACGGCTCCTCACCGAGTCGCTCACCAACGCCCTGAAGTACGGTGAGCTCACCGAACCGGTGGAAGTCACCGAGACCTGGGGGAACGGCTACCGTCTGACTGTGACGAATGTCGTTCGTACCCAGGACGATCCGACCCATCAGGGACACGGTCTCGACGGGATGGCCGAACGCGTGCGTCTCCTCGGCGGCACCTTCCGGGCCGGACGTATTCATCACCGTTGGCAGGTCGAGATCACCTTGCCCGTAACCCAAGGAGAACCAGGATGATCCGGGTCGTGCTCGCCGACGACCAAGCACTCTTCCGCGCAGGCATCGCCATGCTCTTGCGCTCGCAGAGCGACCTGGACGTGATCGCCGAATGCGGGGACGGCGCCCAGGCGGTGCGTGCCGCTGCTCAACTGAAACCGGACGTCATCCTCATGGACGTGCGAATGCCCACCATGGACGGCATCGAAGCCACCCGACAGATCGTCCGATCCGGTGGCGAGGCCCCCGCCGTCCTCGTGCTGACGACCTTCGACCTCGACGACTCGGTCACCGAAGCCATCGCCGCTGGAGCCAGCGGTTTCATCCTCAAATCGTCCCAACCCGAGTTCGTGCTGGCGTCCGTGCGCGCTGTCGCCGCCGGAGATCAGGTCGTCGCCGCCGGATCCGTGCGCCGGCTGCTCGAACACTCCCGGTCCCATGTGCCTGGGCGACCCGACCAGAGATACGACCGGTTGACCCCGCGGGAGAAGGAGATCCTGCTGCACGCGGCGAAAGGCCTGTCCAATGCGGAGATCTCCGCATTGGAGGTCCTCTCCGAGGCGACCGTCAAGACCCATATCTCCCGCATCCTCGCCAAGACGGGCCTACGGGACCGGATCCAACTGGTCATCTACGCGTACGAGCACGGGCTGCTCTGACCGCGGAACGGTTCACCGCCGGTTGAACCAACTGGCGATGTCCAGGATGGTCTTGGCGATGTCGCGGAATATTTTGACCGCGTCTGCGATCAGTCGGATCCAGCTGGTGGTCTCGCGCACACCCTTGCGGGTCTTGCTGACGACATCGTCGTCATAGCGTCGGAAGTCGTCGCTGACTTTTTTCACGGTGTCCGGCTCCAATGCTGTGTACAGATTCGGTGACCACGGCCAAGGTGGTGCCGCGGGGGAAGCGCATGCGCTGCATCCTAGGCACAGAAGAAACCTGCGTATGCACTGTTCAGGAGGATTTCTCGCTGCCTCCGGCACGCAGGGTCGACACCAGGGCCAAGGTCACCACGGCCAGGACCACCGCGACCCCGAAAGCCCAACGCACTCCGACCACCCCGCCACCGCTGGCCGCCAGGACAGCCACGAAGACTGCCGTCCCCATCGCCCCGGCCACCTGCTGGGTGGTGCCCAATACCGAGGAGCCGTGCGAATAGAGCTGCTCAGGCACCGCACCCAGCCCCACGGTGAACAAGGGCGTGAAGACCAGAGCCAGGCCCAAGGAGAGCACCATGTGGGCCGCCACCACGAAGGGCAGCGGGGTCTGACTGCCGAGGAGAGCCAAACCCAGCGACCCTCCCACCAGCAAGCAACCGCCCGGGACGAGCAGCGGGCGCGGACCGAAACGGTCGTACAACCGGCCCACCACCGGACCGGCCAGACCCATCGCGATACCACCGGGCATCACCGCCAGCCCGGCCTCCAAGGGGGTCACGTGACGGACCTCCTGCAGGTACAGCTGCAATACGATGACAGCGCCCATCAAGGACATGAACGAGATCGACATCGCCGCCATCGCCGACGCGAAGGTACGGATCGCCAGCACCCGAACGTCCAGGAGAGCCGAACCCACAGCGGCCAGAACCTTTTGACGCCAGGTGAACACGGCGACTCCGACCACTCCGACCACCAGCGCCGAAGCGCCGACCATCCGCTGTTGGGGGACGCCGATCTCGCTCAGCCCGTACACCAGGGCGCCGAAACCCACCGCGCACAACAGGACGCTGAACAGGTCGAGCTTCTCCGCGGAGGGCTCACCCACGTTGCGCAGCCCGCGCAGCCCGGCCAGGGTCACCGCGGCAGCCACCGGGAGCACGAGCAGGAAGATCCACCGCCATGACAGGGCCTGCAGGATGACCCCGGACACGGCTGGGCCCAGCGCGGGGGCCACCGAGATGGCGAGGGAGACATTGCCCATGACCCGGCCGCGGTCACGTTCGTGGACGACGTGCATCAACGTCGTCATCAGTAGCGGCATCATCACTGCGGTACCGCAGGCCTGCACGACCCGGGCGAGGAGGAGCACTGCGAAGGTGGGTGCCAGCCCGGCCAACAGGGTGCCCGCGCAGAAGGTCGACATCGCCGTCAGATAGGCGGCCCGGGTGGTCAGTCGTTGCAGCAGCCACCCCGTCGTCGGGATGACCACGGCCATCGTCAACATGAAGGCTGTCGACAGCCATTGGGCCGACGAAGCACTGATTCGCAGGTCGACCATCAGGCGGGGGATCGCCGTGGTCATGATCGTCTCGTTGAGGATCACCACGAAGGTCGCCGCGACCAGCCAGGTCAGTACGGAGTGGTCGGCGTACTCGTCGGGGGCAGCGGGCGTGGCGGCGGACGGATCCGGCGGCGTCGTGCTGTCGTCGAGGCGTTCGGGCTTCACAGGTTCCTCCGGTGGCGGGATGGGTCGGCTCGTCCGTACGGAACCGGTCGGCCGGTTCGCCCCGGCGGAGGGGAACGGCCGTGGGGATGTCGTGGACGACACCCCTGGGTCATGTCGGCGGCAGGACCGCCGAGGTTAGCCCGGAGCGGTGATGGAAAGCGAACTCTTTTGGCGGCAGAGCGCGAACAGCGGCTCCCACCGACTCTGGGTCGTGGTGGGAGCCGCTGTTCGCGCTCGTGGCGTAGTGGTCGTCAGTGGGAAGTCTGGCGGGAGGAGTTGTCGATCCAGGCCAGGCCCATCGCCGACAGGATGAAGGCCAGGTGGATCGCCGTCTGGGAGAGCAGTAGAGCGGTGGCCGTCGAACCCATCGTCGCGTAGTAGCTCTTGGCCTCGACGAAGGTCTTCAGCAGGTGCACCGAGCTGATCCCGATGATCGCCATGGCGAGTTTGACCTTCAACACGTTGGCGTTGACATGGCTGAGCCACTCCGGCTGGTCGGGGTGATCCTTCAGATCGACCCGGGAGACGAAGGTCTCGTAGCCGCCGACGATGACCATGATCAGCAGGTTGGCGACCATCACCACGTCGACCAGGCCCAGCACCATGAGCATCATGTCCGATTCCTTCAGATCGGTGATGTGGCTGGCGATATGCCACAACTCCTTCATGAAGGTGAAGACGTAGAACATCTGCGCGGTCACGAGCCCGAAGTAGAGCGGTGCCTGTAGCCAGCGGGAAGCGAACAACACTGCACCGACAGTACTGCTGAAGCGGCGGTGCGGCGCAGCGGCATGTTCGGGAGGTGCGGACGACGCGGGCGAAGCCTCGGGTGGCGGCGAGGCAGGTGTGCTCGAAGGGGACGTCGGTTCGACGGTGGCGGTCTTGTCCACGGGGGCTCCAGACGTCGCTCATTCAATGTTGACGGGGGAATGGTACTGGAGCGAACCAACTTTGAGGGTTACATCTTCATCATGTGATGCAGGCCACATTTAGGCGAACAGTTCTTCCCAGGCATTCAGCCGGGGGTCGTCGGCCAGATCGATGAAGTCGATGTCATGGCCGGCCTCACGAATGAGCTCGACCACTCCCATCATTCGCACGGAATCGAGGCCCTGGTCGGCGAGGCTGATGTCGGGATCGACGTCGGCGGGGGAGACGCCCAGAGCGTCGGCAATGTGCTCGGTAAGGGCGCGCATGAGGTTCTGCATCGGTGAACTCCTCGGAGAATGTCAAGAATCGCAAGTATTAGGTTAGCCTTGCCTAAATTTTGAGATGTTCACCTGAGGAGCAACACCCATGCGCAGCCACTCGCACCCCGCAGCCGACCAGGCCCAGGGGCACGAGGCCATGCCACTGACCAGCGCGCAACTCGGGATCTGGCACGCCCAACGCCTCGACCCGGCCACCCTCACCTACGTCGTCGGCGAAATCCTCGAACTCCGCGTACCCCACGACGCCGACGCCCCCGACATCCACCGCCTCGCCGACGCCGTACGCCGCACCGTCGACGACGCCCAGACCCTCCGCCTGCGCTTCCTCGACACCCCCGACGGTCCGCGCCAATACATCGACGACACCCCCGCCGAGGCACCCCAGATCATCGACCTGCGGAACAGCCCCGACCCCCACGCGCACGCCCAAGCCATCGTCGACGACACCCGCGCAGCCACCGCCGAACACTGCCGCACCATGACCGGCCGGCAGCTCTACCAGTACACCCTGCTCCACCTCGACGACCACGAGATCTGGTGCATCCAGCTCTACCACCACCTCCTCATCGACGGATACTCCGCCGCCCTGCTCACCCGCCGGATCGCCGCCCACTACACCGCACTCACCCGCGGCAAGGACGCCCCACCCCACCGCTTCGGCACCATCCCCGACCTCGTCCGCGACGACCTCGACTACCGCGACTCCACCGCCCGCCAAACAGACCTCGCCCACTGGCGCGACATCCTCACCCCCACCCCCTCCGTCGACGGACGCCCCACCCCGCCCGTCGGCACCAGCGGACGCACCGTCATGGCCCGCACCGTCCTGACCCCCGACACCCTGCAAGCGCTACGCGACCTCGGCCGCACCCGCGAAGGAACCTGGGTCGACGCCCTCCTCACCTGCTACGCCGCCTACCTCCACCGCCTCACCGGCATGGAAGACCTCGTCATCGCCCTCCCGATGATGACCCGCAGCGGACGCCATCTACGCACCCCCGCCATGGCCGTCAACGTGCTCCCCCTCCGCGTCCACGCCCACCCCGAGAACACCCGCGGCGAACTCCTCACCCAGATCATCCGCGCCGTCGCCGACACCCGCGCCCACCAGAACCTCCGCGGCGAAGACCTCCCCCCGGAAACCGGGATCCCCGGGGAACTCCTCCACGGCATCGGCATCAACATCAAAGTCTTCGACCTCAGCCTCAACTTCGCCGGACACCCCGGCGTCCTGCGCAATATCGCCGGCGGGCCCCCCGAAGACCTCGGCCTCACCGTCACCCCCCACCCCAGCGGCGGACTCGAACTCAGCTTCGAAACCGACCCCACCCGCATCCCTGCCACCCGGCTACGCCACCGCCTCGACGCCCTCGTCCACATCATCGACACCCTCACCGGTGACATCCCCGCCGACCAGGACACCCCCGCCGACCACCCCGCCCAGGACGGCCCCACCATCGGCGCGCTCGCCCTGCACGCCGACGACGCCCGGATACACGCCGAACGCCACCGAGCCGACGCCCTGCCCACCCCCACCGGCGGCGACCACCCCGTCGCGCTGCTCGGTGTCCTCGCCCGCGAGCACGCCGAGGACACCGTCCTCGTCTGCGGCGAAAACGCCCTCACCGGCCGTCGGCTCGCCGAAGACGTCCACCGGATGGCCCGCCACCTCCGCGCCCACGGACTCGGCCCCGACGACATCGTCGCCCTCGACCTGTCCCGCAGTGCCACCCTCGTGACCTGCCTGCTCGGCGTCCTCGGCGCCGGCGCCGCCTACAGCATCATCGATCGCGAACACCCGGCCGCCCGCAGACGGACCATCGCCGCCGACCTCGCCCCGGCCCTCGTCATCACCGACGACACCGGCGACCCGGACCTTGCCCCCGGCACACCCCGACTCGACCTGTCCGACAATGCCACTCAACTGGCCATCGCCGACCAGGACACCGCAGCGCCCGTGCTGCCTGCAGGCAGCAGCAACCGGCTCGCCTACGTGCTGCACACCTCCGGCACCACCGGAACCCCCAAGGGTGTCGCCATCCCCGTCAGCGCCCTCACCCACCTGCTGCGCCACCACCGCCACACCCTGCACCCCGCTGCGGCCCGACGCGCCGGGCGCCCCCGCGTCGCCGTCGCCCACACCGCGGCCTTCGCCTTCGACGCAGCCCTCGACCAACTGTCCTGGATATTCAGCGGCCACCGCGTCCACCTGTACGAACCCACCCTGCCCACCGACCCGACGGCCTTCACCGCCACCCTCGCCGCCGACGACATCGACGTCCTCGACACCACCCCCTCCCTCGCCGCAGCCCTCGTCGAAAGCGGACTGACCACCGGCGCCCACCGACTGAGCACCCTGCTGCTCGGCGGCGAAGCCCTCCCCGCGAACCTCTGGCAGACCCTCGCCGCCACCGACATCGACACCTGGAACATGTACGGCCCCACCGAGGCCACCGTCGACGCCGTCCACACCGCCGTCGACCCCGGCGAACCACACCTCGGTTCACCCCTGACCGGCACCCGCGCCTACCTGCTCGACCACGCCCTGCACCCCGTCGCCGACGGTGAAACCGGCGAACTGTACCTGGCCGGGCCACAACTCGCCCGCGGCTATCTGAACCGACCCATCGAAACCGCCGCCCGCTTCGTCGCCGACCCGTTCACCCCCGGCGGACGCATGTACCGCACCGGCGACCTCGCCCGGTGGATCCCCGGACGCGGATACGCCTACCTCGGACGGGCCGACCGACAAGTCGAGATCCGCGGACACCGCGTCGAACTCGCCGAAGTCGAAGCCATCCTGCACAGCCAGCCAGGCGTCACCGGATCTGCCGTGCTCACCGGCGGACCCGCCGACCGGCAACACCTCATCGGCTATGTCACCGGTGACCGCGACACCCTCACCGCCGACGGCCTCCGAAACCGCCTCGCCGAGAACCATCCCGACTACCTCGTCCCCGCCCACATCGTCGTCCTCGACGCCTTCCCCACCACCGTCAACGGGAAAACCGACCACGCCGCGCTGCCCGCACCCCACGCCGAACACACCGGCCGCGCCGCCGCCACCGGGCCCGAAAAAGACCTCGCCGACGTCGTCGCCGACGTTCTCGGCCACCCCGACATCGACGTCGACCGTGACCTGCTCGCTCTCGGCGGCGACAGCATCACCGCCATCACCATCGCCGCCCGCGCCCGCCGCGCCGGGCTCGACCTCAGCCCCCGCGACCTCCTGTCCTCCCAGAGCCTCGCCCGCATCGCCGCACACGCCAAGCGGGTCGACCCCGGTAGTGGTACGGACGCCACCGGGAACCAGGACGCCCCGGCCCCGACCACCCTGCGCGACGACGCCCCGATCGGCGGCTTCCCCGCACCGCCCGTCGTCCGCAATGCCCTCGCCACCACCGTCGACCCCGACGGACTCCGCGGCTACGCCCAATGGACCGTGCTCGACACGCACACCACCCTGGACATCGCCGCCCTGACCGCCGCCGTCGCCCGCCTGCTCGACCACCACGACGCCCTACGCATCGTCCTCGACGACCGCACCACCACCGACGCCCGGTTGCTCGTCCGCCGCACCGGAGCCGTCCCCGCCGACCAGGTCGTCACCGCTCTCGACCCGGTCGACGACCCCCACCACCTCACCGACCACGCCGAACGACTCGCCGGTGACCTCGACCCCCGGGCAGGACAGTTACTGCGACTCGCTGTCCTGCCCGGCCACACCCCGACCGGCGACCCGCAGCGCACCCCCGGCGACCGGCTCCTCGTCGTCGCCCACCACCTCGCCGTCGACGGGCTCAGCTGGCGCCTGCTCACCCACGACCTCCGCGCCGCATACACCGCCGCCGTCCACGACCACGACCCCGAGCTCGCCGCCGTCCACACCTCCTGGCGGCACGCGGCCACCACCGCCGCCGACCACGCCGCCGCAGGGCAGCTGCGCGGACAACTCGACCACTGGACCAACACCCTCACCGGGGCCGAAACGCCCCTCGGCAGGCGCCGACCCGACCCGACCCGCGACACCTACGCCACCGCACGCCGCGCCGTCGACCGCGCCGACCACGCCACCACCCGCGCCGTCCTCACCGACCTTCCCCAGGCCTACCGGACGACCCCCGAAGAAGTCCTCCTCGCCGCCCTCCACCTCACCCTCGCCGGGCACGACCTCGACCACGGCCGCCCCGGCCACAGCCGCGCCGTCACCATGGAAAGCCACGGACGCGACGGGCTCCCCGGACACCCCGACCTCAGCGCCACCCTCGGCTGGTTCACCACCGAATTCCCCGTCCGGCTCGACCTGCCCAGCCAAGCCACCACCGCCGAAGCCCTCGACGACGCCCTCTGCGGTGGCACCTACGCCGGCTGGATCCTGCGCGCCGCCAAAGAAGCCCGCCGATCCGTCCCCGACGGAGGCAGCAGCTACGGACTGCTGCGCCACCACGACCCACAAGCCGGCCACACCCTCGCGGCACTGCCCGCCCCCGAGATCGTCCTCAACTACCTCGGCCGCTTCACCTCGACCGAAGACGACTGGACCCTCCCCACCGACCAGACCTTCCACGTCTGCGAGCCGGCCCGACGCGCCCTCACCGAAACCCTCGCCGTCAACGTCTTCGTCGCCGAAGACACCGACGGGCCCCGGCTCAGCGTCGAATGGACCTTCGCCGGCGAACTCCTCGACGAAGCCACGACCGACGACCTACGCGCCCGCTGGGCCGAGAGTCTCGCCGCGCTCACCGTGCACGCCCGGAACACCACCGGCGGAGCCAGCCCCAGCGACCTCGCCGTCCCCGGCGTCGACCTGGCCACCCTCGCCGCACTGGAAGACCGCCACGGCGCCATCGCCGACATCCTGCCGCTCAGCCCCCTCCAGGAAGGGCTGCTCTTCCACGCCCTCAGCGACGACCACGACGCCTACACGCTGGCCGCAGCCCTGGACATCACCGGCCCGGTCGACGCCGAACGCCTGCGAACAGCACTGCACGACACGGTTGCCCGCCACCCGCAGATGGGCGCCGCCTTCGACGTCGACAGCCTCGACCACCCCGTACAGATCCAACCCCGTCACGTCGACATCCCCTTCGACACCCACGACCTCAGCGCACTGCCCGCCGCCGCAGCCCGCCGCGCCGCCGACCGCATCCTGCGCCGCACCGCCTGCCGCCAGGTCGACATCGCCGCCGCGCCACTGATCACCGCGACCCTCATCGCCATGCCCGCCGGAGAACACCGCCTGATCCTCGGCGGACACCACCTGCTCACCGACGGCTGGTCGACACCGATCTTCGCCCACGAAGTACTCCACGCCCACGATCACGGCGTCGCCGACCTTCCCGCCGTCACCCCCTGGCGGGACTACCTGGCCCACCTGTCCGACCGGAGCGAACATGAAACCCGGCAGGCCTGGCGCACCCGCCTCGCCGGAGTCCACGAAGGAACCCTCCTCGCCCCCGGACACCGCCCCCAAGGCCCCGGCAGCGCCGTCCGCAGCCACGTCCCCCTCACCGACGACACCGCCGCCGCGCTCCCCGAGACCGCCCGACGACACGGCCTCACCCCCAACACCCTCCTCCAAGGCGCCTGGGCACTGCTCCTCGCCGAACGCACCGGACAGCGAGACGTCCTCTGGGGGACCACCGTGTCCGGACGGCCCACCGACCTGCCCGGCGTGGAACGCATGGTCGGGCTCTTCGCGAACACCGTGCCCTGCCGGCTGACCCTGGACGCCGACGACGACCTCTTCACCACCCTCGCCCGGCTCCAAGACGGCCACAACGCCATGCACCGGGCCGAACACGCCCCACTGGCCGTCGTGGAACGCGACGCCGGAGCCGGACGACTCTTCGACAGCCTCGTCGTCTACGAGAACTACCCCTCGCCCGCGCCGGAACACGGCGAAGGCCTCCGCCTGACCGGGATCGACAGCAGCGGCGGCACCCACTACCCGGTGACCGTCATCGCCCCACCCGCCGACGGATTCGTCGTCGTCATCGACCACGACCCGCACGTCTTCGACGAGACCGCCGCCACCGGCCTACGCGACCGCCTCGGGGAACTGCTCACCGCGCTCGTCACCCGCGACGACGCCCGCATCGGCGAGCTGATCACCCTCCCCGAACAGGCCACGGCCGAGGCTCCACCGGCATCCATCACCCCGGACGTCACCCCGGCCACCGTCGACGCAGCACCCGACGACGCCACTTCCACCGCCGCCACCGTCGACGACCAGGTCGCCACCACCATCGCCATCCTGATGGCCGAACGGCTCGGCCACGACCACATCGGCGTCCACGACGACTTCTTCGAACTCGGCGGACACTCCCTGATCGCCATGCGCCTGCTCGGCGCGATGCGACGCCACGGCCTCGCCCTCAAGGTCAACGACATCTTCGACGGACGGACCGCCACCGGCATCGCCGCCCGCGTCCACCGCACCGACCGGTTCACCGCCTCGACCACCACCTCCGTCGACCACACCCCTGCCCGCCCCGACGGCACGGACACCACCCACCCCTCGACCAGCGCCCCCCGAACACCCCTCGCCCCGACCCCCGACGACGGACTCACCGCCTCCCAGCGACGACTCTGGTTCCTCCACCAGCTCGAAGGACCCAGCACCACCCACGACGTCCCCTTCGCCGTGCGCCTGCACGGACCCTGGTCCGAAGCCGCCCTCGACGCCGCCTGGCGGAGCGTCCTCGCCCGCCACCCCGTCCTACGCACCATCTACCCCGTCGCCCCCGACGGCAGCCCCACCCTGACCGTCCTACCCCTCGACGAGACCACCGCGCCCACCCGCCTCGACGCTCCCACCGGAACCACCCCCGAGGGCGCCGTCGCGCAGATCCTCGCCGACCCCGGCCATGCCGTCGACATCACCCGTGAACAGCCCACCCGCGCCCACGTGGTGACCCTCGCCCCCGACGACCACATCCTGCTCGTCACCGCCCACCACATCGCCGTCGACGCCGCCTCCGCAGGCCCCCTCCTCGGCGGACTCGCCGAGGCCTACCAGGCACACCTCCACGGACAGCCCGTCGACGAGACACCCGTCATCGCCGACACCCCGGACCTCGACCCCCACGCCGACATCCGCGCCCTCGACCACTGGACCACCGCGCTCGCCGGGCTCCCCGAAGAACTCGACCTGCCCGTCGACCGGCCCCGACCCGACCACGGCAGCAGCCAAGGCCAGGTCACCGTGCGCGCCCTCGACGAGGACACCGCCCGCGGCATCGACACCCTCGCCGCCACCGAAGGCGTCAGCCCGCTGATGATCGTGCAAGCCGCCGTCGCCGCGGCCTGGCAACTCCTCGGAGCCGGCACCGACATCCCCCTGGGCAGCACCGTCACCCTGCGGGACGACCCCGACGGGCACCCCCGCGCCATCGGCTACTTCGTGAACACGATGGTCATCCGCGCCGACCTGACCGGACGACCCACCGGACGCGACCTGATCCACCGCATCCGCGCGCAAGTCCTGAACGCCCTGGAACACCGCGGACTACCCTTCGAAACCGTCGTCGACCACTGCGTCACCAGCCGATCCCAAGCCCGGCACCCCCTCTTCCAGACCCTCGTCTCCCACGAGACACCCGCACCCCTGCCCGCCTTCGGGACGCTCACCGCGACCGCCGTCGACACCCGCACCACCACCAGCAGATTCGACGCCGCACTGTGGCTCGTCGACCACGCCGACGGCCACCGAGCGCTCCGTCTCACCGGCGCCGCCGACCTCTTCGACCCGGCCACCGTCGACCTGCTCGCCGACACCGTCACCACCGTGCTGCACCACCTCGTCACCGCACCGGCGGACACCCTCGACCGGATCACCCTCGACACCGACCGGCCCGCCGACCCACCCACCCGCGAGCGCGCCCCCGACAGCGTGCCCGCCCGCCTCGCCGCCCAAGCCGCGCACACCCCCGACCAGGTCGCCGTCCGCTGCGGCACCGACGAACTGACCTACCAGGAACTCCTCGGCCAGGTCGACCGCACTGCCGCTGAACTCCACCGCCGCGGCATCGGCCGAGGCGACATCGTCGGCGTCGCCGTCCCCCGTTCGACCCGGATGCTCATCGCACTCCTGGCCGTGCTGCGCGTCGGTGCCGCCTACATGCCCCTGGACACCGGGCACCCGGCGAGCCGTCTGGCCGCCATGTGCGAGGACGCCACCCCGATCTGCCTGCTCACCACTACGGACACCGCCGCCGAACTGCCCGACCTGGGCGCACCCACCCTCCTGCTGGACACCCTCGACCAACACGGCCAGGAGGACACCGGACCGCAGACCCTCCCACCCCTGCCCGGCAGCACCGACGACCTCGCCTACGTCATCCACACCTCCGGCTCGACCGGCCGCCCCAAAGGGGTGATGATCACCGCGGCGAACCTCGCCGTCTTCCTCGACACCGTGCTCGCCGACCAGTGGATCGCCCCCGGCGCCCGCCTCCTCGCCGTCACCACCGTCTCCTTCGACATCGCCGGACTCGAACTGTTCGCACCCCTGCTCGCCGGCGGCACCGTCGTCATCGCCCGCCGCGACGACATCCTCGACCCTGAGACCCTCACCGGCCTCCTCGCCGACGAACACATCGACGTCCTCCAAGCGACACCCTCACTGTGGCGGGCCCTGATCGACCATGCCGAAGAACACCAGGACACCACCCTGGCCGCAGTACGCGCCCTCATCGGCGGCGAAGCCGTCCCCACCGACCTCGGCGCCGCCATGGCCCGACACTGCCAGGACGCCCGCAATGTCTACGGACCCACCGAAGCCACCGTCTGGGCGACCTGTGACCTGCTCACCCCGGACGGCCCGGTCACCATCGGCGCACCCTGGACCGACGTCCACACCCGCATCCTCGACAGCGCCCTGCGCGATGTTCCCGACGGCGTCGCCGGCGAGCTCTACCTCGGCGGCGCTCAACTCGCCCGCGGATACCTGGCCCGCCCCAGCCTGACCGCCGCCCGCTTCGTCGCCGACCCCGACCGGCCCGGCCGCCGCCTCTACCGCACCGGCGACCTCGTCGTCCGGCGCCACGGCCGCATCACCTTCCTGCGCCGCGCCGACGACCAGGTCAAAGTCCGCGGCCACCGCATCGAACTCGGCGAGGTCGAGAAGGCGCTCGCCGCGGCGACCGGGGTACGTCGCGCTGCGGCCACCGTCCGACCCGACGCCCAAGGCACTCCGAGACTGCTCGGCTACGTCGTCCCCCTCGACGGGTCCCAGGTCGACCCCGCGCAGATCCGCGCCGACGCCGCCGGGCACCTGCCCGACTACATGCTGCCCACCGTGATCACCGTCGTCGACGCCCTGCCGATGACCCTCAACGGCAAGATCGACCGGGCGAGACTGCCCGAACCCGCCGTGCAGACCGCCGCCGGACGACGCCCCGACACCCCCGCCGAACAGGCCGTCTGCGCCGCCGTCGACATCCTCCTGGGGACGACGGGCAGCGGACCCGACGACGGCTTCTTCACCTTGGGCGGCGACAGCATCAGTTCGGTACGGCTCGTCGCAGCGGTCCGTTCCGCCGGATACGAGACGACCGTGGCAGAGGTCTTCGCCACCGACACCCTCGGCGCGCTCGCCGCCGCCGCGACCCCGATCGGCTCCGTCGGGGACGCCACTCCGGACAAGGACGGCGGGCAGGCCGTGGACGGCCCGGCCGACACGTCGACCGACCGTCCGGAGCGTCGGATCACCGTCGAGCCCACCCCTGAGCAGAGCCGCCTCCTCGACGAACTCTGCCCCGGCTGGACCGAAGCACTCCAGGTCACTCCTCTCCAGGAGGGCATGTACACCCAGTCCACCTTGGACGCGGACACCGCCGACGCCTACGTGGTGCAGCACCACTTCGATCTGCCCGGCGGCCTCGATCTGACCGCCGTCCAGGCAGCGCTGGCCGATCTGCTGCGCCGACATCCTTCTCTGCGTGCAGGATTCACCCATCACGGATTCGGCCGGCCGGTGCAATTCCTCGCCCCGGCCGCTCGGGTGCCCTTGACCGAGGAGGACGCCGACGGCGAAGAAGCCGCGATGCGGATCGCCGCGCGTGAGTTCGCGACCCGCATCGACCCGGCTGCGCCGCCGCTGATCCGCGCGACCGTCGTCCACCTGCCCGGCGGGCTCGACCGTCTGCTCATCACCCAACACCACCTGTTGACCGACGCCTGGTCGCAGTCGGCGCTCTTCGAGGAGCTCTTCCGACTGGTGCGCCGCCATCAGGGACAGGACGAGGCGGCGCTGCCTGCCGCACCCGACTTCCGGGACCACCTGCGTGTCGTCGTCGGCGCAGATCCGGAGGAGGCCGCCGCAGCCTGGCGTGACTACCTGACCGACCTGGGCGATGCCACCCTCCTGGGCGTCCCCGGGGCGAAAGCTGCGGCGGCCACTCCGTCACGGAGCCGCCGGTCCATCGACTCGGTGACTGCGGACCGGTTACGAGCCCGGGCCCGCACCTGGGGGGTGGGCCCGGCCCTGCTGGTCTCCGCGGCGTGGGGGCTGGCATTGCGGGCGGTCAGCGGAGCCGACGACATCGTCTTCGGTTCGACGGTCTCCGGACGGGATCCGCGCGTCCCCGGTGTGGAACGCATGGTCACGCTGACGATCAACACCGTCCCGGTGCGGGTGCGGGTCGACCCTGCGGAGAAGATCGTCGACCTGGCCCGCAGGCTCTTCCGTGACCAGGGGCGCTTGCAGGAGTATCAGCAGGTCGGTCTGGCCGAGGTCCACCGCATCGCCGGACGTAACCCGTTGTTCGACACCCTGCTCGTGGTGCGGAACACTCCCCGGCAGTCGTCGGTGAACGAGGTCTTCGCCCGGGCCGGGGTGGTTCGCGCCGAAGCCGTCGACGCCACCCACTACCCGGTGGTCCTGGACTGCGACCTGCAGGGCGCGGATCAGGAGATCGTGTTGACCTGCGAGCACCGCGACGACCTGGCTGATCCGGCGCGGATCGCCGACCTTTTCACCCGGGTCGCCGACATCCTCGCCGACCTGGGCACCCTGCCCGAGGGAACTCCGGTGTCCGTGCTGACCGGGAGCCCGGTCGTCGGTGACCGGCCCGCCCCGGTCGTCGTCCCGGAGCCGGGGCGACCAGAGGGCAGCGTCGACGCCCTCCTGCGGGAGCGGGCTGTGGCGACTCCGGATGCCGGGAGTCTCGTCTGCGGGGAGACCCGGCTCACCGCCCGGCAGGTCGACGAACGGGTCACCCGGATGGCGGCGGTCCTCGCCGATCACGGATTGGGCCGCGGCGACCGGGTCGGCATCTGTGTGCCGCGCACGGCCGACCACATCGTGGCGATCTTCGCCGTCCTGCGCACGGGCGCCGCCTATGTCCCCTTGGACCCGGTGCTTCCGGCGCGTCGGTTGCGCGATCTGGCCGCTGACGCCGGCGCCGCAGCTGTCGTCGTGGACCGCCGGACGGGGGAGAACTTCACCGGCTGCCCGGGCGGCAGCGCGCCGGAGTTGATCGTGCTCGACGAGATCCTTCCGATCCTGGACGGCGACCGGCCCATGCCGTCGGTTCCGGCGGAGCGCCTCGCGGGCCCGGCGCATGCCGACGATCCGGCGTACGTGATGTACACCTCCGGGTCGACCGGTCTGCCCAAGGGGGTGGTCATCGGCCATCGCGGGTTGACGGCGATGTACCACAACCATCGGGACGAGATCTTCGCTCCGACGGTGACCCGGGCCGGTCGCACCTTGCGGATCGCGCACACGGTGAACTTCGCCTTCGACATGTCGTGGGAGGAGCTCTTCTGGATGCTCGCCGGGCATGAGATGCACGTCATCGACGAGGCGGAACGTCTCCGTCCTGACCGGTTGGTGCCGCACTACCGGCGGGTGGGGATCGACGTGGTCAATGTGACTCCTTCCTACGCCCGGGAGCTGATCGACGCGGGCCTGCTCGACGGTGACGTCCACCCGGTGCTGGTGATGACCGGCGGTGAGGCGGTGCCACCGCAGCTGTGGACGATGCTGCGGGAACGCCCCGATGTCGCCGGGTACGACCTGTACGGGCCGACCGAGTTCACCATCAACGCCTTCGGCTCGGACTTCGCCGCGAATCCGTCTCCCTGCCTGGGAAAGCCGGTGCGCAACTGCCGCCCGTATGTCTTGGACTCAGGTCTGCGAGAAGTACCGGTGGGCGCCTGCGGTGAGCTCTATCTGGCCGGTGACGGCGCTGCGCACGGCTATGCGGGACGTCCGGCGGCTACGGCGGCAGCTTTCGTGGCCGATCCCTTCGCCGACGACGGCAGCCGGATGTACCGCACGGGTGATCTGGTGCGCCGAGAAGCCGACGGGACGTTGAGCTACCTGGGCCGTACCGACCGTCAGGTCAAGATCCGCGGTATCCGGATCGAGCCGGGGGAGACCGAGTGTGCGGTGCGTGAACTGCCCGGTGTGCAGGGGTGTGCCGTCGATGTCCGGGGGAGCGGTGCAGCGGCCCGTCTGGTGGCGTGGGTCGTCGTCGACGGGAGCGGACGGTGGGAGGTGTCCGGGGTGCGTTCCGCGCTGCGGGATGTCCTGCCGGTGCATCAGATCCCGTCGGCGGTCGTCGAGGTCGACGCTCTTCCGCTGAATGCGAACGGCAAGCTCGACCGTCCGGCCTTGCCCGACCCGGCTCCGGTCGTCACGGGGGTGGGCCGGCGTCCGGCCACCGCGGCCGAACGGGCGGTCTGTGCTCTGGTGGCGCAGGTGCTCGATCTGGAGGTCGCCCGGGTCGGTCCGGAGGATGCCTGGCCCGACCTGGGCGGGGATTCGTTGCGGGCGATGCGTCTGTCGACGATGGCTGAACGTGCCGGTGTCGACGTGGACGTGGCTGATCTGCTGGCCGGGGTCGTCCTGGGGCAGATCGCTGCGACGGTGCCCAGCGCGTCGGAGGAGGAGCGGCCGGGGCAGGACATTCTGCTGCCCTTGCGTCGCTCCGGCAGCGGCGAACCCTTGTTCTGTATCCACCCCGGCGGCGGCTACGCCCTGCCCTTCCTGCCCTTGGCCCGGCGGCTGCGGGCCGACCGTCCGGTCGTCGGGATCCAACTCCCCGAGCCGGGCGTCCTCGGCCCGGTGGAGACCTTCGACGGCCTCGTCGAGCACTATGTCGCGGCGATCCGGGGCGTCCAGCCCGAGGGGCCCTATCACCTGTTGGGCTATTCCTTCGGTGGCACGGTGGCCTATGCGATGGCCGGGCGGCTGCGTGCTGCCGGGCAGCAGGTCGCTTTCGTCGGGTTGCTGGACAGCGAGCCTCCGCGCGGTGCGGATGTTCCGCCGCGGGGGTCGTCTGCGCTGCCGACCACCGACGAGCAGGTCATGCGGATCGCCGGTCTGACCGCGGAGGCTGCTCGGCGTTCGTCGGCGCTGTTGGAGTCCTTGCGGGCGAATCTGGCCCGGTGTCTCCGGTTCGCCGATGAGGCGAGGCTTCCCGACTATCCGGGGGCAGTGACCTTGGTGGTGGCCGAAGCCGACCGTCGTGTCGGTGGCGACGGTGCCGGGGAGGCCCTGCCGGGACGGCCCGGTTGGACGCCCGATATCGGGTGGCGCCGGGCACATCGTGGGTCGTTGGCAGTGCACTTCGTGCCCTTCGACCACGCCGGGATCGCGACGGACGAGGGCTGGAGCCAGGTCGTTCCGCTCCTGGACGCCGATCCTTCGCTGGCCGCTGCCGGTCAGCGCCTTCCATCTCCGCTTGTCGAGCAGCGATCGAGCGGTACGCACCAGCACATCCGAGGAGAATCATCGTGACCTTTCCCAGCATGAAGCGACGACCACGCGCCGTTCCGTTGACCGCGTCGTGCCTTGCGGCAGCGGTTGTCCTGTCGGGGTGCACCCAGGGCAGGTCCGAGGGGACGGCTGGTTCCGGTGATGAGAAACGCACGGTGAAGAGTGCCAAGGGTGACATCCAGGTGCCGAAGGAGCCCAAGCGGATCGTGGTTCTGACCGGTGGTTTGGCGGGTTATGCCTTCCGGTTGGAGGCGCCGGTCGCGGCGACGGACACCCGGGTGTTGGGGGTCACCGACCTGAAGGGGGAGTTCCCGCCTTCGTGGGCCGACCCGGCGACGAAGCAGGGGACGAAGGCGCTGCCCGGCGGCGAGGAGCTGAGCATCGAGGCGGTGGCGGCAGCGAAGCCGGATCTGATCATCGGCGGTGGTCAGGGGATCTCTGCGGTGCAGGCCGACAAGCGGTATGACGACCTGAAGGCGATCGCTCCGACGGTGCTGGTGCCGACGTCGGTGACCGACTGGAAGGAACAGTTGCGGATGGTCGCCGATGCGGCCGGGCGCACGAAGAAGGCCGACGAGCTCATCGAGGCGTACACGAAGCGGGTCGCCGAGGTGAAGGGCAAGATCAAGGTGCCTGAGGGCAAGACCGCGGTGATGCTCTCCTTGCAGACGAAGGAGCCGAGTCTGGTGCCTTCGACGGCGGCGCTTCCGTCGTTGTTGAAGGAGGTTGGCTTCGACATGGATGACGTCCATGAGAAGGCCGACAAGCCGAAGTTGTACGGGTCGGGGGACTCGTTCAATGTCAGCAAGGAGTTGCTGCCGAAGGTGGCCGATGCGCCGAATACCTTCGTGATCCCGGTAGGTGGTCCGAAGTTGGCTGAGCTACAGGCAGACCCGGTCTATTCGCAGTTGCCGTCGTTCACTGGCAAGAAGGTGAACGAGTTCCCGGCGACGAGTTACCGACCTGATTACGACAGCGCATTGCAGACGCTGGATCTGCTCGAGAAGACGTTCTCCTGAGCGTCGTCCACACCGTCAGTTAAGGAGTGACCTGATGTCGACCAATCCGTTCGACGACGAGTCCGGCCGGTTCTTCGTACTCGTCAATGAGGAGGAGCAGTATTCCTTGTGGCCGGTGTTCCGGGAGTTGCCCGGGGGCTGGCGGGTCGTCTTCGGCGCGCCTGAGGGGGCGTCGCGGGCCGAGTGCTGCGAGTTCGTGGAACGTACGTGGGTCGACATGCGCCCGTTGTCGATCCGCTGATCTGTCGCGGGTGGCCCCTCTGATCTGAGGGGCCACCCCGGCGGTGTGTCCGGGCGGGGGCGTCCTCGTCGGTGGTGGCGGCGTGTCCGTCCTGTTCTTGTCGTCCTCTTCTGAAGGAGTGCTGTGTCCATGTCGTCGTCGAAGGTCGAGCCCACGGTGGGTCCGGATGGGGGTGTTCCGGAGGGGCACACCGTGTCGGGGTTCCCTGCGGAGCTGGTGGACCGTTATCGACGTGAGGGCCTGTGGACCGAGGACACGCTGGACGACCTGTTGGCGGAGGCGGCCCGTCGGTGGCCGGATCGTCCTGCGGTGAGCGACCGGTACCGCCGGGCGACCTATGCGCAGTTGGATGCGGCGGTCGATCGGGCGGCGCGGGTGTTGGCGGCGCGGGGGGTCGGTGTCGGGGACGCCGTGGTGGTTCATCTGCCGAATTCGGTGGCTTTCGTGGAGACGGTCTTCGCGGTGCACCGGTTGGGGGCGGTGCCGGTGTTCGCTCTGGCGGCGCACGGTGCGGCGGAGGTGCGGCATTTCGTGGGTCTGGCTCCGGCGCGGGCGTACGTGGGTCCGGATCGTCCGGGGGAGCGGTTCGCGGCGGTGCCGTCGATGGTGCGTGCGGAGTTTCCCGAGGTGGAGGTGGTGTTGGTCGCGGATCGGGCGGAGGATCCGTGGTCGGTGGCGTCGGGGTGTGCTCCGGTGGCGCGGGCCGAGGTGTCGGCGTTGTCCTTGGCGTTCTTCCAGTTGTCCGGTGGGACGACGGGGGTGCCGAAGCTGATTCCGCGGACGCATGCGGAGTATGTGTACTCGGTGCGGGCCAGTGTCGAGGTGACGGCGTTGACCGGGGACGACGTGATGTTGGTGGTGTTGCCGGCGTCGCACAATTTCACGATGAGTTCGCCGGGGATCCTGGGGGCGTTCATGGTGGGCGCGCAGGTGGTCCTGGCGGCGGATCCGAGCCCGTCGACCTGTCTGCCGTTGATCGAGGCGCAGGGGGTGACGGCGGTGGCGCTGGTGCCGCCGTTGTTGTTGGCCTGGTTGAATTCGCCGCTGCGGGAGCGGTCGGAGTTGTCTTCTTTGCGGGTGTTGTGGGTCGGTGGCGCGAAGTTGAGCGAGTCGGTGGCCTGTCGGGTGGTCCCGGAGTTGGGTTGCGCTTTGCAGCAGGTTTTCGGGATGGCCGAGGGCCTGGTGAATTACACCCGGTTCGACGACGACCCGGAGTTGGTGTTGTCGACGCAGGGGTGTCCGCAGTCGTCGTGGGACGAGGTGCTGGTGGTCGATGATGCGGATGTTCCGGTGGCTTCGGGGGAGCCGGGGCATTTGTTGACGCGGGGTCCGTACACGATTCGTCGTTATCACCGGGCGCCGGAGCACGATGCGCGTTCGTTCACGGCGGAGGGTTTTTATCGGACGGGGGATGTGGTGCGGCAGTTGCCGTCGGGTCATCTGGTGGTGGTCGGCCGGGCGAAGGATCAGATCAACCGTGGCGGGGAGAAGGTTGCTCCGGAGGCGGTGGAGAACGAGTTGTTGGCGCATCCGGCGGTGCACGACGTGTCGGTGGTGGGTCTGCCGGACGAGGTGTTGGGGGAGCGGGTGTGCGCTTATGTGATCGTGCGTGATCCGGAGGCGGCGGATGTTCCGGATGCGCGGGGTCTGCGGCAGTTCTTGCGGGCGCGGGGGTTGGCGTCCTTCGCGATTCCGGATGTGGTGCATCTGGTGCGGGAATTTCCGCAGACGGGGGTGGGAAAGGTCAGTAAGCGTGGATTGCGTGAGGATTCCGAACTCCCCTTAGCGCAAAAATGAGGTTAGCCTTACCTAAGTAGCTGGTTCTCCCTGGTACGACACAACACCGAAGAGGCTTCTCGTGTACGACATCATCGGCATCGGCTTCGGCCCCGCCAATATCGCCCTGGCCATCGCCCTCGCAGACCACAACCGCGAAGCCCCCGCCGATCGTAGGATCACGGCGATCTTCCTCGAGAAACGCGACCACTTCACCTGGCATCCCGGCATGATGCTCCCCGGGACCACCATGCAGATCTCCTTCCTGAAAGACCTCGTCACCTACCGCGACCCGGCCCACCCGCTGTCCTTCCTGACCTATGTCCACCAGGCCGGACGGCTTCCGGACTTCGTCAACAAACAGAGCTTCTTCCCCACCCGTCAGGAATTCGCCGACTATCTCACCTGGGCCGCGAAACACGTCGAGGACGTCGCCCGCTACGGGAGTACCGTCACCGGCGTCGAGGTCGACCGGGCCGGCAACCAGGTCACCGTCACCACCGCCGACGGCGCCACCTTCCACGGGCGCAGCCTCGTCCACGCCCCCGGGCTCGTCCCGATCATGCCCGTCTGGGCCGACGCCTCCGACCGGGTCTTCCACACCCACGACCTGCTCACCTCCCTGGACGCCGCACCGGGCAAGATCCGCACGGCCGTCGTGATCGGCTCCGGGCAGTCCGCCGCCGAAGCCGCCCAGCACCTGCACGACACCTGCCCCGAACGCACCATCCACGCCGTCTTCGGCAAGGTCGGCTACACCCCCGCCGACGACTCGCCGTTCGCCAACCGCATCTTCGACCCCGACATGGTCGACCGCTGGCACGGCGCCGACCCGCAGGTCCGCGAACGCATGTACCGCTACCACCGGGGCACCAACTACTCCGCCGTCGACCCCGTCCTCATCGAAGACCTCTACACCCGCGCCTACGAAGAACTCGTCACCGGCCGACCCCGCCTGCACATCCACAACTGCACCGAAGCCGTCGACTGCACCGAGGACGCCGACGGCGTCACCCTCACCGTCCGCGACCTGATGAACGGACGAGAAGAGACCCTGCGGGCCGACGCCGTCGTCATGGCCACCGGCTACCGTGGCGCCGACCCCGCCGACCTCTTCGGCAACAGCGCCCGCTGGTACCGCCACGACAACGGGCTCCCCGCCGTACTCCGCGACTATCGTTGGGCCCCTGTCGAAGACGCGCTTCCTTCCGTGTACCTCAACGGCGGGGTGGAACACACCCACGGACTGACCTCGGCGCTGCTGTCGAACCTCGCCCTGCGCAGCAGCGAGATCCTCGACAGCATCCTGGCCGCCCGAGCAGGTCAGGAGCGCGCCAGCGCCTGAAACACCAGACTCCCCACAACCAGCCCGGCCGTCAGGTCTGCCCCTGACGGCCGGGCTCCACATCGCCACGAACGAGGAGCCCATGCCCCGCACCAGCCGCGACCGGACCGTCTACCCCATCACCGTCCGGGAACTCCAGGTGATCGACGCCTACGACCTCAGCCCCGGCATGCGCCGGGTCGTCCTGGGCGGCCCCGGACTCCACGCTCACGAACGGAATGGCGTCGCCGTCCCCGCGCTGGTCAGCAACGGTTTCGACGACGACGTGAAGATCATCGTCCCCGACCCCGCCACCGGGGAAGCCGTCGCACCCGAGCCCCTGCCCGACGGTCGCCTCGACTGGGACGAACGCACCATCTCCCTGGCCCGCACCTACACGGTGCGCAGCTTCGACACCGAGACCGGACAGCTCGTCGTCGACTTCGCCCAACACATCGCCGGACTCGCCTCGACCTGGGCCGGGCGCGCCCGCCCCGGACAAACCGTCCACGTCGCCGGACCCAAGGCCTCCTCGGCACTGCCCACCCACGCCGACAGCCTCCTCGTCGCCGGCGACGAGACGGCACTGCCCGCCATCGCCCGCTGCCTGGAAGAACTCCCCGCAGGCTTTCCCGTGCAGGCCGTCGTCGAAGTCGCCGAGACCGACCACATCGTCCCACTGGCCACCCAGGCCGACGCCCGTACCACCTGGGTGGTACGCGCCGAAGGCGGCGACTTCATCCGGACCACCCAGGAATGCCCCCTCGGCGAAGGCACCCCGTACGTGTGGGTCGCCGGGGAAGCCGGACGGATCAAACCGCTGCGCCGCTGGTTCACCCACGACTGCGGACTCCCCAGGAGCGACGTCGAGATCACCGGCTACTGGAAGGAACGTCCCGTCGTCACCATGGGCGACGACCCCTCGACCATCGACGTCGAAGCCACCGGGCCCCGCCCGACCGCCGTCATCCACGAGACGACCGAACTCGCCCCGGCCTTCGCGATCCGCGCCGCCTGCGAGATCGACCTGTTCGCCGCCATCGACGAAGGCGTCGACAACCTGCCCGACCTCGCCGGACGCACCGGCGTCCCCGCCGAACGACTCGCCCGCCTGGTCCGCTACCTCGGCGCCCTGGAATACCTGCGACTCGACGACGAAGGATTCCTGCACCTGACCCCGCTGGGCAACGAACTCTCCGACCCCGACTCCCACATGGTCGCCTCCCTCACCGGAGCCGCCGCCCGCCGGGATCTCGCCTTCATCGGCCTCCTCGCCGGGCTGCACACCGGCGAATGCGCCTCCCAGGACGGGCAGACGATCGTCGCCGAACTCACCGGCGACGGCGAGATCGCCGACGACCACGCCGACCGGGTCGCCCAGGAAGCCGGGTTCACCGCTCCGGCACTGCCTCCCGTCCTCGACCTGACGGACGGCGAACAGGTCACCGTCCTCGGCCCGGGAGCCGGGGTCTACGCCGACGAGATCATCCGGCAACGCCCCGACCTGTCGGTCACCGTCACCGGTGACGACCGGCAGCTCCGCCGCTGCCGCGACGAGATGAGCGCCGCCCGCAGGGCCGCCGTCACCTTCACCGCGGCACCCCGGCCCGGACAGCTCCCGGCCCCGGCCGACACCGTCGTCGCCGTCGACCTGCCCGGCACCACCGCTGCCGAGGACCTCCCCGCCTTGATCAGCGAACTCCTCAGCAACACCGGGCGACTCGTCATGGTCACCCCGCTGCTCGACCCGGCCAGGCCGGACGAACACGAACTCGAGGACGACCTGCGCAGGCTCTGCCTGCACGGCGCCGCGCTGCCCACCCGCAGCGACCTCGAAGCGCTCGCCGCCGTCACCGGAACCACCCTCACCGGCCTCGACCCCGTCGGCTGGGGACAGCACGCCGTCACCTTCCGCGCCGGCCCGGAGAGCAGCTGACGTGCCGATCACCTGCGTCCCCGATGACTCCCGCATCGACGACCGCACCCTGCAGATCACCGAGGACACCACCCCGGCAGGCCTGCTCCGGCAGGTCCTGACCGCTCATCCTCGGCGTACCGCGCTCGCCGCCGTCCTGGCCGTGCTCCACCAGGTCGGTGAGGCGTGCGTTCCCCTGCTGATCGGCTGGGCCTTGGACGGTCCTGTCGCCGCAGGGGATCTCGCCGGGACCCTCACCTATGTGGGCGTGCTCGGCATGGCTTTCGTGGTGTTGTCCACCGGCTACCGGATGGGGGCGCGGCTGGCTTTCGCCGGTTACGGCCAGGTGGAGCACGAGCTGCGCACCTTGACCACCGACCGCATCCTCGATGCGCGTGGTTTCGGCGGGCGTCCTCGTCTCGCCGGGGATCTGCTCGCGGTGGCCAGTAGTGACGTGCAGGCGGTGGCCCGCACCAAATTGATCTCGTTCTTCCCGGTGGGGGAGATCGCCGCGCTGTTCGCCGTGGGTGTGCTGCTGGCGGTCATCTGGTGGCCCTTGGCCGTCGGGGTCCTGATCGGTGCCGCGGTCACCGTCGCGGTCGCCGACCGGGCGATGCGGCCGTTGGCGGCCCGGTTGCGTGGTGCGCAGGCCGCTGCTGCGGCTGCTGCGGGCACGGCAGCCGACCTGATCAGCGGCTTGCGGGTCGTGAAGGGTCTGGGTGCCGAGCCGGAGGCCCGCCGCCGGTACGAGACCTCGTCGCGGTCTGCCCTGGATGCGGCATTGCGCGCCAATGGTTCGCGGGCGGTGATGGAGAGTTCGACCGCCTTGGCCGGGGGGCTCTTCGTGGTCGCTGTCGCCGGAGTCGCCGCTCACCGTACGGTGCACGGGCAGTTCACGATCGGTGAGCTGGTCACGGTGGTTGCTCTCACCCAGCTGGTGGTCGGCCCGATGACGCTGCTCGGACGCAATGTCGGCATCTTCTGGGCGGCAGGACTGGCTTCAGCAGAACGGGTCCTGACCCTCCTCCGCACCCCCCACGACCAACAAGGCCCCACCCTCAACCGGAACCTGAGCACCGTACTTGGTGCTCAGGTCCCGGTTGAGGGGGAGACGAAGCGGGACGGGGAACTGGCGCTGTGGGTCGCTGGCCGTCAGTACCGCTTCGGAGAAGGGGAACTCGTCGTGATCGAGGCGACACCTGAGCAGAACGCCCAACTCGGACGCCTCCTCGGCGGCACCTCCACCGCGACCCCAGGACCGGACGACCGGGCCACCTTCTCCGGCACCGATCTCGCCGACTGCCCCGTCGACCTCATCCGCACCGTCGTCCACGTCGCACCCCACGACACCCACCTCTTCCCCGACACCCTGGACGACGCCGTCGCCGCCGGCCGCGGAACCCCGGACAACACCCGCGCAGCCCAGACAGCCGCCGGCCTCGACGACGTCCTCGCGCTCCTCCCCGAAGGCGGACACACCCAGATCGGCGAAGCAGGCCGTCGACTCTCCGGCGGACAACGCCAACGGGTCGCCCTCGCCCGCGCCCTCGCCGGACGCCCCGCCGTCCTCCTGCTCGACGACCCGACGACCGCCGTCGACGCCGTCACCGAGAACCAGGTCGCCCGCAGCGTACGCGACTTCCGCGCCGAAGGAATCACCCTGGTGTGCACCGCATCCCCGGCTTGGCGGGCCGTCGCCGACCGGACGATCACCCTTCCCGAGCCCACCCCCGACGAGGACGGCGACGCCCAGCCCGAGGCCTCCCTCGAACGCACGGCAGGAGCCACCTCGTGACCACACCCACCCCTACCGCCGACACCTCGGCCCCGGAAACCTTCGCGCTCGCCTCAGGCCGCGAAGTCTGGGCGGAGACCCGCCGGTTGGGCCGCCCGCAGACCTGGCGGGTCGCCCTCGCGGTGCCGCTGCTGCTCTTCGCCGCTTTCTGCGGCCTGGCGCTACCAGCGGTGCTGGGCGGACTGGTCGACATCGTCCGAGGCCGTGAGGTCCCGCTCCTCGGATCAGGTTCGGACGCAGTGGTCCGGTCGATCGCGGTGATGGCGGCGGCGACCCTCGCGGGCGCGGCAGCACACGGGGTAGGGACGGTCCTCTCCGCGGGGGCCGCCGACCGGGTGGTCGCCGACCTGCGCGAGCAGGCGATGCGGGCTGCCCTGCGTCGGCCGCTGGCACGGGTGGAGCGGGCCGGCAGCGGAGACATCGTCTCGCGGACGACCGATGACGTCGCAGCAGTGACATCGGCGGTCAACCAGGCCGTCCCTGCGCTGACCGGCGCCGGCGCAGCCGTACTGGTCACCGCGGTGGGAATGGCCGGCATCCATTGGTCTTTCGTGGTTGCCCTCGTGGTGGTGACCTCACCGGTGTACGCCTTCGTGGTGCGCCGGTACCGGCGGGAAGCACCGCCGCTGTACGTGGAAGAACGCGCGGCCAGGGCATCCCGGGCCGGTGAAGTCCTCGGGATCGCCGAGGGCGCCTCGACCTTGCGGGCGCTGCAACTGCAGGACTACCGCCGTCCCCGGGCTTCCCGACCGTCGTGGCAGGTCACCCGGTTGACGGTGCTGGTACAGGTCGCGACGACCCGCCTGTTCGCCGGGGTGAACCTGGCGGAATTCCTCGGGGTGAGCGTGCTCTTGGCGGTCGGCACCTGGCTGGTACAGGCCGGCGAGGTCTCGGTGGGCCAGGCCACCGCAGCGAGCCTGTTCTTCTTCAGACTTTTCGGCCCGATCGGTGCGCTGGTGATGGTCATCGACCAGGTGCAGTCGGCGTCGGTGTCCCTACAGCGGATCGTAGGCCTGGGAACGGACATGCCGACCGGGCAGATCGGCGAACAGAAGACGGCTGGTGGGCCTGGGGTGGGGCCGGGACGGGACGCGGAGCCGACGGACGGAACAGCGACTCAGGGAGCAGTCGTGCCCTGTTCGGGTGATCTGACCGCGCAGGCGTTGACCTTCGCCTACGACGGGGGTGCCCGCGTGCTGGACGGTTTCGATCTGACGGTGCCGCAGGGGTCCTCCTTGGCCTTGGTGGGGGCGTCGGGCGCGGGCAAGTCGACGGTGGCGGCCTTGTTCACCGGGGTGCGCAGCCCGCAGGGCGGCCAGGTGCTTTTGGGCGGGGTGGATGTGGCGTCGATGCCGCCGCGGGTGCGGGCGCGCTCGCTGGTGTTGATCGCGCAGGAGAGCCATGTCTTCTCGGGGTCTTTGCGGGACGATCTGTGTTTGGCGGTGCCGGAGGCCGATGAGGCTGCGGTGCAGGCTGCGGTGGAGGTGGCGGGGCTGTCGGAGTGGGTGGCGTCCTTGCCCGATGGCGTGGACACGGTGATCGGTGGTGGCGGGGTGCCGGTGTCGCCGGTGCGTGCTCAGCAGATCGCGATCGCCCGGGTGGCTTTGTTGGATCCGCCGGTGGTGGTCTTGGACGAGGCTGCCTCGGAGGAGAGTTCTGAGCCTGGCGCCGGGGTGGACGAGGCGGCGATGCGTTTGGCGGCGGGTCGGACGTCGGTGGTGGTCGCTCACCGTCTGGAGCAGGCACGGCTGGCTGATCGCATCGTGGTGATGGATTCCGGTGCGGTGGTGGAATCCGGTTCGCACGAGGAGCTGTTGGCGGCGGACGGCCGGTATGCCCAGCTGTGGCGGGCCGGTCGCTGCGAGTCCTGACCGGGCTCGGCTGCTGGATGAGGCGACGCCTGCGGCACCAGCAGGTCGAAGAACGTTTGGACAACGATAAACGCTTGGTCGTGGTCTTGCGTAAAGGTTTATGCAGCTGAGTTGGTCCGGTCTGAAGCGCTGGCCTGCAGCCTAATCCGGCAGGTTTACGTGCGCCGATTTTTGGGGAGATATTGCGGCTGAACCTAAGGCTGGAGCTCAGTCGTTTGCTGTGGTTTTGGTATGCGGCGGAGTGTTCATCTGGCCAGACGGGTCACTCCGGTTAGCCTGCGAAAGCATGAGATATCGCCATCTTCTACCGCTCGGCATCTGCTGTGTCGTCCTTGGGGTCGTCTTGCAGCAAGGGCCGACGTCTACTTCAATCGATGAGCTTTTCAATAGTTATACGCGAACTATTGGCATAAGCTATTTTCTGCATGCGCTGGGGACTGCTTTCATGGTTGTCGGTGGAGGCATAATAAGCTCGTGGATCACGTTGAGATTTCTACACATCTCAGAGGAAAGATGAGGCCGATACAGTGAGTTCTCTGACATAGTTCGCCTACATCATCGGTCATCTTTCGAGTCTCATTCGTGCGCCCACGCGGCGTTGTGAGCCGCTCCGATAAAGGTCACCTGAGTTCATGGCATCGCCGTGACGGGATCTTGACGAGTACTGCGGCGACATCCCGCCTTCCGAACTGGAACAGGCCTACTACGCTGGTCAGGCCCAGCTAGTTCAGGGGCTGAAACTGCCGCACTATTGATTCCTCCGGATTCACCGGGGGCGATTCAACGACATGAGGTGTCATCTCGTGAGGAGCAGAGCTACCTGTGTGGTCCCTCGGACGTCCTGCTCGACGAAGGTCCCACCCGTACAGGCTGGTTCGCCACAGGTGTACCGGCGCTTGACCCACACCAGACGCACCGGTCGACCGAACGACGGCGCGTCCACCAGCGTCACGTCGTCGCGGTCGTGCGCATGCACGACCACTCCGCAGACCGAGCAGCCCACCAGACCCGGAGCCTTTTCCATCCTGTGTGACGGTTGGGTCTCGTGTGGCGTGTGATCCGGGGAGATAACGAAGCTCCTGGTAGGAGCGGTGATTGTCAGTTCAGTCACCCCTGCCAGGAGCCCCGTCATGCTTGTCTACCCCGTCGGTCTGGCCATGTCCACCACCACCCTGGATCTGCTCACCAACGCGCTGCACCGGCATCGGGCCGCGGCCAAAGTGATCTGGCGTCGGCTCTCAGCCCGCGATCAAGCCCTGCTGGTGCTGGCCTATCTGCATGACAATCCGACCTACACCGCCCTGGCAGCCGGGTTCAGAATCGGCGTTGCGACCGTCTTCCGGTACATCCGCGAGGCCTGCCAGGTGTTGGCCGCGATAGCTCCCCCCCTCGATCAGGCCCTGGTCGTGGCGCAAGCGAAGGCCTACCTCGTCCTGGACGACACCGTCATCCCCACCGACCGGGTCAGGATGACCAAGCGCGGCACCGACCGCGAGTACTTCTCCGGTAAGGTCCACCACCACGGCATGAACGTCCAGGTCATCGCCGGCCCCCTCGGAGAACTGCTGTGGACCTCAGCAGCCCTACCCGGCGCCCGGCACGACATCACGGCCGCCCGGCAGCATCAACTCCCCGAGAAACCGGCGACCTTGACCACCGCCAGGAAAGCGGTCCTGACCGACCGTGGCTACCTCGGTATCGGCTCCGGGATCTCCGTCCCGATCCGCGCCGTCCGCCGCAACCAGGCCACCGGCCACTTCGAACGACGCGACCTCTCGCGCAACGAGAAGGCCTACAACGCCGCCCACGGACGGCTGCGCGCCTGCAGCGAACGCAGCAACACCCAACTCAAGTCTTGGCACGTGCTCCGACGCCTACGCTCCTCACCCGAACAGGCCACGCCCATCGTCACCGCCGTCACCACCCTCATCACCGCAGGTCAACCCGCCAGATGAAAAAGGCTCCAGGCCTGGCACGACGAGCATGATCCGGCAGGAGAGCACAGCGAAGTAGAGTCAGGCACAGTCGAGGTGCTTGGCGAACAGAGGGGGTAGAAGTCCTCTGATACTGCCAGGGACCTCGACCCCTACCCCCGTCCCGGCATCGAGCACGCCACCGTACTCAACCCACGCTCAAGTCCGAAGATCCCTCAATGGAGCGGGATTACCAAGCTACGGCTTGGTAATCCCGCTCCATTGAATTAGATATGAGGCAAGAGACCTGATTAAAGAGATATGTGAGATTTAAATCTCAGCAAAGTGAGAAGCGAAATCCCATCATTTCTGTAATGTTCAGACATCGCCCATTAGGCGCAACCCCTTCCCTGCTCGAGGCTCTCCATCCTCGTTCTTGAACACTCGATAGATGATCGATATCAAGAATCCACATTCTACTGCGGCGATAATCAGTCCCATGGGCCTATACCATGGAGTAAAAGCGCATAGAATGGCTGCAACAAACAATCGAGCTCGATTGTTGAAGTAGACGTGATTTCTTTCTTGGATGCTATCCGCGTCGTCCTTTAGTGCCCTGTATACCACTCCAGAATAGGCAACAGCTGAAAGAAAAGCACAAATCATCCATGCTGGGTTTGAGTCAGAGATGCTTACCATCAACGCAGAAGCTGACGCAATCCCAAAGCAGAATATTTCTCCGAATCCTCTACGTCTACCGATAGTCATAGTTATCATCCCCAAACAGCACACCCTGCTGCTGACCCAATTACACTGAGAGCCAGCCCGCCAGGAGTAAGTTTAACAGCGTCTTTCATGCCATGCTTAGCGGCATGCTTTCCGATGTAAAGCCCGAGCTTAGGCCAAGCTTTCTGCTGGATCATACTAGAAATAGCCCTCCAGTCAAGGAATGCAATGAGTCCCCCAGGGACAACTCCTTTAAGAACACATTTTGCATAGTCTGTTGCGCCATGAGTAGTAATTACAGGCTCATCAAAGTTTATCGATCCAGCGGAGGCTCCTGCGCGTACAGCACCTGCAAGTCCTTCTGGACCGTTCATTGCAGAAGCGACGGAGATGGCACCTGACCTGGAAATATCAGGGTGCTTAGCAAGCCCCTTCTCGCTGACAGACCAGGTTCCCGAAGGGCTCTGAATGATAACTTCCGTAAAGAGAACCCGGAACCCTTCCTCGAAACGCTTTGCTAGTTCTATCTCATTGGCCGATGGAGCAGATGCAGGCTGAGAAGAGATGTCGCTATGGCGCTCTCCCATTGGGATAGCAGATGCAGATCCAATAGACCCAAAAATCATTGCAGTGGTAATCAATCCACCGGTAACAGGGCGGTATCAACCGGTGAGTGCCTCGCCTGCTTGAGTGAGGATTGTATCGAGTTTTTCGGCGGGAGTGTCGAAGTCGAGGGTTTCGCGGGGGCGCCCGTTGAGGAGGTAGGCGATGTTGTCGAGGTCGGTTTGTGTGTGGGTGGACAGGTCGGTTCCTTTGGGGAGGTATTGGCGTAGGAGGCCGTTGATGTTCTCGTTGCTACCGCGTTGCCAGGGTGAGTGGGGGTCAGCGAAGAACACGGGGATGCCGGTATTGATGGTGAACGTGGCGTGTCGGGCCATTTCGCGGCCTTGGTCCCAGGTCAGGGACCGGCGCAACAGAGCGGGCAGCCGACTCATCGCTTGGGAGAGGAAGAACGCCACGCGGGGCGCACTGTGGTCATAGGGCAGGCGTTGCAGGATGACGTAGCGGCTGGTGCGTTCGACCAGAGTGATGACCGCCGAGCGGTTCCCCGCGCCCATGACGAGGTCGCCTTCCCAGTGTCCGGGCACAGCCCGGTCCTCGGCCTCGGCGGGTCGTTCGCTGATCATGACCTTGTCCAGGATCGCTTCTCTGCCTGCACTGATCGCAGCCCGCTGGGCCCGGCTGACCCTGGCGGTACCGCCACGGCGCAGGACACCCTTGAGCTCGACTCGCAGTTGCCCGCGGGCCTGGCAGTACAACGCTTGATAGATCGCTTCGTGGGACACCTGCCACTGTGGCCGCTCGGGATGGTCTTTGACCAGTCGTCCCGCGATCTGGCGCGGCGACCACCCCTGACCCAGGCCAGCGTTCACCAGCTCCAACAACGCCGGGCAGGTCTCAACCTTGCGCAGCTTCGCCCGGCGGGCACGCACCCGCGCCAGCTCCTGTGCGCAGTGTCCCCGGTACTGTGACCGGCCACCACAGCGAGCGATCTCACGATTGACCACCCCATGATCACGACCCAATCTGGCCGCGATCACCCGACCCGACTCACCCACCGCGATACCCCGCGAGATCTCCTCCCGCTCCACCAACGACAACGCCCGACCACGCACCCACAACACCCTCTCCACCCAGGAACCCCCAGATCATCCCAGGCGAGGCACTGACCCATTTACACCAAGCTGCGATTCCGGTCATAGAAAACATGCGTCCCGTCTCGCGTACATACATAGTCAAGCGGTCCGGTTTGGAATCGAGGGCCACCCCCGCGGCCATCTGCCACAGTTCGACTGGGAGTTGCTGCGACTCGCTGTTCATGAAACATTCCTATCTGTTGTGCTTGGCCTCAAGCTCCATACGATGGAATACCGTGTTCCTGAAACGATCTTATCGACCGAGTGGACGGATTCGGGGGACATAGCAAGGGCGGCCAGCGTGTTGCAGTCCGGGCGAATGCGACGAGTAGTGGGGTCGAGTTCGGAGGCGCCGTGAAGAACAAGATCTCCCCCAGCTAACTGCTTTTCGGTGGGCGTCAAATACAACAGGGCTCGATGTGAGAAATAATGCGGATTTGAAGGGTCACCCATTGCATCCGTGTGAGGGTGTGCATAATCGCCGGGAAGCCAACGGTTCAACATCACCTGACTTGTTGTGAGCGCTTCAATCTTAAAAGCGGAGGCAACACTAGCCTCGATAGATGGGGTTAGGGTGGCCACCGCAATACGCAAGCCTGGCGGCGTGAGTATTTCCTGCGAATTTAGATAGTAAGCGGAGTTGCGGGCAATCGCACTTTTTGACGGCACCCAGGCGCCGAAGTGGTCTAGGTATGCCACCAGTGCTTTAGTGCACTCAACGGGGAGGACGTTCCTTCCCAGCGCCCACAGGAATGGGCTGTTATTCGCCTCTAGATGCATACTGTCCATCCGCTCCAGATTTTAAGAAAATAAAAATAATAAGCACCGAAAGTAAATCGAGCGCCACTGAAAGAACAATAGGAAGTTGAGTCCACATTCCCATCGCGATAGGAGCGAGGCCAGCTCCTAATGCATTGCCATATTGCGTTGCAGTGTTGGTCCATCCGAAGAAAGGAGCGATGTCCTGTTCGGCTAGCTTTTTGGTCGTCTCCGCGGAGAGCAATCCGATGGTGTCCGCGCCGACAGCCGAGGCCGCTATGATAAGAAATCCAACTGTGAGGTGATTGTCCGAAAATAGCAGTCCGAGGATAATTGGAATGGGAAGTATGAGCGTAAGAATAAGGATGAGGCCAGGCTTCCTCCTGTCTGCTAGCTGTCCCCAGAAGGGCGCCAGGGTCATGGTGATGAGGGCCGAGGCTGTCGTGATCGTCGCTAAAACTGGAGCAGCAGATATAGCGCTGGAGCTGCTTGACAATGATAAGGGCAACCAGGTTCCCAGGAGCATGGATGAAACAGTTAGAGCGAAAACGGCACAGATGGGCATCCAATACGCAGTTTTGGTCGTGTGCCGCGTCTGCAGTTGGGTCGATATTGACCGATCCTGGACTTTTATGTTTGGGGAGATTAGAGCCGCGCTGAGCGTGAAGAGGCTCAACCCCGCCGATGCGAGGAAGGTGATTCGATAACTGCCGGTGGACCAGACAATAGCCGCACCAATGGCTGGGCCGGCGAGGGTGCCGCCGGTGCGGAAGGAAGTTATCCAAGAAAGGTCGCGGTTTCTTGTTTCAGGCGTGCTCAGCTGGGCAAGAGTGCTTGAGGCGATGGGTACAAATCCAGAGGCTACGCCTGCGAGGCACCTCGATAAGAAGAGTCCAGAGACACTGGTGGCGTTAGCGCTCAGAGCATAAGCGAGGCAGATCATCAAGGATGATCTGATTAGCATTGGCTTAGTTCCATACCTGGTAGCCAGTTTGCCCCACAGCGGGGAGAATAGTCCGCTTAAGACGAATGAGATGGCGAGAGTGGGCCCTGCGAGGGGGGATCGAGGGTTTAGCTGCGCTACGTACAGCGGTATTAGAGGAACGGCCATGAAGTAGCACACGGAAGATGCCAGGATGGCCGCTAGCAGGATGGGTCTGGTGAATTTTGTTGGCATGATATTGGGGAGTGGCGGGGGACGTCAGACCCCCCGCCACTCACTTTTACTTTCTGTGAATCATCGCGAGTTGTCCGAGGAGGGGTTAACGACCGCCCGCGAGTTGTCCGAGGAGGGGTTAACGACCGCCCGCGAGTTGTCCGAGGAGGGGTTAACGACCGCCCGCGAGTTGTCCGAGGAGTGACTCATGATGGCTTCTTCGTCAGTGATCTCGTTGAAGTCAAAGTCGTTCTGCTGGTCGCTCATTGTTGCTTCTACTCTTGGCCGTGGTAACGCACGTTTATGTCGGGTGACTGCATCAGATCCGACAGTGGGAACCTACCCCGTGTGGCCCGGCCGCGTGGGGAGGACACAACCGGACTTTTCGGCGCGTCCCAGCAGCGCGAGATCACCGCGGCTGGGCGGTGGGGGACGGACGGCCTCTGATCTGCTCGGAGAACTGTGCGCCTCCCCGGTGGGCTGGCGAACGGGAGGGGGATCTTGCCTTTTGTCTGTGCCGCCCGCAGTCCGTCGTCGACGCCTCTGTCTCTGACCGAGGCGCCCGTGGCGACCGCCTCAAGTGGCGTCGGCGCTTCAGCCATCCGGCACACCTGGGACGTGCAAAGGGGAGTGGTGTCAGGCTCAATTGCCTGTGTATGCCGCACGTGGGTAGATCCTCGATGTTGCGGATGTGTAGCAGCGTTGCTATGGCGCGACGGGTTGAATCGCCCCGGGTTTCGTAGAGGCTGTTCTGGTTGGTTCCGGCCTCGATGAGGACGGTGTTTTCAGGGTAGTGCTGGGGCTGCTGGCCGTCCCAGTACGCGGCCTTGAACTCCTTTGGTGGGACGAAACCGATCTCGCCGTGTAGGCGTCGGTGGTTGTACCAGTCCACGTACTCGGCAACGGCGATCTCTATGTCGCTGACGTTCTTCCAGCCGCCAACCGGGCGCATCACCGGATTGCGGATGCACTCGGCCTTGAACAGCGAGTTCAGCGCCTCGGCCATCGCGTTGTCGTAGCTATCCCCGCGGGAGCCGCCCGATGCGACGCCCTGGGCTTCGGCCAGTCGTTGGGTGTAGCGAATCGCTCGATACTGAACTCCTCTGTCGCTGTGGTGAATCAGACTGGAGGTGTCCTGCCCGCAACGGCGCCGCAGCCACAGTCCCATGTCCAAGGCGTCCAGCGCCAGATCGGTGCGCAGCGAGGTCGACACCTGCCAGCCCACGACCATCCGGCTGAACACGTCCAGCACAAACGCGACGTAGGTCCACCCCGCGTGCGTGCGCACGTACGTCAGATCCGCGACCCACAGTTGGTTCGGCGCTGCTGCGACGAACTCGCGCTCGACCAGACCGGCCCGCTGCGGGGTCTGCGCGCCATCAGCCGTGGTGGTCTTGCGCGTCTTCTCTCGCGGAATGCCCCGCAGGCCCTGGGCCCGCATGAGTCGCTCGACCGTGCAGCAGGCCACGCTGACGTCCTGGCGCATCCACCTTCTGGGCGCCGTACACGCCCAGGTTCTCCCGGTGGACCTGGCCGATCAGCTCGGTCAACTCCACGTCCCGCACCGCCCGCACAGACAGCGGCCTGGACTTGGCGGCGTAGTAGCTGCTCGGGGCGATCTGCACACCGGCGTCTTTCAACACTGCACAGATCGGCTCGACCCCGACCTGACACCCATCGACCACCTCGCGTCGATGGGCGTCGATGTAGGCCACTACCTGCAGGTGGGGCGATCGAGCTCCGCCGCGAAGAAAGCCGCCGAGGTCTTCAAAATGTGATTCGCCCGACGCAACTCACGGACCTCACGCTCGAGCTCGGCCAACCTCGCCGTCTCCTCGCTGGCCGTTCCGGCGCGCAGACCGCCATCGATCTCAGCCTGCTTCACCCAGGTCCGCAAGGCATTCCGGAAGCACCCCGAGCTGATCACCGATCCGCTTGATCGCCCCCGCCCGCGAGGCCGGATCCTGCCGAGCCTCAACCGCCATCCGCGTGGCCCGCTCCTTCAACTCCAGGCTGTACTTCCTCGGTGCCGCCATGACACTCATCATCCTTCCCAGGAATCAGAGTCTTCACCGAACCCGGGGCGATTCAGATTGGGAGCTGCGAGCTGGAATGTCCTGGCTGAAGGGGTTGCTCATCAGACAGGGATGAGTTTTGGCTGGACGACGAATCTGATCGCCTTGACCGTGCTGGTGGCATGGATCCCCTTGGGCGAGATGCCTGGCCTGGGAACTGTTCTCAATGTGTGTCTCGTGGGCTTGACCGCCGATTGGACCGCTCTGCTGCTTCCACCAGCAGAGTCATGGCCTGCCAGGGCCATGTACCTCGTGATCGGGGTGCTGATGCTGGCCTTTTTCGACGCTCTGTATCTGGGCGCCCAGTTCGGCGCGGGGCCCCGCGACGGCATTATGACTGGCCTCACTCGAGCCACTGGACAGCCTGTCCACCGAGTCAGGACCTGTATCGAGATCGTGGTTGCGGTCACCGGTTGGCTGTTGGGCGGCACCTTAGGCGTCGGCACAGTTGTCATCGCGATCTGTATAGGGCCACTGCTCGGAAGCCTCCTGTCTCGCACCATCGTGGAACTCGATGCACCTACCCGGGCCGGCCGATAGGGCCTCTGTCGTGATTGCCGAATATGTGAAGCGAAGTCCAGCCTGGTTCTGTGCGTGTCTCGTTTGCAGACCCACATGACCGGATTTAGCCTCGAAATTCCCTACACATAAAGGGACCTGGAGAGAAGGGGCGGGGGCCGACAGCGGTTGCCCAGGGTTGGCGGATCCGGAGTTTCGGGCCTGAAGGTGCCAACGCTGAACATGGTGCCTTGCCCAGGCAACGTGGCATTGGAGCCCGTGTGCTCCTGCAGCCTGGCCCGCATTCGAACTAAGAGTCTGGTGAGGAACTCAGATGGTTTCAGGGATGATGATCTGCGATTGGGCAGGGATGGCCGACTCCAGGTGTCCCCCCGGGGGCTTGTATAACATCTCGGCGCAAGAAGCTTTTAACGATCCTGAGTCTAGAAAACAGGGCGCTAGCCTCAGAGAACTTCACGTTTATTGCCAGGTAAGGCCTGATTCAGATCGATCTGGCTGGGCCCTGACACTGCTGTGAACTTTCCCTGCTCAACAAGCGCCTGACTATTGATTTCTCAGATTTAACTTTTAATTGAGAATTTCTCCCACGCAATCGCGACTGTCCAGCTGTGGGCCGGAGGCGTCCCTTAGTCCATTAATAGATGGTATGAACGGTGCTCGATTGCTCGTCAAATCGAACGGTAGCCCGATTTTACGACATAACTGATGGCTATACGTGAGGCCTCGATTTCTATAAGTTTCTCGCGCAAGAAAAGAGTCGATTTCTTGAATTAGGTTGTGCTGCCGGTAGGGGCGCGCTCGTCTCGCAAAATTAGGCGCTCAAGTAACTGGTGTCGATGTCTCGGTGGAGATGCTGGACGTCACTCGCCAAAAAGTTGATCAGGAGGACCTCGCTGGGCGAGTGGAGCTGATTGAGGCGGATATGATCGGCTATCTTCCGAAGCCTCTGACCTTGACGCTACGTCAAGGTCAAGTGCGAGGGCCCTCTCCGGCGGCCAGGAGACGACTGGCTCCCTGATGATACCGCTCGTGCGCTTCTTCCCGAGAGAAAGGGCGGGCTTCGCCGGGAGGATCGCCTGGCAACTCCAGGTGCCATTCAGAAAACAGCCATACGCTGTCTCTTCGTGAGCCACGAAACGTCCTCCCGATCGACCGACGGCCCTGGCGAAGCAGTTGTGCCGACTATGGGCTATTCGCGCGTCCTGGTCGCCACCTCCCCTGCTCCAGGCTGGGAACTGACCCGGGAGGTGGCCTGCAACAGTTCTCACAAATGGAGTGCCGCCTCATATCCCGGGCAAGGAACCTGGGTGCTGGGTACACTCGACGTTCTCCTGCCGCTCTGTGCGCCGGGTCCGTCGGGTCGAGATCGCCCGGCAGACCCGGCGCGCGAGCTCGCCTGTCGCTGGTAGCGGCGGTTGCATTGAGTTCGCACGATACGCGGGGCAGCGACGGGTCGGGAGACGAGGCCATCGAGCAACTGGACGGTGACGAGCTGACCCTGATCCAGCGACTCGGAGCCATGGGCAATCTGGCGAAACTGAGTTTCACCGCGGCCCCATTGGCGGTGACGCTCGCCATTGTCGGCGCGATTCTCGATGCTCTCCTGCCCATCGTGACCACCTTCTTCGCCGCTCGCACGACGACCGCTCTCGGTCAGGTCGTCGCCAAGGAGCCCGGGGCGGTCGACCAAGTCTTCGTGTACATTACGCTCACGGCCGGCGTCGGCCTGCTCACGGCCTTGTGGTCGAGCATCTCGATCTACGTGCACCAGAAGCTGGTGTTCTCCGTCGAGTGCCGCATCAGCGACAAGATGTTCGACCGCTTCGCCTCCCTTGCCTTCTGGCGGTACGAGGACAAGAGCACCGCCGACCTGTATGATCGGGCAGCCCGCTTCGCCAAGAACTTTGCCCAGGCCTTCGACAAGATTGCGGTGCTGTTCGGCGCGTTGATCGCTGTCGTGCTGAGCCTGGCAGCGCTGGCCATCGTCAATCCCTGGCTCGCGCTGGCCGTCCTGGTCGCTGTCACACCGGGCATGTGGCTGCAGTTCCAACTCACCCGCAAGCAGTGGGCTCACTGGAATGGCACGATCGAGACCCGACGTCGACGAGTGGGCATCGAGCAGCGAATGCTCCATCCAAAGGCCATCGTCGAGCTCCGCTCGTACGGCCTGGTACGTCACCTGCTCGCACTGCGGGCCACCCTGCGTGACCGGGATGAGCGGGAGCGGCTCGATCAGGAACGCGAGTACATCCTCAAGCGGCTCCTCGCTGATGCAGTCGAGGCCCTGGTCGAGGTGGGGGCCCTTGTGTGGGTCACTTTGAGGATCAGTGCAGGCACCCAATCTCTCGGGCAGTTCGTCTTCGTCCAGCAGGTGGTTCGTCGAGCAATCGAAGCAGCCAACCAATTCGTGACGGCTGTTGCCGAAGTAGACCAGGATGTGGTCAATCTCTTCGACTACCAACGTTTCATGCAGCTCGATGACGGCCCACCTCCCATCAATCGGGTCCCCGCTCCGATGCCGGACATCACCCTCGAGAAGGTCGCCTTCCGTTACCCTGGGGCGGATCGACCACTCGTCCTGCGCGACATCAGTCTGCAGATCCCGGCCGGTCATCATGTGGCCCTCGTCGGGGAGAACGGGGCCGGTAAGAGCACCCTGCTCAAACTCATCCTGGGCATCTATCGACCAGAGACGGGTCGGGTCCTGATTGGTGGCCAGGACCTCGCCGAGTGTGAACCAGCGACCTGGCACACTCAGGTGGCTCTACTCAAGCAAGACTTCCTCCACTACTCCTTTGCCACGATCCGAGAGAATGTCGCCTGGGGAGCCGTCGACCGCCCGGTCGATGAAGCGTCGATCTGGGAGGCGCTGAACAAAGCGCAGCTGGCTGGCTTCGTCCGCACCCTGCCGCACGGGCTCGACACGTACGTCGACCCCTGGATGGAGGACGAAGAGGGTCGGATCGGCACCGACCTATCCGGCGGGCAGTGGCAGCGGTTGGCCCTGGCGCGGGCCTTCTATCGTGATGCCAAGGTCATCGTTCTTGACGAACCCACCTCGGCCCTTGACGCGCTGGCAGAAAAGGCCATCTACGACCATTTCTTTGCTCTAGGCGACCGTACCTTGATCTCGATCAGTCACCGGCTGACGTCGGTGGCGCGCACGGACGTCATCCACGTCCTCGTCGATGGTCAGATCGTCGAGAGTGGCAGTCACGAGGAGTTGGTCGCACTTCAGGGCCACTACGTGCGGATCTTCGCCTCACAATTGACCCCAGGCCTTCAGGCCTGACCAAGGCAACACTCCTCGACCGCCCGTGTTGTTGTCGAGAGGCACCTACCCCGAAGTCTTCAGCGATCCTTGCGATGTTCTCTCCACGGGCGCGACGTACCCGAGCCATCTGCGCGTCTTGACCTCCTCCCCCACCTGAAGGTGGGGGAGGAGGTCAAGGAGCCTCATCGCTCTGAGAGTCGTAAAGTCCGTCTGACGATCGTCGTCATCACTCACAAGATCCCGCAGCGGCGACTTCCTGGTTCGACTTCACCGGAGCCGTCTTCGACGGTAGCGACTTCGCCGGGGTGCAGCTCACCGGTGGGCAGGTCATCTTCGGCGACACAGAGTTCTCTGGGGACGGTAAGGCGATTGTGGATAAGGTTGGGTGCGTTTTTGCGGGTGGTTTCCCTGAGTAGAGGCTAGTTGAACCGCCCCGGTACATCCGGAGACTCCGATCGTTGGGAAGGTTGGAGTCAGGTCAGGGAGTACGAGCAGGCAGTGCCCGGAGGAGTTGAAGTCTCGGGCGGCGCGGATGGTCGCCGAGACTCGCGCTGAGGGGGAGTCGGGTGGGCGGCGATGTCCTGCGTCGCGACGCTGCTGGGCATCACAACCCCGAAGAAGGTTCGCAAGTGGGGTCCGCCAAGCTCAAATCGACGACGGGCAGCGTGCCGGCGTCACGACCGAGGAAAACGCTGAGCTGAAGCGGTTGCGGTGGGAGAACGCTGAGCTGAAGTGGGCGAACGTGATTCTGAAGGCGGCATCGGTTTTCTTCGCGGCCGAGCTCGACAGTGATAGTGGACTTCGTCCGCGAACACGCCGACCACCGTGACGGGGACGGCCTGCGTTGGGGTGTCGAGCCGATCTGCACCGTGCTGACCGAGAACGGCCTGCCGGTCGCCCCATCGAGATACTACGAGTACCTCAAAAGCGCGCAGTCCACCCGCGCTCAGCGCGACGCTGTGCTGGTCGAGGAGATCCGCCGGGTCCATGCCAGCAACTACGGCGTCTACGGTGCCCGAAAGGTGTGGCTCGCGCTGAACTGTGAAGGGATCCCGGTCACCCGGTGCACCGTCGAGCGGCTCATGACCGCCGAAGGCCTGGTCGGCGCGGTCCGCGGCAAGGTGAAGCGGACCACGATCCCCGACGCTCGCGCGCCGCGACCGCGTGACCTGGTCAACCGACGCTTCGCCCCGCTCGCCCCGGACCGGCTGTGGGCGGCGGACATGACGTACGTGTCGACCTGGTCGGGCTGGGTGTACGTCGCGTTCGTGATCGACGCGTACGCGCGTCGGATCATCGGACGGTGGTGCGGCACGTCGATGACGACTCAGCTTGTCCTGGACGCGCTCGAGCAGGCGATCTGGACCCGCCAACGTGCTGGCGCCGACCTCGCTCAGGTGGTGGCGCACACGGACCAAGGCTCGCAATACGTCGCTATTCGCTACACCGAGCGGCTCGCCGACACCGGGATCATGGTATCCGTTGGCGCGGTCGGGTCCAGCTACGACAACGCCCTGGCCGAGACGATGAACGGCCTGTACAAGACCGAAGTCATCAAGCCCTGCGGCCCCTGGAAGAACGTCGACGCCGTCGAGTGCGCAACCGCCGAATAGGTCGACTGGTTCAACCACCGGAGCCTCTACGGCTACTGCGGCGACATCCCACCCGCGGCGCCGAAGCCGCCTACTACGCTGCCCACCACGAGCCCGCGACAACCGTCGCGTCCTCAAACTAGAAAGTCTCCGAATACTCCGGGACGGTTCAGTGGTCCTGAAGAGCAAGAGTCGGATCCGGGTGACTGGATGCGTATCCGGTGATGTGATGTGGCTCTACGGATCAACAGTGATCGAAGGGTTGCGCGATGCCAGGTGTGGTGAAGAGAACGGTGGAATGGCTTGGCCTTACCATGGGGCCCCGAGGAGGCTTGGAGCCGGGGGAGCTGCTTTTATGGCACAACGTCGAGGTACGAACGAGGAAGCTTCATAAATTTCTGTGGTTTGTCTTCGCTCTGGCTGTCGCCGTGCTTCAGGAAACTGAAGGGTTGCTCGACGACAGCGCCTTGGGGGCGCTGGTGCTCGGGTGTCTTGTTTATGGCGGCGGGAATCTGTTCTCCGAACGTCTGAAAGTTCGCTCCGAGTAGATGACGCACCCTTTCTTCGTCTGAATACCAGCAGCGGGGCCAGGACGCATTTTCGTCCTGGCCCCGCTGCTGATGGCGTGCCGTGGTTCTCAACGGCCGTGTCAGTCGTCCTCGTGCTTGTCCTCGGGGACCTTGTTGTCGGACTTCGGGTGCAGGGTGGTGCCCCAGATCGCGATGTTCCGCTCCTTGGCCAGGGGCAGGTCCTTGTCATCGCGGACGGTGCGCCAGGGCTCCCAGGCGAGGCCGGTGGCCTCTTCGGCGAAGACCGTGATGTTGCGGGCGTTGGCAGGCAGCGGGATCACTGTGTTGAAGGGGGCGGTGCGGTCCTTGCCGTTGCCATCCCATTCCTTATGGGTCTTCTTCTCCTCGCCGTTCTCGTAGGCGATCTCGTCCCAGCCGACCTTGAACCGGGCGACATAGCCGCCCTTGTGGGCGAGGTTGAGCTTGCCGTTGCGGTACGTGGTGACCTTGGTCTCGACGTATTCGGAGTTGTTGTGCACCGCGGCCTGGGCGTTGTCCTTCAGGAACTTCGCCGTGTAGGAGATCGGGACTCCGGGGTTGGTGCGGCTGTAGTTCGCGTCGGCGTTGATGACCTTCTTCAGGTCGGCCAGCTTGCCGGTGACGACCTCGGACTGGCCCTTGGACGATCCGCCGAGGACGATGGCGCGGAAGTTCGAGTTGGCGATGATCTTCTGGTACTCGATGTTGCCGCTGATGTCGACGCCCTTGACGATGGCCTTGAACGCGGCCTCGACCTTGGAGGAGGTCGAGCTGGTTTCCAGCTTGACGTACATCTGGCGTCCGTAGGAGACGCTGGAGACGTACACGGGCGGTGCGGAGGCGTTGATGCCGCGCTCTTTCAGGCCTTTCCCGCAGACGCTGTTGGCGATCATGTCCGAGGGGGCGCCCGGGTCGTTGACGGAGGCGGTGTAGAAGATCTGCTTGAAGGAGACCACGGAGGTCTGCTTCTTGCCTTCGCGGATGCCGGTGAAGTCGACGCCCAGCTTGGTGATCGGGATGGCGGAGCCGACACCGAACTTGGCGATCAACTGGTCCTGCGTGTAGGCCATCGTTTCTTCGTACTGCATGGTGGCCGGCGGGTTGGGGTACTTGGGCGCATAGTCCTTGTTCCACCGCTCGAGGAGGGTGTTGAGGGCGCCGTTGGTGTCCGACCGGGTGGGGTTCTTCACGGACTCGCTGTTGGACTTGCCGTCCATGCCGGGCAGGTTGACGCTCATCGTCAACGGTTTGCGGTCCATGTTGACGAGAGTGGGCTGATTCTCGACGAAGTTCTTGTCGCCCAGGAGAAGAGCGCCAGGATAGATGGTGCTGGCAGTCGAGTTGGTGGCGGCAATGTCGGTCGATTTGTTGGAGATGGTGCGGCGGTTCTTCGTGATGACACGGAAGACGCCGTCCTTCATTTCGCCTTCACTCTTTGGCGGGTTGGTGATTTTTTCACCATCATGCTTCAAGACGTCTTCTGGCTTGTAGTTGAGGCCGCGGACGTAGGAGTTGGTTTCGTCGTCGGAGCAGCGAGCTGCCATCGGTGCTGGCGAACCGGTGACTGGGGCTGCATAGGAGGCGACGGGCGCCGTGAGGGCGACGGTCACGACGAGCGAGGCGAGTGTTGCTGATGCCTTTGAGGGCGAGAAGGGGATGGTCATCTGTGATCCTTCACGGGTGGCTCAGATGGAAGGCCCAGGCTGGCGATAAGAAATATTTTTCGACAACCGAACGTTCGGACGCTAACACGAGGGGGCAAGTCCGTGATGTCCTATATGTCCTATATGACCTAAAAAAATGAAGTTTTTTGGGCGTTGGGGAACTTTTGGTGGAGTTTCATTTAGCCAAAACGTGACTTTGAATCATGCGTACGTTGGATGAAATGTCCCGCAAATAACTGCACGCCATTGTTGTACAAAAAATAATAGCAGATAATTCCTGTTTTTTATATTGAGCAGCGTATCTATTATGCAGCCGGGGCCGGTCCGGACACGCACCCTGGAACACCTCCAGAAGCCCGCTTCCGGGCCGACCCCGGCACCCTCCACGAACAAGCTCAGGCCGTCGCCCGCCGGATCCCCAATTCCCCGAAAAGCACACCCTCCTCGGGCAATAGACCGTCCTCCGACACCGACCGGTACGCCGCATAGGACAACTGGTCAGGAGACGACACCCCGTGGCTGCGCATCATCACGCACACCGACTGCGCGATCAACGGATACAGATCCCACGGAGCCGGCCACAGATGCCGCATCGACCAGCAGCCGTTCTCCTCAACCCACTCCCAACCAGCCACCGACACGTCCTCGGGGAGCGACTGCCCCACCCCCTGAACGACCCCGCTGATCAACAGATCAGGTGACTCGTGCCAATCCGGTTCGTTCTTGTCGATCTCCACACTCGGGCCGGACTCGCCGTCGTCCCCACAAGAGAAGAACGTGACCCGGGTACGGGCATCCAACTGCTCCCGCAACACCCGGGTGAGTGCCGCCTCGAAGTCCTCCCAGGTGGTCCACCGGTTCACCTGCCCCCACGGCGTAGCACGCATCTCCTCGGCACGCGCCGGGCCCATCACCCACAGGGTGACCCCCCAACGGGTCTTCTTCACCAGCGCAGAACCGCCATTGGCCAACCGCCAGGCCATCATCATGGTCGACCCATCACACACCGAACTCTCCGGCATGCCCCGCACCTGACGGAAGTGGTTACAGACATCGGCGAAGATGTTCAACGCCAACGACTTCTCCTCCTCCGGCGGAAGCACACCCACCTGATCGGTCACCGCCACCTCCACGGCAGTGACCTGGTCCCCCTGCTGCGTCGGCCACGACTGCCCCCACCCGAAACGGTCGACGGTCTCACGGAAAGCGCTCTCCGTCAGCGGCCAGGAGGCATCCTCCAGGGTCCTGACCCAATGGGACATGGCTTCGAAGGGGGCCAGCCGCATATTTGCGCGCACCGGCTCTTCCTCCAGGGAACGTTCGTCGTGGTCAGTCATCGCTGCTTCCTTATGGCTGGTCGGCGTCGGCCACCCACGTTAACCGGGGGGTTCTGCTCGCGATCAGCCGGTTCCGGGTTGAACAAAGCAGGCCGCCCTCGACAGCGACACGCCGCGCCACCGCGGATCCCGACACGGCCGACCCCGCCATCTGCCACCCGTCCCCCACCGCGATCCCGCGACCCGCAGCAGCGACGACAGCTCAGCGCACGACCGTGGTGTGCCTACGCCCGATCGGAACGATCAACGGCCGGTCGCTGACCGGATCGGACACTACCTGAGCCTGTAGCCCGAAGACCTCCGCCAGGAGTTCCGCCGTGATGACCTCCTGCGGTGCCCCGGCCGTCACCACTCGGCCGTCCTTCATCACCACCAGGTGGTCGCTGTACCTGGTCGCGAGCACCAGATCGTGCAGGACCATCACCACGGTGCGCCCCCGCTCGTCGTGCAGGACATCGACCAGGTCGAGCAGATCCAAGGCATGCGCCAGGTCCAGGTAGGTGGACGGCTCGTCGAGAAGCACGATGTCGGTGTCCTGGGCCAACGCCATCGCCAGCCACACCCGCTGCCGCTGCCCACCCGACAGCGTGTCCACGGTGCGCCCCGCCAGGTCACCCACCCCCGTCAGCTCCAAGGCCCGCCGGACATGATCGGCGTCATCCGCCGCCCACTGGCGCAGCCAACTGTGATGCGGATGCCTTCCCAGAGCGACCAGATCGGCGACCGTCATCCCCTCCGGGGCGACCGGCATCTGCGGGAGCAGACCGATCACGGTGGCCACCTGCCGAGGACGCAACCGGTACAGATCCTGCCCGTCCAGACAGACCCGCCCGGCCAACGGCGGCAGCAGTCGCGCCAAGCTGCGCAACAACGTCGACTTCCCACACCCGTTCGGCCCGATGACCGTGGTGATCACCCCCGTCGGAATGGACAGATCGACCTCCGGCAGGACGACCTTGTCGCCGTACCCGATCCGAGCGCCGTGCACCGTCAACCGCGGTGCCGCCGCCCGCGGATCCGGTCCGGCAACAGGGCCGACAACAGTAGGAGTGGCTTCGTTGAGGCTCACAAGGTGACCTTCCGGTCGGTGCGAATGATGACGTACAGCAGGAAGGGCCCACCGATCGCGGCCGTGACGATCCCGACCGGCAACTCCCAGGGCAGCAGCGTGCGCGCCACCAGATCGGCCGTCAGCACCAGCAAGGCCCCACACAAGGCGCTACCCACCAACGGCGGAGTGCTCGTCGCGAAGATCCGCCTGGCCAGCTGCGGAGCCACGAAAGCCACGAAACCGACCGGCCCCGCCGCCGCCACCGACACCGCCGTCAACGCGATCGCGACGAACAACAACCGACGCCGCGCCCGATGCAGATCCACCCCCAACGCCGACGCACTGTCCTCACCCAGCCGTAACGCCGTCAACTCGTGCGCCGCCACCGGCAGCACCAACACCGTCACCGCCAGCACCACCGACAAGGGCACCAGCTCCGGCCAGGACCGGCCGTTGACACTCCCCGAAAGCCACGCCGTCGCCCGCGAAGCCGTATTCAGATCGGCACGCACCAACACGAAAGTCACCGAGGACGCCAGCATCGAGTTCACCCCGATACCGATCAGCACGAGCCGGTAAGTATCGATGCCCTGCTTCCACGCCAACAGATAGATCGTCGCCGCCGTCGCCAAAGAACCCACCAAGGAGGCCACCGGGATCGCCACCGCGGACACGACCACCCCCGTGGCACCGGCAGCGATCACCGCGACCGCCGCCGCCGACGCACCCATCGAGATCCCCAGAATGTCCGGACTGGCCAAAGCATTACGAGCCGTGTTCTGCGTCAACGCCCCCGCCAACCCCAACGCCAGACCGACCGCACCGGCCACCAGGGCGCGCGCCAACCGCCACTCCACCACGATCCGGGTCTCGATGGCAGTGCCGTAGCCGCCGAGGATGCGCAGCACGTCCGGCACCGTCAACGGGTAGTCACCGACGGTGAGCCCGGCAGCCAGGACGAGCACTCCCACCAGGAGACAACACACGGCCAACACGACATTCCGGACGGACACCAACAGGGACAACGGCCCCACCCGCAGATGACGTCGCCCTCCTCGCAAGACCTCGTCGGGGACGGTGACGGATTCGACGACAGAGGGCGACTGACAGGTCATAGGTGCACCAGCGATCGACGGCGGACGAGAGCGATGAAGACGGGCGCGCCCAGCAAGGCGGTGACGATGCCGACTTCCACCTCGCCGGGGATCGCGATGATCCGCCCCGCGGTGTCGGCCAGCAGGATGATGATCGACCCCAACAAGGCGGAACAGGGCAGCAGCCACCGGTAGTCCGGCCCGGTCACGGCACGCGCCATGTGCGGGACGACGAGGCCGAGGAAGCTGATCGGCCCGGCGACGGCGGTCGCGGCGCCGGTGAGCAGGGCGATGGTGAGGAAACCGGCCCAGCGGACGAGGGTGATCGGTACGCCCAAGGCGCGGGCGCTGTCGTCGCCGAGAGCGAGGACGGTCAGGGTGGGGCCGGTGGCCAGGGCGAGGACGGCGCCGACGACCAGGTAGGGGAGGACATGGCTGAGGGCGTCGAGGTCGCGGGCGGCGACGGACCCGGCGGCCCAGAACCGGCGGATGTTCAGGCTGGTGTCGTCGGTGAGGGCCATCGCACTGGTCAAAGCGGTCAGGAAGGCGCTGAGTGCGGCGCCGGCGAGGACCAGGGTCAACGGGTTGACGCTGTTGTTCCCGGCGGCGCAGACCGCGAAGACGGCGGCTGTACCGACCGCGGCGCCGACGAAGGCGAACCAGACCTGTGCCTGCGGGTCGGTCACCCGGAAGAGGAAGGCACCGAGGACGACGAAGAAGGACGCGCCGGCGGTGACGCCGAGGATGCCGGGGTCGGCCAACGGATTGCGGGTATGTCCTTGGACGAGTGCCCCGGCGAGCCCGAGGGCGGCGCCGACGGCGACGGCGATCGCGGTGCGGGGGACGCGCAGTTCCCATACGACGACGGCGATGTCGCTGCGTTGGCCGGGGCCGGCGAGCAGGGTGTCGAGGATCTGACCCGGGGGGACGGTGCGCGCGCCGATGGCGAGGCTGAGGCAAGTGGCGAGGAGAAGGCCGCCGATCAGCGCGACGACACCGGGAAGCCGACGGGTCATGTGTGCCTTGGTATCACACCATACTTAGGTTGCCCTAAGCCTGGATGGGTGGAATGTCCGGCAGCTGAACCGTCGGTGGTCGGTCACTCGACGGCGAGGACGACCTTCCCGATGTGGCTGCTGGCTTCCAGCATCCGGTGGGCTTCGGCGGCCTCGGCCAGGGGCAGGGTCTCGTGAACGACGGGCTGAACCCGTCCGGCTTCGACGAGGGGCCACACGTGTTCCCGGACGGCAGCCACGATGGCGACTTTCTCCTCTGCCGGGCGGGCGCGTAGGGAGGTGGCGGTGAGGGTGGCCCGTTTGGTGAGCAGGGCGTTGAGGTTGATCTCGGCTTTGACTCCGCCTTGGAGGCCGATGACGACGAGTCGTCCACCGGTGGCGAGGGCTTTGATGTTGCGTTGGAGGTATTTGGCGCCGACGAGGTCGAGGACGACGTCTGCGCCGCGTCCGTCGGTGGCGGTGCGGATCTCTTCGACGAAGTCGCTCTCCCGGTAGTTGATGAGGATTTCGGCGCCGAGGCTGCGGCAGGCGTCGAGTTTGAGGTCGGTGCTGGCGGTGACGGCGACGGTGGCGCCGACTTCACGGGCGAGCTGGATGGCCATGGTGCCGATGCCGGAGGAGCCGCCGTGCAGGAGGACGACTTCGCCGGGGCGCAGGTGGGCGGTCATGAACAGGTTCGACCAGACGGTGCAGGCCACTTCGGGCAGGGAGGCGGCTTCGACGAGGCTGAGTCCGCTGGGTACGGGTAGTACTTGTCCGGCGGGGACGGCGACCTTCTCGGCGTAGCCGCCGCCGGTGAGTAGAGCGCAGACCTCTTGGCCGACCCGCCAGGTGGTGACCTGGTTGCCGACGACGGAGACGGTCCCGGCGACTTCGAGGCCGGGTAGGGGGGAGGCGCCGGGGGGCGGGTCGTAGAAACCTCGGCGTTGGAGCAGGTCGGCCCGGTTCACTCCGGCTGCGGCGACGTCGATGACGATCTCGTCGGGGGCGGGTGTGGGGTCGGTGACCTCGGCAAGGACCAGGGCGTCGACGTCGTCACCGGGGGTGGGGATGGTGATGGCCTGCATGGACCAACCCTAGACGGGCTTCCTCGGATCGGGGCGATGCCGGGGGTCAGGTGCCGCGGACGTGTTGCTGGGCGCGGGCCAGGTCTTCGGTGGTGTCGACATCCCAGGTGGTGTGCCCGGCGACGTCGAGGCCGGTGCAGTGCAGGGGTGCGAGGACGCGGCGTACCCCGCGATTGCGGGCGTCGACGGGCAGGACGGCGCGCAGGGCCTGGGTGCGATAGGCGGCCAGGAGCGGTTGGTGTTCGCCGGCGGTGTCGAGGGCTTGAACGCCGTCGACGTGTTTTTCGGGGGTGTTCTGGGCCGCGGTGTACCGGTCGTGGAGCCCGTCGTCGGCGGCGGCGAGCGCGGTCACGAGATCACGGACGGCTTCGGCGGCGAAGGGCTGGTCGCCGGCGAGGACGACGGTGTACCGGGTGCGGCTCTCGGCGATCCCGGCGGCGATCCCGGCGAGCGGGCCGCTGCCGGGCGGGTCTTCTCTCGTCCAGATCACGGGGCGGGCCGTCGGGCGTGGGGTGCCGACGCAGATCACCGTCCACCGGTCGGGCAGCCCGAGGAGCAGCCGGTTGAGGATGCTTTCGCCGTCGACCTGCGCGGTGGTCTTGTCGCCGCCGCCGAAGCGTCGTGAGGTGCCGCCGCAGAGCACGATCGCGGTGACATCTTCGGTTTCGGGCGCGTGGGTCATGTCAGGGAAGGTACCGGGTGCTGCCGACAGGGGCTGGTGGCGGATGTTCTCGTTGAGACGGGCCGGACCCCATTGTTCCGGTCGGAGACTGCTGTCGGGACTAAACCTCCGACCGGTACGGCCGATATATCGGTGTTCGGCAGGCTGCATCGGGTCGGTGCTGCCTGGGCACGGTGCTGAGGGGGAGGTGCCTGGACGGTGACATCTGTCAGGCGGGGCGATGTGGTGCGTGTTCTCGTGGTGCTCGGTGTGATCTTCGCCGTGGCGTTCGTCTTCGTCGGTGCGGGGACACTCCCGGCCGGGGCGGTCGAATCGTCGGCGGAGAAGGCCGCCGCTCCTGCTCCTCTGCCGTCGGTTTTCAAGGAGGCCATCTGGGGCACGATCGCGTCTTTTGCCTTCACCGCGCTGGCCCTGGTGGTCGTCGGGCAGATGAGTCGTCGGCCTTGAACGGCTTCGAGAGCGGGTTCCCAGTGTGCCGGGCCTTCAGCAGGCAGCCGGGGCAGGGTCGGCTCGGTGCTGTCCGGCCCGGGTCTTCCCGGGGACGGTGCAGGCCGTGGCGAGCAGGATCTGCGCCAGGAAGTACAGCTGGAAGATCCCCAGGATGCCGCCGGTCGGCCGGTACCAGTGCACGCCGAAACAGAGGGCAGCGGTGGCGGTCAGCCGGATGAGACTCTCGAAGAGCGAATCGCTGAGCGGGTCGGCTTGCTCTCGGGTAGCGGTGGGGGCGTAGGCAGCCCACAAGGCGACCCCGTAGACCACCGGGACCAGTGCGTTGATGCAGAGCCATGACGTGCCGCCCGCAGTGACCGAAGCCATGACACAGGCCACGGCGGAGACGAGATGGGCGGTGATCTCTGCTGCGCGCCCGGTGTCGATCCTGCCGGCGAGTCCCATCGTGAACCCTCTGTCATCTGGGCGGCTGTGGCCTGTCCGGCAGCCGTGCCTTGGCCTCAAATTTTAGTCGATTTCCTTGTTTCCCTCAGGAATTCGCCGCATCTGCCGAAGAGAGGGGGAGCCCGGAGCTGGGAGCCGATTCGCGCTGCCGTCCGAGGCGAGTCACGGAGAGGTACTCGATGACGGGATCACGGCAGGAACGGTCGGCGTTGGACGAACGACGAGCTTCCCAGGTTGCGGGGCTGCTCGGTCTGGTCTTCGCATTGATGGCTGCTCTGTCCTGGTCGGGAGTCGCTCCGGCCCGAGCCGCTGTGCTGACGGGCGTGTTCACGGGGGATCACCTCGTCGACTTCTGAGATGCCGACCGGCGGCGCAGCCCGGTTGGACGCCGAATGGACGATCCCGTCGGGCGCGCACGCCGGAGACACCTTCACCCTGACCCTGCCACCGGAACTCGTGGCGACCTCCACCGCACCCTTCGACGTACACGCCCCGGACGGTGCCCTGGTCGCCCGGGTCGTCTGGTCCGGCAACCAGGCTGTTTTCACGCTCACGGATTATGTGGACACCCATTCGGGGACGAAGGGGTCGGTGTACTTCTCGGCGAGTTGGTCGCAGACCGTCGACCGCAACACCACGAAGTCGTACGTGTTGTCCTTCGCCGAGATCCCGAACTCGATCACGATCGACCATGTCGCCGACGCCGAGGGCGGCACCGAACAGGCCTTCGGCAAGACGGGGGTCTGGGCCGACTCCTCCGAAGGCAGCACCTCACCCACGGAGGCGTTGGTCTGGGGGGTCTTCATGCCGACCGGCCCCGTCCAGGGTGTTGCTTCGCCGGTGGTGATCACCGACACCCCCGGGCCAGGGCACACCATCGACTGTTCCAGCGTGATCGGTCGGCAGCGGGAGTACCTTGCAGGTGGAGTGCCGGACACCACCAGGCTGCCGTCGACGCTTTACACCGTGACCTCGTGCTCGCCGAACCAGTTGCAGATCACCCTGACCGGTCACTATCCGGGAGAGCCCGCGATCTACCCAGGGGAGAACATCTACTTCAGCCTGCGCACCTCCATCACCCGGGCCTCGGCCGCGAGCTACGAGAACACCGCGTCGATGCAGGCCGCCGGATTCAGTTCCCCGGCCGACGTCTACACGGTGCGTCGCACCGAAGCCGGTGGCCAGGGCGTCGGCAGCATCAGCGTCACCGTCGGGGACCTGGTGTGGAAGGACCTCAACCGGAACGGAGTGCAGGACCCGGGAGAGCCGGGCATCCCCGGAGTGATGCTGGAGATCCTCGACGAGAACGGCAACCCGGCCCACGACATCAACGACGACGAGATCCCCCCCGGAGAGCACCGGCGCGGATGGCCGGTACAGCTTCACCGGGCTACCCGCGCTGCCAGCCGGGCAGTATTACACCGTGGTCGTGCAACGCACGGCTTCAGCGGAGGCCTTGGCCGGGTTGACCCCGACGATCGCCGGGGCCGGCGGTGACCGGACGAAGGACAGCAGCACCTGGTCTGCGATATCCGGGGATCTGACGGCCAACGGGCAACGTGACGACTCCTTAGACTTCGGCTTCGTGACAGTGGCGACGCCCCCGCCGACGACGACAACGACGACCGTACCCCCGACCACGACCGTACCCCCGACCACGACCGTACCCCCGACCACGAGCGTGCCTCCGACCACCGCTCCCACGACGACGCCCCCGACCAGTACGACGAGTGTGACCAGCACCCCGCCGACCACGAGCTCGACCACCACAGCACCGCCCATCAGCACCCCGCCCACGACGCCCCCGACCAGCACGACGCCCCCGCCCACCGCGCCCCGCCCGCTGCCCCGACCCGAACCGTCCGACAGCTGGGTGCCCTCCCACCCGCCAGTGTCTTCCGCGCCGATCCCCCCGACGAATGCCACCGAACCGACACCGGTGACCGACGAACCGGTCCCCGTCCCGGCCTCCTCGGACCCTTCGGTGCCGATGCCGCCACCACCGCCGGAGGAGAACGGGTCGGTCGGCTCCGAGCCAGCCCCACCGCCCACCCCAGGCCCGGGAAGATCACCACGACAGCCCCGCGTCGACGACACGGCCAGACCGGTGACCGCGCTGGCCCGACCCGCCGCTGACACACTGCCGCACTCCGGCACGACCGTGCCCACCGAACTGCTCCTCGGCGGCGGCTGCCTGCTGATGGCCACCGGCGCGCTTCTGCTGGCCATCGGAAACCCGCGACGACGGACCTGAACCCCGCCTCCGTCCGCCGGGCTGATCGCCCCAGCGGTACCGTCCACCCCGGAAGGGATCAGCCCACCGACCCGGCGACCCGCCGACCCAGCTCACCGGCCGCCGAACGCAGCCGGGCAACCACGTCCTCCACTGGGACCTCCAAGGCCCCGGACGGCCAGGTCGCGGCCAAACTCGCCACCGGATGACCGTGCCGGTCGAGGACCGCCACCCCCACCGACTCGAAACCAGGCGTCACACTGTCCCGCTCGTGGGCATGACCCTGCTGCCGGACGTCACGGAGCGCAGCCCGCAGCTCCCGGAGCGAGGACGGGCCCACATCATGCCGGGTGACGAAACTGCTCGGATCGGGAAAGAGCGCCCGCACCTGTGCGGACGGCAACTTCGCCAGCATTGCCAACCCGCTCGCCGTCAACCCGGCAGGCAGGCGCACATCCACATCCGACACCAAGGGCGGGCGACGCGGGGCCCGCTGCTCCACCACGTAGATCACATCTCGTCCGTGCAAGACCGCCAGATGAGCCGTCTCCCCGAGAGCCTCCACCAGCCGCGACACCAACGGCCGACCGATCCGCGCCAAGGGCGCCTGCCGGGTGTACGCCGTCCCCAGCTCGAAAGCCGCCGGGCCGAGCGCATACCGGCGGCTCTCCGGCAGATGGGTCACGAAACCCCTCGAGGCCAGCGCGCCCAACAACTTGTACATCGTCGAACGAGGCAGACCCAGATCACGGGCCATCGCCGCCGCCGGCAACGGCTCCACATGCCGGGAGAGCAACAACAGGACGTCCAAAGTGTGTTGGGCGGCAGGCACCGGGCCAGTCATCCCCCGAGCCTAGACGCGCCCGCACCCCGCAGCCTCCCGACCCGCACGGCCCCGCCCACCTGCTGAAGACGAAAAAACCTGGGCTGCTAGCCTGTTGCCGCTGGCATCCACTGCCACGTCCTCGAAGTTCGGTTGATCCCGACGCTGTCGCGCAACGGTAGGAGCCCCGCAAGGGCTGAGCCCGGTCATGGGGGCGCGCGCCGACCACGGCCAGTTGCCCCCGCCGGAGGGGCAGGTCGTCACGGCGTCGTGCCCGTTCCCTGCCTCCCCGGTCTGTGCCGACCGAAGGGAAAAACCCATGCGCACCCACTCCACACCCCGACAGCCACGGGTACAGCTGCGCGTTGCCACCGCGATGCTGGTGGCGGCTGCGCTCGCCGTCGGGACGGCTGGTTGTGATGCCACGAAGACCACGAAGGACGCGGGGAAAAGCCAGGCCTCAGCCGCCGGGTCGAAGGACACCGCGTACCCGTTGACCTTGTCGACCTTCGACTTCGGTCACCGGAAGAAGGAGATCACCGTCAAGGAGACCCCGAAGAAGGTGCTGGTCGAAGGGCATAACAACATCGAGATCATGCTTGCGTTGGGCCTGGCCGACAAGATCTCGATGGCGGCACCGACCTCTGCGCCAGTGCGTGAGGATCTCGTGGAGAGATGGGCCGGGGTGAAGAAGGCTCAGGCTTTTCCGTCGAAGGAGGAGGCCATCGCGCTGCGGCCCGATCTGATCCTGGGCTGGTACGGCGCCTTCCAGGAGAAGAAGTGGGGGGATGTCGGTTTCTGGCACGACCGCGGCATCAACACGTACATGTCGTTGAACAGTTACGCCCAAGGCCCGAAGGTGCCGCAGAAGGTCGATTTCGAATATGAGGACATCCTCAACATCGGGAAGATCTTCGACAAGCAACGTGAAGCCGAGAAGATCGTCGCCGAGATGAAGGGCGCTCTCGACCAGGCGAAGAAGGCGCAGGAGAAGCAGCCTGCACAGCAGGGCATCGCCGTCCTGGAGGCGACATCGGGACAGTTCCGGGTCTACGGCAAGACGTCACTGGCCGGGAGCATCGCCGACTCTGCCGGGGTGAAGCTCGCCGTCGGGGAGAGCGACGACAAGAAACAGATCGGTGCCGAGCAGCTCATCGAGGCCGACCCGGAACACATCTTCATGGTGTTCTACGGAGCGGATGCCGAGGCTTCTGCGAAAGCGGTGAACACCGTCCTGGAGGATCCGGCGCTGGCCGGGTTGACAGCGGTGAAGGCGAAGAAGGTGCATCCGGTGGCGCTGTCGTCGATCTACTGCAGTGGGTTGCGCACCCAGGACGGCATCACCACCTTCACGAAGGCGCTAAGTGCTTGACCTGCGCAGGTTCCCGATGGTCCCGGTCCTGATGGTGGTCTTGGGCGCGTCGGTCTTGGGCGCGGTCCGGATCGGCGCGACCGATCTGGGGGTGTCGCAGATCGTGTACGCCTTGGCGAATCCGGCCGAGGAAGGCCCGGTCCGAGACATCGTCTGGTTCGTCCGGCTGCCGCGCACGGTGCTGGCGGTGGCGGTCGGCACGATCCTGGCGACCTCCGGGGTGGTCATGCAGGCGGTGGTGAACAATCCGCTGGCCGATCCGTACGTCCTAGGGATCTCCTCGGGGGCTTCGCTGGGCGCGACCTTGGCGTTGATGGCCGGGCTGGGCCAGTGGGTGGCGGGCAATGCTGTCGGCGTGTGCGCTTTCGCCGGGGCTTTCCTGGTCTCGTTGGCGGTGCAGATGCTCGCGAGTGTCGGCGGGCGGGCCGACGCGGTGCGGCTGCTGCTGGCCGGTCTCGCGTTGAGCTCGGTCACCGGGGCGTTCACCAGCCTGGTCGTCTTCCTCGCCCATGACGCGCGTGGACTCCAGGAGGTGACCTTCTGGTTGATGGGTTCGGTGGCGGGAGCCAGGTGGGAGAACCTGGTCGTCATCGTGCCGGTGGTCTGCGCGGTGGTGGCTTTCTTCCTCACCCAGTACCGGGTGTTGAATCTGATGTTGCTCGGTGACGAGACGGCGTTGACCCTCGGCCGGGACATGGTGCGTTGTCGTCACCTGTACCTGTTGCTCTCCTCCTTGGGGATCGGCATGGCGGTCTACGCGGCGGGGACCATCGGTTTCGTCGGGTTGATCGTCCCGCACGTGGTGCGCATGGTCGTCGGTACCGATCACCGTCGGTCGTTGGCCTGTTCGGCGCTTTTCGGTGGTGTCTTCCTGGTATGGGCCGATGTGGTGGCCCGGGTCGTCCTGGACGGGGGTGAGCTGCCCATCGGGATCGTGACCTCGTCGATCGGGGCGCCGGTGTTCATCTGGTTGATGGCGCGCAGTACGTATCGTTTCGGGGGTTTGCGATGAGAGTGCGGGCCGAGGACGTGTCCTGTGCGGTCGCCGGGCGGCAGATCCTGCAGGACGTGCATCTGGAGGCGCCCAGCGGTACGTGTGTCGGGGTGGTCGGGCCGAATGGCAGCGGTAAGACGACCTTGTTGCGGTGTCTGTCCCGGTTGACGGTCCCGGCTCGGGGGCAGGTCCTCTTCGGGGAACGGCCGTTGGCTCGGATGAGTGTTCCCGAGGTGGCGCGCACGGTCGCGGTGGTCGCCCAGCACAACCAGTACGCCTTCGACGTCACCGTGCGTGATCTGGTCCTGTTGGGGCGGGCGCCGTACAAGCGGCTGATGGAACGCGATACGGCTGCGGATCACGAGATCGTGCGGCAGGCGTTGTCCTCGGTGGGGATGTCCGATCTCGCGGACCGGGAGTATTCGTCCTTGTCCGGTGGCGAGCAGCAGCGGGTGGTGGTGGCGCGGGCGATCGCCCAGCAGACGCCCTGCCTGTTGTTGGACGAGCCGACGAACCATCTGGACGTGCATCAGCAGTGGGAGATCCTGGAGGTGGTGCGTTCGCTTCCGGTGACGACGGTGGCCGTCTTCCACGACCTGAACCTGGCGTCGCACTTCTGCGACCTGGTGTACGTGCTGGAGGTGGGGCGGGTGGTGGCGTCGGGGCCGACGGGGGAGGTGCTCACCTCGGAGCTGATCCGCCGGGTGTTCCGCGTGGAGGCGGAGGTGCTGCGCGACGGGCAGGGCTCACTGGTGATCGCCTATCGGGGGTTGGCCGGGGAAACGTAGGCCGGTCTACTGGCCTTCCAGCGAGGGGTCGAGGGTCTCACTGGTCGGGCGGTGACGGAAGACCAGATATTTACTGGCCACGAAGTTCACCGGGGTCGAGACGAAGATGGCGATGATCTGCGCCCAGTACTCCCGGGAACGGATGCCCTCGGACTCGTTGAGCCAGGAATAGTCGAGGTAGAAGAAGGAATCCGGGTGGGTGAGTGCCCACTGACAGATCATTCCGACGAACATCGCGACGATTCCCGAACCGCAGAAGGCGAGATAGCGACGGAACCAGCGTCCGGCGGAGTGATTCGCGAAGGTGTAACGCCGGTTCAACTCGAAGTTGGAGAGATTGGCGCCGAAGAAGGCCGCCAACCAGACGAAATTCCGGAACCGGAAGGAGTATTCCCCTCCGGGCAGGGAGAACAGCGGGTCACCGGCGTTGACGGTGCCGCCGTTGGCGCGATGCAACACGATGCTGATGGCGAGGTTGACCAGGACGCCCAGAGCACCGATGACACCGAAGACGACGATCTGACGTAGTCCTGCGTGGTTCCAGAGCTTGCGCACTCGTCGACAGTAACACCGTGCCTTTGACCAGCCCGGATCGATGGAGTTGGGCTTTTGGTCCGGTGTTTCCGCCAAGGGAGGCGCTGGTTTCCAAAATCTCGGTAAACATTCCGGCGGCACTCCGGTTTGTCCACGGCATGGTGCAACGGCCGCATGAGGATATCTCGATGGGAGCCGAGGCGAGGGTGAGGGAAAAAGCGGCCACACTGTCGGCGGGGACACTGATCGCGGCATTACTGGTCGGGGTCACCGGCTGCGCTTCAACGAATTCAGACATGTACGAGGACGAATCCCGGATCCGGCAGGCAGTTCATCGGGCAGAGAACGACAAAGGGCAGCTGTCCGAGGTCGTCGTCCACCACATCTGGCAATCCTGTGCCACGGTCACGATCCTCTACCGCGACAAAGGCAGTAGATCCGCTGTGGCCACCAAGGAGGACGAATTCTGGAAGGTCCATTACCCGAAGGGGAAGTCCACCTCCGGCGACGAGATCACCACGGAGGAACGCTGCCGGTGGCTGGCCACGGAGAGGCCTTGACCTTGTCTCGGATCCGAGACACAGATCGGTGACAGATCCCACGACGGCCGTGCCCGCCACAGTTCGATAAGAGGATGACTTCATCCTCCACGTCACCGCCCGCGCCGCCGTCCCACACCGGCGGTTCCGCCGCCACCGGGCACACCCAGGTCGTCGTCGGTGCTCAGCCGCTCAGCGTGGCCGATGTCGTCGCCGTCGCCCGCCACGGTGCCCAGGTCGTCCTTGCCGAAGATGCTCTCGAACGGATCCGTCGCACCCGCGACGTCATCGACGCACTCGCCGACGACGACATCCCCCACTACGGCATCTCCACCGGATTCGGGGCGCTGGCCACCACCTCCATCCCCCCGGAGAAACGAGCCCGCCTCCAGGTCAGCCTGATACGCAGCCACGCTGCAGGCAGCGGACCCCAGGTCGAGACCGAGACCGTCCGCGCGCTGATGCTGCTCCGCCTGGCCACCCTCGCCACCGGACGCACCGGCGTCCAGGAGACCACCGCCCGCACCTACGCGCAGCTGCTCAACGCCGGCATCACCCCGGTCGTCCACGAATACGGTTCACTCGGTTGCTCCGGCGACCTGGCCCCGCTCGCGCACTGCGCACTGGCCGCCATGGGCGAAGGAGAGGTCCACGACCGCAACGGAACCCGCCGACCGGCCGCCGACGCCCTCGTCGAATCCGGCATCACCCCCGTGGTCCTGCGGGAAAAAGAAGGCCTCGCGCTCATCAATGGCACCGACGGCATGCTCGGCATGCTCTGCCTCGCCGCCACCGACCTCGCCATGCTGTTCACCAGCGCCGACATCACCGCTGCCATGAGCATCGAAGCGCTCCTGGGCACCGACCGGGTCTTCGCCGAAGACCTCCAGGCGTTGCGCCCCCACCCCGGCCAGGCCGCCTCCGCCGCGAACCTACGCGCCGTGCTTGCCGACAGCCCCCTCCGAGCCAGCCACGACACCCAAGCCTGCACCCGCGTCCAGGACGCCTACTCCCTACGCTGCAGCCCCCAGGTCCACGGCGCCGCCCGCGACACCCTCACCCACGCGCTGACCGTCGCCGGACGCGAACTCGCCTCCGCGATCGACAACCCCGTCGTCACCCCCGACGGTCGGGTCGAGTCCAACGGCAACTTCCACGGCGCACCCGTCGCCTACGTCCTCGACTTCCTCGCCGTCGTCGTCGCCGACGTGGCCTCCATGAGCGAACGCCGCACCGACCGCTTCCTCGACGTCGCCCGCAACCAAGGGCTGCCGCCCTTCCTCGCCGACGACCCCGGCACCGACTCCGGCCACATGATCGCCCAGTACACCCAAGCCGCCATCGTCTCCGAACTGAAACGACTGGCCGCCCCGGCCTCGGTCGACTCCATCCCCAGCTCGGCCATGCAGGAGGACCACGTCTCCATGGGATGGGCCGCCGGACGCAAACTGCGCCGGGCCGTCGACGGACTCGCACGGGTCCTCGCCGTCGAATACCTGACCGCCGCCCGAGGGCAGCTCCTCCGATCGCCCCTGCAACCCGGACCGGCGACCGGAGCAGCCGTCACCGCCCTGCGCGAAGCCGGCTGGGAAGGCGCAGGCCCGGACCGCCATCTCGCCCCGGACATCGAACTGGCCCACCGCACCATCCGCGACGGAGACCTCGTCCGGGCTGTGCAGCAGGTGATCGGACACCTGTACTGACCTGCCCGGATGACATGTCCTGGGTGGCGCCGCGCCCGAACCGGGCCGGTTCCGCCCAGGCTGCTAGTCTCCCCAGCATGACCAGCGAGGAAGCCTTGCCCTCATCTCCGAAGCAGTCTCGGCGGACGGCGCTCGCCGGTACGGTCGGTGCGATCCTGCTCGCTCATCTGGCGTACTGGCTGTACGCCTTCCGCTTCCACGTGCTGCAGGGCGACGACTATTACAACGCGACGGTGTCGGGCCACCCGTACGGCCGGTTGTCGTTCACCGAATGGGTGGCCTCCTATGTCTACGACTACACGAGCCTGAACGGGCGCTTCGCGGACACCCTGGTGCGGGCCCTGTTGGCTCCCGGTCCGTGGTTCTGGCAGATCGTCGGGCCGGTGCTGTTCACCGCCGTGGTGGTACTGGTGTGGCTGTGGGGCCTGTCGGCCTCGGCAGGAGTGCGCCGGTGGGCGACCGGGCGCTCAGTGGCCCTGCTGATCGGTTCGGCCACCTTGTTCCCGGTGATGATCGCGACGAAGCTGGCCGTGGCCGGTGACGTGCTCTTCTGGATGTCGGCGACCGTCAGCTACGTCTTCACCGTCTTCTTCGCGCTGATCGGCGGCTTCGTGCTGATGCGCATCGCTTCCGGTCGTGCGGTCGGACTGCCTCTGCTGGTGGTCGGATCACTGGCGGTCGTGGTGACCCATCTGATGCACGAGCAGGGGTCGACCGGGATGGCGGCACTCGTCATCGCGACGTGGATCGTGACCCGGCGGGAGCATCGCAGCCCGGCCCTGTGGGTGTGTACGGCGGCGAGTGTCATCGGGCTGGTCACCCAGGCGGTCGCGCCCGGCTACTGGCTGCGGCTGACCGAGTTCAACAGCCCGGAGACGGCGCAGAGCGGCAACCGGCTCGCCCAGCTGGCCAATGGCTCGCAGGCACTGGTCGACACCGGCTGGTCCTTCGTGTTGATGGCGTCCTTCTTCGTGGTGGCGGCAGCCTGGTCGCGCCGCCGGGACACCTTCATCGTCATCGGCGGATGCCTGGCCCTGACCGGTGGCATCGGGTCGTGGCTGATCAGCCGCCACCGGTTGACCCGGTCGACCTTGCGGGTCATGACGACGAACGAACCGTTCACGAACGACCAGATCGCGATCGTCGCCGCAGTGGCAGTGGGCCTGCTGGTCGTCTGCGTGATCGGCCTGCTGATGGTGACGATCGCCGGCCGGGATGTGCTGGGGCCCATCCCCGCCATGGCGGTGCTCGCCGCGATGGGGGGCGGCGCGATCCCGTGGGTGATCGGTTTGCTGTCCTTCCGGGCGTACCTGCCGACGAATGTCTGGCTGGCGGTCGCCGTGGTGGCCAGCGCGCACGTGTTGCTCACCCCGCAGTTCCCCACCCGGCCCGAGGCCCCTCAGCTCCCGGAGAAGGAAGCCACCCCTCGACCGGAGACCAACGCGAAACCCGAGACCCCGCAGGCACCGCCCCGGACGATCAAACAGCAGGGAAAGGCCTGCCTGTCGAAGGTCTTCGCCCGGATGCCGTCGGTTCCCGGCGTCCACCCTGCCGCGCTCTGGCTCGTGGCTGGCACACTGGTCCTGGCCCTCACCTCGTCGGTGTGGCCCGCAGCCCTCACGATCCGGGCCACCCAGGCCAATGCCGCCACCTGGGAGAAGACCGCCCACCAGATCGAGGAGGCGAAAGCCGGACGGTGCAAGCAGATCGCCATGCCCGCCCGGTGGCCGACCCCGGCCTACCTGTACAGCAACGGCATCCAGAGCCCCCGGTATGCCGACAAGATCCATCGCTACTACGACCTCCCCAAGGATGTGAAGCTCGTCTACGGCGGTAAGCCGGCAGACTGCGCGCGCCGATGACGGCTGAGAACGTTGAGAACACTGCTCGTCCCCGTACCCCCGCCTCCTGGTGGTCGGCCTGGTGGGCCAGGCCGGTCACCACGAGGCTGTCGCAGGTGGTGCTGCTGCTGGTCTCCGGGCTTTTCCTCGTCTACTGGCTGAAGGTCTTCCAGTACCACTTGGTGCAGGGTGACGACTTCTTGAATGCGGCGATGGCCGGCCGTCCTGGCGGGCGGATGAACCTCGTCGAGTGGTGGGGCACGTACATGCACGACTACACCGAGGTGAACGGCCGGATGGCCGACGCTCTGGTGCGTCTGCTGCTGATCCCCGGGGCGTGGCTGTGGCGGATCCTGGGGCCGGTGACCTTCTTGGTGACGACCTGGTTGATCTACCGTGCGGGGCCGGCGTCCTTGCGGGCCAGGGGTGCGGAGCTGCCGTTCTGGGCGGGGCCGGTGTTGTGGGTGGCTGCGGCCTGTGCGGTGCCTTTCATGATCTGGCGGATCCCGATCATCGCGGGGGATGCGATCTTCTGGATGTCGTCGACGGTGACCTATGTGATCTCGACGGTGTTCGTGATGGTCGCGGTGTTGGGTCTGGCCCGGTTGTCCGACGGGGTGCGTCCGGCGCGGCCGACGATCGCGGCTTTCGGGGCGGCGATCCTGCTGGCGCATCTGTTGCACGAGGAGTCGTCCTTGGCGATGGCTGCCGCAGTGGTGGGGACGTGGCTGGTGGCGGCGCATCTGCGTCGGGACCGGATCCTGTGGGTGTGGTCGGGGGTCTCCTTGACCGGTTTCCTGTTGCAGACCTGCGCTCCGGGGGTGTGGGCGCGTTTCGCGTTGACGAACGGCGGGGACGGCCCCAAGGGTGTGAACAGTGGTCTGCTGGCGAAGTTGGCGAATGCCGAGCAGGTGTTGGCCACGGCGACGGGGCCATTGCTGATCGCGGCGACGGTGTTCGTGACATTGTTCGTGTTCTGCCGCCCGACGGGGTGGGTGCTGCGCGGGGTGGCCGTGGCCTCGGCGATTTCTGCGGTGGTGGTCGATCAGCTCGCGGTGTACCGGTTGGCGAAGGGTCTGCGGATCTTCGAGGGCGGTATCGCCGATGTGACCGATCGGTTGCCGGTGGTTCTGCCTGGCCTGGTCGGGGTCGCCGTGGTCTTCGGCGGTCTGCTCTTCCTCGGGTTCGCATTGCGTGATTCCTTCGGGTCCTTGTTCTTCGTCATGTTGGCGGCGGCGGGCGGTTCACTGGTGGCGCCCTTCGGGATCGGCGTGGTCACTCCGCGCAGCTATGTCCCGCCGTTCTTGTTCCTGTCCGCTGTCGTAGTGATCCTGGCCGCTCAGGTGATCGCGGACCAGGTGGAGAATCCGGTGGGATGGACGAAGCTGCGGATCGTGGCCGCGGCGGTGGTCGTGCTGGCCTGTGCGTCGACCTACTACAACAGCGCCCCGGTGGCGCGGCGTCTGCCCAAGGAGATGGCGGTGAACGAGCGGGTGTGGCGCACGGTGGAGGCACAGATCGACCGGGCCCGGTCGGGGGAGTGCACGAAGGTGGAGATGCCCAAGTCCTTCCCGCGGTTGTACCTCTTCTACAGCGGCGCCTACCTGGAGTCCCGGTATGCCGGGTACATGAAGCTCTACTACGAGCTTCCGAAGAAGGCTTCGTTCACCTGGCAGCAGGGCGAGGGCAACTGCGCGCCGAAGACTGTTCGTGAGGATTCTGCGCGTGAGTGAGACCGCCGTCCGACCCCCTTCCCCGGAGACTCAGGGCGGCGGTCGACTCGTGCCGCCCGCCTGGCGTCGCTGGGCGGGTGTGGCGCACTACCTGAGCCTGTCCGCGGTGAGCGGCGCCCTGATGGTCGTCATCAGCCAGTACTTCCCGACGCCGGAGCGTCCGTCGCTGCGGCTGGGGTGGAGCGACCACATCGTCCTGGCGCCGCTGGGTATCCAGTGGGCAGAGCCGGACGCTTTCGCCGGTGACTGGTTCCTGGAGAAGGCGCCTCAACCGCACTGGCTGTTCGACTACGTGGTGATGTGGGGGCGTCAGGCCGGGGCGCTTTCCGAGGTGTTGACGGTCTACTGGCTGTTGACCTGCCTGGTCTTCGGGTTCGCGACAGCCTTGTTGGCACGGTCGTGGGCCCGCAGGGGCCACCGGTGGGATGCGTGGGTGACCACCGTGCTGGTGACGGCGATCGCCGCGAGCGTCCCTTATTCGATCGCCGGGTCGACCTGGATGGGTTACCCCTCGGCGGTGCCCAATATGTTGGGCGCCTCGATGCTGTACCTGCTGACGGGTCTGTTGGTCACCGGGCATTACCGGTGGGCTCTGCCCTTGGTACCGATGTTGTGCGCGGTGCACGTGCAGATCGGCGCGATCGGGCTGGTGCTCTGTTTCCTGGGGCTGCTCTGCTGTATCCCGCAGATCCGCCGCGGCGAGATCGGCAAGGGGCTGTTGGCGGCCTATCTGGCCTCCGGGGTCGCCGGGGCGACGGTCGTGGTGGTGGCGATGCGTTCGCGGCGGGTCGCCGCCGAACGGTCCGACTTCATCGAGATCTGTAACACCCTCATCCCGTACCACTGTTCGGCGGCGACCTGGAGCGGCCGGGTGGTCATGGTCGCGGTGGGCAGCGCACTGTTGGCGATCGTCGCGGCGATGTTCGCCCCGAAGGGTCGGCGACCGATCTTCCTGACGACCGTCGGGGTCAGCGCGTCGGGCACGGTCATCGCGATGTTCCTCGACCGGTACCACTTCCCGTTCTTCGGGGAGATGATGCAGGCCCTGAACGGCTACCGGGTGGCCCTGGTCGTCTACCCGTACGCGGCCTGGGGCGTGCTGCTGCCTTTCCTGCGCCCGGCGAACACCATCCTGCGGGGGGTCGCTGCCGCGGTCTGTGCGCTCGCGGTGCCGATGCTGTTCATCGACACCGGCGGCAAGATCGCCTATTCCGGGCACAAGACGGAGGTCTTCAGCTGGGCGTGGCTCTCGATGGGGGCTTACGCCCTGCTGGTGGCGGCGGCTGCATTGGCCGCACTGCTGGTGGCTTCGCCGCGGTGGCGTCCGGTCGCGGCGACTTCTGTCGTCGCCGGGTTCGCGGTGTGGTTCGGGGTCTCCGCCGTGGCCAGCGGAGTCTTCTACAGCCCCCGGCCGGTGGCTTTCCCCTGGGGGGACAAGGCTTTGATCACGTGGGGTGAGCAGGCCCGCAAGATCGTTCCGCCCCGGTCCACCGTGTTGATCCCACCGGCGTCCTCCCACTACCGGTTGCCTTTGGAGCGGGCGCTCGTCGCCGATTGCAAGGACATTCCTTATGGCGGGGAGCCGTACAAGGAGTGGAAGGAACGCCTGAACCATTTGGGTGGGCCGGGGCAGTGCACCGGGCGTGGCGCCGAGTTCGAGGAGTTGAGTTCGGCTCAGTTGATCAGGGCCGCCGACCGTTACCGGGCGGACAGCATCATCGTCACTCCCGGGGAGAAACGGGAGCAGGTCACTGGTCTCAAGGCGGCCGGGTGGGTCCACCACCCGCTGAACTCCGGCTGGGTCAAGGCGTCCATCTTCGTGCGTCCCGGCGTCCGGGCAAGTTCATGAGGTCGTCAAGCCGGACACGTCCGGAACATGGCAAGATGGCTCCGGTTCCGCGGACGACAATCAACCGCTCAGGGTCGGAGCAGCGGTGGGGTCTCGCGAGGACAGCGAAAGGAATTCCCGCCCCATGGTGGAGCTGATCAAACGCATTCTGCGGCACAGCATCGTCCGTTACCTCGTCGTCGGCGGGTTGAGCTTCGCTGTCAGCGGAATCATCGTCAACATCCTGGTCGAGGTCGTCGGCTGGTCACGACCTGTCTCTGGCCCGGTCTCCTTCGGGTTGACCTTCTTCGTCAGCTACACCCTGCAGCGGGCCTTCGCCTTCCGCTCCGAAGCCGATATCACCGGGTCCGCAATCCGCTACCTGATCCTGGCCGGGTTCAACACCCTCGCCCAGATGCCGATCCACTGGATCTGCGAACAGATCGGCCTGGGTCTGCTCACCAGCATGTTCGTCGGTACCGCGTTGACGACCATCTGGAACTACTTCGCCTACAAGCACTGGGTCTACGTCGACCGTAACCACCCCCTGCCCGCCGACACGGAGACGGTGGCCTGGCACGAACGCGCCGTACACAAGGTCAAGTCGGTCTCCAATATCGGCCCGGTGTCGGCATCCTCCGACACCGTCAGCCCCGTCGCCCCCTCGGAGAGAGGACCTCAATGAGCGCCACGCCAGCGCTGTCCGTCATCGTTCCGGCCCACAACGCTGGGCCGGTGCTGGGCACCACCGTCGAGCAGCTGACGGCAGCGCTCGCCGACATACCCGGTTCCGAGGTCATCGTCATCGAGAACGGGTCCACGGACGGTACGTGGGCGTTGGCGCAGGAGCTGGGGGCGCGTGAGTGGCCGGTTCCGGTGGTGGTCTGCCAGTCGGCGGTCGGGCTCGGTGAGGCCTACCGGGAGGGGATCCGGCGGGCCAAGGGCGAGCGGCTCCTGTTGACCGCGGACGATCTTCCGTTCGGATTGAGCGATGTCGAGGCCTGGCGGACCGCCGGGTGCCCGGCCGGGTTGGTGGTCGGTTCCAAGGCCCACCCGGGGTCGACGGTGCCGCGGGCTTTCGTCCGACGCCTGATGACCTTGGTGTTCACGACCTTGCGGCGGGGAACGCTGGCCTTGCACGTCGGTGACACCCAGGGAACGGTCTTCGTGCCGACGCAGTGGGCCCGTGAGGTGCTTCCGGCGCTACGTGAGGGCGGTTATCTCTTCTCCACGGAGCTGCTGTACGCCGCTCACCTTCAGGGGCATGCGATCACCGAGGTACCGATCGTGCTGCGTGAACGTGATGACGACGGTGGCACCCGGATCAAGGTGTCCGACATCCTCGAGATGGCGTTCGGCCTGGTGAAGTTGCGTCGTCGACGGGGCGAATTCACGCGCAGCTGACGCTGCTGGGCTGCCCGGTCAGGGTGGCTTCATCATGTGACGGCGGTGGGGCCCCGACCCGAGGGTCGGGGCCCCACCGCCGTCATGTCATGGGTCAGTTCTGTTGCGAGACGACCCTGGCCAGTCGTTGTGCTTCGGCTTCCAAGTGCGCCGGGGTGATGTCCCCGATGTACCGGATGCTGGCTTCGTCCTGTTCTTCGGCGGTTTCGAGTTCGTCGTCGGCGTCTTTCTCCCCGGAGAGTTCTTTCGCGGAATTGCCGACGGCGGACATGCCGTTGGCCAGCCCGGGGAACATGTCATGTCCGGCCCAGTAATGCATGACGGTGTTGATGACGGCCATGAAGGGCACGGAGAACAGCGCGCCGACCATGCCCAGCAGGAAGGAGCCGAGGACGACGCCCAGGATCACGGCCAGCGGGTGGAGGGAGACGGCCTTGCTCATCAGGACGGGCTGCAGGATGTGTCCTTCGACCTGCTGCACCACGAGGATGATGGCCAACATGATGAGGGCCACCACGGGGCCTTTCACCACGAAGGCGACCAGGACGGCCAGGCTCGCGGAGACCACGGCGCCGATGATCGGGATGAACGACCCGAAGAAGATGATCAGACCCATCGGGATCAGCAGCGGCAGACCCAACGCCCAGGCACCGATGGTGATGAAGACGGCGTCGACGGCGGCGACGATGCACTGGGTCTTCGCGTAGGAGCCGAGGGTGACATAGCCGCGGCGGAAGGCCTCGTGGACGCGGTCGCGCATGATGCCGGGAAGCAGCCGGACGGTCCACGACCAGATGCGGTCGCCCTCGGCGAGGAAGAAGAAGGTCGAGATGAGGGCGATGAGCGCTCCCGCGAAGAATTCTTTCGCGGTGTCGCTGGCGCGCAGCACCCCGGTGGTCAGCGTTTTGCTGTTGTCGGACAGCCAGGCCCGCCCGCTCTGGATGTACTGGGAGATCTGGTCGCCACCGAGGTGGAGGGGTCCTTGCTCCAGCCAGGCGGTGACCCGGTCTATGCCGACTCCGGCCTGACGCACCAGGTCGGTCACTCCGGCGACGAGTTGGCTTCCGGCGAGGGACAGCAGACCGACGACCACGGACAGGAAGACGACCATGGTGACCGCGGAGGCTGCGTGCCGGGCCATGCCGAGCTTGTGGTTCAGGAAGACGGTCATCGGCATCAACAGGCCGGTCAGCAGGATCGCGACGGCGATCGGAATGACGACACTCGTCGTCGCGGCCAGCACCTTCATCAGGCCCCACAGGGCGACCCCGATGACGATCAAGCGCCAGGCGTATCCGGCGGCGACGCGCAGCTCGAAGGGGACGTGTTCGATCGGGTCGCGTCGGATGACCTGGTCCGGTGAGGTCGCCGACCAGGTGGGGGAGACCTTCTGGGAGTCCTCCGCTGCGGGCGTTCCGTTACGGATCGTCACCGAGTGCGGCTGTTGAACGGACACGCTACGGCGGGCAAAGCGGGGAATCCTGGCCATGACACCTCAAGTCGAGGTCGAAAGAGAAAAAGGGACGCTGGGAAGTCTCCCACGCCGATGGCCTTGATGCAGGGCAAGCCTTGGCGAACGCTGTACACAATGGCGGGGACACCGGTGCTGATCGCACCGAAAAGCAATCAATGGCACCGGTGTCCGAGAAAGTTCATTCTCCCAGCAGCGAAGATTCCTGGGGGGTGACCCGTGCCCCGTTCTCGGTCTGGTCCACCCGGTACACGGTTGCGTCGGACCGTTCGGCGTAGCAGCCTTCGAGCTGTCCGTCGACGAAGTGCAGCCCGGCTCCGTTGTCGGCACCCCACCCGGCGGGCAGCTGGCCGGTGTCGACGTATTCGGTGAAGCGGGGGCGGCGTTCGGCTTCGCCGTCGAAGTGCGGGCAGAACGAACCGGGGAGTAATCCGAGCCCGTGCGGGAAGGGGGTGACCCCGGTGCCGTACCCGTCGGTGGCGCAGGCTTCGAACCAGGCGGCCCCGCCGGCGCCTACTCCGGCGAGGACGACGTCCCGGCCGGGGTCCGCGGCGATGCTCTGCAATTTGCGGGACACGCCATGGGCTGCCCACAGCGCCATCATGTTGACCGTATTGCCTCCGCCGACGAGGAAGACGTCCACCTCGTCCAGCCGGGCCAACGAATCGGCGGCGCCTTCCCACAGGGTCAACACGCTGGTGCGGGCTCGGCTGCGGCTGTAGGCATTCATGAACCGGGACACGTAGAGGCCGTTGTCTCCTGAGGCGGTCGGCACGAAGCACACCAACGGGTTGCTCGCAGCCGTCAACGACAGGATGTACCTGTCGAGACCGGTCGCGACATATCCCTCCGAGGTGGAGAAGCCGCCGCCGCCCATCGCGACGATGTGAGTGGTCATATCGGTCACGCTATAGCTCGACAGGCCACGAAAGGGGTTACCGCTGCGTGGTACTCGCCACGCAGGAGGCGGGAGGGCGGCTGTCTGGCCGCGCTCGTCGGGACCGGGCCGCAGGTGCCGCGGTCGGCCGCCGGACTGCGTGGCGAGCCGTGCACAGGAACAGCGGTCGCCCGGAAACACCTGCCAAGCTGAGACGATGCGTATCGCTCTCGCCGGATATGTCTACGGCCGAACTCTGCACGCACCGCTCATCCACGAAGCCGGTGGGCGGATCGTCGCGGTCGCGACCTCCTCACCACAACGGGCTGCGCTCGTCCGGGAGGACCTGCCTGAGGCCCGAGTCGTCCCTGATCTGGACGCCCTGCTCGCCGGGCTGCCCGACATCGGCGCCGATGCCGTCGTGCTCGTGACCCCGACCGGGAGACACGCCGACCACGTGCGGGCTGTCGTCGACGCCGGGGTGCCCTGTGTCATCGACAAACCCCTGGCCTGCGATGCGGACACTGCCGCCGCTGTGGTGGCATACGCCCGTGCCGCGCAGGTGCCGTTGACCGTCTTCCAGAATCGCAGATATGACACCGGTGCCCGTGCACTGACCGGTCTGCTCGCCGCCGGTGAGACCGGCCCGCTGGGGAAGCTGCGCCACGTCGAGATCCGTTACGAACGGTGGCGTCCGGTGCCGAAACAACGCTGGCGGGAGCAGACACCCTGGCACGAAGGCGGCGGCATCCTGCTCGACCTGGGCAGCCATGTCATCGACACCGCCGCCCAAGCCCTGGGGCCGGTGAGCAGTGTGTACGCCCAGCTCGACACGGTGACCACCGTCGCGGAGGACGACGCCGTCCTGCACTGCCGACATGCCGCAGGCGGACGGTCCACGCTGACGGCCTCCTCCCTCGCTGCCGCACCCGGCCCGCGACTGCGGGCGACCGGTACCCGCGCCGGTTACCTGTGGGACGACTCCGACGAAGGCTGCCACTGGCCGGACCTGCGGGATGCCCCCGGACACGCCGGTTTCCTCGCCACCGGCGACCAGCGTCGAGCCGTGCCTCTTCCGCCCGGCGGCCCCGCCGACTTCTACCGCCAGCTGGGCCGCGCCCTGAACTCGACCGGTGGCTATCCGGTGGTGCAGGCGGCGATGCCCGTCGACCCGGCCGACGCCGTGCACACCCTCGCCGTCATCGATGCAGCCCGGCTCAGCGCGGCCGAGAACCGGGTCGTCGAGCTCGACTGAGGCCCTCAGAACATGCGCATTTTGCTGGGTTCGCACTGGATTCTCCGCCGCGACGACTCTCCTCTAGGGTCGGCGTGTGAATGCCAGTTCCCACACCGACCCGGCCGGTGACAGCTCGGGTGAGGAGCCGTCGTCCCTGCGGGGCAAGCTCGTCCGGTTGACCAGGTTCGGGGAGGGCGGCGCCGGTCGGCAGGTCGCCCAGCTCGGTGGGGGCACCGCCGTCGTCATGGTGCTGCAGTTCGTGACCCAATGGATCTGCGGGAGTCTCTACACCCCCGGGGACTGGGGTCGTTTCGGTGAAGTCGTCTCCTGCGCGACCATCATCGCGATGGCGGCGACCCTTCGGCTGGAGATGGCCATCCCGCTGGCCGGGGAACAGTCCGAGGCCGACGACCTGGGCCGTTTGACGCTCGGCATCGCCACCCTGGTCTCTGCGGCATTGATCCCGCTGTGCCTGCTGGTGGTGGTGACGGGCTGGGCGCCGCCGGAGTACCGGCTGTCCTTGGTGGCCGTGCCCTTCGTGGTGTGGTCGATCGCCGCTTTCCAGACCTTGCGTTCCTACCAGTCCCGCCGTCAACAGTTCCGTGCGATGAGCGACGCGAACGTGTCCGGTACGGCGCTGACGAGCGCGGCACAGGTCGGACTGGCCTGGCCTGGTCTCGCCGGTGCCGGGCTGGGCGTCGGCTACGGTGCCGGACGGCTGCTTTCGGCGGGCATGATGTTGCGTCGCAGCGGCTTGCCGCTGCGGGGCCGGATGCAGTGGGGGCTGGTCTCCGCCTGGCGGCAGTTCCCGGTGTGGATCCTCCTGCCGGCTCTGGCCAATGCGGTCACCGTCGGCGCGGTCAGCCCGCTGATCAGTGCTTTCTACGGGGTCGACTTCGCGGGGCAGTTCAATTTCAGTCAGCGCCTGCTCTCCGCCCCGGTGGCCCTGCTCGGCCAAGCGGTCGCCAGCGTCTTCTACGTCCGTTTCGCGGCCATGGAACGTACGGCTCAGGACACCTCGGGGCAGATGGTGCGCCTGGCGACGGCGCTTCTCGGGATCGCCGCAGTGATCTTCGTCCCGGTGGCCCTGCTGTCCAGAGAAGCCTTCCTGATCGTGCCCAGCTGGGGAACGCAGTGGGAGACTGCGGGATACATCTCGGCATGCCTCGCCCCGTGGCTCATGTTCAGTTTCGTGTCGATGCCGCTGTCGGGTTATGCGACGGTGAAGAACCGGGTTCGCAGGCTTTTCGTCATCTCCTGCCTCGAAGCAGGAGTACGGATCCCCGCGCTCGGAGCCGGGCTGCTCTTCGGGGACGCCATGCTCGGGGTGCAGCTCTACTCGGTGGCCGGTCTGGTCATCTGTCTCTACTGGACGCTCTGGGTGATGCGCCTGGCCGGGGCGTCCCGTTGGACGTCCTGGCGGGTCGTCGCTTTCCCGCTGATGGTGATCATCCTGGCGTGGGTCTTCGCGATGTCCGGGTGGGAACACCTCGGGCAGGACACCTACGTCCTCGGAAGCATCCTTTTCTCCGTCGTCGCAGCCGTGCTCGGCGGGGTCGGCGTCATGCGCGCGTTGCGGGGCTGATCGGACGTTCCACCGCCGAGCACTTCATCAGCGGAGGCGGCCGCCAGCGCAGGCCGCCTCCGCCAGGAGCCCTACGGATCTCATACCCCGGCCACCAGCGCCCCGGGACATTCGACACAGTCGGCGACATATCGGAGGAAGCCCCCGGCGACCCCGCCGTCACACACCCGGTGGTCGAAGGTCAGCGACAGTTGTGTCACCGGCCGTACTGCCAAGGCGCCGTCCACCACCCATGGTTTGTCGACGACTCGCCCTACTCCGAGCATGCCTGCCTCCGGGTGGTTGATGATCGGTGTCGACCCGTCCACGCCGTACACGCCGTAGTTGTTCAACGTGAATGTCCCGCCGGTCATCTCCTCGGGCGTGAGCGTCCCCGCCTTGGCGCGCTCCACCACACCTCTCACCTGTTGTGCCAGCTCCTGGGTGGTGAGCGCGTCGGCGTGATGCAGCACCGGGACGACCAGGCCGCGCGGGCCTTGTGCCGCGAACGACAGGTGTACTGCGCCGACCCGGACGATCTCACCGGCTGCCGTGTCGACCCGGGCGTTCAACTCCGGGAACCGGGTCAGCCCGGCCACGACGATCCGTGCCAGCAACGCCAGATAGCCGATCCGTGCCTCCGGGAGACAGCGGGCCAGGTCGTCCCGCATCGTCCGTAGCCCGGTGGCGTCCACGTCGACCCAGGTCGTCGCGTCGGGTATCTCCCGGCGGCTCTGGCCGAGCTTGTCGGCGATGACCTTGCGGACACCGGTGATCGGCACCCGTTCGTCGACCAGCCGAGAGCCCGGACGGCCGGGCACGGCAGACGACACTGCGGACGACAGCGCCGTCGCCTCCGCCGGCTGCCCGGCCGGTGGACCGTCCATCGACGGGGTGCAGGTGAACTCCGGCCGCAAGGTGCCGGCCAGCCCGGCCGCGATCGCTGCTTCCACATCGCGTTTCGTGATGATTCCGCCGGGGGCGCCCGGCGGGACCCGGCGTAGGTCGACGCCGTGGTCGGCGGCCAGTCTGCGCACCAGCGGGGAGATCACCCGTACGGCTTCACCTGGGCGAGAGCCGGGCAGTGGCGCGTCCTGCGGCATCGCCCCGAAAGCGAACTCACGTTGTGAAGCTGCGTGCGAGGTCTGCCCTGGCGTCGCTGCGGACCCGTTCTGACCGCCTACCGTGACAACCCGGCGTCGACGGGTCCGAGCGGCTTCCGAGGTGCCGTACCCGATGAGGACATTGCCCGATCCGGCGCGTTCCTCCGTCAACCGTTCGGTCGTACGGGCGGGGGCTTCCACCTCCACCGTGACGAAGGGTGCCCCGACGTTGAGCACCGCTCCGGCCTCGCCGTGGAGGGATGCGACGATCCCCGCGAACGGACACGGCAGTTCCACCTGTGCTTTCGCGGTCTCCACGGTGGCGATGACCTGGTCCACGGCGACCTCGTCGCCGACGGACACCGCCCAGGAGACGATCTCCGCCTCGGTCAGCCCTTCGCCCAGGTCCGGCAGCAGGAAGGTCTTCGTCGTCATCGGGCACCCCCGGTGGTGGCGTCGGCATGTCGCAGGTCGGGCTGGTCCGACCACTGCAAGCGGGCGACGGCATCAAGCACCCGGTCCACACCAGGAAGATGCAGATGCTCCAATTTCGGTGGGGGGTAGGGGATGTCGAGGCCGGTGACGCGCAGTACCGGGGCGGCCAGGGAGTGGAAGGCCCGCTCCTGGACGCGGGCGGCGATCTCCGCGCCGACCCCGGCGAAGCCCTGCGCCTCGGTCACCACGACACAACGCCCGGTGCGGCGCACCGACTCCACGACGGTGGCATCGTCGTACGGGTCCAGTGTCCGCAGATCCACGACCTCCACCGACCAGCCTTCCTCGACGGCCGCTTCGGCCGCCTCCACCGCCACCGGGACGCCGGGGCCGTAGGTCACCAAGGTCACATCGGTACCCTTCCGGCGCACCACGGCCCGCCCCGGCGGCACCCGGTCGTGCCGGTGCGCCAGATCACGCAGGTCCACGTCGGCCTTCGACCAGTACAGCCGCTTCGGTTCCAGGAAGACCACCGGGTCCGGGTCGTCGATCGCCGCCCGCAACAGGACATAGGCGTCCTCCACGGTGGCCGGGGCGTACACCCGCAGCCCCGGGGTGTGGACGTAGTAGGCCTCCGACGAATCGCAGTGGTGCTCGACCCCGCCGATGCCACCGGCGTAGGGCACCCGGATCACCATCGGCAGGCTCAACCGGCCACAGGTCCGATTCCGCATCTTCGCGACATGCGAGGTGATCTGCTCGAACGCCGGATAGGCGAAGGCGTCGAACTGCATCTCCACGACCGGTCGCAGCCCCGACATGCACATCCCGATCGCGAAACCCACGATCCCCGATTCGGCCAGCGGAGTGTCGAAACAACGGTCGTCGCCCAGGTCGCGGGCGATGCCGTCGGTGATCCGGAAGACGCCCCCGGCGACGCCCACGTCCTCACCGAAGACGGAGACCCGCTCGTCGGCGGCCAAAGCATCACGCAACGCCTGGTTGAGGGCGGCGGCGAAAGTCACCTGTGCCATGTCAGTGCCCCTTCCTGGCGTCGTCCTGGGGGCCGGCCTGTTCGGCGGCGAGTTCGGCGAGGACCATCTCCCGCTGCTCGACCAGTTGCGGCGACATCGTCGCGTAGACATGTTCGAACAGACTCTCCGGCGAGGGTGACGGGTCGACGTTCATCCGGTCGCGCAACTCGGCCGCCGCCGACTCCCCTTCCGCGGCCACCGCGGCGACGGATTCGTCGTCGAGACGACCCACCGAACGCAGATAGGTCTCCAAACGGACCACCGGGTCACGGTGGCTCCACTCCTCGACCTCTTCTGCGGTGCGATACCGGCTCGCATCGTCGGCATTGGTGTGCGCCTCCATCCGGTAGGTGTGCAATTCCGCCAGCACCGGGCCTTTGCCCGCCCGCGCCCAGTCCACGGCCTTGCCCACGACGGCCAGCACGGCCAATGCGTCATTGCCGTCGACCTGTTCACAGACCACGCCGTAACCGATGCCCTTGTAGGCCAGGCTCGGCGCCGCCGTCTGCTTCGACAGGGGCACCGAGATCGCCCATCCGTTGTTCTGCACCACGAAGACCACCGGCGCCTTGAAGACCGCCGCGAAGTTCAACGCCTCGTGGAAGTCGCCCTCGGACGTGGCCCCGTCACCGATGAACGCCAGGGCCACCCGGTCCCGGCCCTGCCGACGCTCCCCGTAGGCCACTCCTGCCGCGTGCAGCAGCTGCGTCGACAACGGCGTGCACTGCGGGGCCGTGTACGTGGCCGCAGGGTCGTATCCGCAGTGGGCGTCGCCGCGCAGCAAGGTCAACACTTCCACCGGGTCCAACCCTCGGGACACCAGGGCCACCGAGTCCCGGTAGGTGGGGAAGAACCAGTCGTCCTCACGGATCGACAGCACCGATCCGACCTGGCATGCCTCCTGACCCCGTGAACTGGGGTAGACGGCCAGCCGTCCCTGCTTCGTCAACGCGGTGGCCTGTACGTCGAACCGACGCCCGACGACCATCCGCCGGTAGCACTCCGCCGCCAGGTCGTCGTCCGGGGCGGTGTAGTCCTCGGTGATCGGGGTGACCCGTTGACCGTGTTCGTCGAGGAAACGCACCGGCTCGGGTGCCGGGATCAGACCGGCCTGGAAGGGCGGATGACTCTCGGCATGGTCGACGACCTGGGCGGCGGCTTTCGCCGCGCGGGCATCCGCTTCGGCCGACCGTCTCGGACGGCCCGATCCCCCTTGACGTACGGAGGACGTCTTACGTTGTGCAGCACGGGTGCTGCCTGATCCCGTGGTGGGCTCGGGGCTGCTCGTCATTGAGTGTGCCTCACTGTGTCGCTGGTCTCACCGGAAGATGCACGGTCGATGTCTCCCGATCGTGTCCGGCGACGTACGCTCGGCTCAACAGTTCCCGTGAATACGAGACGTTCGGAGCGAAGGAGAGTCGATGCGCGACCGTTCGTCGCCCACAGAGCCGGTTCTGGATCCGACTGACCGGGCCATCATCGCGGCACTCGTCGACGACGGGCGCCTGTCGATGCGGGCCCTCGCCGAACGACTGCACATCAGCCGCGCCAATGCGTACGCCCGGCTGGAGAAACTCACCGACTCCGGCATCATCACCGGCTTCACCGCCCAGGTCGCCCCGGAGAAAGCCGGACTGTCGACCTCCGCCTATGTCTCCCTGTCCATCGAACAGGACACCTGGCGGGAAGTCCGAGAAGCCCTCGTCCACGTGCCACACGTGGAACACATCGCCCTGGTCGGAGCGGAATTCGACGTCCTGGTGCTGGTCCGTGCCCCGGACAATGCCACCCTGCGGGACGTGGTGCTGGAGCAGCTGCAGTCGATCCCCGGGGTGAAAGCCAGCCGGACCTGGCTGGTCTTCGCCGATGTGGAGACCCCCGGCCTGTGGCGCCGCCCGGAGGAATGACCCCGGGGCACGGAAGCCCCGGCCGAGAGCGACCAGGTGGTGGGCGGCCTCGACGCCGCCGCCCACCACCACGGATCAGCTGATGCCGTTCGGGTTCGCCGGAAGATGACCGGTGGACTTCGCGTAGTAGCGGGTCCACTGCCGGGTGGCGTACATGCGCGCCAACGCGATGACCGCACCGGAAGCGGCCGCCCACAGCAGGGCCTCCCACAGCTCGGTGTCGAGATCCTCAGGGTTCGACGGCGGGTCGGACGCCATCACCGCACGCCACCCCTTCTCGGTGACCACCCTGGCGAAGGCCGCAGCGCCCACGGCGGCACCCATACCGACGTATTTGAACACCTTCTCGCCCAATGTACTGCTCCTCTCATCGGCCGCATCCGGCCGGAGACCGGATCTCCTGGATCAGTCTGCCAGCACGGACAGCTCGCCGTCGCCCCTCGCCCGCGCAGGACCCCTCCCGCCCGGACCAGCACCGACAAGGTCTCCCGTCTTCCTGGCGAAGAGTGCGCGAACGGAGCCCGCTGCGGTAGGTTTCGTCCTGATACGACAGGGGAGCGCCACCAGCGCTGAGAGTGCGGACAGCCCGCAGACCCTCGCACCTGATCCGGTTCGCACCGGCGTAGGGAGTCGGGAATCTCGGACGAGCCCACCTGCACACTTTCGCAGGTCGCACACCGTCAGCACTCACGCCTGGAGCGGCCCACGACGGCCACCGGGCAGGCGCCCCGACGCACCCCTGTCGACGAGCAGACACGTACAGACAGGACGAACCGATGACCGACCACGACGCGGCCACACCCACCGGCAGCGCCACCGACAGACCCGGCGCCACCGCGACCGCCACCCGCATGGCACGCGGCGGCCCCTTCGCCTGGCGAGCCGTCGACCTGGTCACCCTCGCAGTCCTCGGTGTCGCCTTCGGTGTCGCCTTCTGGGGCTTCAACAATGTGCTCTACCCCCCGCTGAAAGTCGCCCTCCAAGTCTTCCCCCCGGCCTCGGCCTCACTGGTCGGCGTCTGGCTGCTCCCCGCAGTCTTCGGCGCCCTCCTCGTCCGCCGACCCGGCGCAGCCCTCCTCGTCGAACTGGTCGCCGCGAACGTCTCCATGCTCCTGGGCAACGAATGGGGCCCCGCCGTCATGATCTCCGGCGCCCTCCAAGGACTCGGCGTCGAGATCGTCGTCGCCCTCTACCGGTGGCGCCGCTGGCGACCCGACACCGCGATCGCCGCCGGAGCGATGTCCGCGATCTGTGAAGTCGTCCTCTACGAATGGTGGGTCTACGTCGTCGAATACTCCACCGCCTGGAAACTCGCCTATCTCGGCTTCAGCGTCGTCTCCGGCGCCGTCATCGCCGGACTCGGCGCCTGGGCCCTCACGAAAGCCCTCGCCACCGCAGGCGCCCTGACCGCCTTCCCGCCCGGCGAAGAACGACTCACCGCCGACCTCGAGGACGACCAGGACGACCCGGCACCGACCAGCCCGGACGGGCGGCCCGGGCAGGCCTGACCCGGTGGACATCTCCCACCCGGCCGACTCCGTGAACACACACCCGACAGCAGACCGACGCCCCGGCAAGGGCGCCGCCATCGACCTCCGCGGACTCACCTGGACCCCGCTCGGACGACGACGTCCCATCCTCGACGGCATCGACCTGCACATCGAACCCGGCGAACGCCTCCTCGTCGCCGGAGCCAGCGGCGCCGGAAAATCCACCCTGCTGCGGGCCATCGCCGGAGTCGTCGACACCGTCGAGCCCGGCGCCCTCACCGGAACGGTCACCGTCGACGACGGACCGACCCGCGCCGGTGACGGCCGGGTCGGGCTCCTCGTCCAGGACCCGGCCGACGCCCGCGTCGCCGGCACCATCGGACGGGACATTGCCTTCGGTCTCGAAAACCTCGGCGTCCCCCGCGCCGACATCCACCGTCGGATCGCCGCCGCGCTCGCCGCCGTGGACATCCGTTACGGCCCTGGCCATGCCACGTCGGCACTCTCCGGCGGTGAAGCCCAACGTGTCGCCCTTGCCGGGATCATCGCCTTGCGCCCTCGGGTCGTCCTGCTCGACGAACCGACCTCCATGCTCGACGACGCCTCGGCCCGGGCCGTCCGGGAAGCCGTCGTCGCCGCCGCGGACGAAGCCGGGGCGACCCTCGTCGTCGTCGAACACCGCCTCACCGGCTGGGTCGACGTCGTCGACCGTCTCGTCGTCCTCGGCCGGGACGGTCGTCTCCTCGCTGACGGGCCGGTGCAGCGCACCCTTCACGAGCAGACCGCTGAGCTGCTCGCGGCCGGGCTGTGGGTGCCCGGCGCGCCCGCCCCGGAAGCGCTGGGTCTCCCTGAGGAGCTCTGCGCCCCTTGGCCTGGTGTGGCGGCCTCTGCCGGACAGGCCTTGGTGTCTGCGGAGGATGTCCGCGTCGTGCATCGTCCCCGCCGCGGGTTACGGGTGATCCGCCGCCCCGAACCCGATGTCACCGCTCTGGACGGCGTCGATCTGACGTTGACCGCAGGCCGCGCAGCCGCGCTACGGGGCACCAGCGGGGCGGGGAAGTCGACTCTTCTGGGGCTCCTCACCGGCATCGACCGGCCCACCGGCGGGCAGGTCCGGGCCGACGCAGGCTGGGCCGGTGGCGCCCCACCTGAACTCCACCGGTGGGATTCGGCCCATCTGGCCGCCCGGGTCGGCTGGGTGCCTCAGCGTGCCGAGCTGACGATCACGTCGACCCGTTCCGTCCGCGACTGCCTGCTGTCGACTCCCCAGGCGCTCGGCCGGGATGTCGGCGACGCCGGGGCGGCGGCCCGCCGGATCGACGCCACCTTGGACGTTCTCGGGCTGTCGCACGCCGCCCGACGGCACCCTTACCGGCTGTCCGGTGGTGAAGTGCGCCGTCTCGCCGTGGCCGGTGCCCTCGTTCACGGCCCGGCCCTGGTGGCCTTCGACGAACCCACCGTCGGCCAGGACCGGCACACCTGGGCGGTGGTCGCCGGGCTGGTGTCCTCGGCCCGCGACGCCGGGTGTGCCGTCGTCGCCGGCACCCACGACGACCTCCTGGCCGGGCTGGTCGACGACGTCCATCATCTGGCTCGTGGGCGGCTGTGCGCCGGGCCCGCCGACCCAGGAAGCAGAGGTGTCCGGTGAACCCGTGGGGTCTGCTCGCCCGGTGCGGCCCGCTCTCCTTGGTGGGGGCCTCCTTCGTCCTGATCTCCGGGGTGCCTTTCCTGGACGGCCTCCACGAAGCCGCCGCCTGTGCCGGACTGTGTGCCGTGACCGTGGTCGTGCTCGTCGGCCGGACCGGGTTCCCGTTGTGGCGGCTGTTCCCCGCGGTGTTGGCCGTGGCCTCCATCATCTGGTCGAACTGGTTGCTCTCCGCGGAGCACGCTCTCGCTCCGGCGGTGGTCGCCGGGCTCAGGGTCGCCTATTTCGTCGTTCCCGGTATCGTCTTCGCCTCCTACCTGGACCCGTTCACGGTCGGTGACCATCTCGGCCAACGCCTCCGGATGCCGTCCCGTCCCGTCCTGGCCTGTGTCGCCGCGCTGCAACGTTTCGACGACCTGGGCACCGAATGGGCCGATGCCGAGCGAGTACGCCGCGTCCGAGGGCTGGCCCCCGGGCGCAGTCTCACCGCCCGCACCCGCCACTATGTCGCTCTCGTCTTCACCCTCTTCGTCGAGGCCATCCGCAAAGCCGGCCGGATGACCGTCGCCATGGAGGCTCGTGGATATTCCGCACCGGTCGTGACCGGCCGCCCCCGCACCTGGGCCGAACCGGCGCCGTGGACGACGGCCGACAGCGTTCTGATGGTGATCGCCGTGGCCTTGGCCCTGGCACCGGTGGGGCCGGGGCTGCTCTGGTGAGGGGGCTGCCGGGGCGGGGGCTCGGCTGAGCCGGTCATTCTTTGCGGAGGAGGTCGACGAGAAGCCCGATGATCAGGCTGGCCAGGACGAGCCCGAGGCAGAGCGCGAGGGAGTGCTGGACGTCCTCCCAGGGCACCAGGGCCCCGCGGGGGTCTTCGATATTGCTCGACAGGATGAACTGCGTGACGTGGGCGGCGACGGTGTGGCCGATGGTGATGGGCACGGCGACGGCGACGAGGACGGCGGCGGCCACGGTGACGGTGAGCAGCCGGGTGCGGACACCGATGGCCTGCAGACTGCGTCGGTAGGGGCGGAAGGCCGTGACATGTCCGATGGTCAGTGCCAGGGTGAGCGCGGCCAGGAGCCCGCCGAGGACTTTTCCGGCCAGTTTGACCGAGGGCGGTATCGGGACGGTTTTCGGTGTGGTGTGGACATGGACGAAGAGAGGGTCGAATCGTTGTTCGTGGGGTGCTTTGAGTGCGGCGGCATTCTGGGCTGCGCCGACATCGGTGTACACCCAGTAGCGGGTGTCCAAGTGCCAGCGGTCTCGTCGAGCCTGTTCGGCGGAGGCGACGCCAAGATATTCGTGGGAGTAGGCCTCGGGGATGTCGCCGATCAAGGTGGCTCGTGTCGGGGTGGGTTTTTCCTCTGAGTTTTTCTCCATCTGAAGGATTTCATCTTCTTTGATCTCGTTCTTCGGGGAGTCGAAGACCAGGATCTCGCCGCGGGTGAACGCTGCGGACTGTGCGGGGGTGAGGGGGTGGCCGACGAGTCGTTCGACGTCGTGGGCGCTGTCGACGACCAGGGGAAGCCCCTGCATCTTCCCTGAACTGACCCGTGCGCCGTAGACGGATACCGGTGCTCCCAGCCCGGTGTATTTCTCGAAGTCGGCTCGCACCCGCGGCGGAACGCCTTGTCGGTAGACATGGGCGTACCCCAGGGTGACCTGTCCGGGGGCCACCGAGGAGACCTGGGTCAGCGCGATGTAGTACTCGCTGGTGGCTCGGGAGATGCCCAAGGAGATCGGCATCGAGGTGCACAGCATGGTGACGGTGACGGTGGCCGCGGTGAGGGCGGGGGTACGGTGCAGCCGCCGTAGGGCCAGGTTCAGCGGGAGGGGGAGTACTCCTTTGCTGTCCTGGAGCCAGGACAGCAGCATGCCGGTCACGATGGACAGGAGGAGACAGACGGTCAGAACGCGCTGTTCGGTCTCTCGGGTGGTGGCCGGGGCGCCGCGGGTGATCGCGGAGAAGAGCCAGGCCGAGCCGGCGATCAAGGTGACATATTGCAGGCCGGTGAACAGCCTGGCCCAGAACCGTCCGGAGGGTAGGCGCAGGCGGTGCCCGGAGAGCCGCCAGAGCCCGTGCAGGTCGGCGATGACTCGTCCGACGACTCCGGTCAGCCCGGCCGAGGTGATGATCAGGATCAGGAAACCCGGCGGGAGTGGTGGGCTCAGGGGCTGGTTGGCGGTGGCCTCGACCACTGGCCGGAGGAGGATGCCGATTCGGTCGCCGACGAGAGCACCGAGTGCGGTGATCAGTGCGGTGGCGGCCAGGGAGATCGCGCTTCCGACGAGAACGACCATGGTGGTGGGCGCGCCCAGCGCGGCGAGTATCTGGTTGCCGCGTCGGTCACGTCCTAGCGTGATCAGGTTCGCGGTGAAACCCGCGAGCAGGGGGATCCCGATCAGCGGTATCCATTCGGTCAGCAGGGAGAAGCGTTCGGCTTTCTGCGCCCAGTCGACGTGGGTCGGGCGGGCTTGGACCTGTTGTTCTTCGAGGTTTGAGCGGAGCGACCCGCGGTCGATGCCGGTCATGCGGTTGATCCGGTCGGCGAGGGCGTCGTGGAGGGCAGCGGCGTCGCCGCCGTGGTAGTGGACGGTGGCGATGATCTCGGGACGGGAGAACCGGTTTCCTTGTTTCTGGAGCGCGCCGAGGGTCCGGTCGATGGTGCCGGGGGCGACGAACAGATCGCGGGCGTCGCGGGCGTAGACGTCCTCGATGGTGCCGACGACGGTGTAGATGTCGGCACCGCCGTAGACGGGGAGTTTCCCGTTGTCGGGGAGGGCTCCGGCCAGCACATTGGGGAGCGCAGCCTCCCCGGTGGCGGTGGGCCAGCGCCCGGAGACGAGCCGGTACCGCTCCGGTAAGGGGGCCTGTGCCCAGTGTGCTTCGAGAGGGGTGACCGCGCCGATGCCGGGGATGTCGGTGCGGATCGTGCCGGAGTGCAGGGTGACCAAGGGGCTGCGTCCGCCGCTGTGCTGAACAGCCTCGGTCATGGCCGCGGCGATCGGGCAGCGGCTGCTGTCGCAGGTTCCGATGCTGATGGTGGCGGAGCGTTCGTAGCTGCCGAGTGCTTTGAGGTTCTGTTGGGCTGGGGAGAGGCGGGTCGCTGCGGAGAGGTGCAGCATCGCGGCGATGGCAGCGCAGGCCAGGAAGAGGGCTCCCCAGGCCGACCAGGTGGCCCACCCGGTGAGGCGCCGTCGGGCGGCGTGTTCGACGCTCCAGCTGAGGACAGCCCGGTGTGTTCGTGCTTCGTCCGCGACGGTCATTCGGTCACCAACGTTCCGTCTTCGATGGTGATGACGGTGTCGGCCCAGTCCGTCACGGCGTGGTCGTGGCTGGCGATCAGGACGGCGGCGCCGCCGTCGGCTGCGGCGCGGAGCATCGCGAAGACGTCGTGGCTGGCCTGCCGGTCGAGTGAGCCGGTGGGTTCGTCGGCCAGGAGAATTTTTTTATCGCCGACGAGGGCACGAGCAATGCCGACCCGTTGTTGCTCACCGCCGGAGATGTCGGTGGGACGTCGGGCGGCCAGATGGTCCAACCCGAAGGCGAGCAATGCGTCCTGGGCTTCGTCAAGGGCCGTGCGGCGGGCGGTGCCGAGCGCGCGCAGGGGAAGGGCGACATTCTCGACGGCAGAGAGCTCAGGGAGGAGGTTGTGGTCCTGGAAGACGACACCGACGTGTTCGAGTCGCAGATGCGCTCGTCGTCGTGCTGAAAGGCGAGTCAACGTCTGACCGGCGATGTCGATGTCGCCGGTGTCGCCGAGGACGAGCCCGGCACAGATCTTGATCAAGGTGCTTTTCCCCGAGCCGCTGGGGCCCATGAGTGCGACGAGCTCTCCTGGGTCGACGGACAGATCGACCTCGGAGAGCACCGGTACCGGCCCTGTCCCGGAAGGATAGGACTTCGACAGGTTTCGAATAGTGATCACGGGAATCCTTTAACGATGATGCGCCGGCCCAAGGGCTGAGCCTGTCATTGTTCTGCCAAGAGACGTTCTCTGCAGTGGATCTCCTGGCTGCCACCAGCTGAATTCGGATCCGCCTCCACCGTTGACAAAGTTGATATCGCTTCAGAGGTGGGCTGCTCGATCCGTGCGCTCGCTTCGTGCTCTTATATTTTCCCGAGTGTCGAAAAACAAGGGATGCGCAGTCAAATTCTGCATGCGATTGTTCCGAGGAAGTTTTTTGCGACGAGAGCCATTTCCTTGGTTGACAAGTGGGTGGAGCCTGTCAGCTGTTCGGTCGCTGCCATCGCGGAAGTGAGGCAATATTCACGCCATTGACCTGCTTCAGAAACGACTATAGCAAGCAAAACGGGAGAAAACTCGGCGTCGACAAGGATGCATTAAATATGAAAAGAGCCTCCGTCTTCGGCGATGATAATTCTGTGGAATATATTCACCAAGTCACAAAAAAGACAAATTTATTAAAGTGAGACAATCTCTAAAAATAAGAACATTATTGTCAGGGTAGGGCGGAACGCAGCCCGAGGGCTGCTCCCACGCCGATCGTGAGGCCTCGAACACCGACGGCTCGGTTCCCGGAGAAGCCTCAGGCAGAGAAAAGAATCCGGCACACGGCGGGTTCGCTCGTGTGCCGGATACAAGGGCCTTCTGGCCCGGTGGCTCGTTCGACGAACTCAGTCGGTGCTGAGCACCCCGGAGGCAATCTGGTTGACATGCCCGCCGACGAAGACGGTGTGGTCCTCGTGGACGTCGAGGTCCAGGACGGAGGGGCGACCGACGGCCGCACCCTGGTAGACCCGCCAGGAACCGCTCTCCCCGTGGGCAGCCAGCCAGTGGCCGAGGTTCGCCGCACCGGAACCGGTGGCAGCAACCTCGAGGACACCGCCGCCAGGGCCGTAGAACATACGTGAGGAGATCGTGTTCGCGTCCTTGCGCGCCCACACGTACACCTGGGGTTCGGTGTTGAGCAGCATCGCGTAGCTGTGCAGCATCCGGGCGTCGAGGTTGGTCTTCGCCACGTCGTCGCTGCTGTTCACCGGGAGGACGACGCCGGACCGGCCGGAGTCGATGACCATGACCTCGTCGCTGATCGCCGTGGTGGGCAGCCCCACGAGGGAGGCGAGGATCTGCGGGCTGGAGTTCAGCTTGCGACTCTTGGCCTGACGGGCCTGCACCCGCCAGTTGTCCAGGCCGTACGGGGCGATGGTGGTGGGCTCGCAGTCGGAACCGGCGCTGAGAACGAGCTGCCTGCGGGGCGCGCCCAGCATCTGGTCGACGACGTGCGCGGTGCCGATGGAGGCGCTGCCGGCGAAACGTCCGCGTCCTTCGGGCGAGAAGAACCGGATCTCGGCGCCCTCCTCGGAGACGGACTTCACGAAGACGGTCTCGAGGTTCATCTGACGAGCGATGGCGTGCATGTTCTCGTCGCTGACATCGGCGCCGTTCTCCACGACGACGACGGCATTTCCGGAGAACGGATCCTGGCTCGCGGCGAACACGTTGATGAGGCGGTAGGTGAGGTCCATCCCTGCACTTTAATTGCCCCGGGTCGATGGGACGGGCCGTGACGTGCCTGTAGCCGTCGTCGCAGGCGTGGAACCGCAGGGAGAACAGCGCGGTGCCCACCCGGGGGTTCCGGATGGGCACCGCTTTTTCTGGGGGGAAATCAGGCGCGGCCGCGACGGGCGTAGGCCAGGGCGCCGATGCCGGCACCGACCAGCGAGATGCCGATCAGGGCCAGGGCCATGTCATGAGAACCGGTCCACGGCAGGGTGCGAGCCGGAGCCGCGGTCGGAGCCGCAGCCTTGGCCAGGGGTGCGGTACGCGCCTGCTGAGGTGCCATCGGCTTCGGCGCGGACAAAGCATTCGCGGACGAGGCGAGGCTCGGCGATGCGGGGAAAGCCGCCGGGTTCTCCGCCGCAGGCGCTGTGGTGCTGCTCGGGGCCGGGGTGACGGCGACCGGTGCCGGGGTCTCGACCTTCGGCTGCTCGACCTTCGGGGTCTCCTCGGTCTTCGGGGTCTCCTCCACCGTGGGCACGGTGGGTACCGGGGTGGTGGCGACCGGTGCGGGGGTCTCGACCTTCGGCTGCTCGACCGGAGCCGTGCTCACCGGCGCAGGGGTCTCGTCCCGGACGATCTCCGGGGTCTCGACCTGCGGCGTGGCGGCGGTCGGTGCCGGGGTGGGCTGGCTCACGACAGGCACCTCGACCTTGGGCTCCTCGGCCTTCGGGGTCTCCGCAACGGGTGCGGGGCTTTCGGCCGCGGTCGGTTCTGCGACCTTAGGCTCCTCGACGGGGGCCGGAGCGTCGGTGGTGGTCTCCACGACCGGCGCGGGCTCTTCGGCCTTCGGGGTCTCGACGACCGGTGCCGGAGCCTTCGTCCAGGACAAGGTGGTGGACGCCTGCGCGGTGGTGCTCTTCGAGGAGGCGGTGATCAGCGACTGGTAGTTGCCACTGGTGCTCTGCCAGATGGTGCCGACCGGAGCCGCCTCACCGGTGGAGGTGGCGGTCAGCGTTCCGGTGCCAGTGGCCGCATCGGCGGGCACGGTGACCTCGATGGTGTGCTCGCCCTGGGAGACCTGGGCAGGCAGGGTGGCGGGCTTTCCGTCGATCGACACGGCGGACCCCTCCGGGAGAGTCGCATTGACCGTGGCCGCATTGGTGGTCTTCAGGGTGACCGGTGCGAAGAGCCCTTCGGCGCCACGGGCAGGGTTGTCGGGCGTCATCGAGACGGAGAGCGTAGGTGCCGCGGCCTCGCTGGCGTTGCCGACGAGGTAGCGGTAGACGGACAAGGCTGCTTCGTCGCTGATGCCGCTGTCGGCGCTGTAGCTGTTGGTGCCGAACTGGTTGGGGGCACCCACCTTCTGGCCGGGCTCGAAGCCCTGCGTGTAGTGCCAGATGGCGGCCTGGGTGGCGGCGACGACCCGAGAGGTGTCGGCGGTGCCCTGGTAACCGGAGGCCTTGAGCACGGTGGCGGTGTCGACGCGCGGGAAGGAGTGGGTCAGGATCCAGGCGACCTTGCCGGAGACCGCACTCCAGTTGGCGTTGCGCTCGTAGGTGTCCCAGCCGTGGGCCGCGTAACGGATCGTGCCGTCGGGGTAGGTCGGTGTGTCGCGCTCGATGCAGTACACGGCGACGGTGCCACCCGCGTCGGGCGTCAGGGTCATCAGGCTGGTGGGCAGCCAACCCAAGGTCATGTCGTAGGCCTTGTCGGTGTAGCTGTCGCCGGTCAGCGTGCCCTCAGGCGTGGCGGCGTGGGCGTTCTGCGTCCCGAACCCGAGGCCGGTGACGGCCAGGGCGAGTGTGCTGGCAGCGGCAAAGGTGCGGACATATTTCTGAGCAGCGGTCGAGAAGACCATGATTTTCCCCCATGTGAAAACTTTTCCCCTGGGGAGCTGCGCCGCAGGCTGCCTCCTCTGTCCTCGTCGATCCCCATCGGCGAGTCGAGTGATGCCCTGTCGGGCTTCTGAGGCGTTGCTCCGTGTTCCGGCGCGCTCCCTTCGCTCTTAAGTCTGCGCCATCCGAAGGGCGATGTGCAAATTCTTTTGCGGATTTCCTGGAGGCATCTGTGGCTGTGACAAATTGACGGTTGAATGCCGCTTTTTTCTGGAAATATGACTGACTGTTGTCGACAAGTTTGCGTGCTGTCGAAGCCTGGGCGCTGGCTATGGCTCGGGTGGCAGATCGCCAGCGTCTCAGTGGCTCTGGGTGGCGTAAAAATGGCATAAAAGGTTTTAAAAACGCGAAAGCGCGGCCTTTTTTCGGATCCCCATCCGATAGGCCGCGCTTTCGCGTTTAAGGCATCTCCCCAGATGCTTTCCCCATTATTTTCCCCAGTGTTGTATCGACATGTGCATTCCCCGATGCATCGTCGATACTCCCCAGTTCCCCGTTCCTCTTGGCCAGCTTTCCCGAGCTTGGATTCCAAGAGCTCCCCGACGGGCTGGGTATCCTTTCGTGGAACTCATCCCCATGAGCTCCACTGGATCTTCGCCCGCCGTCGTGCAGGGGAAGAGATGCGCTCTCGCGTGCTCTTCCCGAGGTGGTTCACGGCGTCGTGCCCTTGCCGTGACTCCATCCTCCGACGGGACCCGTACGCCCGTCCAGTCAAGAACTCCTCAGAAGAGTCAAGGTGACGTAAAGCGCTTTGGCTGGGTGGAGAAGATCTTCCCGAGGCGCAAGGGAACTCCCGTTCACATGCTGGGGAATCAAAGTTAAGGACGGCAGGTGTACGGGCTGTCGCCAGGACGGACCTGCTTTCCGGACAAGGAAATCGAGTCATAAAAATGATTTGTGGCCTTGCTGGGCAGGAGCGCTGTCATCGAGAAGGCATCTCCCGGACGGTGAGGATCTGTTCCGCACGTCCGACGGCGCCCTGTTCGTCGAACAGCTTCGACGAGGTCAGGCCCACTCCGGTCTCCCCGAAGAGCACCTCGGTGTCGAAACCGACCCAGCCGGGTTTCGGATGGCGGAAGAGGTGGATCGTCAGATCGGTATTGGGGAACATCCACTCCTGCGGATGTGCCCGGGTCGCGATCCCGTTGGCGGTGTCGACCAGGGCGATGAAACGCGCGATCGGGCTGACCTCCACCTCGTGGACCAAGGCGGTCGACGTGCTGATCCAGGCCGCGCCCTGTCCGGGCTGCCCGTCGCGGACCACTCGGAACTCCAAGGAGTCGATGAAGCCGCCGCCCCACACCCGGGTGCCGTCCCAGATCCGGGACTCCTGCGGGCTGGGCAGCGGCTCCCAGAAACCGCCGGCGACCTCGCTGGTGTCCTGTCTGGACAGCCGCCACCCGGTGGCCCGCACCACGTCCTTCCCGTCCGTGCTCAAGGTCGCCTCGACCAGTTCGATGGTCCGTCCCGGGCGCAGGGTACGGACGCGGACGGCGAAGGGACGGGCGGGGATCATCCCGAGGATCTCGTAGGTCACCCGGGAGAGTTGCAGGTCAGGGCGTGATTCGTGGGATTCCATCATGTGCGCGAGCAGCCCGGCCACCGGGGCCATGTGCTGTTCGCTGGGCTGCCAGGCACCCTGGGTGCGCAGTGTCGGCTCGAAGAGGCCGTCACCGCGGGGGAGGAAGTAGGCGGGGGTGATGTCGTCGAGTCCTGCGGGATTCTCCAAGGTCATCCCAGCCACGATGCCAGAGGCAATCAGTGGAGAACGGGGTTGTACCGCAACGAATTCGGCGTGCAGGCGCATTCGGTGGCGATGGAGATGCCCGGGTCGATCCGTCCCCCGTCCCGGAGGGTGTACAAGGCGGCGACGACCCGGTCACGCAGATTCCACGGGTCGATGGTGTTCAGGTAGATCTTCGTGCCGCCCTCGAACCCGGCCAGGGTGGACACCCGCCATTTCACCAGGATGCGCCAGGGCATGGGGAGGTCGACGTCGACGGGCTGGTGGTGCCATTCCTCGTTGCAGGGCACCGACGGGCCTGCGGCGGCGTGGCAGGCGTGGAGCAGGTCCGACATGGCGCGTTGTTCGGCGGGCGTGTGTTCCCAGGGGCGGCAGTTCCGGCTCTTGGAATAGACCTCGAGGGTCGGATAGCGGTGGCCGAATCCCGCGAAGGCGATGGCATGTTCGTTCTCGGCCACGACGAGGTTGTGATACCCGGCGTAGTCGACGGCCATCTCGTTGTACAGATTGTGATTGGTGCGCAGCCGTTGGAGTTCCAGCTCGGTCTGGACGCCGCGGTCGTCGATGGCGACGAGTTGTTTGTGCAGGTGGTCGAAGGAGGCCCCGGCGGGTTTGAGCCAGTTCTGGAAGACGGCCACATAGCGGGCGTACCGATTGGCCGAGTACAGGTCGCGCATCGCTTCGACGGTGAACTTCAGGTACTGCTCGTGTTCGTCGGCGTCGAGGGTCCCCGAGCTGGCGAGTTGGTCCTCACGGGTGGCCCCGTCGACGTAGTGCCGTCGCCCGACGACGACATCGTGCCCGCCGCCGAAGAAGCCGACGGTCTGGGCCAGTCGTTCTTCGACGGTGAGTGCGGTCCATCCTGCTTCGGTGTTCCCCGAGGCGGTCCAGCGTTGGCGGGCGACTTTCAGGACGTGGGCCCGGCCTTCGGGGGAGGCGAGATAGGCCTGCCGGTGTTCTTCCACGGTGACGGGGATCGTGTACCCGTAGTTGGCGTGCCAGTAGTGGTAGGAGACGATCTCGAAGAGGTTCGGGATGCGTCGGAATTCGGCGACGGTGTGGTCGAGCTCTTCCGCGGGGAGCCGGGTGAGGGTGCGCCAGCCGTCCTCGTCGTGCACCAGCCGGGCTTTCTCTGGCGGGGTCTCCAGATAGCGTTGGTGGCAGAAGGCGCAGTGTCGGCCGTCGGATCCGGCCGACAGGGGGCGGGGGTCGGTGGTGGGGGCGCCGACCGGGCGGTGTCCTCTGCCGGGGACGGTCCAGACCTCCGTCCCGGTGAACGGGTTGATCTGTTTGACCGTGCCATCGGACATCGTCACGAGGGGTTCCGGTGGCGGAGAGTACAGCTGGGACACGCTCGTAGCCTACGACCTCGCTGTCGTCCCATTGGCGGCATCGCTGTTCTCCGCGGTCGGCGCTTCGAAGCCGGCCCGGATGCCATGGGCTTCGAGCTCGGCGCGGAAGCCGGTGAGGTCTTCCTCGTGGGTGGAGGGGATGCCCTGGAAGGTGTACTCCCAGCCGAGTAGTTCGTATTTACGTTCGCCCATCTGGTGGAAGGGCAGGAGCTGGACCTGGCGGACTCCGTGGTCGGTGAGGAGGGTCGCGAAGGCGCGGGCGTCGTCGAGGCTGTCGTTGACACCGGGGATGACGGGAATGCGCACCCAGACGGGGAGACCGCTGCTCAACGCGTGGGCGAGATTGGTCAGGGCGAGGTCGTTGGGGGCGCCGGTCCAGATGCGGTGCGCATCGCGGTCGTGGTGTTTGACGTCGATGATGACGTGGTCGCAGTGGTCGAGGGCGCGGGCGAAGACGTGGGGCGCGACATGCCCGGTGGTCTCGATGGCGGTGTGGACGCCGTGGCCCTGGAGGGCGGACAGCAAGCTGGTGGCGAAGGCGTGCTGGATGAGTGGCTCACCCCCGGAGAGGGTGACTCCGCCACCGGATTCTTCGTAGAAGGGCAGGTCCTGGAGGCAGCGGTGGACGACCTCGTCGAGGTGGTACATGCGGCTGTCGTCCTCGCAGCGCTGCGGGTCGGTGGCATCGCGCATCGGGACGGTTTGCAGGATGCGGCTGTTGGGGTTGGCGCACCACTGGCAGTCGAGCGGGCAGCCCTTGAGGAAGACGACGGTACGGATGCCGGGGCCGTCGTGCAGGGAGAACTTCTGGATGTTGAAGATGCGTCCTTGAGATGGGGTCATGAGGTCTCCGCATCGTCCGGGCAGGCCTTTGGGCCCATTGTGAGGTTTCATTCGAAACCGTAAGCTCTTTCGAGTGGAGCAACAAGGGACGTTGGGCAGGGGCTCCGCTCCATGCCCACCGCATGAAGGAGAGTCATCGATGACGGTCGACGCCCAACCTGCCAACAGCGCACACAGCCACTTCGGCGACCTCACCCCCCGAATGGCCGCCTGGCGTGAACAACTGATGGAGACCACCCCCTCCGTCTGCGTCGAACGAGCCCTGCTCACCACCGAGACCTACCGGGAACACCAACACGAACCCATGGTCATCCGCCGGGCCCTCATGCTGAAGAACGTCCTCGAACACATGAGTATCTACATCGAACCGGCCACCCTCATCGCCGGGAACCAGGCCTCCACCAACCGGGCCGCGCCGATCATGCCCGAATACGCGATGGACTGGGTGATCGCCGAACTCGACGAATTCGACCAGCGCCCCGGCGACCGGTTCACCATCACCGAACAGGCCAAGGAAGACCTCCGCGGCATCGCCCCCTACTGGGAGAAGAACACCCTCAAGGACCGCGGCCTGGCGCTCATGCCCCCCGAGAGCCGCCGCTTCTACGACCTCGGCCTCATCCACCCCGAAGGCAATATCACCTCCGGGGACGCCCACATCGCCGTCTCCTACGAACGCGTCCTCACCGAAGGGCTCGCCGGCTACCGCGCCCGCACCCAGGCCCGCCTCGACGCCCTCGACCTGACCGAACCCGGCGCGCTGCGCTCGGCCCACTTCTACCGGGCCATTCTGATCACCCTCGATGCGGTCGTCGCCTTCGCCCACCGCTACGCCGACCTCGCCGACACCCTCGCCGCCGAAGAGCCCGACCCTGCGCGTCGTGACGAACTCACCACCATGGCCCGCACCCTGCGTGTCGTCCCGGACCAGCCCGCCACCGGCTTCCGCGAAGCCGTCCAATCGGTCTGGCTCGTCCACCTCGCCCTACAGATCGAATCCAACGGGCACTCACTCTCCTACGGGCGGCTCGACCAGTACCTCAACCCCTTCTACGAAGCCGACCTCGCCGCCGGGCGGATCATCGAGGACCAGGCGGTCGAACTGCTCACCAACCTGTGGCTCAAGACCATCACCGTCGCGAAGATCCGCGGCTGGTCGCACACCCGGTTCTCCGCAGGCGGGCCGCTCTACCAGAATGTCACCATCGGCGGGCAGACCTCCGACGGCCGCGATGCGGTCAACCCGACGTCCTGGCTCGTGCTGCGCTCGGTCGCCCAGACCCGTCTGCCACAACCCAATCTCACCGTCCGCTACCACCGCGGCCTGTCCGACGACTTCCTCCTCGAATGCGTCCAGGTCATGCGGCTCGGCTTCGGGATGCCCGCGCTGAACAGCGACGAGGTCATCATCCCTTCGCTCATCGAGAAAGGCGTCAGCCAGGAGGACGCCTACAACTTCTCCGCCATCGGCTGCGTCGAGGTCGCCGTCCCCGGCAAATGGGGATACCGGTGCACCGGCATGAGCTTCCTCAACTTCATGAAGACCCTGCTCATCGCCATGAACAATGGCGTCGACCCCGCCAGCGGAACCAGGCTGACCAGCCCCACCACGCATTTCACCGCGATGACCTCCTTCGACGAGGTCATGACGGCCTGGGAGGTCACCGTCCGCGAACTCCAACGGCAATGCATCGTCCTGGACGCCGCCGCCGACACCGCACTGGAAGAGAATGTCGCGGACATCCTCTGCTCCGCTCTCACCGACGACTGCATCGGCCGAGGACGCCCCCTCAAGGAAGGCGGCGCCGTCTACGACTTCGTGTCCGGGCTCCAGGTCGGTATCGCCAATCTCGGGGACGCCCTCGCCGCCCTCAAGAAATGTGTCTTCGAGGACGCCAGCATCACCACCACCGAACTCTGGGACGCCCTCCAGAACGACTTCGCCGGTGAACGCGGCCGTGAGATCCAGGAGCTTCTGCAGGCCGCACCGAAGTACGGCAATGACGACGACTACGTCGACCGTCTGCTCGTCGACGCCTACGAGATCGCCATCGACGAGATCCTCAAGGGCAGGAACACCCGGTACGGGCGTGGCCCCATCGGCGGCACCTACTACGCGGGCACCTCGTCCATCTCCGCGAATGTCCCCCAAGGCGCAAGCACCGCGGCGACCCCCGACGGACGCCACGCCGGGGTCCCCCTCGCCGAAGGCTGCTCACCCGCCCACGGCGCCGATGTCAACGGACCCACCGCCGTCTTCAAGAGCGTCGGCAAACTGCCCACCCACGACATCACCGGCGGTGTCCTGCTGAACCAGAAGGTCAACCCGCAGATGCTCACCAAGGAGGAGGACCGCCGCAAACTTGTCATGCTGCTGCGCGCCTTCTTCAACCGGCTCGACGGCTTCCACGTCCAGTACAACGTCGTCGACCGGGCCACTCTGCTGGACGCCCAGGCCCACCCGGAGAAACACCGCGACCTCATCGTCCGCGTCGCCGGGTACAGCGCCTTCTTCAATGTGCTCTCCAAAGCCACCCAGGACGACATCATCGCCCGCACCGAACAGTGCCTCTGAAAGGCATCGACATGGAAATCCTTTTCGACACGGCCGATCTCGCCGTCATCGAGGAAGTCGTCGACATCTACCCCTGTGCCGGGATCACCTCGAACCCGACCATTCTCAAAGCCGAGGGCCCGGTCGACCTGTACGCCCATATGCGTGCCATCCGCAGGCTCATCGGCGATGAATGCACCTTGCACGTGCAGGTCCTGGCACAGGATCCCGACGGCATCGTCGACGAGGCCCACCGCATCCTGACCGGGGTCGACGACCGGGTCCACATCAAAGTCCCGCTCACCGAACCGGGTCTGCGTGCCATCCGCACCCTCAAGAGCGAAGGGATCGCCGTCACGGCGACGGCGATCTACACCAAGGTGCAGGGGCTGCTCGCTGTTGCTGCAGGCTGTGACTATCTCGCGCCCTATGTCAACCGCATGGAGAATCTCGACATCGACGCCACCGACACCGTGGGCGCCCTCGCCGATGTCATTGCCCGTGACGGGTCCCCTGCGAAGATCCTCGCTGCGAGTTTCAAGAACACCGCCCAGGTGTGCGCCGCACTGGCCGCCGGAGCCCATGCGGTGACCGTGCCGCCACCGCTCTTCCGGCAGACCTTGAGTTCGCCGGTCGTCGACGGGGCCGTGCAGGCGTTCGTCGCGGACTGGCGGTCGGTCTACGCTAGCGACGACTTGCCCTGACCGGCGACGAAAGGACACCCGGCATCGTGCCTCCGGCCTGCAGCAGCTCTCCGACCAGTGCGCAGTCCAAACAGCTGCGGCAGTCCCGCCTGCTGGAACACGTGATGGAACGTGAACGGGTCGAGGTGCAGGAGCTGTCCGAACTGCTCGGCGTCTCCCAGGTCACCGTGCGGAAGGATCTCGACGAGTTGTCCGGCCGGGGCCTGCTCGTCCGGGAACACGGTTATGCCGTCGCCGGCTCGGGTGACGACATGCGGACCAGGCTGGCGTACCACCACGCCGCGAAGAGACGTATCGCCCAGGAAGTCGCCCGATGGGTCGACGACGGCGAGACCGTCCTCATCGAATCCGGTTCGACCTGCGTTCTCCTCGCCGAAGAGTTGTGTTCCTCGCCCCGTGGAGTCACCATCGTCACCAATTCGGCTTTCCTGGCGGCCTACGTACGTCGTTCCCCCTATGCCGACGTGATCCTGCTGGGCGGGATCTTCCAACCTGAATCGCAAGTGCTCGTCGGAGAACTCACCGCGCAGTGCGCCGCGAACTTCCATATCGACAAGATGTTCGTCGGGGTCGACGGGTACGCCTCAGGGGTGGGTTTCACCGGGCGGGACGCCATGCGTGCCGAAACGGTCCGTGCCCTGTCCGCACAGGCCCGCCGCGTCGTCGTGCTCACCGAATCGGCCAAGTTCGACCGACCAGGGGCTCTCCGTCTTCTCCCCGCAGGCGCCGTCCGGAAGGTCTTCACCGACGACGGGATCTCCCCGGAAACGGTGGCGCACCTGAACGCCGAGGGCGTCGACGTCCGGGTCGTGCCGTCCGCGCACCCCCGGTGAGCTCGGGCCTGCCACGGCCCGCTGTCCGTCTGCTGCTGAGGCCACGACGACGAAGACCGGGTGGTCGCCCCTGCACATCGGCAGGCGCAACCACCCGGTCGTCTCGGCTTCGAGGATCAGCCCTTGTGGGTCTTCAGCTGCAGGCCGTACTTCTGCAGGGCCGGCTTCAGCGGCTGGAAGTAGGCGACATTCGGGCGGCCGAACTTCTCCAGGCAGACCTGGCGTCCCTGAGGTCCGGGGCGTCCTGCGCCACCGCTGGTGATGCCCTGGGCCTGGGTGCCCGAGATCCACGCACCGCCGGAGTCACCGGGCTCGGTGCAGGCGCTGGCCTGGGTCAGACCGGTCATCCGGTCGGTGCCGCCGCCCTTGGGTCGGCTGAAGTTGACCGTGACGTTCTTGGCCTGGATGGTGCCGCAGGTCCACTGAGTGGTCCGTCCGGACTTGCAGACCGCTGCGCCCACCGGAGCCTCTTCGCTGCCCTGGACGGCGACGCCGCGGCCGTTCCACTTGTCGACGCCGGGCTGGCCGTTCCAGCCCTGGTTCAGGGCCGCGTAACCCATGTCCGCGCCGGGGAACTCACCGGCGACCGGGGTGGCCAACGGCTGGTTGTTGTGGGTGAACGGGCTCCGGCCGGACATGCAGTGACCGGCGGTGATGAGGACGTCCTTGCCGTCCTTGGTGGCATTGAACGCGATGGAGCAGCGTCCGCCGTTGAACTCGATCTGCTGGCCGCCGTAGATGTTCTTCTGGGCCATGACGGTCTCTTCGGTGCCTTCGACCTCGACGCCGTCCATGCCCTTGGCGGAGTCCTTGGCCGGGTCGATCTGGTCTTTCTTCACCGTGGCGACGACGCGGTTGTTCTGCACGTCGATGCGGGCGGAGACGAGCTTGTCGCCGAGCTTGTCGGTCAGCTGCTTGGCCTGGTTCTCCAGGGTGGACATGGACCGGGAGACGACCTTGACCTCGGTGTCCTTGTCCTTGATCTTGCCCTTGACCTTGTTCTTGGCGTCTTCCTTCGTCGCCTGGACGACGAGGACGCCGCGCTTCTGGTCGATGTAGGACCCGGCGGAGTCTCCGCTGAGCTCGTCGCTGGCCTTCTTGGCTTCCTTGCTGAACTCGTCCTGGGCGGCGACGCGCTTCTTGGCGGTGTCCTTGTCGAGCTTGTAGTGCTCGGAGATGTAGTCGGCGGTGATCTTCTGGAGCGCTTCGACGTCGCTCTCGATGGATGCCGCGGTGCCGGCCTTCTCGGCCTTGTCTTCGGCGGCGTGAGCGGCGGTGGCCATCGGGGCGAGGAGGAGCAGGCTCGTGGCGACAGCCATAGATGTGGTGACAGGGATCTTCAAGGCGATTCCTCAGGTCGAGTTCGGTAGGGATCCACCGGGTCGACGGGCAGCACGAAACAGACGCGACGAGATGTCATGTGAGGCCCCCGAGAGCGCAGCGTCTACTTGGGCACACCTGTTTCCGCAAGCCGGAGCGACATAGCGAATATGTTGCGACAGAATAACATTCGCTATTTGATAAGGGGAGTGGGATGGCAATTATGGTTGGATGACGGTCACAACCGGATGTCTGCCCGGGCCCGTCCGTGCGCGTCCAACCAGGAGATGGCCTGGTCGAAGACCTGCCCCGAGTACGGATTCGTGAACCCCCGCCGGCCCTCGTTCGCCCGCTCCAAGGCCTCGGACGCATTGCGCAGGTACACACTCGTGACCTCCTGCTGCGGCGCCAACTGCCCGGTACGCCGATCCAGCGCCACCTGCAAGGCGAAGGCGCTCGCCGGGCCTGCCCGGTCGGTGAACCCCGGCTCGATGCGCTCCCCGGTCACCTCGGCCAGCATCCTCTTGTCCGAGTCGGTCAGATAACGGAAGTCGTTCAGCACGGAGAAACGTTCGGTGCGCTGCTCCACCTGCGATCCGCGTTCCACCCGGTGGGTGCGTCGCGTGGCCTCCTGCGGTGGGGTCTCCGTCACCGGAACCAAGGTGGGACGCGGCGGGGTCGCAGCGGCGTGTTCACGAGGATTCGGCTGCGGGTGCGACGAAGGGGGAATGCGCATGCAATGCCTCCGGAAGGGGGTGCCCGAGACGGACTGACAGTGCCCTATCGGTGGAAGAGCTTGCCTTTGAAGGATTTTCCTGAAATGCACAGGCTTCGGGGTGCTCACGGACGGATCAGGAAATACACCCGTTCGAGGTCAGACTCACCAGCCACTCCGTGACCGGGGCGGCCTGTCGAAGAGGTACCCGCAGACCGCGTCCGTCACACTGGCAGATGAGATGAACGACACCCCCGCTGTGGCGAAAACCACCCGCCCCCCCATCCCCCGGGAGATCTGGGTCCTCGTGGCCGCCGCCTTCTGCGTGGCCATCGGATTCGGACTGGTCTCCCCGATCCTGCCCGCCTACGCGCACAGCTTCGACGTCGGCGTGCAGGCAGCCGCCGCGATCGTCAGCGTCTTCGCCCTGATGCGTCTGCTCTTCGCCCCGGCCAGCGGTCAGCTCATCGCCCGCCTCGGCGAACGGCGGATCTACCTGACCGGCATCCTCATCGTCGCCCTGTCCACCGGAGCCTGCGCCCTGGCCACCGGCTACTGGCAGCTGCTCCTCTTCCGCGGGCTCGGCGGCGTCGGCTCGACGATGTTCACCGTCTCGGCCTCGGCGTTGATCGTCCGCCTGTCCCCGCCCACGATCCGCGGACGGGTCTCCAGCCTGTACGGATCAGGCTTCCTGATCGGCGGGATCCTCGGCCCGGTGCTCGGCACCGCCATGTCCGGATTCGGCTTCCGCATGCCCTTCGTGGTCTACGCACTCACCCTGCTGGCCGCCGCAGGCGTCGTCGCCGCCTTCCTCGGCGAGGAAGCACTCCGGCCGAAACCAGGCACCCCGGCACTACCCGTGATGACGGTGCGTGAGGCCTGGGCCGACAACGCCTACCGGGCGTTGATGGTGTCGACCTTCTGCCACGGATGGGCGAACTTCGGTCTGCGCGTCGCCCTGCTCCCACTGTTCGCGAGCACCGTGCCCGGGATGGGCGTCGGCTGGGCCGGCGTGGCCCTGACGGTCTTCGCCGTCGGCAATGCGGTGATGCTCCCGCTGGCCGGACGGCTGGTCGACGAGATCGGACGCAAACCCCTGGTCATCGGAGGTCTCCTGGTCAACGGGGCGGCCACTGCGGTGATCGGGCTCTCCCACAGCGTGATCGCGCTGCTCGTCGTCTCCCTGCTCGCCGGGGTCGGCTCAGGAGCCATCGGGCCCGGCCAACAGGCCACCGTCGCCGACATCGTCGGGCACGACCGCAATGGCGGTAAAGTCCTGGCCGCTTTCCAGATGTCCTTGGACTCCGGGTCGATCGTCGGGCCTGTCCTGGCCGGGCTGATCGCCGACCGGTACGGCTTCGGCTGGGCCTTCGGGGTCACCGCGGTACTGTCCGTCGTCGCCGTCATCGCCTGGATACCGGCCCGGGAGAGCTTCCCGGCGCGCGCAGCCCGGGCCGCGGCCGAACAGCCGTGACGGTCGGGTCTCGGTCGGACCTGGCGGGGAAGATCAGATCCAGGTTCAGGTGAGTCCCCAGCACAGCATCAATGTGCGGTTCAGCTCTCGCACCTGTTCCTCGTTCAGGGCGCCGATCTGTCCATCGAGCCGAGACTGATCCACCGTCAGGACTTGCCAGGGCATCACCATTGATTCCTGCTCGCAAGGCTGTCCGGCGGGGAGGAGGACGCCGAGTTTCGACCGTTTGGTCGTGGTGGTGACGGCTGCGACGACCACGGTGGGGAATCTGCTGTTGAATGAATTTACGGAGATGACCACAGCTGGCCGATGCCCGGCCTGCTCGGAGCCTCGCGCCGGATCAAAATCGACCCAGTAAACCTCTCCGCGTTGCGGTTTCCTGATCATTGCCAGGCTGCGATCGACAGTGAGGCATCTGCCCACTCGCGGGATTCCTCGCCGAAAGCTTCGGCTTCGGCGTCCCAGTCCTCCTCGGTGAGCGGTTCTCCGGTGGTGCTGTTCTTTGCCAGGTCCTGCCAGGCGAGGAACCGATCCAGGAAGGGGCCGAAGTCTCTGACGGCTGCGCATCCACGCGCAATGGTGATGATCTCTTCTCCGAACTTGGCCTGGTCGCTTTCCGGGAGCATAGCGAGCCAGGGAAAACGGTCGCAGAGACGTTGGGTGAAGGGAATTTCGTTCGAGCCCAGGGAAGCAGCTACGAGGTCGGCTGCAATGCGCAGTGCGAGATCGTGGCGTTCACGTTCTGCTGCGGTGCTGAGGACGAGCGGCTCGCCGTCGCGGCGGGTGATGACGACTGGCCCGTGTTCGGCCGAGCGAAAGACAGCAGCGCTATTTTTGGACAGCTCGGACGACTTCACCTCGGTGGCGGGATGTGCCAAGGACATGCACTCCAGTGTTCGGAATATGATCCGAACTGTCAATCCGAATGGGATGTGAGGAAAGCATAGGTAGAAGACCGAGGTCAGGGACGTCGTATCCCGGCGGCGGCTTCGTGGGCCAGCATGAGCAGTGCGCCGGTGCCCATGTAGAGGATCGCCTGCCACGGGCCGCTGGTGGTGACCCAGGTGGCCCAGGCGAAGAAGGATGCGCCGACGAGCAGGCAGAGGAAGACCAGGTTGCGCAGTTCCGGCTGGGACGTCGCGGCGGTCTCGGGATTGTGCGGTCGAGTCACGCCGAGGGACAAGAGGTTCCGGGGGGACATCATGTCGGCTCTCCTCACCGTCGTCAGGTCCGGAGCCCGGCGGATCTCCCCGGAGAGGGGAGGAGTACCCAACGGCGGGCTGTTCCTTCGACTGTACGGGCACCGCCGGGTCCGGGCCAGGTGTGTCGGCCGCCCGGCGCGCCGGACGGCGATCTGGGCGTGGCGGACGGAACGTCGGGGAAAGGCCTCCGCAGGGGAGGGGATCACAGCAGGCCGGCCGTCGCCAACCCGTGGATCTGGTCTTCGGTGGCGAACAAGGCGTTCGGCACGGCGAGGACATGGTGGGCCTCGATCCCGATCGGGACGGTCCACGGCCCGGGCTGTCGCAGATCCGACGGGTGGCTGCTCACCCACTGGTCGGGGAACCCAGGTATCGGACCGGGCAGTTCCCACCCGCAGGCGAGGACCACGGCGTCGAACCGGCGGAGGCGGCCCGGGTCGTCCAACCGGAAATCGGCGAGCGCCCCGGCCTCCAGGGTCGGGCCGATGGTGGTGATCGTGACGGATCCCCGGCCGAGGGCGCCCTGCAGCCGGTAGGCGGTGTCGAGCGGAATCGCATTGGTGTAGCGGCGCAGCGGCGGGCCTTCCATCGCCTCGCCGCCGGGCCGGGCAGCTTCGGGAGAACGGTTCAGTACCCGCGACAGCGGGATGATCAGCTCGGACCAGTGGTTGTCGCCGAGACAGGCATCGATCTCCTTCTCCAGCAGCGCCGCCGGGGTGAACGAACCGGGGTCGTCCTGGGGGAAGGGGCGGCCGAGCTCTTCGGCGTTCCGGGCGATCAGCTGAGCGGCCTGTTCTGCGGAGGACGGGAGACCATCGGCCAATCGGCGTCGCCAAGCATCGAGCAGGTCGAGGTCGTCGGGCAGCACCCGCCGGACACTCGGGAGGAGACCGTTCCGGGAGGCCATGGTCACGGTGCTTCCCCGGTCGGCCAGGTCGAGGGCTATCTCGATGGCGCTGAGATTCGTCCCGACGACCAGCAGGTCACCTCCGGCGAGCCGCGCCATGGTGTCGGGCAACGGGTACGGGTCGGTGATGACATCCGGATGGTCGGCGATGTGGGTGAACGTCTCGGGGATCTTCGGTTCGTGCAGGCCCCGACAGAGGTACACCCGTGACAGGCCCGCGACAGGGGCGCTGTGCCGGGGGAACACGGTGATGCCCGACGGGGAGCGGTCGGCGCGGTCGACCTTGCCCGTCTGCTCGTGGAGGGTGGTCGTCGAAGCAGAAGAGTTCGAGCCCTTCGACGGATCGTGCCAAAGAAGTGGCCAGGAGCGTCGCGCTTGCTCCGGAGCCGAGGATCCCGATCCGCATGACGGGTGGTCCCTTCCGCTCGACGACCCCCAATTCTCCCAGAATCAACTTGGTGGAGTACGTGATTCATGCTGTGCGCTGGATAACTCGCCGGGGCGGGCGGATCCGTCGGCTGCCAGGGGCCTCAGCGCGTCAGGCCCGGGTCCCTGCCGGTTCGGGTTGGCACCCCGGGCACCAGAACAGATTCCGTTGGGCGACCGCCACGGTGCGTACCGGGGTGTCGCACACATGGCAGGGCAGGGTGGCCCGCCGGTAGACGTAGACCTCGCCGCCGTGCCGGTCCTGGCGCGGTGCCCGCCCGGTGGCCTCGGGGGAGTGCTCCTCCCGGACGGTGTCGATCCGTCCGTGCCGGACCGCGTAGGCCATCAGTTCGACCAGGTCGTCCCAGATCTGGTCGAACTCTGCCCGGCTCAGCGCCGTCCCGGGCAGCATCGGGTCCAGGCCCGCCCGGTAGAGCACCTCGGCGCGGAAGATGTTGCCGACCCCGGCGAAGATCTTCTGGTCCATGAGCAGCTCGGCGATCGACCGCTTCGACCGGTGGACGCGCCCCCACGCCTGATCCGGCTCGGCGTCCGTCCGCAACGGGTCGGGCCCCAGCCTGGCCAGGACGACCCGGCGGGCGTCGTCGTCGATGAGTCGGCAGATCGCCGGTCCACGCAGATCGCACCAGGCGTCGTCATTCTCCAGCCGCCACCGGACGGCACCGGTCACCGGCCGGTCGTCCGGCAGGTCACCGCCGTCCTGCGGAGCCCGGTGCAAGGTGGTCTTGCCGGCCATGCCCAGATGGATGTGCACGATGTCCGGCCCGAAATGGCAGAACAGATGCTTGCCATAGGCCTCTGCTGCGTCCAGCGGACGGCCGTCGATCAACACAGCGGAATCGGTGAACCGGCCCTGCGGGCTGCTGCTGCGGGTCGGCTGCCCGGCGAAGGCCTCCGTGTACGACGAGGCAAGTCGGTGGATGACGTGACCTTCAGGCATCGCGGTGCAGGACCTCCACAGGCGCAGGTTCGGGGGGGCGGAACACCCAGCACCGTACGCCCTGTCGTTTCTCCACGCTCAGAGGGTGTCGAAGAAGTCCTCGTCCATCCGGAGCAACTCGAAGGTCTGGTCGGTCTGGACACCCACCTTGTACTGCACGAGCAACTCTGCCAGACGAGCTCCGTCGATCAGCTCGATACGGGCATTGATGCGGTCGGCCTCCTGACGCGCACCTGACGAGAACCGCGACGTCGTGATGTAGACGCCCCGATCACCCTGCTTGCCCAGCAGCGCCCCGGCGAACTCATGGATCCTCGGGCGATCGATGACACGATCGGTGGCATATCGCTTGGCCTGCACGTAGATCCGGTCCAGCCCCAACGGGTCCTGACTGATGATGCCGTCCACGCCGGCATCACCGGTGGCACTGGTACGTTCCACCGATCCCGCTCGCCCATAGCCCATCCTCGCGAGCAAGGCGATGACCAGGTCTTCGAACCCGATCGGTGAGAGAGCCAACGCTCGGTCGAGGACCCCGCCTTCGAGGGAATTCTGGTTCTCCTTCACCGCGGCAGCGCTCAACTCCTCAGGGGTCGCTGCGCTCTCGACACCGCCGGGAAGATCGGCGACGGCCGGCGCGGTGTCTCGGGCGCGCTCGCGGAAGGTGCGGTAGGCCGGAAATGCTTCGAGGGTCTTCCGGTCGATGCGGTCAGGGTTGGCGGCAAGGGCTTGGCGGCCGGCATCGGTGATCTCGACGTAGCCACGTTGCGGGCGACTCAGAAGGCCTGCCTGGGTGAGATAGGTCAGTGCCCAGGCGACGCGGTTGTCGATCATCCGCTGCCTGCCGCTGGTCAGCAGGCGAGCCCGTTCCTCGTCGGCGAGGTTGAAGACGTCGGCGATGGCGTTCTTCACCTCGCGGGAGCGCATTCGTCCTCGCTCGGCCAGCATCGCCAGACAGGGCCGCATACAGGTCTGAAAGTCAGGGATCGTCAAGGATGTTCTCCTCCGTTATGCCCTTCCTCCGCAGGGTGGGGGCCTCATCGCCGTGAGCTGGTGCGTGCGCTGGTGGTCGGGGTGACGGTCTGGGTCGACAGTGCGGCGGTCTGTTCGGTCACCTGGTAGGCGTCGATCAGCCAGGGCTTGGGGCCTTGGGCTTTGATCAGGGCGATCCGGTAGGTCCGTTTGAGGATCTGCTGCTGGGGCTTCCCCGCGCTGTCGACCATGTGGGTGACGATGCCGGTCTCGAAGCCCAGACCGAGTCGGGATACTCCGTCGGTGCCTTTCGCGGTCCAGGTGACGGGGCGTCCGACAGCGAAATCGGTGGCCCAGCTCTTCGCATTCGGGTCGAATTTCAAGGTCTGGTTGTCCCAGGACAGGCGGGTCAGTGCGGAGATCCGGCGTCCGGCCTCCCCGGCAGGGTCCTGGGAGCTCACCAGAGTGGCGACATCCTTCTGCCACTGGGTGCGCAGATCCGGTGAGAGATAAGCCGCCGCGGCATCGAATTCGGTTGCTTTATAAGGGTTTCCGGCTTGTCGGCGGGCTGCGAGAGAGGTGAATCCGATGTCGCGGACAGTGCCTGCGGTCAGGCAGTAGGCCTCGGCGACGGCTGAAGCGGTGAACTCTTTCGAGGCAGCTTCGTCGGCGAGCTTGCCCGCCCAGGAGGCGGGGTCGCAGGCCATCGCGGCAGGGACTGCTCCGCCGTTGGTGGGGTTGGCCGTGGTGGGGCTCGCCGTGGGGGATTCCTGCGCGGTGGTCGGCAGACTGGTGGCGCTGGGCGTGGGGGAGAGCCCGCCCAGGGAGCTGAGGACGCCGAGATTCCGCGCGGTGAGAGTGGCACCGAAGGCGAGGACGAGGACGGTGGCACCGCCGAACGCGATCTTCGCCCAGGTGGGGGTGACCTTCTTCGGCTTCTTCTGCTTCGGGGGCTTCTTCTGCTTCGGGGGCTTCTTCTGCTTCGGCGCTGGGGGGACGGCGGGCGCCGCAGGTGCGCTGCCGTCCGGGTCGTTCGGGTGGTCGTCTCCTCCAGAGGCCGGGACCTCGGAGGGCGTCGTCGATACGGGAGATTCGGGCGAGGGACTGAGCGGAGCACCATTTTTCGCGGCTTCGATCTGGGTGGCGCGTTGGGCGGCGGCCGCCCGGACGGCGGCCATCCGGGTGGCCGCGAGCTTGTCGGCGGCCATCCGTTCGGAAGCGCGCCGGGCCCGTTCGGACCAGACCGGGGAGCGTTCAGCGGTGGTCGGCTCGGGGGTGCCGTCGGTGATGGCGGCGCGGGGTCCGGTGAGGCGTTCGGCGGCAGCTTTGGCGGCCAGGAGCTGGAGTGCAGCAGCGGCTGCGGCGGGATCCTTCTCCTCGGTGAGCGCGGCGATGGGCGCGGTGGTGTCAGGTTCTGAGGGCGACTTCTCCGGCGCTGCTGCTTCTGGAGTGTCCGGGTGCGGGTCGTCGCCGGTGCTCTCGGGCTGGGGCCTGTCGACATCGCCCGGGCCCGCCGCAGCGACCGGTGCCTTGTCGGCGTCCTCGGCCGGCCACGGGGCGGAGGCCTCCGGCGCGGGCGGGAGCGGTGCAGGGCGTCCCCCGTAGGCACGATGGGCGACATGGCGGCCACCCGGTGCGTCCGGTCCCGCAGGGTTCTCCGGGGGCGGCGCGGGTTCGTCGGCCGGTACATGCACTTCCACCGGCTCGTCCGGATAAGGGACGGGAGCCTGCGGGGGCAGCGGCGGCTCCTCCACGAAGGTTTCGATGGACTCCCACGGGTCGTGGTACGGGTCGGCGCTCGGCGCGGCACCATACCCGGGAGGCAGCGGGTCCTCGACGTATTCCTCGACGACGGCGTCCTCGATGTCCGGGTAGGCGTGTACGCCGTAGGGCAGCGGGTCGTACGGGCTGGGCTCGTGCGCAGGCGGGCTCGGATGCAGATCGGGGGTCGGCGGCCATGACGGGGTCGACCAGGCAGCTTCCGACTGGAGTCGGCGTCGGCGTTCCGCACGGGTCTCGCCGGCGTACCGGTCGGGCTCGTCGTCGCGCGGACTCATCGTGATGTTCCCTCCTGGGCAGCGGTCGGGGCCACCGCTGTCGTCAGTGCCTATCGGCCGTAGCAAGGGGACGGTTAGCTCGTAAGAGCACCCATCAGGTCACGAAAAAACGTCAATTTTCTTGGTGGGCAAAGAAGGTCGCAGGTCAGGCGGAGTATGTGGACAGAACGGGGTAAACCCTGGGTCACCATGGAGGTATGAACCCCCAGGCCGATCACCGTGCGACTGTCCCTGCTTCCCTCCTCGCCGCTGTGCAGGGGGCTGAGCACGTCACTGTGCTCACCGGAGCCGGGATGTCCGCGGAGAGTGGGGTTCCCGTTTTTCGGGATGCCGACCGTGCGCTGTGGGGGAAGTCCGATCCCGACGAAGTGGCCACCGCCGAAGCCTGGATGCACGACCCCGAACTGGTCTGGGCCTGGCACTGGTGGCTGGCCCGGCTCATCGGTCGCAGTACACCGCACGGCGGACATCGGGCGCTTGCGGAGTGGGCGCGGCACACCCGGATCGACATCGTCACCCAGAATGTCGATGACCTGCACGAGCGGGCGGGGTCGCCGCGCCCCCTGCACCTGCACGGATCCTTGTTCACCTTCTCCTGCGAGAGCTGCACCCGCCCGTACGACCTGGCGGTTCCGCCGTTGCAGGAAGGGGAAGAACCCCAGCTGCGTTCGGCTCCGCCGTCCTGCCCGCAGTGCGCGGCGAATGTCCGTCCCGACGTGGTGCTCTTCGGTGAACGTCTCCCGGAGGGCGCTTTCGACCGGGCGGTGGACCTGATGCTCACCACCGATCTGGTGCTGGTGGTGGGCACCTCGGGGGTGGTGCAACCGGCGGCATCGCTGCCCGACATCGCCCGGGGGCACGGCACGATGGTCGTGGAGATCAACCCGCAGCACACCGAACTGTCCTGGGGCGTCGACCTGTGTTGGCGGGAGGACGCCGGCCGGGCGCTGCCGGCGCTCGTCGAGGCCTTGGGGTTCGCGCAGGGGTGAGTTCCGCCGAGGGGGTCACCATTCCCCGGTGACGACCGTGCCCTGGTGGTAGACGGCTGTCCACCGGCCCGCCCGGACGCGCCACAGCGTGGAACGCCGGGTGCGACGGTCGCCCTGCTCGAGCAGGTAGGTCAGGAGATAGGTGTGCGGCGCCACGAGGCGACATTCCTCTTCGCCGGTGCGCCACGGGGTGGGGGTGGGGTTCTCGGCGCGTCGTCGGACGACCTCCCAGATCACGTCGGTGTCGAAGCGGCCGCCGGAGGCGCCGACCTCCCAGTAGTCGTGGATCATCCCGGATTCGAGTTCGTTCCGGGTGATACCGGCTTCAGGGAAGTGCAGCAGGCGCTCCCTGGTCATGAGTTCGGTCAGGAGATCGGCGGGGGCCTGGGTGGTCGTCCTGGGGTCCATACCGCCATCCCACCATGTCAAGAGGTGTGTGGGGTGCGTGCCGGACGTCCGCTGGGTGCAGGGATTCCGGCCTCGAGCAGGTCGAAGACGATGTCGAGATCGGCTTGCATGTCGTCGGGCCCGTTGGTGCGGGCGCGCCGCCGGGCCAGGGCGGTGGACACGGCGGCGAGGGCCACCGCGACGGTGAGCTGCGGGTAAGGGTCGTGGGCGGGGTCGCCGCCGGAGCGTCGGGCGACAGCCTCGGCGAGGGCTTCTTGGACCTGGCGGGAGATGCCGCCGAGGGTGCCGGCGAGTTCGGGGTGGGTGGCCATCAGCCGGTTGCGTTGATGGCGCAGTGCGGGGGCCGCTGCCACGGAGACCAGGTGGGCGGTCAGGATGTGGCGCAGGGAGTTCCGGGGGTCTTCTTCGGCCGGGCGTTCCTCGAAGGCCGCGGCGAGCTGTTGGGGCAGTTCGGGGTCGGTGCCGATGATGGCGGCGTCCTTGGTGGGGAAGTAGTTGAAGAAGGTGCGGGGGGAGACGCCTGCGTGTTCGGCGATGGCTCCTGCGGTGACGGCGTTCAGCCCGTCACGGGCGGCGAGTTCCAGTGCTGCGTGGTGGAGGCGTAGCCGGGTCTCCCGTTTTTTCCGTTCGCGCAGGCTGCCGTCGCTCATGACCTCAGCCTAAAGGAATTTTTGCAGAGGATGCAAAGTTGCAGACTCTGCAAAAAAGCCGCATTCTGAATGAGGAACTGTAGGCGCCGCCCTTGACCATCCGGGCCGCCGTGCCGATGGATCCGATGAACACCCAGCGACACCAGGAGCATCCGTGAACACCGCATCCACCGGACCCGCAGTCGGCGAATCGACGTTCACGCTCAGCCGTGACGAGCGCAAGATCTTCGCCGGCCTCATGATCGCGATGTTCGTGGCCTCCATCAGCCAGACCATCGTCGGCCCCGCCATGCCACGCATCGTCGCCGAACTCGGCGGCATGGACCACTACTCCTGGATCGCCACCGCAGCCATGCTGGTCAGCGCGATCAGCGTGCCCATCGTCGGGAAGCTCTCCGACCTGTACGGGCGACGAGCCTTCTGCCTGGGCGGGATCGCCGTCTTCATGCTCGGCTCCGTCATCGCCGGATTCGCCCAGAACTTCTGGACCCTGGTCGCAGCCCGCGCTCTCCAGGGCCTGGGCATGGGCACGTTGATGACCCTTTCCCAGACCGTCGTCGGCGACATGATCCCGCCACGTCAACGCGGCAAATACCAGGGCATCATGGGGTCGGTCTTCGGTCTGACCTCGGTAGCCGGGCCTCTGGCCGGTGGATTCATCACCGACCACTGGGGTTGGCGGTGGCTCTTCTTCGCCGCCTTGCCCTTCGGTGTCGTCGCCTTCGTCGTCCTGGCCGCCTCCCTCCATCTGCCCCACGAACGTCGGGACGCCCGCCTCGACTGGCCCGGTATCCTCACCCTCAGCCCCGCCCTGGTACTCCTGCTGACCGCCACCACTCTCGGCGGGACCACCTACCCGTGGGGGTCGACCCGGATCATCGGCATGTATGTCATCGGGACGCTGCTGCTCCTGCTCTTCATCGCCCTCGAACGCCGCAGCGACGAGCCGATCCTGCCGCTGCACCTCTTCGGCAACTCCTCCTTCGCCTTGTCGGTGCTGGCCTCCTTCGTGCTGTCGATGATCATGTTCGGTGCCATCATCTACATCCCGGTGTACGCCCAGGGCGTCCTCGGCGTCAGCGCCACCAACTCCGGGATGATCCTGATGCCGCTCATGGTGGCCCTGGTGCTGATGGGCATCGTCGGAGGGATGTTCATCACCCGCACCGGCCGGTACAAGGAACTGTCCGTCCTGGGCGTCCTCGTCGTCACGCTGGGATATCTGCTGCTGGCCCGCCTCGACCGCACCTCCGGCGAACTCGAACTGACCGCCGCGATGGCCGTCATCGGTATCGGCCTGGGCGCCTGCAACCCGGTGTACACCCTGGTCGTACAGAACAGCGTGATGCGCGCCGACCTGGGCGTCGCCACCGCCGGGGTGCAGTTCTTCCGCAATGTCGGCTCCACCGTGGGTGTCGCCGTCTTCGGCACCATCATGACGACCCGCCTCCCCGAAGCCATCGCCTCCCACCTGCCCACGCAGACCCCCAGACAAGGTCTCACCGGCGTCAACGCCGGATCCGTGCTAGACCCTTCGACCCTGCAGAAACTGCCACCGGCGATCGCCGAAGCCGTCCGCTGGGGCCTGTCGGACTCGCTGCACACCGTCTTCCTCACCGGCCTCCCCCTGGCCCTGCTCACCCTGCTGCTCACCCTGGGGATCACCCCCACCCCGCTGCGCGACACCGTGCACACCGACGAGGGGCAGGGACGCGAACTCCTCGACACCATGGGACGGTCCGCCGCAGGTGACCTGCTCGCCGTCCCCCTGGGGCACGGATCAGCGGCCTCCCGTACCAAGGAACGACTGCTCGGGCTGCAACTGAGGCTCCTCGCCGAACAGTCCGGCCGCGGCACCCACCCCCACCTGGTCCGCGCCGTGGAAGATCTCGGCGAAGGCAGCCTCGACCGCGGGATCGCCCTGCTCGACCGCACCTCGCTGATGCTCACCACCGAAGACCACGAGCTCGTAGTTCGATCCGAGAAATATGCCGCCGAGGTCGCCGCCGCCGGAGAACGCCCCGGTGGGGTGCTCTCCCCAGAGCTGCAACGCACCCTCGCCGCGGCGGCCGCCGAACTCGACGAGGACCACGTCCTGAGCACCGTGGAACCGCTGGTGACCGAACGCCACTCCGCCGTCGACCTCGACAGCCTGTCGGCGGTCAACAGTGCCCTGACCGCGGCATTCCTCGTCGACCTGACTCGACGCCCAGGTCAACGAGCGGACACCTCCGGGGGAATCGCCCCCGAAGACCAGGTGTAGTAGTCGTCCCCGGCGTAGCCCGACACCGACCAGCCTTCTTGGGTCAGCGCCGACGCGACGACCGCGCCACGGACATTCACGACGCCGTCCCCGGCCGCGCCGACGACTCGCGCCGCTGCCGCCGCCAACAGCCGACGGTTCCGCGGGCTGTCCAACAAAGCACGCTGGGTGACACAGAGCCGACCGTGCTCGTCTCGCACCAGGTCGAGAGCAGCGACCGGGTCGCCCAGGTCGTCCCGCACGATCACCAACTCGAAGGTCTCCTCCACGAGAGCCGCATCGATCCAGCCCTTCTGCTCACGGCGCCGGCTCTCCATCCGGTCGTGGCGAATCAAGTACTTCATCGTCCCGGCCTGCCACAGGGCGTTCTGCCCGCGATGGTGAGAGCACAACCGGACGACGGACGCCGGGCAGCCATGATCGGGAAAGGTGAGCGGGGGTGTACTGGCGATGGTTTCGGTCATCTCGCTAGCTCCTCGGTAGCGTCCCGAGGCGCAAGAAGGGACCGTGCGGCGATGCCGCCGTCACCCGCCCCCTGGCCTCGAGGGTCGATGTGGGCCGACCGTCAGGCGACCGGACTGAGCCTGCCAGGAAAGCACGGGCATCACCGTTGCGGGACAGCGCCGGATTCTCACCGGCTTCGCTGAACGATCGACAACCGCGGCAGTGCGGTCGCCGTCACAGTAACACCGGCGATCCGGGCACGTCCCGGCATCAACCGGCACCGACCTGCGTGTCACGCCCCGCAGCTGCCTTCCACGAGAAGTCTCTTCGTTCGGGCCAGGCAGCCCACCCAAGTGTTAGCGTGTGCCCGGGTCGTCACCGACGACCCGCCGACCCTCCAGCGAAGCCGGTGAGAACCCGGCGCTGTCCCGCAACGGTGATGCCCGTCCCCGACGGTCTCAGCCCGGTCGCCTGGAGCTGTCGGTACCCCATCGGTCCCCGAGGCAGGGACACCGGGAACGGTCGGCCATCCGGGCGACCACGGTGTGCTGTCTCGGACGTCACCCGTGACAGGAGCCCTGGAATGCTGGAGCAGCCCGCCACCCCGATCGCCCGCCGTGAACGGCAGCGCCCCCGCACCGCAACCCATCTGGCCGATACAGACCGTTGGATCGCCCCCAACTACTCACCCGTGCCGATCGTCTTGGCCAGCGGCGAGGGCGTCTGGGTCCAGGACATCGACGGGCACCGATACCTCGACGCCCTCGCCGGATACTCGGCGCTCAACTTCGGCCACCGCCACCCGGCCCTCCTGGCTGCCGCTCACGCCCAACTCGACGAACTCACCCTCACCAGCCGGGCTTTCCACTCGGTCGGCCTGGGCACCTTCTGTCGCGAACTGGCCGACCTGTGCGGCAAAGACATGGTGCTTCCGATGAACACCGGAGCCGAAGCAGTCGAGAGCGCCCTCAAAATGGCACGCCGTTGGGGCGTCGTCGCCAAAGGCGTACCCGTCGAACGCTCCACGATCATCGTGATGGACGGCAACTTCCACGGACGCACCACCACCATCGTCGGTTTCTCCACCGACCCCGACGCCCGCACTCACTTCGGGCCCTTCACCCCCGGCTTCCGCATCGTCCCCTACGGCGACCTCGACGCCCTGGCCGCCGCCATCGACAATGACACCGTCGCCGTCCTCCTGGAACCCATCCAGGGCGAAGGCGGCGTCGTCATCCCACCCGACGGCTTCCTCCGAGGAGTCCGCCGCCTGTGCACCGAACGACGCGCCCTGATGATCGCCGACGAGATCCAATCCGGACTCGGCCGCACCGGAACCCTCTTCGCCTGCGACCACGAAGACGTCGTTCCCGACGCCTACCTGCTCGGCAAAGCACTCGGCGGGGGGATCGTCCCGGTATCCGCCGTCGTCGCCGACACCGATGTCCTCGGCGTCTTCACCCCCGGATCCCACGGCTCGACCTTCGGGGGCAACCCCTTGGCCGCCGCCGTCGGCACAGCCGTCGTCGAACTCCTCCGCACCGGTGAATACCAACAACGCGCAAAAGAACTCGAACCGCTCCTCCGCGAAGGACTGCACCGACTCCTCGGCCGAGGACTCACTGCCGTGCGCCTCCGCGGACTCTGGGCAGGCATCGACATCGACCCCGGCCTCATGACCGGAAAACACGCCGCCTGGCAGATGGCCGAACACGGCGTCCTGGTCAAGGAGACCCACGGCTCGACCCTCAGGATCGCCCCACCGCTCACCATCACCGCCACCGAGATCTCCCAGATCGTCGACGCCCTCGACGCCGTCCTCGCCGCCGCCTGAACCCGCCCGACAAAGACACCTCTAGCATGAGCCTCGGACCACCACGGGACGAAGGGAACACGATGAGCCTCCGACACCATCGCACCAGAACGGGCACACCGTGAACCGGACGATGCTGCTGATCGGGATCGGCGCCGGCGACCCCGACTGGGTCACCCTCGAAGCCGTCCGCGCCATCCAGACCATCGACGTCCTCTTCGTCGTGCTCAAAGAAGCCGATCTCGACGAACCCGTCCGTATCCGGCGCGAACTCATCACCCGCCATCGCACCACCCCTCTCCAGGTCGTCGAACTGCGCGACCCGCCCCGGCCCTGGCGATCAGCCCCCGACTACGACGCCGCCGTCACCCGCTGGCGCGAACAACGCCTCGACCGGTGGGGGCAGGCCGTCTCGGAGGCGCTCGCCGACGGCCAGACCGGAGGCTTCCTCGTCTGGGGGGACCCCAGCCTGTATGAGAGCACCCTGGCCATCGTGGAGGAACTGGCCGGCCGGGCCCCGGCACACGAAACCCTCGACGTCCGGGTCGTCCCCGGGGTCAGCAGCGTGCTCGCCCTGGCGGCCCGGCACCGTATCCCGTTGAACCGGCAAGGGCGGGCAGTACAGGTCAGCCCGGCCAGGCTGTTGACCGACGGGATGCCAGAGGGCGTCGACGACGTCGTGGTGATGCTCGACGGCCGGCAGACCTTCTCCCGGATCGACCCGACGGGCATCGACATCTACTGGGGTGCCTATCTGGGCACTCCGGACGAGATGCTGATCGCCGGGGCACTGGAAGAGGTCGGCGACGAGATCGTGACGGCCCGGGCCGAGGCCGCCGCCCGCAAGGGATGGATGTTCGACACCTACCTGCTGCGCCGCCGCGTGGTCACCCCACGGTCCTAGACCTCAGGTCGCCCAGGACGGCCATCGGCTCGGCGGTTCCACCCCCGCGGCAGCCGAAGCCAGATCGTGCAACAAGGACGATCCACGGTCGTAGTAGGACTCATGCCCCATGTTGAGCCGGGTCCATACCCGGCCGCCGTCGGGGTAGGTGGCCAGATGCGGCATCGGCGCCAGCGCCTTCACCCCGGCCAGCTTCGACACCTCCGGGCCGAAGATGCCCAGCCTGGGGATGAAATCACCGGTGGCGACGGCGGCGTACACCTGCCCGGAAGGCACCTTCAAGGTCGACAGGTCATCGGTGAACAGCCCCGGGCAGCCGGTCACCAGGCAGGCGTCGAAGACATCCGTCTGCTGTAGTGCCAGGCCGAGCACCGATGCGCCATAACTGTGCCCGGAGGCCACCAGCCGGGTCTCCGGGCCGATCACGGCACGCAGCCCCTCCGCGCAGTCGACCAGGAGGGGTGCGGCCTCCCTGGCATAACGGTCGTCGATGGCCTCGCCGGGGACCAACCAGCGGATGCCGCTGTTCCCCAAGGCCTGGCGAGTCGCAATGTCATAGGGGGCCTGATAGCCGATCCAGTCGACGACAGCGACTCCGTCCACGCCACCCCGGTCTGCGCCGGCAACCCGTCCGGTCTCCTCCCGCAGCGCCGACATCCACATGGCTTCCCGGTAGAGCCGCAGATCGACAGTGGTTGTCGTGCCCGGTACGTGCACGATCACGGTATGTGCCCGTTCCAGGTCCCCCAACACCACGGCCGTCCGCAAGGGGTAGGCCCGGGCATCCAACAAGTACAGGGAACGCTGCTCCCACGGGGTGCTGATCTCGTCCAGCGCGGCCAGGGACTCGGCCGGCACCACGGACCCGGGGATCCGCTGCTCGTCTTCGTCCGGGGAGATGAGCGCTCGTAGCTTCAACAACCCGCGCAGGTCACGGCGTGCTCGTTCGTCGGCGTCGTCGACGCTGCCGACGCGGGGGATCGGGCCGTCACCTGGCCCTGAGGCCGCGGCGATCTCGTCGCCGATGTCGGTGGCGCGTAGGTGGATCTCCTCGGCGAGGGTCGCGGTGTTCGCGCCGTGACGGACCCGGCAGGGTAACCCGTCGGCGCGGCCGCACCAGTGCCCGAGCCGTTCGACGACCAGTTCGCGGTCGGACTCGGGGAGATCGGCCCACCACTGAGCTACCCGGCGTGGATGCTCACCGGCAGGGATCCTGGGGAGACGACTCCCCGTCGCATCGACTTCGGGGAAACGCTGCGTCGCCGCGTCTGACTCAGCCCGGAGAAGATCGGCCAGCGAATCGGCGGTCAGGAAGATCATCCGAAGTCGTCGATGCCGCAGCTCGTCGGTGAGGGTCTCCTCAAGCCGGTTCCAGCCATGTTCGGAACCGGCCTGCCGCATGAACTCCTCGTGCAGGGCTGCGGCCCGACCCAGCACATGGTCCAGGTCGTCGGCGACAGCGGACAACTCCTGGGCGAGACGACGAACGGGCTCCTTTTTCCCCGAGACCTGCCCGCCGGTGTGCCATTCGCCTTCCCGTCTGCTCGGTCGGTCGGGACGCACGCCGCTCACACCGTTGCCGCGGACCGATGCGCGGGCGCAGCGGCGATGACCCCGGCCGGTGCACCCCGGCGGCGTAGCTCGGACTCGGTCCGGTGCCGTCCACCGTGTTCCAGACCCGCTGCTGTGCTCGTCCCCGACCAGACCCGACATCCCCGCCGCCACACCGAGACCGACATCTGCGCCCCCAGATGTTCAACAGCCCCAGGTGTATTGCGCCGTGTAGAGGGGAGCGGAACCGGTAGGACGTGGGCGTCGTCGAGGGAACCCTCGCCGTGGACCAGCACCGTCCAGGTCCGGTTGCGGCCCAGCAGCCGCCACCGTTCGTCGGTGATCTGCGCTCGCACCGGAGAGACCACGGGGTTGCCGAGCCGCAGCACCTGGCCGTCGGGGAGCGCGACGACCAGCGCAGTGACCTCGGTGCATAAGGGGCCTGCCGTGACCTGCCCGCCGGCGAAGGCCACGCAGGCTCCGTCGCCGAAGCCCTGCGACTGGCCCCACCACCAGGAGTCCGGGAAGCCTTCTCGTCCCCAGTTCTTCTCCGCGTAGACCTCGGCGTCTTCCAGCAGCATCTCGCTGCCGTCGACGACCACCGCGCCGGTGGCGCGGCCGCCCAGCGCCCACGGATGCCAGTACTGGTTGAGCCCGGGCACCATCTGGAAGAGGCTGGAGCCGCCGAAGGGGTGACGTGGCCCGCTGGGGTAGGGGCGCAGAGCCCGGACCCGGACGTCGACGTGTGCACCGGGCATGTCCAGGTGGACCTGGTCGGCGGTGCCGGTGAACCGGGCGTTCCGGTCGGGGGCGGTCAGTAGCGGTCCGCAGGCCCGGGCGTCGATACCGTGCCGTCCGGCTCGGCCGTCGTCGACGGCGGTGACCACGAGGCGTCCGGCGGGGTGGTCGGCGACACCCAGGGTCGTCCAATGGCGTCCGGTGGTGTCCCGATTGATCCCGGCCAGCACGATCGCGGTGGCCCCGGCGGGGGTGGTGAACCGCCAGAAGTAGCCCTCCATGGCGACGTCGTGGGATCCGGTGGGGTCTCCGTAGGGTCCGTCGGCGCCGGTGCTGCGGTAGCAGCCGCGCAGCCCGTGCCAGGGTCGTGCCATCGTCGTCTCCCTTCACCTGATCAGTCGCATCAGCGAATCAGATTCCGTGACAAACGTATAGCGGGGGAGGTCAGCTGTCTTCGAGGTCGAAGGCCTGTCGCAGGAATGCCCCGTAGCGTCGCAAGGCCTCGTCTCCGACATGGGCGCACTGCGGTGAGACCTGGTCCAGCTGCAGGAAACCGTGCACCAGGTTGTCGTAGTGGAGATGTTCGCAGGGCACCCCGCCGGCGCGCAGCCGCTGCGCGAACCAGAGCCCGTCGTCCCGTAAGGGGTCGTGCTCCGCAGTGATGACGAAGGTGTGCGGCAGGCCCGCCAGTGAGGCGTACAGCGGATTCACCGCAGGGTTGTCCCGGTGCAGACGCTCCGGCACCCACTGATCGACGTACCATTGCAGGTCTTCGCGTTCGAGTCCCCAGCCGTGTCCTTTCTGCTGGATGCTCGGTGAGGTCAACGTCAGATCGATCAGCGGGGTCATCATCAGGAGGTGACCGGCAGGGTCGCCGTTCCCGGCCAGGGCATCGTCCCGTAGACGTAGCGCGGTCATCGCTGCCAGGAGACCGCCTGCGGAATCCCCGGCGATGCCGATTCCGGCGCGGTCGTCGCCCCCGACGAGGCCCAACATGGCGTCCGCCCAACGGACTGCGCGCACGGCGTCGTCGATGGCGGCCGGTGCCCGGAACTCGGGTGCGCGCCGATAGTCGATCGCCAGTACCGTCACGTCGGCATGCTGGGCGAGCCGCCGGGCCAGCCGGTCGTGGGTGTCCAGGTCGCCGAGGACGAAACCGCCTCCGTGGAGGTAGACCAGGACGGGCAGGCGGGCGAGCCGCGGCCGGTATATCCGCGCAGTGAGATGCTGCCCCAGGTCGTGGTCCTCGACCGAGGCCATGTCCGGTCCCGGCCCGACGGCGCGGGCTGCGTTCTTGTTCGCCAATCTGAGTCTGGCGACTCCCAGATGGGCTGCCATCGGGCAGCCCTGTGCGGCGGCTGAGGCCCAGGCGCGCAGAGCCTCGTCGGGCATGTCGTGCATGTGCTCGGACCGCCCGGTGGCCATGCTCGGATCTGTCCCCACCTCCGCAGGGTAGCCGTTGGAGGCGTATTGGGCGGCCCTTGCGGAGCTCTGCCGGGCCGGGTGGTTTCGTTGCCGGGCCCGGCAGGCCGGTCGGAGGATCAGCCGGTGATGTCGGCCATCGGCGCGGAGGCGTGGGGCGAGTGGACGGTCCAGGCCGGTGGGATCGCCTGTGCGGTCCGGGGCGTCGCGATATCCCCGGCATGTCCGGGGCGGGGGAGGACCCGGTGTCGGTAGGGCGCGCACCGGTAGCGCAACGGACGGTCGAACCGGGCCTTCAGCGCGGGAAGCAGCGCTGCGAGCGTGCGGGCTTCGCCCAGCGCGGTGTGGCTGTCGGTGAAAGGAATTGCGAGCTGCCTGGACAGGGTGCCCAGCCGGTGGTTGGGCACGTCGAGGACCTGCCGGGACAGCCATGCGGTGCACAGGGCGGGAAGCCGAGGACGGGTGAATCCGGCTGCGGTGAGTTCCATGCTGAGGAAGGCTTCCTCGAACAGGGCGTTGTGGGCGACGACGACGGCTCCGTCCAACCGGGCGAGGACGTCGTCGGCGATCTGAGCGAAGGTCGGGGCCTGTGCGACGGTGTCATCGGTGATGCCGTGGGCGAAAGCTGTTCCCGTGGAGGAGCCGGGGTTGACCAGGGTCGTGTACTCGTCGGTGATCTGCCCGTCGTTGTCGATCCGGACCACGGCGATCTCGACGATCCGGGCCCCGGCGGACGGGGACGGTCCGGTCGTCTTGATCCCGATGACGGCGTACGGGCCGGTGTGGGTTTTCCCTTCGTCGGGGTGGGCGTAGACGAACATTTCTCCGCGCATACCTGCTTCGGCGAAGGGGCGGTGGACGCGGGGGAAGCAGACCGACCCGACCCTGGAACGAGCTGGCAGCGTCCGACTCTGGGGGCGGGACGGGCGGTGCGGTGATGTCTTCCGGCGGGTGCGGACTTTCCTGGCACGACGGAGGGTGTCTCCGATCCGCCCGCGGCGCAGCGCGGAGTATGTGATTCCTGCAGTGAGGGCCAGCCCGGCCAGTGGCGTCATCGAGGTCACCTTTCTCGCGAGGAACTCGCGTCGGTGGAGCTGAGGAAAGGGTTGTGACCGCGGCTCTGCGGAGGTCGCAGCCGTTCCGGATCGTCTCGGCTGCTGGGCGGGAAGATAACAGCGTCGGCTGGGCCTCAGCCGGGTGTCTTCTGCCTCAACGGTGTCCGGTCGGCTGCTGGTCAGACGACGGGCAGCTGTGACCCCCGCGTCGGCTGGGCCTCGGCCGGGGCGATGATGGCACGGTGAGCCCGACACCAGAGAGCATCCTTCGCCCCGCCACTCTGCTCCGCCTGGACGGCACCCTTCTCGACGACGGACGCCGCGTCCCTCGTGCCTGTGTCGTCGCCGAAGGCGAACGTGTCGTCTATGCAGGAACGGTCGCTGAGCTGCCTCCTCATTTGTCCGCCGTGCCCCGGGTGTCTGGTCTGCGCGCGGACGTCCTGTTGCTGCCAGGTCTGGTGGATCTGCACCATCATGGTGCTGCTGGCGGCGAGTACGGCCCCGATCCAGAGGGGTGCCGTCGCGCGGTGGCCCATCATCGCGCTCACGGTTCCACCACCTTGGTTGCTTCGTTGGTGTCCAATTTCCCCGATGTCCTCGACGCCGGGGTGCGGACCTGCGCGGCTCTGGTCGCCCAGGGGGAGCTGGCCGGGGTGCATCTGGAGGGGCCCTTCCTTTCCTACGCTCGTCGGGGCGCCCAGAACCCGGCGGCGCTCACCGATGTCGATCTGCGCCTGGTGGAGCGTCTGGCGGAGACGGCGGAGTCGGCGGGGGCGCCGGATGCTCTGGTGCAGATGACTTTTGCCCCGGAGCGTCCGGGGGCGGACGGTTTGCCTGCGGTCCTGGCCAGGCACGGAATCGTCGGCGCGGTGGGGCATACGGACGGTACGGCGGCACAGGCGAGGGCCGCGGTCGGTCGGGTGGTCGACGGCGGGGCGCGTGGCGGGCAGGCGTTGGCGACGCACCTGTTCAACGGGATGCGCCCGCTGCACCATCGCGACCCTGGGCCGATCGCGGGGTGCCTGGCGGCGGCGGCGCAGGGCGAGGTCGTCCTGGAGGCGATCGGTGACGGCGTGCATCTGGACGCGGGGACGGTGCGGATGCTCTTCGACGTGGTCGGCCCCGGGGCGGTGGCCTTGATCACCGATGCGATGTCGGCGTGTGGGATGCCGCCGGGGAGGTACACCCTCGGTGGCCAGGATGTGGTCGTCGACGGTCGGACCGCGCGTCTGGTGGAGGGGGATTCGATCGCCGGTGGGGTGGCGACGATGATCGATGTCCTGCGGTGGACGGTCACCGAGGCAGGGGTTTCCCTGCCGGAGGCGGTGATGGCGGCGACGTCGACCCCGGCCCGGGCTGCCGGTGTGTCCGGGGCGGGTCGTCTGGTGCCAGGCGCGTGGGCGGATGTCCTCGTGGTGGACGAGTACGACGAGCTGGGAGTGCCGCTGGTGGTGCGCGCGGTGTATCGGCGGGGGGTGGCGGTCGCCGCGGGATGACCGAGGGGCGGACGCGACCGAGAGGGCGGGCCGCTCCGGAGGCGGAGACGCCGGTGCCCTTCACCATGGGGCGGGTGAGGGGCACCGGCCCGAACGGTGCCGACTCCGTTCGGGGCGCGGGGTCTTGTTCTAGGGCGTGTCTCCTAATAGGTGGGTCAGGTGTGCGGCAGTCTGGGGCGGTGGCGGTTTCGGAGTCTCGGTGTCAGGTGTTTAGTGATGAGGAGTGGGCGCGGGTTGAGCCTCTGTTGCCTTCGAATGTGGGTCGGCGTGGGCGCCCGTTCGGTGAGAACCGTCGGGTGGTCGAGGGGATCGTGTATCGGTATCGGATGGGGATTCCTTGGCGTGATCTGCCTGAGTGGTTCGGGCCGTGACAGACGGTGTGGAAACGTCACCGGCGGTACGCCGGTGACGGGACGTGGGATCGGGTCCTGGCCCAGATCTTGAGGCAGATCGACGCCGAAGGCGGTCTCGATTGGCGGGTGTCGGTGGATGCCACGATCACGCGTGCCCATCAGCACGCGACGAACACCACGCGTCCTGAGCAGGACACAGGGGGCATCCTCGAATTACAAGAATCTGCCACTGGAGGAGTGTGAACCTGCAGGTCACGGCATTGGTCGATCGCGTGGCGGGTTGACCAGCAAGATCCACCACGCGGTCGATGGCAAGGGTCGCCCGTTGGCGATCGTGGTCACCGGCGGGCAACGTAACAACGACGCCATGCTCGCCGAGGCTCTGGCCGACGTCCGTGTCCCGCGCCTGGGCGCGGGACGGACACGACAGCGACGTTGTCATCCAGCCGTGCCGCGAGCCAGTCGAGGTCGACATCGCCGCGGTCGGTCGTCGGGATCACCTCGATGACGGCGTCACGCCGGTCCGCAATCGCCCGTAGGGACAGGTAGCTCCCGGCGTACTCGAAGGGCGTGATGAGGATCCGCGAGCCTGCCGGGAGCATCAACCTGCTGACGTAGCAATCCCAGGCCCGCGTAGCGCTGTCGAATAGGGCGATCTCGGCGGGGGTGGATCCCAGCAGTCTTGCGAGCGACTCGTAGACACGCCCCTGGTCGTGCTCGCGCGCGGTCTCGTAGGCACCCTCTCGTGCCTCTTGCTGGAGGCAGGCCATCATTACGTCGACGACCGGGGCGGGCATGAGACCCGCGCCTGCTGTGTTCAGATGGATCCGCTTTGACTGTCGTGTCTGCATCCGCTTATCCCAGGGCCAGCATCATGGGAACGACAACGCGGTCGGGGTGTGCTGCAGGCACCGGCCCGAACTCCATCAGCGTGGTGGTGAAGCGCTCCTCCATTCGCTGGTCCCGCACCCAAGCGAGCAACTTCGTGTGGTGGGTGGGGATCTCGAGACGGGCGGTGTCCTCGCTGGCCGCGATGTCCGTTATGAGGGCGATCGCTGTATCGGTGCTGTCGGCCACGACGGGACCGATGAAAGAGTGGTCGAGGTTGCGCCACGATCCTGCGTAGCCGGCCAGCCCGTCGATTCCCTCGACGACCCGCAACTGGTGACAGAACTCCGGCAGCCGGTCGAGGAGCATGCGACGGTCGAGCCCAGTGGCTTGGGCGTCCAACGCGTGGATCCCGGGCATATCGTCCGCGCGAAAGGGCCGGGACGCCTGTGACGCCCCGCGGGCCGCCTCGATCTGACCCATGAAGACCGTGGCCTCGCCGACGGGTCGGTACCCGACGCGCTCGTAGAGCGGTCGGCCGAATGGCGTGGCCGCGAGGTAAGCCCGCGGTGGCTCGATGCGATCGAGGGCGTGCTTCATCAGTCGCGTGCCGAGGCCCTTCCGCTCATGGTACTCGGCAACGAGCATCATGCTGATGGCGCTGGCTCCCTCTCCGAACGGGACGCTCACGACGGTGCCCACGAGCGTCCCGTCGAGTTCGGCGCCGTACACAGAGCCGAGATCGAAGAGCAGTCGCCACTTCTTCTCCTCGCGCAGCCAGCTGCGCTGCTCTGCCAAGTCGAGACACGCGGGGAGGTCTCCCAGGCCGAGCTCCCTGATCGCCGGTGCCGTCATCGCGCTGCTCCCGCGCGCCTCGAACGCGCCGCGATAGCAGCGCAGCTCTGCCTCAAGGGACCGCGCGATCGTGTCGGCCAGCCGGAACCCGTGTCCCTCGCCAGCATAAGGTGAGATAGTCGTACGGTGCCGCGCTGCTGTCGACACGGTCGAGCAACTGCTGTGCCTGGGCAGGCGGGCAGACAGTGTCGTCCAGTCCCTGCAGGAGCACGAAGGGTGCCGAGATGCGTTCGGCCCGTCGGATTGGCGACAGTTCCCGGTAGCGCTCGGCCTCCTCCGGCCAAGCCCCGACCAGGGACTCCAGGTAGTGGGACTCAAAGTCATGGGTCCCGCCGTTGCGGAACGACTCCGGTTCGATCACGGGATAATAGATACCGGCGGCTCGGTAGAGATCAGGATGAGTGGTTAGCGACGCCACCGCTGTCCAGCCGCCGGCGCTGCCGCCGCGGATCGCGATTCTCGCGGGATCGATGACGCCGTGGTCGATCAAGTCCCTCGCCACCGCCGCGCAGTCGTTGACGTCCACCACGCCCCACGAGTGCGTGAGACGGTTGCGGTAGTCGCGTCCGAAGCCCGTGGAGCCGCCGTATTGCACGTCTACTACTCCGATCCCGCGACTGGTGAAGAACGTGAACTCTTGGTTCATCACCATGGAGCTGCGGTTGCTCGGCCCGCCGTGAGCCACCACCACATACGGGGCCGGACCTGGGGGACCATCCACGGCGGGATGGTGCGGGGGGTAGACGTGAGCGGGCACACACGTCCCGTCGACCAGACGGGCCACGTGCAGGTACGGCGTGCTAGCGAACGCGTCGTGCCGCTCAACCGGTGGGCGGACCACGTTGACTGTGCCGGTGCTGGTGTCGATCGTGAGCACGCTTCGCCGACGCTGGGGGCCGTGCGCGATCACAGCGACAGTGCTTCCGTCGGACGCGATGTCAATCCACTCGGTGTAGCCGAGTACGGCCAGCTCAGCTAGGTGGCCATCCTTGCCTAGCAGCGCAAGGTTGCGGCCGCTGGTGCCGTGCGACGTCGCGATCCGGCCGTCGGTCAGCGGTGCCATCCACCGCTGACCGACGCGCCAGAGCGCCTCCCCGAACTCTTCCTCCCGCTGGACGAGAGCGCGGGGCGAGGTGTAGGTGTCGGTGACGTACGGGAGCCACCATCCGCTCCGGTCGCTGAGAAGCAGCAGCGCATCGCCGTCCGTGGCGTCCCACGTCACCTGAGTGATGGACTCCTCGATGAGGCCCTCGATCTTCCGCGGGCGCGACCATCCCTCGTCACCGGCCTCGCTGGTCCACACCTCCGTCTGTTCCCACGGCATATGTGGATGATCCCAACCGATCCACGCGGCCTTGGTCCCGTTGGCGTTGAGACTGGGGCCGGTGAGAAAGTGATGGGTTGCAGCCATCACCTGCACCAGTGAGCTGTTCTCCGCGGCACTGCCGTCCAACGGCATACGCACGATCTGGCGGTACACGACCTGACCAGCATCGTCAGCCATCTGCTCGCGCAGGCACCACACGAAACCGTCCGCCACACGGAAGTCCGCGTGGCGGTATACGTCTGGCTCCTCTGCGGTCGGAGACAGAGCGATCGGCTCGAGTCCCGGCTGCCACCGGTAGACCCGGTGGTCGGCGCCATGCGAGAACACGATCCCGTCGTCAGCATCGCGCGAGCATGGGGCCCAGGGCCGACCGCCATACTCGATGACCTTGGTGCGGACGTTCCACTCGGGTGCAAGCACCTGCTCGGGCCCATCGTCTCCGGCGCGCATAAGCACCGCCCGCCCGTCATCCTCTGGAGAAACCTCGACCCAGAAGACCTGAGGTCCCACGAAGTCGACCCACTCCACCAGCGCCTCGCTCGCGGCGACGTCCGCCGGGATCACCGGCGATGGCCACGTGCCGTACGGCATGACCTGTCTAGTTGGTCTCACCAGTTGCCTCGCGTCGTGTCGTAGGAAATCGAGGGAATGCCCGGCTCCGACGAGTCGAGCTCGTAGGACATGACCTGTGGATCGCCGGTAATCCAGAAGTGACCGTCGAGGTCTGTCCAGTCCGCCATCGCGCTCAACTGGGCGGAGTAGGCGACCGAGCGCTGTGGCTCTAGGAAGCTGCCGATCATCCGGGTGTGCCCGGCGGCGGCCAGGCGTTCGAGAGCGTCCAGCGTCTCGAGCACGCCACCCATCCGCATCACCTTGACGTTGGCTCCTCCCGCCACGGACATGGCGCGGTCCACGGCGGCGTGGTCGGTGATTGGCTCGTCGAGGACGATCGCCGTCCCGGGCAGTGCGTCGCGGATCTCCGCAATGGTGGCGTCGTCCGTGGCAGGGTCCTCCAGCACGGCCGGAGCGAGCCGCTCGACTACGGGACGCAGTCGCCGCCATGCCTTCAGCGACCAGCCGCCGTTCACGTCGAGAAGGATTGGACCCGGCTGACCCACCAGGTCGTTGAGCACCTGCTCGTCGCAGTCGCCGCCGAGCTTCACCTTGAGCGGACGGTGTGAGGTCAGGTGTCGCTCACCGATCGGCACGGTGTGCAACAACTGCACGCGGCGTGGTTGGGGGATGCCCAGGAGCTGCCATGTGGCGCGTCCGCGGCCACGCCCACCCGATCGCCCGGCCGCACACGGAGGTCTTCGCGCAGCGACGCGGCGACAGCGCCGACCCACAGTCGCAAATCACCGTAGGTAAGGCCGACACCCTTGGAGACGACTGCGACGCGGTCCGGGCTCACGCTCGCGTGCTCCCCGATCGCGGTAAGCATGCCGACTGGTGCCGTCACCAAGTGGGGACCGGCTCCGAGGGCGAGCAGCTCCTCAAAGGCTGGCCCGATCACCGGTCGAGCCTCAGCGAGCGTCATGGCGAGGGGTGCGCTGAGTAGTGGTCTGCTGGCTCATCCTGTTGGGGCCCGGCTTCGACTGCACGGCCTTGGGAATCACGCGTTCTCCTCCTTGGCCGCCGCGAGCACGCCGTCAAGACGCTGGGCACCCCGGCGTCCGGCGGCGATGACTAGGTGATGCTGCGGGCCTTCGGTGGCGTTGGCACGGCATCGCCGGCTTCGCGTCACAAACCCCGAGTCTTTGCTCATAAACGCCCCTTGTTTTGTCGTCTTTGACACAGCGCAGCGACCCCCACTGTGTGGAGACGCGTACCAGCTTGCCCCATAAGTCGGATTGTGCACTTCGGGGCGGCTCATCGACCCGAGGAACTCCTGCGCGAGAAGGACTCACCGCGGTCGTCCAAGCGTGGTTCTAGGGCATGAACCAGCGCCTCGACGACGTCGCGTCGGCGTGGCCCCCCGGTACACGATCCCCTCGACCACCCGACGGTTCTCACCGAACGGGCGCCCACGCCGACCCACATTCGAAGGCAACAGAGGCTCAACCCGCGCCCACTCCTCATCACTAAACACCTGACACCGAGACTCCGAAACCGCCACCGCCCCAGACTGCCGCACACCTGACCCACCTATTAGGAGACACGCCCTAGCTGTGGGAGCTTCGCGAGGAGAAGGTCTCCTGGCCGGCCTGCCAGGTGCGGTAGCCGCCGTCGAGATTGCGGGCCTTTCGGCCGTGCTGGGCCAGGATCTGCACCGCGATGTGTCCGCGGAGACCCACGGCGCAGTGGACGATGAGTTCGCCCTCGGGGATCTCGTCGAGGCGTTCCCGCAGTTCGTCGACCGGGATGAGTAGCGCATCGGGGATGGCTCCGGCGTCGTGTTCGGGCTGGGTACGCACGTCGATCACCTGGGCGCCCGCAGACACCGCTGCTTCGAGCTCGTGCCATTGCACCGTATCGGTCATGCCGGTGGCCAGGTTGTCGGCCACGAAACCGAGCATGTTCACCGGGTCTTTCGCCGAGCCGAACTGCGGAGCATAGGCCAGTTCGAGGTCGGCCAGATCGCTGGCTCTCAGGCCGCCGCGTATCGCGGTGGCGATGACGTCGATGCGTTTGTCGACCCCTGCCGCGCCGACGCCCTGGGCGCCGAGGACCGCGTCGTTCTCGGCGTCGATCAACAATTTCAGGCTCATGCCTTGGGCCCCGGGGTAGTACCCGGCGTGGTCGGCCGGGTGGGTGTGGATCACGCGGATCGGCCGCCCGGCTGCCCGCAAGCGTTTCTCGTTCCATCCGGTCGTGGCGACCTGCAAGCCGAAGACGCCGACGATGGCGGTGCCGAGCACGCCTGCGGCGTGGGTCTCCCGGCCGGTGATGACATCGGCGACGAGTCGACCGTGCCGGTTGGCGGTCTGGGCCAGCGGCACCATGGCTGCGCTGCCGTCGACGAAGTCCTGTTTCTGCGCGGCGTCGCCCACTGCGTAGATGTGGGGGTCGCTGGTGCGCTGGTGGTCGTTCACCACGATCCCCCCGCGTTCGTTGACCTCGAGCCCGGCCTCGACCGCGAGGGCGGAGTCGGCGCGGACGCCGATCGCGGCGATCAACAGGTCGGCCGGGATGTTCTCACCGGTGGAGAGCGTGGCTGTTCCGTCGGAGAAGGCGGTGACCCGGCTGCCCAGACGTACGTCGACTCCACGTTCGGTGAGCCGCCGATGGACGAGGACGGCCATCTCCGGGTCGAGCGGGGCGAGGACTTGGTCGGCCATTTCGACGAGGGTGACCGTGATGCCGCGTTCGACGAGATTTTCGGCCATTTCCAGGCCGATGAAGCCGGCTCCCATGACCAGCGCGCTGCGGGGACGGCCGATGACCGCTGCGACCATCCGGTCGACATCGGCGATGTCGCGGAGTCGTAGCGCCTGTTCGGCCCCGGGGAAGTCGGGGACGAAAGGTGACGCGCCGGGGGAGAGGACGAGCGAGTCGTAGGTCTCGGTGGTTTCTTCTCCGGTGCGCAGGTCGCGGAGGTGGACCGTCTTGTTCGGACGATCGATGCGGGTGACTTCGTGCCGGACGCGGACGTCGATGCGGAAACGTGCAGCGAGGCTCTGCGGGGTCTGGAGGAGCAGTGCCTGACGGTCTTCGATGACGCCGCCGACGTAGTAGGGCAGCCCGCAGTTGGCGAAGGAGACGTGCTCGCCACGTTCGAGGACGATGATCTCGGCGTGTTCGTCGCGGCGTCGCAGCCGAGTCGCGGTGGACATGCCGCCGGCGACTCCGCCGACGATGACGACCTTCATGGTCAGGTTCTCTTCCTGTGGTGCGGACGGCTGGGGCGGGGGTCCGGCCGGAGAGGGATTCAGCGGCCGAGGATCTTGGAGAGGAAGCCGCCTGATCCGGCGTCACGGGGGCAGATGCACCGGCGGTCGGTCGGGACGCCCGACATGACCTGGTCGACGTGTTTCCCGCATCCGGCCCAGGTGGTCTTCTGGCAACGGGAGCAGGTGACTGCACGGCACATGGGATGGTCCTCCACGGGGTAGGGGTGTCTCGGGGTGAGTGGGTACGACCTTATCAGGATACCCCCGGGGGTATATGTCGTCCACGGGTGTGCTTCTCTGAGCGGCCACGAAGGCCGTCCTCCCGGGCAGGCCCGGCCACCCGTCGTACGGTGCACTCATGAAAGCGCACCTCACCCGCACGACCACCGACGACGTCCTCGTCATCGGATCCGGTTTCGGCGGGTCCGTCAGCGCGCTTCGACTCGCCGAGAAGGGCTATCGGATCCGCGTCCTCGAGGCCGGAGAGCGTTTCGAGGACCACGATCACCGCCCTTCCACCCGGGTCGATCGTTTTCTCTTCGCGCCCTGGATCGGCCTCTACGGCATCCAACGCATCCACGTCCTGCGTGACGTCCTCGTCCTGGCCGGAGCAGGCGTCGGCGGTGGGTCGCTCAACTACGCGAATACCCTCTACGAACCGGTCTCTGACGCCTTCTACCGGGACCCCCAGTGGGCTGCCATCACCGACTGGCGCGACGAGCTCAAGCCCTACTACGCCCTTGCTCGGCGGATGCTCGGCGTGACCACCAACCCGTTGACGACCCCCGCCGACGAGATGTTGAAAGACCTCGCTGAGAGTACCGGGCGAGGCCACACCTTCCGGCGTACTCCGGTCGGGATTTTCTTCGGCCGCGAGGGTCGACTCGAACCCGGTGTCACGGTCTCCGACCCTTATTTCGGGGAACAGGGCCCCGAACGCACCGGATGCGTGCACTGCGGCGACTGCATGTCCGGCTGCCGGTACGGCGCGAAGAACACCCTGCGTAAGAACTACCTGTACTGGGCGGAGCGCAAAGGCGTGATCATCCAGGAACGCCGCACCGTCACCGATATCCGTCCGCTTCCCGACGGCGGGTACGAGGTGGTCAGTCGCCGTACCGGGCCGTTGTGGGCTCGACCGGACGAACAACGGCATCACGCCGACCAGGTCGTGATCGCCGCCGGTGCGTGGGGTACCCAGCGCCTGCTCTCCCGGCTGAAAGCCGAAGGATCTCTTCGGGGCCTCTCCTCCCGGCTCGGCGATCTGACCCGTACCAATTCAGAAGCCTTGTGCGGGGCCACGACCGGGGTACGTCGCAGCCCGGTCGATTTCAGCCGTGGTATCGCCATCACCTCCTCCTTCCATCCCGACGAGGCCACGCACATCGAACCCTGCAGGTATGGGCGTGGTTCCAATCTGATGGGCCTGCTGACCACGCCGATGACCGACGGCGGCGGGCCCGTTCCGCGGATCGTGAAATGGCTGGGGAAGGTCGCCGCCCGACCGGACCGGGTGCTCTCCATCGCGCTCGGGCTGCCGCGCTGGTCCGAGCGCACCTTCATCGCCTTGGTCATGCAGAACCATGACAACTCCCTGACGGTACGAGGCCGGCGTAGCCGGTGGCGCGGATGGCATCTGCTCTCCAGCCCAGGGCACGGTCGGCCGAGTCCACGGTGGATCCCGGCGGGTAATCAGGCTGCTCGACAGGTCGCCCAGCAGATCGGGGGATTTCCGCTGTCCAGCATCGGGGAGCTCGCCGACGTCCCGATGACGGCGCATTTCCTCGGGGGATGTGTCATCGGGGCGGGGCCGGAGGGAGGCGTGGTCGACCCCTACCACCGGGTCCACGGCTACCCGGGGTTGCACATCGTTGACGGATCGACGGTCTCGGCCAATCTCGGGGTGAATCCCTCGCTGACCATCACCGCCCAGGCGGAACGAGCAATGTCCTTGTGGCCCAACAAAGGTGATGTCGATCCGCGGCCCTCTCCGGGCAGGGGGTACCGGCGGGTGAAGTCGGTGGCCCCGGGGGACCCCGCATTGCCGGGCTGGCTGCCGACCGTCGACCCCGATGCTTCCGGTTGCCCTGCGACATGTTGAACTTGAAAGAATCACCAATCGACGAGGACGGGCGGGAAGATGCAGCGCAGAACATGGCAGCGCGCGGCTGTCTGTATGCTCGGCGGCGCGCTCGTCGCGCTCTGTGCAGGCAGTGCCACGCCAGGTCTGTCCCCCTTCACCGCCGACCGTCCCACGTTCGCCGATCGTCCCTACGCCGGCGACCGCGACCCCGCCCACCGACTCGACCTCTACCTACCTCGAGAACACAGCGGTCCTTTCCCCCTGGTGATCTTCGTGCACGGCGGCGCGTGGTCCTTCGGGGACAAGGCCATGCCCCTGCGGAGCAACTACGGGAAGTTGCGCAGCCTGCTGGCCGATCACGGCTATGCCGTGGCCAGCGTGCGTTATCGCTTCGTGGACAAAGCCGCTTTCCCGGCCCAGCTGCATGACGTCAAGGCCGCAGTCCGGCATCTACGTGCCCACTCAGGAGAACTCGGCCTGGACCCCAAACGCTTCGCCATCGCCGGTGATTCCGCAGGCGGACATCTGGCCGACCTGGTGGGCCTGGTCCCCGACCACACCGTCACCGAACCCGCACCCCCGACGGAGGACGACGAGGTCGGCCCGATCCCGCCGACCGATCCTGACCTGGAAGGCGACCTCGGCGACACCACTGTCTCCAGTGCTGTTCAAGCCGTGGTCAGCTACTACGGGGTCTCCGACCTCGTCGGGCTCTTCGACGACCGGGATCATGCCGGATGCCGAAGCCGTTCCCGCGGCGAGAAGACCGCGGAGGGCAAACTCGTCCGAGGCGACCCCGAGCACGGTGAAGGACGAGCCGCAGCCACCGCGGCCAGCCCACTGACCTATGCCACCCGCAACCGGGTGCCGATGCTTTTCCTCCACGGAACCGATGACTGCATCGTTCCGCACGCACAGTCGCAACGTCTCTACGACGCGGTGCGTGCCCACGGCACACCTACCGAACTGGTGCTCGTGTCCGGTGGACACTCGGCACCCCGTTTCTACGAGGAGCCGGAGATCCAGACCAGAGTGATCGAATTCCTGGACCGGCATCTCAGGCCTGTGGGGAGCGGATGAGCACAGGCCGGTTCAGCGCCTGTCATCTACGCCCTTCCAGTCGTAGCCTGACCGGCCGCAGCGCTCGAGGGTGACCGGTCGAGCGGATGGCTGGAGTATGCCGCGCCCAGAACAGCCGGAAGCTGCTGACCCGGGGCATCGCGAACAACCAGCTCAGACAGATCCGGTCGGCGACCTCCTTCACGGTCACCGACAACACGATGATCGCGGCGGTCACCACCAAGGGGTACATCCACACTCCGGATTCGGAAGCGAGCAGCGCCCGATCCAGCTCGTACAGGGGGCCGCTCTCCACCGAGGACAGCGCCATCACCGCCAGATAGTGCAGGGTGTACACCGGCAGGGTGCGTCGGCCCATCCAGGCGAGCAGACGGGTGCTACGCGCGGCGAACTGGGCGATGAGACAGGCCGCGGCGAAGACGGCGGTCACCCCGGCCAGGGCGGTGAAGGTGTGGAAGGCGTATTCGGCCAGGCCCAGCTGGGTGAGCCCCCGCGCGATCCTCACCGACAGGCTGGCCGCGGCGATACTCAGAAGAGCGGAGCGACCCGGGTGCCGGTTGACCAGGGCCATGCCTTGACGGGCGTAGACCCCGACACCGAAGAAGAAGGCCAGATGGGGGATGTTGGCCCAGAGCCCGTTCTCGACCGACCAGATGAGGCTGCTGGTCCAGCCGATGGCGAAGAGGGCCCCCAGGACCAGGGCGGGAGGTAGCCGACGTAACGCGGAGAGAATGAGGGTGTACCAGCACAGCCCGGCCAGGAACCACAGGGTGCTGTAGGGGACGAGGAGCTGAACGGCGAAGGTGCTGGGAGCAGGGGCATGCGCCATCGTGGTGGCGTGCAGGGCGACCGCAGCGAGGGTGTACAGCGCGAGCCACAGGGCGTAGAGATAGGCGTTAGCGATGATGCTTCTTCGAGTTCGCCTGCTGCACAGCCCTTCCCGGATTCGTGAACTGGCTAGCCATCCCGAGATGACCAGCAGCGCGGGCATCCTGACCACCTGAAGGACCGAATTCACCCCGGTCCAGAAATCAGCAGCCCGACGGCCCTCAACCATCGGCAGATAGTGGTAGAGGCCGACATGCATGAGCACGACCATCATCACGACAGCGCCCCGCGCCGCATCGACCCACGGCATCCGCTCACGACGCCCAGCAGGAACCAGCCCTGTCGTCTGGGCTGTCGAAGGAACGACCTCAGGGGACAGCCCGCGGTCGGACGGAAGCTCGACATCCCGTCCCTGAACAGGCAGGTGGAGAACCCCCGAGCGCGCAGTAGGACGTCGGGCGGCTGCGATGAGGAGGTGGAGTGGTCTGCATAGGTCGCGGGCCATGACGGGCTCCTGAATCTCGGAGATGTCCAGACTCGACCGCTTTGCTAGGAAAAAGCTGTGAGTACTCGGTGATTCCCCGCAGAGGGGACATATGTCGGTGCTCGAGATGATATGCGGCGGCGCCGGAATGGTGAGAACCACCCCGGCGCCGCAATGTCCGAGAGGTGCCCGCGCGCGTTCGGCTGCACTGGGTCGGACATACCCCTCCCCTGAGGGATACGCCTGACAAGGTTGCCAGGTTGCACGAGTTGTCGTTTTTCCGTCAGGGAGAGCTGAGCCGACGCTCACACCCTCGAAGCGTGCAGAACGGTGAACCGCTCCAGCACCACCGGCATGTCCTCCGCGAACCCTCGCCCCGGAGAGAAACGCTCACTGAAGAGTCCCCGATGGACCTCGCGCCAACGAGCCAGAGAACCATCGCTGCCACCATCGGCCACGGCATGTCCCTCATCGACCTCGTCGAAGGGAACGACAGCGACACTGTCGGTCCGTAGCAGCGCTCGTGGACGGCCTCTGCCGTCCAGGACGATGCAGAGTTGCCCGACACGGGGCAGCTGCTCACCCGCAGCTTCGTAGTCCCACAGAGCTGAGGCGGTGGCGGTCTTCTGCCCGGTGAGGATGAGGCCCAGGAGCAGGTCAGCTTGTTCCGGAGTCGTCCCGAAGGAGCATTCCGGGGGACGGACGGCGGACAGCGGATGCTCGCCGATGTAGGGAGCCAGCTCGGTCAGGTTGACGTGGATCTTCGCATCCGTCCAGAAGGCTTCCAGGTCGCTGTCGACGTGGGCATCTCCGGGCGGGACATCCTCTTCGCCAGTCATGCCTTCACGGTAGGCCAAAGATCTTTCCTCGTGTCCGGAGACACGGGCCGGTCCGAGGGATTCCTCACCGGGCAGGCCGGGAACGGAAGATCTCCGGCCGGCCTGCCATCGGTGTGCGAGGAAGAATCACTGCCCGGTCTGGCCTCGTTCGACCTCGGCCTTGATCCGGGCGCCGATCTGCGTGTCGACCTGCGACCAGTACCAGAAAGCCCGTTCCAGGACAGGACGGCTGACGCCCTGCAGAAGGGTACCGGCGACCGTCTGGACGAACCGGTCCCGCTGGGCGTCGTCGAAGACATCCCGGACGAGGGTTCCGGCCTGTCCGAAGTCGTCGTCCTCGATGCGGAGGGTCTGGGCGCAGTGCACCATCTCGCCGTCGGCCTCCCACCGGTCTTCCACCGGTCCTTCGACGTCGGAGTAAGGGCGTCCGGTCGAGTTGGCGGCGTAGGTGGCCTGCGAACCGCTGTGGTGATAGCGCATCGGCCCGTCGAAGGTGTAGACATTGCGCTTCTCCATGACCTCCGGCAACGGCTGGTTCACCGGCAGCTGGTCATGGTTCACGCCGAGCCGGGCACGGTGGGCGTCGGCGTAGGCGAAGACTCGGGCCAGAAGCATGCGGTCGGGGGAGAAGCCGATCCCGGGAACGATATTCGACGGGGCGAAGGAGGCCTGGTCGACCTGGGCGAAGAAGTTCTCCGGGTTGCGGTCCAAGGTCATCCGGCCGACCTCGATCAGGGGGTAGTCCTGGTGGGACCAGATCTTCGTCAGGTCGAAGGGGTTGAACCGGTAGGTCTTCGCTTCTTCGTACGGCATCACCTGGACGCTGAGCGTCCAGCTGGGCAGATCGCCCTTCTCGATGGCGTCGAACAGATCGCGCCGGTGGAAGTCGGCGTCCTCTCCGGCGATTTTCTCTGCGTCGGATCCGGCCCAGTTCTCGACGCCCTGATCGCTGTGGAAGTGGAATTTCACCCAGAAGCGTTCTCCCTCGGCGTTGGTCCACATGTAGGTGTGGCTGCCGTAACCGTTCATGTATCGCCAACTGCGCGGAAGTCCTCGATCTCCCATCAGGTAAGTCACCTGGTGGGAGGTCTCCGGATTCATCGTCCAGAAATCCCATTGCATGTTCTGATCACGCAGACCGGAGTGGGGCAGACGTTTCTGGCTGCGGATGAAATGGGGGAATTTCATCGGGTCCCGCACGAAGAAGACGGGTGTGTTGTTTCCGACGAGGTCCCAGTTGCCCTCGGAGGTGTAGAACTTCAACGCGAATCCGCGGACGTCACGCCAGGTGTCGGGGGAGCCGGCTTCGCCGGCCACGGTGGAGAAACGGGCCAGCATCCGGGTGCGGGTGCCGGGCTGGAACAGGGCAGCCTTGGTGTAACGGCTGACGTCGTGGGTAACAATGAGTTCACCGAATGCCCCTGAGCCCTTGGCGTGTGGTTTGCGATCGGGGATGTTCTCCCGGTTGAAGTGGGCCAGTGAGGTGACCAGGGCGTGATCGTGCAGGAGAAGGGGGCCGTCGGGCCCGAGGGTGAGGCTGGTCCGGTCGCTGACCGCAGGTGCACCGTTGAGGAGTGTGGAACCTGAACGGTTGGCATGTGAGATGGCGGGGTTCTGTGCGTCATTCATGAGCGCTCTCCTTTGGTCTGCTGCCGGTCACCCGTCTGCTCGCGGCCGGTTTAGCGGTCTTCCGGCCGCGCCACGATGACCTGTGTCGCGGGGTGGCTGCATCTCAAGCCGACCACAGCATGTCTTGAAATGCACGCTGACAGCGATGGATTCTTCCGATGAGAGTGATAGGACCGGAGAGTGATGCTCGGCACGTTCGGATTGGTACATGGAATGTGACCTGCAACGACTGTGTTTTGCCGAGTATCGGCGGGTTACGTGTTCCGACGGGATACGGAGGTCTTCGAAGACCTGGCTCCAGGGACGGGGCGGTGCATGGATTTAGCAGGTGATTCGTCGTGCGCTAGAAAGTGAATACAATTCGGTTTCGGCGACATGCCGGGCCAGCGGAACAGAACTGTTCGTGAGATGAGATCCCACGCATCGACGAACGTGAGATTCGATGGCGTCGCATCCGCGACGAGGGGAGTCCGGGGTGGTTGGGCATCAGAGGCGCGATCGAGGTGTCAGAACCTCACCGGGAGCTAATCGGCAGCGCCAGTCCAGTGTGTCCCGGAACATCCGAAGATCTCGGTCCTCCCCGGGAACTGAAGGAAGGTGAGAGCGTGGCAGCCCAGGTGAATGACAGCCCTACCCGTGATCGACGTGCCCAGCGCCGCCAAGCGACATATGACGAGATGATGGGCATCGCGCGTGGAGCCCTACAAGAAGGACGACCATTGTCCTTGCGCGCGATTGCCGCCGACATGGGGATGACCGCTCCGGCGCTCTACCGCTATGTCGATTCTCATGCAGCGTTGCAGGAAGCACTGGTCAACTCGATCTACGCCGATGTGATAGCGGAGATGGAGAGCCAGGTGAGCCGCTGGCCCGAGGAGAGAGCCAGCGAGCGTCTTTTCTTCTCGATCGCGGCCTTCCGTGAGTGGGCTCTGTCGAAGCCGGAGGAATTCCGTCTGGTCTTCGGACAGCCGAAGTCCCACTGGGACCCGGAGGCCGAAGAGGAATCGGTGCCTCGTGCGATCCAGTTCCTCCTGCATTTCGCCCGCTGCCTGCGGGCCTTGCTGGACCAGGGGAAGATCTCGGCTCCGGCCGAGAAGTCCTTGCCCCCGGCCGCGCCGATGATGATCCGCAGCCATTTGGGTCCGTGGTTGGACACCCAGGCGGTGCCTGACCTGCCGTCAGGTGTGTGGTGGTCGGCCTTGCGTGACTGGGTCATGTTGTGCGGCGTCATCCGGATGGAGGTCGACGGTTTGGTGCCTGCCGAGGTGGTCACCGACGCAGCGATCTTCCAGGAGACCTTGCGTTGTTGCGCGCTGCGATCCGGCGCTGACGACTCGGCGACCAGAGCTGGTCTCGCTGAGGCATTCGGCAAGTCCTGATCATCGTTTCGGCGCCTTCCCTGGGACATGATGGGGGAGGCGCCGACCGGTCGCCGGCCAGTTGTTCCCCGACTTGGGAGTGAGATGAGTTCGCGCCGCGCCCGCCTGTTGACCGTCGTCCTGGTGGGAGTGAGTGCGCTGTCCTCCGGGTGTGGGGATGCGGCTGCACCCTCCTCGGCGACGCCTGGCCCTCTGCCCACGGCCACCGGTGTGCTGGAGCAGACCGAATCTCGGGCCGCTTTCGAGCGAGCCGCGCAGGCTTTTCGCGAGCAGCGGACTGTTGCGGTGAATTTCACGGTCGACCGGGTGGATGGGCAGCCAGTCCGGCAGGTGCTCAATCCGACGGTTCGGCTTGACCTGCGCGATCCGCACAAACCTGCGGCTTCGTTGGCGCTGAGCATCCTCGCCAGCAATGTCGCCGTGGGGGACAAGGTCTATCGACAGCAGGCCGATGCCGACGGCTCGTCCACGGTCTGGGTGACCGACCCGGAGCCGCGGACCCCTGTCGAGTTCGTCTTGTGGAAGCCCGATTCCCCGAAGGCCCGGGTGAGTGCTCTCGGGCGGGAGACTGTCGCCGAGCGGCCTGCCCACCGCTTCCGGGTGTACGACCCGGCCCTCTACTCCGGACCGACCGGTGGCCCGCTGCCCTCGACCGCGCCTCAGAGTGCGGCTTCGGGGGCACCCTCGGCTCCGGCTGCGGAGGGTGTCGGTGACTATGACGAGTTCTGGCTCGGGGAGGACGGGCATCTGCTGCGCATGGTCTCGGTGATGGGGCAGTTGCGGCTCACGTCGAACCGGATCGAGTACGGCGGGGATATCCGGGTCGAGGTCCCGGATACGGACAAGGCGATCAGTGTCGAGGAGTATCGGCGTCGGCAGCCTCCGGGAAAGGGCCCGGACGGGCGTTGACCTCCCGGGATCTTTTTTCTTTCTGATTCAATATCTTGAAATAGGGATGATATGCCCTCATTTCTGTTCCATTGATCAATATAGATTTTTCGGGTGTTTTCTTTTTGCAGTGAGTGCAACTCCGCGATAGCCATTCGCTTATGTGGTGAATCCAGAATAACCTGTCGATTTCCTTCCGGTGCATTCAATTTCCGAGAAGGAGGGGCTGTTTCCTGCGACCTTCGTCTCGCTGTAGGGCGACGGGGCGTGGTGGCTCCTGCCCGGGCCGGAGGCATCAAGCGCTTGCGTCCGGCGAAGTTCTGGACGCAGGCGCAGGGTCAGCGGTCTGGGGTTTTTGAGCGCTGTGAGGCTTAGATCCGATCGAAGTTCACCAAAAAGATGATCTTAAAGCCGCGTGGGATGTGTCATATATTTTGAAGTATTTACAGGGGTAAGGAATTTCGTCATGTTAAATTGAAGGCCATTCTCGGGGTCCGGTCACTGCCGCTCGGCGATCTGGCGATAGCCGACGAGGTGATTCCGAGAGTGAGCTGATGCGTGCATGCTGATCCTGGTCGCGGCATTTTCAATGTGCCCTGAATGTCGCTGACCAGGAGAGTGGCTCTCGCGAGGCGAGGTCAATGGCGATTCTCGTCGATAGAGATTGTCAATCTCTAGTTATATCCTTTGCGTTTCCCGCCTATGGCCTACGTATGTAGGCCATAGGCGGGAGCAGAGGTGGGAATGGCTCTGAAGCCCAGGCTCAGCGTTGGCTCGGTGCCTCGACGAAAGCATGACCCTGCTCGACATCCAGGTGGGTCTGAGCCTTGTTCTTCAAGCAGAAGATGTACACCAGCAGCGACACCCCGATGCACGCCGTGACATAGGCGATGAACACCGGCACCATCTGGGCCGACTTCATCGCCTGATAGATCATCGGAGCGGTGCCCCCCACCAGTGAGTTCGCCAAGCCGTACCCGAGGCCCACGCCCAGCGCGCGCACATGCGCAGGGAAGAGCTCGGCCTTCACCAGCGCATTGATCGAGGTGTACCCGGTCAGGACGACGTAACCACCGCAGATCAGCAGGAAGGAGAGCACAGCATTGGTGCTCTTCGGCAGATAGGTCAACAACACGTAGGTGTACACCAGGCCGCTCGCCCCGAAGAAGATCAGCAGAGGCTTGCGTCCCACCCGGTCGGAGAGGATCCCGCCCACCGGTTGCAGCAGCATCAGGAAGATCAGACCCAGCAGGTTCACCCACGTCGAGGTCATCGTTGCGTCCTTGAAGGTCGCTTTCACGATCGCCGGGGCGTTCACGCTGTACGTGTAGAAGGCCACCGTGCCACCCAAGGTGATCAAGAAGCACAGCAGTAGCGGCCGCCAGTGGTGGGTGAACAGCTCGACGATCGAGCCGGCCCGCTGATCACGCCCCTCCTTCGCTGCAGCCAACGACTCCTCGGGCAGGGACTCGTCCATCGTGCGCCGCAGGCGGAAGACCACCAGGGCCGACAGTCCACCGATCGCGAAGGGAATCCGCCAGCCCCAGTCGAGGATCTGCTCCTTCGACAGCACTGACAACAGGATCAGCAACGTGAACTGGGCCAATACGTGCCCGCCGACCAGGGTGACGTACTGGAAGGAGGAGAAGAAGCCACGACGTTCCTTCGTCGCAGCCTCCGACATGTAGGTCGCCGAGGTGCCGTACTCGCCGCCGGTCGCGAAACCTTGCACCAGACGGCACAGAATGAGCACCACGGCTGCCAGCGCACCGATGCTGGCCTGTGTCGGTGTGATCGCGATGACGAACGAACAGGCTGCCATCAAGGAGACCGAGAAGGTCAGCGCAGCCCGCCGCCCGTGTCGGTCGGCATACCGTCCGAAGTACCACGAACCCAAGGGGCGCATCAGGAAGGTCAACGCGAAGACGGCATAGGCGTACAAGGTCGAGTTCTTGTTCGCCGGATCGAAGAACTGATGCTCGAAGAAACTGATGAAGACGGTGTACGTGTAGACGTCGTACCACTCGACCAGGTTGCCCAGCGAACCCTTCACCGTATTGAGCACGGCGCGGCGGGTGTCCGCAGGTGTCGATCGGGAGGACGGAGCGGACGAGACGGAAACAGGGGGGACGGACAAGGGGTCAACTCCTGCAGGTGAGGACGATCAGACGTGCAAGCTACCAGCGAGCACATCGACACATCGCAGGCACCAGGTCCCGGATCAGGCAGTACCCATCAAAGCGAGCAGAACGCCCCCAGCAACCACCGAAGCCACCTGACCTGCGGCATTGGCGCCCATGGCATGCATCAGGACGAAGTTGTCGAAGTCCTCCTTCGACGCCTCCTGCTGCACCACCCGCGCCGCCATCGGGAACGCCGAGATGCCCGCAGCGCCGATCAGCGGGTTGAACTTCCCCCCGGAGAGCACCTTCAGGATCTGTCCGAAGAGCACCCCTGTGGCGGTGTCCAGCCCGAAGGCCAGCAACCCCAGGCCCAGGATCGCCAAGGTCGACAGCTGCAGGAAACGTTCGCCGACCATCGTCGCGCCGATGGCCAGCCCCAGGAAGAGGGTCACCACATTGGCCAACTCGTTCGAGGTCGCTCCCACCAGGCGCTCCACCACGCCCGATTCGCGCATCAGGTTCCCCAGCATCAACATGCCGATCAACGGGGTCGCGAAAGGCACCAGGGTGCCCACCACGATCGTCACCACGATGGGGAAGACGATGCGGGTGGTCCGGCTGATCTCCCGTGAGGAGTAAGGCATCCGGATCTGACGGTCCTTCTTGGTGGTCAACGCCCGCATCACCGGCGGCATGATGATCGGGACCAGGGCCATGTAGCTGTACGCGGCCACCGTGATCGGACCCAGCATGTGTGGGGCCAGTTTCCCCGAGACGTAGATCGAGGTCGGGCCGTCGATGGCCCCGATGATGCCGATCGACGCCGCCTCCTGGTGGGTGAACCCCAGGAGCAACGCCAGGATCAACGTCAGGAAGATCCCGAACTGCCCGGCGGCGCCCAACAAGACCATCTTCGGGTTCTCCAGCAAGGGACCGAAATCGGTCATCGCCCCGATGCCGATGAAGATCAGCAGCGGGAACAGTTCGTTGCCGACCCCGATGTTGTACAGGATCTGCAACATGCCGTGCTCGCCCATCAGCGGCGACAGCGGCAGGTTCGCCAGGATCGCGCCGGAGCCGATCGGCAGGAGCAGTAACGGTTCGTACTCCTTCTTGACCGCCAGGACGATGAGGACCAGACCGATCACGATCATCGTGGTCGACTGCCAGGTGACCGCTCGCACTCCGGCGAGCAACTGGTCGAGCGTATTCGGGTCCATGCCTCAGCCGTCCCCGAGCCGGACGAGTGCTTCGCCGTACTTGACCTGTTGACCGGCCGTGACCATGATCTCGGCGACGACTCCGTCCCGGGGCGCTTTCAGGGCGTTCTTCATCTTCATGGCTTCCAACACCAGGACGGTGTCGCCACGGGAGACCGTCGACCCGACGGGAGCTTCCACGGTGAGGATCACGCCCGGCATCGGTGCCGTCATCAGGTCGGCGCCGCCGCCGGAGCGGGCTGTGGGAGCAGATGGGGCCGATCTTGCCGAGGACGGGGGCACCGGGGCGGCGGAGACCGGGGCGGCTGCCGCCGATGCCAGGGGCGTGGCCGGACCTGTCTCCTCTTTCGGGGCTCTGAACTGGACGGAAGGGGTCACTGATCCCTTGGCGTATCCCTGGTGGTCGTCTACCTGGACGTCGATGACCCGGCCTTCCACCTGGACCTGGAAGTGGTCCGCCGACCGGTGGTCGACATCGATGACATAGGAGTGGTCACCGACCGTGATCGTGTAACGGCGCATGCTGCTCACTTCCGTCGCCAGGACTGGATCTGTCGGGAACGGCCGATGGAGACCCATCGGCTCGCGTACAGGTGGCTGCCCGGGGCGTGGGCCCGCATCTCCGGTGCGGCTTCCTTGCGTCGCAGCTCACGGTGGCTCAGTACGGCGACGGTGATCGCGGCGATCATCTCGTCGGTCAGTCCGTCGGCCAGGACTCTCACCGTGGGGGGCGGCGCGGCTGCCGGGCTGTCGTCGGTTGTCGAGGTCGGGGGCCTTTCGACCGACGGGGGTGTCGCGGCAGGGGAATCGTCGGTGGGAGCAGACAGGCCCGCCTCGGTCGGCGGGGAAGCGGGCGCGGGGGACCTGTCCAGTCGCCCGATCAGCAACAGCAGGCCCATCAAGGCGATCAGTAGTGCGAAGACCGTGCCCATCCCGGCTACGGTCATCTGTAGACCCCATCCCAGTTCGGACATGTCCGCTCCTTACACCGGGAAGAGGCCGTGCTTCTTCGGCACGGGTTGGGTGACCTTGGTGTTCAACACTTCCAAGGCGCGGATCAGCCGGGGCCGGGTCTCGGCGGGTTCGATGACCTCGTCGATCTGTCCGACATCGGCGGCCCGGTACGGGTTGAAGAACCTCTCCCGGTAGTCCGTGACGAAACGGGCCTCTTCGGCTGCCGCGTCGGGTGCGGTGTCGATGGTGCGTCGGTGCAGCAGGCGGGCCGCGCCCTCCGCACCCATCACGGCGATCTGTGCCGACGGCCAGGCGAAGGCCACGTCGTTGTTCATCTGTTTGCTCGACAGTGCGACATAACTGCCGCCGATCGCCTTGCGGACGACGACGGAGATCTTCGGCACCGTGGCCTGGCAGTAGGCGTAGATGATCTTCGCGCCGTGCCGGATCACTCCGTCGTACTCCTGTTGTACGCCGGGCAGGTATCCCGGGCAGTCCACGAAGGTCACCAGCGGGATGTTGTACACGTCGCACAGTCGGATGAACCGGCTGATCTTGTCGCTCGAGTCGATGTCGAGGCAGCCGGACATCACCGACGGCTGGTTCGCGACGATGCCGACGCTCTGCCCGTCCAGGCGGGCGAAGGCCGTGATCGCGTTCGCGGCGAAGAACTCGCCGACCTGTAGCAGCGATCCGCGGTCTAAGACCCTGTTCAGCAGCTCGACCATGTCGTAGGCCGCATTGTCCTCGGCCGGGATGAGGGAGTTCAGCGCCTCGTCCATCCGGTCGGGGTCGTCGTGCGCGGACAGCACCGGTGGGTCTTCGTGGGTGTTCTGCGGGAGGTGGGCCAGTAGGTCCTTCACCAGGTGGAGGGCTGCCTGCTCGTCGGCGGCCACGAATTGGGCCACCCCGCTACGGGCTGCGTGCACGCTCGCGCCGCCCAGCTCCTCGGCGGTCACCTCTTCGCCGGTGACCTGTCGGATGATCTCCGGGCCGGTGAGGAACATGTTCGCCGTGCCGTCGACCATGATCGTCAGGTCCGTCAGCGCCGGCGAATAGACCGCGCCTCCCGCGCACGGTCCCATGACGACGCTGATCTGGGGGATGACCCCTGAGGCGGAGACATTGCGGACGAACACCTCGCCGTACGCCGCCAGTGACCGGACTCCTTCCTGTACCCGGGCCCCGCCGGAGTCGTTCAGGCCGACCAGGGGGATGCCTGCTGCCAGTGCCAGGTCCTGGATGCGGCTGATCTTGTGCGACTGCACTTCGGAGAACGAGCCGCCGAGCACGGTGAAGTCCTGGGCGAAGACTGCGACGCGGCGCCCGTTGACCTTCCCGAAGCCGGTGATGATGCCGTCGCCCGGGTACCGGTGTTTCTCCATGCCGAAGTCGGTGACGGCGTGGGTGGCCAAGGCGCCCAGTTCCTGGAAGGAGGCTTCGTCGAGCAGGAAGGCGAGGCGTTCTCGGGCGGTGAGCTTGCCCCTGGCGTGCTGGGCGGCGACCCGGTCCGGGCCGCCACCTTCCAGGGCGTGCTCGCGCAGGGCTCGTAGACGGGCGAGTTGATCGGACATCGTTGTCGTCCTCGGCTGGGGGAGGGTGTCTTGTCAGCCTAGGACCCGCAGGCGAAATCCGTGGGAAGTTCTTTGTTGTCCAAGGAGATTCTTGGAGGCGGGTCTTCTTCGACAGACATCTGTGTCCAGAGAATCTCATATAAGGAGAAAATGCAGATCTGTCTCCGCTTCTTCAGAAATAATCTATGTTTTGTGACGCAGATACGGATCAAAGAGGCCGCCGATCTCCTCGGTGTCAGTGATGACACCCTCCGCCGTTGGATCGACGCCGGACGCATCGCCGCGACCAAGGACGCCTCCGGTCGTAAGACCATCGACGGCGCCGAACTCGCCGAGCTCGCCCAGGAAGTCCACCGCACCGCCGCCGCCACCGGGCACCATCGCGCCTCCGCCCGCAACCACTTCACCGGCCTGATCACCTCGATCACCTCCGACACCGTCATGTCCCAGGTCGAAATGCAATGCGGGCCCTACCGAGTCGTCTCCCTCATCTCCACCGAAGCCGTCCACGACATGAACCTGCACATCGGCGCCGTCGCCACCGCCGTCGTCAAAGCCACCAATGTCATCCTGGAAACCCCCGGAGCCACCGCATGAACCACCCCCGGCGCATCGCCCCCGCCGCACTGACCACCGCCCTCCTCGCCGTCGCCCTCACCTCCTGCCACACCGACTCCGCCACAGCGGACAAGAAGCCCACCACCGGGCCGGTCACCGTCTTCGCCGCCGCCTCCCTCAAAGGCGCCTTCACCGAGATCGCCCGAGAACACCCCGACCTCGACATCACCTTCAACTACGACGGATCCAACAGCCTCGTCGACCAGATCATCGGCGGCGCCCGCGCAGACGTCCTCGCCACCGCCGACACCAAGAACATGGACAAAGCCCAGGAAAAAAAGATCACCGCCGGCGCACCACAAGACTTCGCCCGCAACACCCTCGTCCTCATCACCCCCAAGGACGACCCCGCAAAGATCACCGGCCTCGACAACTCCCTCACCGGGAAAAAACTCGTGACCTGCGCCACCGACGTCCCCTGCGGCAATGCCACCCAGACCCTCGCCGCCCACCTCGGCCTGACCCTGCACCCCGTCTCCGAAGAAACCAAAGTCACCGACGTCCGCGGCAAAGTCGAATCCGGAGAAGCCGACGCCGGGATCGTCTACGCCACCGACGCCAAAGCCTCCGGCGACAAAGTCCGCACCCTCTCCATCCCCGGCTCGGACAAAGTCGTCAACCGGTACCCGATCACCCTCGTCAAAGACGCCCCCCGCGAAGACGCCGGAAAAGCCTTCATCACCGCAGTCCTCTCCGACAAAGGACAACAGACCCTCGCCAGACACGGCTTCGCCACACCGTGAACACCACACCACCGCGCCCCGGCGGATCACACCTACCCCGATGGCTCCGACTCCCCGGAGCACTCGCCCTCGCCTTCGTCGCCCTCCCCCTGGCAGGGATCGCCACCCGCATCCCCTGGACCAAAGTCCCCACCCTGCTCACCACACCGGCCTCCCTCGACGCCCTCCACCTCAGCCTGACCACCTGCCTCGCCTCCACCGCACTCTGCCTCCTCCTCGGCCTCCCCCTCGCGCTACTCCTCGCCCGGTCCCACAGCCGCTGGAACACCCTCGTCCGCACCCTGGTCACCGTGCCCATGGTGCTCCCACCCGTCGTCGCCGGTCTCGCCCTGCTCACCACCCTCGGACGCCGCGGACTCCTCGGCGCCACCCTGTCCACCTGGGGCATCGAAATCGGCTTCACCACCCTCGCCGTCGTCATCGCCCAGACCTTCGTCGCCATGCCCTACCTCGTCACCGCCGTCGAAGGAGCACTCCGCACCGCCGGACACGACCGCGAAGACGTCGCCGCCACCCTCGGCGCATCCCCCACCTTCGTCCTCACCCGAGTCACCTGGCCCACCATGCTCCCCGCCGTCGCCTCCGGCACCGCACTCTCCTTCGCCCGATCCCTCGGCGAATTCGGCGCCACCCTCACCTTCGCCGGATCCCTCCAAGGCGTCACCCGCACCCTCCCCCTGGAGATCTACCTCCAACGAGAAAGCGACACCGACTCCGCCCTCGCCCTCGCCCTCGTCCTCATCGTCGTCGCCGCCACCACAGTCGCCGCCACCGGATGGACAAGCCGACTCACCCCCAAAGCGGCCACACCATGACCACCCCGGCACTCGCCGTCCACGCCCAGGTCACCGACCGCAACCTCCACCTCGACCTCGACATCCACCGCGGCGACGTCCTCGCCGTTGTCGGCCCCAACGGCGCCGGAAAATCCTCACTCCTCCGCCTCGTCACCGGACAACTACACCCCACCACCGGCACCGTCCACATCGACGGCACCCTCGTCAGCGGACCAGGACGACACCTCCCCACCCACCAACGCCGTATCGCCCTCCTCGACCAACGCCCCCTGCTCTTCGACCACCTCGACATCCTCGACAACGTCGCCTTCGGCCTACGCGCCACCGGCACCCGCCGCCGCGCAGCCCGCACCATCGCCCACACCCACCTCGACAACGTCGGCTGCGCCGAACTCGCCCACCGACGCACCTGGCAGATCTCCGGCGGACAAGCCCAACGCATCGCCCTCGCCCGCGCCCTCGCCACCGAACCCCGACTCCTTCTCCTCGACGAGCCCATGGCCGCCCTCGACATCACCGTCGCCGCGACCACCCGCTCCCTGCTCCGCGACCTCCTCACCAGCCCGGAACGCACCGCCGTCCTCGTCACCCACGACGTCATCGACGCCCTCGCGCTCGCCGATCGACTCGCCGTCATCGACGGGGGACGGGTCGTCACCGAAGGAAAGGTCGCTGACCTCCTCACCTGTCCTCGTACGGTTTTTCTCGCCGACCTGGTCGGGGTGAACCTCCTCCGGGGGGTTGCCTCCGGGCCGGACCGCATCGACGTCGAGGGCGTTCCTCTCACCGGGGTACCGGCCGACCGCTCTCTGCATCTCGGTCGAGATGCGTGGGCGAGCATCCCGCCCGCCGCCATCGGTGTCCACCTTGCCGATCCCGGCGGCAGCCCCCGCAACCATCTGCCTGCTGTCGTCACCGCTGTCGAACCGCGTGGTGCCTTGGCCCGGGTGAGTGCCGTGCTTCCTGGCGGGGAGGTGCTGTCGGCAGATCTCACCGCTGCGGCCGTTGTCGAGCTCGAACTCCGGCCTGGTGCGGCGGTTCAGCTCGTGGTCAAGGCGACTCAGGTTCGCCTGTACGAACGGTGATCGGTGGGCCTTCTCGGACGAAGACATCGTGACATCAGCTCTTCCGGAGTTATCGCGTCTGCGCGAGGACGGAGCCAGTAGGTTCAGGGGCGCGTGAGTCGACGTATGCGGTCTTTCGGAGGAGTGGTTGTGGTGAGTGGTGCTCGTCAGGGTGCGTACGAGGGGATGCACGCGGCGGAGTTGAAGGCCGTGGCGGCGAGTGTGCGCCCTGAGGAGATGGCTGTGGCGGTGGACGCCTTCAAGAAGGCGTCTGCTGAGGTGAACGAGCTGTCCACCGAGTTCCAGGCGAAGCTGGTGGCGCTGTCGACGTCGGGGTGGAGCGGGGAGGCTGCCGCAGAGGCGGTGATGCGCACGATGCAGACAACGGCATCGGGGAATGGCCTGGCTTCGTCGTCGTCGGCCGGGGGCGCGGTCATCGACTTTCAGCAGACGATGGAGAACTTCAAGGAGCAGGTCGCGGGGATGACTGCCCGGGAGGCGACGATGCCGAAGCCGTCGTTCTGGGGGTGGCTGACGTCTTCGCCAGCGGCTGAGGTCTACTTCCGCCAGCGTGAGGAGGAAGAGGCCGACCGCAAGGCCCTGCTGGCGAAGGTGCAGGAGATGGCCAAGGCGGCTCAGGAGCAGGGGGACCGTTTGGGGGTGTGCGCTGGGATGACTTGCCGGTTTATGAGTCAAGGGAGCTGCCGGCGTCGTTGTCGGGTGGTGGGGGTTCTTCGTCGGATGGGGGGTCGGGGAGTGGGCTTGGAGTTGGGCCTGTTCGGTCGGGTGGTTCGGGGGTTGGTGTGTGGCCGGGTGGTTCGGGTGGTCCGGGTGTGCCTGGGGCTCCGGGCGGGTCTGGTGGTGGGGGCGTAGTTCCGGGGTCGCCGGGTGGTGGTGGTTCTGGGGTGCCGGGTGGTCCGGGTGGGGTTCCGGGTGGTTCTGGTGTGGGTGTGCCGCCTGGTGGTGGGGGTGTGTTTGCTCCGGTGGGGGTGTTGCCGCAGCCTCCGGGTGGGGTGCCTGGTGGTCCTGGTGGTGTGGGGGTGTTGCCTCCGGGGGGTGGTTTTCCGCCTGGTGGGGTGGTGCCGGGTGGTCCTGGTGTGGTGCGGCCGGGTGTGCCTGGTGGTGCCGGTGGCGCTGGGGGTGGTTGGGCTCGTGGTGCGGGTGGGTCTGGTGGTTTTGGGGCTGGGCCTGGTGGCACCGGTGTTGGTGCTGGTGGTGTGGGTTCGGTGGGTGGTCGTGGGGGTGTTGGTCAGGGTGGTGTGCCGTTGGGTGGTGGGTCTGGTGGTGAGCGTGATCGGGGGTTGCGGGCTCGTCCGGAGTTTTTGGTGGCGTCGGATGAGGTGTGGGGGGATACGGAGTTGGTGGCTCCGCCGGTGTTGGGTGATGAGTGAGTTGGGTGTGGTCGGGTTGGTTGGTCGGGTGTCTCGGGAAAGGACGTGTGCGTGATGGTGGAGAAGAGTGGATCCTCTTCGGCGCAGAGTGCGAACAGCTTGGGGGTGGAATCGCCTGATGAGGTGTTGTGGTCGCCCCCAAATATCGAAGGTGTGCGAAGTGCTGGCTTTAAGGTCGAGCTGGATTCTTATCAGAAAACTTATGCCGAGTTGTATGCATTACGCAAGCGATTAGAAGCAGCGAAAGTTGAGGTAACAGCTGCGCGAGAAAAGATAAGGGCCGCGCGGCCAGGTGGCGAACTGGAAGAGGTTCAAGCTGGTTGGGGAAAGGCCGACGAAGCGGCGGGACATCTCGAGGAAAATGTGAAGAGACTCGATGGGATGGTGAATCTGGTATTGCATGGTTTAGCGGAATCGCATGCGGCGTATGTGCAGGCTGAATCTCAAGGCCGGGCCGGGTTGTCCAAAGCTGCGGTTGATCAGCAGACGATGAAGTCTTTCGACTGGAAGGAAACTTTGTAATTCTTTGGCGTATAGGGCCTGGGTAGTTCTTTTTTGATCGGCGTATTGGGTGCCTCTTTGTCTGTTTGGCGGGGTGGCTGTGGGTGTTGGGTGGGTGTGATGTTTGTTCGTGGTGGTCGTGTGTGGTGTGTTGGTGTGCTGGTGGTGGGGGTGGTGTGTGCGCCGGTGGCGGCTGCTGCGGGGGCCTCTCCGGCTGGTGGGGTTTCGGGTGCTGGGGTGGTGGCTTCGCCGGTGGATGATCGGCAGGCTGCTGCGGAGAAGCGGGGTTTGGCGCGGGAGCGGTCGTGGTGGATTCCTGGTTTGGGGGTGGATCGTTCGGTGCAGGTGTCGCGGGGTGCTGGGGTGAAGGTGTGTGTGATTGATACGGGGGTGGATGCGACGCATCAGGATTTGGTGGGGATCCGTTTTGAGGGGGGTGCTGATTTTTCGGGTCAGGGTGCTCCGGATGGGTTGAAGCCGAATACGGAGCATGGGACGGGGATGGTGGGTTATATCGCGGGTCGGGGTTCTGGTCCGGGGCGTTCGCAGGGGATTATCGGGGCGGCGCCGGATGCGACGATCATGTCGGTGTCTTCTGTGGTGGGTTTGTCGACGCCGCAGGACATTATGGCGAAGTCGATTAGTTATTGCGTGGCTCAGGGTGCGAAGGTTATCAATATTTCCCAGGCTGGCGGGTTGAGTAGTACCAAGGCTCGGGCGTTGATCGAGGCGCAGGAGAAAGATGTTGTGGTGGTGGTTGGTGCGGGAAATGATGGGCGGACCGAGGGGGGTGCCTGGCGTGAGGCTTTTGGTGCTTTGCAGGTGGGTGGGGTGATGGCGGATCTGCAGTTGGATCCGGAATCGAATCGGGGGATCCCTAAATATCAGGGTTTTGTTTATGGTCAGGGTAATGGGGTGTGCGGGCCGTATTCGGTGAATCGGCAGACACCGATTCCGGGAGTGTCGCTGAGTGGTGGGTATGTGAAGCATGGTGGGGCGACGTCGGGGGCGACGGCGGTGGTGTCGGGGGTGGTGGCTGCGGTGCGGTCGAAGTATCCGGAGCTTTCGGCGGGGCAGGTGATTCGTCGGGTGTTGGCGACGGCGAAGCGGAATGGTGACGGTCCGGTGCCGGATGAGAAGTGTGGGTGGGGTGTGGTGGATGCGTATGCGGCGGTGACGGCGGATGTCCCGGCGGGGGGTAAGGAGAACCCGTTGGGGAAGCTGCGTTTTGGGGATAAAGCTCTTCATCGTCCATCGCATGTGGAGTCGATGGGGGAGTGGGATCGGTCGTATAAGCCGGATGATCTTGATTTGAAGAAGAAGGATGTTTCGGGGCCGGTGGAGTCGTTGCCTTTTTGGCAGGATTCTCGTTCTAAAGGGATGTTGTGGGTGACACGGGCGGCATTGCTGTCCGTGGTCGCGGCTGTGGTGGGCGGCGGAATTTTCTGGTGGCGACGCCGTCGTTCTTCTGGTCGGTAGGGCGTTCTTTTTCGGTCGGCGTGTTGGAGGCGGTGACGGTCCGGATGTCGGCTGCGGTGGCCGTCAGCGTTCCGCGCAGGAGGGGTGCTGCGGAGGGATCGTCGGGACGGCGTCTGGCTGTGGTCATGGGGCTAGCGCGGTCAGCCGGTAGCCGTCACGACCGTCATCACCGCAGAGCGACCCACCAAATGAAAAGGATCCAAGAATCAGGTTCCCAAAAATTTCTGACGAACTGTTTTTTAGTGAAGAAATAAGTTTTCTGACACTTTAATCGAAGTAGCTTGCTCCACTGCGAATCGGGAGAGTGCATGTAACCATGATGCTTGGCGTAATAGGTGGATTAGGGGTAACCGTCACTGGTCTTGCCGTTTGGCGCATAGTGGAGGCGGCTGCTGAAGGGCGACTCGATCGAAATTCAGAAATGGGAATTCGAACTGTCCGTACTCGGCGTTCAGATGAGGCATGGGTCACTGGCCATCAAAAGGCAAGACCATTGGCTAGAATAATTTTTGGCTATTGTGTTCTGATGGGACTTGCGTTAACTGGTTCAGGTGTACGCGACGGTGAGGCTGCATCTTTCGTCACTGGCGTGCTGTTTGCTATGGCATATATGGGAGCGACAGGTGGCCTTCTGGGTATGGCCTTCCTCGCAAACAAGGGAGCCCGATCTTCTGATTGAGAAAAGATATTTTCCTTTAGTTGAGATCCGGTAAGGAAAAATATCTTTTTATTTGATCGCCAATCAAGTTCATTGATGGCTGGGGTTACCCCTTGGAGTAACTGAGTCAGTCCCCTTGGGAATGGTCGCTGGGGATGATCCTGACGTCCTTGGGCAGCTCCGGGATGAAGAACTCCGGGATTTCCTGGAATTTCACCGAGCGGGGCGCGACCATCTCAGGCAATGGGCCGCCAGACCGCGTGGCCACCTTGGCTGCGGAGTTCATCGCCTTGACGTCGATCTTGGTCTTGTCCGAGGCGGAGAAGGTGTAGGTGGTGCGCCCGGCGAGGGCGTCGGTGAGGAAGTCGCCGACGATCCGGGCGTTCACGGCCCGCATGGTTTCCCGGGGCAGCAGTTTGTCGGTCGCGCAGGCAGGAGTGTCGACCGGAGTGACCATCCCGTGCCGGTGCGAACCGAATCCGCCGACGAGTCCGGCATGAGTGGTGCGCGCGACGTCGGCGAACACGACGGGGACCTTCGGGTTGGCAGTGCCCAGTTCCTTGGCGTCCTTCTGGACATCTGCGATCCGCGCCTGTTCGTCGCAGCTGCCGCCGAGGAAAAGGACCGGGGCGGTACCCGTCGGCGTCTTGGGGATCGTGGTCGAGGTGACCGACTGCAGGGCGACGGCGGCTTTCACGTCGGGCAGCTCGTTCTTCGTCCATTTGTCGATCAGCCAGCCGCCACCGCTGCTGTGCCCGATCATGGCCTGGCGGGTGAAGTCGAGTTTCCCTTTCACCGGAGAGGTGAATTTGACTCCGTGGTCCTTGCCCTGGTCGAAGTCCTTGAGCAGGCGGAGATGCTCCTGCACGAGCGCCTGCTGGACCTTGCGGGCGTCGACCTCTCCCGTCCAGTTCATGTCCTTGGCCGAGACGTCGATCACGACGGTCGCGATGCCGCGGTCGGCGAGATGTTTGGCCAGGTAGGCGAAGCTGGCGGGGTATCGGATGTAGTCGTGTCCGGCGGTGAGGCCTTCCTTCTCCGTGGGCGGTTTCGTCCCGCAGGCCTCCTTCCAGTCGAGGGCATTGGCTTCGGCGGTGGTCAGTGCGCCTTTTCCGTACCAGACGCAGTTGGGGTACGACCCGTGGACGATCACCGCCAGCGGGTGTTTCCCGGGTTTGTCCGGTACGGCGAGGACGCCTTCGAAGCGGCTGAGGGAGGCCTGATGCTTCGGCTCGTTGACATTGGTGCCTTTGAGCATGCCGGGTCTGAAGGCGTACGCGGTGAGGGTGGAGGACCCAGTGGCGAGTGCTGCCCCGTCGGTGACCGGCGCCGCAGCGGCGCTACCGGTGGTCAGCCCTGTGAAGAGGGCGGCAGTCGCCGCCACGGTGAACAGGCGGTTTTTCACTCGAGGGCTCCTCGTTGCTCAGGTGGCGCTCGGGCAATGCCGTGCCACCACACGGACGTCTACACAAAACCACTGACGCGCAACGAAATACGAAAGTTCCCGCTCCGGCGGACAACAGGCCGGGTTCCAGATCCTCATGCTCGAACTCTCCAGGGCCACCCTCCTGCTCCTCGACGAGCCGACCGACAACCTCGACCTGCACTCCGCCGAAGCCCTGGAAGAGGGGCTCGCGGTCTTCGACAGGACGGTCTGGGACGAAACCCGGGCCCCGGTGCAAGCGAGGACCCATGAGCACAACCGCTGCCCTTGCGACACCTGCTCTCCCCTTTGATGTCGACTGCCAGCCTGTTTCCTGCACTGACCGCGCCAATGAACACGGCTGGCAGTGTGGGAAACGGGCAGGCAGTGCAGGAAGAGGGCTGGCTGTTCGGGGGGAGAGTGCAACGGGGCGGGAGGTAGAGATGTCGTAGGGGGGGCAAAGTGGGGTGGGGCAGGGGTGGGATGGGCTGCCGTGTTGCTGGCATCGAGGCGGCCGCCTGCTTTTCAAGTGGATTGTCTGAATTTACGATGGTGAGTATGGCTTCCACCGAGTTGGCGATCGAGGCCGAAGGGCTGATCAAGACCTTCGGCGAGGTGCGGGCCCTGCGCGGGGTCGACCTCGCCGTACCGGCCGGATCCGTGCTGGGAGTCCTCGGCCCCAACGGCGCCGGCAAGACCACAGCCGTACGGATCCTGTCGACCCTGATCGTCCCGGACGGTGGGCGGGCCCAGGTCGCCGGGGTCGACGTCCTCACCGACCCGATGGGGGTGCGCCGCCGCATCGGCGTCGCGGGGCAGTACGCCGCCGTCGACGAGCATCTCACCGGCCGAGAGAATCTCGACATGATCGGGCGGCTCTACCATCTCGGGCGCGCCGGAGCACGAGCCCGCGCCGCCGAACTCCTCGGCGACTTCCGACTCGAGGACGCCGCCGACCGACCGGCCAAGACCTACTCCGGTGGGATGCGGCGCCGCCTCGACCTGGCCGGGGCCCTCGTCGCCCGCCCGCCGGTGGTCTTCCTCGACGAACCGACCACCGGCCTGGACCCGCGCAGCCGCGGAGACATGTGGCAGGTCATCGGCGACCTCGTCTCCGGCGGTACGACGGTGCTGCTCACCACGCAGTACCTCGAAGAAGCCGACCTGCTGGCCGATCACATCGTCGTCGTCGACCACGGCCGCATCATCGCCGAGGGCAGCGCCGACAGCCTCAAGGCCCAGGTCGGCGGCGAACGCCTCCAGGTCACCGTGGAGGACCCCGCCCGGATCGGCGAAGCGGCCACCTTCCTGGAGAGTCTCGCCGTCGGCCCCGCGGAGACGGTCGGACACACCCGGACCATCACCGTCCCCATCGACCAGGGCACCGCCGCGCTCATCGACGCCGTCTCCCATTTCCGGGCGGCGAAGCTGCGCATCCAGGACATCGGGATCCGTCGGCCCACCCTCGACGACGCCTTCCTCACCCTCACCGGTCATCGCGCCGACGCCGAGGACACCTCCGCCACCACCACGGGAGCCGGCTCATGAGCACCTTGTTGTCCGACTCGCTGACCGTGATGAGACGCAACATCATCAAACTCAAACGGGTCCCCGACCTGTGGGTGTTCACCACGCTGCAACCGATCATGTTCGTCCTGCTCTTCGGTTACGTCTTCGGCGCGCTGGCGGTCGCCGGGTCCCAGGGCTACCGCGAGTTCATGATGGCCGGGATCTTCGCGCAGACCATCGTCTTCGGCGGTACCTTCACCGGCTTCGGGATGGCCGAGGACATGCAGAAGGGCGTGATCGACCGGTTCCGCACCTTGCCCATGCACCCCGGGGCGTTGCTCGTCGGGCGCACTCTCAGCGATGTGGTCACCAATGTGCTCTCCCTGGTGGTGATGTCACTGACCGGGCTGCTCATCGGCTGGCGGATCCGCGGTACCTTCACCGGCGCCCTGATCGCCTTCTCCCTGATGCTGCTCTTCTCCTACGCGGTCAGCTGGATCATGGCCTGGGTGGGGTTGAAGGTCCGGGCACCCGAGGTCGTCGGAAATGCCTCGTTCATGGTGATCTTCCCGCTCACCTTCATCGCCAACACCTTCGTCCCCGCTCAGAACCTCCCCACCCTGCTGAAGACCTTCGCCGGCTGGAACCCGGTGTCGACCATCACCCACGCTGCCCGGGACAACCTGGGCAATCTGAATGCGCTGGCCGAAGCCGGAACCACCGAGCAGATGGTGCGGTCCCAGGCCGAGTACACGTGGGCCCTGCAGAACGCCGAGATCTACACCCTCTTCTGGGCGGTGCTGATCATGGTGATCTTCGTGCCCCTGTCCATCCGCGCCTACCGCAAGAGCATGCGTTGAACCCCTCCGCACCTGAACATCCGTGACCTGAGCACCGACTACGGTGCTCAGGTCACGGATGAGGGGTCAGGTCCGTTCGATCAAGGCCACCCGTTGGGCATGGCGTCCGCCCTCGAACTGGGCGGTCAGGAATTCGTCGACGATCATCGTGGCGTACTCCGGGGCCACGACCCGACCACCCAGGGCGAGCATGTTCGCGTCATTGTGCTGGCGGGCCAGTCGCGCCGAATAAGGTTCCGACACGATGGCACAGCGCACCCCGGGCACCTTGTTCGCGGCCAGTCCGATGCCGATCCCGGTGCCGCACATCACGATCCCCAGGTCGACCTCACCGGCGACGACAGCCCTGCCCACGGCGTGCCCGTAATCCGGGTAGTCGACCCGCTCGGCGGAGTCCGACCCGAAGTCGACGACCTCATGGCCGAGGTGCTCCAGATGGGCCTTCACCGCCAGGCGCAACTGATAGGCGCCGTGGTCGTTACCGATTCCGATCTTCATGTCCCAAGCCTAGGAGTTGTGCGGCACCTCCGCCGACCCCGATGCTTCCAGCGAGGAGTACCTCGGCGGAAGCATCGGGGAACCGGTCAGCTGTGCGTCATGTCGATCGGCACCACCCAGGCGTCGAACTCGGCCTCGGTGACATGCCCGGACGCCACTGCGGCCTCCCGCAGCGAGGTCCCTTCCTTGTGGGCCTTCTTCGCGATGGCCGCAGCCTTGTCGTAGCCGATGTGCCCGTTCAACGCGGTCACCACCATCAGATTCGACTCCAGGTTCGCGGCGATCCGCTCCCGGTGCGGTTCGATACCGACGGCGCAATGCTCACGGAAAGAAGCGCAGGCGTCCGCGATCAGCCTGATCGACTCCAGGACGGCATGCGCCATCACCGGCTTGTACACATTGAGTTCGAAGTTGCCCTGGCTGCCGGCGAAACCGACCGTCGCGTCATTACCGAACACCCGGGTGGCGACCATCGTCAATGCTTCGCACTGAGTCGGGTTGACCTTGCCCGGCATGATGCTCGAACCCGGCTCGTTCTCCGGGATGGTGATCTCGCCGATGCCGTTACGTGGCCCGGACGCCAACCAGCGCACATCGTTCGCGATCTTCATCAAGGACATCGCCAGAGTGCGCAGCGACGCCGACACTGCCACCAATTCGTCGTGGGCCGACAAGGAGGCGAAGGAATTTTCCGACCGGACGAACGGTATCCCGGTGTGCTCGGCCAGTTTCGCCGCCGTCAACGCGCCGAACTCGGGATGCGCATTCAGCCCGGTACCCACTGCGGTGCCTCCGATCGCCAGCGCATGCACCCCGGTCTCGGCGTGACACACCTGCTCCAGGGCGAAGTCCAGCTGGCGTACCCATCCGCCGATCTCCTGCCCGAGAGTGACCGGGGTGGCGTCCTGCAAATGAGTACGCCCCACTTTGACGATCTCGGCGAACTCGTCAGCCTTGTCGGCCAAGGTGTCTCTCAGGTCCGACACCGGTGCGTACAACCGTTCGCGCAGCTCCAGGGCGACGGCGACGTACATCGCTGTGGGGAAGGTGTCATTGCTGGACTGGCCTCGGTTGACATGGTCATTGGGATGTACCGGGGTCTTGCTGCCCATCTGCCCGCCGAGGATCTCGATGGCACGGTTGGAGATCACCTCGTTGGCGTTCATGTTGGACTGGGTGCCGCTGCCCGTCTGGAAGACGACCAAGGGGAAATCGGCGTCCAATTCACCTCGGACGACCTCGTCGGCGGCCTGGACGACCGCAGCGACCTGCTCATCGGTGAGGGAGAGCTCGCCGAGTTCCGCATTGGCCTGAGCGGCGGACTTCTTCAGCAGCCCCAGCGCCCGGACGATCGGTCGACCCCATACGAAGGTGTCGCGGCCGATGTCGAAATTGCCCAGGCTGCGCTGAGTCTGCGCACCCCAATGCCGATCTGCGGGGACCTCGATCTGCCCCATCGAATCCGTTTCGGTACGTGTCGTGCTCACGTCAACTCCTCGGGTCGGGCGTCTCTGCGGCCGGGCTGGGGTCGTGGCGGCGTCCGTTCCGCCGACCGTGCGACAGCGCTGTCACTGGATCGTGTTGACCGCGAAAGCGGTTGCCCCCAGTCTCCGCCTGCGGGCAGCCGAGGTCGACAGCGCCCCCGCTGCACGGGTCACTCCTCGGACAGGAAAGCCGACACCCGTTCCGCCGGACGGCCGATGACGGCCCGGTCGCCGCGTACCAGGACCGGGCGTTCCATCAGCCCAGGATGGTCGGCCAGCACCGTGGCCACCTGGTCGACGGTCTGTACATCGGCGTCGGTCAGCCCGGCCTTGGCGAAAGCCTCGTCGCGTCGTACCAAGGCCGACGGCGGGTCCTCCAACTTGCCGAGCAGTTCGATCAGCTGCACCCGGGTCAGCGGGACCTTCGTGTAATCGACGATCTGGGCGTCGAGGCCTTTGTCCTGCAAGGTCTCCAAGGCTGCCCGTGACTTGCTGCAGTGGGTGTTGTGGAACATGCGTATCTCGGTCATGTCGCCATTCTGGTCGGGAGCACTGACAGACGTACAGGGCAGAACCGGGACGCCGCTGCTCAGGTCCCGCAGAAAGTGACATGAGGTGGCCCGCCCACAGGTCCTGGCCCCGCCAGATCGACCAGTTCGGGGCGCTCCTCGAAGGGGCGGGTCACCGCTGCCAGCAACCGTTCGAAAGGAGCCAGGTCGTCCTCGGCCGCTGCCGCCAAGACCTCCTCCACCCGATGGTTACGGGGGATGTACACCGGATTCGCTCGTGACATCGACGCCTGCACCTGCTCGTCGTCGACCGGGCCGGAACGCAGCGCATCCCGCCGGGCAGCCCACCGGTCGTACGCCCCCGGGTCGTCGAAGAGCTCACGGGCAGTACCCGTGCACAAGCCACGGAAGAACGAGGTGAAATCCACCCGGTGCGTCGTCAGCACGGAAATCGTCTCCTCGACCAGGCCTGTCCCCGCCGAGGCGGACCCGGCCAGGGCCCCCGCAGGCACCCCCAGTTTGGCGGCCATCACCCCGGTGAAGGCGTCACGGTAGGAATCGGTGAAAGACTTCAGCACCTCGGTGGCCGATTCCACGGCAGCCTCAGCGGATTCGTCGATCAGCGGGAGCAGCGCCTCTCCGAGCCGGGCCAGATTCCACTGGGTGACCCCCGGCTGGCTCCCGTAGGCATACCGTCCGCCCTGGTCGATCGAACTGAACACCGTCGCCGGGTCGCAGACGTCCATGAAAGCGCACGGCCCGTAGTCGAGGCCCTCCCCGGAGATCGCCACATTGTCCGTGTTCAACACGCCGTGCACGAAACCGACGCCCATCCACGCCGCCACCAACTCCGCCTGGGCCCGGACGACCGCGGAGTACAACGCCAGGTACGGGTTCTCCGCCTCGGCCGCCGACCGGTGATGGCGGGCCGAGGCATGATCGGCCAAGGCCCGTAACACACCAGGGTCACCCAAGGCCGCCGCGTACTGGAAGGTCCCGACCCGCAGATGCGAGGACGCCACCCGGCAGAGCACCGCACCCGGCTGAGAGCCCTCCCGAACCACCGGATCACCCGTCGCCACCACCGCCAACGCCCGAGTCGTCGGCACGCCCAAGGCATGCATGGCCTCACCGACCAGATATTCCCGCAACATCGGACCCACCACGGCCCGCCCGTCACCCCGCCGGGCGAACGGCGTCGCCCCCGACCCCTTCAGATGCAGGTCCTGCCGACACCCGCGCCGGTCGGTCACCTCACCGAGCAGCAAAGCGCGCCCGTCACCCAACTGCGGCGAATACCCTCCGAACTGGTGCCCCGCATAGGCCTGGGCATACGCCGGGACCTCCTCGGAGGACCGTCCGGTCAGGAAAGCCAGGCCCGCCGGGCTACGCAACCACTGGGGGTCGAGCCCCAACTGCTGCGCCAACGGATCGTTGACCGCGAGCAGACGCACACCGGACGGGTCGACCGGCCGAGCACGCCACCGCAGCGACAGCGAGGGCACATCGCGCGCATAGGAATGGTCGAGGGGGAGAGGCAGAGCGCGGTCGGTCATGAGCTTCCCGGGGACGAAGGATCGGCGACTCGTCCAGTCTGGCCCACTCGCCCCGCACCGGCTCCCGGACCACCGTCCGGAAGAGCTTCGGTGAACACCGTGTGACTCCCTGCCCGGGCGCTCCACCCATGGCAACATGCCAGCTATGACGGCATCCATATCTCACGACAAGAAAAATGTTCTTCCCTATGGTGAATGGCCGTCGCCGATCACAGCGGAATCCCTGACCAGGGCCTCCTGCGCGCCGGCGCCCCGGGCCGACGGCGGCGACCGCTACATCCTCCGCACCAGCCCCGACACCGGATCCACCGTCCACCTCACCCGCCTGAGGGGAAAGACCACCGAGGACATCAGCCCCGACGGATTCAGCGTGGTCTCCCGGGTCCACGAATACGGCGGCGGCGAATACGCCGTCCGCGACGGGATCATCCTCGCCGTGGAACGCACCACCCAACGACTCTGGCGACTCGACAACCACCCCTACCCCCTCGCCCCCCAGGACAAAGAAGCCCGAGTCCGCTACGCCGCGATGGAGATCGACCCCGACCGGCAGATCGCCTGGGCCGTCAGGGAAGACCACCGGGACACCGGTGAACCGGTCAACACCCTCGTCCGACTCCGCCTCGACGGGCAGAACCCCGGCCACGGCACCGTCCCGGCCATCACCTGCCGCTCCGGGCACGACGACATCCCACAACCCGACTTCGTGATCGACCCGGTGCTCTCCCCGGACGGAACCCACCTGGCCTGGGTGCAATGGTCACATCCACACATGCCCTGGGACGCCGGACAAGTATGGGTCGCCCGGATCGACGACGACGGCGACCTCGTCGACGCCCGCCCCGTCGCCGGACAAGAAGGTGCCGCAGCCACCGAACCCGTCTGGGCCGATGACACCCACCTGGCGGTCCTCGACGAACGCACCGGCTGGGTCAACCCCTATCTCATCGACCTCACCACAGGACACGAACTCTGCCTCCACCCCGTCGCCGAAGAGTACGGCATACCTGCCTGGGCCCTCCGCGAACGCGCAATGACCGCGCTACCCGACGGACGTCTCGTCGCCGTCCGCTGGATCGACGGATTCGCCCAACCGACCCTCCTCGACCCCGCCACCCTCACCGTCACCGACCTGGGACCACGCCTCGCGCTCGCCAGCGACCTCAGCGTCGGCGACGGTCGGGTCGTCATGCGGGTGGCCTACCCCGATCGGCCCGGCGAAGTCATTTCCCTGGACCCGGACACCGGTCGGTCGGACACCCTGTGGGTCTACGGTCAGGCCATCCCCGAGGGGTATGCGCCGCAGCCCCGGCCGGTGCAGTGGACCGGTCACGGCGGAGACATCGCTCACGGTTTCCTCTATCTGCCCACCCACCCCGACGTTCAAGGGCCGGACGAGGAGAAGCCACCGTTGGTGGTCGTCTCCCACGGCGGACCGACCTCTGCCACCGTCGGATCCTTGGACGTCGTGAAGGCCTATCTGACTTCTCAAGGGATCGCCGTCCTCGACGTGAATTACGGCGGGTCGACCGGATTCGGCCAGGCCTACCGGGAGCGACTCACCGGTCGGTGGGGGGTCGTCGACGTCGTCGACTGCGTCGAAGGAGCCCGTCATCTGGCCGACACCGCAGTGGTCGACGCGCGACGACTTGCGATCAAGGGAGGCTCGGCGGGTGGGTACTGCACCCTGGCCGCGCTGACCTTCCACGACGTGTTCACCGCTGGGGTGTCCTTCTTCGGGGTCTCCGACCTGGCCAGCCTGGCGGCCGACACCCACAAGTTCGAGTCCCGGTACACCTACGGCCTGGTCGGTCCGTGGCCCGAGGCCGAAGCGGTCTATGCCGAGCGTTCCCCGATCCGTCACCTGGACGGGCTGTCCTGTCCTCTGCTCCTCCTCCAGGGCACCGAGGACAAAGTGGTGCCGCCCGAGCAGGCCCGGCTGATGGCCGATGCCGTCCGGGCCAAAGGGCTCCCGGTGGCTCTGATCGAGTTCGCAGGGGAAGGCCACGGTTTCCGTGAACCCGCCCATGTGACCCGCTCAGGGGAAGCTCAGATCAGTTTCCTCGCCCAGGTGTGGGGGTACACCCCTGCCGGGGACATCGAACCGGTCGTGATCGAGAACCTGGCCCAGGTCGTTCCCTGAGCGGAGGGCGAAGCCCCGCCCACGGCGAGGGAGGGTGCGTACCGTCAGGGACTCACCTTCAGCACGCCGTGGGCGCCGCGCTCGGCGTCGACCATGATGTGCGAGACGAAGGCGTAATGGCCGGCTTCCTTGGGGGTCATCTCCACGAATCCGCCCTGTGCGGCTTGCAGACCCAGGGCTTGTGAACCGCCAGGGCCGCGGGCGCCCTCCCGGGAGTCGCCGCCCGGGGCAGCGGATGCGGCGGCGAAGCCTGGTGTGCCCGGGCCGTGGCCGTTCCGTAGCTGGTAGGCGCCCTCGAAGTAGACGGTGTCGAACTGGCCTCCGACGACATGGAAACTGGTCGGCCGGTTCGGCCCGACGTCCACTACCCAGAACCGGACCCGGTCGCCGACCTTGGCCGGCAGCGGGCGGGCGTCGTACTGGTTGGCGATGCCGTTGAAGACGACGGCCGACGGTTTCTCCGCGGCAACGGCGCCGGCGTCGATCTCCTTGGCGGTGGTTCCGTCCCCGTCGACGAAGACTTCCGACTGCACCAGGACGTAACTGCGGTCGACCTGCGGCAGTCCTTCGGGTTCGATGACGACGGCGCCGTGCATGCCGGCGGCGATATGGGTGGCCATCGGCATGGTCGAGCAGTGGTACATCCAGATCCCGGCCCGGTTCGCGGTGAACCGGTAGAGCAGGCTTTCTCCGGGGGCGATGGTGCGCATCGGCTGGTCGGGGGCGATGTCTCCGGCGTGGAAGTCGATGGAATGCCCCATCGTGCCCTTGTTGACCAGGGTGATCTCGAAGACGTCCCCGATCCGGCCGTGCAGGGTCGGGCCGGGTACCGCGCCGTTGAAGGTCCAGCGTTTCTGTTTGACCCCCGGGGAGACCTCCAGCTCGACCTCTTCGACGGTGAAGGTGTGCCTGCGGATCTTCTCGTCGGTGAGCGGGGACAGCTCAGCCTTCACCGCGCGGAAGTCGTCGTCGGCTTTCTGCCCCAGACGTGGCCCGCCCGGCGTCCCACCGTGCCCATGTCCTCCTGGGGCCTGTGCTGCCGGGGAGGACGCCGCGGACGGCCCGCCGCGGGCGATCCCGTCACGGGCTGCGAGCTGGTCGGGTCCGAGACCGGTCGCCCGGACGGAGAGCACCATGCCCATCTGCCGGTGGCCGACGATGCTGCACCAGCCTTCGGTGTTCTTGTCGATGACTCCGGCATCCAGGACCTGGGTGTCGCCCGGGTCGAGCCGTCGGCTGTGGGCACCGTTGTCGAGGACCAGGTCGTGGGTCATCCCTTGGTCGAGGTTGACCAGCTCGACCTCCAAGCGGTTGCCGCGTGGCACGTCGATCGTGGACGGGAAGAACTTCATCTCCTTGGTCTCTACCCGGACCCGGGTGGTCTGCCCGGTGGCGGATGACCCGCCGGTGAGCCCGGAGGCGGTGATCCCGGCCGCGGTCGGGTCGACGGCCACTCCGACGGTGACGGCCAGGACGATCGCGCAGGCGGCGGCGACCAGCTGAGCGGGGGAGTAGATGCCCGGAAGCGGCGGCAGCGGGGCACGCAGCGCGGGGCCGGGCTCGTCCTTGGCCCGTTGTCCGGCCCGGAAGGCGCGGAAGGTCGCCGGGAGGAAGAACATCAAGGCCAGGAGGACGAGGACGGAACAGGTGACTCGTACCCAGCTGGGCACCGGAAGGAGGCACAGCAGCAGACCGCTGTTCACGATGACGACTCTGGCCGCGGCGAACCGGTCGAACTCGGCTTGCGCGGCGCGGACGGCGCGGGCCCCACCGCCGATGACGACCGGCACCAGGTGGGCCAGGGCCCCGGTGAGCAGTTGTACTCCGAAACCGACGACCAGCGCCGGAGTGATCAGCGTGTACTTGCCTGGCAGCCGCGCCCATTCGGTCGATGTGGCCAGGGTGGCCGCGATGACGACGAGGGTGCCGACGAACCAGCAGATCGCGGCGGTGGCCGACCAGGTCGCGAAATGACGTGGTGGAGCCTGCCGGGCGGGACGCAGCAGGGCCCGGCCCGTCCAACTCCAGGCCAGGAGGTAGCCGAGGACACCGGCGAAGGCTACCCACCGCTGTCCGGTGAGCGCACCGGCAGCGATCACGGACAGCGTAGCCACCAAGGCGGGTAGAGCCTGGTGGGCCCATTTCTCGGCGCGGGCGTCGATCCGGGTGCGCAGCATCGTCGGCCACAGGGTCAGCAGCGTCCCGGTGACGGTGAGTCCGACCCAGCCGAGCACCATGATCGCGGTGTGGGCCAGCAGGATCCGTCCGCGCCATTCCTCGGTGACGCCGTGGGCGATCCAGACGCCCAGGCCGGCTCCGAGCGGCATGCAGATCGACGCGGCCAGGTAGTAGTGGACGGTGACCCGGAAGCGTCCGGGCAGTGCGGCGCGCAGCCGGGAGACGAGGGCGTGGCCGTGCCAGATCACGGCTGTGGAGATCAGTGTCGCGCCGGTGAGGACGAGCCACCACAGCTGGTGTGGCATCCCGGCGATCACGCCGATGGTGCCGCCGAGCAGCAGGAGCAGACGCGCCGATTGGTGTCGACGAGGGTCGATGGTGTCCGGGGTCTTCAACAACGCCTGGGTGAAATGGACGCTCCACACCATGATGGCGTGGGTGAGCGCGCCGATGGTCACGGCGTGCACCATCAGCCAGCGGGCGTCGGGCACCCAGCGGTGGGCGAAGGCCAGTACGGCGGCGAAGACCAGCCAGGCCAGGGCGGGACGGTCACGCAACGGCCAGTGGCGGCGGTCGTGCAAGGCGGTCATCGGGGGGAGCTTTCCTGGGAGGTGGGGGTGTGGGCCGGGGACGCGGGACGGGGGGTGTGTCCGGGGGACGGCCGGGTTCGTCCGCCGATGGCGGACAGGGCGATCATGCTCGGGGGGAAGACGGCCAAGGCGATCACGGTGACCACCGAACCGATCGTCCACACGTTGATATTCGTGGCCAGCGCGCCGACGACCCGGATGGCCAGGCCGAGATGCAGCACGGCCAGGAGTGCCCACATGGCCGGGTGATACGGCAGCGGGCGGCGTACGACGCCGGGCAGGATGACCGGGGCGTGGGCGAACACCATCGACATGGCGAAGCCGAGGAAGGTGGCGTGGACGGCGATGTCATAGGTGGTGTTGTCGGAGGGGCGCCCGGCGACGAGCCAGATGGCCCCGGCCACGGCGAGCCATCCGTATCCCAGGAGCATCGCGGCAGCACTGAATCGGGGGAGCCCGCTGCCGTGCACGGTGCGTCGGGCGATGTCATGGTGGCCGAGCCAGCCGACGATGACCAACTGGACGAGCCCGAAGGCCCGCGCGCCGAGGTCGCCGATCAACAGGGTGGCGGTGCTGGTGGCGATGAGGCCCAGGACGAGGGCGAGCATGATGTCTGCGCTGTGGGCGGGCAGGTGGATGCGGGCCAGTTCGACGCGTTCGGCAGCGATGGTGGCGATGACGAAGGTGGCCAGCCAGGGCAGGAGGTGGGGGACGTCGATCCGCATCCACAACAGTGCGGCGGCGAGCGCGGCGAGCGCGCCGAGTGCTTCGACGGCGACGGTGGTGTCCTTGCGCCGCCGGTACAGGGCGGCGTAGACGAGGAGCAGGAGGACGGTGCCGTCCACGAGGAGGACGGCACCGAAGGGTACGGGTACGCCCAGGGCGAGGGATGCTCCGCCCGCGCCGGAGCAGGCGGGGGCGGCGTAACCCCAGGGTTCGCGCAGGGCGACGGCCCGTTCGAGGGCGATGAGGGTGCCGAGGAATCCGAGCACCATGAGGATGCCGTGGCGTCCGGGGAGGTGGGCGGCGAATTCGCCACTCACCGGGGCCCAGACGCCCAGGCGGAGGAGTGCGGCGTCGAGCCCGGCGAGCAGGCTGAGACCGCCGGCGGCGAGGAGGAGGTACCGGTGGCGGACGGTGTCGTGGGGCATCGGCATCGGCATCGGCATCGGCATCGGGGGCGTCGGTGCGGAGAGGGTCAGGTCGGAGGGGTCAGGCGAGGCGTTCGAGCAGGATCTTCCAGGTGTCGTGGCCGCACTCGCGGCCGGAGGAGGTCTCGGTGACGGGGAATGACATTGGCTCGCTCATGATTTCCGTCCTGGAGTCTATTTAGTACACTTTGTATGTGAAAAGTACGCCCGGTCTCGGACCTGCGTCAACTCCCCTCACCCCCCTGGGCGACGCGCGCCTGCGGGTGCTGCGCGCCCTCCGCGCACACCAGGGGCACCCCTCCGACGACACCCCCGAGCGCGCCCCCAGCACACCCGCCACCGCCGCCCGCCTCGCCGAACACCTCGGCCTCCACCCCAACGGAATCCGCCGACACCTCGACGCCCTCAACGAAGAAGGACTCGTCGCCACCACCACCATCGACACCGGCCGACGCGGACGCCCCTGCCTGGGGTACACCCTCACCGCGCAAGGAGACGCCGCGCTCGCCGGTGCTCAGGTCCTGGTCAGTGCGGCCTATCTCGCCATGGCCGGTTCCTTCGCCCATTACGTGGCCACCAGCGCTGAGGTCCCCGAACGAGAAGCCGATCTGATCGGCCGCCACTGGGGTACGACACTGGCCCGGCAGGCGTCGCCTTCTCGCGGGGACACCGAGAGTCGGCTGATCGATCTACTCGACGACCTGGGGTTCTCCCCCCGGCGCCGCGGCCCCCGTGAACTCGAACTTCACACCTGCCCCCTGCTGTCCACGGCACAGGAGTACCCCGAAGTACTCTGCCGCGTGCATCTCGGGCTGGTCCGAGGCGCATCGGCGGCCTACGGCGGGCCGGGAGAAGGCGGAGACCTCCGTCCGTTCGCCGAACCAGGAGCCTGTTTGCTGCGGTTGCCCGGGCAGGAAAGCCTCAGCGTGCAGCCGGAGCCTCAGTCGGAGCCGAACAGGTCACGGGTGTAAACTTTTTCGGCCACATCGGCGAGTTCTTCGCTGTGCCGGTTGGCGATGATCACATCGGCCCGGGCCTTGAAATCCTCCAGGTCCTGGACCACTTCGGAGTGGAAGAAGTGCTCGCCCTCGAAGGTCGGTTCGTACACCAGGACCGGAACGCCCTTCGCCTTGATCCGTTTCATGATCCCCTGCACGGAGGACGAACGGTAGTTGTCCGCACCGGCCTTCATGGTGAGCCGGTAGACGCCGACGACCTTCGGCTGCCGCGACAGGATGTCGAAGGCGATGAAGTCCTTGCGGGTCGTGTTCGAGTCGACGATCGCCCGGATCAGGGTTTGCGGCACCCGGTCGTAGTTGGCGAGCAGCTGCTTCGTGTCCTTGGGCAGGCAATAGCCGCCGTACCCGAAACTGGGGTTGTTGTAATGGTTGCCGATCCGCGGATCGAGGCCGACGCCGTCGATGATCTGACGAGGGTCCAAGCCGTGGGTCGCAGCGTAGGTGTCGAGTTCGTTGAAGTACGAGACGCGCATCGCCAGATAAGTATTGGCGAAGAGCTTGATCGCTTCGGCCTCGGTCGGATCAGTGAGGAGGACCGGAGTGTCCGGGTCCAACGACCCCGCTCGGAGCAGGTCGGCGAGCTGCTCGGCCTCGGGCCCGCGCCCACCGATCACGATCCGGCTCGGATGCAGATTGTCGTAGAGTGCCTTGCCCTCGCGGAGGAATTCCGGGGAGAACAGGATGCATTGCCCGGGACGGCTCTGCCTGGCGCGCTCGGTGTACCCCACCGGCACGGTCGACTTGATGACGACAGTCGCAGTCGGGTTGATCGCAGCGACCTGCGCGATCACGGCGTCGACGCTACTGGTGTCGAAGAAGTTGAGTTGTTCGTCGTAATTGGTGGGCGTGGCTATCAGGACGAAATCAGCATCGGCGTAGCCCTGCGCAGGGTCGGTCGTGGCGCTCAGTCGCAGATCCCGCTCGGCCAGGTATTCCTCCAACTCGGGGTCGGAGATGGGGGCAACCCTGCGTTGTACTTGATCGACTCGTCCTGCGTCGATGTCGACAGCGACGACATCATGGTGCTGGGCCAGGAGGACTGCATTGGCTAGGCCGACATAGCCCAGCCCTGCCACGGCGATCTTCATGTTTTTCAGCATATTCCACCGGTGAAGCAGAGGTCTGCGCCGATGGTCCGGCGGCGCGTCCGCCGCCGGACCATCGGATGTTCAGGGGGTTCAGGCCTGACGGTCGACCAGTCGGATGCCGAGTTGTTTCTCCAGGAGACGTGCGCTCTCCCGGGAGGTGTCGTCCTGCATCAGTAGTTGCCAGGTGGTGATTCCGGCAGCGGCGGCCATCGCCGGGATGGCGGGCGGGTGGGTGATGTCAGCCGATGCGGCAGCAGATTTCTCCTCGGCACCGACAGCGACGGGTTCCTCGGCTTCTTCGGCCGGGGCGGGGTCGAGGTCGGCCTGGCGCTGCTGGGCCAGTTTTCGGGCCAGATCGTCGACTTTCCTCATCTGGCGGCTGTCCTTGCCGTATCTGTTCTCGGCCACGAGATAGAGGGAGCCCAGTGCCGTCCGGTCCTCATCGGTCAGATGCAGGGTGAAGGCTTGGATGCGGTTGGCGAACCTGCCGAAAGGCGTGGCATCACGTTGCGTGGGATGCTCGGCGAAGGTTGAACGGCCCCGGCGGTCACCGTGATCCAGATGTACACCGGTTCCGGTGGAGGCATTCACCGGTGCGACGGTGGGATGTTGCTTGGTGCGTCTGAAAAGGATGGGTCGGCTGGCGTCCATGCTGGTCTTCTCCTCGTCGAGCATCCTGGGCAGCAGTTTTCAGAGAAATACCGGGGGTGGAGACCACCCTGGTCCCCCTATCGGCCAGCAGACTGACTTTCTGAGCTGATTTTGCTTGGCATCAAAGGCGGTTCGTTTTTATTTCCAGGACTGTCGTCCGAGAAGAAGAACAAGTAGTTCATCGACGGCCGTTCGACCAGGGGCACTCCTTCGTCGAATCTTGGGTCGGAGATTTCTTCTGAGTGACCTTTTTTTGAGAATTGCGTGCTAAGTCATGAGGTCATGACTTCTTCGTCGACATCGGTCTCGGCTTCCCGCAGGACGCTCCTGCAGCGGGGAGGTCTGGGCGCTGCGATCGCTGCGGCTTCGGCGATGTCCGGATGCTCGGGGACCTCTGAGCCGTCGGGCGGATCCGATTCCGGATCTGCGGGGGAGCCGTCCCTGTCCTCCTCCGTCACCTCCATCGGTGATGGCTCGACCGTGAACACGGGGCCGCAGTCGAACCAGCCGAAGGTGGAGAAGCTGACTCCAGGCCAGGTGCCACCTCAGTTCGTCGTCATCTCCTGGGACGGGGCGGCTGGGAAGGCGGGGCACGAGATCGGCGCCCACTTCAACGGCCACTTCTGTGGCACCAAGGGGGTGGCGGCTTTTTCCGAGGCGGACTGGTCGCAGGAGACCGTCATCGATGCGTTCCTGGCCGGTTTCGACCGGGCCTGCCGGGGGAATCGGGCCCCGCTGATCATCGGTAATCATTTCGAGCAGTGGAACGGCGGCATCTATATGGATGCCGTGGAGACCGTGATGCGGGAGGTGTCGTGTCAGTCAGAGGTGCGTTTCGTGTCCTTCCGACAGCTTGTCGATTGGATGGAGGCGCAGGAATCCACGCTCTTAACAGCCTTACAAGCTCTTCTTGTGGGGCAGGCCTCACAAGGGGGTGGGCTGCATTGAAGGGGCAGAACGGGATTCGCTGATCCAGCCGTATGGCTTCGCTCCTGGTCCTGAAGTATCGACTGTTTTTTCAGTAGGAAAGAGAGCCTCGGAAAATATCATTCTCGGAGCCTTCGAGGCGTTCTCCGAGCCTGTTGTCCTACTCCGCGCTGACACAGTCCATCTCAATGATTGGACAGCGAGCGGTGTTATCAAAAAATAAAATTTTCGGAGATCATGCCTGCTGGCGGGGACACATCAGACGTCTGAGGTCCTGTGACCTGCCCAGCTGTGCTCTCCTTGGTCTCGATACTGCCGAGACGGTCACACCCCCTCTGGTCGACCGTCCAAACAAAGCCGTCATTTCATCGCCTTTACTCGTCCAAGGTCGTTACAGTCGGCACCAATTAACGGAGTTCGCGTGGTCGGGAGAGGGCGACCGCGTGCTCGAGGAGGCGCACCATGGCCCAGACATTGAGGCCCCAGCGAGGGGGTCGATCCGAAATGACAGCCGGTGGAGGAAGGCATCGGCAGATCACGCCTACCCTGCGACGTAGGCTCACTTTCCCGCAGCTCATCGGGTACGGGCTCGCTTTCATCGGGCCATCGGCAGCGATCGGCGTCTTCGGGGTGCTCGACGCCAAATCAGGCGGTATGGCACCCGTCGTCTACCTGATCGCCACCGTGGCGATGTCCTTCACCGCGGCGTCCTACGTGATGATGTCTCGCCAGGTACCCCGCGCAGGGTCGGTCTTCGCCTACGCGAACGCAGGGATCGGTCCACGCAGCGGCTTCCTGGCCGGGTGGATGATCATGCTCGACTACCTGCTGATCCCCGCGGTGGCCTATCTCTTCTCGGGGTTCGCGCTGAACTCGATCGTCCCGTCAGTGCCGATCTGGGCATGGATCGTCGTGATCGTGGCGATCACCACATCGTTGAATCTCATCGGGGTGAGAATCGCCGCGCAAGCCGCACTGGTGATGGTGATCATCTCGACCGTCGTCCTGGCCTTCGTGCTCTTCGGCAGTCTCCTGGTCCTGATCACCAGCGGCCCGCAACGTCCGTGGACCAGCCCGCTGACCGGTGTCGGACCGATGCAGATGACCGCTGTCATCGGCGCGGTCTCCGTCGCCGCGCTCAGCTTCCTGGGCTTCGACGCACTGACCACCTTCGTCGAGGAATCCATCGGCGGACGTAAAGCTGTGGCCCGGGCAACGGTGACATGCCTGGTGCTCGCCGGGATCTTCTTCTTCGTACAGACCTACGTGGGTTCGCTGCTCTCCCCACCTGCCGCCGCAACCGGAGCCGTCACCCCTGACCGGCACGGCGTCGCTTTCTACGAGATGGTCGGGGCCCAGATCGCCCCCTGGCTGAAGACCCTCCTGGCCTTGTCCACCGGAGCCGGTGCGGCTTTCTCCGCGATGGTGGGCCAAGCGGCAGCCTCACGGATCCTGTTGGACATGGGCCGGGAACAGGCGCTGCCGCGGTTCTTCACGATGGTCTCCCCGCGAGCCGGAGTGCCGGTCAGCGCCACCACGTCGGTCGCGGTGATCAACCTGGGTATCGCGTTCTGGTCGTCCTTGCAGCCGAACGGGCTGGACGCGCTGGTGTCGATCGTCGCCGTGGGTGCCTTGTCGGCCTTCGTCCTGGTGCACCTGTCGGTGATCGGCTACTTCTGGACGAAGCGCAAGGACGAGAAGCCCTGCCCGATCCGCCACGGTGTGGTCCCCGGGATCGGTGCGGTCATCCTGCTGGTCGTGCTGGGCCACACCAGCCACCTCGCGTTGATGGTCGGCGGCGGATGGTTGGTCGTCGGCGGGGCCCTGGCCCTGGTCCGTGGCCCGCGTCAAGAGGATGCAGGCATGCCGCCGGACACCGGCGCCTTCCTGCCCCTGGAGGAAGAAACCGGCGGGCAGCAACTGGTCGCCGGCGACCTTCCCCTGGCGACGGAATCCGATGCCTCCACTTCGGCCGACCAGGGAAACGACGATCAACCGGCCAGTACGCCGGAGTATCGCAGCGAGGCACCTGCGGGTTATCCCACACGGAGCAGCAGACGCGATTCGGCAGACCTGGGGCGGTATCGGCCGCCGGCTGAGTGACGATACGACCGCGGGGTGATTCCGAGGCTTCCATCCGGAGTCACCCCGCGCCGTCGTCCTCCGGTCAACGCAGACCGGACGATGGCACCTCGGTCACAGGCACTGCCAGGTGAAGGTGCTGGTCGGCAGCGGTTTGCCGGTGGAGCCCTCACGGAGGAACCAGTAGAGCATCCCCGAATCGCCCCAGATCATCTCGTCGCTGCTACTCACCTGCAGGAGCAGACGCCAGGAACGTGCCTCGCCTTCGTACTCGGGCGAGTCGTAGAGCGAAGCGTCGAGCACCGAAGCAGCGGCCTCCAGCTCGACCGGACCCTGCAAGGACAACGGCCATCCGCCGATACGGTGGTCGGTCTCGGGCTCCAATTCCGCCAACGCTTCCCGGAAATCGTCGTCATTGGCCAGGTCCAGCCAGGACTCGCCGTCGCTCTCCTGGTCGGCGAACTCCTGATAGAGCCGGGAATTCTCCACCTCGGGGAAGGTGCTCAGCATGGTGCCGGTCATCTTCACCTCCGGGTAGGCGGTGACCGACTCGTCGGTGAGAACCCGACGCGGGCTGTCGGCAGCGGTCTCCGTGACGTAGAGGACCCGGGCCCCCGACAGGCTCTCGTGATCTTCGTAGAAGACCAGCGCATCCGGGTCTTCCGGATTGACGTAGTAGAAGAAGAGCAAACGCCCCTGCTCGGGTAGATCCAGACCCGTGCGCAGACCGTGCTCGGTCAGCGCGGACAGATCGACTTCGGCGACGAAGGAGAGCGGACCGTGCCCCTCCCACTCCGGCCAGGAGATCTCCTCGGGCATCCGGGGAATCCCTCCGAAACGGGCGACCACGGGCTCACCCTGCTCGGCCGGGGACAAGGAGACCGCAGGGCGGCACATCCGGATCCAGGCATCGGCGACCTCCTCAGGGAGATGGTCGTACGCCACCTGCTTCGCGGTCTCGAAATCAGGGCAGAGATCAGCGAGGCTCTCGGGAGAAAAACTGGAATCAGACGACATTGCCTCAGTCTGGCAGGAGCTTCCGACAACGGGAGGGCAACTTCACGGCTCTTCCGGCCGTCTCCCTCCCTAGACTGTCGCCGTTCGATCCACCCACCTCATGAGGAGCTGACCGATCCATGATGCCCAGCAGCACCCCCGAACCCGTCGTCGGCGATCAGCAGCTGTTGGCCCTGCTGCAGAAAGCTCTCGGCCCGGAAGCATCAGGTGGCGTCTGGCAGGAAGGCGACCTCTTCGTCGTCGGAGCGAAAGGGCTCGGACCGGTAGGAGAGAGCAACCCTCCGCAGAACTACACCGCCCGGTTCGAGTTCCGTCGGGTCGCGCACGCCGAGGCCGAGCTCACGGCCGAATCGGAACGGCTCGCCGAAGTCTTCGGTGACAGCTCGAAACCCACCTTCATCAATGCTTTCGGTGTGGACGTGCGGACCGGTGAGATCTTCGTGACGGTCACCGAGGCCACCGCCGAGGTCGTGGCAGCGATCAAGGGTGAAGCACGGCTGCCCATCCGGGTCGAGCAGGGCGAACCCTTCGTCATCGGCTGAGAGAGGTCAGGCGCCGATCTTGCCCAGACGCTCCTTGATCTGGTCGTGACTGAGGATGCCGGCGTCGATGGACCGCACCACACCCTCCTTGTCGATGAACACATGAGCCGGAACCCCCATCACCCGGTAGGCCGAGGCGATACGGGTCTGCGGGTCGGGCACATGGGCGAAGTCAAGCTTCAACCGTTGGGTGAACTCCTTCACCGAGGAAGCCTCCTCGGAGAGGTAAATGCCGATCACAGCCAGGCCGTCCGGTTTTGCCGCAGCATGCGTGGCCTGAACGTCGGGGAACTCCGCTCGACAGGCCGAACACCACGAGGCACCGAAAGTCAGCCAGACCGGTCGGCCGGCGTACTGGGACAACGAGATTTCCTGGCCGTCAATGGTGGCCGAAGAGAACTCCGGGGCAGGTTCTCCCACCTTCGGAGCAGGTCCGGACGCCCCGCCCTTGAGTTGCACGGGCGAGATCTTCTCCGTGCCCTGAGCCGTGGGCTTACCCGAACCTTCGGCCGGCCGGTTCACCAGATAAGCGCCGCCCATCACCAGGACCAGCGTCACCAGGAGCACGCCTACCGTGCCGAAACGGCTGGACCGAAGACGTGCCCGCCAGTCACCCCGGTCCACCCCGGCCTGCGCAGGCCGGTCCGAAACCGTGGTCCGCTCAGGCATAGGAATGCAGCCCGCCGAAGAAGAGATTGCCGAAGTAGGTGAAGAGCACCGCGGCGAACCCCAGAACGAGCAACCAGGCGGCTCTCCGGCCTCGCCAGTCACGGACCACACGGGCATGCAGATAAGCGCCGTAGATGAGCCAGGTCACCAGCGCCGAGGTCTCCTTGGGGTCCCAGCTCCAGTACGCGCCCCAGGCGATATTCGCCCACACCGCACCCAGAATGATCATGATGGTCATCAACGGGTACGAGACCACCGCAGCCCGGTAACCCAGCTCATCGAGCACCGCAGGCTTGGGCATCCCCTTGAAATGCAGGCTCTCCGGCAACAGGTAGAGCACCGCAGCGCAGAACGCGACCGCAGCCGCACCGTAGGACAGAACCGCCGTGGCGACATGCACGGTGAGGAGGAAATGGTGCTGAAGAGCCGGGACGAGCGGCTGGACGTCGGAATCGGTCGCCTGCGCGTACATCAACATGGTGATGGTCACCGGCAGCACCAACAACGCCAGCGCACGGATCCGATAGCGCCACTCGAAGTAGACGTAGGCAGCCAGGATGCCCCAGGCGAAAGAAACGGCGAACTCGTGCTGATTCGCGAAGGGGCCGTGGCCGGTGGCCATCGACCGAGTTGCCAATGCGCCGGTCAGCGCAGCCAGCGCCGCGTAGGTCAGAGCGCTGCCGAACCAGCTGATTCCCCGGGTCTGGGGAGCCACAGCTCCGACGGACGGACGACTGCTCGACGAGGAAGCCCCCACAGCAGCGGGAACCCGCTCCTCATCGGGGACGCTCTGACGTCGCAGGGCGACAGCGATCACGTCGGCAGCCACCGCCAGGGCGACGAGCAGGGTGGCAGCGACGAGGAAGTACTGGGAGAGATTGATCATCGTCGTGTCCTCGTGACAGATGGGCGGATGGAGGTGGTTACTTCACTCGGAGAGGCCGTTGTCATCTCAGCGCTTCCGTCGGCGGTCGTAGTCGTCCAGGCTGTTCCCCTCGCCGACCGAACCGGGATCGGCCAACCGCTGCACGAAGCGGTGGAACCATCGTTCGTAAGGCGTGTCCTGACGCTCCGCCGAGGCGATACGCAGCTCGCTGCCCTCTCCCTCGGAGCGGGGGACGACCCTCACCCAGATGCGACGGTGGTGGAGGAACATCGTCAGGATCAGACCGAGCACCATCAACGAAGACCCGATCCACACCCAGATGGCACCGGGGTCCCGCACGATCATCAACCCGGTGTACTGACGCTCACGTTCGAAGGTGTAGTTCAGCCCGGCGATCTGCGCCTCCTGCCCCTGAGAGACGACCTGCGACGCCAACGGGCTCTTCTCGGCATCCTGGTAAACCTCCAGGAGCACCTGCCCCGCACCGAGCTGACGGTCGACGACCCCAGAAGCAGCAGCGACGACATACAGGGTCAAGTTCTTGCCCTCGAGCTTCACCTTGCCGATCACACGACGTTTGTCATCGGACTTCCACGCCAGAGGCACCCCGCCGGAATAGACCTGGGCACCCTGGGCATCGGTGATCTTCATGGCAGCTGCGATGCCGTACGAAGCCTGGTGGATGGACACCCCTTCGTGACGCAAGGGCGTATTGACCCGAACGGTCTGTTCAGCGACCTGACGCCCGTCCTTGAACAGGACCAACTCGGAGTAGTAGTCCAGCGGACGGCCCTGATCGGTGTACCTGTCGGTGAACGACTTCGCCTCGACCGTCAACCCGGTGCCGTGACCGATCTCGGCCTTGGTCCCCACACCCACCGGCAAGCTCGGATTCTTGAACCCGAAGGTAGTGGTGACGAAGACACCCAACAGGATGATCACGAAACTGGCGTGGGCGATCGCCGTACCGAAAGGTGCCCAGCGGAAACGATCGGCGTACAGGTTCAACCCCGGGCCACGCTCGTCGTCGATGATCCGATAACCCTGTGCACTCAACGCGGCGCGTGCGCTCGCGAAGGTCTCAGCAGGTGCGGTGTCGAGGCAGACCCGTTCGCTCAGGCCTGCGTGGTCGAAGAAAGCGTCACTGACGTGGATGTGCGGATGTGCCGACCGCCGCCACAACTGCGGGACCCGATGGCAGGTGCACGCGATGATGCTGAGCGCCAGCATGACGGTGACCACGCGGAACCAGATGGAGCTGAAGATGTTGAAGGCGCCGGTGAAGGCCAGTACCTGGGTCCATCCGCCGTAGCGGGGGCGCACCGATTCAACCCAGGAGTTCCATCCGGAGGGGTCGTCGCGCAGCCCGTCGGGTGCCTGCTCCAGCAGGGTGCCCATCAGGGTGAGGAAAGCCATCGCGAGGATGAGCCCCAGACCGGTGGTCTTGTTGTAGAAGAAGGCGTTGACCTTGTGGAAGACCTCACGCAGCGGGATATCCCCTTGCGGGGCCGAGGGGGACGCCGCGGCGGGCGGAGGGTTCTCGTCGACGAGATTGCGGGGGCGCACGTCTTGGGTCATGAGGTCCTCGCTCACAGGCCGAAGGTGGGGACGGAGCCGCTCAGACGGCTGAAGAGATTGGTGACCATCAGGAAGCCGGTGACGATCAGGAAGGCACCCGAGGTCAGCGCGATCGCGGTGGTGTGGCGTCGTAGAGCGGACATCCGTCGGTGCAGGGCGTCGGCGCCCATGGCCACCAGGACGAAGGGGAGCCCGAGCCCGAGGCAGTAGGCGACGAGGAGCAGTGCTCCCTCCCCGACGGTCGAGCTGACCGAGGCCAGGCCGATGACTCCACCGAGGATCGGCCCGATGCAGGGGGTCCACCCGGCACCGAAGGCCAGCCCCAGCAGCCCGGATCGACGCAAGGTCGGACGGCCGTTGGCCGACGGGGCCCCGATCGGCCGGGCGGTGCGGTAGAGCATGGACAGCTCGATGAGCCCTGCCACGTGCAAGCCCATCACGATGAGCACAGCGCCACCGGCGATGCGCAGCAGGTCCCGGTAGTCACTCAGCGCGTATCCGACCAGGCCTATCGAGGCCCACAACGTGACGAACACCGCGCTGAACCCGCCGACGAAGGCGCAGGCCTGGAGGAGGGTGGCTCTGCGGGAGATCGGCTGCTCGTCTTGTCCGCCGACCATGTAGCCCACGTAGACCGGCACGATCGGCAGGAAACAGGGTGAGATGAAGGAGATGATGCCGGCGAGGACTGCCAGGGGCAGCGTCACTCCGGTCATAAGTTCTCTCCTCTCCCTGTCTGTGTCAGCCGGGGGCCGGGGTCATTTGGCGGCGGGGGCCTGGGTGGTGGCCGCGGCGGTGGGGGCACCCGAGGCTGCCCCACCCGGGGTCTTCGCGCCGTGTCCGCCCATCCGGTTCATGTGGCTCGACACGTTCTTCGCCAGCGGGGAGTTCGGGTCGATCTCGACGACCTTGGCCCATTCGGCGCGGGCTTTCTCGACATCCGGGGGGGTCGCGGAGAAGTGCAGCACGCCGAGGTTGTAGTAGGCCTCGACCTGCTTGGGATCGAGCTCGATGACTTTCGTCCACTCGGTCTCGGCGCGGGCTGCGTCGCCGGAGTTGGCCAGGCAGGCGGCGAGCACCAGACGGGAGCTGATGTCGGCGGGCTGGATGTCCACGACCTTTTGCTGCCATTCAGCGGCCTTGGCGAACTCGCCTGCGCCGTAGTACTGGTCGGTCAGGCTGCGCAGCGAAGCGACATCCTTAGGGTCGGTTTTCGTCTTCTCGGTGAGTTCTTTGACCTTCGACTCGTCGACCGGGCGTACCGAACTGGTGGGTTTGGCCGGGGACGCCGCAGTGTTGACGGGGCGACCAGCCTGGTACACGCCGTAGACGACCCCGACGATGAGCATCAGGACGAGGACCGGGACGAGCGCTGAGGTGCGTTGGCGCGGGTGATGCTGAGCGGCAGCTGCTGCTTCGGGGGTGACCACGGCCCTGCGGCGCCCCGGCTTGGTGGCGGGGGCCGGTTTCGGGGTCGGGGCCGACGACGGCTCGTCCTCGAGGAAGTCGAGATCATCGAAATGGTCGGACAGGGACTTCTCGGCCACCTTCGAGGAGCCGGAAGAAGACGGCGCAGCGGGGGTGGTGCGGGATTTCTCGGCAAGCCGGCGCTGGTTCTCGGCCCAGGCTTCGAGTGCTGGGGGAGCGCTGTCGAGGAAATCCTTCAAATGCTGGTGGGCGTCTTTCACCGTGGCTTCATCGGCGTCCTCAGGTAGCCCGAGATGGCGTGCCAAAGTGCCCTGCGGGTGTGCCTCCGTCGGGTCGACGGGGTTGACTCGACGCCCACTCATCGGGACTCCTGCTGCTGCTCCGGTGGCCGGTTAGCCACTTCCTCTTTATTCCTTCTCATCCTCCCCGGGAGGTCGGCGGCGATGCCATCCGCCGCCCGGCACGTTTCGGGTAGATCGGGCGTGCCATGGATATAGCGGATGCGCCGATGGATATAGGCGCACCTGTGCCTGTCGGGGGGCCTCCGGCGTATACCGGGTGGGGAGACGACGGACGGGGGACACCACCACTGGTGGCATCCCCCGTCCGGGAGGAAGCAGGCGTCGGGCCTGTGTCCGGTGTTCCTCCGATCAGCTGCTGCGCGTGGTGGGGACCGGCGCGACCGGAGCAGTCGGCGTGGCCGGCAGCGGAGCCTCCGGTGACTTCTCCTTCCCGAGCAGCGCGAGCTGCCCCTGGCGGATGTAGTCGGTAGCCCGGTTGATGGTGTCCAGGGTGGCCCCAGGAGCGTGGAATCCGGCGGAGTTCTCTGCTTCGACGTAGTCGATCAGGAACTGTGCCTTGCGCTGGAAGTCACGTGCCTTGACCAGCCTGTCCTCGGTGGCCCCGTTCTTCTGGGCCGCCGCGATGTCGTCGATGAATTCGGTCAACGCGTTGAACGCCACATCACGTGAGGAGATGAAACGCAATTGGATCTGTTCGACCCGATCCTTGATCTCGGTCTCCGAGGCGTTGTGACATCCCTGGCAGGCCCGGTTGACATTCAACATGGGGCTGCGGACCTGGTGGTCGCTGACCTTCGCCGAACCCACCCGGGTGTACGGCATGTGGCAGTCGGCGCACGAGACCCCGGCCCGGTAGTGCACGCCCTGCTGCCAGGTCTCGAACTCCGGGTGCTGGGCCTTCAACGCCGGGGCGCCGGTGATCTTGTGCTCCCAGTCCTTGAAACCGATCTCGTCGTAGTAGGCGAGAGCGTCGGTGGCCTTGGTGCCCTTGTCCCACGGGAAGGTGAGGGTCTTCTCCTCGCCCTTGAAGTAGTACTCGACGTGGCACTGTCCACAGACGAACGAACGCATCTCCTGAGCGGTGGCGTCCTTGTTGACATCGAAGTCCTTGACGCCCTGCTGCGCCTTGATCTTCTTGATGCCCTCCATGAACGCGGGCTTGGTGATGCGCAGCTGCATCGTCTTCGGGTCATGGCAGTCGATGCAGGCCACCGGGTGCTGCACCTTGGAGGTGGCCTCGGCATAGGTCATCTTGTTCATCTTGTCGAAGCCGGCCTTCAGGTCCCCGTTGCCCAATTCGTACTTCTGGGCGACGTAGGTGGAGGCGTGGCAGTTCAAACAGGTACCAGGCTGTTTGAAGTCGGTCACCCGACGGGTGTCCATCTGGTCCTGCAGCATGTGCGCGTGACCGCGTTCCTCACGGAAGTCCGTGGCGAAGGCGTACCCGGCCCACATCTTCTGCAGGCGGGGGTCCTCGGTGATCTTGCTCTGGGAGACCGTGCCGCTCTGCGGCTTCTTCGGGTCCTTCGGGAGCGCTTCAGAGCCACCGAACTTGGTGCGCTCCTGATCGGCGGTCTTCTTGTACATGTCGTACTGGATGGGGAAGTTTCGACCCCAGACTGCTGGGTCGGTGGTCTTGTCGTCGATCTCCACGACCTTCGTGAAGGGCGCCCGCGCCTCTTCCTTACGTTCGAGGATGTTGACGAGCAAGGCTGTCAGACCCATCGTGACCACGGCTGTGATCGCGATGGCGCCGACGAGTAGCCATAAGACTTTGCGTCGGCGAGGGTTCTCGCTGGTTTCCATGGTGTCCACCTACATATGCCCGACGTTGCGATGGCAGGAGATGCACGAGACCTGTGGGGAATGTTCCGGACGGGACGCTCTGATGCCGGACGTGATGTCGGCATGGCAGCTGAGGCAGGCCTGCTCGGTGATCTCGCGGTTCCGCTGCGTGATCTGGATGTTCTGCGGGAAGTTTCCGGTGGTGAAGGCGAACCCGTGGTTCCATCCGTTGAGCGCCTTCGTGGCGTACTTACCCACGATGTCGTGTGGTGCGTGGCAGTCGTTGCAGACGGCGACTTTTCCGTGGCTGGACTTCATCCATCCGTCGTACTGGTCGCGCATCACGTGACAGTTGACGCAGGCCTTCGGGTCATTGCTCAGGTAGGACGCTCCGTTGGCATAACCGAACGTGAAGAAACCCACGCCGATCAGTGAACCCACCACGAAGACCGCGGCCGCGTACAACCATCCCGACGGGCGGGAGAAGACGCTCCGTAGTTCGGCGAGAATCTCTTTCACCATTGTCCGACCCTCGTCACGCCGTCCTCGTAGGCCAGCTGTGTCGGCCCCGCCGGTAGGCACCGGTGGGGAGAGCGGCCTCCAGTCGGGTCGCCCATCATGACTCATGATGGTGACGGTGCCAGGCGTTTACCATCCCTCCGCCGGTAGAAATCCGGTATATAGGTCCGAGTCTTCCGGCACCTGCCGCTATGCCGGTCGGAGGTCAGGCACGTGAGGGCAGGCCCAGACCTTGCCGCACGATGTACGCGGCAGCTTGAATGCGATTGCTCATGTCGAGTTTGTGCAGGGCGTTGTGTACGTGGTTCTTCACGGTGCCTTCGGTGATGGACAACCGGGCGCCGATTTCCTTGTTGGTCAGGCCATCGGCGACCAGACGCATGATCTCCAGCTCACGTTGGGAGAGGCCGGGGTCGCTGGGTGGCGATGCCGGCGTGTGTGGTGAGCGTCCGTCGCCGCGGAGCTCGGCGAGGAGCCGACCGACCAGGGCCGGCGAGACGGGGGTCTCATCGCGCATCACCGAGCGCAGCATGTCGAAGAGCTGCTCGGGTCGCAGATCTTTCAACAGGTAGCCGTGTGCGCCCAGACGCACTGCGGTCAGCAGCTTCTCGTCCTCTTCGCAGACGGTCAGCATGATGACCTTGATGCTGGGCATCTGTTCGCGCAGGATCCGGGCGGCCTCGACACCGTCCATGACAGGCATCTCGACGTCCATCACGATCAGGTCTGGGCGTAGGGCGCGGGCTTTCTCGATGCCGTCCAAGCCGTTTCCTGCTTCGCCGACGACGCTGAAGTCGTCGAGCTGGTCGACGAGCGCAGCGATGGCGCCGCGGAAGAGGGCCTGGTCGTCGACCAGGAGGACCCGGACCGGTTCGCCTTCGGCGCGGGGCATCGGCGTGGTGATCATGCGCCGACCATCTCGTGGAGCAGGTCGTGGCCCGAAGCGCGGGGGACGGCGAGGGCGACACGGGTTCCTTGACCGGGGGCGGCCTTGATGGTGAGCTGCCCGCCTGCCGCTTCACAACGTTCCTGCATGGATCGTAGGCCGAAGGACTCGGCCTCGGAGATGACGTGACGTGGATCGAAACCCCGCCCGTCATCTTCTATTTCGAACATGACGTTCTCCGGGGTCTCGGTGATACGGACGACGGCGGTGGTCGCGCCGGAATGTTTACGGACGTTGGTGAGCGCCTCTTGGACCACGCGGATGACCTGCACTTCGCAGTGCGGGGAGAGCCGCGGGTCGGCGGGCACGTGGTTCTCCAGCCGGGTGTCGATGCACGACTGCCTGGAGTACTTGGTGACATAGATGCGTAGGCTGTCGATCAGTCCCTGGTCCGCCCGTGGGGATTCACGCAGTCCGAGGATCGACTCGCGGACGTCACGATAGGCGTCATGGCACAGGTCGGCGAGGCTGTGGAGTTCTTCGCTGACCTGACGGGTCTCGTGTACATCGTTCCTGGTGAGTAGCACTTGGAGACGGAGGTGGGTCACTCCGAGGACTTGGGCGAGGCTGTCGTGCATCTCCCGGGCGATCCGGTCGCGCTCGGCGAGGGTCGCGGCGTGGCAGGTGGCGTCGAGGAGGTTGGCTTGGTCGATGGCGACTGAGGCCAGGTCGGCGAGGGTGCGTAGGAAGGCGTCGTCACCGGGCTCGATCACGGCTTTGTCCACCCACAGGGAGCCGACCAGGTCGCGGGTGTCGCGCACCGGGTAGGCGGTGATGGCGCCATCGGCTGGGGGTGCGGAGACCGCAAGGCAGAGGTCGGCGCCGGCGCGCTGCCCGTTGACGGGGAGCAGGGGCAGCTTCTGAACAGGCCGTTCCCGGGCGGGGCAGTCACCGGAGTGGTCCTGGCAGCATCGGCCACCCTGACCGCGGATACAGACCCGGCCGTCGGCTTCGGGCTCACTCTGCAAACACAATCCAGCGTCTGCGGCGTCGACCAGTCCACGGGCGTGAGTGGCGATGGACGACAACGTGGTGGAGAGGGATTCGCGTCGGGTGATTTGAAGAAGGATGTCGCAGACGGCTTCGGTGCGGCGATGGCTGCGGTCACGTTCGGCGAGGGCCTGCGCGAGATGTCGGTGGGCAACGTCCAGCTCGTGGTGGCGGGCGGTCAGCAACCGATGGCCTCGACGGATCACCGTAACCATCGATATCCCGAAAGCTGCTGCGGCGACGAGGAGCAGGGTGTCGACCAGTACATGTCCATGGCCGGGCCAGAGGTACTCCCACATTCTGGGACGAAGCAGGAGCATCGTCGCAATAAAGAGGATAGGTAGTGCAATGGCTGCGATGGTAAACCTGCGTAGCCACATCTCGTCCGTATTGGACGTCCCGGTGGAAGATCTTGAAAAGCCAGTCTGGTGTGCAGTATCGCCACCTGCACTCTTTCGCGGATGTGCTGCAGTCACCCCCGGCCTCCTTGCTCACGTCTCGCCATGGTCGACAGATCCAACTCCTGCATATTAGCTGTGAGCGAAGCTTTCAGCGGCAGGGAGGACACACCCTTCTGCGAGAGCAGAACACTTCCGTACGCAGTAGGTACAGCGCGGCCTATGCCCTTCGATCAGCCTGGGCCTAGCGCCGATTCGCCGTTCTCCGAACGCGGGTCGGAGAGGCCACTAGCCTGGGCGCGTGTCTGACCACCGTGAATACGACCTTTCTCGTCCGGCTCCTGACGGTGTGGCCATCGACCGCATCCTGCACGCCTACCGGGAGTCCCAAGCACTCATCTCCTCGGTGCGTTTGGGTTTCTTCGATCTGCTGACCGTCGAAGGAGAGCCGCACACCCTGGCGGAGATCGCCGCACATTGCCGGATCAGTGTCGAAGCCGCCGACGTCCTCGCCGACGCGTTGACCGGGATGGGGCTGTTGTACCGCACCGGCCTGGAATGTTCTGCGACCCCACTGGCTGCCGCCCATCTCACCTCAGACGCACCGTATTCACTGCGCCACTGGGTGGTCAGCGAACACGAGAAATACGTCAACTTCGCAGGGTTGACGGAGGCCTTGCGCGCAGAAGTTCCGGGCGAAGACGATCCGATCAGAACCGCCCGACGTCGCCAAGGTCCTCCCGCAGCACAGATGCAGGGGCTCGCCGAGGTCGCCAGGGCTCGCAGCACACAAACCGCACGGATCATTCGGCGACTGCACCCGACCGGCAACGGCCGCATCCTCGACGCCGGGGGCGGGCACGGCATGGACACCATCGGCGCACTCCGAGAACTACCCGGGTGGACGGCTGTCATCGCAGACCGTCCGAATCCGTTGAGCGCGGCCCAGACCAACCTCGAGCGGTACGCGATGGACGGGCGGGTCGAATTGCGCGAAGCAGACCTGGAAAAAGACACCCTGCGACTTCCCGACGAAGAAGGCTTCGATATCGCTTTCCTGTTCATGGTGCTGGGTGGCAAACCTCCGGAGGAAGCCACCGCTGTGCTCCGCCAGGTTCAGGCCGCACTCGCTCCAGGGGGGTGGCTTCTGGTCCGGGGGAACTGGACTGACCAATTGCGGGGTGCGACTTCCGCGCTGAAACACATGCTCCGACCCGGGGGGCGACGAACCCTCACCCAGGAGCGTCTGCTCGAGTTGCTTCGTGACACCAATTTTGTTGACGTTCATACGGTGTCAGCTGCCGATATTGATCCGAATGCCGTAGTGGCGGCCAGGGTTCCGACGCAGGCTTGATCATTTCAGCTTGCGGAGGCCTTTGATTGGGAAGGAGTGCGCATGTCTTGGGGCATATCGATGTCACCTGATGGAGTTATGAAAGTCGCGAATGATCTTCGGGAGGAAGCCGACGGTGCTCAATCGCGAATCTCAAAACTGTATACCTCGGCGGCGCCCGCTGCGGGGTTCTCACCAGGGATTCAAGTCGGCAGCAAAAATGCTCCGTTTTGTCAGTAATCTCCAAGGCGGGATGGACAGAAATTTTGAAAATATTAAAGATATCGCATCTAAATTAGATGAGTCTGCCCGTGAAACTCGAGAAATGGACGAGAAGTCCCGGGTGGCGCTGAGCCGTGTCGGGAAGTCTCTCACAGAGATTTCAGGGAGGGTTGACGAAAAAGCAAACGAGGGGCATGGAAGCTCGGGATTAAATATGGGAACTTCTCAGCGAAAGGGTGTCTAGTTTCAGGATTTCGTCGACAGTTTTACGGCTCAAGAACACCTGGTGAAGGGTAGAAAATGGTTAGATATCAGGACGTCATGGACTGTGATCCCAGTAAAGTTCATGAATTTGCGAACGATATGAAGAGTTTTTCTGAACAGACCGAAAGGTTTGCTGCGACATTGAGGGATAAGGGGGATAAGCAGCTTAGGAAAGAGTGGCAAGATGAAGTTGGTGAAAAGGCGTCATCTGAATTTAAGACGCTCGCTGAGCGTGCCGATGATCTTGCTGTTATGGGTCGAACTGCAGTCATAGTACTGAACGCTTTTGGCGATGCAATTGAAGTCGCTCAGCGTAGTCTGAGGAGTTATACAGAAATTGCCCGAACAAAGGGGCTGGAGGTGGATGCGGAGGGTCATGTCTCTCTTTCACAAGTGAGTCAGAAATCTTTGACTGCTGAACAGCAGGATAAAGTACTCTACTATCGCACGGAGTTCCAGACATTAATTAACGACGCATTGAAGGCAGTGCGGGAGGCCGATGAGCTGTGTGAAAAGGCGCTAGGAAGGGTCTCAGTTGACCCTGATTCGGTGTCGGAATCAGACGTGGAGAAGGCCCAGACTGAATCTGTTCATGACGCGCTTGAACTGTTTCGTAATCAACTCCCTGATGGTCTTTCTGCCGAGCAGCAAGAAGCTTGGTGGAATAGCCTCACGCCAGAACAGCGGAGAGAGTTCCAGAAAGCAGTTCCTGTTGAATTAGCAGCTTTGCCAGGAATTTCGGAAAACGTGAAGGACCAGATGCGTAGGCTGGATCAAGGATTTGACGCCGTGAAGACAGTTGACTGGGTTTATAAGAACTGGAATAATGACGATGTAGATACGATGAAAAATAACTGTACTAATTTTGTATCTAGCGCACTTAATGAAGGAGGTGGGCTAACATATATGGCACCTAAAGAGGATGTAGTCGCGGGATTCGTTATGCCGAAAGTCTCAGATGGCTGGATTCGTACTCCGGCAGCAGAGTATCGGTTTGGCTACCCTGAGCGCTATGGAACTTCCCCTGCCTGGGGTGCAGCACAAAACAACATGGACTTCTTTCTGAAACATGGCGGGACAAAGCTGAATCCGAATGAAGTGCTCCCCGGTGATATTGTGTATTGGGAGGAGAAGGTTCCTTCTGGAGATAAAAATCAAGGGGCAGTTCAACATGCGGCTGTTGTCACAGCAGTTTTGCCAAAAGGGCAGATCCTTTACGGTCAGCAGAATAGTCCTGGACTGAACCTTGACGCCGAAGGAAGGGCGGCAGGAATCGCGAACCATACTGGCGGTAAAAATCTCCATTATGTGCGCCCAAAAAAGATCTGGTAAGGGTTTGAAATATTGGCATTCACACACATAAAATATGTGTGATATTAAGTGCGGAACATGAGGAAATTGCCACAATTGATGCGAGGAATGGGGATGTGAAAAGTAAATACTTACTTGCAATTTGGGCGGCTCTGACATTAGCGTTGATGGCAGTCATGGTTGCGCTCGATCTCTGGTATATGGAAATCGGTAAGGTTGATTCGAAGTATTATGGTGGACGCTCATGTTTCTGGCCTGAACGTCCTGAAATTTTAACGCCCTTGAGGGTTGCCTGGACGGCTGTCGGGTTGATATCCGTGGCAAGTTTGGTTGGCCTGTCGATCTATGCCTTACATCTAGGTAGACCTCTCTTCGTATTGCTGGTGCTTCTCATGTGGGGCGTCCACCTTTATTACGGGATAGACCTGCTCCATGCCTACTTAGGCGTAGGGCGCTATCTTCCGGGGCAGCCATGTATAACAAGACGATAATGGGTTGCGTGCTATCGGGGTGGTGTGATGTTGAAAAGTAGGCGGAAAGTGGTGAGACTTCACGCGAATCGGCGGGAGATGGTGTGGACGATAGCGAGTGTGGTCTCGTTCGTTTTGGTGAGCTTGCTGGCGTTCATCTACGAGAATGTGGCGCTTACTGCGCAACCAAACCTGTTGTCGACGTGCTTCACAGGGCCCCGGCCGGACTGGCTTTTCTTCTGGCGTTGGCTCTTCAATGTGGCTGCTGTCCTGTGGGTCGTCAATCTTGTTGCGATTTTTGTCTACACCTTTATTGTGCGCACTCAGATGATGCCTATGGTGTTCTTCGTGCTGTTGATGGTGGGTTTCTCTTCTATAGGTTTTCACGGTCTGTTGGTGAACAAAGCAGACGGTAACTCGTATAAAGACAAGTGCATCGTCTCCCCGTATTAGACATCACCCCCTCCTGATGTGATCCATCCTCACCATCGCCCTCATGTCTCGAACCTGGGCACCGTACTCGGTGCTCAGGTCAACGTTGATGCCGCAGAGCATGGGCTAACGTCGCCACACCGCAGACCTGAGCACCGAGTACGGTGCCCAGGTTTCCCCAGGGGAGGGGATGAGGCGGAGGGGAGGCGGAAGAGAGCGGGGGAGCGGCGGTGAAAACGGGGTGAAGAGTGGTATTCGACGGAAGGGTCAGGCTCGGCAGACTCCGTCCGCCACGGCTGCGGTTCGCACCGCTTCGGCGACGGCGGGCGCCACCCGGTGGTCGAAGGCATTGGGCACGATGAAGCGTGGATGCAATTCGTCGCCCACCACGTCGGCGATCGCGCGAGCCGCGGCCAGTTTCATGCCCTCGGTGATCGTGGTGGCTCCCGCGTCCAGAGCGCCTCGGAAGATCCCGGGAAAGGCCAGCACATTGTTGATCTGGTTGGGGAAATCGCTCCGACCCGTGGCGATCACCGCGGCCAATCCTTGGATCAGCTCAGGGCGGATCTCCGGGTCCGGATTCGCCATCGCGAAGACGATCGGGTCGCACTCCATCGACTGCACGTCCTCCACGGTCAGCAGATCCGGCCCGGACAGGCCGATGAAGGCGTCGGCGCCGACGATGACATCGCTGATCGTCCCGGCCAGACGCTCCGGATTGGTGTTCTGGGCGAACCACTGTTTGCTGGCGTTCAATCCGTTCCGCCCGGTGTGTACCGCCCCCTGACGGTCCACGCCGACGATGTTCTGGACCCCGGCCGCCATCAACATCTTCGACACAGCGACCCCGGCCGCGCCGACCCCGGCCACGACAACCTTCAGATCCTGATGCTTCTTGTCGACGATCCGCAGAGCGTTCTCCAGGCCGGCCACGGTGACGATGGCGGTGCCGTGCTGGTCGTCGTGGAAGACCGGGATGTCCAAGGCCTCCACGAGGCGGGCCTCGATGTCGAAGGCGCCCGGCGCGGCGATGTCCTCCAAATTGATTCCCCCGAAGGTGGGGGCCAATGCCGTGACCACGGCGACGATCTCGTCCGGGTCCTTGGTGTCCAGGCAGATCGGGAAGGCGTCCACCCCACCGAACCGTTTGAACAGTTGTGCCTTGCCCTCCATGACCGGCATCGCCGCGTGGGGGCCGATATCGCCCAGCCCGAGAACGGCTGTCCCGTCGGAGACCACGGCCACGGTGTTCTTACGGATCGTGTAGCGATGGGACAGTTCCTGATCGTCGGCGATGGCGGTGCACACCCGGGCCACGCCGGGGGAGTAGGCCATCGCCAGGTCGTCCATGCCCTGGATCTCCACGGAGGAGTCGACGTGGATCTTGCCGCGTTCGTGCAGGGCGAAGGTACGGTCCTCCCATTCGAGGATCTCCACCCCGTCGAGGGCGTCGATCGCCTGCCGAACCTGCTCCTGATGTTCCACCTCGGAGCAGTAGATGATGACGTCCTCTTCCAGGTAGGCCGTCTTCACCTCGAAACCCTCCAAGGCGTTGATATTCCCACCGGCTTCACCGATGGCGACGGCGAGGTGGCCGAGGGTGCCGGGGCGGTCGGCCAGGCGGACCCGGGCGCGGACGGAGTATGCGGGGCTGGGCGTCTTGGCTGCCATGCCAAGGACGCTAACCGTCAGTTACCGGACAGTAGTTACTCGCATACTGAGACTCCTGGCAAAGGTCGTCTCCGACGACGAACGGCTCACCGGGCCCATGAATATGCCACAGTGACATCGTCGTTCATCCGCTGACCCGGCGTATCCCCTGATCTTCACCGTGCAAGGAAAGGCACGATCACGATCTTGACCACGGTGCCCACCGCGAACAGCGCCCCGTACGCCGACTCGATCCGCTCGTCATTGCGCAGTGCCGACGCGAAGGACAAGATCGCCGGCTGCCCCACGAAACCGGCCCAAGCACCGGTCGACCGCGATGCCGACAAACCCCACCACCGAGCCAGGACCAACAACACCAGCGCACCCGCCGCCAAAGACAATACGGCCACTGCCAGCACGGACGCCGCCGTCATCGTGAACACCTGCGCGAGCATCGCCGGGCCGGAGGCCAAGCCCACACAGGCCAGGAAGACCATCAGCCCGAACTGACGCAGAGCAGCATTCACCGAATGTGGCAGATCCCATCGCAACGGCCCGGTCCGATGCCATGACCCCAGGACCATTCCGACCACCAGGGTCCCGCAGGCCGCCCCCAGCCGCAGCGGAACCGGCCCCGGGAACGGAATCGTCACCGCCCCCACCAACAACCCGGCGGTGATCCCCAGCCCCAAGGAGAGCGCGTCGACATGCGAAGCATGCCGTTCGGAATCACCGAAGAAATCGACCGCATCGTCCATCGACGACGCAGGTACCACGGCCAGCACCCGGTCGCCGGGTTCCAGGACCAGATCGTCGTGGGCCAGCATGTCCAGGTCCCGGCGGCGCACCCGGGTCACGATGCCCCGCAGCCGCCCCTCCACGTTGAGCTGCCCCAGGGTGCGCCCCACCAGCTCCGGATTCGTGACCAGAAAACGGCGGAAATCCACATCCCGGCGGTGATGGGTCAGGTCTCCCTCCGAACTCTCGTGGCCGACGACCGACACCGCGCGGGCCACATCGTCAGGATTGCCGACCACCAGCACCCGGTCGCCGCTGAACAACCGGTCGGTGGCGATGACGACGTGCATGGCGCCGTCCCGTTCCAGGTAGGACAGCCGTACCGCCTGCTCGGACCACCCCGGGATATCGCCGACTGCGATATCCGACTCGACACGTGCGGTGGTCGCCGTCAGACCGGCCTCGGCCAGGGAAGGGGCGTCTCGATGTTCCGGCCACCGCCGACCCACGACGAGGGCGACCACGACCAACCCGAGCACGACACCCACCGGATAGGCCAGGGCGTAGCCGACCAGGGTGTCGCCGTGCCCGTCGGTGGCACTCAATGCGGCATCGATCGCCGGAGACGTCAGGACCCCGGCGTACAGGCCCGAGACATGGGCCGAGGAGAGCCCGAGCCACGGGCCGACCACGGCACCGGTCGCGGCCACGACGAGCAGTCCCACCGTCCCGCCGACCATCAGCGGCCACTGACGGCGCAGATCGCTACGGAAGGTGCCCCCCGCGGTCAACCCGACCGTGTAGCAGAAGAGCAGCACACCCAAGGTCTTCACCGTGTCCAGGCCATGGCCCAGCCGGGGGTCGAGCGCACCGACCAGCAGCCCCACGAAGAGTGCCCCGGCAGCGCCCAGACGCACCGGGCCGAAGGGGACTTGCCCGAGCAGTGCTCCCAGGGCTAGGACGAGCATCACGGTCAGGAGGGGCTGGGCAGCGAAGAATTCGATCATCGCCGCCCATTCTCCCGTCGGTGGAGGTGTCCTGGGACCACCGTGTGCATCCCCCGGGCGCGGAAGGTCCCAGGACCGTCGCTCCCAGGTCACCCCACCGGGTGGGTGACGTCCATTCGCGGAGATGCCTCGTGGCGGGCCGTTCGGCTGCGAACCGGTCCGAAGCGGTCGGGGGAGAACGTCGCCTCGTGCAAGGTCGGCCGACCGTCGACGATGCCCTCGGCCAGCATCCGCGCCGTCACCGGAGCCAACACCAGGCCCCACATGCCGTGTCCGGTCGCCACGTACAGATTGGCTACAGTTGCCGCCCGCCCGATGATCGGGGCTCCGTCGCAGGTGGTCGGACGCAATCCTGCCCACACCTGGAGAACCCGACCGGAGGCGGCCCGTCCGAGAGCCTCGATGCCGGCGGCGCGGATCGCCTGGAGCCGACGGCGGTCCAGCGGACGGTCATCTGCGCCGATTTCCAGGGTTCCGCAGAGTCGGAGCCGGTCTTCGTAAGGGGTGGCGACCACCCTGCGCTCCTTGAGGGTCACCGGCCTGGTGAGTTCCCTCCCCGGAACCGGCTCCAGGTCGACCACATATCCTCGGGCTCCACGCAGTGGTAGGTGCAGGCCGACGTCGGCTCCGAGGGGCGGGCTGCCCATGCCTGCGGCCAGTACCACGCCGGACACCATGAGCCGTTCCGTCCGACCTTGTCGATCGGTGGTGACGACCTGGGTGATCCGGTCGCCTTCCCGCGGCAGATGCTGCACTCTGCGACCCCATCGCACCTGTGCACCTGCGGTGAGGGCGCCTTCGACCATCGCCCGGGTATACACGCGGCTGTCGCAGTAGGCGTCTTCCTGATGGGGGACGGCCGCGTAGGCGCGGGCCACCGATGGTTCGAGGGCGAGCGCCTGGCCGCCGAAGTAGACGCCGCTGGTCCGGCCGCCGGTCTTGGACTGCCAGCCTTGTCGGGTGAGGAAGAGATCGAGGGACCCGCTGCGTCGGACACCGGTGTCGATGCCCTGGGCGGCATAGGACAGGTGTAGGGCCAGGCTGGCCTGGGCCAGTTCCCGCAGACGTAGCGAGACGGCTCGGCTACGGGCCGGGGCGGCGGACCAGGCCAGAAGGAACAGCCAGGGCAGAAGGGCTGGGCGGGGGCGGATCTTCAGCGGGCTGGCAGGTTCACCGACGTGGCGCAAGCCTTCTTGAAGGGTCGCGGGTGTGGCCAGGGTCTCCACGTGGGCAGGGGCCAGAAGGCCGGCATTGGCGTAGGAGCAGCCGTGTCCGACGGTGTCGCCCGCATCGATCAGGGTGACGGGGAGACCTTGCCTGGCCAGTTCGTAGGCGATGGTGGCTCCGACCGCGCCTGCGCCGATGACGACGGTCGGAGATCCGGAGGTCGACGAAGGACTGGTCCAGGACGTCACCCCATCTAATTTACGAGGATTATCCTTTTTCTGCAGAGCTTCGGATGAGCGGGGAGATCCGCGGAAGGGTCACTGGTTCGGGTGTTCTGCCCGGGGCAGGGTGACCGGGAGAGGAGCCGGGACGGCGTCGGGGATGTCTCGGAAGGTGTGGCAGGGAAGCCCGTCCGCGGTGGTTCCACGGACGGCGTCACGGATCCCCTCCCAGGCGGCGCGCCCCTCCGGGGTCCAGAAAGCGGAGGTGTAGACGTGGAAACCATCGGGAGCCTCCCGCATGTCGACCCTGGTTCCGGCCGCTCTGGCCTTGGCGGCGAACAGCCGGACGTCCGGGCGCAGGATGTCGTGTCCGCCCTGGTAGATCGTCATCGCGGGCAGATCGGCGAGCGAGTCGTTGATCGGGCTGACCATCGGGTCGGTGGTCTTCCGTTCGCCGGCCCAATGCCGGGCAGCTTCGACGAGGGTGTCGCAGCGCAGTTTGATGTCGCGCCGTTCCAAGGCCCTGGCTGTCGGATTCGTCAACGAGGCGTCGACCCAGGGGGAGAGCAGGACGATCCGGTCGGCGGCTCGTAGCCCTTCGTCACGGGCCCGAATGGCTTGCGCGACGGCGAGCGCGCCGCCGGAGGAATCACCCATCAGGACGAGACGGCGGCCTTCTGCCGCGTCGACGACCTGTCGGTAGACGCTGTCGAGGACGGGGATGGCCTGGTCGACGGTGTGCTGGGGGGCCAACCCGTAGAGCGGCACGGTCACCGAGGCTCCGGTGCGGGCGATGACCCGGCTGATGGTGTCCCAGTGCCAGCGGGAGAGCGGATGCAAGTAGCCCCCGCCGTGGAGGTAGACGACTTCGATGTCGGCGCTGTTCTGGATGGGGTCCAGGCGGAGTGCGAGCCGCCCTTCGGTGTGGATTCTGCTGATGAAACACCGTCGTCGTAGCGACATCGGCGGGGGAGCGGCGCAACGGTGGGGGTCGAGGGAGTGGATGGGGCGGCGAGAGGTCGGTCTGGTAGGGGTGCGATAGACGAAGCGACCTACGGTCCGGGTGAGCGTCATCGACAATGACATGAGGCCTCCTTGTGCGGCGGTGACAGTCTGCCGCACCTGGGATTGCTCCTTGACGACAGCCTGCGCCCGGCGGACATCCCGCAGGTGACGCGACCGAAGCACCACGGAAGGTGGATACCCCATGGCCCGGACGACTCCTCGACGTATCCCGGTGGTCGTGCTCGCGGGGGGTCTCGGCAGTGGGAAGACGACGGTGCTGAACCATCTCCTGGCGCGGGGGTCGGGCCGGATCGGGGTGATCATCAACGATTTCGGCGATATCAACGTGGATGCTTTCCTGGTGCGTGGTCATGTCGACGCGACGACGACCATCGCAGGGGGTTGTCTGTGCTGTCTGGCTGATTCGAGTCAGCTGGACGTGGCCTTGGCTCGTCTGTCGGGTCCGTCGTCCGATCTGGACGTGATCGTGGTGGAGGCCAGCGGACTGGCCGAGCCGCGCGCCGTGGCGCGGATGGTGGTGGCCACCGAGGTCCCTGGGGTGTGTTTCGGGGGTGTCATCGAGGTCGTCGACGCGGTGGCGGGGGTGGGCTGCCTCGCTGAGGGGATCTCGCCGGTAGCGGCCGACCATCTGCGGGTGGCCTCGCTGTTGGTGGTCAACAAGGTGGACCGGGTGCTCGTCGATTCGGAGGGCGAGGACCTGCTGTCCGGGTTGACGGCGGCCTTGCGGGAGCATGCGCCGGGTACTCCGTTGGTCCGGACTTCTTTCGGGCGGGTCGATCCGGCGTTGGTCTTCGACACCTGGAAGCGTCCTGAACCGGTGGGGCAGCTGAGCATCACCGATCTGTTGGCCGAACAGCTCGCGGAGCAGGTGATGCGGGAGGACACGGCGGCGGGTGGACCGTTCGGGAGCGGCCACGCCCATGGCCATCATGTGTCGGTCTCGCTCGACGACTCTCGACCGGTGGATCCGCGCAGGCTGGTCGCTTTTCTGGAGGAGCGCCCGTCGGGCCTGTACCGGGTGAAGGGGGCTTTCTGGGTGGATGCGCCGGGCCGGTCCGGTCGGTACGTGGTGCAGGCGGTCGGCGGGTGGTTCTCCTTCGAGCGGGAGCTCCCGCGGAGGACGGGGGAGCGGCGGACCCAATTGGTGGCGATCGGTACCGAGGTGGATCGGGATGATCTGGCTGCGCGGATGCAGGCCTGCCTGAGCGAGGACGGTCCGCTGGGCCGGGTCGAGCTCTTCGAACTGGATCGTTTCGTGGCTCGGTGAGCGCTGGCCCGTTGGCCGGTCAGCCCATGCCCTCCCCTTCGTTCGGGGGTGCCGGGGTCAGGCTGGTCAGGTCGTAGGGGGTGCGCTGGTAGACGTAGAAGTTCAACCAGTTCGAGTAGAGCAGGTAGGCGTGGCTGCGCCAGGTCACCATGGGGGTGGCCCGGGGGTCGTCGCCGGGGAAGTAGTGGGCCGGTATCTCGATGGGCAGGCCACGGGCGGCATCACGTTCGTATTCGGCGGCGAGGGTGCGCCGGTCGTATTCGGGATGGCCGGTGACGAAGAGCTGACGCTGGTCACGGCTGGTCACCAGGTACACCCCGGCTTCGTCGGACTCGGCGATGAGGTCCAGGCTGTCGTGGGCGAGGACGTCTTCGCGGGAGATGCCGGTGTGTCGGGAGTGTGGGGCGGGGAAGATCTCGTCGAAGCCGCGCACGATGTGGGCGTGCCGTCGGAGCACCCGGTGATCGAAGATGCCGAAGACCTTTGCGGACAGTTCGTGCTTGGGGACGCCGAAGTGGTGGTAGAGCCCGGCTTGGGCGCCCCAGCAGGTGTGCAGGGTGGAGAAGACGTTGTCCCGGGACCATTCCATGATCTCGACGAGTTCGTTCCAGTAGGTGACTTCCTCGAAGGCCATCAGTTCGACCGGGGCCCCGGTGATGATGAGTCCGTCGTACTTGCGTTCTCGGACCTGGTCGAAGGTCGTGTAGAAGGCCTCGAGGTGTTCGCTGGGGGTGTTCTTCGAGTCGTGCGACCTCATCCGTAGGAGGGTGAACTCCACTTGGAGTGGTGAATTGGCGAGGAGCCGTAGCACTTGGGTTTCGGTGTCGACCTTGGTGGGCATCAGGTTGACCATCGCGATGTGCAACGGTCGGATGTCCTGGTGGCCGGCCCGGTCGGTCGACATGGTGAAGACGTTCTCGGCTTCCAATGTCGCCCGGGCGGGTAGGTCGCGGGGAATGGTGACGGGCATGGTCGGCTCCTCGGGGCTGCCGTGCGCGATGTGATGCGGCGTGCTTGAGCGTAAGCCTCCGAGCTGTGCTTGGGCGAGTTGTCAACGGCGCCCCAAGACTGAGCAGGTATCGACGGCTGAAAACTGAGCAGCTTCCGACAGCACGAGCCACCTCGCTGTGTCCGAGCGGCGCCGCGTTGCAGCCGACGGAGCACTGTGGAGGCGCCGCGCTCCGACGCACAACTCGCGGCAGTTGCGGACGCTACGTCCCGACGGCGGCATGACCGGACGTCACCGGACGGGGACGCCCGCAACGCTCCACGAACGGAAGCGCTATAACCGTCGCTGCTGTCACGATCTTGTGGGGAGCCCGCTGGGAAGTTCGTCGATCAGTTCGCGAGTGATCCTCATCTTGTCGATGACTTCACCGTCAGGGAAGTCGGGGTAGGGGCTGCCTGCCCCCACTTTGACCTTGCGTAGACCGATCACAACTCCATGGTCGGTGTCGACGATGATTTCGTTTCGGACTCCGCCCATCGGGTCCAACAGGCCAAAGGCCGTCCCGTCAGCTCCGTCGACGTCGATACGGACTGAAGTCACGCTCACCCCGGGAACGGTGGACAGCACCCTCAACAGGGAAGCGCGCAGGTCGGCGGGTACGCGGCCGGTCATCAGCAGGCCCCGGATCGTGCCGAACGCCTCCTGATCAGCACGGGACCCCCCATCCGGGTACTGGGCGTAGACGAGTGAACGCAGCTTGGTGACATCCCTGGGGAGAGCAGTCAGGAATGCAGTGCTAGGTGCTACCCACAGTAGGGATGGGTCGTTCGTTTGGTCTCGTCGGTAATACTCGTGCCGCTCGTTCTTGCGCCCTCCGAAGAGCCCTGGGCGCCACCAACGGGAATCGACCAGTGTGGCCTGGTCCCCCACGGCGGGAACGTAGGTGATCTCCAGCCGTTCTTGGGTCTGCCCTGGAACAGCGGAACGATAGGTGCCCCGCGTGGTGATCTGCCAGTACTGGCCCTCCCGAACTGGAGGATCGGGCTGCACCGCTTGAGCGGCTGCCTCCAGCAGCTCTGCAGCGTGGGCGGTACCAGAGGGGTTGGAGATGATGCCGTGGCTATCACGGCCCGTCAGGTCCAGGCCGTACGGGGAGATGACCAGGCCACCCGCCACCAGAGCCACCGTCGCCGCTACCCCCGCGAGTCGCCACGGGCGGCGTCGCCGAGGTCGGTGCAGCGACTGGCTTGCGGAGTGAGGGGTAGAGCTGATCTGTGCGGATGCTCCCGCGTCGAACAGGTCCACACGCAGGTCCGCCAGGAGGGTGTCGATCTCGACACCCTTAGAGGTGTCGACGAGGTCGCTCAGGCTTGTGAGGGCCGTGTCGAGTTCAGCGTCGGTGAGGGGCCGGGGAGACGGGTTGAAGGCCATGTCAGTTCTCCTGGGGGTGGGTGGAACCGGCGGCATTTCGCAACAACCGGCGGGTGCGGTGCAGGCGGGATCGGGCAGTGCCCGCAGGAATGTGCAGGGCGACGGCTGCCTCTGCCGGGGTCAGCTCTCCCCAGCTCACGAGCAGGAGGAGCTCCCGGTCGCGGGGCTCGAGCGCCTGGATACCGGCCGCCAGCCGCCGTACCTGACCGGCCGCGGCTACGCGGGAGACAACTTGATCGGATTCTGGCTCGGCAGTAGTTGGTAGCAGGTGAAAGGGAGCCCGTTCCAGGGCGGTCCTTTCCCTGCTGGTGCTGCGGAGGTGGTGCCGCAGATGGTTGGTGGCGATACCGAAGAGCCAAGCCCGTTCGCTGCCGCGCTGTGCATCGTGCGGGGTCGCGTCGGTCAATACCGTCTCGAACGTCGCGCTCACGACGTCGGCTGCCGTCTCGGCGTCCACCCGTCTACACAGGTACCGCAGTAAGCCGGCAGCGTGCTCGTCGAAGAGCTTCGCTGCTCGTGGATGCACACCGTCCGCAGTCACCGGCGCCACACTCGGGGGGCGCGTGAAGGACGTCCTGTTCATTCCGGTCACACCCTGTATTGCCCGGCCACGCCGACAGCATTCACGATCGCGCGCACCGCCCCCGGCATCCTAGGCTCACCAACCGTCCGAGGGGAGCTAATGCGTCCTGCCTGACCGGGCACTCTCAGGGTGCCCAGTAGGGAGAGCGAGCACTCCAACGCCGCTCGAACGGAGAGGCCGCAGAATGCAGCCCTGGAACTTCTTGTCCCACTGATCGCCTGTGAAGACGTACCAGCCGAGCAGCATCAGCAGGGAGACAACCACCCCCGTCATCCTGATCCTCTACTACATGGACGCCGTTCTGAGCGACGCCCGAACCGCGCGGGTAGCCGTCGACCCGAAGAGCCCTGACGACGACCGCTACTGGAAGTGGGGCGACCTCTACGTCAACCCCGAAGACCCACGCATCATCGTGCCCAAACGCGCCGGATGGGGTGAGACCATCAACCTCGGCCACCCGCTCGGCAAGCTCATCGCGATCAGCACCCTGGGCTTGCTCGTCGGCCTCTGCCTGCTGCCGGCCCTCATCGGCTGAACGACACAGCACGACACCGATCTGGACTGGGCTGGCCCCGACAGGAACGGTCAGGGCGAATGAGGGTGTTAACGGCGGCCCAACACTGAGCAGCTTCGAACGCTGCCGACACCCTCTCCGTCGCTGCCGTGTCACCGTTCCGCAGTGCGACGGTGTACCGCATGTCTGCCCGCTGGCCGCACATCTCGTGGCATGTCAGCGCGTTTGACTCGCTTTGTCCGCAAGGGTGTCCAGACGAGCAAGGGGGTTCATTGGGCTATGAGGGCCTGGAGGATGACGAAGACGAGTACGACAGCGCTGCCGCCGACAAGGAGTTGTCCGATCGGATGGCCGAGGTTGGCGTCGAGACCGGCGCCGTTTCGCTTTGGCACGAATGCTCGCGGGTCATGGGGATTGACGTAGAACAAGCCCCACTTCCACAGCCGGTCGTCGTCAGGGCTGTCAGGCCCTCGCTCCTCGACGCCCGACGACTCGCGCTGAGCGCGGGCCGCGCGCCACACCATCCACACGACCGGGACGAGTGCGGCCAGGGTCGCGCCCCACACCACGGCACCTCTGATCCCTGGCAAGAGCCGTCCCGCCTGGGTCAACGCGATGACGCTGAGAGTCAAGCTGACCGACACCGACACCCAGGCAAGGCCGACCTGCACAGCGCGCGCCTGCTTCCCCGCCGCCCGGCGGGCAGAGCGAGGATCACCGTCCGGCAATAGAGGGTCATGACGGCGGGCCACCAGCCAGCACAGCACCAGCATCCCCACCGCGCTGACCACCGCCACGAGCGGCGTGCCCAGCACGGTCGTCCATGACTTCGCAACCCACCGGTCAGGGACGCCGCTGGTGTCATGATGCGCCGGGAACGGGTCCGGCAGTTCCAGCCAGCCCACGGCCAAGGCCACAAGCCCAGCGACAGCCAGCGCGATCGACAACAGGTGCACCGGCCAGGCCACCGACACTTGGGACTTCTGGCGGGTAACCGTGGCCATCATCCGCACCGCAACCTCGTCGTACCAACCCTCCTGCTTCTTGGCTTGGAGGATCGGGCGCCGGCACCAGACGAAGACCATCATCGCCGCGGTGAGGTAACCCAGCAACCATACGCTGACCGACCAAACATGGGCTCGAGTGATTGCCAAGCCCACCGCGGCAACCACCGCCAGAATCAGGCACCAGCGGCGGTATCGCCGCACTGCCTCACGCACTACCGGCGCCTCTACGCGTGCGCGTGGCACGCTCACCCCCAGCGGCACGGTGGGCCGCGACATGCTCGGCGTGGCCCACGACGCCAAGGTCATCACGCTCAGCGTGACCAGTCCGAAGACCATCATCCCCACGTTCGTCACGACTCCTCCTCATCGAGAAACTCGTCAGCCACGTCCAGGCACAACCGGCGCAGATCAGCGTCACTGATCCCACGGGCACGGCCCTCAGCCAGAACTGTCCTGACACGGTCGGTGTACTCACGCACGAAGCTCTCTGAGGCATCCGACGTGCGCGGGTCGGCTGCAACGAACGTGCCCTGCTTCGCGTTGGTCGCCACAAGAGACTCCTGCCGCAGCAGGTCGTAGGCCTTGGATGCCGTCGTCGGGTTGATCGCGAATGACGAGGCGAGCTGTCGCACCGAGAGCAACTGGTCCCCACGACGCAACTCACCCCGAGCGATCGCCTCCACGATCCGGTCCCGGATCTGCTGGTAGATCGCGACGCTCGACATCGGATCAATGCTGATGTCCACACCGACCTCCTGACCCATCTGTATGACTAACCATCATACAAGAACGGGCTGCGCGCAAGGCCCATCAGCACACTCGGTCATCGACAGAGTCGGACGACTACGCGCTCCCCCGGGCGTGAGGATGCCCCACATATCCCGGAGGAGTGCGCGATGTACGCGGTCTACTTGTCGCGGTTCTTGGTGAGCAGGTCGCGGCGGGCTCGGGTGCGGTAGGAGTCCCCGGAGAGGGCGAGGACTTCGGCGTGGTGGACGAGGCGGTCGATCATGGCGGCGGCGACGACGTCGTCGCTGAAGGTCTCGCCCCACCGGCCGAAGGGCAGGTTGGACGTGACGATGATCGAGCCTTGCTCGTAGCGTGAGGCGACGAGCTGGAAGAAGAGGTTGGCGGCGTCGGTGTCGAACGGGATGTAGCCGACCTCGTCGACGATGATCAGCTTGTAGCGGCAGATCTTCTTCAGTTCGGCGTCGAGGTTGCCGCCCTGGTGGGCGGTGGTGAGCCGGTTGATCCACGCCGAGGCGGTGTCGAACAGGACGCTGTGGCCGTTCTGCGCGGCCTTGATGCCCAGCCCGATCGCCAGGTGGGTCTTGCCGATCCCGGGAGGGCCGAGCAGGACGACGTTCTCGGCCTTGGACACGTACGTCGAGGTGACCAGGTGGGCCAGGACGTCGCGACGTAGCGAGGGCAGATAGTCGTAGTTGAAGTCCTCGAGGGTCTTTATCGCGGGGAAGTGCGCGGTGCGGATCCGCATCATCGTGCCGGCGGCTTCCCGGCCGGCGGCCTGGCGTTCCAGGACGGCGGCGAGGTACTCCTCGTGGGACCAGCCAAGGTCGCGGGCTTGGTCGGCGAGCTCGGCCCACGCCCGCCCGACGGTGGGCATCTTCAACGCCCGGGACAGGTAGGCGATTTGGGAGGAGACCCGGTCGCTGCTGCCCGCCATCACGGGGAGTTCGCGGACGGCGGCGGCGTCGGGCACCGAACACTTCCGGCCGCCGCTGGCACGAGGTGCCTCGTCCTCGACGGGGTCGGTCGTGGTGTCGGGCAGGGTCGGGCTGGTCGTCATGAGGGCGTGGCTCCTTCGGGGTAGGCGTTGCGCCGTGGCCTGGTGGGCCGGGTCGGTGATCGTGGCGCTGGAGCCCCAGTAGCGGGGGTGGTCGGCGACGACGGCGCCGTCGTGGGTGACGATCACCCGGGCCGGGGTGGCGTGGGCGTCGACGAACCGGCCGATCACGCTCGGGTCGACCGAGTAGTCGTTGCCGTCGAGGCGCACGTAGTAGTCCCGGGCCAGCCGGACCCGATGCCGCAGCCCGGTCTGCGGCGCGCAGGGCGGCAGGGCGACCATCGCGGCGCGGTCGACCTCCCAGCGGTCGGCGATCGTGGTCCCAATCGAGCGGACGAATCGCGTGTTGGCCTTCGTGGTCAGCCAGTTGGCCATCTGGGTGTTGAAGTCGGCGGGGCTGGCGAAGAGGCGTCCGGGCAGGAATGAGGTCTCGAAGAAGCCGTTGCGTCGCTCGACCAGGCCCTTGAACTCAGGATCACGGACGGGCGCGAGCTTGAGCCGCACCCCCAGGGTGCCCACGAACGCCGCCGCGGCCGGGGTCGGTTTCCCTGTCCCGCCGATCGCGGCTTCCCGGTCCCACACCAGCATGCGGGGGCAGCGACCCCACCCCTGACCAGCGTCGTCGGTGCCATCGGGGCCGCCGGCGAGGAGTTTCCACATCCCGGCGAGGATGTCCCCGGCCTGCCGGGAAGGGATCATCACCGCCGAGGTGTGCCGGGAGTATCCGCAGGTCATCGCCAGGACCGGGAGGATCCGTTCGACGCCTTTGCCGACCGGGATCGGGATCGGCGGGAACCACAAGTCGCACTGGGCGACCTCGCCTGGGGTGTATTCGACCCGGTCGGCCGGGTCGACTCCCTGGTAGAGCGGGCGCAGCTCACGCACGCGGTCCTTCAAGATCGTCAGGGAGTGTTCCCACCCGATCCGCTCGGCGATCACGGTCGCCGGCATCGTGGGGTAGTCCGCGAGCAGCATCCGCACCCGCGGTTCGACCGCGTCGACCACTGAGCCCTTCGGGGCCCGCTCGTACCGCGGTGGGCCGTCGGATGCCAGTGCCTTGGCGACCGTGTTCCGCGAGATCCCCAACCGGCGCGCAATGGCCGCCTGCGAGAGCCCCTCCGATCTGTGCAGCCGACGAATCTCGGCCCAGTCCTCCAACGTGATCACCCCGCACAGGCTCCACCGGGCTGCTCAGTTTTCGCCCGTCGTTACCTGCTCAGTTTTCACGCGCCGTCGACACGAGTCGATGGCTCAGGGGTTTTGCCATGAGTCATGGGGTTCGGTGGGGTGAGGTCTGCTGCCGTCTGCCGCTTGCGGATCGGGATGCGGTGTTCGTTGTTCACCGCATCCCGGTCAAGGTGCTGTGGGCACTCAGTCGCGCCGGTGGGGGCAGCCGCCTTGGGCGCCGCGTGCACACCAGGCGAGGTGGTCGACGCAGGCGAGTGCTTCGGGTGGGGAGGTGACGGGGGTGTTGAAGGGGATGCGGACGATGCGCGGGGGGACGGCCCGGGGGCACAGGGTGGTGATTCCGCAGGTGTCGGCGCTGACGGGAAGGATCGCTTCGGTGAGTCCGTCGCGGCCGAGGCAGAGGTCGGCGATGAGGGCGAGTTCGTCGGCGTGGGTGGCCGAGAGCAGCCGGACGAGGGTGGCGCTGTCGGCGGCGAGCCGGTCGACGGCGGCGCGTTGGACGTCCTCGGGGTCGAGGTCGGCGGAGTCGAAGAGGTCACGGGCCCAGACGCCGTCGATGTGGATGCGGAGGACGCGGGCGTCGGGCCAGTCGGCGAGGGTCTGGGCGAGCATGAGGCATTCGGTGTCCGTGGTGTCGGGCAGGGAGCCGACGGGGAGCAGGCTGGCTTTGCCGCGGACGAGGACGGCCGCGGTGGTGAGGGCGTGGTCGGCGAAGGGTGCCTGTTCGGTGATGGAGATGACGACGGAGGGGTTGCCGTCGAGATCTTCGGTGGTCCACCCGTGGAGCCGGTCGGGGTCGGTGACGACCCAGGTGGTGCCGTCGTATTCCTGTCCGTGGAGGACGGGGACATTGGCGGAGCAGGTGGGGACGCGGGCGAGGCGCAGGGTTGCGGTGCCGGCGCCGCTGAGGAGTCTGCGGGCCATGGAGGGAAGCGCTTCCCCTTCCGGGGTGGCCGTGCTCACCTGTGCCGGATCGGGGCAGTGCGTCATCGAAGGGTCTCCCGTCGGTGCGTGCTGTGGGCGGTGATGAAAGGCGTGTCTGACCCACATGTTGATAGTTAGGTTAGGCTAACCTAATATCAAGTCCTGTGACGGTGCACCTACCGAGGCGGAACCACTGGTTTTCCAGAGTATTCCGTGTCGGCAAGGTCGTCGGCACAACCAAGAAGTCCGCGATCAGACGTGTGGCGGCACGTCGTAGTCGCGGCCGCCCGGGCCGGCAAGCCCGGGCATGGTGGAACGGGCCCGGCCGGGCGGGGCTGGCCCGACCCGACCCACCATGGCGGAGCGATTCGTCCTTGTCCGGGCGACCCGCTCCGCCCTGAACCAGGCGGACGCCGCCGGAGAATGACAAGCCGCCGGACAGACGCAGGTCACACCGTCCGACGCAATAACACCAACACCTCCGCGTGATCGGTGTGCGGAAACATGTCGAACAGCCTCGCCCGCGCCGGCCGCAAGGACGGCATCGCTGCCAGATCCGAGGCCAACGACTGCGGGTGACAACTCGAATAGATCACTGTGCGCACCCCCGAGGACTCCAGAGCCTCCGCCGTCCGCACACCGATCCCCCTACGCGGCGGATTCACGATCACCACCTCCGGTGCACCCCCACCGGACAAGACCCCCGCAAGCGCCTGCCCCGAGACATCCCCCACCTCGAAACGAGCCGGAAGGCCCGCAGCCTCCGCACTCCGACGGGCCCCCGCCACCGCCGCCGCGCTCACCTCGACCCCGATCACCGGGACGCCGGCCGCCGCCACATGCAAAGCAAAACCACCCGCGCCACAGAACAGATCGAGCACCGACCCCGGCGACTCCTGGGCCACCCACTGCGCGGCCTCCCGATAGAGCCCCGCCGCCACCACCGAATTCGTCTGCAGAAAAGCCCCCGGATCCACCTGCAGATCAGCCTCACCCACCCGCATCGACAAACTCCGCCCGGAAGTCAGGACGATCTCTTCCTCGCCCTCCGCCGCCGCCCGATGCTCCCGCAACAGATTCACCGTCACCACCGGAGCCGGATCCACCCCCGGAGCGCCCAGACCCGCTTCGCGCAAAGCCTCCTGAAGCCGAGGCAGCGACCGCCGGATCTTGCCCAGCTGCCCCTCCGAACGCAAGACGAAACGGACCATCAACGCCCCAGCCGGCGCCTCCACCAGATGGATCTGCTTCAACTCGCCCGAACGGGCCGCCACATCGTACGGACGCAGCCGCACCTCCCGGACGAAATCCGCCAGCACCGGCATCGCCACCGTCGACGACGGCCCCAACAAAGCACACCCCCGCAGATCCACCCCCTGCCCGTCCGGACCCAGAATCCCCAACGTCGGCTCCTGCGGTGACCCGCCCACCACCATCTTCGCCTTCGACCGGAAATGCGACAGCGGAGACCCGAAAGGCTCCTCCCAGGACAACCCCGGGAAAGAACCCACCGTCTTCTCCACGGACGCCTGTTTCTCCGCCAACTGAGCGACATACTCCTGCCCCATCCGAGAACACGACCGACAGGCACCGGCGTCGAAATACTCACAGTCCACCGACCGATTGTCCCCGATCGACGACGCCCTGCCCACGAGCCGGAACAGCTCCGCCCCAGGTTCGTCTGATACCGAAAGGGGGAGGCGGGCGAACGTCCGAAAACACCCGGAAGAGGAGAAAATGTTGCGTCGACGAACAGTCGCGGTCGACCTTCTCCGGGGAGTCGCACTCCTCGGCATCATGATGAACCACGTCTTCGGACAATCCCTCGAATCCCGCGTCTGGTGGGACTTCCACGCCATCGGATTCGCCCTGCTCATCGGCGTCGGAACCGGCCTCGCCATCCCCACCCGCGGCGCTCGCCGAGCACCCGTCACCCGCGCCCTGATCCGCGCCGCTGTCCTCGCCGCACTCGGATTCACCCTGGAGATGCTCCCCAACGCAGGCATCCACATCATCCTCGTCCGCTTCGCGATCGTCACCGCACTGATCGCCCTCATCGCCACCAGCCCCCGACGTCTGATCCCCTGGGCTGCCGGCATCCTCCTCGGCATGGCACCCCTGATCGGATGGCTGTGGCAGGTCCACGACCCCACCGCCTTCGACACCGCCACCGGCTGGAACTCAGCACTCCACCAGGAAACCTGGATGCGGATGCTGCTCCTGCCCTACTACCCTGCCCTGGCCTGGACCGGCGTCGCCGCCATCGGACTATGGACGATCCGCACCTTCCCCCTCGACCGACCCCGCAGCCTGCGAAGCCTCGCCGGAGCCGGACTGCTCCTCGCACTCGTCCCACTCACCTTCAGCTGGGTCGCCTGGCACACCATCGGCATGCCCGCCAATGCCGACCTCCACCATCTCGCCGACGGCGAATTCCCCACCCTCACCCACGACTGGCGATGGCTCCTCGGCATCGGCGCCTATCTGCCCAGCACACCCAGCCTGCTCTTCAGCTCAGGGGTGGTCCTGATGGCCCTCGCCCTGTGCTCCTGGATGTGCCTTGCACCCTTCCTCCGCACAGCCCTCACCCCGCTCGCCACCATCGGCGCCATGACCCTCACCGGCTACACGGTGCACGTCCTCACCGAAGGACTGCTCCACCAGTGGGCACAAGCCGTTCACGCCGGACACAGCGACAACCCGCTGGCCGCAGCGCTCGCCGGCACCGGTGTCTTGCCGCCCACTGGCTGGATCTCCTACGGCATCCAGGTGGTCCTGCTCGCTGTACTCCTCCTCAGCTGGCGGCGGCTGCCCGGACGTCTCGGGCTCGGGCCGCTCGAATGGCTTTCACGGACGGCAGCCTCAGTGGCGCGTTGAGCCGGTCAGGTCCGGGGGACCAACCGTCCGGCGCCGCGTTCACCACAGAATTCGTGCCGGCGGGACACGACCTGTCCCCGGGAGAGCACCGCCTCGACGATGCAGCTCACCCGCAGACCGGCATAGGGTGAATAGCCGGCGCGGGAGTGCAGCTCACCGGCCTTTAAGACCCGGCTGCGATGCGGATCGATCACGGTGACATCCGCGTCACTGCCGGGCGCCAGTACACCTTTCCGGGGGTACATGCCGAAGAGCCGTGCCGGATTGGCCGCGGTGACCTGGACGAACCGTTCCAGGCTGATGCGTCCGGCGACGACTCCCTCGGAGAAGAGCACCGGCATCCGCTCCTCGACGCCCGGGACCCCGCCGGGGCAGGAACGGTAGTCGTGGACATTCTCCCGTTTCTGTTCCGGAGTGAACGAGCAGTGGTCGGTCGCGACGACCTGGATCTCCCCGTCGGCCAAGGCCTGCCACAGCGCAGCATTGTCGGCGGCGGTACGCAGGGGCGGCGCCATCATGTAGAGGATGCCCTCCCGGGGCCCGCCTTCCCGGAACTTGTCCTGGGTCAGGGTCAGGTATTGGGTGCAGGTTTCGACGTGGAGGTTCCGTTGTCCGGTGGCTCTGGCGCTCCGGACCGCGGCCAGGCTCTGTTCTGCCGACAGGTGCACGATGTAGAGCGGTGCATCCCCGGCGACCCGAGCCAGGGCGGCGAGCCGGGTCACGGCTTCGGCTTCGGCTTCGGCAGGCCGGGTCACCGCCTGTAGGAAGGGGTCGTCGCAGCCCTGTGGGGCGTACCGCTCCCGTAACGCCGTACAGATGGCGTCGTTCTCCGAGTGGACGGTCAGCAGACCGTGGCTGCGGGCCAAGGTCTCCAAGACGGTGAGCAGTTCGCGGTCGTGTACGGGATATCCATAGGTCGTGTACGCCTTGACGCTCGGGAAACCGTCGGCGACCAGCTCGGCGAGCTCTCCGAGGACGTCCTGGTCGACATGCTGCAGGACCCCGTGGAAGCTGTAGTCGATCGGGCACCGGCGAGCCAGCTCCCGGTATGCGTCGAAGCGGGAGCGCAGAGTGCATCCGGGCTCGCCGAAGGCCATGTGGTCGATGATCGTGGTGGTGCCCCCGCAGGCCGCTGCGACTCCGCCGTCGTAGAAGTCGTCGCAGGAACGGTAGGACGGCGACTGTTGAAGATCCATGTGGGTGTGGGCGTCGATCCCGCCCGGCAGGACGTACATGCCGGTGGCGTCGATGACGGTGTCGAAACCGGCAGGGTCGACGTCCACGGCGATCATGTCGATCCGCTCGTCCTGGCAGACCAGGTCGGCCCGCATGGTGCCACCTTCGGAGCAGAGCATCCCGTTGCTGATGAGGGTGCGCATGGGGTTTCTCCCTGATGTCGTGGACGGTCCGGGAAACGGGCCTGGGGCGGCTACGCGCCTGATTGTGACCCATCGTCTTTCGGCTCACTGGGGAATCGCCTTATTGGACAGTGGTCTTGATCACGTACGCAAGGAAAGCCCTTTCCTTTCGTCCGGAGAGGACCACGATGGGGAACGTCCTGTCGGGGCGGTCTCCACAGGACCGTCGAGGGCAGCGCTCTGCCTCGGAAGGGACGACGATGTCACCACGGTTGCTGTCGGTGCTGCCGACGAGCGGCGCGATCATCGACGTGAGCGCGGTCGATTACGGAATCCTGTTCATCTATTTCGCATTCGTCCTGGGAATTGGTGTCCTGGCGCGCCGCCAGGTGTCGGGGTCGATCGACTTCTTCCTGTCCGGACGGTCGCTGCCCGCCTGGGTCACCGGTCTGGCCTTCATCTCGGCGAACCTGGGCGCGGTGGAGATCCTGGGTATGTCGGCCACCGGGGCTCAGCTGGGACTGCCGACGGTCCATTATTTCTGGATCGGCGCGATCCCGGCGATGGTCTTCCTGGGTGTCGTGATGATGCCCTTCTATTACGGCTCCCGGGCGAGATCGGTGCCCGAGTTCATGCTGCGCCGGTTCGGAACAGGGGCGCACCTGGTCAACTCGGTGGTTTTCGCCGTCGCGCAACTCTTGATCGGCGGGATCAACCTCTATCTGCTGGGCACGATCGTGCGCGCCCTGCTGGGCTGGCCTTTGCCGGTGGCTCTGCTGGTCGCTGCGCTGATCGTCCTGTCGTACATCACCTTGGGCGGGTTGGCGGCGGCGATCTACAACGAGGTGCTGCAGTTCTTCGTCATCGTGGCCTCGTTGCTTCCGTTGACCCTGCTGGGGTTGCATCGGGTCGGAGGCTGGGGAGGCCTGCAGGAGAAAATTGTCCGGGCTGCCTCCGAGGCTCCGGCTTCGGCTGGGGTTCCTTCGGCGGAGCAGCAGCTGCACTCCTGGCCGGGTCAGGCGATCTCCGGTTTCGACAGCCCTGTGCTCTCGGTGATCGGGTTGGTCTTCGGTCTGGGTTTCGTTCTGTCCTTCGGCTATTGGACGACGAACTTCGTCGAGGTGCAGCGGGCGATGGCGAGCGATTCGATCTCGGCTGCGCGGCGCACCCCGATCATCGGGGCCTTCCCGAAGATGTTCATTCCCTTCCTGACGATCCTGCCGGGGATGATCGCGGCGGTACTGGTCGGCGAGATCGCGCGGACGAAGCAGGGGGAGAAGGTGCCTGGCGGCGCCTCTGGGGAATTCGTGACCTACAACGACTCGCTGCTGTTGTTGATGCGTGACATCCTGCCCAACGGGCTGCTGGGGCTGGCGATCACCGGGCTGCTGGCGGCGTTCATGGCCGGGATGGCGGCGAATGTGTCGGCTTTCAACACGGTCTTCTCCTACGACATCGTGCAGACCTATCTGGTGAAGGGGCGCGGTGACGACTTCTATCTGAAGGTGGGTCGCGCGGCCACGGTAGGCGCCACGTTGATCTCGGTGGCGACGGCGGGGATCGCCGGACGGTTCAGCAATCTGATGGATTACCTGCAGACGCTTTTCGGTTTCTTCAATGCTCCTTTGTTCGCGACCTTCGTCCTCGGTCTGTTCTGGAAACGGATGACGCCTACCGCGGGGTGGGCGGGCCTGCTCGCGGGAACGGCTTCGGCGATCGGCTTGTTCGCGGCATCGAAAAGTGGGGAATTGTTCACCTTGCCGGGCCAGGGGCTGGCTTTCCTCTGCGCGTCGACGGCTTTCGTGGTCGATTTGATCGTCAGTGTGTTGGTCTCTGTGGTCACCAGGCCCCGACCGGACGAGGAACTGCGCGGGCTGACCTATTTCTTGACGCCGAAGGAGGATGTGGTGGACCCGGAGGAGGCACTGCTGCCGTGGTACCGCAGGACTCTCCCGATGGCTGGTCTGGCCATCGGGATGGTCGTCGTGCTCAATGCGATGTTCTGAGAGGTGATGATGTCTCGCGGTGAAGGAAGGCCTGTGACGAAGACCGCTGCTTTCGATATTCGTCATGTCATCGGCGCGTTGATGGCGCTCTACGGCGTCATCCTGACCGTGTTAGGGCTCTTCGGCGATCCGGCGTTGGCCAAGACGGGCGGAGTGAATGCGAATCTGTATGCCGGTCTGTGCTTGCTGATTGTCGGGGCGATTTTCGGGATCTGGGCGTGGAAACGGCCCGTGGCCCTGATCGAGAAGTCAACTGACACATAGTTGTTAGATCGCTGAGGCCGATTTTCCTGCGTTCATGCTGTTCAGCGGGCTCCGAAGGTGCGCGAAGAGTTCTCTTGGGACGATGGTCACATTTTTGCGGAACCGAACAGCTGATTCGCCTTTTTAGGATAGACGGCCGCTCTGTGCCGCTTCTATGATGAAGCCTCAGCCGCACTTCACGGTCGGACGTTCGTTCCGGTGTCGAAGGGCGAGCTGTACGTGGGTGAAGGTGCCGACAGGGCAACGTGTCGGCACCTTTTCTTGCGCATGTTCTGCCCGGTCTGGTCGGCCCAGGGGGATGCCTCTCTTCGGTATCTCGATCTGGGCATGTCGGAGTAAATACACATCCAGAAGGATCGAGACAATGTCGTCATCTCACGACACCACCGCAGACGCGGCGTCGACACCGGCCACGGAAGGCCCGGGCGACTCCGCGGAAGCCGCGCCCACCATGAAGTGGACGCGCTATGACACCGGCTGGATGATCAGCCTCTTCGGTACCGCTATCGGTGCCGGAATCCTCTTCCTCCCCATCAAGGCCGGCGCCGGTGGCCTGTGGCCGCTGCTGGTGGTCACCCTGCTGATCGGCCCGATGACCTACCTGTCCCACCGTGGACTGTCCCGGTTCGTCTGCGCTTCGAACCGTCCCGGCGACGACATCACCGTGGTCGCCCAGGACTTCTTCGGCGAGAAGTTCGGCCGGGCCATGACGCTCCTGTACTTCCTGGCGATCTATCCGATCGTGCTCATCTACGGCGTCGGCATCACCAACACGGTGGACAGCCTCATGACGAACCAGCTGCATCTGCCCCCCGTTCCGCGGGTGATCCTCTCCGGCGTGCTGATCGCCTTGATGATGGCGGTGATGATCGCAGGTCAGCGCATCATGCTCATCGTCACCGAATGGCTGGTCTACCCGCTGATCGCGATTCTCTTCGCCGTCACGATCTACCTGATCCCCAGCTGGAATCTCACCGATCTGATGGCGATGCCTTCTGCCGGTGACTTCGCCTTGTCGATCTGGGTGACCATCCCGATCCTGGTCTTCGCCTTCAACCATTCTCCGGCGATCTCGCAGTTCTCGCTGGCGATGAAGCAGCAGTATGGCGGAAAGGCTGCGGACAAGGCCTCCCAGGTGCTCAGCCGCACCACTGTCCTGCTGGTGGTCTTCGCGATGGGCTTCGTCTGGTCCTGTGTTCTCGCGCTGGGCTCATCAGGCTTGGCCGAGGCGAAGAAGGCGAACCTGCCGGTGCTCTCCTACCTGGCGAATGTCCACGACAGCCCGTTCATCAGCTACTTGGGCCCGGCGGTGGCCATCGCTGCGATCGCGTCCTCCTTCTTCGGCCACTACTTGGGGGCGGCCGAAGGTGCGGTCGGTATCGTCCGCTTCTTCGACCCCAAGGGTGAGCGTTTCGCCGAAGGCCCGTTGAACAAGGCGATCGCCCTGTTCATCTTCTTGACCACCTGGGCCGTCGCCGTCGTCAACCCGAGCATCCTCACCCTGATCGACACACTGTCCGGTCCGGTCATCGCGATCGTCCTTTACCTGATGCCGATGTACGCGGTGTACAAGGTCGAGGCACTGGCGCCCTATCGTGGTCGTCTGTCGAATGTCTTCGTCATCGTGGCCGGCCTGGTCGCGGTCGGTGGCATCCTTACCGACGTGGTGCAGGTATTGGCCAAGTGACCTTTCCGTTCCCGGCGACAGGGAACGGAAAATACTGCGGGGTGTTCCTTCTTCAGGAACGCCCCGCAATTGTTATCGGTGAGGGTCCACACGCGGAGGAGTGCGGTTCATCCTTGGGCTGCCCGCATGACGACGTATTGATTGCCCAGGTGTTCGTCGACTCCTGTTCCATAGCGCCCCCAGGCTTGCAAACGGATGAGGTACAGGTTTATCTGACGTTTCGTCCGGCGGGCGGCCTGAGCCCCTTCACTCTTGCGGAGACGACGTAGATAACGGCGACGCTCCTGAGGGCTGCCGATGGCGATCTTCTCCAGTTCGGTCAGCTGGCTGAGGTCTCCAGGATCAGCTCCGCTGACGGCGACGGCTGCTTCCTTCAGGTAAGACTGTTCGGAACGCCACAGCCACTGCAATACGAAGTACAGAATGGTGAGTCCGATCGGGACCTTCGCGATGATCATCACCGGGAAGAACTGTTCAGGGTAATGGGCATTCACCACGAAATGCAGGCACCAGGCGAGGCCGTAGAAACCAGCAAAGATCTTGATGCGCTGGTAGCCGCTCACTGGGATGTTTCCGGTTCGACCGAGTAGGTAGGCCACACCGATTCCGGCGATGGCGCTGAAGAGGTTATGGCTGGTGAAATTTCCTATGTAACGGACAGCTGCCACGAACGATGCTCCTCGGAGGTCGTCCTGCGTATGCGAAACAGCGGTCTGGATGGTGTAGACGAGGTCTTCGGTTACTTGGAAACCTAGCCCGACGAAGCCGCCCACCATCAGGCCGTGCACAGGGCGGGTCAGGGTCTCCTTGGCGATGAGCATGATGAGGGCGACACAGACAGCCTTTGACCATTCCTCGGTACTGGGACCGAAAATCGCTGCTGACCACATCCGGGCTAGCTCTTCACCGAGCAGACTGGGCACGACAGTGCGGATGTAGGAGTTCCCCATGAGCGACAGATAAACTGCGATTGTCGCGCCGCTGGCGTAGGACGCGAGCATCACCCAGGTGCGACGGACCTGATAGGCGTCGCACTGCATCATCGCCCAGACGCAGAAGGTAACTGACGGGACGAAGAAGAACAGCATCGTCAGCATCGTCCCTGAGATCAGACTCAACTGTGATCCGAATGTGGCGACCGTTAAAGTTCCGCAGCTCGTGCAAAGAACCAGATAAAGCCACCATAATGCCGAGTCTGGCCGGAAGAATTCATGCCCGTACATGGGCGGGCTGGGCTCGAACAATGAGCTGCCGAAGGGCGCGGTGCCGCCTCGCCTGTTCACTTCGAGATCTCCTTGAAGGTGAAGGAATCGACGATCGGGTCGATGTCCAGCGGGCGGGTGCCGTTTTCTGCGAGCGACATCACGAAAACCAGGGATCCCTTCTGACCGAACATGGCACAAGATCCCTGTAACTCGCCTAGGGGTGTTCCAGCTCGGCAACGTTTTCCAGTGAAATTAGTCGAGGTCTTGATCTGCTGGTCTTCGAGGGTGATAAGAATTCCTCCGGTGCTCTTTTTACGCACCTGCCGTTTGATGGTTGTCGGAATGTCCTCGGCTCCTGTGATGTGTTCGACATGCAGGGTCCGTTTGCCGTTCTGATACAAAGAGACATCGCTGTTGCCCTGCCCGATGTAGGTCCAGCCGACAGGCGGTTCGTACTCGACCTGTCTTTTGTCTCCCTCGAAATGGTCACGTTGGCCTTTGTCGACGGTGGAGGTCGGGGGACTGAGCGTGGCGGACAGCCCTGCAGGGATGGCCCAGGTCATTGCCAAGGCCACGATGATCAGGCCTGTTTGGCCGATGTCGGTGATCCTCTTCAACGGGTTGTGCACGAGGTTCTCCTCTGTGACGGATCCTGACGGTACGGTCGGGGCGGCCACAGGAGCAGCCGATATTGCTGACAGGGTGGCCTGCTATGGACTCACCAGCCTTCGGTGAAGGTGAGAGAGCCGACGAGCTGGTCGATGTCGAGGGGGTCGCCACCGTCCGCACTGATGGAGGAGATGGTGACCATGACGTTTTTTCGACCAAGAAGTGCGCAATCACCGTGTTGTCCATCGCTACGGGAAGTGACGCGGCAGCGTGACCCGACGAATCCGTTGGTGGTGTTGATTTCCTGGTTCTTCAGGTGAATGAGTTCACCTCTCAATGCGGAGGAACGGATCTGGTGGTCGATTGCGGAAGACAGATCGTCGATGTCTTTGACCAGGGTGACGGCGATGAGGTGTTTTCCGTCGCGGTACATCATCTGGTTCTTCTGCGCTGAGCTGGTACGTTCCCAACCCACCGGGGTGACATATCGGATTTCCTGATGCCCGTTGAGCATGAATTTCTCGTGTTGGGCCTGCGCATCGTGGCCGGCGGTGACGCTCGTCGTTTCGTTGAAGAGCTGAGGTTCGCTCCCGGCGACGGAGAGGAAAGCGAGAAAGAGAACGGCGGGGCCGACGCTGCTGAGGCCTTTGACGGGGCAGTGCACAGGGCTCTCCTGGGTCTCCGATCCTGAAAAAGGGCTGGATCGGTCGTTGGAACGGCCTTACGGGCCTAAGAGGAAGGTCTGGTCGGGGCATGGGCGATGCCCGTGGGATGTGTACGCAGAGTGAACCGACTGCTTGGTAAGGGCAGCCGGGGCGCGGTCACATCAGCAGATAGGACCGAACCGGGGCCAGAACGGCCCAGGAGCTGTGATGCCTGAAGCGATGACAGGGAGAGATGCTGGTTGGTTGTGATCCGACGGGGGTGCTCCACTGGGTGCTCACGTCACGTCCTTGGGGTGAGGGTTGGTCGGATCGGCTCATGCGGTAGCTGATCCGGCGCTGTCCGGGAATGGACATCAGTGGTGGTGCTGGGCTACACCCGCTTCCGGGGCGAGGACGCGGTGCGGGATGGTCGGAGCTGGGGAACCGGCTCCAGGTAGAGGGTGTCTTCGTCAGTGCAGTCGGGGGCGGGAGTGCTGGCATCGGAGGGGTGTTCGTCGATGCCGGTGCCGCGCCGTCCCCAGGCTTGAAGTCGGTCCAAGTAGTCGTGCATCTCCTGGCGGGCAGTGCGCACCTGTCGGCGTCCTCCGGCCTGCTTGGTCTTCTTGAAGAAGGCTTTTCGGGTCGCACGGTCGCCGATCGCAGCAGCCTGCAGGCCGGTGAGCTGGTCACCGCTCACGGCAGTTGCGGCTTCGCGCAGGAAGAGGCGTTCTTCGGCCCAGACCCAGCGCAGGAGCAGGAGCAGGACGGCGATCCCGACGGCAGCTTTTCCGAAGATCAGGGGGAAGGCGAGCGAACCAGGCGACGGGATGTTCCAGACGAAGTGGATGCCCCAGGCGCTGCAGTAGAGCCCGAAGGCGACCAGGATCCGTTGCTGTCGGCTCCACTGTGCGCTGACCGTGCAGCCGAGGAGTACCGCGACGCCGACGCCGGCGAAGGTGCTGATCAGGTTGTGACCGCTGAACCCGCCCAGGAAGCGGAAGAAGTTGACGAACAGCGGTTCGACGATGTCCTCCCGGGGTGTCTTGGCGGAGGAATCAAGGCTGTAGGAGATGTTTTCGGCGATCTGGAAGCCGAGTCCGACGAAGGCACCCACCATCGCTCCGTGGGTGAGCCTGGTCATGGTCGGCTTGGCCAACATCATGACCATGACGATGACGAGGGTCTTGAACCATTCCTCGCTGGTAGGACCGCTCAGCGTCGCGCTGTACTTCAGCGTGATCTCTTCACCGAAGATGTGCAGCAGGAGGCTTGGAAGGGGGGAGTTGACGAGGAGGGACAGGTACGAGGAGATGGCGTATCCGCCGCCGAAGGCGAGCAGCATGATCCAGGGACGACGGGTTCGATAGGGGTCGGCGGGCATCATCGCGGCGATGAAGATCGCCGTTGTGCCGGCGAAGATCAGCCCGAAGATCGGCAGGGTGCTGAGCGTCGATGTCGTACTGGAGGCCAACTCGATGGTCTGACCAGCGCAGCAGAATACGCAGGCCAGCAGGTAGAGCCACCACAGGTAGGAGTTCGGTCGGAAGAACTCATGGCCGAACTGTTCGGGACGACCGGGGGATGTCGCGGTGGTCGGGGAGGTCACTTCGATTCCTTGAGGGTGAACGAGGAGATGAGGGTGTCGAGACTGAGTGGTTCCTGGCCTCGTTCGGTGGTGGAGAGCACTTTGAGCAGGAAGTCGTTGCGACCGATGACGGCGCAGTTCCCGCGTCGGCTGTTGTCCCGATTGGTGAAGACACAGCTGTGGCCTTCGAAGCCGTTCGGCGTCTTGAGCTTGGCTTCTTCCAGCTTGAGGAACTCACCGTCCAAGACGGACCCCTGGACAAGGCGTCGGGTGCCGATCTCACGGTCGGGGACATTGTGGGACAAGACGATCTGCACGGTGCGCTTGTCCTTGGTGTAGGTCACGCTGCCTTTCGACGACCGTGCGGTGCGTTCCCAGCCGGCCGGAGCCAGGAATTCGACCTTGTCGCCTTTCTTCCCGACGGGGAATGCCTCGTGGTGGTTCTGTGGGACTGTGCTGGTCGGTTCGCCGAGGGCGGTGGCCAGCTGTTGCGGTACTAGTCCGGTGACGAGCATGAGCCCGAGTAGGACGGTAGCCGGCATGGCGTCGGTGAGACCCTTCACGGGTGTGTCTCCTTGCTGGGTGACAGACGGGTAGCCAAGAGCCCGTGCGGTGTTCGAGGAAGAGGAAGTCTTCTCACCTGCGGATACCTACTGGTTCCAGATAGAGGGTGTCGTCGTCGAGAGGGTGCGGAACGGTAGTCGAGGCGACGGCGTCGGGCGCAGAAGAGTGTGCTTCGTCGATGCCGGTGCCGCGGCGACCCCAGGCTTGGAGGTGTTCGAGGTAGCTGCGCATGTCGGTGCGTGCTGCTTTGGCTTCGGCCCTTCCGCGGGTCTTCTTGATCTTCCTCAGGAAGGCATTGCGGGTTTTGTGCGTGCCGATGGCTGCGGACTGGAGTTCGGTGAGCCGGGAGGTGTCGCCGGGTTCTGTTCCGCTGACGGCGGTGGCAGCCTCGGCGAGATAGCGGCGTTCTTGATGCCAGACCCAGCGCAGGACGAGGGCGAAGGCCATGAAGGCGGTGATCGTGCTGGCTCCGAGGACAACCAGGACGAGAGGGGGAGTGAACGCGCCGATGGAGTTTCCGAAGAAGTGGAGGAACCAGCTGAGGAGGTAGAGCCCGAGGAAGGTGGCGATCCGGCGGCTGCGTGACCAACGCTCGCCGACGGTGCGACCAAGCAGGACGGCGACACCGACTCCGCTGATCGCCGTGAAGAGATTGTGCGATGCGAATCCGGTGGCAAACCTGCTGATGCCGATGGAGGTCGACTGGGTCAGGTCGCCTTGGAGATGCCCGATCGACCCTTCAATCCCGTAGACAATGTTCTCAAGGATCTGGAAGCCCAGGCCGACGCAGGCACCGATCAGGAGCCCGTGGATGGGGCGGGTGAGAGTGGACTTGGCGATCAGCATGATCACCAAGGTGCAGGCCATCTTGGTCCATTCCTCGGTGGTTGGCCCGGCGATGGCTGGCATCCAGGCCAAGGCCTTCTCCTCACTCATGATGTGGAGGAGGAAGGCGGGGTACAGGTTGTTGCCCTTCATGGCCGGGTAGAGCGTGATCCCTGCGCCACCGACGAATGCGGCGAACATGACCCAGGGACGGCGGGCCCGGTAGGGATCGCACAGCAGCACGATCCAGAAGAAGAACAGACCGCTGGCGAGGTAGAAGGGTAAGAGCGTCAGTAGGGAGTACTTGACCTGGGCGATGGTGGCGCCGAAGTGGATGACTGTGGCTGAGGAGCAGGCCAGACAAGCGCTCAGGTACAGCCACCAGAGTGCAGAGGTAGGGCGGAAGAACTCGTGGTGGTGGGCGGTCTCGGAGGTGGAACCTCGATGAAGACTCATTTGGCCTCCTTGAGTGCGAGCGAGATGATCAAGGAGTTGATGTCGAGGGGGTCATGTCCTGACTCGCTCAGGGAGGAGACGACGACCAAGGTCTCGTCCTTGGTGATCATCGCGCAGTTTCCTTGTTTGCGGGTGTCGCTGGTCGAGATGGAGCAGTGGGTGCCCTCGAAGTCGTTCTTGGTGGTGAAGGTCTGTCTTTCCAGATGGAAGAGGAGACCTTTCAAGGACCTGGCTCGGACTGTGCGGTCGAAAGCGGTCTGCCGGTCCTTGACGCCTTCGGCGACGGTCACGGTGACGGCGCTTTTGCCCTGGGTGTAGGTGACGCTGTTCTTCGCGGTCCGGGCCAGGCGTTGCCAGTTGGCCGGAGCCTCGAAAGTGACCTCTTTGCCCTTCCCCGTCGGCAGTGTTTCCACCTGCCCTGCGGCGACGGTGGTGGTCGGGATGTCGGCGGCCTGGGTAACGGCTTGGGGAACGGCCCAGGGAACGATCAGCATCCCGAGAACGAGGAAGGCCGAGCCTAGGCCGGTGAGGCGTCTCTTGGGGTGGTGGTGCACAGAGTTCTCCTCAGTGAGTGCCCTGTTGAGGCAGGAAAAGCAGTTCGGAGTGCCGCGATAAGCGCACTGGGCGGGCCTGCGGCGAGGCTGGGTTGGTCAGGTTCCGGGCGATGTCCCTCGTAGAGGCAGCGGAATGACGGCGCCGGCGCGGAGACGGGCATCTGTTCTGCTGGGGGAGGGCCTTGGGTGGTGGCATCCCTGGAGGTCTGTCGTGGGATGGGAAAGCTCGTGTCCGTGGCGGTTCGGTGTGGTCTCGAACAGCGCTGCGCCGGAAATCGCTGGGTAGCGAGGCTTGCTCACTTCACATCCTTGGGGTGAGGGCGGGACTTGAAGCTGGGTGGCGGCGGGTCTTGTGGGGCGAGTCGGTTGTGGATCGAGGGACACGATCCGGTGGCGGAGGAGCGGAGCCGTCGGTGGACCGCGCTGCTACGGGGGTGAGGTGGCCGGGGAGGGACGGCCGATGCCGGTGAGTCCCTGAGAAGGGTTACGCACGGACAGCTCCTATAGGATCGATCCCAATGGGAAGTGCGATCAACCATACATTCGGCTTGATCTTGCCTGAGGGGGTGCCAGGCCTTTAGGGGGTGGCTGGCAGTGATATGCGCCGCGACGCATGGGCCAACCTGGATGATTCGTCAAAGATCCCCAAAAACGGCAATAAAAGGCCTCCGGCCTGCGTAAACATATGTTTTGCAGCAGATTTTGGGGCTCGCAGCCCCGGAGGGGCTCCCTGCGTACGCGGCGTTAAGTCAGGCTCGCCGTGTGAAAAACCAGCCTTTTCCGGTCAGTCTGGCTGCAATCTAGGAAGTTCCTGGGATTGTGGTGGCACTGGACTGGGAGCAAGTTGAAAACTTTCCAATCCGCTGGTCGGAGGCCTTATGGCGCGCTCGAGACCAGCTGGATCAGGTTTCCGCAGGTGTCATCCAGCACGATCGCGGTGAATCTCCCCATCTCCAGGGGTGGGCGTGTGAAATGCACTCCGCGCGCAGTGAGTTCGGAGTGCAATCGACGGGCGTCCTCCACGGCGAACGAGGTGAACGGGATCCCGTCCGAGAGGAGTGCGGCCTTGAAGGACCGGGCCGCGGGATGGCTGTCGGGTTCCAGGCACAGCTCCACACCGTGGGGTTCCTCGGGGCTGACCAAGGTGAGCCAGCGGTGCTCGCCCAGCGGGAGATCGTCTTTCTTCAGGAAACCCAGGATCTCCGTGTAGAAGTACAAGGCCCGCTCCTGATCGTCGACGTAGATCGAGGTGAGATTGATGCGGGGCATGGCGGTGCACTCCTAGTCCTCACAGGACGGGCAACATTTCCATGATCGGACCGAAGCGGCCGGGACGCCCTGTCGACTGTGCGGGGCGTGCTGTGAACGGCGGGGGAGACTGCCGAACGGTCCAGAGCTCTGTTGAATGGCGCCATTGCCTGTTAAGCAACAGGTTTCGATCAGTGAGGGGTTCTGCTCACGTCTCGTTCCCCCGTAATGGGACCATCGGGGGAGCCCGTGCTCCTGGCGATTCCCTATGAACAGGGTCGTCCGGCTTCAGCACACATCGAACGACGCCCAGGGGAAGAACACATGAGACCGCGAGCCGCACGCGCTGGTCACCGCAATGTCGCTGTCGACGCCTTACGCGCGGCGGCCCTGATCGGCATCATGATGAACCACATCTTCGGAGCGGAGATGGCTTCACTGGTCTGGTGGGACACCCATGCCATCGGCTTCGCGCTGCTCATCGGTGCCGGTGCCGCTTTCGCGGTCCCTGCCTCGGGAGGGTCTCGGGCCAAACCGGTCGCTCGTGCCTGGCTTCGTGCATCGGTACTGGTCGCGGCCGGCTTTTTCCTGGAGAGCGTGCCCAACGGAGGGGTGGCGGTCATCCTCGTCCGGCTCGCCGTGATCACGGCCTTGGTGGCGGTCATCGCCCTGTTGCGGACCTGGGCCCTTCCTTGGGTGGCGGCGGTGCTCCTGATGGGTACTCCGCAGTTGGCCTGGCAGCTCCAGACGGATCACCCCGAGCGGTTCAGCAAGACCGTCGGATGGGCCTCTGCCATCGACCCCGGCGCGTGGATGCGCATGCTCTGGGCGCCCTATCACCCTGCTCTGCTGTGGCTGGGGGTCGCGGTGATCGGACTGTGGGTCGTCCGTCGTTTCGACCTTTCCCGGGTGCGTGACCTGGGAGTCATCGCAGTCATCGGGGCGGTGCTCAGCGCCGGTGCCTACCTCTTCTCCTCGTTCGCCTGGGGGCATTGGGGTGCACCACAGGGGTCGGACCTGAAGACCTTGGCCATCGGCGACTACGCCACTCTCACCCAGGACTGGCGCTGGTTGCTGGGAGTCGGGGCCTATCTGCCCTCGACCCCCAGCCTGGTGTTCAGCGCCGGAATCGTGCTGATCGCCATGTCCCTGGTCAGTTTGCTCTGCCTGGCTCGGCCGGTCGCGCTGGCGTTGAAGCCGATGGCGATCATCGGTGGAATGACCTTGAGTGCCTACTTCTTCCACGTGCTCCTGGAAGGGCGTATTGCGCTGTGGACAGCTGCGGGGCAACTGCCCAATGGCGCTGAGGTGCCCACTGGGTGGGCCAATTTCAGCGCCCAGGTGGCTGTTCTCTTCGTCTTCCTGTGGTTATGGCATCTGCTGCCCGGCCGCCTGGGCAAGGGGCCGCTGGAGTGGCTCTCTCGTCTGGTGGCGAACAGCATTGTGCGTTGAATCGACTGGTCCTGTCATCGTCGGCCACAGGCGGTGGTAGGCGTTGACGGCTTGTTGCCCGCCCAAATGGGCGTAGAGCACGGTGGAGTCCTGGGGGATCTCGCGGGATCGGACCAGGTCGACGAGGCCTGCGAGGGATTTCCCTTCGTAGACGGGGTCGGTGATCATCGCTTCCAGCTGGGCGCCCAGGGCGATGGCCTCCATGGTGGATTCGGTGGGGAGACCGTAGTGTTCCCCGGCCCAGCCTTCCAGAACGGTGATCTCCTCATGGCATAGGTCGCGTCTCAACTCGATCAGCTCAGCTGTGTGACGGGCGATCCGTTCGACCTGGTCCCGGGTCTGCGCCAGGGTCGCCGAAGCGTCGATACCGATCACTCGTCGACGGATTCCGGTGAGTTCCTCGAGCGCGGCGAAGCCGGCGATCATCCCGGCCTGCGTGGAGCCGGTCACCGTGCACACGATGATGGTGTCGAAGAAGACCCCGAGCGTGTTCTCCTGTTCGGCGAGTTCGAAGGCCCAGTTGGCGAAGCCCAATCCGCCGAGGGGGTGTTCACTGGCTCCGGCCGGGATCGGGTAGGGGTGTCCGCCGACTTCCTCGACCTCACGCAGCGCCTGTTTCCATGAGCTGCGGATGCCGATGTCGAAACCGGCCGGGTCCAGCCGGGTGTCGGCCCCCATCATCCGGGAGAGCAGGATGTTCCCGACTTTGTCGTTGACCGGGTCTTCCCAGGGCACCCAGTCTTCCTGGACGAGACGACACCGCAGTCCGAGATGCGCTGCGACAGCAGCGACTTGGCGAGTGTGGTTGGACTGGTGTCCGCCGATGGAGACCAGGGTGTCGGCGCCGCTGGCCAGGACGTCGGGGACGATGTACTCCATTTTGCGGATCTTGTTGCCTCCGTAGGCGAGGCCGCTGCTGACATCTTCGCGCTTGGCCCAGATCCGTGCCCCACCCAAGTGTCTGCTCAGCCGGTCGAGACGATGTATCGGGCTCGGCCCGAAAGTCATCGAGTAGCGGGGGAAGTCGTGGAGTTTCATGACGTCTTCGTCCTTTCTCCTGAGGTGCTGGCTGAGCAGCTCCGAGCCCCTGGACGGCTCAGAGATTGAAGGGTTGGGCTACAGACATGCCGGGTGTCTCGTAGGGGTTGGGAGGCGCGATCGAGTCGACCAGAGGTGCCAGGGTCTGCCAGGTCTGGAAGGAGATCTCTGCTGCGCCTTCGACGTCGCCGGTCTCGCACAGGTCGACGAGTTGAGCGTGCAGCTCCACCGAGTCGTGGCCGAGGATCGAGGAGAAGCGCAGTTTCTCCACCCGACGGATGACCGGGGTGAACTGGTCGAGGACGGCGGCGAGGGCGGCGTTGCCGCAGACGTGGACCGGAACTGCGTGGAAGTCGTCGTCGGCGGCGAGGGCGGCGTCTGCGTCACCACGGGCCATGGCATCGGCGAACCGGCGATTGGCCTGCCGCATCTGTTCCAGGTCGGCCCGGGTGAGGTCGGCGACGGCTTCTGCGACGGCGAGTCGGTGCATGGTGGCCACCACGGCTTGGGCATCGCGGATGGCAGAGGCGTCGATATCTGCGACGACGGTGGATTTACCGGGGCGGGCGTGGATGAGGCCGGCTGCAGTCAGGCGGAGGAGAGCTTCACGGACCGGTGTCCGGCTGACTCCCAGCCATTGGGCCAGCTCACTGTCCCGAACGATTTCGCCGGGTGCCAGGGTGCCGTCCACGATCGCGTCGCGGAGGCGGGAGTAAACGTCTTCGCGCAGGAGGCCTCGACGAAGCGGCGTCGTTTCTTGAGGAACAGGCATACGATATATTGCATGCGAATATTCCTGTGCCGTCAAGGGATTCGCCCTGTCAATTTTCAGCGAAAACCTTGTGTGCAAACGGAAAACGTTTCATGTACTTCATTACTCGCTCATGACGTCAGCTTCCCGCTCCCACGCGGTACCACCCAGAAATGAACCATTCATCACCCCGGGTGACTCGTTAATCTGACCGATATGCGAACTGGATGGCTCCTGCCCGGCATCTGCGCAGTTCTCGGGCTGGCTCAACTGATCGACGCGATACGAAGCTGGCAGCCCGTGCCACTCGTTCTCGCGGTCCTCTTCTTCGCACTCACCGGTTGGCTCCTCCCGATGCGCTTGCCGGTCAAGGTCGATCAGGACGGAGCGATCCGTGCTGTCGGAGAAGGAGAAGTCGTCATCTACTACCGAGCTGGTTGCCCCTATTGCCTCCGACTTCAGCGCAGCCTCGGAGCTGCCGGGCGAGCCGAGGTCGTCTGGGTCGACATCTGGGACGACCCGGAGGCGGCCGCCTTCGTGCGCTCGGTCACCGGAGGCGACGAAACCGTTCCCACGGTGGTCATCGAGGGCATCCCGATGATCAACCCGCCACCGGACCAGGTCGTGGCGGCGCTCCACGGCTGATCGGGCCCCTCTTTTCCCCTTCGAGTTCGGCGAACTGGTTCCGGGACATGAGAAGCGGGGGCGGACCACATCCATGGATGTGGTCCGCCCCCGCTTCTGTACAGGCGGAACTCAGAGGAGCATGCCGGCGATGGCCGCGCTCATCAGGTTCGCGAGGGTTGCCGCGAGCACGGCGCGCATACCGAGGTGTGCGATTTCGCCACGGCGGTTCGGAGCCATGGTGCCCAGGCCGCCCAGCAGGATGCCGATGGAGCTGAGGTTCGCGAAGCCGGTCAGCGCGAAGGTGATGATGGCGCCGGTCTTGGCGCTGAAGGTCGCCGCTTCCGGGCCGAAGGCCGAGAAGGCCACGAACTCGTTGACCACGATCTTCTGGCCGACGAAGCTGCCTGCGCGGACGGCTTCTTCCCACGGGACGCCGATCATCGCCATGACCGGGGAGAAGACATAGCCGAGGATGCTCTCGAACTTCAGGTCGCCGTAGCCGAAGAGACCACCGATCATGCCCAGGATGAGGTTCAGCAGGGCAATCAGTGCGATGAAGGCCAGCAGCATGGCGCCGACGTTCAGTGCCAGCTGAAGACCGTCGGCCGCGCCGGAGGCCGCCGCATCGATGAGGTTACGGTGCTGCGGTTCTTCCTCGACGGCCTCGTTCTTCTTCGGCTCTTCCTTCTTCTCCGCCTCTTCCTTCTCCTTCACCGCAACAGCCGACGTGGTCTCGGTCTTCTCAGCGGTGGACGCGGAGGTCTCGGTGGAGGACGAGGCGGCGGGAGCCGCCTGCGGGGCTGCTGCGCCTGATGCGCCGGCAGTGGCCACAGCCGGCGTGGTGCTGTCGATCGTGCCGTCCTCGGGGACGAGGATCTTGGCCATCAGCAGGGCACCCGGAGCGGCCATGAAACTGGCAGCGATCAGATAATCCAGGTTCGCGCCCAGCAGTGAATAACCGACCAGGACGGATCCGGCCACCGTGCTCAATCCGCCGACCATGACGGCGAACAGGCCGGATCGGGTCATGTCCTTGAGATAAGGACGGATGAGCAGCGGCGCTTCGGTCTGGCCCAGGAAGATATTCGCTGCGGCATTGACCGACTCGGCGCGCTCGGTGCCCAGAAGTTTGGCCAATCCGCCACCGAGCACGGCGACGAGTTTCTGCAGCCATCCCAGGTAGTAGAGCATCGACGTGAGCGAAGCCACGAAGATGATCACCGGAAGCACCTGGAAGGCGAAGACCAGCCCGTCCTTCGGCAAAGCCGGCCCGAAGAGGAAACCGATGCCGGCTTTGGACGAGTCGATGACGGCCTGAACGCCTTGGGAGGCCTTCGACAGTGCGATCTTTCCAGCAGGCACATAGAGGACGAGTACGCCGAATCCGATCTGCAATCCGAGTGCAGCGAGTACTGTCCGCGGTTTGATGGCTCGCCGGTTGGTCGACGCGGCGAAAGCGATGAGTAGCAGCCCTAGCATCCCTGCCAGGCCCCACAGGATGTGCACGAGTCTCTCTCCTCGTTCTTGGAGTCTCCACGGTGGTCAGCCGCGCCACATTTCCTGGGTTTGGCTGTTGGGCAGCGAACCTCACCCCTCGTGAAGACAATCACTGTCACAAAGAGGGTCGGCAGCAACCAGCGGTAAGTATCTCAGGGTCCTTCCGAGAATTTTCGTGAGGGTGGAGGATTCGTGAACTCGAGTGGTTTCAGGGGCGGGTAGAGGGTGTGCCTTGGGCGTCTGAGGAGTGCATTCGCAGGGGTGTGAGAACCCTGTTTCTCGGCGTGGAGATACTTATTCGCAGGGAATGGTGTGATCTTTTCGATCAGGCGAAGTCGCACTGTTGCGCTGAATGACCTTTTGATAAAGATTCCCCCGACCACCTTGACGTCGAGATGTCTGGAGGTCGGGGGATGGGCCTGTGTGGCCAGGGCCCTTACCGGTGGTAGGCCAGTTCGTCGCTGTCGATGATGATCTTGCCGAAGGGGAAGCATGTCAGCGGGATCATCTTGACGTTCGCGATGGCCAGTGGAATGCCGATGATGGTGACTGCCAGAGCTATCGCGGTGCCGATGTGGGCAAGGGCGAGCCACCATCCGCAGAAGATGAACCAAAGAATGTTTCCGATAGCTGAACCTGCGCCGGCGTCATGCCGAGAGATGACCTCCCTGCCGAAAGGCCAGAGGGCATAGTTCGCCATTCTGAAGGAGGCGATCCCGAAGGGGATGGTGATGATCAGGATGCAGCAAATAATTCCAGCCAGAGCATAGCCTAAAGAAAGCCAGAAGCCAGAAAAGACGAGCCAAATAAGATTGAGAAGTATGCGCACGTGGGTCCCTTAGTGTGAAGTGCTGGAAGAAGCGGAGTGATTATATTCCCCCGTAGGTGCATCGAGTCACCCCAATCCTGTTCTCTCCCGGCTTCTTCTGAGCCTTCGGGGAATTCGGGAAGTTCAGGCCCTTGGGCCTGAGTGGTGAGGAGCGTTGAAGAGCCTGGGGATTCCGCCCGTGGACCTGCTGTTCTCTCGGGGCGGTGAAGGGGAAGCTGCTTCGGTTGCTCCCGCGCGGCATGCTTGCGTTCTCGACTCCGTGCGCTCCACTGCTTCCGTCGCCTGACGAGAAGATGGAACACTATTGGCGTAGATGTTTCTTTGAGCAGGTGGAGGGAGACGCTCTACATTATTTTCTTGGGTGTCTCCTTAATTTTCTTGGTCGAAACTCTGGTGCCGGACAACTCTGGTCGCGGCCTGGGTGGGACGGTATGTGTGGATCACGTCTTTTTGGAATGTGTGTGATGCGGATAAATCCTGTTCCCTGGCGACGAGTAAATTCACTCGCCGTCGGTAGGTGTCCGCCTGTTTCGGTGCTCGATGGTGAATCGTCGCTTCGATATTCCCCGAGGGCATCCGGAAACACCTTTTGATCGGATCTTTCCGTATTACCCGCTTCGGGTGGTTCCAGGGGCCTTGGCCCAGCGGCCGGCCCGGCCTGCGCACTGATGCCCCAGGGGGACTTCAGCGAGCAGGCCGGGCCGGTCTGTGCTGTCCGTCGGTGTGTCGTCCGGGTGGGTCAGGACGGCTTTCCGCAGTTGCCGACGAGCTTCTGTCCGGCAAACATCTGCTTGAAGAAGGCTCGGGTCTGCTTGGTGTGCGGGGTCAGTCCCAGGGCGTGGGAGAGTCCGCCGTTGGGGTTCAGTGCGACGGTGGCGCCAGCCTTGCACCACTGCTGGTGAAGCGTTTTGCCTGCGGAGTAGGGGATCGTCTCGTCCTTGGTGGAGTGATTGATCTGGACGGGCATATTCGGCTTGTGCCTGCCGATCGTGTTCTCTTTCAGGATGGAGGCGAAGGGTTCGCGGTTGAAGTGTTCGATCAGGGGCTTCCCGTTCTTCAACAGACTGAGGGATGAGACCTTGGCGAAGGCGTTCTTGTCACCGAGGCAGCTGTTCTCCACGCGGGCGAGCATCTTCTCCCCGGCGTCGCTGAGGTAGGTCTTCGGGTTGATCCCGTAGCCGGCCATGATGCCGGTGAGGGCGTACATCATGAACATGGAGGTCTGTTTGCCGTCGACGACCTGAGCCAGTTGTCCCAGGTCGGCGGGAGGTGCTCCGACCGAGACGCCTTTGATCTTGAGTTCGGGGGCCCAGCTGGAGGCGAGTTCGGCTGCTGAGGCGGCGGCGCCACCGCCTTGGGAGTAGCCGACGATCCCTACCGGTGATTCGGGTGAGAGCCCCGATCCGGGCAGGTTGATCGCGGCCCGGGCGATGTCGAGGACGGCTCGTCCTTGGGAGATGCGGTTCATGTAGGTGTGGGTGCCGGGGGTGCCCAGCCCTTGGTAGTCGGTCATGGCCACGGCGTAGCCGTCTTGGAGCAGATTCCAGTAGAAGAGCTCCTCGAAGGCCATGAACCGGGCTGCCTGGCGTGAAGGGGCGCAGTGGTCGGCCATGCCCTGGGTGACCGGCGCATAGGAGATGATCGGGCGGGGTCCCTTGCCCTTCCATTTGGAGGTGGGGACGACCACCAAGCCCGAGACGGCGATCGGTGTTCCGGTGCGGTCGACCGAGGAGTAGAGAACCCGGTTCGCCTTGGAGGAGAGGGCGCCTACGCGCAGCGGATCGATCTGGCGTGAGGCATATTCCGACCTGATGACGCGTCCGGGTTCGCGGGGGATGTCCTTCGGTGGTTCGTAGAAAGCAGGGCGCTTCTTCTCGGTGATCTCGGTGATGGGCTTTGCTCCGGCGGTGCCCGGGGTGTTCCGGTTCTCGGTGGCTGAGGCAGGGGATGTCATGCCGGTCAGGGCGATCGCGGAGACGACGAGGCAGGCGAGGTCTCGGGTAAGGCGCATAGGGTCGTTCCCTTTTCTGTTTTCACCGTTGTCACGGTGAGACATCTGTCGTGCTCCTGCCGTACCGGGGTGGACGGCAGGTGTCAGGGCGCTGCCGTGGGGTCGGACGGCCCTGACATGCCATGCCCCGGATAGGCTTGACCAGGAAATTAGGGGATGTTTCCTATAGCACATAGGGGTGCGGCGTCGGCATGGTAGCACCATCACAAGTTGGGAAACTGAAAGGCCGACAAGGGAACTGAGTTTCTTTGTCGGCCTTTTCCGGTATGCCCCTGCCCGGTCGTTCCTGTCGTGATCGGACCCCTCGGTGGGGGAGGGAGGTCGTCCGGGGTGCAGGGCAACACCCCGGACGACGGGGAAGGGGAGCTGACCGGGTCCGCTGGTCGACTCTCCGTGGCCCATCAGGTACTGCGCAGAGGCACCTACTGCCCGCAGCTGCTCTCGATTTTGATTCCGGCGAACAGCTGGGTGAAGAAGATCCGGCTGTCGATGATGTGTGGTTTGATCCCCCAGGCGTGGGATTTCGCCTGGTTGGGGAGCAGGGCGACCGGGGTACCCGCCGCGCACCACTGTTGCTTCAGTCGGCTGGACAAGGCGTACGGGATGGTCTCGTCCTTGGTGGAATGAGTGATCATCACCGGCATATTCGGTTTCCGGTTGCCGATCTTGTTGTCGGCCAGGATCGAGCGGAAAGGCTCATGGCCGAACATCTCGGAGAGAGGCTTCTTGCTCTTCAGCAGAACATTGGAGGGCACATTCGCCAGGGAACTCTTGTCCCCCATGCAGCTGTCCTCCGCCCTGCGCAGGTAGTACTTGCCTTCTTCGCTCAGGTAGGTGTTGGGGTTCAGCTTGTAGCTGCTCATCAACCCGGCCAAGGCGTACATCACGAACATCGAGGATTCTTTGCCGTCGATGCCCGAGGTCATCTTGCTGAGATCTGCCGGAGGCGCTCCGATCGAGGCCCCCTTCACCTTGAGTTCGGGGGCCCAGCTGGAGGCGAGTTCGGCTGCTGAGGCGGCGGCGCCACCGCCTTGGGAGTAACCGGCGATCCCGATCGGAGCATCGGGGTCGAGCCCGGCGTCCCTGACTTTCAGGGCGGCCCGGGCGATGTCGAGGACGGCTCGTCCTTGGGAGACCCGGTTCATGTAGGTGTGGGTGCCGGGGGTGCCCAGCCCTTGGTAGTCGGTCATGGCGACCGCGTAGCCGTCTCGGAGGAGGTTCCAGTAGAAGAGCTCGTCGTAGGCGAGGAGTCGTGCGGAACGGCGGGAGGGCGCGCAGCGGTCGGCCATGCCCTGGGTGACCGGGGCATAGGCGATGACCGGTCGGGGGCCCTTGCCTTTCCAGGGGGTGGCCGGTACGACGAGCATTCCGGAGATGGCGACGGGTGTCCCGCTGCGGTCGATCGAGGAATAGAGCAGGCGTGTCGAGTGGTAGGCGACCGATGCCACATTGAGCGGGTCGATGCCTCGTCGGGCATTTTCCCTGCGGATGATGCTGCCGGGCTTGGCCGGAATCTGTTTCGGTGGTTCGTAGAAAGCGGGGCGGCTCGCTTCGGCCACTCCCGTGACCGTCGAGGCGCCGGAGGTGCCCGGAGGCTTCCGGATCTCGGCTGCGGAGGCGACGGGTGCGATACCCGTCAACGCTGTCGCGGAGACGACAAGGCAGGCGAGACCTCGTGCAATGCGCATATGGCGTTCCTTTTTCCGTTTTTACCCATGCCCATGGGTGGGGTGACCCACGGCTCTGCTTCAGTGCGGGCGCGAAGCCGGGATTTCACTGTTTTCGTCGTGGGTGAACGTGAGGAAGTGAGGCACAGTGCACCTTTTGTGATAAATGGCGTTAGCGATGATGCTCCATGTATCACATAGGAGCGCTGCGTGGGCATCGTAGCACCGGTTCTGACCAGCGAATTTCTGGGCCCCTCAGGTGCTTTCGGGAGAGTTCACATATTTTTCTAAAAAAATTTACGGCTATATCTATAAGGGCGGGCTTCGCTCTGTTTCGAAGTGGGCTTCCCGTAGTTCTAGGTGAGGAATTAGTGAGCCATGATTCGGTCGATGGGCGCAAGCTGCTGATATCAGCTCTAGTACTGATCTCCTGCGGGGGTGTGAGGCTTTCTTTTACTGTCCTGCGGGCAGATAAATTTCCGAATTGCCTTGCAGTGCAAGGGAATAGCCGCCATCAACGGCAAGGTGGCCCGGGGTGGATGAGGGGGCCGGCGGGGGGGCTGGAGGACATCTCGACGGAGATGTCTTTCGACGGGGTGGGATTGTTCCCGTGGGGGGCGGCCCGGCGGTGAGTTCTGCGGCCTACGCGGATCTGCCGGGTGTCTTTCGAGTTCGCGGGAGGCCATCAGGCCCCCTGTCCATTAGCGAAAATGAAAATCTTTTATTGACATGCCGGTGAACTTGCAGGGCGGCGGCTCGGCCTGCGGGAGGCCTGGCCGAGCCGCCTGGGAGTGCTGCTCATCTCTCCGGGACTGCTCACCAGTCTGCGCCCAGGCACTGAGCGCGCTCCGTCGTCTCCACCTGGAGGGTGGCATGGGCGATGTCGAACTTCTCCCGCAGCATGGCGCTGGCCAGGGTCAGGATGTCTGCTTTGTGTTCGGCCGTGGTGACCAGATGGGCGGTGGCCACATTCATGCCGGAAGTCAGCTGCCACAGGTGGAGGTCGTGGACCTCGGTGACCTCGGGGACCTCTTCCAGAGCTTTCTGGACCTGAAGGGGTTCGATGCCCGCGGGGGCGTGCTGCCCCAGAACGGCAAGAACCTCCTTGCCCAGGGCGCAGGCGCGCACTGCCACGAAAAGGGCAATGGCCAGTGCCACGCCGGTGTCCCACCAGGGTGACCCGGTGAAATGGACGAGGGCAGCGGCCACGATGACGCCCACTGAACCGAGCGTGTCGGCCAGGACCTCGAGGTAGGCGCCTTTGACATTGAGGCTCTCTCCAGCTCCGCTGTGCAGCAGAGCCAAGCCGATCACGTTGACCACCAGCCCTAGCGTCCCGACGGCCAGCATGGTGGTCGAGGCCGGTTCGTGGTGCGCGCCCAGGCGGGCGATGGCTTCGACGGCGATGTAGGCCGATACCCCGAGCATGATCATGACGGCCAGGCCGGAGGCGAAGACCTCGGCCCGGTAGGAGCCGAAGGTCCGTCGCCCGGTGGTGTCAGGGCGGGTGGCGATGCGGGAGGCGACGAGTGCTGCTCCCAGAGTGACCACATCCGCCGCCATATGTCCGGCGTCGCTGATCAGCGCAAGGGATCCTGCGGCGAGGCCGGCGACCAGTTCGACGACGAAGAAGGCGGCGATCAGGGCGAAGGAGACCGCCAGGCGCCATTGGTGGCGCCCAGTGGCTGAAACGCTGACGGCGTGTCCGTGCCCATGTCCGTGCCCATGGCCGCTCATCGCGCGTCCCTCAGCTGCTCGCTGCGGCCCGTGCTGCTCTCGGAGGAATGTTCGTGCAGGGTGTGTTCGCGGGTGACATCGAGCAGCATCCGGACGTGGGCGTCGAACAGCCGGTAGAAGACATTGCGACCTTCGCGACGGCCGGCGACGACACCGGAGGCGCGGAGCAGCCGGAGTGCTTGGGAGACAGTGGTTTCGGTTGTTCCGGTGGCTGCGGCCAGGTCGCAGACACACAGCTCGCCGCCTTCGAGCAAGGCGTACAGGATCCGGGTCCGCGTGGCATCGCCGAGCAATTTGAACAGGGCGCTGACCCGGGTGATCTCCTCCTCTGCAGGGATCTGTCTCGCGACGAGACGGACCTTGTCCGGATTGGCCGAACCGGTCGCGCAGCCATCGAGCCCCCGAACGGTCTCCGACATGCCTACCTCCAATGAACGCTACATCTGAATATCTGAACAGATGATAGGTGATGCTGAGGGGCGAGGGAAGGGCCTACTTATGGAACCTGTTGGCCTGCTGTCTTTTTCGCCGGATTCATCCGAGACGTTCTTGAGCTGGTCGTTGAGTTCGCGGGGGATCTCTCGGTGGACTGCAGGAGTGCTGAGGCTTCGACACGCCAATATCTTCGGGTTTTTTTCTTCGGCACCACAACATGTAGGGTTTGTGTCGCTGGTGGTCCGCGCTCGTCGAGCGTGGGGAAAGAGGGAACCCGGTGTGAATCCGGGGCTGCCCCGCAGCGGTGAATGGGAACGACACCCGTCAAGAGCACTGGGCGACAGCCTGGGAAGCGACGGGCAGTAGGCGGAGACGGCGACCAGCCCGAACCACGCCCATGAGTCCGAAGACCTGCCTCCGGTGCGTACGGCGACAGCCCTACGCGTCCACGGCCTCGAGGGAGGGCCGGGCGACACCCCGCGCGGCCATGCCATTGCGCGCCCGTCGTCCCTACCCCGCGGCCTCGACCTGCGAGGAGACAGACGATGACGAGCACCACCGCCCCGCCTGCACCACCGTCGACCCAGCGCGAGGAACCCATCACGGGCCTGCCCGAGATCACCGTCACCGCAGGCGACGGCAGCACCTCGCCTCTCGACCGGCCGCGCATCCACCGGCTCCTCGACCAAGCGACCCACGGCATCTCCGATGTCACCGCTGAACCCGTCCTGCGCGAACTGCGCCGCACCGTCTACGACGGCATCACCCAGGACGAACTGGCCACCGCGCTCATCCTCGCCGCTCGCACCCTCGTCGAACGTGAGCCCGGCTACTCCCAGGTCGCAGCCCGGCTCCTCCTCGACCGGATGCGCACCGAAGCCCTCAGCCACCTCGCCGGAACGCCTCGACAGCTCACCGCCGAGGAGATGAACGACGAATACGCCAGCTACTTCCCGATCTACCTCCGCAGGGCGGTCGATCTCGGCCGGGTCGACCCCGAACTGCTCACCTACGATCTCGACCGCATCGGCGCAGCCCTCGACGGCACCGCCGACCTCGACTTCGGGCTCCTCGGGCTCCAGACCGTCTACGACCGCTACGTCCTGCACGAACACGGAACCCGCTTCGAACTGCCCCAGGCCTTCTTCATGCGAGTCGCCATGGGACTCGCCCTGCGCGAGGACGACCGAGAGGCCCGAGCCATCGAGTTCTACCGGATGCTCTCCGGTTTCGACCTGATGACCTCCACGCCCACCCTGTTCAACGCCGGGACCACCCGCCCCCAGCTCTCCAGCTGCTTCCTCACCACCGTCGCCGACGACCTCGACGGCATCTTCTCCTCCTACCGGAACAACGCCCTCCTCGCGAAGTACTCCGGCGGACTGGGCAACGACTGGACCCCCGTCCGCGGCCTCGGCGCCCACATCCACGGCACCAACGGGCGCAGCCAAGGCATCGTCCCCTTCCTGAAGATCGCCAATGACACCACCGTCGCCGTCAACCAGGGCGGCAAACGCAAAGGCGCCGCCTGCGCCTACCTGGAGACCTGGCACATCGACATCGAGGAATTCCTCGACCTGCGGAAGAACACCGGCGACGACCGCCGCCGCACCCACGACATGAACACCGCCCACTGGATCCCCGACGAATTCATGCGCCGAGTGGAATCCAACGGCTCCTGGACCCTGTTCTCCCCCGACGAGACCCCCGACCTGCACGACCTGTACGGCGAAGAATTCAGCCGCCGGTACGCCGAATACGAGGCCGCCGCCGACCGCGGCGAACTCCGGCTGCACCGCAGACTCCCCGCCAAGGACCTGTGGCGGCGCATGCTCACCATGCTCTTCGAGACCGGCCACCCCTGGATCACCTTCAAAGACCCCTGCAATGTGCGCTCCCCCCAAGGACACACCGGGGTGGTGCACTCCTCCAACCTGTGCACCGAGATCACCCTCAACACCACCGCCGACGAAGTCGCCGTCTGCAATCTCGCCTCGGTCAACCTCGCCCGGCACATCACCCCCACCGGACTGGACGTCGACAAACTCCGGCGCACCGTCCGCACCGCAGTACGCATGCTCGACAATGTCATCGACATCAACCACTACACGATCCCCGAGACCCGCCGCTCCAACCTGCGGCACCGCCCGGTCGGCCTCGGGCTCATGGGACACCAGGACGCCCTGTTCACCCTCGGAATCCCCTACGCCAGCGACGAAGCCGTCGACTTCGCCGATTACTCCACCGAGACCCTCAGCTACTTCGCCATCGAAGCCAGCGCCGACCTCGCCGCCGAACGCGGCAGCTACCAGAGCTTCGACGGCTCCCTGTGGAGCCGCGGCATCCTGCCGATCGACTCCCTCCAACTTCTGGCCGCCACCCGACACGACGGCGAACTCGACATCGACACCAGCCACACCCTCGACTGGGACCGGCTGCGCACACACGTCCGCACCAACGGGATGCGCAACTCCAACGTGATGGCCATCGCCCCCACCGCCACCATCAGCAATATCTGCGGAGTCGCCCCCTCCATCGAACCCCAGTTCCAGAACCTCTTCGTCAAGGCCAACATGTCCGGCGACTTCACCGTCGTCAACGCCCACCTCGTCGGCGACCTGAAAGAACGCGGCCTCTGGGACGACCGGATGATCGCCGACCTCAAGTACCACGACGGCGCACTCGACCGGATCGACCGCATCCCCGACGACCTGCGACGCATCTACGCCACCGCCTTCGACATCCACCCCCGCTGGCTGATCGCAGCCGCCTCCCGACGCCAGAAATGGATCGACCAAGCCCAATCCCTGAACCTCTACGTCGCCGAACCCAGCGGACGAGCCCTCGACGAACTCTACCGCTCCGCCTGGAAATCCGGACTGAAAACCACCTACTACCTGCGCGCCCGCGCCGCCACCCAGGTCGAGAAGTCCACCCTCCGAGGCACCGACGGTCGCCTCAACGCCGTCTCCCCAGCGGCGCTCGCCGCCCCGGTGCCGGCTGCCGGGCCGGTCGAGATCCCGGCCGGACCCGCCGTCGCCCCGGCCGCCTGCTCACTCACCGACCCCGAATGCGAGGCCTGCCAGTGACCGCCACCCAGAACGCCCAGGACAGCGCGTCCTTCGACAGCCTGCACGTCCAGGACGTCGGCCGGGTCCACGTCGACGACAAGGCGATGATCAACGCACGTTCCGATGTCAACCAGCTCCTGCCCATGAAGTACGGGTGGGCCTGGGAGAAATACCTCGCCGGCTGCCACAACCACTGGATGCCCACCGAGGTCGCCATGCAGGCCGATATCGCCCAGTGGCGCTCGCCGGACGCCCTCACCGACGACGAACGCCTCATGCTCAAACGGAACCTCGGGTTCTTCGCCACGGCGGAATCACTCGTGGCGAACAACATCGTCCTGGCCGTCTACCGGCACATCACCAACCCCGAATGCCGTCAGTACCTGTTGCGTCAGGCCTTCGAGGAAGCCGTGCACACCCACACCTTCCAGTACATCTGCACCAGCCTCGGCCTCGACGAGGGCGAACTGTTCAACATGTACCGCGAGGTGCCCTCCATCACCGACAAGGATGCCTGGGCGTTGAAATACACCCAGAACCTGGAGTCGGACACCTTCGCCACCGGCACCGTCGAGGCGGACCAGGCCTTCCTGCGCGACCTCGTCGCCTTCTACGTCGTCTTCGAAGGGATGTGGTTCTACACCGGCTTCGCGCAGATCCTCTCGCTGGGTCGCCGAGGGAAGATGGTCGGTATCGCCGAGCAGTACCAGTACATCCTGCGTGACGAGTCGATCCACCTGAACTTCGGCATCGACTGCATCAACCAGATCAAACTGGAGAACCCGCACCTGTGGACCGTCGACTTCCAGGACGAGGTGCGCACCATGTTGCGGGAGGCCTGTGACCTGGAGATCGCCTACGCCCGCGACATCATGCCGCGCGGCATGCTCGGCATGACCGTCGCCCACGTCGAGCAGTACATGCACTTCATCACCGACCGCAGGTGCGGACAGCTGGGCCTGGCGCCCCTCTACGGCGAGGACGAGAACCCCTTCCCGTGGATGTCCGAATCCATGGACCTGGTCAAGGAGAAGAACTTCTTCGAGACCAGGGTCACCGAATACCAGACCGGCGGCTCCCTCTCCTGGGACTGAGCCCGGTCGGAAAGCGGCCCGCCCTCACCCCTACGCGTCGGGTGTGAGGGCGGGCTCGCGCGGTGTCCGGGGTCGCTGGTGTTCTACCGTTTCCGCGCCCAGACCACCAGGACCACCGCGGCGACGAGCACGATGGCGATGACGTCGTACGAGCTGCGGGCCAGCGCGGCGACCTGCTGCTGCAACCAGTCCTGAGTGCTCACCGGAACCAGCTCGGGCATCGTCAGTAGCCCGTCGGTGGCCCAGAAGAGCACCCCCAGGGCCACGATCAAGGCCCCGGTGAGCAGCGATGTCGAATGCAGCTCCCGCCCGAAGACCCGCACCGGGCGTCCTCGCAACGCAGCCCGGGAATGATCGCTCATCCGGTGCCAGGCTGCGGCGATCAACAGCAGCGGAACAACCATCCCCGCGCCGTACACGGCGAGCAGCCCGCCGGCAGCAACCGTGTTGCCACGCGTCGCAGCCAAAGTGAGCACCGCGCCCAGGATCGGCCCGACACAGAAGCCGGTGACTCCACCGGCCGCGCCCAGCAGGACCGTCTTGAGTGCGCCGGTGCGGCGGGTCGTGCTCTCCTGGAGGCCACGAATCCCCGGGAGCGCGCTAGCGGCGTCGAAACCCAACCCAGCCATCTGAGCCAACCCGAGGAGCACCAGCACAATCGCTGTGACCAGCACGATCGTGTCGCGCTGGGTGGCCACGACCGATCCCAGCGCGCCGACACCCAACCCCAAGGGAACCAGAACCGTCAACAGTCCGGCGTAGAAGAGCGCCCCGTGCAGGAGCAGCCGAGGACCGGTGCCCACCGTCGCCGCGAAGAACGCCGGGAGCAGAAGAGCCCCGCACGGGCTCAGTAGCGCGAGCGTGCCACCGAGAAAAGCAGCGAGTAGTCCGATATCCATCGGTCAGTGCTTGCTCGCCGCGAGAGCCTGCTCGAAGGCTTGCACGAAGACCTCGGTCGGCTGTGCCCCGGAGATCGGCTTCGTGCCCATGAGGAAGGCCGGAGTGGCAGCGGCACCGAGATCGGTCGCCAGCTTCTCGTTCCGGGCGATCTCCCCAAGAGCTTCGGTGCTCTCCATGTCCTCCTTGAACTTCTTCGCGTCCAGTCCCATCTCCGTGGCAGTGGCGATCAGCGCGTCAGCGGTCATCTGAGGCTTGGGGCGCGTTTTGCCTTCGGGGAAGAGCTTGTCGTGGTAGTCCCAGAAACGTCCCTGACGGGCAGCGGCGTAGGAGGCCAGCGACGCCCGCTTCGAGTTCTCGCCGTACATGTTGACATCGCGCCACTCGATGCGCAGCTGACCGGCGTCCGCGCGCTTCTTCATCTCCGGGAGAGTGGTATGGGTCCACCGGGCACAGAAGGTGCACTGGTAGTCGGAGAAGACGATCAGGACGACCGGGGCATCGACAGGCCCAACGCTGAGCAGATCCTTGGGATCGCGGCGCTGTACCTTCTTGATCGCTTCCTCGATGCCGTCCGGAGCAGGGCTCTGCCCCTTCCCGTCCGGAGTGGACTTCGTGGCCGCAGCAGGGCTGCCCGGCTGCTGGGGTCCGTTGTTCTGCTGCGCCAGATAGGTGAGCAGCAGCAGGGACGCCGCGACGATGACGACCGTGATCGGCACCGCCCAGGACCGCCATCGTGCCGGGGTGGGTCGTTCGGGCATGGGCTTCTCCTCGTCGTGCGGATGATGTCGCCGGGTGCTGTGCCGGAGCTTTTGACTATGGCACATAGTCGACTATGCATCGTCGTCGACGGTCTGGGAGACTCGGGGCCATGACGCGAGGAAAGAGCACCGGTGATATGCGCGCGCCACGCCACGCCGACAGCCCGCGCCTGGGCCCTCTCGAAGCCCACGTCCTCGACATTCTTTGGGATCGGGGCCCCTCTTCCATCCGCGACATCATCACCGTCCTCGACGGGCGCCCCGCCTACACGACCATCGCCACCGTCCTCGGTCACCTCGTCGGCAAAGAACTGGTCGAGGCGCACAAGGACGGCCGCTCCGTACGCTATGCCGCTCGCACCAGCCGTGAAGCCCACACGGCATCCCTGATGAGTCATGCCCTCGACGCCAGCCATGACCGGGCTGCATCCATCCTGCATTTCGTCGAAGCCATTCCTGAAGGTGATCGGGCCCTGCTCCGCGCCTATCTCGCTGACCAGGAGATCGGAGGGCGGCGGTGATCGCCGGGATCGATCCACTTCTGGTCGTCGCGATGACGATCATGCTGGGGCTCCTGATCTCAGCGGTCGGTGCGCCATTCCTGCTCCGCAGGGCCGCGCCCGCGCTGATGCACCGGCCACGCACCGCTGCGCATCTGCTCACCGCGGGGATGGGCTTGTGGGTGCTGGCCACGCTTGCGCTCGGCCCGCTGTTCGCCTGGGTGCTGGCCGGTCCTCGGCTGCTGGGGCACACCCCTCAGAGCTGTGGTCGGTGCTCGGTCGGCTCCAGCGACGGTCCCTTTGCCACGGAGATCCCTCCAAGCGCAATTTTTCTTCTCGTGGCATCGGCGCTCGTCGGAGGCGCCCTCGTGTCGTCCCTGCTGGTAGAAGGATCCCGTCGGGCCCGGATCACCAGGCAGGCGTCGGCCCGCCTGCGTCGCCGGGGAGTGTCCACGACGCTGCATGGACACGATGTCCTCGTGGTCGACGACCCGCAGCCCTTCGCGGTGGCGCTGCCCGGACGGCGCGGCGGTATCGTCCTGTCCACCAAGGCGCTCGGCGTCCTCGGGCAGAAGGAACTGGCTGCAGTTCTCGCTCACGAGGCCGCTCATCTCGAGCAAGGACACCACCTGCTCGGTGGGTTCGCGGCGCTGCTGTCCCGTCCGTTACGGGCGGTGCCGCTCATGGCTGCGGCGGCAGACGCTGTTCCCCACTACCTGGAGATCGCGGCCGATGACGCGGCCAAGGCGTGTGTCGGGACTCCGGCTCTGGCTTCTGCCTTGCTGCTGCTGGGTGAACCTGCCGGGCCGCGTGAGACCGAGTTCTGCGAGGCGCATGCTCTGCACGCCGCTGGTCCGCAACGGATCCGGCACCTGGTGTGTCCGGTCGACCCTGCTCCGGCGGCTCGCCCGGCCGTCCTCCTCGCCGCCGGTGTGATCGCCCTGGCCTTGGCCGGAGCGACGGCGCCGCTGCCCTATGTGGGAACAGCCCTCCGGGGATGTCTCTGATCCGGGTGGGGGAGTGCGGGCACCGTCGCCCGGTTCAGCACTCGGCGGTAGCGCGCCCGGGTCGCGGGGCGGAAAGAGCGGGCCAGCTGGTGCACGGCATCCCGGATGGCTGCGGGGTCGGCGTGGGCATCGAGCCGGGCTGCGATCCGGCTGCCGAGTACGAGGTTCAGATTCGCCCAGTAGGAACTTTGCAGTTCGGGCTGGGCCGTCATCAGCGCCAGATAGTCGGTGCTTCCGGAGATCTGGGTCCGGGAGAACCGGTAGCCGATCATCGGCGTGGCCACCCGTCTCAGTTTCGATCTGTTGGCGGACATTCGTAGCCAAAGGTCGTAGTCCTGGCCTCGGCGAAGGCGTTGATAACCACCCACCGCTTCCACCGCGGCTCTGCGGGCCAGCATGCTGGAGTGGAACAGTGGGTTGTGGATCGCCAGGATCGTCGGCATCTCCTGGGCCGGTAGGGAGAAGGTCAGACTGGGCCGGGCGGGGTAGCCGGTACCGAAGGCCACAGCGCCGCTGAAGACGGCATCATGTCCTTCCAGTGCGGGAATCGCCCGGCGGAAACGCCAGGGCAAGGAGATGTCGTCGGCGTCCATGTTCGCGACGAATTCGCTGTCTGTGGAATCCAGAACGGTTTGTCGTGCTGCGCCGCTGCCTTGTGATGCGGCGTGGCGGATCACCCGGACCCGACGGTCGGCCAAGGACTCGATCTTTTCGATGGTCCGGTCGGTGCTTGCATCGTCGCAGACGACCAGTTCGGTGTCGGCGGGTGCAGCTCGCAGGGTCGAGGAGACGGCCTTCGCGACGGTTTCTTCTGCGTTACGGGCAGCCATCATGATCGTCAGCCTGGGCACATTCTCTCCAATCGACGGGGGAGATGATCTTGGACTCGATTCCGCTGACGCGGAAAAATCGGTTATTTCGGATATCTCGCCACTGTAGTGGTGCTCGCAGCGCTCCAGTGGCATTCCGGTGACACCACCAGGAGAATGGATCAATGTCGCGAGTCATCCATTTCGAGATCCATGCCGCGGACGTCCCCCGGGCTGTCGCCTTCTACCAGCAGGTCTTCGGCTGGCAGATGCAGGACTGGAGCGAGTACGTCGGTGCGCCCTACTACGGGGTGGTCACCGGCGAGGACGGCGAGCCGGGGATCAACGGTGCGATCATGCAACGTCAGACGCCCAACCCGGAGGTCGGTGGTCCAGTCGCGGGAGCCGTCCTCACCGTCGGGACCGAGGACTACGACGCCCTGGCCTCTCGGATCGAGGAAGCCGGGGGCACCGTGGCCATGGAGAAGTTCGCCCTACCGGGGATGGCCTGGCAGGGGTACTACCACGACACCGAGAACAATGTCTTCGGCCTTCACCAACCAGACCCGGAAGCTGCCTGAGCGCAGCAGAACGCGGTGGTGCCCCCGCCCGAGGGCGGGGGCACCACCGCGTTCTAGCGGGTCCTGGATCAGGCCGACGGCGCTGCGGCCTGGATGGCGGTCAGCGCGATCGTGTACTCGATGTCCTCGACCAGGGCGCCACGCGACAGGTCGTTGACCGGGGCGGCGATGCCCTGCAGCATCGGGCCGACGGAGATGACCGAGGCGGAGCGCTGCACGGCCTTGTAGGTCGTGTTCCCGGTGTTCAGGTCGGGGAACACGAAGACCGTGGCCTTACCGGCCACCGGCGAGTCCGGTGCTTTCGAGCGGGCGACCGAGGCGGTCGTCGCAGCGTCGTACTGCAGGGGGCCGTCCACGGCGATGTCCGGACGCAGCTCCTTGACCAGGTTCGTCGCCGCTGCGACCTTCTCCACATCCGCCCCGGAGCCGGAGGTCCCGGTCGAGAAGGAGATCATCGCGACCCGCGGGTCCAGACCGAAAGCAGCTGCCGAATCGGCCGACTGGATCGCGATGTCGGCCAGCTCGTCGGCATTCGGGTCGGGGTTGATCGCGCAGTCGCCGTAGACGACGACCTCGTCGGGCAAGCCCATGAAGAACACCGAGCTGACCAGCTTCGCCCCAGGCTTGGTGCCCAGGATCTGCAGCGCCGGACGCACCGTGTTCGCGGTGGTGTGCACCGCGCCGCTGACCAGACCGTCGACCTCGCCCAGGTGCACCATGACGGTGCCGTAGACGACGGAGTCGCACAGCTGTTCACGAGCAGCGGCTTCGGTCATGCCCTTGTGCTTGCGGCGTTCGACCAGGGCGTCGATGTACTTCTGCGGGATGTCGGTCGGATCGATGATTTCGATCGACTCCGGCAGGGTGAGCCCCAACCGGCTGGCCGTGGTCTCCACCTCGTCCCGAGGGGCCAGGAGCACGCAGTGCGCGATGCCCTTGTTCTCGCAGGAGATCGCGGCTTCGACGGTCCGCGGCTCCGAGCCCTCCGGCAGCACGATGCGCTTACCGGCCTGGCGGGCGCGCGTGGTCAGGTAGCGACGGAAGGCGGCCGGGCTGAGGCGGCGCTTCGCCCGGTCGTCGGTGAGGGACTCCACCCACTCCTCGTCGAGGACGCTGGCCGTGGTCTCCATGACCAGACGGGTGCGGGCGTCATCGTCGGGAGCGACCTCCGGGCCGTGCGAGAGCACCCGGTTGACCGCGTCGATCGTGTGGTCCTCGGTGGCGTAGATCGGCAGACCGGTCTTCAGCGCGGGCTGGCAGAGCTCCAGCACCCGCTCGTCGGCCCGGATGCCTGCGGTGAGCAGGACCCCAGCCAGACGCACGCCGTTCATGGTGGCCAGCGCGGCCGAGACCAGCACATCGTGCCGGTCGGCGGGGACGACGACCAGCTGGCCGTCCTTGAGTGCGGGGAGGAAGCCCGGCATCGACTGGGCCAGAACGGCTGTCGACTTGATACGCCGGGTCTCGTCACCGTCGTCGTTCAGCTTCTTCAGGCCCAGCTCCTGGGCGAGATCGCTGACCCGCGGCCAACCCGTGGCCTCGGTGGCCTCCACGAAACCGACGACACGCTCACCGCTGTTCTCGAAAGCGGCCCGGTAGTCGGCTTCGGTTCCCGGTGCGCCCCGACGCAGGACGATGCCGAGTACTCGGCTGGCCTCACCCACTCGGTAGCTGGCGGCGCTGCCCGTCGTGATGGACGCGATGGCCTGTGGGTCGTGGTCCTTGATGGCGCCGACGACCACGACCTCGGCGTCGAGCGCCTTGGCGAGCATGTGGTTGACCCGCTGGGAGTAGACGTTCTCCCCGGAGGGGACCAGCCCCTCGATGACGACGACGTCATGGGCGGAGAGGGTCTCGTCGGCAAGGGCGACGACCTCTTCCATGAGGTCGTCGTCCTGTCCCTTGGACAGGCCTGCTTCGAGCGCGGCGACGCTGATGGGGGCGGGCGGGTTCAGCGGGGTGACCAGGCGGACCAGGTCGACGGCGTGGTCCGGGCGGCCGTGCAACGCCTGGGCGAAGGGCTTGAGGTAGCCCACGTCGATGCCTCGCTCGTCCAGGGCCTGCAGCAGGCCCAGGGCGGTGGCGGTGCAGTCGGCGCCGTGGTTGGCGGGGACGACGAGGATGCGGCGGCTCATCTCAGCCTTCCTGTCCCGCTGCGGCAGTGATGCGCTGCGCGTCGCGGGCGATGACGAGCTCTTCGTCGGTGGGCACGACGACCGCAGCCGCTGCTCCCGGCTGGGTGATGGTGCCGGCGGCGCCCCGGATGCAGGCGTTGTTCGCCTCGGCGTCGAGGACCAGGCCGAGGAAGCCCAGGTGCTCGATGACGCGGGCGCGCACGCCTTCGTCGTTCTCGCCGATGCCGCCGGAGAAGACGAGCAGGTCGAGGCCACCCAGCGGCACGGCCAGCGAGGCGACGTACTTGGCGATCCGGTAGCAGAAGACGTCCAGGGCGAGGAGGGCGTCGGCGTCGCCGGAGTCGGCTGCCGCCCAGACCTCGCGCAGGTCGTTGCTGACGCCGGAGAGGGCGAGCATGCCGCTGCGCTTGTTGAGGGCATCGGTGACCTGGTCGACATCGGCGCCGGTGCGGCCGGCGATGTAGGCGAGGATGCCCGGGTCGAGGTCGCCGGAGCGGGTGCCCATCATGACGCCTTCGAGGGGGGTCAGGCCCATGGAGGTGTCGACGCTGATGCCGTCCTTGATGGCGGTGAGTGAGCATCCGTTGCCCAGGTGGGCGGTGACGACGCGCATTTCGGACAGGGGGCGTCCGACCATCTCGGCGGCCTGTGCGGAGATGTACAGGTGGCTGGTGCCGTGGAATCCGTAGCGGCGGACACCGTAGTCGGTGTACCACTCCTGCGGGACGGCGTAGCGGTAGGCCACGGCGGGCATGGTCTGGTGGAAGGCGGTGTCGAAGACGCCGACCTGGGGGACGTCGGGGTAGGTCGCGGTGACGGCCTCGACCCCGGCGATATTGGCGGGGTTGTGCAGGGGCGCGAGGGGGATGCACCGGCTGACCTCGGCCATGGCGGCCTCGTCGAGCAGGACGGACTCCGCGAAGGAGGCGCCGCCGTGGACCATCCGGTGGCCGACCGAGCTGATCTCCACGCCGTGGGCCTGGGCCCATTCGGTGACCCAGGAGAGGATCCGGCCGACGACTCCCTGGTGGTCGGTGCTGGTCATGCCGTCGAGGGCTGTCTTCTCGGCGCCGATCTTCGCCGTGATCGTGACCTCGGGGGTGCCGACCCGCTCGGAGAGGCCGCTGAGGTGGCGGACCCCCGTGACCGGGTCGATGAGGGCGAACTTGACAGATGAGCTGCCGCAGTTGAGGACGAGTACCGCTGTGGACACGTCGTGTGAACCTTCCAGAGTTGGTGTCATGACCGGCCGGACGCCACACATCTCCCGATCGCCATCCGCCGTTGGTCGGACCATCACCGGAGGCTCGGGTCTCATGCGTGCCGCGTACCTGGTGGTCGGAGTCGATCGTGCTTCGGACTCGGCCGGGCCGGGAGTCTGACCAGTATACGTACCCGCTGTCAGGCTGCTGTCGGGCTCGAGGTCGAAGCACGGGTTTGCAGCTGCTGCATCTGGTTCGGATGCTCGTTGAGCTGGCTTCGGCGAGGTGCGGGGTGTTGTCGCGATGGGGCGCGTGGTGAGTCGACGGGTGGCTTGGTGTCCTATTCCGGAGGGTAGCCAGGAAAAGGACGATCACCCTTTGTGAGGTTAGCCTTACCTTAGTTTTCTGGAGGGGGTGGCCCCTGAGGTCACGGCCGCTCCGGGAGCGCACCCTGCTTCTGGAAGAAGGATGGAATGAGCTATTCGCTGGCTGAACGCGCTTACCTGGCCTTGATGTCCGGCGCGGCCGAGCACCTGATGGCCACTCCGCCGCGCCGGGAGGTCTACGAGCTGGCCCGGGCCGTGGTGACTGCCGTGGAGGATGTTGCACCCCAGGTACGGCGGCTGACGCTCCGGTCCGAGCATTTCCGGGAGTACACCAGGCTGGGCGCCGACGAATACTTCGGTCTGGTGATGCCTCGACCTGACCGACCGCTCGTGCTCCCCGAAGGCAACCGGCTGGACCTACGCAAGGAGATCATCCGGATGCCGGAACAGGATCGGCCGGATCTGCGGTGGTACACGATCCGGGCGCACCGGCCTGCCGAGGCCGAGGTGGATGTCGACATCGTCATCCATGAAGGGGGTCCCGGCGGGGCATTCCTGCGCCTGGTCCGACCGGGTGACGAGGTCGGATTCCGGGAGGGGACCGGCGGGTATCGTGCGCCGGTGAAAGGGGAACGGCATCTGCTCGTCGCGGACGAGGCGGCTTTTCCTGCGCTCTCGGCGATGGCCGACCACGTGCAGGAAACCGTCGGGTCGACGGATGCCGTCATCGCCTACGTGGAACTGCCGACGCCGGACCATGCCGCTCGGATCCAAGCGCCCTTCGAGATCATCCAGGTCTGTCGGGGGGAGGGCGACCCAGGTTCGGCGGTGCTTCCCCTCGTGGCCGAGGCCGATACGACGGGGGTGACCTACGCTTGGGTCTGCGGTGAGCAGTCACTGGCGGCTGCGGGGCGGCGCCATCTGGTGAAGGAGTGCGGCCTGAATCGTCGCTCGGTCCTCTTCTCCGGCTACTGGCGGCGGGGCGCGGCGCGCCCCTGATCGAGGAGGTGGGGCACATCTCCAGGGCGGTCGGACTCCTCGGGAAAACAGGAAAGGTAAGGTAAGGCTCACCTGACTCACCGGCGAAAGGTCCTGCTTATGACGCCGCCCTCCGGCTCGGCCACTCTCCAGCTCGAGCAGGCCCTGGCCTGTCGTACCCGGTCCGCAGCCCGCCGCATCCTCTCCGGCGCAGGTGCCGCGTCCTTCGTGGCTTTCCGTATCGACCCCGAACGCGGGCACCCGGTGATCGCCCACGGGCTCACCACGCGGGGCGACTTCGTGGTGGCCCTTCTCGACGAGCGATCCAGCGACTGGGGAGACGAGCCCGTCAAGGTGCGCTGTGACATCAGACGGGAGGCGGCCGAGCCGCGGGTGCGGATCACCTCGGCGACGGTGCACATGCTCGGTGACATCGACTGGATGACCGAGGAAGGCCGGACCTCCTGCCTGAAGGAAGGCGTCCTTCCCGAAACGATCGTGACCGTCGCCGGGCTCCCCGGCCTCAGGATCGGCACGATCAGGGTCGACCGGGTTCTCGTCCACGACTCCTCCGGGGCGACGCCCCTGTCTTTCGACGAGATCGTCGACGGGGCCCCTCGAGAAGAGCCCTTTCCTCAGCAAGGCGACGAACTCGCTGCGCATGACGTCATCGCGGCCACGACGGTGCCGGAGCTGCACGACGTGTGCGAGGCGGTCAGGGGCGGTCGGCTCGTCGGCCGCCTACTGGCTGAACGTCCGAGCCACCAGCCGTGTGTGCACGTGCGTGGTGAGGTCTTCTGCGTCGACATAGACGAGGGTGGCGTGACCTTGATGAGGGTCGGTGATGAGGTCACCGATGTCGTCTACGGGGCTTTCCGGGGTCCGGTCCGGGATCTGGCCGGCCTGCGTACTGAGATCGATTATTTGATCCGTTGTGCCCGCCATTGAGTATCGACTCCCGGCGGGAAAGCATCGCCCGGACGTGAGGAGGGGCGGAGCCACATCGTGGTCTCCGCCCCTCCTCACGTCCGGGCGACGTGGTCCGGTGGTCAGCGCGCCGAGTAGGACTCGCAGCGTGCGCTCTCGCCACCGACCTCAATACCGTCGGCGGTGCACATCAGGTCGGTGTTATGGGTGCAGTCGAGCCGCTGGCATGCGCCGACCCGGCTGTCGGTGCTCTGGCCTCCGCCACGGGCGTCCAGGGCGATGAAGGTGCTGCAGGAAGCGCCGCCGGAAGGGCCCCCGACGGTGATCGCAAAAGCAGTGCACCCGGAACGGTTGTAGGAGCACGAGGTGGTCGAGCACGAGGAGACGGTGGCAAGCGCGGACATGATGAGCCTTTCGGACGAGGGGTGTCTTCGGTGGAAGGACGGCAGTTCGCCCGTATATCCCGAACTCATGACGTTAGGCCTCTTGACGTGAGCCCGCAAGAAAGGTAAGGCTCCCCTGAATTTCTTACTGGTTCAACGCTTTCGGTAGAGCTTCTCCGTCTGGTAGACCGGCTCGCTGGTCACATGGACGCCCAGCTGACGGAAGATGTTCTCGTCGACCGGTCCGAGGATGACACTGGTGTGTACATCGCAGCCACGCAGATGCTGCAACTCGGCCATCGCCCGCTTGGCCAGCGGATCGGTGTTCGCGCTCACCGCCAGGGCGATCAACACCTCGTCGGTGTGCAAGCGCGGGTTATGGCTGCCCAGGTGACCGGTCTTCAGGCTCTGGATCGGTGCGATGGTCTCCTTCGAGAGCAGATGCACGTCCTCGTCGATCCCGGCCAAGGCCTTCAAGGCGTCCAACAGCATCGCCGAACAGGCCCCCAGCAAAGCCGAGGTCTTGCCCGTGATGACCCGGCCGTCGTGCAATTGCACCGACGCCGAAGGAGCCTTCGTCCGGGCAGCCATCTCCAGAGTGGGGGTGACCACGGGGCGATCGGTCCGTTCGATGCCCAACCGGCTCAGCACCAAGGCGATCCGCTCGGAGGACACCGGCTCCAGGCCGTCCCGGTGCTCGTGGACCAACGCCTGGTAGTAGCGTCGGATGACCTCCTGGCGGGAGGCTTCACGGCAGACCTCGTCGTCGCTGATGCACCGCCCCACCATGTTGACGCCCATGTCCGTGGGAGAACGGTACGGGGAGTGCCCGAGCAGCCTCTCGAAGAGGACGCTCAGGACCGGGAAGACCTCGACGTCACGGTTGTAGTTGACGGTCTGCTCGCCGTAGGCCGCCAAGTGGAAGGGATCGATCATGTTGACATCGTCGAGATCGGCCGTGGCCGCTTCGTAAGCCATGTTGACCGGGTGGTCCAGCGGGAGGTCCCAGATCGGGAAGGTCTCGAACTTGGCGTACCCGGAACGGATCCCGCGTTGGTGGTCGTGGTACATCTGCGACAGACACGTGGCCATCTTGCCGCTGCCCGGCCCCGGAGCGGTCACGACGATCAGGTCACGGGTGGTCTCGACGTACTCGTTGCGACCATAACCGTCATCGCTGACCACCTGGGCGATATCGCTGGGGTACCCCGCAATCGGGTAGTGACGGTAGACCTTCAGCCCCAGCCGCTTGAGCTTGCGACGGAAAGCCGCCGCAGGCTGGTTGTCCGGGGTCATCCGGGAGATGACGACGCTGCCGACGAGCAGGCCGTACGACCGGAAGGTGTCGATCATCCGCAGGACGTCCTGCTCGTACGTGATGCCCAGGTCGGCGCGGATCTTGTTCCGGGTCAAGTCCTTCGCGCTCACGACGATGACGATCTCGACATCGTCCTTCAAGGTCTCCAACATGACGACCTTGTTGTCCGGGGTGAACCCGGGAAGGACCCGCGAGGCGTGCAGGTCGTCGAAGAGCTTGCCCCCGAACTCCAGGTAGAGCTTGCCCCCGAGCTGCTCACGGCGGGCCTTGATATGGCCCGACTGCAGTTCCAGATACTTCTCCCGGTCGAACCCGGTCTTGCGCATGGTCACTGATACTCCCTTTCAACCGACCCCTGGACGATACGCCGACTGGCTGAACTCGAGGTGAAGACGTCCGTGACGACCCCGACCGCCACGTCCGACAGTCCTCGCCACGACCTGTGGAGCCATCAGCGGGCAGACCCGCCGGGGTCATCCGCTGCTCCTGCCCTGCCGCCCGAAGGTGTCCGTCGCGTGCAGAGCGACCATGACGGCCCCTTTGCTGCGCTCGGAATCGCGACGACGACCTCGCTGCCGCAGTCTTCTGCCATTCTGTGACCGAGAAGCTTTGCCTGTCAGGAGAACTTGCCGAAGCTACCGGCGAAGAATCAGGTCAGTCATCCCGAAAGACGGCTGTGTAAAGACCGCCATTTCAGCGCATACCCCACAGCAAACGCCTTGGGAACCAGCGAGTCAGGGGCGAGATCCTCACCCTCCAGCTGGCTTCGGAGTTCCTGGACATTGGCTTCGCCCGCCGCAACAGCCGCCGCAATCAACGCGCCGCCCCAGGCTGCGTACTCCTGAGCGCGGCTCGCTGGAAGTATCCCCGCTGTGACCTGATCGACCACCTCTGCCAGCCCGGCCACTGCCGCGACGACAAGAGGATCAGCGTCAAGACATCGAATGTTCTCAGCCAGAAGAGCGGCCTCTCGAGGAGCCAGATCCTGTTGCGCACGCTCGACCAAGAGCGGAAGGGTCACCCCAAAACGTGCCAACTGGGCTGATACTGACCGCCGAGACGAGGGCTCCAAACCGTTCTGCAACACCAGCGCATCCCGCAGGGCACCGGCCACGGCCTGAGAGACGAGCTCACCGAGAACCACATGGTGCCCGGCGCTGTGCAGCGGCGTTCCCACACCGATCGGACAGGCCAGGGCGTACTGATCCGTGCCTGTCCCGGTGGCCCGGCCACAGCTGTACCTCGAACCCACGACGAGATCCTGCAAGACCGCGGACTTCGCCTCCGTCGCATTCATTAACGCCCGAGCAGTCGCACCCGAGGTCAGCTCGTGATTGACGAAGACCATCGTGTTAATGGTGCCGTGCTCCGGCTGCTGATGCTCAGCGACACGGTCGTAACGCCCGTCGACTTCGACGACCGAGGCAGGGTCACCGGCTCGGCCCGCGTTGCCCTCCACTCCTGCAGTGCACACCGCAGTCACCCTCAGATCGTCGAACGACCGGGTTGCCACACCCGCACAACGCATCGACGCCGCAGTGCCCAGACTCGCTGTCAGATCCGGATCGACCCCATGGGAAGCGCACAGCCGATCATGCTCGGCACGTTGATGAGTGGCCAGATAGGACATCACCTCACCGCCATGACCGGCCGGTTCGCAGGACTGATGGTTGTACAGGGCGACCAGATCCTCACGCATCCCCCCGTGACGAGGGCAGGTCGACAGCACCCGTACCGGACGCTCGAAACGGGCCAAGATCACCCGGTCATGTCCTTCCACAGCGACAATCCCCGGCCAACTGAACAGCCTCATCGAGAGACCCCGATCGGCTCCAACGGACGCCGCCGCATCCGATGCGGTAGAACGAACCGGGCAGCCGTGTCCACATCGGACTCCTGCACTTCGCCCCGGCCTGCCCAGGCGGCCAAGGCCGCCGCTGCCCGCATCATGGTCAGATCCGCCCGATGCCCGTCGACCCCGGCGTCCAGACTGGTCTGAGCGATCCGGTGCAACAGTCGATCATCGACGGTGACCCGGCCGATACCTTCCATCGCCTCGGTGATCCGTGCCGCCAGACCTGCGCTCTCCGAAGCCCAGGAAGCGACGAAGGACTCAGGGTCGGCGTCATAGCGAGCCCTGCGCCGCATAATGGTCACCCGCTCGGTCAGATCAGCGCTGCCCGCGACTGTCACACACAGACCGAACCGGTCCAACAACTGCGGACGCAGCTCACCTTCCTCCGGATTCATTGTCCCGACTAAGGAGAAACGAGCAGGGTGTGACACACTCAACCCCTCGCGCTCAACCGTGTTCACTCCCATGGCCGCTGCATCGAGCAACAGGTCGACGACGTGGTCGTCCAACAGATTCACCTCGTCGACGTACAGGATGCCTCGATGAGCCGCCGCCAACAGCCCCGGCTGCAGGTCACGTTGTCCCCGGGCCAGCGCATTCTCCAGATCCAAGGTGCCCGCTACCCGATCTTCCGTGGCGCCGACCGGCAGCTCGACCACCGGCACTCGCACCGATGCCAGCTCCGGATCCGGTCCCAGATCGGGACCTAGGTTGCCACGTAGTTCGGTGTACTCGGCGAGGGAGAGGTGATAAGGCGAGCCAGCGACTTCGACCCGGTCGGGCAGAAGCTCGGCCAAAGCTCGCACCGCAGTGGACTTCGCTGTGCCTTTCTCTCCCCGGACCAGCACCCCGGACAGTTCCGGGGAGATGACAGCCAGCACGAGAGCCAGTTTCAGGTCGTCCTGACCTACGAGAGCGGCGAAGGGATACGGGGGCCGGGTCACGTGGTGTGTCCTTTCACGAGGCCGACCAGGTCGTCGGCATGCAGGTCGTCGATGGAATAACAGGGAGCATGCAGTGCTGCAGCCAGCTCCTTGGCCAACCCCAGCCGTAAAGCCTTCGGATCCTCGGTGTCGACCACGACCCAGGTCACTCGTGGATCCTCACCCAACCGCCTAGCCAGCTCCACCGCCTGTGCACAGGCCTGAACATCGGGCAGGTCCACCGCGGCATTGGCGCGGCCATCGCTGATCAACACCACCAAGGGGCGCAGCAGTGGCTCCCGACGGAGCAAAGGCGCCAACACCTCCGCTGCAGCACACAGACCGGCAGACAGGGGAGTCCGTCCCCCCACCGGAAGCTCCTCCAGCAGACGGTTCGCCATCTCGATCGACGCCGTCGGTGGGAGCAGGACCTCCGCAGCCCGGCGACGGAAAGCGACCATCGCGACCTTGTCCCGTTTCTGATAAGCGTCCAGCAGAAGACTCAGCACCGCGCCCTTGCTGGCGACCATCCTGCCCCGGGCGCCCATCGACCCACTCGCATCGACGACGAACAGGACACAGCTACCGGTACGGCGCTCGCGGACCTTTGCCTGCCAATCCCCAGGGCGCACGATGACAGCGGGTAATTCACACGTGCCCCCACCTTCACGACTCGCCTGGGTCCGACGGCTGCGCTGGTGGACCGCAGCTGCTCGCAGAGTCGCGTCCAGTGCGAGATCGTCGGTATCTGCTGCCGGACGGCTTCGGACATAACGGCCACGACGGTCCGCGCTTCGACTGCGATGTCGCCGCCCGGAGCCACGCCGTGCCTGACGGTCGGCGTCCGGCTCCAGCGGACGCACCCGGAAAGGATCGCCGGGAACAGGGGCCGGGAGCCTGCCGTCGACCGGGCCGCACCCCTCAGCAGGGTCATCATCGGCCTGCACCGCCCCGCCGTCCGGCCCGACCAATCCGGAATGATCGTCACCGCGATCGGGGTGAGCGTCCTCGTCACGCCCGGGCTCGTTCCCGTCCTGACCCGGCCTGTTCTCCGAAGGCTCCTCCGACTGCGACGGATCCGGTGACGCAGCATCCTCCGGCATCGGGTCCTCCCCAGGATCCGAGGAGTCGCTTCCGGGAGTCCGTGGAGGCGCAGGCACGGCATCCCGTCGACGATGCACCAGCGCCAACTCGGCGACCGCCAGGACATCGGCCACCGAGGCCTCTACCCGGCCCTGCCAGGCTGCATGAGCGCGAGAGGCCTCGGCCAGGACCAGATCGGCGCGATGCCCGGCAGTGCCGGCCGACCGGCACAGCTCAGCGATGGTCTCGGCGACCGCGCCGCCCACCTGCACCCCGGACACCACTTCCCGGGCCCGGAGGAGCCGTCGGGACAACGACTCCTGCTCCGGGCGCCACCGGTCCACGAACGACTGCGGGTCGGAGTCGTAGGCCATGCAACGTCGCAGAAGCTCGACCCGGGTGGAGATGTCACGTTCACCGGTCACATCCACACACAGCCCGAACCGGTCGAGCAGCTGAGGTCGAAGCGCGCCCTCCTCCGGATTCATCGTCCCGACCAGGGAGAACCGAGTCGGATGGGCCAGGCTCAACCCTTCTCGTTCGACCCGGTTGACTCCGCTCGCCGCCGCATCCAACACCAGGTCGACGAGATGGTCGTCCAGAAGATTGACCTCGTCGACGTACAACACGCCGCCGTCCACCGCCGCCAGTAACCCCGGGGCGAAGACCGCACGCCCGGCCTGCAGACTGCCCGTCAGATCCAGGCCACCGGCCAACCGGTCCTCGGTCGCGCCCAGCGGTAGCGTCCGCAGGGGAGCCGTATCACCGAGCAACCGGGCCAAGGCGCGTACAGCCGTCGACTTCGCCGTCCCTTTCTCCCCTCGCAGCAGAACGCCACCGATCTGCGGCCGTACCACCGACAACACCAGGGCCAGCCGCATCGTCTCCTGCCCGACCAAGGCGGAGAACGGGAAACCCGGCCGACGGCTCATCGTTCCCCTGCCTCAACGGAATCGACCGCATCCTCCACCCCGGCCTCCGCCGACAGATAAGCCTGGGTCAACGCTTCGCGCATGTCGTCCTGCGCGTCCCACAACCCGCGCTGGGCCATGTCGAGCAACTTGTCCAGAATATTGTGCAAGGCATAGGGATTCACCTCGCCGAACCACTCCTGCATCCCGGGATCAAGAGCGTAACGTCTGGCCACCCGGTCGAACATGACATCGTCCACGACATCGGCCGTCGCCTCCCAGCCGGCCAGGATGTCCAACACCTTCGACAGATCACCCGCGCCCTTGTAGCCGTGCCTCTGCAACCCGCCGATCCAGGCCTCGTTCAGAATCCTCGACCGGATCACCAACCGCGCCTCCTCACTCGTGGTCCGATTGCGCGCCCGCCGAGGGTCCGAGGAATCCCCGACGAAGGACATCGGCGCACTGCCCCGGGACACGGTGGCCGCGGCGATCAGCCCCCCGTAGTAGTTGTAGAAATCGGTGCAACTGAGCATGTCGTACTCGCGGGTGTCCTCGTTCTTCACCGTCGCATCCATACGACGCAACTGCGCGGTGAAAGCCTCCGGCCGGGCATCGCCGTACACACCCCGCCCGTAGGCGTGGGAGGAGAACCGCACGTACGATGCAGCCAGATCACCCTTGTCCTGCCACGCCTTGGTCTCCACCAGCTCCTCGACCCCGGCACCGTAGCTTCCCGGCGGGCACCCGAAGACCCGCAAGGTCGCAGTACGCCACGCTTCCTGCGTAGACATCCCCGTCGACAGATGCTCAGGCAGATCGGCCAGCACATGCGCACGCAGGAAGTTCTGCTCGGTGTCCTCCTCCAGCGCGGCCACCAGGCCGGCCGCGTCGTCGAGCAGCTCGACCAGATTCGGAAAAGCGTCCCGGAAGAACCCCGAGATCCGGGGAGTCACATCGATCCGTGGTCGCCCGAGCTCAGTGACCGGGACGATCTCCACCCCGACGACCTGCCCGTCGGTCGCCCAACGAGGGCGTAACCCCCACAGATGCAGGATCTCGGCGACGTCCTCCCCATGGCTGCGCATATTGGCAGTACCCCACAGGATGATGCCGACGTTGCGTGGCCAGCTGCGCCCGTCCGGGTTCTCCTCCCGGTAACGGGTCAACAAACCCTCGGCGAGATCGACCCCTACCCGCCACGCCGCCGGAGTCGGCAACGTCCGCGGATCCAAGGAGAAGAAATTACGCCCGGTAGGCAGGATGTCGGCATTGCCCCGGGTCGGTGCCCCGCTCGGCCCAGGAGCGACGAAACCACCCGCGAGACCGGTCAAGACCGCTTCGACCTCGTCCTCGACCAGGGAGAGTCGTGGCACGAGATCGGTGACGACATAGGTCAGCCCGGCCTCCACCCCGGCATGCCGTCGACCCAGGACCTGTGAGACCGCCTGCGTCACGGCCTCCTCGACCACAGCGGACCCGGTCTCGAACGGCACGTCCAGACCGGCGAGGGCAATGTCGTACACCGCCTCGACCAGGGACAGGCAGGCCTCGTGCGCCCGGCGCAGATCGTCGACGACCTCACCGGAGTCACCCAGACCAGACCCGGGGAGGAACGGATCGACCCCCCAACAGTCCAGCACGGATTCACGCAGGCTGGGGATCTCACCGTTCGGGAGCCTGGTGAGCTGGACGAGATAGCCGACGACCCGCTCGCGCGGCCCCAAGCCCTCCGACGGCTGCCCCGGATCGGCAGCCACCCGGCCCAGAACATGCAGACCGTCACTGATCGCATTGTCGGACAGCTCCAACAGATAGTGACGAACGCGGTGGGCGAACCCATCCGGATCGGCCAAGGCCGCGGCTCGATCGACCTCGAGATCCACCTGTAGATCTGCCGCGAACACCGCATCCCAGAGGGCCTCGGCAACGGCCGCTGCCGCTTCCGTCGACCGGGATGCCGCGTCCGGGTACTCCCGGGCCAGACGGTCCACCGCAGCGGTCTGGTCGTCCAGGTCGGCATGACGCATCGGCGGAGGCAAATGGTCGACCATCACCGCGTGACTGCGTCTCTTCGCCTGGGTGCCCTCACCCGGGTTGTTGATGATGTACGGATAGATATTGGGCAGCTCGGCCAACGCCAGCTCGGGATAACACTCCTCGGACAGCCCGAGAGCCTTCCCCGGCAACCATTCCAGACTGCCGTGCGTGCCGACATGGACCACGGCATGGGCACCGAAGACATCACGGATCCAGCGGTAGTGCGCCAGATAGTGGTGCGGTGGAGGGAGAACCAGCTGGTGAATGTCCTCATCGATGATCCTCTCCAGTTGCCCCCGGGGAGGTTGGACGGTCAGGAAGACGTTCCCGTCGAGGAACCCGGCAAAGCTGAGCTCTCCGTCATGGACGAAGAGCGCACCGGGCGGTTCACCCCAGGAGTCGACCATGGAACAACCCACGGCATCGGGCAGCTCGGCATGCCAGGCCTGTGCGGTGGCCGAATCGGCGTGCGCCTGCGCGCGAGCATGCATCGCTTCGGGAGTCAGCCAACGCCGGTCACAGGTCAACGACTCCAACATGCGTTCCGCCAGCTCGTCGCCGGTGGCGAACTGCTCCGGTACGTCGTACCCGAGCGAAGCCATCCGCTGCAGGAGGAGCCTCACGCTCTCGAAGGTGTCCAGCCCGGAGGCACAGCCGATCCGGTCGTTGCGCGGCGGATGGTGATGGAAGACGACGGCGACCCGGCGCCGGCCGACCGGGGTCCTGCGTAACCGAGCCCAGGCCAACGCCAGAGCGACCAGTGAATCGACCCGGTCGGGGACCGGCACCAGCCTGGTCAGCAGGGCGCCGGTCACCGGATCGAGGGCATCTGTTTCCCGGGTCGCGATCATCCGGGCGATCAACGCACCGTCGAACTCCGGGTGGGCAGCTTGCACGGTGACATCGATGCTCGCCATGCCCTGCGTCGTCGCCGACCAGGTCGCCAGATCGACGCTCGAGGTCATCGCCTGCAACACCGGCACGTCCAGCCCCGGGAAGATGTCGGCCGAAGCCGGGTCGACGGCCAACAACGAGAAGCTCTGGGCATTGATGACGACATCCACCAAGGCCTTCCCGTCCCGCCGGAAGAAACGCTCCACGATCTGACGGGTATCGGCATTCCCCCGGGCGGTATCCGCGAAACGCCGCCCGAAGACCGGCACCACCTGAGCTCCCGCCGCCCGGAGCCGGTCCACCAGGGCGTCGATGTGGGCCGTGTTGTGCTGCACCCAGTACGGCTGGGGGAAGAGCACCCCGACCGTCGGGCGTTGCGGATCCAAGCAGGCCAGATAGGCGTCCTCGTCGCCGACCAACCGCTCTGCGGGCAGATACAACCCCTCGGTGGGCACCGGCGCCGGAACCGACCGCGCTTCAGGAAGATCTTCCGACGGTTCACCGCGGCGCTCGCGGACGGCGGCAGCGACCTGGGACAGGGCTGCGGTGAGATTGTCGACACCCCCGGCGTCGATGAGGCGTATCAGCCGGTTCCAGGAACCGTCGGCGAGTCCATCGCCGTGTTCCTCGACGGCGTCGGCGGCAGCGTCGTCACTTCCTGCGGGCTGAATGTGCAGGTAGGGGCGGGCCGGGTCACCACGCGGGGGAAGGACGGCGGCCAGCTGGGACCATCCCGGACAGCTGTCCATCCCGCCGTGCAAGGAAAGCACGACAGCATCGGAGGCCAGCGCCGACGCGACGAAGTCGGAGATACCGGCAGAGTCGGACAGCTGCAGCTGCCCTCGGGCGGTGACGGTCACATCGGCACCGGACTCGACGAGCCGATCGAGGGCTTGGACGACGACGGCGAGATCGCCACCGGTCGCGCTGAAGTAGCAGATCGAGGTCATGATCTGGTCCTTTCCGACTCGGCGAGGGTTCGATGCAGTACACAGGCAAGGTCGGCGCTCTCGGAGGAGCCAGGCTTTCGGGTGCTCTCCATCCGGGACGGACAGTCGCCGGGACATCTGCCGTCCAACGGGCAACGGTGGCAGGGGCCACGCAGAGGCGTGGCGCGGAACTGGGATCGCAGACAGGGCCAATCGACGTCATGGATGGTCCCGGCAGCGCGTTTCGGGTCACCGACAGCCTGTGAACAGGGGTAGACGGTGCCATCCGGGGCGACGGCCACGCTTTCGCCCAGCGAGGCATGACAGTAGGCGCCGACCGAGGCCAAGGGCCGAGATGATGGGGAACCGCGCTCAGGCCGGGAAGAGATCCTCACCGGTACGGCGTTCTCTGAAGCCAGGCGCAGCGACCGACGGACTGTTTCGAGTTCTCGCCAGACGAAGGGGGCGCAGCGCATCCGAGTCAGGCGGGTGACCACCGAGTGCAAGGACCGCAGCCCGCAAACCAACTCCGACTCCGAAGCTGTCAGGTCGGGGCGTAGCGAGGCAGCTCCCAGCGGTGTCAGCAAGTCCAGGGCCAGACCACGGATGTTGGGATAGCCAGCGAGCATCAGTGCTGTTTCACCCAGCCGCAGGACGTTCGCGGAGGTGACGACAGTGGTCACCCTGACAGGGACGCTGTGCTCGGCGAGCAGGTCGAGCCCGGCGAAGGTCTGCCGGGCGCGGCCCCGGAGGGATTCCTGCACGTCGGGCGGGCCGTCCACACTGACACCGACCCCGATCCGGTGACGGCGCAGCAGCCTCACCGTCTCCGGATCGATGCGGGTCGCATTGGTCTGGACGTCGACCCTGGCAGGTAGACCGTTCTCGGCGACATGTCGACAGACCAGGTCGATGAGTTCGGGACGCAACAGCGGCTCGCCCCCGGCGAACTGGATGTGGAAGGGGTCTCCGGAAGCCGCAGCGAGCTCGACGGCAGCCAGGGCAGTCTCCTCGGACATCACACCACGACGGATTCCTCGATAGCAGTAGAGACAGTCGAGGTCGCAGGCTGCCGTCGGCCACAGCGTCAGAGAACGGATCGGCACATTGCCTCCCGGTCCACGTGGTCGTAAGCCAGCCGGATGTTGCTCCGATGGGGTGGGCCTCCGATGGGGTGGGCCTCCGTGTCCGACTCTGTTCGGGCTGGGGCTCCCCGTAGGGCGAGCGCACGAGGAGCACTGGAATAGTAGGCGTCGGCACAGATCAGGAGACCTATTTTCCCCCATGGCTCGGAGCAGGACGCGGCTTCTGGCTGCCCGGCAAAACCGTAACTGCTGCTGGCTGGCTCAGGTGCGACGCTCAATTGAGCGCCTTGGTCGGCGGCAGAATGAACCGCGTCTCCGAGGTGGTGCAGGTTCTCTTCCGTGTGACCGTGTTGCGGGTCAAGAGGTGCGATTCCCAGGCGGAAACAGTCAGCTGACACGTTTCCCTCCGCGGAAGTCTGCACGTTTCCAAGCGCTCGCGGTTGAGTGCACATCGGCCAGGTTGTCGTGGTCTGTTTGGCCGTGAACCGGGTGGGAGATAGTCCAGGACATGCCGTCCTGGCTGACCGAGACGAGCAAGCCGCTGTTATCCCGTGTAGTTCCTGAACGGACGTCGTATCCGGCTCTCAGCAGACAACGTGTCGTCAAGGACGCCGCGGTTCCGGAGCCGTCTACGTACGCGGTCGGGCGTCCAACGACTTCAGGGCGGAAGGTCAACGTGGTCAGGTCGAAGCGCACGCCTGGAGTGGCGAACGGGCGTGCGAGTGATCCGTCACGAGCGAGATCCTCAGGGCCACCGACGACCAGTTTCGTGTCTCGCCCGGCCACCCAGATCCGTTCTGAGTACGTCAGGATCGATTCGATGTCATGGGTGCAGACGACCGCGGCGATCTGTCGGTCGGTGCAGATCCGTCGGACCAACTCCAACAAGGAGACTCTGCCGGGAGGGTCCAGGAAAGCTGTGGGTTCGTCGAGCAGAAGGATACGGGGCTCTTGTGCGAGTGCACGGGCAACCATGACTCGTTGGCGCTGGCCGTCGGAGAGCTCTCTGATATCGGTATGCGCCAGGTGAGCAGCGCCGACAGCATCAAGGCTGTCGGCGATGGACGCGCGGTCCCTTGTATCGAGTCGACCGGTGATCGAGGAGTAGGGGTGGCGCCCGAGCGCGACGACATCTCGGACTTTGAGCCTTCCAGGGTCGAACCGGTCGGTGAGGACGGCGGCCAGACGAGTCGCGATCTGCTTGCGATGAAGTGCCGAACTGTCTTCTCCGCAGAGCCGGACGGCGCCGGCGAAAACAGGCTGAAGACCAGATATCGACCGGAGGAGAGTGCTTTTTCCGGCGCCATTGGGCCCGACCAGTCCGACGAGTTCCCCTGGAAGAACTGCAGCATTGACATCTTCCAGGATGATCCTGCGATCGGACCGGGACAGCCTGTAACCGACGGTCAACCCCTTGAGCTCGAGGAGAGGTGGAGCGAGCTCGGTCATGTGTCGGCTCCTCGCTGTCGGCGGAGCAGGATGTAGATCACGACGGGTGCTCCGAATGCGGCGTTGACCGCGTTGAGTGGCAGTACCCCGTCACCGGGAAGTCCGGCGGCAATATCGGCGGTCAACGCCAGAGATCCGCCGATCAACGCACATCCGGGCAGAAGAACTTGGTGGTCTGAGCTGCTGAAGAACCCTCGGGCCAGGTGGGGGATGGCGATGCCGAGAAAGCCGATGGGGCCACAGAAAGCTGTGGCGCATCCGGCGAGCACTGCGCTGCTGAGCACGATGCACCCGCGTACCACGTGCAGGTTCATACCCATCGTTTGGGCGTAACGGTCGCCTAGGAGAAGCGCGTTGAGCCATTTCGCTAGGAGGAAAGTGGCAAGGATCCCGGCGAGTAGTACAGGGCCGAGAACGGTGAGATTTTGCCAGGTCACCCCGTGGTAGCTGCCGAATCCCCAGCGTACATACTGGGCTACTAGTTCTGGGGTGGCTCCGGCTAGGAGCACGGTGACGCAGGCAGAGACCAGGTAGCCGATCATCACCCCGAGGAGCAGCAGGGTGTTTGATGAGTGGAGGAAACGCCCGACTGTCAGGACGATCAGCATGACGGTTGCGGATCCGGCGGAGGACGCCATGATCAGTCCCATGTCGCCGGTCAGGCCGAGACCTGAGGTCAGTGAAGCTGCGTACCGTGAGGTCCCTGCGAGAAGGACCACGAAGGCGACTCCGAGGCCTGCTCCAGAGGAGACCCCGAGGACGTAGGGATCGGCTAAAGGGTTACGGAAGAGCGTTTGCATCTGCAGGCCGGTGACTCCCAGGGCCGCGCCGACCAGGATCGCGGTGATGGTCCGGGGGATACGAATGTCAAAGAGCACCGTCGAGGTCACCAGATCGTCGCGGGAGCCAGCTAGGGCGCTCACTAGATCTCCCAGGGGGATACGTAGTGCCCCCAGTGCCATCCCGGCCAATGCTGCGACCACGAGTAGGGTGAGTAGTGCGGTGAACCGCCACCACAGCCCGAAATACAGGGGTCGGTCGTGTGCAGGGCTGGTGCCGTCTGACAGGTCGCTGCGGTCTGGGTATTCGGTGTCGCTCACGTCCTTCATGCTTTCGGCGATGCTCTGGCTCATGCTTTGGGGACTTGCTCGTAGTAGGTGAATTCATGTCCGGGCATCAGCTCGGGGTGCAAGATGGCGACCAGATCGGCGAGCACACGGTCAGGACGAACCACGCCGGATTGCCAGTAGTCGTTGCCGCCGCCGGGCGTCATCCGCTTGGTGAAAGTCCAGACACGGCCATTCTTGACGGCTTCGAGGTTGCCGAGGCGAGCATCGTCCTTGACCGGTTCGGCCAGGCTCTTCCACGGGGAGGAATGCGTGGCACCCAGCCAGAACTGGGCTTGCGATCCTTTGCCGAGAACTACCTCGAGATCTAGTGGTTTACTACCGGTTCCGGCTACCTCTTGGAGGATGTAGTCGCCCCCTGCGTCCTTGATCTCGTTGGCGACATAGCTGTCCGCCGCGGTGGCGTACCAGGTTCCTCTCGACATTGAGCCCAGAAGGACCGTGGGGCGTGAGGCGACAGATTTCGCCTTTTCAGCAACGGCTTGGTAGTCGGCTCGGATCTTGGCATAGACCTCAGTGGCTTTCTTCTCCTCGTCGAGGAAGAGCGCGGTGAACTTCGTCCATTCAGCACGTCCGAGGGCAGTTTTTTCGAGCCATTCGGCATTTGCGACGACGGGGACGCCGAGTTCAGCTAGTTTGACGTCGCTGGACTTACTGGTGCCAGAGGTGACGTACAGATCAGGTTTCAATGAGACGACCTGTTCAGCGCTGATATCGACGCCGTCCTGTTTGAAGCCTTTGATGCGTCCGGCATCAACGGCCTCTTTGACGGTGCCAGGGGCCAACTTGTCTGCGGAACCGACACCGACGAGTGCATCGACTTTGCCGAGGAGATCGTAGGCGGGCACCTGGGTGGTGGAAGCTGCGGCGACTCTCTTCGCCGGAATGGAGAACTTGCGAGCTCCTGCCAGGTCGCCGGTCAGCTCTGGGGCTGGTGCTCCGCAACGGACCAGGACATAGGTTTGCGGCGGAGCTCCTGGCGCTGGCTGGGCGACAGTGACGATCTTGTGGGATTTCTTGTACTGCACCTTCACGTTGGTGGCGTCCTCGAAGACGACCTTGTCCGGGTAGTAGTCCTTCTCCGGGTCGAAATCGGTGATGCAGCCGCGGTCCTGGCCGGGTGAGCCGGTGGCGCGGTGGTCGGTGGAGAGGCTGCAGGATGTGGGGAGCAGCGCGGTCACCGCGACCGCGGCAACAGTGGTGGTACGGCGGAAGAACAGCGGGGCGGGCATGGGCCACTCCTTCGGTGGGCCCACGAAGGAGTGTCGTCTGTATACCTGCGATGAGGTAAGCGGACCGGCCCTTCCTTCGAGGGCTTGACACGGTCGTCCCTGCCACGAGGCGACCGGACTTACCCTCTACCAGGAGGTATCACCGTTGCGGGACAGTGTCGGAATCTCGCCGACTTCGCTCGTGACAGGTCACTACAGGCGAAATCGCTAGTAGTAGCGCGATTATCTCATCTCGGGCATATTCGGTTAGGGCCGATGGTCCTTGTTCGGCGGCGTCGAGGAGTGGTCATTGTTCGTCCTTGGTCGGTGTCGTCGGCCAGCTCGCCCAACAGTGCGAAGGAGACCAGCCAGTGGGTCGCCATGAAATGTCCTCCGGTCATCACCGGAATCACCGCCTCCACCTGACGACGAGCCCCCGCCTGGACGTCGGCCGCCGCTTGCTCGGGCAGCCACTCGACCAGCGTCCGCAACTGCCACGATCGGGACAAGGCCAGCCCGTACAGATGGGCCAGATGGCCGTCGGTCCCGTCGAGCACCGGCGGTACCTCCAGGAGATGGGCGTGCCGGCCAGCACCCAACCCGGGCAACAACCGGGCCAGACGATCAGCCCGCTGCTCCTCGGGCAGAATCCCCAACAGGCATTCGGCCTCGGACAAGGCCGGGGAGAGGAAATCCTGCCCGCTGGGCTCGAAACGGGTGTCGAGGTCGTCGTCCGCGTCGTACCAGTCGAGGATGCCCTGACGCACCACTGCTACCGTGCCGGTGTCTTCCAGACCGGTGTACGCCCGGTGCAACAAGGACAAGGCGAAAGCGGTATTGCTGTGCACCCCGTGCCGTACCGGGAAGACCTGCCTGTCCAGCCAGCTCGGCACCAGCTCGCCGATCGCCACAGCCAGCGGATGTGCCGCGGCCGACCAGGCTGCCGACTCCGGACGAGGGCAGCGGTGGAGAGCTGCGCAGAGCATCGCCGCCCACGCCCACCCGTAGGGGCGCTCAAAATTGGGGCGGGCGAGGAGATAGTCCGCCTCGGCGGCCAACGCCGAGCTGGACAACCGGCCGTTCAACAGGCGCACCACCCGGTCGGTGAGGTCGTCGTCGAGGCAGGCCGGTGCGACGGTCAACAAGGTCACCAAGGACCACTGCATGTGCGCCGAACTGTGCCAGTCCAGCGAGCCGTGGAAGGCAGGATGCAACCGCCACGGCGTCACCTCACAGTCCTCGGGGCCGTCAGCCAGGTGCGCGGCAGCATAGGGGAAAGGCGTCTCCAGGACGTCGCAGGCGATGGCAGCCCAAGGTGCGGCCTGGCGCCGGAGTCGATCGGTCATCATGAGGGAGCTCCTTGGCAGAAGGGAGTCGGACCGTGGCGGGGCAGGGTCAGAAGGCGAAGACGGTGATGATCCCGATATTGCAGGCCAACAAGGCGACAGCGGTGGGGAGCTGGGCCTTGATCGGGCCGTACTGGTCCTTCATCTCCAACAAGGCCGCTGGGACGAGATTGAAATTGGCGGCCATCGGGGTCGCGAGGGTTCCGCAGAAACCGGCCAGCATGCCCACCGCGAAGATCACCGTCGGATCACCCTGGTAGTGCTGCACCAGCAGCGGCCACCCGATGGCTGCGGTCATCACCGGGAAAGCGGCGAAGGCATTCCCCATGACCATCGTGAAGGCGGCCATGCCCACGCAGTAGAGAGCCACTGCAGCCAGCACCGACCCCTTGGGCAGCAGACCTCCGGCGACCTCGCCGACGGCCTTGCCGACCCCGGACACCTGGAAGAGCACCCCCAAGGTCGCCAACATCTGCGGCAGCACCGCCGTCCAGCCGATGTGCCCCAGCAGGCGTCGCCCCTCGTGCAGCGGAACCGCCGGAGACTTAGGACGCAGCAGGACTGCGGCCACGGCCAAGGCGGCCAGACTCGCGATGGTCAGGCCGATGATGGTGGCCGACCCCTTCTCCAGGAGCAGTCGGCCACCGATCCGGGTGTCGATCAGTACGGTCGCGAAGATCGCCGTGACGAACGGGATCGTCAGCGCAGGAAGGAAGAGCTTGTTCCCGAACCTCCGCGCGAACACCTTCCGTTCCTCGTCGGTGGTCGAATTGTCGGCGCCCTTGTGGGGCAGCCCCATCCCGGCCAAGACCGCCATCGAGATGACGATCACCCCGAGGACCCACGCCGGAGCGGTCTTGGCCACCACGAAGGTCGAGTACCAGAAACCCAGGCCCAGCAAGATCCAGAACAGCCCGGACAGATGCCGCCGGGGAACGCTGTGATCCATCGCAGCCTGCCCGCCGAGCACGACGAAGAACGCCCCGACCAGCCAGTACAACCATTCGACCTGGATCATCGGATGACCTCCGGGGCGGCGGTCGCCGCGGCCTCGGCGCCAGCAGGCCTCGGCTCGTTCTCCTCGGCGGACATCCTGCGTAATGTCCGATCGAGCCACAGCAGCCGACCGCCGTGGATCAGGAAGGCCGCGATCCCTGTGGGTACGGCCCACTTGGCCAGATCGATCGGTTCGAGGGACAGCCCGTAGGTGGAGTCGACGAAACCGGTGATCAACAACAACGACCCGATCGCGATGAAGATGTCCTCGCCGAAGAACAGGCCCACGGTGTCGGAACTCGCCGAGAAGGCCTTGATCTTCTCGCGCATCCGCTCGGTCAGGCGAGGGTGCTCACGTTCGGCAGCGCCCTCGGCCATCGGGTACAGCAGCGGACGCACACTCTGCGCGGGCCCACCGATACTGACCAGGCCCATCGCCGCCGTGATCTGCCGGATCAACATGTACAACATCAGCAAGCGGCCGACGGACAGCTTCGTCAACCGGCCGATCAGTGCCCGCGCCTGGAACTGCAGACCGTACCGTTCGATCAAGCCGATGACCGGCAGGGTCACCACGAAAACGGTGACACTGCGACTGCTGGCGAAACCTTGACCGAAGGTGTCCAGGATCTGCATCGGGCTCAACCGGCCGAGGAGACCCGCGACGATACCGGCCACCGTGACCACCAGCAGGCTGTTGATCCTCAGCGCGAAACCGACGACCACGACGACGACGGCGAGCAGGACCCACATGGTGGCCTCCTGAGGGTGAAGGGAAAGGGCGGACGTCCGCCACCGTAGAGCAGTCGGGGAAGCTGTGAAGGGCAGCCCGGAAATTTTTCCTGCCGCTGTCGGTGATTGGATGGGCCCATGCGGATTGACCTCAATGCCGATGTGGGAGAGTCTTTTTCCCGATGGAGCCTGGGCGATGACGCCGAGCTGGCTCCCGTGCTCTCCAGCATGAACGTGGCCTGCGGATTTCACGCCGGAGACCCGTTCGTGATGACCCGGACCATCCGCCTCGCCGCCGAGCACGGACTCACCGTCGGTGCCCATGTCTCCTACCGTGACCTCGCCGGCTTCGGACGACGCTTCGTCGACGTCGAGCCCGAAGAACTGTCCGCCGAGATCCGCTACCAGATCGGTGCGCTCCAGGCCGTCGCCGCCGCTGAAGGCGTGCGCGTCGCCTACTGCAAACCACACGGCGCGCTGTACAACACGATCGCTCATCACCGTGGTCAAGCCCAGGCCGTCGTCGACGCGTTACGCGGACTCGCCGACGCAGGGACACCTCTCATCCTGCTGGGGCTGCCAGGATCGCTGGCCGGTGAACTGGCGGACCGAGCAGGCCTACCCACGGCCACCGAAGCCTTCTGCGACCGGGCCTACACCCCCGAAGGAACTTTGGTCCCGCGCAAAGATCCCCGAGCCGTCCTGCGCAATCCCACCGTGGTCGCAGCCCGCGCCGTCCGCATGGTCACCTCCGGCGTCGTCGATGCCGTCGACGGCAGCACCGTGCGGCTTCACCCGGACTCCCTGTGCGTGCACGGTGACAGCCCCGGCGCCGTTGACCTGGCTCGCGCTGTCCGTGCCGCGCTCGACAACGCCGGTATTCAGGTCACATCCTTCGCCGGAAGCACCTCCTGATGCGGGTCCTACCCAGCGGAGTCGACGCATTTATCCTTGAATTCGGTGACAACGCAGAGGCTCTCGCCTACCTGGCAGGGCTGCGTAGCCATCCGGTCGACGGTGTCGTCGAGATCGTCCCGGCAGCACGGACCCTGCTGCTGCGCACGACCGGTGCTGCCTCGATGCCGGACGTCGTCCGCGCGATCAAGGACATCGCTCCCGGGCCGCTCGCCGCCACAGCGGACTACGAGATACAGATCGCCACGGTCTACGACGGCGAAGATCTCACCGTCGCCGCCGACCACCTCGGGCTGAGCGTAGAAGCGCTGGTCGCCCGGCACAGCACGTTGACCTGGACAGTGGCCTTCTGCGGTTTCGCGCCAGGCTTCGCCTATATGACCTGCGACGACGACACCTGGATGGTTCCTCGTCGTTCTTCCCCGCGGACCAGGGTCCCAGCAGGTTCGGTGGCCCTGGCCGGGGGATACACCGGGTGTTATCCGACGTCCAGCCCTGGAGGCTGGCAGCTGATCGGCCGCACCGATGCGTCCTTGTGGGACACCGGACGATCGTCGCCGGCGCTACTCACCCCTGGGACGCGGGTCTCCTTCGTCGATGTCACCGGGCGCGCGCCGGGGCAGGAAGGAGTCCGTGACGCCGAGACGGAAGGGGCAGGTCGATGAGTTTTCAGGTCGTCCATCCGGGCCTGCGTACTCTCGTCGAGGATCTGGGCCGTCCAGGTCTGGCCGCGCTGGGGGTCGGGCCGTCCGGGGCCGCTGATCGAGGAGCCCATCGGCTGGCCAATCGTCTGGTGGGCAATCCCGAGGGTGCAGCGACCTTGGAGGTGTTGGCCGGTGGGCTCGTCCTGGAAGCGAGGACGGCAACCGTGGTCGCCGTCGCCGGGGCACCGCTGCCGATACAGGTCGCCGGCCGTCCGGTGGCTTTTTCCACCCCGGTGCACGTCGCTGCCGGTGAGCAGCTCGAGCTGGGCCGTCCGGTGAGCGGGCTGCGTTCCTATCTCGCGGTTCTCGGCGGGGTCGACTGTCCGCAGACCTTGGGGAGCCGGTCGACCGACACGATCTCGGGCCTGGGGCCGGTACCACTGGCCGCAGGTGACCTGTTCGAGTCCGGTGGCAAGGCCGTCTCCGTCATCGACAACGGTCTCTGGGAGCTCGCGGTCGGACCGGCCGCCGACGTGGCCTGCTCCGCCTATCGGGGGCCGGTCGGCCCGGTGGACGGCGGGCCTGGCGATGCCTCGGGCAGGGCGACGACCCTCAGCGCGACCTGGGGTCCTCGCGCCGACTGGTTCACCGGGACCGCCCGGGAGATCTTTGCCGGTTCCTGCTGGACGGTGGGCGCCGACAGCGACCGGGTCGGCGTGCGTTGTCACGGTCCTCGTCTCGAGCGGGCGGTCGACGGTGAACTGGAGAGCGAGCCTGTCGTCCGAGGGAGCGTGCAGATCCCTCCGTCGGGGCAGCCGGTGTTCTTCCTCGCCGACCACCCGACCACCGGTGGCTATCCGGTGATCGCGGTGCTCGACCCGGGGTCGACCGACCAGGTGGCGCAGTTGCGTCCAGGTGACCGGGTCAGGGTCCGTGTGCGTGCCGCCCCTTATCCGACAGATCTGGACCTGGAAGGCCGCCCACCTTCTCGAACAGCCGGCGACACTTCTCCCTGACATGTCACCTACCCGCGAGTAGGTGACATGCAGGAAACAACCTGGAAGCACCTGGTCATAGCGGCGAACTCACCGAGGACGTCGGTCGTTCAGCTGGCGCCGAAGTGGTACGCACCGGCGTATCGGCGCCCCGAAGGAGACCCGCATGCCCCATCCGGTCCGGCACCCCCGCCGTACCGCCGTCGTGATCAGCGCTATCGCTGTGGTGGTCGGAACCGTCTCGGTTTTCGTCGTTGCCACTTCCGAACTGGCCACCGGACGATCACCACTGGCTTCCGGGCAACGGCTGGCTCAATGCCGACTCGGCGGCCGACAACCCGGTACACCGCCGCACCTGTGCGCCCGCGAAGGCGAAATCATCGAGATCCGGCTCGGTGACCTGACCCCCACCCAGCCCACGGTCGGGCACGACGCCGTCCACTACCGGCTCGGAAGATACACCGCAGGCAAAGACCAGGTGAACCGGCGATTCACGGACTGGTGCCGATCCTCCGGCCTGCTGGGCGCCATCGCCGCCGACGCCGGATCGAAACTGTCCGACCCCAGCACCTTCACCTGCGAACTCCGCCCAGGAGAAGAGACCGAGGAGAGCCGGTCCCGGATGAAAACCGTCGTCATCGGCCGCGGCGGACGTCCCTATCTCACCGACGGACATCACACCTTCACCGCCTTCCACACCATGCCCGACGGCGGACCCGACATGCGGGTACGAGTGCGGGTCATGGCGAACCTGGGCGGCCTGGGAGAGAAAGACTTCTGGGAACGAATGCGAACCGAACGATGGGTGTGGCTGCGCGATGCCACCGGCAAGGAGATCCCGCCGGACACCCTGCCCGGCGACCTGTCCCTGAAATCCTTCGGCGACGACCGGTACCGGAGCCTGGCCTACTTCACCCGTGGCATCGGCCACCGGCCACGCAAAGTTCCCTTCCAGGAATTCCACTGGGCGACCTGGCTACGTGAGTCCGGAAAGGTCGACCTGACCGGATGGCAGAGCGACGACCCGGCGAGTTACCTCAAAGCAGTTCAGACCGCAGCAAAAGCACAGATCAACGTGCCTCGACGAACTGTGGTGCACGACGGGATGACCGCAGGACAACTCGGCCTACGCACCAAACTCGGGGAAAAAACCCTGGCGAGACTCGGCAAACCCCTGTCGGACAAGACGCCGGGCAAACTCGCCTACATCACCGAAGGACGCAGATTCGCCGCCACCCGGTGACCCCACGACCGCAGGTCAGAGGCCACACCGGACCGATGGTCGAAAGGAACCCGATCCGGGTACGGTGACCTGCGTGACCGACCGGCCCCTGCTGATCCTCGTCCACGGCACCCGCTTCGACGCCCGACAATGGCGCGGATACGACGAACTCGTCCCCGACGCCGACCTTCTCGCCGTCGACCTGCCCGGTCACGGAACCCGGGCCGGTGAACCGTGGAGCTCCTCGGCAGCCCTGGCCGTCGTCGACGCCGCAGTACGGTCAACCGACCCCGACCGTCCGGTCCTCCTGGCCGGGCACAGCCTGGGCGGCTATGTCGCCACGGCTTATGCCCACCAACACCCGGAACGGCTGTCCGGGCTGGTACTCGTCGGCGCCTGCGCCGACCCGTCACGACATCCCCGACTGGTTTTCCTCTACACCGGTTTCGCTCGACTGCTGCCTCTGGTCGGTGCCGAACGGATGGCTGCCGTGGCCAACGGCGTGATGCGCCGCCTCGGAGCACAAGCCCAGGACATCCCCGATGCCACCGGGTACGAGGTGACCCCGGCCGCCTGGGCCGGCGTGGTTGCCGAGGCGCGCGCCGACCAACTGGCTCCGGTGGCCTGCCCGGTCTACCTGGTCGCAGGACAGTACGACCAGCTGCGGATCGATCTCGCCGACTACGCCCAGGCCTGCCGGGACGGGCGGACCCGGATCATCCCGCGGGCCTCCCACCTGGCGCCGCTGACCCATCGTGCGCAGGTCGCTGAGATCTTCCGCGAGGCAGTGGCTGGAACTTCCGGGCCTATTGGACAGGAAGGGCGTTCTCCGGTGAGATGACCCAATGGCTCTCGGACATGTCGTGCTTGCTCTGGTCGTCGTGCTCGTCTGGGGGCTCAATTTCGTGGTCATCCAGATCGGTCTGGTCGGGATGCCGCCGCTGCTCTTCGTCGCGATACGTTTTCTCGGGATCTGCCTGGCGGTGCCTTTCGTGCCCCGGCCGAAGGTTCGTCTGCGGGATCTGGCTGCGGTCGGTCTGCTCATGTCGGCCGGGCAGTTCGGTTTTCTCTACTCGGCTCTGGCGACCGGTCTCGCGTCGGGGATGGCATCGCTGGTGTTGCAGGCCCAAGCCCTGTTCACCACGGTCATCGCCGCTGCTGTGCTGCGGGAACGACCACGTCCGGTCCAGCTCGTCGGGATGGGGCTGGCTTTTCTCGGGCTGTCGGTCGTCTCGCTCGGGCGTACGGGGGCGACACCCTTGCACGGCATCCTGTTGTGTTTGTGCGCCGCGCTGAGTTGGGGTGCAGGCAATGTCGCTGCCCGGCGGTGCGCAGGGGTTTCCGGTCTGGGGCTGACCGTCTGGGGTGGGTTGTTCGTCCCGCTTCCCCTGCTCGGGATGTCGCTCGTTCTGGAAGGCCCGGCGGCGATCGGGGAGGCATTGACGAACCTGGGGGCAGCTGCGCTGTGGTCGACCTTGTACACGGTGGTGCTGGCCAGCCTGGTCGGCTATTCGATCTGGAACAGCCTGCTCGGCCGTTACCCGGCTGCTGACGTGGCACCTTTCGCCTTACTGGTGCCGGTCGTCGGCTTCCTGTCCGGTTGGGTCTTCCTCGGCGAGCGCCCGAATGCGGCCTCCTTCCTCGGCGGAGGGTTCTTGCTGTTCGGGGTGGCGGTGATCGTGTTGGGCCCGCGGCTGTCCGCTCAGCGGGCGCGTCGAGGGTGATCGGGCGGAGAAAGGGGCCCGGTGAGGGGTACGTCGAACGCTTGACCATTTCTTGACCGAGTGCTGACCGGAGGCAGGTACGGCCGGGGATCGGAGCGCCGATGGGAGAGGTGTACGGCAGGCCGGGGGCCGCTGGGGAGCGGAAAGGCACCGTACCGGGGAGTCCGCGGGGGCGGACGGGGGACGGGGACGGGGAACGGGGGCAGGGGACGAAGCAGTACCGGGGGAGGGGACGACGAGGGGAACGGGGAGAACCACGGGGACCGAGGACGGACGACAGGCCGCGCCGGTGTGGTTCGGACATCAGGGGAAAGATGTCCGAACCACACCGGAAGACCCGCATCAGCGCTTGGCCTGGATGCTCCGACCGGCGAACAGATAAGCGATCTTTCCCGGTTTGGGGTCGTCGATCGGACGAGACAGCTTGTTCAGGTCCTTGTCACTGAGGGATGCGCGGCGCCCGAGTTGCTTTGCGGTCATCCCGTCGTACACCACAGACTTCTTCGGCAAGGACACCTGCGCTTGAGCCGCCGTGCGAACCGCCTCGAGATAGGTGGCCGGATCTCGGGTCATCAGCTGCTTCGGGTCGACCTTCCCCGACGAGCGCAGCCAAGCGCCCCAGTAGAACTCCTGGAAAGGAACCTCCTTGGAGGTATAGCCCACATCCCGGGTGAAGTAGACCAGGCTCCGATAGGCGTCATCGGTCAACTCGCCCAGGGACAGCCCGGTAGGCAGCTGCGCCGCCGTGATCTGTTTCCCCTCGTGGTCCTTCAACCAGGCCCACTTCCGCGATCGCATCCGTTCCCAGAAAGTCTGCTCATCCAACCCGCTCAGATTGCCCACGACCCGCAAACGCACCTTCAGATCGGGTCCGCCGTCCGGTAACTCACGGAAAGCCGTGATCGTGTGATGCCCATCGACCAGATAAGGACGCCCTTGAGGGCCGATCACGACCGTCTTCATCTTCTGGCGGCTGTCGTCGGTTTCCTGTCCAGGACGTAACTCGCAAGCGAAACTGCCCGGATCGGTCAACGAAGCAGCTGGTGAAGCAGACACCGCATCGGACAAACCCGATGCCTGACACCAGTCGACGTACTTCTTGTTGACCTTGTCCTTCTCCGCGCCATACCGACCCAAGCGGTACAAGACGGCGTCATGCCCGAGGGAAGGCTGCGTCGGTCGTAGCTCCTCCAACCGGACATCGACGATCGACCCGGAACGGGCACACTCGGTGCCCTGGGGACGATCCCCCGCATCGGCCTGCCGACAGCGTGCGGCGACCTCGTCGACCGGCAACGGAGAGCGGGCCGAAGAGCCACCAGGAGAGTCGTCCGGCATAGTGACGACGACAACAGTCGCCGTCACCGCTGCCACGAGAACGCCAGTGGCTCCGACAATGATGCGTCGTGTCGTGCTGCTCCGCTCAGCCATCCGTCTCTCCTCCGAGCACAGGCACCACCTCGTGCCTCAGTGTCATGGGATGAACGTCGAAGAGAGAACGGAAGTTCACCTCCCACCGATCCGAACACGACATGCCGTCGGGCACGGCGGTCACCGATGCTCGGATCGGTCCGTAGCCGTGCCGGAACCCACCACAGGAGACACCGACGAATCCGACTCGTCGGACGACTCCTGGGCGCGATAGTGCGCCCGCGCCAGCATCTGCGCCGACGCCGGGATGGTGAACAACTGGAAGACACCCACCAGGAACAGCATCCCCAGATCGAACGGATCACGCAGCCGCAACCCGATCCCCAACAACACCAACAGGACTCCGAGTACCTGAGGTTTCGTTGCCGCATGCATCCGCGAATAGAGATCACCCAACCGGAGCAGGCCGATCGCCGAAGCCAGACACAAAGCGGCTCCGACGAACAGACACATCAGGCCCGCCGCATCGGCCACCGCCGTCCACATCACCGGATCACCCCCGGCCCGGCCTCGTCCCCGGCATCCGGCGAACCACCCGGGCGCCGGTCACGATCCCGGCCCACGAAACGGGCAATCGACACCGATGCCAGAAAACCCGTCAACGACAACGAGATCAAGATCGGCAGAGTCGTGTCATGGCGCGTCATGGCTGCCTCGACACCCAAAGCACACACCATGATCGCCACCAACACCTCGTTCGCGACAGCCCGATCGATCGCCGTCGGCCCCCGCACGATGCGGACCACGCTCAACACCGCAGCCATGACGAGTATCGCCCCGATGATCCAGAACACGACGCTCTCGATCACTTCTCCTCCTGAACAGGTCTTGTCGGCCCTGACGAGAGCTCCACCACGTCCGTCACCTCCGTGACATCACGCACCGGACGGGCCATGATGCTCCGATGATCGGCGGCGAGCGCTCGCAGTACCCTCTCCTCCTGGGCGAGTACCCGGGCGCGGACCTTCGCCAGATCGTGCTCGTCGGAGGCGTGGAAAACATGCAGGAAGAGTTCGCGCCGCTCCGGGACGGCGTCGATGACGATGGTCCCCGGGACGAGCGCAGTCATCTCCGCAGTGATCACGACGAAGAGGTCGTCGTCGCAGCGCAGTGGCACCCGGACCGTTCTCCCGCTCGGACGGGTCCACGGGGTGACCGCGGCCCAGGCGACCTGGAGGCTGGCGACGATCAGGTCGACATTGAACCGCAGGAAGAGCACGAATAAGGCCCAGGGGCGGAGACGCAATCCCAAGGTCAGCGGGGGAAGGGGGAAAATGAGGATCACGGTCAGCCCGATCAGGATTCCCCCGACGGCAGTAGCCCAGGTCAGCCGACCCCACAGGAGCACCCAGATCAGGGCCAGGAGCAGCAGCGGGCCGAGCTGCACCCGTCGACGCAGCACGTCTCTCATCGGACACCTCCGGGGAAGACGGCCTGGACGTAGGGGGTGCGTTCCTGGAGTTCGGTGGCGGACCGGTTGGTGATCCCGTAGAGCGGTCCGGCGATGACAGTGAGGCCGATACCGAGTGCGACGAGCATCGTCGTCGGCGCGATCATTTCCCGGGGCACCGTCCGATGCATGTTCTCCTGCAGCAGGCGCAGCCGAGCCGGATCGATGTCGGCGTCAGCTGGGTCGGTGAGCTCGGTGACCGGGCGTCGCCAGAAGGCCAATGCCCACACCCGGGCGACCGCGTACAAGGTGAGGAGGCTGGTCACCGCGGACGTCGCGACCAGGGCGTAGGCGAGTGGCGTTTCGGCCAGGACGCCGCCCTGCATGAGGCCGATCTTCCCGAGGAAACCGGAGAACGGGGGGATGCCGGCAAGGTTCATCGCGGGCAGGAAGAAGAGGACCGCGATGACGGGTGCGGTGCGGGCCAATCCGCCGAGTTCGTTCAGGGAAGTTGTCCCGGTACGCCACTCGATGAGCCCGGCGACGAGGAAGAGCGTCGTTTGGATGAGGATGTGGTGGGCGACGTAGAAGATCGCACCGGACAGGCCGACGCTATTGCCCACAGCGATTCCGAAGAGCAGATACCCGATGTGACTGACGAGGGTGAACGAGAGCAGTCGTTTGATGTCGTCCTGGGCGATGGCGCCGAGGATGCCGAAGAGCATCGTCAGGATCGCCGCCCAGAGGAGCACCGTGTCGAAACGTCCGGAGGGGAAGAGCAGCGTCTGGGTACGAATGATCGCGTAGACCCCGACCTTGGTGAGCAGTCCAGCGAAAACGGCGGTCACCGGAGCGGGCGCGGTCGGATAGGAGTCGGGCAGCCATCCCGACATCGGGAAGACAGCGGCTTTCACCGCGAAACCGAGCAGGAGGAAGACCTGCAGGCTGAGTTGTGTCCCGGAGGGGAGGTCGTCGAGGCGCCCGGAGAGATGCGCGAGGTTGACGGTGCCGGTCGCCGCGTAGACGAGGGCGATCGAGGCGAGGAAGAACATCGACGACAGCAGGCTGACGAAGACGTAGTTCACTCCGGCGCGTACCCGGTCGGCTGATCCGCCGAGGGTGAGCAGGACGAAGCTCGCGACGAGCAGCATCTCGAAACCGACGTAGATGTGGAAGAGATCGCCGCTGACGAAGGTCGTGGAGACCCCGGCGAGCAGCACCATCAATGTCGGGTAGAAGATCGGCATGGGGGCTTCGCCGTCGCGTTCGTCGTCGGCGGAGCGGCCTTGTCCGATGGAGTAGAGGGTGACGCCCAGGGTGACGGTGGTGGAGACCACGAGCATCAGCGCGGAGAGCCGGTCGACGACCAGGACAATGCCCATGGGCGCGGGCCAGCCGCCGGTTTCGACAGCGAGCGGGCCGTCCTGGTCGGCGAGCAACACCAGAGCGACAGAGGTGACGAGGACAGCGGTGAGGACGGCGAGACTGATGGCGCGTTGCCAGACGTCGCGTCGCCAAGAGACCAGGGTGAGCCCGGCTCCGACAAGGGGAAGGACGACCGGCAGCGGTACCAGCAGCGAGTCGGGGGCGAGGGTCACCGGGACGGTTCCTCTCTGATCGGTGCGGGCCGGGTGGTGACGCCTCGGCGGCGATGTCCTCCGGGATCGGGGTCCTCGCCGGGGTCCGGTTCCTCGTCGGTGGTGAATTCGCTGTCGGACAGGTCGTTCTCGGCGGCTTTCGCGTGGATTCGGGCGTCTTCGGTGTCGTCGACGATGACATCGCTGCGGGCCAACTGCCAGGAGCGGTGAGCGAGCGCGAGGACGAATCCGGTGAGGGCCAGGGTGATGACGATGGCAGTGAGCACCATGGCCTGAGGGAGGGGGTCGCTCATCTCCTGCGGGTCTGCGGTGCCGACGATGGGTGCACGCCCGGCTTTCCCGCTGGCTATGAGGAAGAGCAGGTTGACGCCATTGCCCATGAGCAGGACACCGAGGAAGGACCGGACGATGCCTCGAGCCATGACGAGAGAGACTCCGCAACCGATGAGGACTCCGGTCAGGAGGGCGAGGGTCAGGTTGGCGGTCATCGGGGTCCCACCGTGCCGTGGTCGCTGTGGGCGGGGGAGTCGTCGAGGGTACGTCCCGGATCGTCCTCGATCTGTTGATCGAGGGCTCCGCCGAGGCTGCGCAGGATGTCCAGGAGCAGTCCGATCACGACAAGGTAGACCCCGATGTCGAAGACCACTGAGCTGACGAGGTGGAGTTCGCCCATGAGGGGGACGTGGACGTAGGCATGCCAGGTTTGGAGAACGTCTCCGCCGACCAACATGGAGGCCAGTCCGTTCCCTGCGGAGAGGAAGAGTCCGGTGCCGAGGAGAAGTCCTGGCATGACGGGGGCGGCGGCGCGCATCTCGTCGCGGCCGCCGGCCAGGTAGCGGACGGCGATGGCCAGGCCGGCGACGAGTCCGGCGGCGAATCCCCCGCCTGGAGAGTCGTGGCCGGAGAGCAGCAGATAAATCGACCACACGATGACGACGTGGAAGATGAGCCGGGCAACGACTTCAAGGATGACCGATCGGCGTTCCGGAAGGAGGCCTTTCCCTTCGGCGAGCCACCGGGCGTGCGCACTGGGCATGTCGTGGGTGGCCCGGCGTCGGGCGCGTATCTCGCCGAGTTTGCGTCGAGCACCTTCGACATTGTCTTCCTGGAGGAAGATCAGGCTGGCGACGCCGGTGGCAGCGGCCAGGACGACGGAGAGTTCGCCCATGGTGTCCCAGGCCCGGGCGTCGACCAGGATGACGTTGACGATGTTGTGGCCGCCACCGAAATCCACCGACCAGAAGTCCATCCCTTCGGAGGCGGGGGGAGCCTGGCGCATCCCTGGCATCAGCAGGGCGAAGAGGGCGACCACCGTGCCGACGCCGGTGCCGAGCACAGCGCGCAGCACCCGTTCGGAGGCGCTGGCGTCGTCGTTGAACCGTCCGGAGAGCCGTCGCAGGACGAGGACGAACACGAGGATGGACACGGTTTCGACGAGCACCTGGGTCAGTGCGAGGTCAGGGGCACCGTGCAGGAGGAAGAGGTAGGCGCAGCCGTAGCCGGTGGCTCCGACGAGGATGACGGCGCGGAGCCGTCGCCGAGAGCGTACGGCGGCGATGGCGACGACGGCGGTCACCGCGGCGACAGCGACCTGGGCAGGCATGTCGTAGGCCCGGATGGGCAGAGAGGCCCAGTCGTGGTCGCCGATGAGGAGCGACCCGCCGGGGAAGATGAGGAAGACGAGGAACATCAGGGCCAGGGAGAGCGGTAGCGAACCGCGCTGCAGGGCGCCGGTGGCTTCCAAGGAGATCCGGTCGAGCAGCCGCATGGTGGCCCGGTAGATCCGTTCGGAGAGCGGTGCCGGGGTGTTCTCTCCCCAGAGCGTGGTCAACGGGCCGCGTAGCGCGTCGATGGCGAAACCCAGGGTCCAGGTGGCGAAGGAGAGCCCGAGGGCGAGGTTGAATCCGTGCCATAGCCCCAGGTGCGCTTGGCCTGTGGTGTGTCCCACGGTGTTCGCATAGCCGAGGATCGTGTGCTCCAGGTAAGGGGAGAGAGCACCGAGAGCCAGGGAGGCGAGGGCGAGCAGGAGCGGCACGCTCTGGAGAACGGCACCAGGGGTGTGGATCTGTAGGGGAGGTACGTGGCCGTCGGTGCGGAAGGCGCCCCGGACGAAGCGCAGGCTGTAGGCGAGAGTCAGGGCCGAGCCGAGAGCGAGGACGGCCAGCACCCAGGGCGAGTAGGGGGCTTCGCCGGTGGTGTACGCGGTGTAGGCAGCTTCTTTTCCGACGAAACCGAACAGGGGCGGGAGCCCGGCCATGGAAGCGGCGGAGATCGTCCCGGCCACGGCCAGCATGGGCATCTCTTGCCGTAGCCCGGAGAGTTTCCGCAGGTCACGGGTCCCGGTGGCGTGGTCGATGGCGCCGACGGTGAGGAAGAGGGAAGCCTTGAAGAGGGCATGAGCCAACAGCATGGTCACCCCGGCGAGCGCGGCATCGGTGGTGCCGCTGCCGGTGAGGACGACGAGGAAGCCGAGTTGGCTGACCGTGCCGTAGGCGAGGAGCAGTTTGAGGTCGTACTGGCGAAGGGCCTGGACGGCGCCGAGCAGCATCGTTCCTCCGCCGAGGGTGAGGACGACGGGGGTCCATCCGGGGACGTCGGCGAAGGTGGGGGCGAAACGGGCGACGAGGTAGATACCGGCTTTCACCATCGCGGCGGCGTGCAGGTAGGCGCTGACCGGGGTGGGGGCGGCCATGGCGCCGGGCAGCCAGAAATGGAAGGGCAGCAGCGCTGATTTGGTGATCGCTCCGAGGAGGAGCAGGACGACGGCGATGCTGGTGGCAGTGCTGGGGTCGTGTCCTGCGGCGAGTTCGGATATGCGGTAGGTGCCGCTCTGTTCGCCGAGGAGGATGATCCCGACGAGCATCGCCAGCCCACCGAAAGTGGTGACGACGAGGGCCTCCATCGCTGCTGATCGGCTGGCTCGACTGCCGGTGACATGGCCGATGAGCAGGTACGACAGGACGGTCGTGGCTTCCCAGAAGATGTAGAGCACGAGCAGGTTGTCGGTGGTGACCAGGCCGAGCATGGCTCCGGCGAAGGCGAGGAGGCAGCCGGCGAAGCGGCCGAGTCCGGGTTCTTCGTCGTCGAAGTAGGCCGCGCAGTAGATGAGGACGAGGACGCCGATCCCGGTGACGACGAGGGTCATCAGCCAGGCGAGGGGGTCCAGTCGGAAGAGCAGTTCGAGGCCGAGTTCGGGGACCCAGGTGTAGCGCTCTGTCGGTGGGGAGTGTGAGTGGACGTCGGCATAGGACAGGACGGCCCAGCCGACGGTGAGCGCTGGCGGCAGGGCAAGGGCCCAGAACGCGCGGGCGCCGATTCTGGACACCAGGAGGGGGGCGAAGAGTGCCAGCCCGAGGTGGGCCAGGACGAGGGTGATCACTCGAGAATCCTTCGGGTGGTCGATCCGTCGGGGCGTGCTGGGTCTCTCCAGTCTAGGCGCTGGCGGGCCGCTGTTCCTGGGGAAAGCCGTTTACCGGAGGGGAGAATCCCTGTTCCTGCGGGACAGGTGCAGGTCGTGGTGTGTGGCCGTCGGTGGGCGTCACCGTTATTTCAGCAGGTCCCACAGGATATTCCCAGTGAGCATGTTTCAGTATGTGCGTCATGACTACGGGGAACGAACAGCTGACCATGGCCACGGAAGACACCGTCTGGGAGCAGAACGCCACGATCGGGCACGGCCTGCCCGGCCCGCAGGAGGTCGAGCGGCTCTACATCAAGCAGAAGATCAGCCCGGTGATGAACAAGTACTGGGTCCACCTCGCCGATGAGGAGGGCAAGCCTGGCGACCTGTTGCTCTTCGCGGACCAGAAGATCATCGCACTCAAGGAGAAGATCGACTTCTTCTCCGACGAGTCGAAGTCGGCGCTCGTCCTGAGGACCAAGTCGCGCCATGTCGTCGACCTGGCCGCCACCACAGACGTCTACAACGCCGACGGGGAAACCGTGGCGATCTACCGCAAGGACGGTGTCGCCTCCCTGCTGAACTCCACGTGGCACCTGGAGACGCCCGGCCTGCGGGCCACCGGCCGTGAACGCAGCAAAGGCATGGCGATGACGCGTCGCTTCAGCGGACTGGTCCCGGTGGTCGGTGAACTGCTCGAGGCCATCCCGTGGCAGTTCCACTTCGACTTCTACGATGCCTCCGAGCAACTGGTGATGTCCGACGAACGACAGTTCAAAATCTTCGACAACTACCTCATCACCCTGCCCAAGTTGGAGGACGGCAGCCGGATGGACTGGCGAGCCGCAGCCACGCTGGGTGTGGCGCTCGACGCCTTCCAGGGACGTTGATCCTCTTCCCTCCGCCCTCGAGGCGTCATGCGTAGGTCCGTGCGCTCGCCGGTTGCGTGTTCCCCGTTGTCGGCGACTGCGGGCAGGAAAAGGGTGGGTCCGTTCCCCGTGGTGGAGAGCGGACCCACCCTTTTCCCGTGGGGAGGGTTCAGCCCTTGTGGACGGCGCGTTGCCCGTAGAGCTTCTCGGTGAAGGTCGAGAGGGTGGCGCTGTGGTCGCCCGCGGTGAGGTCGTAGGTGACGAAGTAGCCGTAACCGTCGCGGACGGTGCTCTGTGCGAGTTCTCGGATCCGGGACTTGCCGGTCTGGTTGAGATCGACGGCGGCCGCGCCGAGGCGTGACTTGTCCACGTTGAACGACGGGGGCGCGTACGTGCCGTAGTGGGGGTTGCAGATGTAGGTGATCTTGTCGGTCACCTTGCTCAGGGCGGCTGCCAGCTGGCCGGCGGCCGGGCCGATGTTGTACAGCGAGATGATGCTGCCCTGGGGGAGCTTCGCGTGGAGGGCTTCGACGAGCCAGATCGCCGACTGTCCGTTCGCGGCAGGTACACCGTTGGAACCGTACTTGACCCACTCGTCGTCGATGTCGACGCCGTCCAGCCCGTACTGCTTGACGACCTGTGCCACCTGGGCGGCGTACTGATCGGCGGCTTCCCTGGTCGGGAAGTTCGCGAAGCCGGACTTCTGGTGGTTGCCCAGCAATGACAGGGTCACCTTGGTGCCATGGCGTTGCAGGGGGCGGATCTGGGTGTCCGCATTGTCGAGGGTCCGCTGCACCTTGTCGTTGAGGTGGAGCTTTGCGTTGCCGTCGCTGCCGGTGTTGATGTTCGCGGCGAAGATGATGGCGATGTCGAAGACGTTCGTGCCGTCGGCCAGTCGGTATTTACCGGCGTTGGCCAGTTCGTTGGAGTTGACCTCGACGTAGACGATGCTCTTGTGCTTCCGGGGAGAAGCAGCCTGGGCTGGTCCTGGTGCGGCGATGGCGCCGACCACGACGAGGAAGGCGGTCATCAGGGCCGCGAGGAAACGGGGTGGCGGTGTGATGCCGACATATCGCGGGTGAGCGGGCACGTCGTGGCGTGCTGCCATGGCTACTCCTCATTGAGCGGTGGCATTGGAAAAACGTTATGGCAGTTAGTTACTCAGCGAATCTGGCCAGGCTCAGTCAACACCTTCGCGTACGGTGTTCGCAGGGGATTCCCCGACTTGCCGCAGCTTCGGTGCCACTGCCCAGGTAGGGCGCGTCCGGTGACCGAGCGTTCCCCGGATCCTTAGGCCGACCTGGGGTCCGGTCGGCCACTTCGGTGGTGCATGGTCACTTCGGTGCCGACGGGTCACCACCGAAGTGACCATGCACCACCGAAGTGATGTTCGGGCACCTGAGTTCACGCATCTCACCGGCTTTAAGTGTGCTTTGTACTTTTTCCCAGTTGTATTGATTAATACCGTTTTTCAGGTGTAGGACTTGCCAGTGACGGGGCCGTGTCGTCGGCCCTGTCGGCGCTTGCTGGTGGGCATCTGGCACCTGGAACTGGGCAGACCGTGATGGGTCGGCGTTCGGTGTGGGCAGGATTCGTGTCGGCAGCGATCCCGGTTTCCGGGATGACCGGGTTAGGTGTGCGTTGGTACAACCCGGTGACCGGGCGTTTCACCACCCCGGATCCTTCCGTGGAGGAGAAGAACACCTATCTCTACACGGGTGGCAACTGTTGTCACCGGGTCGACCCCATGGGTGAGGCAGCCGGGTTGAGAGGCCTCTTCGAGGTCGTCACCGGCGAGATCATTTCTGTGATTCCGAAGAAGCTGGGTTTCGCGTCGGGCCCATGGTCTGGGCGTGCGGTGTGCCCGGGCCTGCCCTTGACCGGTCGGTGAGGGCTGTTTACGGTGAACCCGTTACAGCTGTGGGCTGTTACCGGTACGTCCGGGCAGAACCCGAGCGAGATGTTCTCGATCTGAGGTCGAGCGCGCCCCGCTCGGGTTTTTCGTTGCTCTGGTGTTCGCCCGGACGCGATGGCTGCCCTCCGGGCGTCAGGTTCGGCCCTCGGGTTCGGTCCTATCTCGCTCATCGGAGAGACATGTTCAAACAGCTCCAACGGATCGGGAAGAGTTTCATGCTCCCGATCGCGATCCTCCCTGCTGCGGGGCTGCTCCTCGGCATCGGCGGCGCACTGTCCAATCCCACGACGGTCACGGCGTATCCCGCTCTGGACAACGCCCTGCTCCAGGGCATCTTCAAGGTGATGAACGACGCCGGTGCCATCGTCTTCACGAATCTGGCGATCCTGCTGTCGGTCGGTCTGTGCATCGGATTGGCCAAGCGGGACAAGGGGACCGCGGCCTTGTCCGGTCTGGTCGGTTATTTCGTGATGACGGCGACGATCGGCGCGCTGTTGAAGGTCTTCGACCCGGGTGGCAAGCCGGTGGACACCGGTGTGGTGGGCTCGTTGGCCATCGGCGGGGTCGCGGTGTGGCTGCACAACCGGTACTACAACATCCAGTTGCCGGCCTTCCTGGGTTTCTTCGGCGGGTCACGCTTCGTGCCGATCGTGACCTCCTTCGCGGCGATGGGGGTCGGGGCGGTCTTCTTCCTGGTGTGGCCGCCGGTCCAGCAGGCGTTGATCGTCTCGGGGGAGTCGATCGCTTCGTTGGGAGCACTGGGAACCTTCCTGTACGGCTTCCTGTTGCGGCTGTCCGGGGCGGTCGGCCTGCACCACGTGGTCTATCCGATGTTCTGGTACACCCCGTTGGGCGGCACGGAGATGGTGGCCGGTCAGCAGGTGGTGGGGGCGCAGAAGATCTTCTTCGCCCAGTTGGCCGATCCTGCGCACGCGGGGTTATTCACCGAGGGGACGAAGTATTTCGCGGGTCGGTTCGGCACGATGATGTTCGGTCTGCCGGGGGCGGCCTTCGCGATGTGGAGGTGTGTACCGGCGGAGCGGCGGGCGAAGTACACGGGTCTGTTCTTCTCGGTGGCGTTGACCTCGTTCGTGACGGGGATCACCGAGCCGTTGGAGTTCATGTTCCTGTTCGTGGCGCCGCTGCTGTACGTCTGGCACGCCTTCCTGGACGGGGTGAGCTTCCTCGCGGCGGACCTGCTGTCGGTGCGGATCGGGAACACCTTCTCCGGCGGGGTCATCGACTTCACCTTGTTCGGCGTGCTGCAGGGCAACGACCGGACGAACTGGCTGTTGGTCGTCCCGTTCGGGGTGGCGTGGTTCTTCGTCTACTACTTCTCGTTCAGTGTGGCGATCCGCCGGTTCGGGATCGCGACGCCGGGCCGTTTCGAGGAGGAGACCGATGGCGGTGAGGTGGTGGGTTCGGGGTCCGGTGATGTGGTCGAACCGGGGCCCGGGACGAGCCCGCTGCGTCAGGAGTGCGAGCAGATCGTGTCGGCACTGGGCGGTGCAGGGAACCTGGAGAGCGTGGACGCGTGCATCACCCGGTTGCGGGTCGCGGTGCGCAGGCCGGATGAGGTGGACAAGGACGCTCTGCGCACTGTGGGTGCGGCGGGCGTCATCGAGGTCGCCGGTGGGGTGCAGGTGGTCTTCGGTGCGAAGGCGATCATCTACCGGAACGAAATCGTCGAGATGCTCGACCTGGACGACTAGGTGCAGGAAGGCCGATGTGGCCCGTCCACCGTTGTGGGCGGCGCCGGAGGTTCTTGCCCGACCGACCTCAGGACGGCCTGGGTGCGTACATGATGACGGCCACGCCGACCAGGCAGAACGCCGCGCCGATGACATCCCAGCGATCGGGGCGGAAGCCGTCGACGACCATTCCCCACGCCAGCGACCCGGCGACGAAGACGCCGCCGTAGGCCGCGAGAATCCTCCCGAAATGGGCGTCCGGCTGAAGGGTGGCGACGAGCCCGTACAGGCCGAGCGCGACGAACCCGGCTCCGACCCAGGCGAGGCCTCGTTGCTCCCGGATGCCCTGCCAGACCAGCCAGGCGCCCCCGATCTCGGCGACAGCGGCGATGACGAAGAGGGCGACCGAGCGTAGAACGTCCATGGGCAGATCCTCGCAGGGGAGACGGACGGCCTGGGGTCGTCCGGTAGCGCTTGGTGCCCGGGGGAGAGGGAGGAGGTGGGCGGGCACTGCGGTGGAGTGTCAGCACTGCGGTGCTGACAGGTCACCACCGCAGCCGAGGCGCGACACCGCAGTGGCACTGGGCCACCGCAGTGTCCTCTTGGCCAGGTATTGCGCTCTCTGGCGATGAACCTCGAAATGTCTACGTCAAGGGGAGATGCGCGCAGCCCGGAGGCTAAATGTCAATGACAACCTTGCGCTGTGATGACTGAATGCCGTCCGGTGGTGATTCTTGTTGGGTCACTCGTGATTTTCCGCCGGGTCGGACACGTGATCAAGCGTGCGGCGTGTGAATACCACGGCTAAGGGGGCACAGATCGCGGCACTCAAGGCCAATGTCATTGACGGCACGATGGGCAGCTCAACGCCTGTAGTGGATAGTTTGATGAAGGCAGTCCCGGTGGCGAGTCCGCCTAACCAGGCCAGCGCTACTGTAGGCCAGACGTTCAAGCAGGCTTGCAGCATGAGGGCTGCTCGCAGTGAGGCGAGGGAAACTCCGGCGATACGTAGGCCGCGTAAGCCGTCACGGCGACCGACGACTTGTGCGATGAGGCTGGTCGTGAGGGAGAACACTGCAACCAGGCACGCCATAGTCATCCCGGCGATCGTGGCTGCGATGAATGGTCTGGTGACTTGTAATGCGGCGTCGGACTGTTCGCCAAGCGTCTGTAATGACGAGCCATTGAACCCTTGATGTATCAGGGATGTCCGAAGCATTTCAAGCTGCTCATCCGAGCTTGGTTGGAAGATGAAGTAGGTGACTTTCGAGGGGGAATCAATGGCATTATCGTGGGACTCATATGTTGTGTGCGGCGCTGTGCCAGTGCTGATTTCTTCAGGGAGTGGGATGCCCTGTGCGGCGAAAGCTATCCGAGCGGCGTCGACGGCCTTGGCGCTACACGTAGGTGGATCAGCGTGCACCGAGAGCCCCCGGCAATCAAACCAGACTTTGATCTGTGGAGAGGGGCTCGACGAGTTAACTGCGGGATGTTCTACGGTCAGTATGGCAGCTGAGCTAAACATGAATTTGCTGGGGTCATTCGTTGGGAAGGGCGCAATCAGGAGTCGTCGACCTAGCATTTCAGCTGCTTTTGTCCGACGGCTAGATCCTGCTTCTCCTAGTGTTGGGAACAGGGACAGCATTATGCCTGTCACTAAGACCAGAATGGCTAATGCGCCTGCCATTCCAGCTGTATTGCCACTTTGCCGTTGGGTGACAGATCCTGCGATGAGTAGCCAGGGCCTGCGTGCCCGCATCGGTAGTTTAGCTACTTCTCTAGCGATCTCTCTTCCTAGGGAAGTGGTGGAAATGCACAATAAAAGAAAACCGGCAAGTAGAAGTTTTCCTCTGGTATCGATGTCATCCTGATCGGGCCACCAGAACGAGGATGCGGTCATCGCAACACCCAGCACCGCGGCGCAGAGGCCGATGATCACGTGGCGACGATGATTACGGCCTGGTTGTGGGGTGAAACCAGATCTGGCTGAGCTAGCTGCGTCGCAAAGAGCCACGAAGAGGATCACCAGAGCCAGAACGACCGCCGACTGCCCGATCGGTGGGGAAATGTCTTCAGGCCAGACCCCTGTGCCCAGGGGGACAGCGGGAGCCACTATCGGTTTGATCAGAAGAAAGAAAAGTGCACCGAGCGCTGCTCCTACGACACCCGCGATCATTCCCTCGGCGCCTCCGACGATCCACAGCATCGAGCGAGGTAGGCCGATTAAGGTCATGGCTTCTCTGCGTTGTGCACGTGCAGTGGATTCCAGGCCGGATGTAATCCATATCAGCCAGGCTAGCGGGATGATGAGCATCAGCCCGATGAGTGGAGCACCCACGGTGACCGATGTGGGGACCTTGATCTCAGCTCGGGAGGCCTCGCCCATCCGTGTGACGAATGTTCCCTCTCGTGCAGCGATATCTTCCGGTGTGGTGCCGATGACTGCGCGTAAGTCGCGGGGGCCGGTCAATGCTGGGCGTGGTAAGTGCCCTATGACTTGAGCGCTGTAGCGTGCCCTTAATTCGTGATCATCCGCTAGCCGGTCTGCCAGCGCTGGAGACACGAGCATCTCTCCAGGGGCCGGTGTCACCTCGGTGTGCGGGTAACGAAAAGTTGACCCCTCTGGTACAGAAATTCGGAAAGTTTCTACCGTTTCATGGTCATAATTTTCATTCGATCGGGAGAGCCAAGCTCCTTGCTTAAAATTTTGCGGGGATTCCTTGGCAGGAAGTGTTGCGATGAGTACATCGCGGTACGCCGCGCCTACGCTTGGGGCTGACAGCGCGCTGAGCAGACAGATGACGACGAGGGCGACAACCGCCGCAAGTGCAGGCCCTCGACGGCGGTCCGCTCTGAGTCCACGCCAGGCCACCCACCAAGCCATTCGCCACGAGGCGCTCAGCATGTTTCGGCCCCCATGACGAGACCGTTGGACATCTGCACCAGTCGGTCGTAACGGTCCAGGTGAGAACGATCATGGGTCACCACGAGCACCCCGGCATGGCGTAGGCGCGCCTGGTCAAGAAGAAGTCTCAGTGTTAATTCACTGTTGCTGCTGTCCAGGGAGCCGGTAGGTTCATCGGCGAGAATGAAACTGGGGCTGCCGACCAGGGCCCGTGCGATGGCCCCTCGCTGGCGTTCTCCGCCGGAGACTTGTTGTGGCAGCCGGTGTGTGAGATTTTCTAAGCCGACTTCCTGAAGACAGATTTTTGCCTCTGCAAATCCTGCCCTACGGGTGGCGCCACGCATCAAAGCGGGTAACGCCGCATTTTCCAGCAATGTCAACTCATTGATGAGGTCGCCGAACTGTAGAACGAAGCCCAGATGACAGGCACGAAATTTTCGGCGTCCTGAGTCGGAGAGCTCCGAGATCACTTTATCATTAAATGCGACACGCCCGGACTGAGGAACGTGTATTCCGGCCAAGCATCTGAGCAGTGTTGACTTCCCGCACCCACTTGGCCCCACCAAAGCAACGATCTCACCACGATCAATTCTGAGATGTGCCCCTCGTACGGCTGGGGTGGACCCGAATGACACATGGATATCCTCCGCGATCAAGGACCCTGTGGCCAGGCCATGTCCAGATGAAAGATGTCTCAAGATGTCACCAGCGAAGTGATCACATTGTGCTTCATTTCGTCACCAAGGTCCAGCGGGATTCGATACGACGCAGGGTCAGGCTGGAGGATGATCCCAGTAATTTCGCTGTCGCCTGGGCATCGCTATTGCCGTCGTAACGGGCTGTGGCTTTGTCTCCATCGATGGCCACATCGGTTTCTGTGATCGTCCACGATTGAGGATGTTTCTTGGCCCATGCCGCTGTAGCGCTGAGACAGTCTGCTGATGATGTCTCAGAAATGAGAGCTGCTTGTGTGTCCTTGTCCATGAGTGAGCATGTGCGGTTCCCCTGTCCGTTTGCCAGTGCTTGACTCCAGGCATTCACGGTCAGTGTGACGCCTTCGGTTCCATCGATTAAGCCAGGCTCGTCGGCATCGTGCGAAGAGCACCCTGATGTCAGAAGCCCTGCAAGAAGAGTGAGTGCCATGATTCTTTTGTCTATCAATAAGTAGGAGTTGTCCATTGAGAAGGCCCTTGATTCCGAGGGAGAGGCTCGATATTTTGATCTACGATCTAGGTGCTATTCCTGCTGCTTGAATGAACTATCTCACTATTTCTTCCAAGGAGGTAGCAACACTCCCAAGGAAGCGCCACCGAGGCGAAGTCTGTGGGGTTCATCGACCTGTAGGGCTCTCCGGAGGCGACTGAAGCATGGGACCGACGTCGGAAGGTCTCCTTGCCAGGTCCACACCGTCGCACCAAGGTCGGTTCTTCAGTGTGCTTTGGTCGTGGCCCGGGCGAATAGCCTTGACAGAATTCACGCCTGGTCGATGGGCTAGCTCTTACGGGCCAGGGTGGCGTCGTTCTCCTGGCTTCTCAGCGGAGAGAAGGGAACCGTCGGTCATGCAAGAAGAAAGCGAGCGAAAAGCCACGGGCAGTGTTGACGGTGGCGCATCAGCGGCAGCTACCGCCCTGGAATACGGAAAGTCTGAGAATATTTTCGTCTTCATGGCGATTCCCGCAGCCTCCATCCTGTTCGGGCTGGCCCTGCCGATCATGGCCCGGTGGGCCCTCGGCAGCTTCGGTGCTCTTCCGGTGAAGCCGGTCATCAGACTGGTGGGCCACATCGAGGGCGTATGGCAGACCGCTTTCAACGTTCTTGTATGGCTCGTGTTCGGCCTTGGAATCGCCTTCGTGGCCAAGCGCGAGTCGGCGCGCGCCACGGTCAGTGACCAATCGGTCGACGTGGCATTCCAGGGCACATCGACCAGCTTCCCCAGGGACACGATCATGGCCATCTTCCCGTGCGGGAAACACACCGTGTTCCTCGACCGGGAGTCGCGAATCCTCTTCGACGAGCCCATGGAAGCGCCGCTCGTCGGGCAACGTGAAGCATTTCGCCGCCACCAGTACCCCTGGCTCGACGAAGACCCATTCGCGGATCGCTATGAACCCTGGAGACCAGGCGCCTTGAACCTGCCCGATTCCGTGGATGCCGCGCTCGCAACTCGGCGGGAGGCGCTCTCGACCAATTCGCACACGGAGGCGCGCAGGCTCCGGGACATCATCCAGCGCCAGGGGTACGTCGTTCACGATCAGGGCGAGCATCAACTCGTTCGGCCGCTCTTCCAGACCTTGTGATCGACACCGGAGGGCATCCGCCGTCGCGGACCCGCAGCCAACTCTTCCTGGACGCCGCGCTGGTCCTCGTGGCGGCTGTCTTCGTGGCCGCCCCCGTTCTCGACGGTTCGACGACCGGTCAGCAACCAACGGTTGCCATGCTCGGCCTGGGCGGAGGGCTTGCGGGGGCTCTGTCGCTCTGGTGGCGCCGCCGTTACCCCACCGGTGTGGCTCTCGGACTTACGCCGCTGTTGCTGTTCACGGATTCGTTGGGGCCGGCGGCGCTGGTCGCCCTCTACACCCTCGCGGTAGCGAGCCGACTGGCGACGACACTCGGCGTCGTATCCCTGCACCTGGTGGTGACCGCGTGCTACCTGTCGGGAGCGTTTCCGCCAGACAAGGCTCTCGATGAGCTCACGGTGGGCATCGCGTCGACCATCGGGGCGGTGGCACTGGGGAGGCTCGCCCGCAGCCGCCGCGAACTCCTGGAAAGCCTACGTGCCAGGGTGCTTGCCAGCGAGACCGAGCTCGAGGCTCGCGTCACCCAAGCGCAACTCGCCGAACGTGAGCGCATCGCTCGCGACATGCACGATCAACTTGCCCATCGGCTGTCGCTCGTCGTCATGTACGCCAACATCCTGGACACGCGGAAGGACCTCACGGACGAAGAGTCCACACAAGCCATGCAACTGCTCCGAGCGTCAGCCCAACAGAGCATGGAAGACCTACGGGCCGTGCTCGGACTCCTGAGATCACCGGAGGAGACAGCCTCGAACAGCTCGGTGCGAGCGGTACCCCAACTGATCGACCAGGCGCGGCGCAGCGGTGCGACGGTGAAGACTGTCGGTGACCTCTCCCTCATGACCCAGGACGGGCTGGTCGGGCTCACGGCGTACCGGGTCGTGCAGGAGGGGTTGACCAATGCGCGCAAGCACGCCCCCGGCGCCCCGGTGACGGTCGAGATCCGTCGCGACGACAAGGGGCTTCTCGTCAGGGTGCTGACCCCGCTTCCGTCGTCGGCTCCGCTGCTTGCTCCCCGCAGCGTCCAGGGCGGCCACTGGGGCCTGATCGGGCTCGGCGAGCGGGTGCGTCTCATCGGTGGCCGATTCCGCAGTGGCCCGGTCTCCAGCGCCGAGGGAAAGGTGTTCGTCGTGGAAGCTCACCTACCATGTCAGCCATGATCAACGTCGTAGTGATCGATGACGACCCGCTGGTCAGAGCTGCGATACGGCTCCTGTTGGGCGCGTCCGACGACATCGACGTGGTGGGCGAAGCGGGGGACGGCGAACAGGCTTCAGCGGTGATCGACGAGCTGGACCCCGACGTCGTACTCATGGACATCCGCATGCCGGGCGACGACGGCGTCACGACCACGGCGCGTCTCCGCCGGCGCGGACCTCGGCCCGCCGTCCTGGTACTGACGACGTTCGAAACCGACGAACTCGTCCGGCGAGCGCTCGCCGCCGGTGCGGACGGCTATCTCCTGAAGGACGTGCCCCCCGAGGTGCTCATGGCATCGGTGCGCAAGGTAGCTCAGGGGGAACGCACGGTGTCGGCCACGGTCTTGGGACGGCTGATCGACATGGTCGTCGATGAACAACGACCCACTGATCGTGCCCGTGCGCGCGCGGCGCTGGCCTCTCTGGGCGCGCAGGAACTCCGGGTGGTTTCCGCGGTTGCTGAAGGGAAGAGCAATGCCGAGATTGCCCGGGAGCTCTATCTCAGTACTTCGACGGTGAAGGGCTATCTCACCCGAATCATGGCGAGATTGGGTTGTGAGAACCGGGTCCAGGTGGCCCTTCTGGTCCAGGAGGCCAAACTTCCGAGCGATACAGTTCCGCCGGGGTGATTCGCCGCCGACCGGCCGGCTGGAGCGGATGACACTCCGGTGGCATGTCCGATGGGGCGGTGGTTTCTCCGAGAAGGGGCGACGCCCGGGTAAGTTCTCGTCGCACTTGTCATCGGCGTATCGGCCTGACCAGGCATGTGGTCAGGAATGTGAGATCGTCCGCGCCTCAGGGTCGTGTCCGACTCCTCAGCCGTGGACTTCTGAACGAAGCCTGGGCGAGGCCATCCGCTCATGCCGATGACGGGGCGCCGGGCAGGCGGACGTACGGCGATGCTTTCGCGCGCCGTGACCTTCGGCGAAGGCGCAGAGTCCCCTGATGCTCTGTAGTTCCGAGGGCGCTTGACCATTTGGCGTCGGCAGCATGGTCGGTTGGCCGAGAACCGGGGTCCCGAGCTGAACGGCTCGTTCCTGTTGGCGTGTGGTCACTTCAGGAGCTGGCCCTGTGGGAGTGGCGGGGGCAGTGTCCAGGCTGCGCTACGGGGGTGATCGGGCACTGCCTTGACGGCCTTCATGCCCAAGGCGGCGACGGCCTGCACTGCGGTGGTGCGTGGGCACTGCGGTGTTGACAGGTCACCACCACAGTGGCGACGAACCACCTCAGTAGCAGTGTGCCACCGCAGTGGCCTGAAGGCAGGTCGCGTCAGCAGCGGCACAGGGGGCAGACTCCGGCCAGGCTTGACCCTTATGCAGCGTGAGGGCCAAGCCTGGCCTCATGGTGGTCTGCCGCGGCGGGGCGAGTGTCCCTGATGAGGGCGGGCCACGGCACCGGTACATGGTCGCCGAGCCCGGTTGTTGGCGTCTCTTCGGGCAGCTGCAGGTGCGTCTGATATTCCACCAGGAGGTCTGCCTGTGTATGGACGCGTTCGCAGTTCAGCACCCTGATGATGCCGAGCACGACCGGCGGCGACGCCTGTCTGTCGTGGCTCATCTCCTGGTCCTGTGTCTGATGACCATGGGTCTGTACCTCGAGTGCGGACAACTCGTGTCCGAGGGCTCGCTCATGCGTCAGGAGATGATGCGAGCGGGCGCCTACCGTCGAGGAGGTCTCTACGGGCTGTGCTGCGCGGCTCACCGTCGCGGCGTGGCCTGCCTGCGCGTGTCCCTGGGGATGGATCGGGGGCCGACGATGTCTGCGCCCATCGCCGCGACGCGGGCGATCAGGCCCCGGTCGGCGGTGGCGACCGTGATCTCCGCCGCAGGCTCGGCCTCTGCGAGAGCGCGGCAGTGCAGGACGATCTCGTCGTCGCCGCTGCCTGGAGCATGGACGACGTACGTCGTTCCCATCACTCCCTCGGCGGCGCCCGCCCGCGACTGCCCCTCCATCACGAGGATCGCCCGGTCGTAGGGCAGCAGGCCTCGGTCGAGCGCGTCGACGACCGCGGCGTGCAAGCGCCCCGCGGCGGCGACGCGGTTCTTCCACCAGCCGTCGGGCACGGAGCCCATGACGTTGGCGACGTCGACGACGAGGACGCGTTCGGGTGCGGGCACAGCGTGGGCGTCTCAGGCGTGGTGGCCGGCGATGTTCAGCACCGTCCCGTCGATGTCGTCGACCTTCGCTGTGAGGGCCGAATCCTCCGGGGAGGTGGCGTCACGGGTGACGACTCGAAGTACAGCGTCGTCACGTCGTACAGCACCAATGTCATCCCCGTGCCGGGCCGCAGGGGTGAAGCCGGCGGCCGCGACCTGCCCGCGGTAGTCCCGCTCGTGCGCGCGTTCCAAAGTACGAAAGAACGTCCGTAAATTGGCTGGCTGCGCGCCGATCTCGGTCAACATGCGCACACTATCGGCCGATCCTGTCAACCGGCACGAGCGACCGAGGTCAGGTCGGAGGGGAACCACTACCAACACCTCACTCCGGTGCTGTCGAGGCGTCAACATCGATCCTCCGCTGCACCTGGCATGTCAAAGGTAAGTTTGATATGGATCCTACCTGCCCGCACTCGGCGGTCCGCTAGAGTCTCGCTACCCTCAGAGAAGAGGGAGAAGACGACTACGGGCATGTCAGACTATGTGGCTGGATTGAGGGCCAGGTTGGGCCACGACCTCGTCCTCCTGCCCGGGGTCACCGGAGTTGTTCTGCGTGGGGCCGCCGGCGCCCGCGAGGTTCTCGCTGTCCGCAGTTTCGAGAGCGGCGTATGGACGCTGGTCAGCGGCGCTATCGAACCAGGGGAGCAGGCCCATGAGGCGATGGTGCGAGAGATCCGCGAGGAAACCACTCTTCAGGCCGTAGTCACGCGGCTGCTATGGGTCCAAACCCTTCCGAAAAGCACGTACCCCAACGCGATCAGACCCAGTACTACGACATTGCCTTCGTCTGCGAGGCGACCGGGGGCGAAGCAAAGGTTGGTGACGACGAGTCGTCCGAGGTGGCCTGGTTCTCCGTCGACTCACCTCCTGAACTTGATGATCGCTACCGCAAGGCGCTGGTACTCGCGCTTGAAGCAGGTTGTGACGTCTACCTGGGACCCGAAGCTCTTCGCCCCGGGGAGCTCGGGTGATGCGGCAGATTGCGCCTGCTGCGTCTTACGCAAGGACACTGTCGATGGCCTTTATCTCGGCGGCACGATCCCCTGACAGTTCGCACTCATCATCACCGTCCTCATCACCGGGCTGACCCTCATGACGATCCGCACCGTCAAGCTGCGCTAATGACGAACTGTGCTCCACCACGGCCAGGAGATTCCCTCCGCAGAGGCCAAATTAGACTCCCGCATCACACTCGTCACCAACCCGGGCCATCCGTGCGAGCCCTACGTCAGCGAGGGACAGTCTCGCGAACCACATGTACTCGCAGCCAACCTGAGGGCTCCGCTTGACCTTGACATCGTGTCAAGGTGTTGGCTGGGTGGTGAAGGATGTGGTGAAGATGAACAGACAGAACATGTCTGCGGTGCAGCAGCGCGCTCTACGTGCCTTGAGCGCTGCGAACTCGTCGGCGCGGATGCAAGCCGCGCTGACGCTCGGCACGCACCCGGACGCTGACCTCTTGGACGTGTTGGTGGAGCGCTGTGCCGTGGAGCCAGACTTCTTCGTTCGCGACATGCTGACCTGGGCCATCATCCAGCTGCCTCGGCAGAGCACCTTGCCTTGGATCCGTCGCGAACTCGATTCGGACATCGACCAGGCGCGTAGCCAGGCCTTGCATACCTTGTCGAAGATTGGCGACCAGGCGGCCTGGCCCTGGATCACGCGAAGCATGCTGCGTGATCCGGACGACGAGGTGGCCCGCACGGCATGGCGGACAGCGGCCGCCCTGGTCCCCGCCGCCAACAAGCCCGCATTGGCCGCCGAGCTGGCGAGTCAATTGGGGCGCGGCGACCGGGATATCCAGTTGAGTCTGAGCCGATCCCTGATCGAGTTGGGAGACGCCATCACCCCGGTCCTGACCCAGATCTCTCAAGGCCCGGACCGGGCCCAAGCCATCCACGCCCGGGCCACGATTCTGCTCCAGAAGAACCCGCACGACGGTTTCGACGCCGCGCTCGCCGCTGCCAAGCGCATGATGTCGGCGCCGACAGTCGGCGATACTCCCGAAGGCTCCCCGGCCACCGAGGACGCGTCGGAAGGGCCAGCATGCTGATCGGAGAGATAGCACGTACCAGTGGGGTGAGCACCCGAATGCTGCGCCACTATGACGCGCTCGGGTTGGTGCGTCCCGAGGGACGCACCCCCGGCGGCTATCGGGACTATTCCGACGCCGACATCCAACGATTGTTTCAGGTTGAAGCGCTGCGGACCATGGGGCTGCCCCTCAAGCAGATCGGTACCGCGTTGGAAACACCAGATGGGGCCCCGGCTGGATTGATCGACGACCTCATTCGTGTGACGCGATCCCAGATCGATCAAGGCCTGGAGCTTCTCGACAGGCTCACCGCCATCCGCAACAGCGAACCAACCGGGTGGGCAGATGTGCTGCGTGCCGTCGAACTGATGCGCGACCTCGACTCTTCCGGCGGGAGGCGCCGTCAGCAACAGGTCCTGATGCAGTCGCTTCACGACCCGATCCCCGCTGGGGTCCTCGTGAACGCCATCGTGTCGGAGGATGATCCCCACGTCTGCGGAGCGTTGCGCTGGGTTCTTGCCCGGTCAGGCACCGCCGCGCTGGCCGCCCTCTGCGAGGCCACCGAGAGCCCCGACCTCGAGCGGAGACATCGAGCTGTCCTCGCCCTCACGGAGCTGGCCGAGACCCCGGAAGCATGCAACGCCCTGGAGAATCTCCTCCACGACTCCGACCCGACGATACGGCGATATGCCGCGATGGCTGTGGGCCGACAAGGCATCATCTCGGCTGTGCCCGTGCTGGTCAGCTTGATCGTCGAAGGAGACCACGACGTCGAAGCGGCTGAGACCCTGGCACAGCTCGGCCATGGCTCGTCCGGTGGCGACGACATCGTCGCGGCGCTCCTGGCAGAACTCAACAGGCCCCATGCACCACAGGAGAGTCGTCTTCGCCTCGCTCAAGCGCTGACCGAGATCGGCACCTCCGCCGCACAAGAAGTCCTCGACACTCTCACACGCGATCCTGACCGGGACGTTGCCCGCCTCGCCTCAGCTCTTGTGAGGAATCGTCCCCGGGAGACACGGCCTGCCCAGACTCCGGTGTTGTCGGACCCGATGCCGGAAAGGAACGAACCATGATCCAGACCCGGATCGGTCGCTCGTCGCAGTCTCAGTCCTACGACACCCTTACTGAGACAGTGAAACGCCTACGACACGCGTGTTGCGGTAACGACATCTTTAGCGAGAACCGACACCATGCATCTGTGATGCAAGTCACACAACTCGCCGGAACAGGAATGCCACCCTTAAAGTTGAGTCAGATGAACTCAACTTCACTGAGTGGCTGATTGACAACCGACGCAGCCGCTCGCGAACCTGAGTCACGACGTATCAAGTCCGGCCCAGCCGGGCGTGATGCCTCCCGTTCGGGTACTACCCCGGCCATGCCGGTGGACACGAGCCCCGCGCGAGTGGCGTCCCGCCCAGCGGCCCGACCTCTAGACCAAGGAGAAAGGGAACCCACCATGGCCCGTGCAGTAGGCATCGACCTCGGAACCACCAACTCGGCCGTCTCCGTCCTCGAGGGCAACGAGCCGACCATCATCGCCAACGCCGAAGGCGGCCGCACCACGCCGTCCGTCGTCGCCTTCTCCAAGAACGGCGAGGTCCTCGTCGGCGAGATCGCCAAGCGTCAGGCCGTCACCAACGTCGACCGCACCATCCGTTCCGTCAAGCGCCACATCGGCACCGACTGGAACACCGAGATCGACGGCAAGAAGTACACCGCCCAGGAGATCAGCGCCCGCACCCTGATGAAGCTCAAGCGGGACGCCGAGTCCTACCTGGGTGAGCAGGTCACCGACGCCGTCATCACCGTCCCGGCCTACTTCGACGACGCCGAGCGTCAGGCCACCAAGGAAGCCGGTGAGATCGCCGGCCTCAACGTCCTGCGCATCGTCAACGAGCCCACGGCCGCCGCCCTGGCCTACGGCCTCGACAAGGGCAAGGAGGACGAGCTCATCCTCGTCTTCGACCTCGGCGGCGGTACCTTCGACGTCTCTCTCCTCGAGGTCGGCAAGGACCCCGAGGACGGCTTCTCCACCATCCAGGTGCGCGCCACCCACGGTGACAACCGTCTCGGCGGCGACGACTGGGACGACCGCATCGTCCAGCACCTGCTGACCACGGTGAAGAACCAGACCGGCGTCGACCTCGCGAACGACAAGATCGCCATGCAGCGTCTGCGCGACGCCGCGGAGCAGGCCAAGAAGGAACTCTCCTCCTCGACCTCCACCAATGTCTCCCTGCAGTACCTCTCCATGTCGGAGAACGGCCCGATCCACCTGGACGAGAACATCTCCCGGGTGCAGTTCGAGCAGATGACCTCCGACCTCATCGACCGCTGCAAGACCCCCTTCGAGCAGGTCATCAAGGACGCCGGTGTCTCCGTCGGCGAGATCGACCACATCGTCCTCGTCGGCGGCTCCACCCGTATGCCCGCCGTCTCCGACCTGGTCAAGAAACTCACCGGCGGTAAAGAGCCCAACAAGGGCGTCAACCCCGACGAGGTCGTCGCCGTCGGAGCCTCCCTCCAGGCCGGTGTCCTCAAGGGCGAGCGCAAGGACGTCCTCCTCATCGACGTCACCCCGCTGTCCCTGGGCATCGAGACCAAGGGTGGCCTGATGACCAAGCTCATCGAACGCAACACCGCCATCCCGACCAAGCGTTCCGAGGTGTTCACCACCGCCGAGGACAACCAGCCCTCCGTGCTCATCCAGGTCTTCCAGGGCGAGCGTGAACTGGCTTCGGCGAACAAGGCACTGGGCACCTTCGAGCTGACCGGTATCGCCCCGGCCCCGCGCGGTATCCCGCAGATCGAGGTCACCTTCGACATCGACCCGAACGGCATCGTGCACGTCTCCGCGAAGGACCGCGGCACCGGCAAGGAACAGTCCATGACGATCTCCGGCGGCTCCGCGCTGCCGAAGGAAGAGATCGAGCGCATGGTCAAGGAGGCCGAGCAGCACGCCGAGGAGGACAAGCAGCGTCGCGAGCAGGCAGAGGCCCGTAACACCGCGGAACAGCTCGTCTACTCCACGGACAAGTTCCTGGCCGACTCCGGCGACAAGGTTCCTGCCGACACGAAGAAACCCGTCGAGGACGCTCTCGCCGACCTGAAGGCTGCCCTGGCCAAGACGGGTGACGAAGCCGTCAGCAGCGAGGAACTCAACGCCAAGGTCACCACGCTGAACGAGGTCTCCCAGAAGATGGGCTCGGCGATCTACGCCGCGGCACAGGCCGAGGGCGAGCAGAAGCCTGCAGGCCCGGGAGCTGCTGGTGCGGCGGGCGCTGCCGGTGCGGCTGGGGCGGCAGGCGCCGCTGCGGGCTTCGCCGCCGGATCCGCAGGCAAGGACGACGTCATCGACGCCGAGGTCGTCGACGAGGGCGACACCAAGAAGTGACCCCGCCATGTCCGGTCGCCCCTGTGGAGGGGCGGCCGGACATCAGCAGGTGGGCACATCCGGGGCCGGCAGCGAGCTGATCGTCGGCCCCGAAGAACCCGGCTGAGCTTGTTCTTCCCCGGTGGGGTCGTCAGGCCGAGCACGGCCCTACCGGGCACACTTGAGGGATACGGCGAGGAGACACGATGACCGACAAGGACACCAGGCCCACCGAAGGCGGCGGCGACTTCGAAGGTGCCGGCGGAGACCCGACCCCGGGACGGGTCGGCGACAGCTGGCCAGGACACGGGCCGACCGCTGCCCAGCAGGCCGCTGCCCGTGGGATGTACGAGGACATGCAGGCCAGTACCGGGGGAGACTCGAGAACGGCATCCGAGACCGAACCGGTCGTGGACGCCGGCGAAGAGACCCCAGCGCAGGAAGACGTCCACGTGTCCGACGGGGAGAACCCCGAAGAGATCCCGCTTCCGGAGGACACGCCGGAGCAGGAAGAGCTCGCAGGGATCAGCGCACCCGAGGCGATGTCGCCCGATGCGCAGCTCGCGGCGGAACGTCTCTCCGACCTGCAACGCCTCCAGGCCGAATACGTGAACTACAAGCGGCGGGTCGACCGTGACCGGGCCTTGGAGTCCGAGCGCGCCATCGCCGGGATGATCGAGTCCCTGCTGCCGGTTCTCGACGAGATCCACCTGGCCCGTCAACACGGCGAACTCGAAGTCGGGCCGTTCGCGAAGATCGCCGAGAAACTCGAAGGCATCCTGGCCCGGTACGGGGTGGCCCGGTACGGGGAGATGTACGACGCCTTCGACCCGAATGTGCACGAGGCCGTCATGCACATGCAGGCCGAACTGCCCGAAGGAACCCTCGACACCACGGTCGTCCAGGTCATGCAGCCTGGATACCGGATCGGTGAACGGGTGGTTCGTCCGGCGTTGGTCGCCGTCGCCGACCCCATGTGATCCTCGGGGCCTGCGTCCCACCCGTTTCATCCACCTGCCGACCCCGCGTTCACCGAAGGAGGCGATATGGCCAGCCAGGACTGGTTCGAGAAGGACTTCTACTCGATCCTCGGGGTCTCCGCCGATGCCGACGCCGCCGAGATCAAGAAGCGTTACCGCAGACTCGCCCGGGATCTGCATCCGGACGCCAACCCGGGGGACGCCACCGCCGAGCAGCGCTTCAAGGAGATCGGCGAGGCTTACGCCGTGCTCTCCGACGCCGAGCAGCGAAAACAGTACGACGCCGTGCGGGCGATGAGCCGAGGCGGTGCTCGCTTCACTGCGGGCTCGACCGGTGGGCAGAGCGGCGGCGCAGGCGGTTTCGAGGATGTCTTCAGCCAGTTCTTCGGTGGCGGACAACAAGGGCAACAGGGCAGGTTCACCCGAGGGCCGGGAGGCTTCGGGGGGACGTCATCGGCTGATGCCCCTGATCTGGAGGATCTGCTCTCGATGTTCGGTGCGGCCGGCGGTCACGGTTTTCCCGGCGGTGGTGCTGGTGGCACCGGTGGCGCGGGAGGTTTCGCGGGCGCAGGCACCCGGCGTGGCGCCCGCAAAGGACGGGACGTGCACGCCACCGCTACGTTGACCTTCCGGCAGGCTGTCGCCGGCGACACCGTCATCGTGAACGGGGTCGGCGGTCGCTCGATCACCGCACGCATCCCGGCCGGGGTGCACGACGGCGCGACGATCCGGTTGCGCGGCAAAGGAGAACCTCCGATGGGGGTCTCCGTCGAACCCGGTGATCTGCTGTTGAAGATCACCGTGAAGGAGCATGACGTCTTCACCCGTGATGGCGACAACCTCCTCGTCGACCTCCCGGTGACCTTCGCCGAAGCCGCGCTGGGCGCCACCGTCCCGGTGCCGACCCTCGACAGCGGAACGGTCAAGGTGCGTATCGCGCCGGGCACCCCCTCGGGTCGCGTGCTGCGGGTCAAAGGTCGAGGAGTGCACCGTAAGGACGGCACGTCCGGCGATCTTCTCGCGAAGATCCAGGTGATCGTGCCGCAGCGGCTCAGTGACGAGGCCCGTGAGGCCGTGGAGACCCTGCAACGGATCGACGCCGGATACGACCCGCGGGAAGAACTGACCCGCAAGTCTCGGGCGGACTGAGGCAGCGGACATGAACGGTCGGCGTCGCCCCGGTCCTTCAGGTCTCACCGAAGGAGCCGCACCCGGCGGCCCGTCGGCACTCGGGGCTGCTCTGCCCCGCTACCAGCCGGACGAGCATTCCCCGGTCTTCGTCATCTCGGTTGCCGCGCAGCTGGCCGGGATGCACGCCCAGACCCTGCGACAGTACGACCGGTTGGGCATCGTCACCCCCCGGCGTACCCGTGGCGGCGGCCGTCGCTACAGCCAGTACGACATCGCCAAACTCCGTGAAGTCCAACGGCTCTCCCAAGAAGAAGGGGTGAGTCTGGCCGGGGTTCGCCACATCATGGCGATGGCCGATGAGATCGATCGTCTGCGCAGGCACGTGGAGGAGCTCACCGGGCAGCTGGAACAGGCTCGGCGGACGGCTGGCGGACCCCGGGTATTCGCCGCCGGGCGGCATGGCGACGTGGTGGCGGTACGTCCTGGTCAGCGTCCTCGCGCGGCTGATTCGCGGGCCCTGGTGGTCTGGCGACCCCCGATGCGGTGACCGGGGCCCGCTCGGAGGCGCTCCCAGTCCTGTAACCCCTGGAAATGAGTCCTCCTTTCAGCTCAGTTCTCTTGGTGGAGAGTCGACTCGAAGAGGAGCACCCGTTTGTCCCATAGGTAGGGGAGATTCGATGGCATCTACCGACCGCATCCGCCTGGCTGCGATGGTCCTGGCCTTCGGCGCAGCGACGGCGAGCTGCTCCTCCGGGGGAGGCGGCGGCAGCGAGTCCGCCGCCAACTCATCGAAGACGGCCAAGCTCTATGTCATTGCGCCGCAGAGCGGCTCCAACGCCTATCTCGGTCTGGGCGTCCGCAACGGAGTCACCTTGGCCGTCAACCAGGCCAACGATCGACGTGAGATACCGGGGTGGAAACTCCAGGTCGAGGTGCTCGACGACAAGGCCGACAGAACTGCCGGGGCGGAGAACGCTCAACGGGCTGCTGCTGATAGTGATGCTGCGGCAGTGATCGGCTCAGTTTTTTCCGGGGTGACCAAAGCGATCCTGCCTGACCTGGCGGCGGTGGGGATGCCGACCATCGGCCCCAGCCCGACCAACCCTGCACTGACCAGGGGCGACGCCTATGCTTCGGCCCCGGCCCGTCCTTTCCCGACTTTCTTCCGGGTGATAGCTCCGGACGATGCTCACGGCCCAGCGCTGGCCAAGTACCTGGGGGAGAAGGGCACGAATACCGTCGCGACCGCCCACGACGGCGACCTCTACGGGATCGGTCTGGTCGCAGCTTTCACCGCGGGATTCTCCGGCCGGGTCGTCGACGTCGGTCAGGCATCGACCACCGATCACGAGTACTCCGGATTGGTCGAACGGATCCGCTCCAGCGGGGCCCAAGCTGTGCTCTTCGGCGGGAACTCCCCCGAAGCCGGGCCCTTGTCCTTGCAACTGAAGAAGGCTGGTGTCGTGATCCCCGTGGTCGGTGGCGACTCGCTGGCGACCAATGAGTACATCCCGATGGCCGGTCCGGTGTCCGCCGGCGACCTGAGCACCAAGGCCGGCAACCCGATCGAACAGATCGAGGAGGGCAAGACCTTCCTGAAGGACTACGCAAATGCGGAATTCGCCGAGCCGGTCAACGGCTTCGCCGCGCTGGGGTATGACGCGGCCCGGGCTGCGATCCTGGCGCTCAAGGAGAGCCTGCCAGCAGCGGCGACGGCCAAGGACGCCCGGGCCGCGACCGTGAAGGCTTTGGCCGGGGTGCGTTTTCCCGGTACAGGTGGTCCGGTGGCCTTCGACGGTTTCGGCGACATCACTCCGCGGGTGGTCACGGTGATGAGCGTGCAGGGCGGGGCCTGGAAGACGGCGAAGACATACACTTTCTGAGCGACTGTCACGGCGTGGGGGCCGGATTCCGAAATCGGAATCCGGCCCCCACGCCGTGACCTGCACGTTGCCTCAGGCTCGTTGGAAACGTCCCACCAGCGATTCCAGCTCGTCGGCTTGGACGGACAATTCCTCGGAGACCTGGTTCATGTTCTCCGCGACATGGGAGTAGGTGGAGGCGGCGCCGACGGCCAGGCCGACCGAATGGGCGATACCGGTGGCCCCGCTGGCAGCATCCTGCACATTGCGGGACATCTCCTGGGTGGTGGCGGTCTGCTCCTCCACCGCTGAAGCGATCGTGGCCTGGGTGTCGTTGATCTGCGAGATGATCCGGCTGATCTGGGAGATCGCCGACACCGCAGCCTCGGTGTCGACCTGGATCTGCTCGACCCGGTGGGAGATGTCCTCCGTGGCTTTCGCGGTTTCTCGAGCGAGGTCCTTCACCTCGTTGGCGACCACGGCGAAGCCCTTACCGGCTTCACCGGCCCGGGCTGCTTCGATCGTCGCGTTCAGGGCCAACAGGTTCGTCTGCTCCGCGATGCTGGTGATCACCTTGACGACATTGCCGATCTCCACGCTGGACTCGCCGAGCTTCGTGACGGTCGAGGTGGTGTCCTCCGCGGCTTGGACGGCGGTGGCAGCCACCCCGGCCGCGTCCTGCGCGTTCTTGGCGATCTCTCGGATGGAGGCCGACATCTCCTCGGTGCCGGAGGCCACCGTGTTGATACCCCGGGAGACGTCTTCGGTGCCGGAGGAGACCGAGCTCAACTCGGTGGAGGTCGTGGCCGCCGAACTGGCCTGTTGCCCGGACAGCTCGCGGATACGGCTCGACGTGGACTGGACCGTACCGGAAGCCTGGGCGACCTCGCCGATCACGGTCGAAATGGCCAGTCTGGTTTCTTCACAAGCCCCGGCCAGGTCGCCGATCTCATCACCACTGGTGGAACGGGCCGGAACGGTCAGGTCTCCTTGGCGCATGGCGTCCATGCATCTGCGGACCTCTCCCAAAGAACCCAGAATCCGGCGAGTGACAAGGGCGACTGTCACCAGGATCGCTGTTGTGGCCAGGATCAAGGCAACCACACTGGCGATGCGTACGGTGCGGGTCGTGCTCTGCGCCTGCGCGTCCAGGGAACGGGCGTTCTCCTCCGAGGCGGTGCGCAGCGCAGTCAGGTGGTCGTGGATGGCGTCATAGGTCTGGGAGGACTGTCGGAAGGCTTCGGAACCGGTGTTGATCGATTCCGGGGTGCCCTGGCGGAAAGCAGTCGCCGCCGCCGCATCGGCGCTGACGAAGGTCTGCCAGTTCTGTTTGACGCTGTCGAAACGACGTCGGGAACCTGCGTCGAGTGCCTCGGTGGGGAAGGAGTCGATGATCTCCTTGGCGCCCTCGGAGGTGCGTAGGAAGCTCGAGCGGCGCAGCTGCTGGTCGTCGGCCCCGAGTTTGCCCCCGTAGGTGAAGACATCGGAGACATAACCGATCTGAGCGTCCTTCGCAGCAGTCAGCGCATGGCTCAGGTTCCGGGCGGCCTCTGCTGCCCGGCGGGATTGACCGGCCGCAGAACTCTGCTCCTCGACGGAGGAGATTCCGGTCCAGGCGACGCCGTTGAGCACCAGCGCGCTCAGCAAGCCGATCGCCCCGATGCCGGCGAGCTTGGTGCGTAGGGTGACCCGGCGAAGATTCCGGTGACGGGCAGCTGCAGCGCCAGAACCGTGCAGGCGGAGACTCATCCTGATTCCTCCAGGGAGCGGGGCGACATCATGAACAGCCGAATTTGCTCTCCTCATCGGTCAGGTCCACTCAGACCGTAGACGATTCATCGTTCCGGTCAGGGAAGCGGCGTGGGGGGACGGGAACCCGAAGGTTCCCGTCCCCCCACGCCGTGGAAGGCTTCTCCGGAGAGATCAGAGACGCTTCTTCTCGGTCACCGCAGTGACTGCCGGGTCACCGGCGAGCACCAGGAGGACATTCTGCGCGGCCAGGTCGGCCATCGCGGTACGGGTCTCCACCGTGGCCGAACCCAGGTGGGGGAGCAATACCGCGTTCTCGCATTCCAACAGGCCCGGGTGCACGGTCGGCTCGTCCTCGAAGACGTCCAGACCGGCGCCGGCGATCTCCCCGGACTTCAGGGCGTCGACCAGCGCAGCCTCGTCGACGACCGGTCCACGGGCAGAGTTCACCACGTAGGCCGTCTTCTTCATCTTCTTCAAGGACTCGGCATTGATGAGGTGCTTCGTGGAGTCCATCAGCGGACAGTGCAGACTGACCACATCGGACACGGCGAGCAACTCGTCCAGGTCGACCTTGCGTGCACCCAGCTCTGCCGCAGTGGCCGCGTCCAGTTCGAAGGCGTCAGCGTAGACGACGTCCATGCCGAAGGCCTTGGCCCGGCGAGCCATCGCCTGCCCGATCTGGCCCATGCCGACGATGCCGAGGATCTTGCCCTGCAGGCCCATGCCGAGCATGTAGAACATGCCCCACTGCCAGGGGGTGCCCGAGCGGATGACCCGCTCGCCCTCGCCGAAGCGGCGGGTGGCCATCAGCATGAGACCGAAAGCGGTGTCGGCGGTGGTCTCGGTGAGCACCTTGGGGGTGTTCGTGGCGATGACGCCGTGGCTGTCGCAGGCGGGGACATCGATGTTGTTGTACCCGACGGCGACATTGGCGACGATCTTCAGCTGGTCGCCGGCGGCGGCGAGCAGCTCTTCGTCGACCTTCTCGGTGAGCAGCGTGACGACGGCGTCGGCTCCGACGACCCGACGCAGAAGCTCATCGCGACCGATGGTCTCCTCTGCGTCGTGGTAGTCGACGTCGTGCTGGGCGCGCAGCGCTTCGACGGCGGAGTCGGGGATGCGGTTGGCGATGAAGATCTTGCTCACTTGGATTCCACCCATTCCTTCAGCTTGCCGAGCCCTTCGGTGATGCGTTCCGCGGAGATGCCGGAGTAGGCGATGCGGATGAACTTGCGGTCTTCCCCGGGCAGGGGACGTCCGAAGTGGTTACGGGTGCAGAAGGAGCATCCGGTCTGGTGGAGTGCTTCCTCGGCGAATTCACCCAGGTCTTCGATGCCGACGCGCTGCATCGTCTCGGTGACATCCGGGAAGAGGTAGAAGGTGGATTCGGGCTTGGCCAGCTTCAGCCCCGGGATGGCGGTCAGCGCGTCGAAGGCGGCGTCGCGGCGTCCTTCGAGGGTCTTCAGGATGGACTGGACCTCGCTCTGGTCGCCGGTGAGCCCGGCGAGGCCGGCGTACTGCACGAAGTGGGTCGTGCAGGATTCGTTGTTGGTGTTGAGGGTGCTGAAGTGTCCGGAGAGGGCGTCGGGCACGATCGCGGCGCCGAGTCGCCATCCGGTCATCGCGAACTTCTTGGAGAAGGTGTAGAGGATGACCGTGCGGTCCTTCATGCCGTCGAGGCTGGTGATGGACTTGCTCTGACCCGAGTAACGGGTCTCGAAGTACGCCTCGTCGGAGAGCACCCACAGGTCGTGTTCCTGAGCGAAACGGGCGACCTCTTCGCGCTCGGCGTCCGTGGACTCGGCGCTGATCGGGTTCTGCAGGTCGTTGTAGATGATCGCCTTGGTCTTGGGCGTCACCAGGGAGCGGATGCGGTCGAAGTCGAGCTTGAAGCCGGATTCGGTGGGGATGTACCCGTAGGGCAGGCCCTTGCCGCCGAGGTATTCGATCTGGGACTCGTAGATCGGGAAGCCGGGGTTGGGGAAGAGCACCTCGTCGCCGGGGTTCATGACGACCTGGAGGAATTTGGTGATGACCGGTTTGCCACCGGGCTGCACGATGACATTGTCGGTCGAGTAGTCGGTGCCGCGCAGGGAGTTGATGTCGGCAGCGAGTGCCTCACGCAGCTGCGGAATGCCGGCACCCGGGCAGTAGCCGGTCTTGCCGTCGGCGATGGCCTTGTTCATGGCTTCGACGATGTTCGCCGGGGTTGCCAGGTCGATGTCGCCGAGGTGGAAGGGGTAGACGGTGTTTCCGCGTGCGGCCCAGTCCGCCGCCGTCGCAGAGACAGCGAAAGCTGTTTCGGTGCCGAGGTCCTGCAACCGCTGTGCAAGTGCCATGGTCGGGGCTCCTTTCATCACAACAAGGTTAATTTTGTCCAAGGTTCGCGGAGGGTCACTCCGGAAAATCAGGAGTCCGACTCGTCGGACGGCTGCAGGTTCCTCCACCGGCACGACCTGGCGCGCCCGAGGAGGTCAGCTGTGCCGCACGCTACGCCCGCTCCCGGTATGACCGCAGGAAAATGCCGGGAAGGGGTTGAGAGACCCGTAAGCGCAACATATCTCAGAGGCAGGAAAGGTCTGTCCCCTGGCCCGGCTGATATGTCCGTCCGTCGAGGTCAGCGCTCGGGTAGCAGCCGGGTGCATTGCATCGTCAGATAGGCGACCTCTTCTCCGGCCAGGGGGCTACCCCGGTGGCCCGCGACGAGTTCGGCAACCTCTTTCGCCACCCGGTACGACCGCGGGTAGGAGGCGCGCAGGATCGTCTCGACCGTCTCCACCGGAGATCGGGGGGCGTCGTCGGGACCATGTGCCCCGTGGTCCAGTAGAAAGCGCACATGGGCTGCGAACCGCTGCCATTCGGCACGTTCTTCACCTCGGTGCAGAGAGTGCGTACGCACCAGGTCCAGGCAGGCGCTCACCATCTCTGCCCGGGCTAGGGTCCGGGACATGTTCCCCCCGCCTTGGCGGGCGTTCACCAGGTACAGCGCAACGGGAGCGGCCTCGTCGTCTCCCAAGTGGAGTCCAGTGCGAGTGCTGATCGATCCGATCACTGTCCGGGCGAAGGACATGTCGCGTGGATGCAACAGGTCGACATCGGTGGCCAAGGAACGGTTCACCGTCATGTCCTGGCGAGCACGTCGCAGCGCGGAGGCCACATGCTCGGTGAAGGGGGTGGCGATCTTCCGGGTGACCGAGGCGCCGTAGTTCACGGTCACCTTCTCCAAGGCGAGGGCGGCCACCGCCACATCCGCACGGGCTAGATGCGGCAGAAGGGCGGCGAGTCGGTCTACGGGGTCTTCCATGCTGGGGATGAAGGTGCGTTGTATCCGGGTGGGATCGACCGGATCCTCGGCTTTCACCCGGAAGCCGATGCCCTTTCCCATGGCGATGCGTTCTTGCCCGGCGGCATTGACACAGACCACAGCGTTGTGATTCAGGGCCTTGACAGCGATGAGCACAGTCCGACCTCCACCTCGGGGACCGACGACCTCGGCGAGAGAATTTCATTCGCCGTGGCAGCTTCGACCTCAGGGAGGATCCCACAGAAGGTGTCTCCGCGCGGGCAGATGAAGAGAACCTGTGTGCGGGCAGATAAATAGCCGCTGTCCTGATGGCGAATCGGACAGCGGCCAGGGGCTGATAAAGGACAGGTATTGCGAGGGGCTATTGCGGCTCGGGGAGCTTGCACGCGAAGGTCAGCACACGATCACGTGACTGGATCACGTGATGGGCGACCGTTCGTTCCACGTCGGCTAGCGCGCCTTCGCGGAATGCGCTCTGAATCGCATCGTGCTCTTCCAGAGCCGCAGCAGCTGACACCGCGTCAACGGTGATGATCTGTTGCAAGCGCAGGAAGCTCGTCCGTAGTCGGGCGAAGATCTCCTTGAGATAGCGGTTCTCGCAATGATTTGCGATCGAGTGGTGGAAACTCCAATCAGCTTCGTAGAAGCGGTGCAGACTTGCGGCGTATGCCGAAGCGGACAGCTCGTCCGATGTGCCTTCCAGTTCATCCACCAGCCGTACGTGCTCGGGGCGGTTTTCCGCGAGCGCGCAGGCGACGATCTCCCGTTTGTCGTAGGCGCGAGTGGCGGCGGCGAGCTCGATGACCAGGCGGACATCGAAGAGCTCTTTCACCTGCGTGGCATCTACGGGTGGAGCCACCCGATATCCGCGCATCGCTGACCGTTCGACCAGGGAGGTCGCTTCCAATCGCACCAGGGCCTCCCGGACAGGGGTTGGCGAGACACCGAGGCGGGTGGCCAAGGCGTCGATCCCCAAAGGAGAACCTGGTGTGACTTCGCCGCTGAGCAGCATGTGGAGGACGGCGTCGTAGACCTCGTCCTGGAGGGCGCGACGTACGACCGGGGTCCGGTTTCCGGCGTGCGTACTGGCCTGTTGCATGACGTCATCGTAGGCGTCTTCTGGCATTTTTATCGGACAGGTCTCCCGACCTGGACAGTTACAGTGTTTTCAGTCGCTTCCGGGTGTCGTGGACGATGTGGGGAGCGATGTCTGCAAGCAGTAGCGACTCCTCGTGGGACAGCCGGGAGCGGACACCACCCAGTGGGTCGACGAGTGTGGACCGTCCGATGCCCAGGGGGGTGCTTCCGGCGGGTGGCTGCCAGGCCGTGTCACAGGCCAGGAGGTGGCTCTGGGCGTCCATGGCGCGGGCGCGGACGAGGAGATCCCACTGTTCGGCCTTCCCGGGGCCTTCGCCCCAGCATGCCGGGACGATGACCAGTTCGCTCCCGGCGCGCCCCAGGTCGATGAACTGAGCGGCGAAGCGGAGGTCGAAGCAGGTGGCCAGGCCGACGGTGATCCCGGCGACCTGGGCGGTGACGAGGCGGTTGCCGGGCGCGACGGTGTCGGACTCGCGGCTGCCGAAGGCGTCGTACAGGTGGATCTTGTCGTAGGTGCATTCGCCGTCCGGGCCGGTCAGCAACAGGGTGTTGTGTACGCGTCCGTCGGTGGCCGGGGTGAACATGCCGACGACGAGGGTGATGCCGTGTTGTTCGGCCGTATGGCGTACGCCCTCGGCGAAGGGTCCGTCGAGTGGTTCGGCGACGGCGGCGAGATCGCTGCCGAAGGCGGCCATGGTGGCTTCGGGGAAGACGACGATTCGGGCACCTGCGTCGGCGGCGCGGCGGGTTTGTTCGGCAACGGTCGACAGGTTCTCGGTGGGATCGCCGACGGCGCGGATCTGTGCGGCGGCCACGGTCACCGTGGTGGGGGTCATCGGTGTTCCTCCTGGTGGTACGGGACCGGCCCGGTCGCAGCGACCCCGGGTGGGTTCGTCGCGACCGGGCCGGTTCGAGGGGGTGCTCAGTGGGTGGACTCGCCGGCGACCTCACTGCGGTCTCCGGACCACAGGATGTGGAAGTCGCCCTCGGCGTCGATGCGACGGTAGGTGTGGGCGCCGAAGTAGTCCCGCAGTCCTTGCGTGAGCGCGGCGTTCAGCCTGGGGGAGCGGGCCTGGTCGTAGTAGGACAGCGCGGCGGAGAACCCGGGGACGGGCACTCCGGCGAGGACGGCCCGGGAAATGACCCGGCGCCAGGCCTGCTGGCAGCGGGCCAGTTCGGCGCGGATCGAGGGCGCCTCCAGGAGGGTGACCAGGTTGCCTGCGGCGTACTCGCTGCGGATGCGTTCGAGGAGCTCGGCACGGATGATGCAACCGGCCCGCCAGATCTTGGCGACCTCGGCGACGTCGATCTCCCAGCCGTACTGCTGACCAGCGGTGCGGATCTCGTCCAGTCCCTGGGCGTAGGCGACGACCTTGCTGGCCCACAGGGCGTCCCGGATGTCGTCCACGAAGGCCTGGCGGTCCTCGAGCTCGCCGAGGACACCGTCAGGGCCTTCCAGAGCCTTCTGGGCGGCTATGCGCAGCTCGGGGTGGCTGGAGATGGCTCGGGCGAAGACGGCCTCGGAGATGGCGTTGACGGGCACTCCCAGGGAGAGCGCCGACTGCACGGTCCAGGTGCCGGTGCCCTTCATCCCGGCCTGGTCGACGATGACCTCGACGAGGGGCTTTCCGGTCAGGGCATCCTGCTGGCGGAGGACGTCGGAGGTGATCTCGATCAGGTAGGAGTCCAGGTCGCCGGTGTTCCAGGTGGCGAAGGTGTCGGCCATCTCCTCGTAGGAGAGCCCGGCGGCCTTGAGCAGGGTGTAGGCCTCACCGATGAACTGCATGTCGGCATATTCGATGCCGTTGTGGATCATCTTCACGAAGTGGCCGGCCCCGTCGGTGCCGATGTACGTGCAGCAGGGGTCGTCGCCGACCTGGGCGGAGATGCTCTCCAGGATCGGGCCGAGGGCCTGGTAGGACTCCGGGGACCCGCCGGGCATGATCGAGGGCCCTTCCAGCGCGCCGACCTCGCCGCCGGAGATCCCGGCGCCGACGAAGTGCAGGCCCAGGGCGCGCAGTTTGGACTCCCGGCGTCGAGTGTCCTCGTAGTAGGCATTTCCGCCGTCGACGACGATGTCGCCCTCTTCCAGCAGCGGGATGAGTTCGTCGATGACGGCGTCGGTGCCTCGTCCGGCCTGGACCATGATGACCATCCGGCGGGGACGCTCCAGGCTGGCGACGAAGTCGGCGAGCCGTTCGGAGGGCAGGAAGGCGCCTTCGTGGCCGTAGGCGTCGATCACCTGCTGGGTCTTGGCCGTGGTGCGGTTGTAGACGGCGACCCGGTATCCCTTGCGGGCCATGTTGCGGGCCAGGCTGCTTCCCATGACCGCCATGCCGATCACGCCGACCTGTGCGCTTCCGGGTGTGGGGATCTCCATGGTCATTCGAACTCCTTCGCGTGGGGACAACACGCCCATCCTCTCCCGGAAGTGTTGGATCGCGAACGGGAGGCAGGGACGCTGCGGACGGTACCTGCAACGCGATGTGAGGGGCAGTGGATGCCCAACAGGGGGAATCTGCTGTGCTGTCGTCGTGTCCGACTCAGGTCGGCGGGCTTCCGGCCGATGTTGACGGTCATGACCCTCCTCGTGAGGCCACACCGGCGTGTTCGGCGTTCCCGCGGTGTCCTCCCTTTCTTGTCGGCTCTGCTCGCCCTCTTCGCGGTGGGTCTGCCCGCCCAGGCGAGGGTCGGAGGTGACGAGCGCCCTGATCCTGCGACGGCCTACTCCTCGGAGCACAAGCGCACCTTGGACGGCCTGGGGTCGTCGCTGCCCGTGCCTTATTCCGGCGCTGCGCGACAGCTGGTCGTCGTCCGGGCGGATTGCCGTGCCTGTACCTCGGCGACCCTGCAGGCCTGGGAGGTGATCGGCCCAGGACGCGGGGTGCCGGTGACCCCGCCGGTGAGGGCGAAGATCGGCGAACGTGGGGTGGGCGCAGCCTACGAGAACTCGAGGCTGACTCCGCTGGGTACCTATGACCTGACCGGGGCGTTCGGGCGACAGTCCGACCCGGGGACCCGGATGCCCTACTTCGTGGCGGGCCTGCACGACTACTGGGACGACGACTCGGGGTCACCGACCTACAACCAGCACGTCTACAGCCCACAGCGCCCAGCAGGGGAGAGCCTCGGCGGTGCCGGCGCGGTCTACGACTACGCGGTGGTGATGGGGGTGAACCCGGCGCGTCGACCCTACGGCGGGAGTGGTTTCTTCCTCCATGTGACGGACGGCCGGCCCACCTTGGGTTGTGTGGCGATCGACGCGCCGACCTTGGTGCGGATTCTGCGTTGGCTCGCTCCGGCTTCTCGCCCGCAGATCGTCGTGACCCTGTGACGGGCCGTCAGGAATGGCCCGTTACCGGCCCCTGGGTGAGTGGCACAGAGGCTTTGGTCCTGCCAGTCTGAGCTGCTGTTTCAGTGTGTATTCAGTTGGGCCGCAGTCTTGGTCCAGTTAACCGGGGGGCGGGACCCGGCGGCTCTGGAGCATCGGGAGAATGGCGTTCGTGACTGCCTGGTGGACTCTCATCCCGTTCGCTCTGATGCTCGCAGCCATTGCCGTGTGTCCGCTCCATCCGGCCACCGCGCATCGCTGGGAGGATTGGCGTTTTCAGCTGGCCATCGCCCTAGGGCTGGGTGTGCCGGTGGCTGCTTGGTTGGTGGCTTCCGGCGAGGCCGAATCGGTGGGACATGCGGGCCTGGAGTATTTCCAGTTCATCGCCCTGCTGTTCAGCCTGTACACCGTGTCGGGAGGGATCTACCTCTCCGGTGACATCCACGCCAACCCGCGCAACAACACCATCTTCCTCGCGATCGGTGGCGCCATCGCCTCGGTGATCGGGACGACAGGAGCGGCCATGCTCCTGATCCGCCCCCTTCTGAACACCAACTCCGAGCGCAAGCTGCGAGTGCACACGGTCGTTTTCGCGATCTTCGTCGTCGCGAACTGTGGTGGTCTGCTGACCCCGCTGGGCGACCCGCCGCTCTTCCTCGGCATGTTGCGGGGGGTGCCGTTCACCTGGACCTTCGGGCTCTTCCCGGAGTGGCTGTTCACCAACGGCCTGCTGCTGCTCACGTACTACGCCCTCGACCGCAAGCTGTACGGGGAAGAAGCCCCCGAGGACATCTACCGGGACGACACGAATGTGAAGCCGCTGGGGCTTCACGGGCACATCAACATCGTCTTCCTCGCGGTGATCGTGCTCTCCGTGGCGCTGCTTCCGTCGGTCGACCTGCACGCCATCGAGGAGGGGCACGCGCATCTGACCTCCTTCGTTCCGTGGCGTGAGCTGGTCATGCTGGGGGTCGCCGGAGCGTCCTTCCTCTGGAGCGACCGGGAGGCACGTTTCGTGCACAATGCCTTCACCTGGGGGCCGATCCTGGAGGTCGGGGTGCTCTTCATCGGGATCTTCCTGACCATGATCCCCGCCCTGCACTACTTGGCGGCGATCGCTCCTTCGTTGCCGTTGAACCAGGTCAGCTTCTTCGCCTTCACCGGTGTGCTCTCCTCGGTGCTCGACAATGCCCCGACCTATGCCACCTTCTTCGAAATGGCGTCGACCTTGCCCGGTGAACCGCGGATCGCCGGGGTGCCGGAGGTCTACCTGGTGGCGATCAGCCTGGGGGCGGTCATGTGCGGTGCGATGACGTACATCGGTAACGGCCCGAACTTCATGGTGAAGTCGGTGGCCGAGTCGGCCGGGGTGAAGATGCCCAGCTTCGGCGGCTACGTGGTCTGGTCGATGCGTTTCCTGGCACCGATCCTGGTGGCCATGATGCTGATCTTCGTGGCGCCGGGGACCTGGCCTCGGATCGCCGGGATCGTGCTGACCGTGCTGATCGTGGCGCGGGCTCTGATGGTGATCCATCGGGCAGAGCCGGTGAAGCATCTGGAGTCGGCGGCCAAAGCCACCGACTGACGCGGCACCCTGCCTGGGCAGCTATAGGTGATCATGGTCCTAGGGGTATGCCGTACAGCGGGTTTCGGTGTCCCTGTCACTGGATGGCCGCGCCGGTCCCGGTGAGATGACACCCGCTCTGTTCGTCCGTAGGGACGGGAGGAAGCCATGATCAAGTCCGGCAGTGTGGTGACAGCCGTCGCCGCGATCATCGGGTTCAGTACGTTGTGGATGGTCAGCGCCCAGCCTCAGTCATTGACCTACAACTTGGGGCCGGTGACCTTGGGGCTGACACCGGCTGTCCTGTACGTCTTCGGGATGCTGACCGCTGCTCTGCTGGGTCTGGGGATCTGGCAGTTGCAACGCGGAGTGATGATTCAGCGCCGGGGGCATCTGGCAACGGGCGGTTCGAAGGCGCCGGCACGGACGCCGACCGCGCCTGTGCCGTCTCGTTCGGTCGACCCGGCACCTTCCGCGGCTCCGACTCCTGGGAAAGTCGCTCCTGGCTCCGCGGGCAGCGGTTCTTCGGGGAGCGGGGCACCGGTTGCTGGTGCGAAAGGTGTAGCGCCGGGGAAACCTGCAGAGGGGGCCACGCCGAAGGGTGGTTCGACCGGGGCCGGAAGCTGAGCTTTTCCCTACGTTGTCCTGATTTCTGGGCGACTCGGCCTGCGCGTGCGCCCATCCCGGGGTAGCGTCGGAAAATGCCCTCTCCCCAATGACGTGGCGAGGGTCTTCATCGTGTCCGGGAGTGCCGTTCGGTCGAGCCGAATGCGGACACAGAGTTGAGTGGAATAGACGCAACTTTGCGTGACGTTATGTCATACGAGGCCATGTGGATCACGGCCACCGAGCAACGACAGCGCAGGCAAGGAGCACAGCATGTCCCTTCAGCTCACCACCAAGGCTCAGGAGGCCTTCGCCGGGGCCGCCCGCACCGCCGCCACCGCCGGTCACCCCCACGTCGAACCGGCCCACCTCCTGCTCGCTCTGACCGACCAACCCGAAACCACGACCGGCCCCTTGCTCGACGCCACCGGGAGCTCACTGCTCGCCGCCCGCCGCGCCGCAGAAGCCGAGCTGGCCAGCCTCCCCACGATCAGCGGATCCACCGTCGCCCAGGCCACCCCCAGCCGTGGCTTCTCCGTCGTCCTCGAACAGGCGCGGCAGGCGATGGAAGCCATGGGGGACACCTACCTCTCCACCGACCACCTCCTGCTCGCGCTCGCCGGGACCGGACTGTTCGGCCTGGACGCCGACGCCATCGAGCAACGCATCCCGATGATGCGCGGCGGCGGCAAAGTCGACACGGAGAACCCCGAAGACACCTTCAACGCCCTCCAGAAATATGGCACCGACCTCACCCTGGCGGCCCGAGAAGGGAAACTCGACCCCGTCATCGGGCGGGACGCCGAGATCCGTCGCGTCGTGCAGGTCCTCTCCCGGCGCACCAAGAACAACCCGGTGCTGATCGGTGAACCAGGCGTCGGCAAAACCGCAGTCGTCGAAGGACTCGCCCAGCGCATCGTCACCGGCGACGTCCCCGAGTCCCTCCGCGACAAGAGACTCATCTCCCTCGACCTGGGCTCCATGGTCGCCGGAGCGAAATACCGAGGTGAGTTCGAAGAGAGACTCAAAGCTGTACTCAACGAGATCCGCAGCAGCGACGGCAAAGTCGTCACCTTCATCGACGAGATCCACACCATCGTGGGCGCAGGAGCCAGCGGTGAAGGCGCCATGGACGCCGGGAACATGATCAAGCCTCTGCTGGCCCGCGGCGAACTACGACTCGTCGGGGCCACCACCCTGGACGAATACCGGAAACACATCGAGAAGGACGCCGCCCTGGAAAGGCGCTTCCAGCAGGTCTATGTCGGCGAACCCACGGTCGAGGACACCATCGCCATCCTGCGCGGGCTCAAGGAACGCTACGAAGCCCACCACAAGGTCGCCGTCGCCGATTCCGCGCTCGTCGCCGCAGCATCACTGTCCGACCGGTACATCCCCTCCAGGCAGCTGCCCGACAAGGCCATCGACCTCATCGACGAAGCCGCCTCCCGGCTGCGCATGGAGATCGACTCCTCACCGGTCGAGGTCGACACCCTGCGCCGCGCCGTCGACCGCCTCAAGATGGAGGAACTCCACCTCTCCCGAGAGACCGATGCCGCCAGCCGCGACCGGCTCGACCGGCTACGCGCCGACCTCGCCGAGAAAGAACAGGAACTGACTGATCTGACCGCTCGCTGGGAGATGGAGAAAGCCGGACTCAACCGGGTCGGCGACCTCAAAGCCACTCTCGACGAGCTGCGCGTCCACGCCGAGAAACTCCAACGTGAAGGCGACTTCGCCGGGGCTTCCCGACTGCTTTACGGCGAGATCCCCGACCGGGAGAAAGAACTCGCTGAAGCCACCGCGGCCGAGGGCGAACACCGCGATGACGCCATGGTCAAGGAAGAGGTCGGCGCCGACGACATCGCCGATGTCATCTCCTCGTGGACCGGCATCCCCGCCGGACGTCTCCTCGAAGGAGAGACCGAGAAACTCCTGCGTATGGAGGACTGGTTGGGACGCCGACTCATCGGACAGACCTCAGCGGTACGGGCGGTCTCCGATGCGGTCCGCCGATCCCGGGCGGGGATCGCTGACCCCGACCGGCCGACCGGATCCTTCCTCTTCCTCGGACCGACCGGCGTCGGCAAGACCGAACTGGCGAAATCGCTCGCAGACTTCCTCTTCGACGACGACCGCGCCATGGTGCGTATCGACATGTCGGAGTACAGCGAGCGCCACGCAGTGGCCCGCCTGATCGGAGCACCGCCCGGTTACGTCGGCTACGACGAGGGCGGGCAGCTCACCGAAGCCGTCCGCAGACGCCCCTATTCCGTGGTTCTCCTCGACGAGGTCGAGAAGGCCCACCCGGAGACCTTCGACATCCTTCTCCAAGTGCTGGACGACGGGCGGCTCACCGACGGCCAGGGCCGCACCGTCGATTTCCGCAATGTCCTCCTCGTGATGACCAGCAACCTCGGATCGCAGTACCTGATCGACCCCGCCCTGTCGGACACCGAGAAGCAGGACGCGGTCCTCCGAACGGTGCGGGCCGCCTTCAAACCTGAATTCCTCAACCGACTCGACGAGACGGTGATCTTCGAAGCCTTGACCACGACGGAACTGAGCCGCATCGTCGACCTGCAGGTCGACGCATTGTCCAAGCGCCTCGCGGACCGTCGGATCGTCCTGGAGGTCACCGAGGCAGCCCGGGACTGGCTGGCCTTGACCGGTTACGACCCGGCCTACGGGGCGCGGCCGCTGCGTCGCCTCGTCCAGGTGCAGATCGGCGACCGGCTGGCCCGCGCGCTGCTTGCCGGAGAGATCCGGGACGGGGACGAGGTCGTCATCGACCAGGACGGTGACGCCGATGCTCTGACGCTTCTCCCCACACGCCGGGAGCCGGACCCGTCGGAGACAGAGGTTGTGGACGCCGAGATCGTCGAGGTGGAAGAGAGCTCGTCCTGAACGGTTTCTTGACCTTTGAGCGAGTGATTCGAGGGCAAAGAACGAAAGCATTCCACACCTGAGTTGAAGATTCACAAGCCACGCCATGTGACGAATCTCCTTTTATGTTCCTGCGATTTCCCGGTGTATCCGTTCCTGTGGAATTACCGTGCCATCGGGCGGACTCAACGTTTTCGTCTGGCTCGACGGCACGACCGTGACGAGATGCTTCCGAGCCTTCAACGCAGGTGAGGAGACCCCACGTGTCAGATATACGTTCCCCACACAGCGACCCCGGCACATCCACATCGGTGGAGGGAGCCGAACATCTCCACCGCAGCCTGCAGAATCGACACGTCCAGCTGATCGCCATCGGCGGTGCTATCGGGACCGGCCTGTTCATGGGCTCCGGGAAGACGATCCACGCTGCTGGGCCGTCCATCCTGCTGGTCTATCTCACCATCGGCACGATGCTCTTCTTCGTCATGCGAGCGATGGGCGAACTCCTCCTGCACGACCTGAATTTCAAGTCCTTCCAGGATTTCACCGCGGAGTTCCTCGGACCCTGGGCCGGTTTCTTCTCCGGCTGGACGTACTGGCTGTGCTGGGTGGTCACCGGCATGGCCGAAGTCATCGCGGTCGCCAGTTATTGGAATTTCTGGGTCAACTCCGACCACCCCGAACAGATGACCTCGACCGCGATCCTGTTGTCCGTGATCACTCTCCTCGGACTCCTGGGGCTGAACCTGCTCACCGTGAAACTGTTCGGCGAGATGGAATTCTGGTTCGCGCTGATCAAGGTGATCGCGATCGTGGCCTTGATCATCGCCGGTGCGCTGATGGTGATCAGCCGGTTCACCGCACCCGACGGAACACCGGCCTCCTTCAGTTACCTGTGGGACCGTCCCGGCGGGTTCTTCCCCCACGGGATCAGCGGATTCTTCGCAGGCTTCCAGATCGCCGTCTTCGCTTTCGTCGGGGTCGAACTGGTCGGCACCACCGCCGCAGAGACCGCCGACCCGACCAAGACCCTGCCGCGGGCCATCAACTCCATCCCGGTCCGTGTCGTCGTCTTCTACGTCCTGGCACTCATGGCCATCATGACCGTGACCCCCTGGGACCAGGTCAACCCGGCGGTCTCGCCCTTCGTGAACCTGTTCTCACTGGTCGGCATCGCCAGCGCGGCCTCTCTGATGAACTTCGTCGTGCTGACCTCGGCGTCCTCGTCCTGCAACTCCGGGATCTTCTCCACCTCGCGGATGCTCTACGGACTGGCCCACAAGAACATGGCCCCAGCAGCCTTCGGCCGGCTCTCCGGACGAGCCGTCCCCCGCAACGGCCTGTTGATCTCGGTGGCCCTCATCGGCTGCTGCATCTTCCTGCTGATGAGCGGGGAAACGGTGATGGAAGCCTTCACCATCGTCACCACCATCGCCGCAGTGCTCTTCATCTTCGTCTGGGGACTCATCATGGTCAGCTACATCGTCTACCGCCGTCGGCTCCCCGACGCCCACGCCCGGTCGATCTACAAGATGCCCGGCGGAGTCCCCATGTGTTACGTCGTGCTGGCCTTCTTCGCCTTCGTCCTGGTGCTGCTGACCCGGGAGGCCGACACGCTCAAAGCACTGTTGGTCACCCCGGCGTGGTTCATCCTGCTCGGTGGCTCTTGGTACCTGGTGAAGGACAAGGTGCGCCACGACGACACCACCACCGAGGAACTGGAACGGCAGGCCTGAACACCTGCGCCCTCGTCGAGATCATCCGGAAGCAGGTCGGCCGGAACGTTCCTCACCCGCCGGAGACAGATGGTGCGGTCGCTCGAAGAACAACGCCGCGACCACACTGATGAGGAGCACCCCGACCGGAAGGAGCATCGCCTCGACCAACGCCTGGGAGAAGGCCTCCGCCAGGTGCGAGGGCATCACTCCGCCCGGCGCCCCATGCATGCCCACCGACGCCCCCGGCAGATGGACCGCCAACCTGCTGGCCAGAAAAGCAGCGATCGCCGCGCTGCCCAGCACCGAGCCCATCTGCCTGGTCGTGTTGTACACCCCGGATCCGGCACCGGCCAGACGCGGCGGCAGATTCCGGTTCGCGGTCGTCGTCAACGGCCCCCACATGAAACTGCTGGCCACGCCGAGGAAGGTCGCGGTAACGAGGATCTGCCAGTACGGCGTCCCCGGTCGCAGCAGAAGACCCATCACCACCAAGCTGCCCGAGTACAACGCCAGTCCGAAACCGGCCAACAACCGCGGATGCATCCGGTCCACCCAACGACCCGCCAAAGGGGCCAACACGATCGACATGACCGCTTGAGGCGCCAACAACAAGGCCGCCGCCGTCGGCGACAGCCCGCGCACGACCTGCGCGTACAACATGAACGGGAAGATCATCGCCGTCACGGAGAAGCCCACGGCCGAGATCGCGATATTCGCCAGGGAGAAGTTCCGATCGGCGAACAAGGTCAAAGGCACCAGTGGTTCCCGCTCGACCCGAGACTGCCACCACACGAAGAGCGCCAGGAGAACCAACGCCGCCACCAACAAGGACGGCACCGAAAGCGCGCCGTAGATCGTCCCCCATCGGTAGGTCTCCCCTTCCTGGATGGCAAAGACCCCGCAGAACAGGCCCGTCGCAGAAAGAGCCACTCCGACCCAGTCGAAGCTGTGCGCATGGGTCGCCAGATCGGGCACCGCACGGGCAGCTGCCAGGAAACCGAGAACACCGACCGGCACATTCACGAAGAAGATCCACTCCCACCCCCACGAGTCGATCAACACCCCACCCAGAATCGGGCCGACCAGAGTGGCCACCCCCGCCGTCGCACCCCAGAGCACCATCGCCTGGCCTCGACGTGCAGCGGGAAAGGTCCGCGTGATCACCGTCATCGTCTGCGGGGTCATCATCGAAGCACCCAGGCCCTGCACCGCGCGGGCCATGATCAACATCGTCAACGAGTCGACCAGACCACACCACAGAGAGGCTGCGGTGAAGACGACCAAACCGGCCAGATAGACCCGCTTCGGGCCGACCCGGTCACCCAATCTTCCGGTCACCAACAGAGGTACGGCATAGGCCAACAGATAGGAACTGGTCACCCACATCACGGCGGCGACCTCGGCGTCGAAGGCGTGCATCAGCGAGGGCGTCGCCACCGAGACGATCGTCGAGTCGACCAAGATCATGAAGAACCCCAGGACCATCGCCCACAAGGCAGGCCACGGATCGTCCGGAAGAAGTTCCTCCGAGTCGGGGGAAGGCAGTCGAAGGTCGCTCACTCAGCGAAGGCTACGCGGTCGGTGCCGTCGTCGCCCGGGCACGCGCTCGCCGACATGCTCACCGTGTGTCCGCAGGAGTGCGGGCCCGCCATCGGCGGGTGTCCTCGTGGAAGTGGTGGACCGGGCCGGGGCCGGCACCGATCTCGAGTGTGTCGGCGTGCTGGATCGCTCGGGTGAGCCAGGACTTGGCGGCGGCGACGGTCTGGGGCCAGCCGGGATGCCGGGGACGTAGAGCGGCCAGCGCGGAGCTGAGGGTGCATCCGGTGCCATGGGTATTGACGGTGGGTACCCGTGGCGCACGGTGGATCTCCTCGTGGTGACCGTCGAACCACAGGTCGACGGCGTCTCCGAGGCCGGGCAGATGGCCGCCCTTGAGGAGAACCTGTCGTGCACCCCAGCGGTGGTGCAGGAGCCGGGCCTGGACGCGCATGCCGTCGAGGTCGACGGCCGGTGCCATACCGGTGAGGACAGCGGCCTCTGGCAGGTTCGGGGTGATGACATCGGCATGGGGGAGCAATGCACGTACGGCGTCGACGGCGCTCTCGGGGAGGAGCCGGCTGCCGCTGGTGGAGATCATCACCGGGTCGAGGACGCGGACGGTGTCGGCGAGGGGGCCCTCCAGATAACGGCCCACCGCGCGAGTCAATTCTGCGGAGCCGAGCATCCCGATCTTGACGGCGTCGATCCGGACATCGGCCAGCAGGGTGTCCAACTGGGCGTGGACGAAGTCGATCGGGACCTCGTGGACCCCGGTGACACCGGTGGTGGATTGTGCGGTCAGGGCGGTCAACACGCTGGTGCCATAAGCGCCCAGCGCGGAGAAGGTCTTCAGGTCGGCCTGTACTCCGGCGCCCCCGGAAGGGTCTGATCCGGCGATGGTCAGCGCGACCGGTGGGCGAGGTGAGGGTTCAGGACACATGGGCCGATTCTGACGTGACATCAAGCCTGGCGAAGGGGTTATGGGGTGGGTTTTCACCGGCTTGTTTATCGCAGCTCAAAGTTCCTATTTTCTTTCTTTTCAAGAAATCGTTTGTTTGAGGCGAATATTCGTATAAACCGACATACAGTGCGGCAGGAGTGGATTTCGATTTTTCGGATCAGAAAGGTGGTGACCGCAGATAACCATCAGTTGGGGAATCTTCGGTTGGATCGTGCTCGGCGGTATCGCCGGGTGGATCGCCAGCAAGATCATGAAGACCGATGCCCAGATGGGTATCGGCCTGAACATCGTGGTCGGTGTCCTCGGCGGTCTCCTGGGTGGTTTCCTCCTGGGGATCTTCGGGGTCGACGTCTCCGGAGGCGGCCTGATCTTCAGCATGCTGACCGCTATTTTCGGCGCGGTCGTGCTGCTGTGGATCGTCGGCATGATCTCAGGACGTCGCCGCTGAGCGGCCCTGCTCACGTAGGACATCGTGAAGACGCCTGCTTTCCGCCGAGATCGGCAGGAGCAGGCGTCTTCTCCTGCTTTCCGCCGAGATCGGCAGGAGCAGGCGTCTTCTCCTGCTTTCCGCCGTCTCGACCCGGGCCGGCCGACCCGAGAGCGGCGACACCCGAGCCCGGCTCTGCCCTTGCGCTCCCTCCGCTTTGATCGAATACGGTGTGGGACAAGCGGAACCGGATGTCCGAGCCGATATCGCCGATCGAAAGGACAAGCACGATGGCTAACTACCGCACCGAGAACCCGGCCACAGGTGAAGTACTCCACACCTGGGAGAGTCTGGACGAGTCCGCTGTGCAGGCCGCCATCGAATGCGGACACACCGCCTACCAGGGATGGCGTGGCACCCCCCTCCCCGAACGTGCTGCGCTCCTCGCACGGGTCGCCGACCGCTACGCCGAACGTACCGACGAACTTGCCGACGTCATCGCCACCGAGATGGGAAAACCCCACGCCCAAGGGGTGAGAGAGCTCGCCCTGGTGGTCTCCATCTACCGTTACTACGCCGAACACGCCGAGGAACTCCTCGCCCCCGACCCGTTGCCCGCTCAGGGATCGCAGAGCTCGATCGTGCTCAAAGAACCCGTCGGCCTGCTCCTGGGCGTCATGCCCTGGAACTTCCCCTACTACCAGGTCGCCCGGTTCGCCGCCCCGAACCTGCTGACCGGGAACACCATTCTGCTCAAACACGCCTCCATCTGTGCACGCTCCTCCTTGCTCATGGAGGAGATCTTCACCGAATGCGGACTTCCCGCCGGGGTCTACCAGAACGTCTTCGTCGACAGCGACCAGATCCGCGAGATCATCGCCGACCGCCGTGTCCGTGGAGTCTCCCTGACCGGCAGCGAAGCCGCAGGACAAGCCGTCGCCGAAGCCGCAGGGAAACACCTGAAGAAATCCGTGCTGGAACTCGGCGGGTCCGACGCGATGATCGTCCTCGGAGGCGATATCCGGGCCACGGCCAGGGTCGCCGCCCGTGCCCGGCTCAGCAACGCCGGGCAGGCCTGCAACAGCCCCAAACGGATGATCGTCCTCGACCGTTACTACGACGATTTCGTCGATGAACTGACGAAGGCCGTCGCTGCCCAGAAGGTCGGCGACCCCCATGACCGGGACACCCAGGTCGGCCCGCTGTCCTCCCACGAAGGACTGGACACCCTCCTGGAGCAGGTCCGGGACGCCGTCGACAAGGGAGCCACCGTGCACACCGGCGGTGACAAGGTCTCCGGCGAAGGCGCCTACATGCAACCCACCGTGCTCACCGGCATCACCGACCGGATGCGTGCTTACACCGAAGAACTCTTCGGACCGGTCGCGATGGTCTTCCCCGTCTCGGACGTCGACGAAGCCGTCGAATTCGCGAACTCCTCCGACTTCGGGCTCTCCGGATCGGTCTGGACCGACGACCTCGACCTCGCCGAAGCCACCGCTCGCCGGCTCGACGTCGGCATGGCCTATGTCAACGAGCACGGCACCAGCAAGGCCGGGCTGCCCTTCGGCGGAGTGAAACGTTCCGGATTCGGCCGCGAACTGGCCCAGTACGGCATCGACGAATTCGTCAACAAGAAGCTCGTCCGTGTCGCCTTGAACTGAGCCTCACCGCTCCTGCCGGGCAGCCTCACGGGCGTCGTCCAGTTCGTAGGCCGCCAGGATCAACCCCAGATGGCTGAAGGCCTGCGGGAAATTGCCCAGCATGGCCCCGCTCGCGTCCGACTGTTCGGCGAAGAGCCCCAGCGCCCCGGGCAGGGCGACCAGACGGTCCATCAAGGCCTCCGCATCGGCCGACCGTCCCATCCGTGCGTAGGCGGTCACCAGCCAGAAACAACAGATCAGGAACGGGTCTTCGGCGCCGGGCAGCCCATCGACACCGGTGGACGTGCGATAACGCAGGACCATCCCGTCCCGCAGCAGATCCTCTTCCACGGCCTGTACCGTCGCCACGAACCGTGGGTCGTTCGCCGAGCAGAAACCCACCACCGGCAGCAACAACAGCGAGGCGTCGACCTCCTCGGTGTCGTAATGCTGCACGAAACAGCCTCTGGTCGGACTCACCCCGTAGGTCTCCACCTCGGCATGCACCTGCTCGCGAACCCTTCGCCAGGTGGCCACATCGCCGGTCGCCGGTAGATCCCCGGCCTCGACGGCCCGCAACGCGATGTCCATCACCACCCACACCATCACCTGCGAATGGGTGAACCGACGCAGCGGTCCCCGAATCTCCCAGATGCCGTTGTCGGCATCCCGCCAGTGCCGGGCCAGGTCGTCGACCAGCTCGACCTGAAGGCAGGCCGACAGGTTCGACTCGTGGACTCCTGCACGGCGTGCCTGGTCCAAGGCGATCATCACCTCGCCGAGCACATCGGTCTGCCGTTGATCGACCGCGCCGTTCCCGATCCGGACCGGCGTCGACCCGGCATAGCCGGGAAGATGATCGAGGACCCGCTCCGGCAGGTCGAAGCCGGCATCGATGCGGTACATGATCTGCATCCGGGTCGGGTCGCCGGCCACGGCCCGGATCAGCCAGTCCCGCCACAGGACCGCCTTGTCGCGGAAGCCCGCCCGCAACAAGGCTTCCAGCGTCAGCGCCGAATCACGGAGCCAGCAGTACCGGTAGTCCCAGTTACGTTCCCCGCCGATCTCCTCGGGCAGGGAGGTCGTCAGCGCCGCCACCATGCCCCCGGTCCGGGCATGGGTCAGATGGCGCAGCACCAGCAAGGAACGACGCACCTGCTCCCGATAACGACCCTCGTACCGGCACAGGTCGACCCAGGACGAATCGTCGGCGACCTCCTCCTCGATGGACCGGGACAGGTCGACCGGACGGCCCGGCGGACGATAGGAAGCCTGCCAGGTCAGATGGAAGTCGAGGACCTCCCCGGCCCGAACGACCAGCACGTCACGGCAGACGCCGTCGCTATCGGCCACCGGCAACCGTGGGCCTCGCAGGGTGAACCGGTCCGGGCCGCACACCGCCACCAGAGCGGTGTCACCGTGCAATTCCCGGGTCTGCACCAGCGGGGTCATCCGCCCGTACCAGGGCCGCACCCGCCACTCGTGACAGATCAGCACCTCCCCGCTGACGCCCTCGACCCGGCGCAAGACATCGGCCCGTTTGCTGCCCTCGGGCATCAGGTCGGTCACCCGGACCACACCCGTATCGGTCTCGTGCACGGTCTCCAGGACAAGACTGTCCGGTAGGTAACGGCGGACGGTGTGCGCCGGACCCTGCGGGCTGAGCAGCCACCGTCCGTGCTCCTCCGAGCCCAGCAGCGATGCGAAACAGGCCGGGCTGTCGAAATTCGGCAGACACAACCAGTCCAACGAGCCGTCGGGGGAGATCAGGGCGCCGGTGTGCCGGTCCCCGATGAAGGCGTAATCCTCGATGGCGGTGGTCATGGGGATCCTCTCCACGATGTGGGTACGGAACCACCGGACGGGACCGGTGCTCCGTCGACTCCTGGCTGTCAGCCCTGAGGCTGTGCGGTCTCAGTCCAGATCGACCACGACCGGGGCATGATCACTAGCACCCTTGCCCTTACGTTCGTCACGGTCGATGAAAGCCCCGGAGGCCCTGGCCTGAACCGCGGGAGAGGCCAAAGCGAAATCGATGCGCATGCCCTGCCTCTTCGGGAACCGCAATTGGGTGTAGTCCCAATAGGTGTAGACGCCCGGTCCGGGGCAGTGCGGCCGCACCACATCGGCGAAACCGGCGTCGACCATGCCGGTGAAGGCCTCCCGCTCCGGCAGGCTCGTGTGGGTCTTGTCGCGGAAGAACTCCGGGTCCCAGACGTCCTCGTCGGTCGGCGCCACATTCCAGTCACCGCTCAGGACGATCTGGGCCTCGGCGTCCTCGACGAGCCAACTCTGCCCAGCACGGCGCAGCGCAGCCAACCAGTCGAGCTTGTACCGGTAGTGCGGATGATCCAAGCCACGACCGTTCGGAATGTACAACGACCACACCCGCACCCCACCGCAGAGCGCACCCAGGGCCCGCGCCTCGGCGACCGCCTCCGGCTCACCCCAGGCGGGCATCCCGGGAAAACCGATCTGGACGTCCTCGATCCCGACCCGGGAGATCAGGGCGACACCGTTCCACTGGTTCAGACCATGACAGGCCACCGCATAACCAGCGTCCTCGAACGGCTGCCGAGGGAACTGCTCGTCCTTGCACTTGGTCTCCTGCAGCGCAAGCACATCGATCTCGTGCCGGTCCAGCAGCGCTATCGCGCGTTCGAACCGGCTCCGGACGGAGTTGATATTCCACGTCGCAATACGCACATTCCTCAGCGTAACGGTGGTTCGGGCACGGCCGCAGGCCGCGAAAGCAGGCAGTCAGTTGCTTTCCAGGACTGTCGTACAGAATGATTCGTGCAGATGCCACCCTTCCGCCGGGCGTGGACAGCGGCGGATCATGCTGCCCGGTAGCCCCCGAAGCGTGCCGGGCATCGCGTTCCCCGCTCTCATCAGTGCATCGCCTCTGAGCGGGTCGGAACTGTCAGGACAAGGCAAGGACGCCGCCAGCGACGACGCACGTCATGACAGTTGATCTACCTCCAAGACCGACCGAGAGGGACCGACCATGAGGCGGCAACTTCCCAACCCTGTCGAGCTCTTCGAACTGATGAAGTTCAAGAAGCCGGAACTCAACGGCAAGAAGCGCAGGCTCGAAGCAGCATTGACGATCCACGACCTGCAGCGCATCGCCAAGCGGCGCACCCCCAAAGCCGCTTTCGACTACACGGACGGCGCCGCCGAAGGTGAGCTCTCCCTCGCCCGGGCCAGGCAAGCCTTCGAAGACGTGGAATTCCACCCCGACATCCTGAAACCTGCCGAGCAGGTCGACCTGTCCACCGAGATCCTGGGCGGGCCCTCCGCCATGCCCTTCGGCATCGCCCCGACCGGATTCACCCGGCTCATGCAGACCGAGGGTGAGATCGCCGGAGCGGGAGCTGCTGCCGCAGCAGGCATCCCGTTCACCTTGTCCACCCTGGGCACCTCCTCCATCGAAGAGGTGAAGGCTGCCAACCCGAACGGGCGCAACTGGTTCCAGCTCTACGTCATGCGCGAACGGGAGATCTCCTACGCCCTGGCGAAACGCGCTGCCGCCGCAGGCTTCGACACCCTCATGTTCACCGTCGACACCCCGGTCGCCGGGGCACGCCTGCGCGACAAACGCAATGGTTTCTCCATCCCCCCGCAGATCAGCCTGGGCACCGTCGCCAATGCGATTCCGCGGCCGTGGTGGTGGTACGACTTCCTGACCACCCCGAAACTCGAGTTCGCCTCGCTGTCCTCCACCGGAGGTACCGTCGGCGAACTCCTGAACTCCGCGATGGATCCGACCATCAGCTATGAGGACCTCGCGGTCATCCGCGAACTGTGGCCCGGGAAGATCGTGGTCAAAGGCGTACAGAACATCGAGGACTCCAAACGGCTCGTCGGCCTGGGCGTCGACGGCCTCGTGCTCTCCAACCACGGCGGACGCCAGCTCGACCGGGCGCCGATCCCCTTCCATCTGCTCCCGCAGGTCGTCCGGGAGGTCGGCCAGGATGCCACCGTCATGATCGACACCGGCATCATGAACGGAGCCGACATCGTGGCCTCCATCGCGCTCGGCGCCAAATTCACCCTGATCGGACGGGCCTATCTCTACGGACTGATGGCCGGCGGACGTGAAGGCGTCGACCGGACCATCGAGATCCTGCGCAGTGAGATCGAACGCACCATGCAGCTGCTCGGGGTGTCCTCGCTGGGCGAACTCGAACCGCGGCATGTCACCCAGCTACGCCGGATGGTTCCCACCGTGATCTGACGGATTCAGGCACGGCAGGCCGGTCGTCGCGTCCGGAACCGGCCTGCCGTGGCCGTCGGGAGATAGTTTTCTCACCATGACCACTGCACTGATCACCGGCGCCAGCGCAGGCATCGGACGGGCTTTCGCCCACCGCCTGGCCGCCACCGGACATGACCTCGTCCTGGTCGCCCGGGACACCACCCGCCTCGACGCACTCGCTGCCGAGCTGACCAGCACCCACGGTGTCCGCTGTGATGTGCTCACCGCCGATCTGGCGGATCGTGCCGACCTGGACCGGGTCGCCGCCCGGGTGGGCGTCGACGGCGAGGACGCGGTGGACCTGTTGGTCAACAACGCCGGATTCGCGCTGAAGACCTCCTTCTTCGACTCCGACATCGTCGACGAGGAAAAGCAGCTGGCGGTGCTCTGCCAGGCGGTCCTCGTCCTGACCCACGCCGCTGGGCGTGCCATGAGAGCACGTGGACGAGGCCACATCATCAATGTCTCCAGCGTCGCCTCCTTCGTCACCATGGGCACCTACTCGGCCTGCAAGGCCTGGGTGACGGCCTTCACCCAGTCGACGGCCGTGGCGCTGACCGGAAGCGGCGTCGGGATCACCGCGCTCTGCCCCGGCTACACCCACACCGAGTTCCACGACCGGATGGGCGTACGGATGGACGGCATCCCCGAGCTGCTCTGGTTGAACGCGGATCGGCTCGTCCGGGATGCGCTGGCCGATGCCCGTGCAGGAAAGGTCATCAGCACTCCCGGGGCCCTCTATCGCGCGGCAGAGATCATCACCGGGATGATGCCGCGTCGGGCCGTGCAGGCGCTGTCGCTGGCGTTGAGCGAGGAACGCGGCCGTCGTTCGGACCACCGGACGGCACCGTCCCGCCAGTAGGGTGGGGCTCGTGACCGATGCCAAGAGCCGACTGCTCGCACTCGTCAAGGACCAGGCCGTCGTCCACGGTCGAGTGACCCTGTCCTCCGGGAAAGAAGCCGACTACTACGTCGATCTGCGCCGCATCACCCTCGACGGGGCCGCAGCACCCTTGGTCGGTGAGGTGATGCTCGACGTGGTCGCCGACCTGGAGTTCGACGCGGTGGGCGGGCTGACCATGGGGGCCGATCCCGTGGCCACGGCGATGCTGCATGCCGCTGCCGCCCGGGGCCGACGCCTGGACGCCTTCGTCGTGCGCAAGAGCGGGAAAGCCCACGGACTGCAGCAGCGGATCGAAGGACCCTCCGTCGCCGGCCGCCGAGTCCTGGTGGTGGAGGACACCTCGACGACCGGCGGCTCCCCGTTGACTGCGGTGGAAGCCTGCCAGGAAGCCGGTGCGGAGGTCGTGGCGGTGGCCGTCATCGCCGACCGTGACTCCGGTGCTGCCGAACGCATCGCCGCTGAGACGGCCTTGCCCTACCGGTACGCCTACTCCTTGAGCGACCTGGGCCTGGCCTGACCGAGCTCGGCAGCGAGCTCCAACACCTGTCGGGCAGCCTCGGTGGCCGCCGGGACGGCTTCCTCCACGAAGGAGACACGTGTCCGGCGTTCCACCAGGTCGTCCGTCTGCAAAGCTCCTTCGCACAGGGCGCCGAAGAGCATCTCTGCGCCGGTCGTGGGTACCCCCTCGGCGACCGGGGTCGCCAACTGGGGGTGACGCGAAGCGAGCTCTGCCACGCGGACGGCCTCGGTGCCATAACGACGTACCAGTCGGCGCTCGTACGGCAACCTGTTCAGCAGCGAGCGGTCGGCAGCGCCGATCAGCGGGAGCTGCCGGGTCCGGCTCACGGTCTCTCGCCGGAGGCGGCCGGAGACGGCATCGACCGTCTGCTCGGCCATCAACCGGTACGTGGTCAATTTCCCACCGGCGATCGTGATCGGCTGCCCGGGGGCGTCGATCAGGAGATGACGACGCGAGACGTCTGCGGTCGCTCCTTGCCCACCGGAGGCAGGCAGGACCAGAGGGCGGAGGCCGGCGAACCTGCCCACGACGTCTGCTGAGGTCAACGGCGTGTTCAAGGTGCTGTTGATGGTGGACAGGAGGAAGGTCTCGTCCTCGACGGGTACCGGCGGGGCGATGCCGTCGACCCCAGCGGTCGGTTCGTCGGTCAATCCGATGATCACCAGGCCATCGGTCTGTGGCATCGCGAAGACATAGCGGCCGAAGTGGCCGGGCACCGGAGCGGTGAAGATCACCCGGGGGTGTCCTACGGCGGAGGCGCGCACCACGATGTGTGATCCCCGGCTGGGGGCGATCCGTAGATCGGGCGCATGTTCGTCGGCCCAGACCCCGGTGGCCGAGACGACCACGCCACGCCCTTCGAGGCGTTGTCCGGTCAGCTCGTCGACCAGGGTCAGTCGGTCATCGCGGAGGTTCTCGGCCCGGCAACGCGTGATGATGTCGGCGCCGTGCGCGGCAGCCGTCCGGGTCAGGGCGACGACGAGGCGGGCGTCGTCCTCGAGCTGGCCGTCGGTGTAGACCAGGGAACCGCGTAGGCCTTCTCGCCGCAGCCCCGGTGCCAGGCACATCGTGCCGGCCGGGCCGAGGCGGTGCGGAGCGGGCAGGAGAGCCCCCGGCGTACGAGCAGCGAGACGCATCAGGTCAGCGAAGCGGATCCCGACCTCGGCGAGCGCGCCCATCGCCGGTCCGGTGTTCTGGTCGAAGGGGACGAGGTACTGGGCGGATCGGGTGAGATGCGGTGCGATGGTCGTCATCAGGTGATGACGTTCCACGGAGGACTCCCAGGCCACGGCGATATCGCCTTTGGCGAGATAGCGCAGTCCACCGTGTACGAGTTTGCTGCTCCACCGGCTGGTTCCGGCAGCGATGTCGACCTTCTCGACCAGTGCGGTACGGAGACCTCGGGAGGCTGCGTCGAGGGCTACTCCGGCGCCGGTGACGCCGCCGCCGACGACGATGACGTCATAGCGTCCGTCGGCGACCCGTTCGAGGGCGCGTAGGCGGGAGGCGGGGGTGAGGTCGGCTGGGCTGCGGAGGGGGTCCGTCATGGTGTGGTCCCGTCGTCGTCTGGCGTGCTGGGTGTCGAGGTGGCCAGGTATCCGCTGATGAGACGACGCAGTTGGGCCTCGGTGGCTTCTGGTCCGATCTCGGCGCGGGTGATGCCCTCTGCGGTGGCGAAGGGGGTGAGCGCGTGGAGCAGGGTGACGGTGAGGGTGTGTGGGTCGCCGTCGGTGATGGAGCCGTCGGTGAGCCCGCAGTGGATCTCGGGGAGGATCGCTTTCATGAGGATGCGTTGGCTGGACCCGAGGTGGTCGGTCAGGTAGGGCTCGAAGAGTGTCAGGTCGGCGGTGCGGATGGCTTGGAGCAGCGAGGATCCGGCGATGGCGCGGATGATGCGCAGGCTCATCTCGACGGTGCGTTCCAGTCCGGTGGTGCCGGGCAGGTCGATCCGGGCGTGGTCGACGATCTCTCCGGCTTCGATGGTGACGGCGGACAGGACGAGTCGGCGGATTCCGCCGGAACGTCGGTAGAGGGTCACTCTGGCGACTCCGGCACGGCGTGCGACGGCGGTGGCGGTGGCCCGATGGAGTCCGACCGCGAGGATCTCCTCGCGAACGGCTTGGAGCAGTCGTTTCTCGACGTCGTCTTCTCCTGCGGCGGTGACGCTCTGCCAGGCGACGGCTGCGATCTCGGTCACAGGGTCATCGTGCCATGTTCGCTACTCATGAGAAACACTTTGTGCCAAAGTGTTTCTCATGGTTGATGCACTGACGCGTTCCGTTCCTCGTTCGGTGTGGCACGGCTGGGGTGATCCGACCCAGGTGCGCCCACTGGCCCCGGCGGCCTGGACCTTCCTGGGGGAGCGTCTAGGGGTGGAGCCTCAGGCTGTTCCTCGGAAACCGGTCACCATCGGTGAAGTGCGCCTGCCTGAGCGGCAGCTGACCGATGAGGTGCGGGCCGAGCTGGTGGAGATCGTCGGCGGCGACCACGTTCGCGAGGACCGGGACAGCCGGGTGTGCCATGCCGGTGGCAAAAGCTGGCCGGATCTTTTCCGCGCCTGGACCGGCGACGGCAGCGCAGCTCCGGACGCCGTGGTGCTGCCCCGCGACGAAGAGCAGGTCGGTGCGGTGCTCCAGGTGTGTGCACATCACCGGGTCGCGGTGGTTCCCTTCGGGGGAGGCACCTCGGTGGTCGGCGGGGTGCAGTCGGATCTGACCGGGCCGGACGAGAACCCCGAGGAACTCTTCACCGGGGTGATCGCCGTGGACCTGCGCCGGCTTGACCGGATGCTCTCCTACGACCCGATCTCGCGTACCGCGGTCTTCCAGGCAGGGCTGCGCGGGCCGGACGTCGAGCAGGCGCTGCGTCCGCACGGCATGACTTTCGGGCATTACCCGCAGAGCCATCAGGAAGCGACCTTCGGCGGCTACTTGGCGACCCGCTCGGCAGGGCAGGCCTCCACCGGGTACGGGCGGCCCGACGAACATGTGTTGGGTCTGACGATGGTGACACCGACCGGCACTTTGCAGCTGGGCGGGCAGAGTCCGGCGTCGGCGGCCGGACCCCGTTTGCAGGACCTGGTGCTGGGCAGCGAGGGCACGCTGGGGATCATCACCGAGGCTTCGGTGCGCGTGCATCCGATGCCGACGACGAAACGTCACGCGACCTGGATCTTCGAGTCCTATCAGGCCGGCTGCGACGCCTTGCGGGCGTTGGCCCAGGATCTCGGTGAAGGGGTCATCGCCGATGTGTGTCGGCTGTCGGACGAGGAGGAGACCGAGGTCAACCTGAAGCATGCCGGACGGGCAGGTCAGGTGTTGCTGAGGTATTGCGCATTGCGGGGGATGGAGCATCCTGCGCTGTTGATCCTGGTCTGGGAGGGCACCGACCCCTCGTTGGTGAAGGCGAGGCAGAGCGCATGTGAGGGGGTGCTGCGTAAGGCCGGTGGTCGGTCGGTTCCTTCTGCGGTGGCCAAGGCCTGGGAGAAGCATCGTTTCTCCGGCCCGTACACCCGCGACTACCTGTTGTCCCACCGTGTGCTCGCAGACACCTTGGAGACGGCCACGACCTGGGATCGGCTGCCTGCTCTCCACGCCGCGGTCGGCGGGGCCATCCGGCACGCTCTGGAGCAGGACGGACGACGCTGCCTGGTGATGTGCCATGTCTCCCACGTGTATGCGGCCGGGGCTTCGCTCTACTACACCTTCGTCTGCCCCGAGTCCGACGATCCGATGGGTCAGTGGAGCGCGGTGAAACAGGCCGCTTGTCAGGCCATCGTGACCGTCGGCGGCACCATCACCCATCATCACGCCGTCGGCCGTGATCATCGGCCTTATGTGGCTCAGGAGTGGGGTCAGGTCGGTGTGCGTGCTGTGCGTGCCATCAAGCAGGAACTCGACCCGGTGGGAATCCTCAACCCGGGCAAGCTGATCCCCGACGAGGCGAAGGATGTGACGTGATACGCAGGGCGGTGCTGGTGACCAATCCCACGTCCGGTGGCGGGCGTGGGATGAGGTACCGGGAGCGGGTGGCCGATGCCTTGACCGCGAACGGTTGGCGGATTCGTTCCGTGTGCAGCAAGGACGCGGACGATGCCGTCCGGATCGGTGAGGAAGCCGATCCGCAGGAGTGCGTGGTCAGTCTCGGTGGGGACGGCATGCATGCCTTGGTGGCGAGGGGCGTCGCCCGCAGCGGGGCCTTGTTGGCGACACTGCCCGGTGGCCGGGGTAATGATTTTGTCCGAGCGACCGGTCAGCCGTTGGACCCGGTCACGGCGGCTCTGGCGCTCTCCTCGGCAGGGGAGCGCCGTGTCGATTTGGGCGATGCCGACGGTATTCCTTTTCTCGGCGTGGTCAGCATCGGCTATTCGGCTCTGGCCTCTCAGGTGGCGGCGGAATCCCGGGTGCGTGGGCCGGGTGTCTATCATGTGGCGGCCCTCCGCGCCTTCTTCGGCGTGCCACGGGAGGAATACCTCCTGTCGGTGGACGGAGTGGAGCGCCGATGGTCGGGTTTCGAGCTCGCGGTCGGCTTGTCCGGCTGGTACGGAGGCGGGTTGCAGGTCTGTCCTGCGGCGAGGATCGACGATGGACTGCTCGACGTGACGATGGTGGCCGGGGCGCGTCGTCACTTCCTGCCCCTGCTGCGGCGGATGTTCTCGGGAAGCCACGTGGACCTGCCGACGGTGGAGACCTTCCGTGCGGCTCAGGTGCGGGTGAGTGGCGCGGGCGAGGTCTACGCCGACGGCGACCGGTTGGGCACCTTGCCCGTGGACATCAACGTGAGGCCCAGGGCCCTGCGGCTGCTCGTCTGATCGAGCGCGGCTGGGCCCCGGGCCTACGGGGTGTGCGTGGGGCGGGTGATTCAGTGGTGACGTGCCTCGAGGGAGTCTGCGACGGCTTCGGTGGTCTCGGCGACGATGGCCTTCGTGCGTCGCTTGTGCATGACGAACTCGAAGACCATCGGCAGGACTGAGACGAAGACGATCAGGAGGACGGCTGCTTCGAGGTTGTCGTGGACGAAGGAGATGTTGCCGAGGAAGTACCCGAGCAGGGTGATCCCGGTCGCCCACAGGATGGCGCCGACGAAGCTCCAGGTGAAGAAGCGTTTGCGGTCCATCCGGCCGACGCCGGCGACGACGGTGATGAAGGTGCGCACGATCGGCACGAAACGGCCGATGACCAGGGCTTTGTTTCCGTGCTTGTCGAAGAATTCGATGGTTTGGTCGAAGTATTTCTTCTTGAGGAAGCGTCCGTCTCGTTTGTAGAGGGGCTCGCCGATGGCCCGACCGATCTCGTAGCCGACGACGTTACCGAGGAAGGCGGCTGAAGACAGGATGAGGCAGGCCAGCATGATCGACATGTTGACATCGCCACGTTTGATGAACAGGCCGATGCTGAAGAGCAGAGAGTCGCCGGGGAGGATCGGGAAGAGCAGGCCGCATTCGATGAAGACGATGACGACGCTGGCCCAGAAGAACTGGGTCCCGAACTGATTCAACAGGAACTGGGGGTCCATCCATTCGGGACCGAGAGCAGGCATCACGTAATCCAGGCTACCGGGGACTTCCTGAGATTCTGCTGGGGGTCCGCCGTGAACGAGGTGGGTGATATGTCCGTTTCTTGGTGTTGGTCGCTGGGAAAGGAAGGGTCCGGGGCACCTAGGATGTGGCCTGTGAACAGCGACGATGTGACGACTCCAGAAGATCCTTCTACGGACCTCCAGGCTCGGGGCAAGCGGCTCGTCGGCGTCGGTCCGTGGCCAGGGAGTGAGACGGAGTGGCCCCGCGATGAGACAGGACAGGTCGCACAGCCCTACGACCCGCAGCTGCTCGCTGAAGGTGACACTCGCAATGTGGAAGACCGGTACCGCTATTGGCGGCACGAGGCGATCGTCGCAGACCTCGACCGGCATCGACACGCCTTACACATCGCGGTGGAGAACTGGGAACACGACTTCAACATCGGGTCGATCATCCGGACGGCGAATGCCTTCAACGTCGGCGCCTTCCACATCGTCGGCAAGCGCCGCTGGAACCGCCGCGGGGCGATGGTCACCGACCGGTACCAGCACGAGCACCATCACGCCACGGTCGACGACCTGTTCTGTTGGGCCCAGGAGCACGGCTTCACCGTCCTCGCGATCGACAATGTCCCCGGGAGCCGACCCATCGAGCTCGCCGACATCCCCCACCGTTGCCTGATGGTCTTCGGGCAAGAAGGGCCCGGGCTCTCCCCGGAGGCCCTGGCCGGAGCGGAATCGATCCTGCACATCACCCAGTTCGGGTCCACGAGGTCGATGAACGCCGGAGCTGCCGCCGCGGTAGCCATGCACTCCTGGGTGCGTGTCCACGCGCAGATCACGGCAGAAGGGCCGTGACCGACCGTTGACGAACGACCTCCTGATCGAGCATGTCCTGGCGGCCGTGGAACAGATCCCGCCAGGACGGGTGGCTTCCTACGGGGATATCGCCGATCTGGTCGGGACCGGGCCCCGACAGGTGGGCCGGATCATGCGGACCTGGGGCGCCGGCGTGCCGTGGTGGCGGGTCACCACGACGCGAGGTGAGCTGGCAGCACCGCTGAGAGCTGCTGCGCGAGTGCGCTGGGCCGAAGAGGGCATCGTCTGGCGCGCTGACGGCAGGGGATGCTCGATCGCTGATGTCCGAATCTCTCGGGCTGAACTGTCCGCTGCTTACGCGGTGGCGTCGTCGTCGCTGCCGCCGTATCGCCGATCTGGTTGAGCGTCTCCTCGGGGGATGGTGGACGCAGCCGCGTGGACCAGCCAACCGGGCAAAACCGCTGAAAGCCCCCTTAGCTAAATGAAAAATCAACTCTTCCTAAGGTTTTCCTACACATGAAGTGCCTTCTGCAACGCATCATGGACACCACTGCCTCCCGCTGCGTCGAAGGGGTGGCCTCATGTCGGACCCTCGAGGAGGAGGAGTCACCGTGCCCATCCGGAGTCGCGCCGGGCGGCTGTCCGCACTCTCTGCACTGGCGTTGTCGGCCTGTCTGGTCGCCGGGAGCACAGCGCCGGCCGTTGCCTCGCCCGCGGTGGGGACACCGATGACCTCCACGGCGAAGGCGGACCTCCCCGCCACGGCCCACGCCCCTGCCGCACCGGTACTTCCTGCCAGCGCAGGCCCGGCCGAATGCGTACCCCGCAAGGGCACTGCCCAACGTCCACCCGGCCCGTTCTCGGACGGGAAACTCCTCGGGTACGCCCAGCTCCCGCTCATCGCCAACCAGGCCGTGCTGCCCCAGAAGGTTCATCTGCGTGATGGCAGGGCCGGATTCAACCGTCGTTTCGAGTTCGCCCTCCATCAAGGGCGCCTGGCCACCCGCGCGGTGCAGGGCGACGGGCGCTGGCGTCAGGTCCGGGTTCCCCCGTGCTTGGACGGAAGGATCGTCAGCTTCTCCGTGAACGACGACGAACTGGTCGCCGTCGACCAGGCCGGATGGCTGTACACCCTCGACAACGTGCTCTCGTCCCCCCAGCTATGGAACTGGATGCGTGCCTGGGGCGCGCCCTTCTGGTCCGGCAAGGGACATCGCACCCCGACCAGCGCGGAAGGTCGTTGGGCGCTGTCGATCCTGGGCAAACACGAGGACGTCTCCTTCACCGACCGGATCGGCAATCCGCACGCAGTCGCCTTCGCGAAGGTCACCCAGGTTCTGGTGCTCTCCCCGGACGGCTCCCGCATCACTTATCTCGACCCGTGGCTGCCCAATGACTACTCCTACGAAGTGGGCTCCCCGATGGGCGGGCGTTTCCGCTCCGAGTCGCTGTCGGCCTCCGGCTCCACCGTCTTCGTGACGAACCGCTACGGCGACATGTACACCCGGTTGTACGACTTCGACGTCTCCGGCGCAGACCGGGTCTTTTTCCGGTACTCCTGGCAGGACCAGCGAGGAAAACCTTCGGTCGTGGACCAGCTCGCGGAGAAACTGAACCCGAAGTATGCCGCGATCCAACTCCCGGCACCTGACTGGATGCGTCAGCCGAAGGTGCCCGGTGAGATCACTTCCCGGATCTCCATCCACTCGACTGCCGCAGGATCGCACAACCGTGAGCTGCGCGTGGAGGGGCGTTCAGGTGGACGTACCGGGTTCTGGCGCAAGGCGTTGACCGCGCCGTCCTGGAGCTTCGTCCCCACCGACGAGGTTCTGCGGGGCAAGGTGCTGGAGAACAGCTCGCACGACCGCTCCAAGGAGACCCTCAGTCCGCCCCAGCCGTATTCGTATGCCGGCTCAGCGCGGAAGCCCTTCTCCGGGGACGAATTCGATTTCAAGCTGAAGAACTTCGACTTCGCGCAGACCTCCCGCCCGATCGACGTGTCCTACCAGGGGCACCGCATTCCGGTGACCTTGCACAGCTACGACGGGATGCGGCTGTTTCCGCGTGGCCCGGGGATCGACGGCAAGGCCCGCAAACTGGGTGCGGCCTTGGAGATCCCGGAGCATCTGTACGCCCGGCCGGAAGCGGCAGGCCCGGGGGTCGCCTCCTTCGTCCGGGAGATGCTCAAGGGCAAACGCATCCGTGAGGTCACCGTCAAGGTGACCGACAGCGAGCTGAGGATCCCCCAGCTGGGGCTACGGATGGAGCGAGTGGGAACGCCCTGAACAGCGGACAAGGACAGGCTGTGGGGTGCACTGGGGGCGTCCCACAGCCTGTCCTGTGGTGACCGGTTCGTGGACCTTCCGGTCAGTACTCGATGACGACGCGACCGTCGATGGCGCCTTCCTTCATCTCGGTGAAGATGCCGTTGATCTCCTCCAGAGTGCGCTTGTGCACACGGGGACGGACCGCTCCACGGGCGTAGAAGTCGATCGCTTCGACCATGTCCTGACGGGTGCCGACGATGGATCCGCGTACGGTCAGGCCGCGCAGCACGATGTCGAAGATCGACGCCGGGAAGTCACCCGGGGGCAGCCCGTTGAAGACGATGGTGCCGCCGCGGCGGGTCATGCCGATCGCCTGCCCGAAAGCTGCCGGGTGGACTGCGGTGACCAATACTCCGTGGACGCCACCGGTGTGCTTCTGCACGGCGGCGATCGGGTCCTCGGTGGCCGCATTGACGGTGAACTCGGCACCGAAGTCGCGGGCGAGCTGGAGCTTGTCCTCGGCGATGTCGACCGCGACGACGCGCAACCCCATCGCGGTGGCGTACTGCACGGCGATGTGCCCGAGCCCACCGATGCCGGAGATGGCGACCCATTGTCCCGGCTGGGTGTCGGTGACCTTCAGGCCCTTGTAGACGGTGACACCGGCGCACAGGATCGGCGCGACCTCGATCGGGTCGACGTCTTCGGGGAGACGGGCAGCGAAGCGGGCATCGACCAGCATGTACTGGCCGAAGGAGCCGTCGATGGAGTAGCCACCGTTGAGCTGACTCTCGCAGAGGGTCTCCCATCCGGTGCGGCAGTACTCGCAAGTGCCGCAGGCGGACCAGAGCCAAGCGTTGCCGACGAGGTCGCCTTCGGCGAGGTCTGCGACATCGGCTCCGACCGCGATCACGCGACCGACGCCCTCATGGCCGGGGATGAACGGGGGAGTGGGCTTGACCGGCCAATCGCCCATGGCCGCGTGCAGGTCGGTGTGACAGACGCCGGTGGAGATGTTCTTGACGACAACCTGACCCGGGCCGGGCTGCGGAAGAGGGCAGTCCTTCACCTCGAGAGGTGCTCCGAACTCGGTCACCACAGCTGCCTGCATATTCGACATGATCTGGATTCCTTTCCCGGACGGGGGAGGAGATCGGCCGGGGTGCCGTCCCCTCCGTGCGGATTCACACCGAGCATTCCAGTGAAAATCTGTAATCCTACTGTGTCAGGCCTTCTGGGACTACGGAATTCGGGGTCCGATCTAGCGTCTCTCCCTGTCGTGACATGCGCTTATTCCATGGTCGGAAGATCCAGGACGTGTCCTGTGCCGATGAGGCTGCTTCCGAAGCGGACTAGGCTTGGACCCAGTACCGGTCGTGCATCCGGGTACGACCGCATCCCCGTAACGAGAAGGAGCCTTCCGTGCCCATCGCAACCCCTGAGGTCTACGCAGACATGCTCGACCGGGCGAAGGCTGGATCCTTCGCCTACCCGGCCATCAACGTTTCCTCGTCCCAGACGCTGAATGCGGCGATCCGTGGCTTCGCCGAGGCCGGTTCGGACGGCATCATCCAGGTCTCCACCGGTGGCGGTGAGTACCTCTCCGGGCCGACCATCAAGAACATGGTCACCGGGTCGCTGGCACTGGCCGCTTACGCGCACGAGGTCGCGAAGAACTACGACGTCAACATCGCGTTGCATACCGACCACTGCCCGAAGGACAAGCTGGAGGGCTTCGTCCGTCCGCTGCTGGCCGCCTCCGCCGAGCAGGTGAAGAAGACCGGTCTGCCGATCTTCCAGTCGCACATGTGGGACGGCTCGGCCGTGCCGCTCGACGAGAACCTGGAGATCGCCCGCGAGCTGCTGGCGCTGGCCAAGGCCGCCAACATCATCCTCGAGGTCGAGATCGGCGTCGTCGGTGGCGAGGAGGACGGTGTCGCCAACGAGATCAACGACCAGCTCTACACCACCCCCGAAGACGCGCTGAAGACTGTCGAAGCGCTGGGCCTGGGTGAAAACGGCCGCTACATGGCCGCGCTCACCTTCGGCAATGTCCACGGCGTGTACAAGCCGGGCAATGTCAAGCTCCGCCCGGAGATCCTCAAGCAGTGCCAGGACGCCGTGAAGGAGAAGTACAACACGGCCGATAAGCCGCTTGACCTGGTCTTCCACGGTGGATCCGGCTCGCTGCCGCAGGAGATCTCCGACGCCGTCGACTTCGGCGTCGTGAAGATGAACGTCGACACCGACACCCAGTACGCCTTCACCCGCCCCGTCGTCGAGCACATGATGCGGAACTACGACGGTGTGCTGAAGATCGACGGTGAGGTCGGCAACAAGAAGCAGTACGACCCGCGTTCCTGGGGCAAGGCTGCCGAAGAAGGCATGGCCAAGCGCATCGTCGAGGCGTGCGAGAACCTGCGTTCCGCCGGCACCCACAAGTGATCCGATGGCAGGCGACACCCATCGTAGGAATTTGATGGAGCCTCCTGCCACTCTTCTGCCGGTCGACCCGGCTGCGGCTCTGCTAGCAGCCGGGTCGCCTGCGACGGAGGTGGCGGCGGCTCATCCGGCGAGCAGTTTGGCCTGGGCGGTCCTGGCCGAGGACGCTCTCTCCGGCGGGCGCACGGTCGAGGCTTATGCCTTTGCCCGGACGGGGTACCACCGTGGGCTGGACGCTCTGCGCCGTTCCGGGTGGAAGGGCGCCGGTCCTGTGCCGTGGTCGCACGAGCCCAACCGTGGGTTCTTGCGGTCGTTGGCGGCGCTGGCCAAAGCGGCCGGGGTGATCGGTGAGCAGGACGAGCACGAACGGTGTGCCACGTTCCTGCGTGACTCCTCCGCGGATGTCGCCGACGCCCTGGGCTTGTAACCCCACCACCCCCCGCTACGGAACCCGACGACACCCCGCTCTGGAACCTGAGCACCGAGTACGGTGCTCAGGTCGGGGTTCTTTCCCACAGCGGTGGCGAAATCTCAAATCAGTGGTGACCTGAGCACCGAGTACGGTGCTCAGGTCACCACCGGTTCGGTAAGGGGGATATCTGCGTAGTTCTCACCGGACGGAGGGTGCGACGAGGCATCTTCGGCAGGGTGTGGTTCTTCCTGGCCATCCTCGGGCCTGCAACACCCTGAAGAGCTGTCGCGCACATCCGCAGGGGTCGCCGGTCACTTCCCACCAGCCGAAACGTAAGGTCGTCCATCCTCGGAGCAGGTTTCCGTTGTCGCGACGTCGGTCCCGAAAGGCGCCTTCCTCCTGGTGCCCTATCCTGCCGTCGAACTCCACCAGTATCCGGTGCTCCGGGTAGGCCAGATCCGCGATCGTGCCCGTGAAGACTTCCATCTGCCAGATCCCGGTGGGGAGTCCATGCGCACGGATCACATCGCGTCGGCCTCGGCGTTCTAGCTCGGTGGTGACGCCCTGGTCGGCGTCCTGGGCGATGGCCCGGATCACGTCGGCGTGCTTCAGTCGGGGCCGCGCTTCGAGCCGCCGAAGGATTTCTTCCGGTGTGCTGAGACGACGTTGGCATGCCCGGCTCACCCAGGTCGCTGTTTCGTCGACATCGCCCAGTGCGCACAGGTCCAGCACCGTGTCGGTGATCCCCGTGCGTGGTGGGTGCGCAGGTGAGGGCGTTTCTCGTTCTCCGGGGGTCACCTCTTGGAAGGTGAAGTCTCCGCGGTCGAGCAGCTTTCGTCGAGGGACGAAGACATGTACTGCTTCTCTCGCCTTCAGCAAGAGGGATGGGGCAGCGGCTCGCTGGCGTCGCAGATCCTCATCGGTGATCAGGCCGTGCAGGATTGCTGCGGTGGGGCCTCCGACGTGGGCTCCTGGACCACCGAGAAGAACGCCGGCCCAGACCTTCGCCTCCCAGGGGATGACGTCCGCGTGGGGTACGAGCAGGTAGATGCCGCGTTCTATCCGGGTCCATTGCTGTGAGATGCGGTTGATGCTCCGACGGGTGAATCCCAGAGTGTGGAGTTGGGGGACGCTGAGGACGCCGTTCTGGGTTCGTGCCAGAGCAGCGGCTTCGGGGGACAGGCGATGAGCTGCGTGCATGGGTACGACGGTGTCGGAAGGCTGGGGTCGACCTTTTCGTCATCCACAGGATCTCGTTTCCGTTCCCCTTCACACCCCCTTGTGGGGAACCTGGGCACCGTACTCGGTGCTCAGGTTCCGGTTGAACTTGTATGGAAGCGAATGACTGGCGATGAACCTTGACCTGAGCACCGAGTACGGTGCCCAGGTTTCACAGGAGGGGGAGTGTGTCAGGGGGTGGGCAGAGCGTCTCAGCATCGGGTCAGCTACTCCGGGTAGACTTGGGCAGTACGAGCCCCGGCGTTGCGTACGTCAGGGGCTCGCTGCGTGAGACGCGCGGGCACAGCCGTAGCTGACCGAGCCCGCGCACCGTCAGCGACATGAGGATGGTGGCCGCGATGCCGGCGATCGTGTTGGTCGGCGCCCAGTGGGGCGACGAAGGCAAAGGCAAGGCGACAGACCTGCTGGGCAGCAAAGTCGATTACGTCGTCAAGTTCAACGGTGGCAACAACGCCGGGCACACGGTGGTCGTCGGCGGCGAGAAATACGCACTCCACCTGCTTCCCAGCGGGATCCTCTCTCCGAATGTCACTCCGGTCATCGGTAATGGAGTGGTCATCGACCTCGAGGTGCTTTTCGCCGAGCTGTCGGCGCTCAAGGCCCGTGGCATGGATGTCTCTCGTCTGCGGGTCAGCGCGAATGCCCACGTCATCCCGTCGTACAACATCTCTCTGGACAAGGTGCGGGAGCGTTTCCTCGGCAAACGCAAACTGGGCACGACCGGGCGCGGCATCGGTCCCACCTATGCCGACAAGATGAACCGCATCGGAATCCGGGTGCAGGACCTTTTCGACGAGTCGATCCTGCGGCAGAAGGTCGACGCAGCCCTCGACGAGAAGAACCACTTGCTGGTGAAGATCTTCAACCGTCGCTCGATCGATGCCGATCAGGTTGCTGAGGAACTACTGAGCTACCGCGATCGACTCGCCCCGATGGTGGTCGACACCGGCCTCGAACTGAACCGGGCGCTCGACGACGGCAAGACCGTGCTCTTCGAGGCGGGCCAGGCCACGATGCTCGATGTCGATCACGGCACCTACCCCTTCGTGACCTCCTCGGCCTGCACCGCGGCCGGCGCCTGCACCGGGTCTGGCGTGGCCCCGAACCGGGTGGACCGGGTCGTCGCTGTGCACAAGGCGTACACCACTCGAGTGGGGGCCGGGCCGTTCCCCACGGAGCTGCACGACGAGATGGGGGAGTTCCTCCGCGACGGCGGTTTCGAGTTCGGGACCACCACGGGACGTCCGCGCAGGTGCGGGTGGGCGGACACGGTGGTCGCGCGGTACACCACCCGGGTCAACGGGGTCACCGACTATGTATTGACTAAGCTCGACGTCCTCACCGGGTTGAAGACCATCCCCGTGTGTGTTGCTTATGACGTCAACGGCACTCGGTACGACGAGATGCCGGTCAACCAGTCGGACTTCCACCATGCCACACCGGTGTACGAGGAGCTTCCTGGCTGGGAAGAGGACATCAGCGGGGCGCGCACTTTCGGTGAGTTGCCTCAGGCTGCACAGGATTACGTGCTGCGCCTGGAGGAGCTCTTCGGCGCGCGGATCAGTGTGATCGGGGTCGGCCCGGGCCGTGACGAGGTCGTCGAGCGGTATTCGTTGCTCGGCGAGGACGAGGAGTGAGGGTGACCGAAGAACAGCAAGGACGTCCTGAGAAGGCGAAGAAGGCCACTGGGGACGGAAAACAGAACAGCCAGGAAACGGACTGGGTCGCCCGTCTTGCCGACGAGGTCGTGGAGGACGTGGAGCGTCGCCGCGGCTCCTTGGAGGGGTACACAGTCACCTGTGCCTCGGGGCTGTCGCCATCGGGTCCGATCCACCTGGGCAACCTGCGTGAGGTGATGGTGCCGCACCTGGTCGCCGACGAGTTGAAACGTCGCGGGATCGACTGCGAACACATCATCAGCTGGGACGATTACGACCGTTTCCGCAAGGTGCCTTTCGGGGTTCCTGGTGTCGACGAGTCCTGGAGCGAACACATCGGGAAACCGCTGACCAGCGTTCCTGCGCCGCCCGGGTCGGGGTACGACTCCTGGGCAGCTCATTTCCGTGCTGCGATGGAAGCTTCGCTGGTCGAGCTCGGTGTCGAGTACCGGGGCATCTCCCAGACAGAGCAGTACACCTCCGGGGTGTACCGGGATCGCGTACTGCATGCGATGGAGAAGCGTGCGGAGATCGCTGCGGTCCTCGAGCAGTACCGGACGAAACCGGGCCAGGAATCCGCCGGTGTGACGGACGCGGAGGGGGACGACACGGCGGAAGCTGCTCAGGCCGAGGGATCAGGCGCTGCAGGGGAGGACGATGGCAGCGCACAGGGTGGCGAGTACTTCCCCTTCCGCCCCTACAGCGCGGCTTTCGGTACGGATGCGACCCGGGTGACCTCGTACGACTCGCAGACCACCGAGGTGACCTATGTCGCCACGGGGCCGGACGGGGACGAGGTGGAGGAGTCGATGCGACTCGACACCGATTTCCGCGGGAAGCTGGTGTGGAAGGTCGACTGGCCGATGCGTTGGGCGCATGAGGAGGTCGACTTCGAGCCCAGCGGCGTCGATCATCAGAGCCCGGGCAGCAGCTGGGTCGTGGGTGAGCAGTTGGCCCCGATCTTCGGCGCTGAGCGTCCGGTCGGTCCGATGTATGCCTTCGTCGGGATCGCCGGAATGGCCAAGATGAGTTCGTCGAAGGGTGGCGTGCCGACCCCGGCGGATGCGCTGGCGATCATGGAGCCGCACGTCCTGCGGTGGCTGTATGCGCGTCGGCGGCCGAACCAGTCGTTCACGGTGGCCTTCAACAACGAGATCCACCGGCTGTACGACGAGTGGGATGCGTTGGAGCGCAAGGTTTCCAGCGGCAAGGGTCAGCCTGGGGACAAGGCCATGTACGCCAGGTCGGTACGTACGGCTACGAAAGAGCTGGAACGGACAAGTGCACCGGTGGCCTATCGGGCGATCTGTTCGGTGGTCGACATCACCGGTGGCAGTGCCGAACAGGCGGTGCGGATCCTGTCGTCGATGGACGAGCGCATCACCGATCTGGACGTAGCTCGTCCCCGGTACGATCTGGCTGCGAACTGGGTGAGCACCCAGGCTGATCCAGAGGACCGCACGGTGGTGCGCTCCTTCAAGGACGCTGCGACCCTGTTCACCTTGACCAAGCACCAGTTGGAGTCCTTGGACCTGTTGGCCGCTGGTTTGGAGAAGGACTGGACACTCGACGGCCTGACCACGCTGGTCTACGGAATTCCGAAGCAGCAGGCCGGTTTCGACGTAGCCGAGAAGAAGCTTCCACCTGAGGTGAAAGCTGACCAGCGGGCGTTCTTCGCGTTGTTGTACCGGCTGCTGCTGGGGGGCGATACCGGTCCGCGGATCCCGACCCTGTTGTTGTGTATGGGGCCGAAGAAGGTGCGTGAACTGATCGGTCGTTGACCGTGATCGTTCTGAGGCGGGGCGGAGCCGGTGTGGTCGGTTCCGCCCCGCGCTATGTCCGGCGGCGGGCATCGTTGTGCTGGATGTCAGGGCGGCCTGGGCCCTTGCTGGGAGTGCGACACGCTGGTTCACAAGGTCATATGCCATAGTTGGCGTGCGCTCGTCCTGGTGCGGGCGTCGTCGGTCGCACAGCAGTGTCGACAGGGAGTCCGGTCGGAATCCGGAGCTGTCGCGCAGCGGTGGGGTGACGGGTGCGGCCGCGGAGTCACTGGGGAGAACCTGTCCTCGGGAAGGCGCCGCATGCGGTTGATCCCGAGCTCGAAGACCTGCCGGCGACATAGCTCGGAGCAGGCCTCGCGATCAGGCCTCGACCAGAGAAAGAAGTACCTCGTGCGTGTCCCCTTTCGCGCCTTGTCCACCGGCGTCGTCCTGGCCGGTTCCTTCCTCACCGCTGCTTGTGCGGGTGCGCCGAGCGGTCCTGGACATCCTGGGTCTTCGGTGACTTTCGAGCCTCCGATCGCCGTGCACAACTGCGGAGTGGACATTACGGTCACGCAGGCGCCGTCCCGCCTGGTCACCCTCAACCAAGGGGCGACTCAAGTGGCGTTGGCCCTGGGGATGCAGGATCGGATGGCCGGTACCGCTTATCTGGACGATGTCATTCCGGCTCGGTGGGCGGAGGCCTACCGGAAGGTGCCAGTTCTGGCGGAGAAGTATCCGACGAAGGAGAAGTTTCTCGCCTCGAAAGCCGACTTCGCGTATTCGACATTTGCGAGTGCCTTCAGCGACAAGGGGATCGGTGATCGGTCCGCCTTGGCCAAGGATGGCACCACCACGTATTTGAGCCCGATGAGCTGTCCGCCGGGTGTGCCTTCGGCGCCGGCAACTTTTGACAGCGTCTGGGGGGAGATCCGTGATCTGGGGAAGATTTTCGGTATGCCTCAGCGTGCGGCTGCTGTGATCCGGCAACAGGAGGACAGCGTCGCGAAGATCGGTGAGTCGAGGACGGGACGGGGGCGGTCGGTCCTGTGGTACGACTCGGGAGACAAGGCGCCCTTCGTCGGTGGGGGGAAGGGGGGCCCGCAGACCATTCTCGACACGGTGGGTGCGAAGAATGTCTTTGCCGACCTGGACAAGGCGTGGGCTGAGGGAAGTTGGGAGAAGGTCGTTGCTGCGGATCCGGAGGTGATCGTGCTCGTCGATGCGTCGTGGGACAGTGCGGAGAAGAAACGAACACATTTGCAGAACGACCCGGTGCTTCGGGAGCTCACCGCGGTGAAGCGGGGTGCTTTTGTCACCGTCCCGTTCAGTGAGTCGAATGCTGGGGTGACGCTTGCCGATGGCGCACAGCATGTCTCCGATCAGCTGGCTGGGATTTCGTCGGCTGCTGCGACATGAGGTCGCGCCGGTGGGCGCGGGGCGTGGTCGTCCTGGCGCTGGCTGTGTCGCTGGTGTTCAGCGTGGTGGCGGCTCTGGGAATGGGCTCGGTGACGGTATCGCCGGGGACGGTGCTCGACGTCGTCCTACGGCGGGGGCATCTTGTCGAGGGTGCACAGGTCACGGTGATCGATGACCGGATCGTCTGGGAGCTGCGACTTCCTCGTGTGCTGGCTGCGGCTGCGGCCGGGTCGGTCTTGGCTCAGTGCGGGGCGCTTCTCCAGGCGACGACGCGCAATGAGCTCGCTGATCCTTATCTGCTGGGTATCTCTGGTGGGGCTTCCGCGGGGGCGGTCGTCGCGCTTCTCACCGGCTGGTCTCTGCCGGGTAGCGGGCCTGCGGTCGGGGTCTCTCTGGCAGCTTTTGTCGGTGGCATGGTGGCTTTGGCTGCGGTGCTGGCGTTGGCGACGGGGCGGTCGGGGGATCTTCCTCCTGGTCGCACCGTGTTGGCGGGGGTCACGGTGAGCCAATTGGCCGCTGCGGTGACCTCGACGGTGATCATGGTGTTCGCCGATCAGGACGGCGTCCGGATGATGTTGGCGTGGACCTTCGGCTCCTTTGCGGGGGTCCGGGCTCCTGCTGCGTGGGCGCTTTCCCTGCTGGCTGTGATCACCGCGGTGGCGTGCCTGTGGGCGGCACGCACGATGGATGCTTTTGCTTTCGGTGACCTGTCGGCGGCGTCCTTGGGTGTGGAGGTGCGCCGGGCCAGGTGGCTCGTTTGTGTGGGGTGTGCGCTGGTGGTGGCTGGAACGGTGGCTTTTGCCGGCCCGATCGGGTTCGTGGGGTTGACGGTGCCTCATGTCCTACGCCGGCTGGTGGGGGTGCGTCATGGGGTGCTGTTGCCGGCCTGCGCCGTGGGTGGCGCGTTGTTGTTGCTGTGGGCGGACACGGTGGCCCGTACGGTCGGTGCGGGTCAGGAAGTTCCGATCGGAGTGGTGACGGCTCTTGTGGGTGCTCCGGTGATGGCGATACTTTTGCGGCGTCGGGTGGCGGCGTAACTGTCCACCGGGTTCCGGGTTGACAGGTTTCCTGGCTGGTGAGGTGGGGAACTCGTCGTCATTCTGTATGTGGCCGACGCGATAGTGAACCCATATCCTTTGTGGCACAAGAAAATTCACTTATCTTCACCCGGTATGGTGCCCTCACTGCCTGACCCGACACAGCCGGGGCTGCGACGTCGGATCGGAACGGTTCTTCAGATGTTCTGAATTGCGAGGGAGCCCGATGAGAGAGACCACCGCATCCGAAAGTTCGTTCCTCTTCGTGCTGGTGGTGCTCACAGCAGTCGTCCTGCAAGGAGTCGGCGCTTCCTTCGTGGGAAACACGATCTCACCGAAGATGTCGGCCTTCGCGGTCTTCGTGGCCTTCGCCGTGGCCGAGATGCTCGGGGCTGCGTCGCGGCTCGGATCCCTGCAGCCGAAACATCAGGCGAGCTTCCGGAACATCTGCCTGATCAACATTTACACGGCAGGAGCTTTCGTCCTGTTCTACCTGTCGATGACGCTGACCCTCCCCACCGCAGCCAGCGTCATCGAGACGGCTGTCGCACCGATCCTTTTCGGGATCTCGAGCCGGAAAAGGCGGTCTGCGGTGCCGTCGGTCTCCCTCTACCTGATCGCGGTGGCGCTGGTCTCCGCTCTGGCGCTCGGTGCTTCGTCCGAGACCTGGCTGAGGACGACGACAGGGGTTCTGGTCGCCGCAGGAGCTGGGCTGTGCGCTCTGGGCGTGATCCGGGTGGGCCGCCGGCTCGGTAAACAGGGATGCAGCACCTGGTACATCAACTCGATCCGTTTCCACGGCTGCTGGCTTGCCGCAGCCGCGCTCTTCGCGCTGTCTCCCGGGGGCGGAGCGCCCTCCGGTGCTGAACTGGCCAAGATCGCAGCGGTCGCCTTGATCGGTATCACTGCACCGGTGGTTCTCTTCCAGTACGGCATCACCCGGATCCCGGTCAGGACCACAGCTTTCGTGGTCTCCGTGCTGCCGGCTGTGGTCTTCGCCACCGATCTGTTCGTCTTCGGCGTCGCCGACCCGCTGGTCGCACTCCCCCTGGCCTGTGTCCTCGCTGCTGCCTGGGTCGGCATCCGCAGCGGGAACACGGCAACGAACGAGGACGGAGAAGAGATCACCCGACGTGCACGACGTGCATCCGATGAGCAGCCCGCGTCAACGACACGTACAACACCCGAACCCCACCAGGAGACTCCGCAGTGATCTCCTCGGGATCGAGCACCACGGTGGCGTCGTACTCCAGGCCTTTCACACTCAGCGGGTCGACCACGATCACTCGGCCGCTATCGCCCTCGTCGAGGGAGGCGACCGCCTTGGCCCACCGCTTGGGTGTGATCACACCGATCGAACCGTCGACCTCTTCGGCCAGGGCAGCCACAGACTCTCTGGCAGCTCGCACCAGCTCCTGCTCCTCGGCCACGACACGGATCTCCACCGGGTCCACGCCGGTCTCCCGAACGGCCTGGGGGATGTCGGCGTCCGGCACCTGGGGCAGCACCACTGCTGCCGCGTAGTCGAAGATCTCCCGGGCGTTCCGGTAGTTCGTCGACATGTGGAAGGTACGTCGGCTGTTCCGCCCGAAGGCCTGATCGCGCGCTGTGAGGGCTTCGTCGGCGTCACCCCACGAGGCCTGAGCCGCATCGCCGACCACCGTCCACGACGCGGACTGCGCACGCCGTCCCAGCATCCGCCACTGCATCGGCGAGAGGTCCTGAGCTTCGTCGACGAGGACGTGGGCGTAATCGCCGTGTCGGTCGATCCGCCCGCGGAGCAGGGCCGCTTTCCGTGTCTCCTCGTCGAGGGAGCCCGGGGCGGCCAGTGCCCGTTCCCGGTACCCGTGGGCACTCGCTCCCGGAGCGTCGACCCGGGTGGTCCGCAGATCGCCGGTGGCCACGGCTTCGGCCTCGGCGTCGTCGAGGAGGTCGACCTCGTAGAAGCCCCGTTCGGTGTCGACTCGCTCGGGGACGATTCCTACCCGGGAGGACAGGTCGTCGATCAGGGCGACATCGGCCACTGTCCAGGAACCTGCTGTCAGCGTTTCTCGGAAGGATGCGGCCAGTAGGGGTGCGGATCCTTCCGGGAAGATCCCTGAGATGTACCGTCTGGTCCGTTTCTCGTCGGCCAGCCACAAGAGCACTTCGCGTGGGTCCACCGGCCGCCACCAGGCGTCCAGGAAACGTTCGACGTCTCGGTGTTCGCGGAAGGTGTCCAGGAAGTCGTCCCGGTCGCCGTCGAGCACCTGTTTCCAGGCGGCCAGGGCGAGAGCGTCGGTCATCGCATCCCGGGAGGAGTTTCGAGGGTGATGGCGCAGCACTTGGTGACGGATGCGGTCCAAGGCCTGCCGGTCCAGGTGGACGGGGCGGCCGGTCACCATGATCCGCAAGCTTTCCGGGGCACCGGGGATGGTGTCGCGGGCTGCGCGGCCAAGGACCCGACGGATCTTCAGGGTGCCTTTCAGCGCGGCGACCTCGGGGGAGTCGACCCGTACTGCGGTGACGGCGTCGACGATGTCACCGACCGAACGTAGCGCGACCGAGTCTTCGCCGAGTGAGGGAAGTACCCGTTCGATATAGGCGGTGTACGCGGCGGACGGCCCCACCACGAGCACTCCGCCGCGTTCGAAGCGGCGCCGGTCGGAGTACAGCAGATAGGCAGCTCGGTGGAGGGCGACCACGGTTTTCCCGGTGCCCGGGCCGCCGGTGATCTCCACGACCCCTCGTGCTGCGGCGCGGATGGCCTCGTCCTGGTGTGCCTGGATCGTCGCGACGATATCGCGCATTCGTCCTGAACGACTCCGGGTCAAGGCGGCGAGCAGTGCGCCTTCTCCGAGGACGACGAGGTCCTCCGGGGCCTGGGAGACCATCAGGTCGTCCTCGGCGCCGACGACCTCTTGTCCGCGGCAGCGCAGGACCCGGCGGCGCAGGACGTTCATCGGTGAGGTGGGGGTGGCCCGGTAGAACGGCTCGGCAGCGGGAGCGCGCCAGTCGATGACCAGTGGCTCGTAGTCGTCGTCGCGGACACCGAGGCGGCCGACGTAGCGGATCTCCCGTTCGGTGGCGCCGTCGCGGGCGGTGTGTTCGAGATCGAGTCGGCCGAAGACGAGCCCCTCGTGTTCGCGGTCGAGAGCGGCGCGTCGTTTCGCGGCGCTGTAGACCAAGGCGTCTCGTTCGAAGAGGCCGGTGATTTCTTCGTCGCGGACGTCGCCGGTGCGGTCGGTACGTCCGCGGGCGAGTCCGTCGGCCTGGACCAGTGCCGCACGTCGTCCTGCTGCGGCGAGTTCGGTGTAGACGCGGTCCACATGGGCCTGCTCCGTCGCGAGCTCTCTGGTGAGGACGTCCTGATCGCGGTCCACGTGGGCCACTCGCACCCCTTGTTCGTCGTCCGGTGGTGGGTCGTGCGCCGTCGGGTTCGCCGACGGGCAAGTTCTCAATTCTATGCCTTTCCGGGAGGCGTGCTGTACAGGGCGATGCCAGGCCCGGAGTATCTCCGTCGGACCGAGATTTTTATGAAAATTACTGTGCAGCAGGGATATTCAAATTTTATGGGGATTCTTCGAGGCTGCTCTCCCCAGAGGACGTAGACCACAGAGGTCAGCAGAACCCAGGAGGCCCGGACGCCGATAGGGTGGTGTCGTGAACGTCCTCGTCGTCGGCTCCGGTGCTCGGGAGCACGCCCTCGTCCTCGCCCTGTCTCGTGACACGGGGGTGAGCAGCCTGCACGTCGCCCCCGGAAACCCGGGAATGAACGGGGTCGCCACCCTCCACGACGTCGATGTCCTCGACGGAGCGGCCGTGACCGAACTGGCCAGGCAGATCGATGCCCGGCTGGTCGTCATCGGACCGGAAGCCCCCCTCGTCGCCGGAGTCGCCGACGCCGTCCGTGACGCAGGCATCGCCTGCTTCGGGCCCTCGGCACGCGCAGCCAGACTCGAAGGCAGCAAGTCCTTCGCGAAGGACGTGATGGCCGCAGCAGACGTACCCACCGCCATGGCCCACGTGTGCACCACCATGGACCAAGTCGCCGAAGCCCTCGACGCACTCGGCGCCCCCCATGTCGTCAAGGACGACGGCCTGGCTGCCGGCAAAGGAGTCGTCGTCACCGAGAACCGGATGACCGCGATGGCTCACGCGGCGCAGTGCCTGAACCGGGCGGTCGCCCCAGGCGAGAGCACACCCACCGTCGTCGTCGAGGAATATCTCGACGGCCCTGAGGTCTCCCTGTTCTGCGTGACCGACGGACAGACCGTCGTCCCCCTGGCGCCGGCCCAGGACTTCAAACGGGCACTCGACGGCGACCAAGGCCCCAACACCGGCGGCATGGGCGCCTATTCGCCTCTGGACTGGGCACCTGACGGTCTGGTCGACCAGGTCGTGGAACGAGTGGCCCGGCCCACCGTCGAAGAGATGCGCCGCCGCGGAACCCCCTTCGCCGGCATCCTCTACGTCGGGCTCGCCCTGACCTCCCGCGGACTGCGGGTCGTGGAGTTCAACGCCCGTTTCGGGGACCCGGAGACCCAGGTCGTCCTCGCACGACTGGAAAGCCCCCTGGGCGGCCTGCTGATGGCCGCAGCCACCGGAGAACTCGACAGCTTCCCCGCACTGCGGTGGCGACAGGACAGCGCCGTCACGGTGGTTGTCGCAGCCAAGGGATACCCCGAGGGCCCCCGCAAGGGAGACGTCCTCGAAGGGCTCGACCAGGTGGGCGAGGACGCCGACGTCCTGCACGCCGGGACCGCGCTCGCCGGTGACCAGCTGGTCAGTGCCGGAGGGCGGGTCCTCTCCGTCGTGGCCCTGGGCAGCGACCTCGCTCAGGCACGCGACCGGGTCTACACCGCAGTCGACCGGATCACCTTGCGTGGCAGCCACCATCGCACCGACATCGCCCTGGCCGCCCAGGAGAAGAAGATCCACACCCCCACCTGTTGACCGTCCCGTCCGAAGGATTCCGGGACGCGAACCCGAGAAGGAACAGATGACCGCCCCGCAGGTTCCGCAACAGCTCCCCGGCCACGAACACGTCTACTCCGGGAAGGTCCGGGAACTCTACGTGCCGCTGGACCCGGCCACCGGGGAACGGCAGGAAGACCGGATGCTCCTGGTCGCCAGCGACCGCATCTCCGCTTTCGACCACGTCCTCGACTCGGAGATCCCGGACAAGGGCCGCATCCTCACCCAGATGAGCCTGTGGTGGTTCGAGCGGCTGGCCGATCTCGTGCCCAACCATGTGGTCTCGACCGATGTGCCGCAGGAGGTCGCCGGTCGGGCGCTCCTCGTCCGACGCTTGTCGATGCTGCCGGTCGAATGCATCGGACGTGCCTATCTGACCGGAAGCGGGCTGGCCGAATACCAGGCGACTGGTTCCGTCTGCGGGATCTCTTTGCCCGGCGGGCTTCTCGAGTCGTCCCGCCTCCCGGAGCCCATTTTCACGCCGACCTCGAAAGCCCCTGTGGGTGAGCACGACCAGCCGATGACCAAGGACGAGGTCTCCCGACTCATCGGCGCCGAGCTCACCGACCGTGTCACCGACCTGACCACGAGAGTGCTGGCACGTGCCGAAGAGATCGCCCGGCCTCGAGGCATCCTGATCGCCGACACCAAGGTTGAGTACGGGTTGACGGAGAACGGCGAATTGGTGCTCGCCGACGAGGTCCTCACCCCGGACAGCTCCCGGTTCTGGTCCGCCGCCGACTACGCGGAAGGGCGCCAGCAACGCAGTTACGACAAGCAGTACGTACGTGACTGGCTCATGTCCTCGGCCAGCGGCTGGGACCGCTCGTCCGACGAAGAACCACCCGCCTTGCCCACCGAGGTGATCGAATGCACCCGTCAGACCTATATCGCCGCCTATGAGGCACTGACCGGAACCCCCTTCCGCTGGTGAATGTCCTCAGATGACGCAGATAGGCTCGTCCATGACGGGCCAAACGCCCGAATCGCCGACCGCACAGGAGCACTACCAATGGGAACCGTTGTCGTCGACGTCATGCTCAAACCGGAGATCCTCGACCCACAGGGGCAAGCCGTCGCTGGGGCGCTGCCCCGGTTGGGCTTCGCCCAGTTCAACGACGTGCGTCAGGGGAAGCGTTTCACCTTGGAGGTGGAGGGCCCGGTGACCCCGCAGGTCTTGGCCCAGGCGCGGGAGGCCGCGGAAACCCTGCTGTCGAACCCGGTGATCGAGGACGTCGTCTCCGTGCGTGATGCCGAAGCAGGCGACACCGCCTACGACTGGGATGACGAAGGCAACCCGGAGAGCTGGGGCGCGATCGCCCCGATCCCCGAGGGCGCCGGACGTCACGAGGGACGAGCTCGGGTCGACCGCAGCAATTTCAGCGCCGAACAGCTCCAGGGCGCAGAGGGCACCACCGCCTACAAGGGGGACGACGACTGATGCGCGTCGGAGTGGTGACCTTCCCCGGCACCCTGGACGACCATGACGCTCTGCGTGCGATCCGGTTGGCCGGTGGCGAAGCCGTGTCCCTGTGGCATGCCGACGCCGATCTGCACGAGGTCGACGCCGTCGTCCTGCCCGGCGGGTTCAGTTACGGCGACTACTTGCGTTGCGGAGCGATCGCCCGCTTCGCGCCGGTGATGACCTCTCTGCGGGACGCCGCCCGTGGCGGAATGCCGATCCTGGGGATCTGCAACGGTTTCCAGGTGCTCTGCGAATCCCATCTGTTGCCGGGAGCGCTCTCCCGCAACGCCGGGCGTCGCTTCATCTGCCAGGACCAGCCTCTCCGGGTGGAGAACACCGACACCCCGTGGACCAGGGATTTCACCGACGGGCAACAGATCACCATCGCCCTGAAGAACGGTGAGGGCTGCTTCGTCGCCGATCTGCGCACCATCGAACAGCTCGAGGAGGAAGGCCGGGTGGTCTTCCGGTACCTCGGCGACAACCCCAACGGCTCCTACCGCAATATCGCCGGCATCTGCAATGAGGCCGGGAATGTGGTCGGACTGATGCCGCACCCCGAGCACTGCGTCGAGGAGGGCTTCGGTCCGAGTCTCGACGGTCGCCCTTTCTTCACCTCCGTCCTTCAGAGCATGGTGGGAGCCTGACGTGGAAGACCAGCATCCTGATCTCCGGACCCCGCACGAACACGGGCAGAACGCCGAGGTGATCGCGGCGCCCACTGCTCGTGAAGGTGCGGTGCTCGACACCGTCGAGCAGGCCCGGGCGACCCCTGACCGGGAGCTGCCCCACCGCGAGTTGGGGCTTTCCGACGAGGAGTACGACAAGATCCGGGAGATCCTCGGACGTCGGCCCACCGGCGGCGAACTGGCGATGTACTCGGTGATGTGGTCCGAGCACTGCTCCTACAAGTCCTCCAAGGTGCATTTCCGCCACTTCGCGGAAAATCTCACCGAGGAGATGAAAGCCAAGATGCTCGTCGGGATCGGCGAGAACGCCGGCGTCGTCGACATCGGTGACGGCTGGGCGGTCACCTTCAAGGTCGAGTCGCACAACCACCCCAGTTATGTCGAGCCCTACCAGGGCGCGGCCACCGGGGTCGGCGGGATCGTCCGCGACATCATGGCCATGGGTGCTCGGCCGATCGCCGTCATGGACCCGCTGCGCTTCGGCGCCCTCGACCACCCCGACACCCATCGGGTCCTGCCCGGGATCGTCGCCGGTATCGGCGGCTACGGGAACTGCCTCGGTCTGCCCAATATCGGCGGTGAGGTCGTCTTCGATCCCTGCTACCAGGGCAACCCCCTGGTCAATGCGTTGTGCGTGGGCAAGATGCGGATCGAGGACATCCACACTGCGCACGCCTCCGGCGCCGGTAACAAGGTGGTGCTCTTCGGAGCGCGCACCGGAGGCGATGGGATCGGCGGGGCGTCGGTGCTGGCGTCGGCGACCTTCGACGCCGACGGGCCGACGAAGCGGCCCTCAGTACAGGTCGGCGACCCGTTCAAGGAGAAGATCCTGATCGAGTGCTGCCTGGAGCTCTACGCCGCAGGCGTGGTCGACGGCATCCAGGACCTCGGCGCGGCCGGGTTGTCGTGCGCCTGGTCCGAGCTGGCCAGCGCCGGTGACGGTGGCATGGACGTCTGGCTGGACGACGTGCCGCTGCGCGACCCCCATCTCGCTCCGGAGGAGATCCTCATGAGCGAGTCCCAGGAACGCATGATGGCCGTGGTCGAACCGGCCAGGCTCGACGAGTTCATGGCGATCACTCGTAAATGGGAGATCGAGGCCACCGTCTGCGGTGAGGTCGTCGACGGCGACCGGCTTCGGGTGCACTACCAGGGCCAGGTCATCGTGGACGTTCCCCCGCGGTCCGTCGCGCACGACGGCCCGGTCTACCAGCGGCCCATCGAAGTGCCGGACTATCTCGCCGACCTTCAGGGCAATATGGCCTCCATCCTGCCTCGCCCGGCCGATGGTGAAGAGCTCGGACAGATCCTGCGTACGCTCGTGGCCAGCCCGAACCTGGCTGACAAGAGCTGGGTCACCGACCAGTACGACCGGTACGTCATGGGTAACACCGCGCTGGCGCAACCGGAGGACGCCGGTCTGGTCCGGGTCGACGAGGAGACCGGGCGTGGCGTGGCACTGGCCACCGACTGCAACAGTCGTTACTGCAAACTCGATCCGTACACGGGTGTGCAGCTGGCGCTGGCCGAGGCCTATCGCAATGTGGCGGCCTGTGGTGCTCGTCCGTTGGCTGTCACCGACTGCCTCAACTTCGGATCCCCGGAGGACCCGGGAGTCATGTGGCAGTTCGAGCAGACCGTGATGGGCCTGGCTGCTGGCTGCCGTGAGCTGGGCATCCCGGTGACCGGTGGCAATGTCTCCTTCTACAACCAGACCGGTGACATCGCTATCCACCCCACCCCGGTGGTCGGTGTGCTCGGTGTGCTCGACGACGTCTCCCGGCGCACCTCGTCGTACTGGCGGGAAGAGGGCCTGACCTTGATGCTCCTGGGCGCGACCCGGGACGAGTTCGGCGGTTCCGCCTGGGCGGACGTACTGCACGGACATCTGGGTGGTCTGCCGCCCAAGGTCGATCTCCCGGCGGAGAAGGCGCTGGGTGAGCTGTTGTCCCGCGCCACGCAGGACGGATTCTTCGCCGCAGCCCATGACCTGTCCGACGGCGGATTGGCGGTGGCTGTCGCGGAGTCGGCCATCCGCCACGGCGTGGGTGCCCGCCTGGACCTGGCTGCGCTGATGGAGCGGGACGGAGTGGACGCCTTCGTGGCGCTCTATGCCGAGAGTTCTGCGCGTTGTCTCGTGGCGGTGCGTGCGGACCAGGTCGACGCGACCTTCGCCGCAGCCGCTGAGGCGGGTGTTCCTTGCGTGCGGATCGGTGAGACCGGCGGTGCCGAGCTGGCGGTGGCGGGGGAGTTCACCGTGCGGATCGATGAGCTGGCCCAATCGCACCGGGCGACCCTTCCGGAGGCACTGGACGCCTGACCCGGAGCGGTTCCCCTGTCGGGGGCATTCTCGGACAAATGTCCGAGAATGCCCCCGACATGCGTATTAACGGAGAAAGTTAAGGGTGAATATTGCTGGGCCCAGATGTTGGTTACACGGGCCTTTTCTTGGGTCATGCTTTGAGTAAGCGACTGCGGCGCCTTTCGTCGTGAATATCGTCGGCCTGTGCTATGCCGTGAAGGCTTGACGATAAATATTTCCTGTCCCGCAGCGTTATTCCTCACCTTTGATCGGAGTTCCGCCCGATGACAATTCGTCGCCCAACCATGCTCTTTTCCGTCCTTCTTTCTTTTTCTCTGGCAGTGCCTCTCGGTGCCATCGCCGCGCCTGCGCCAGCGGAAGAACCCGGGGTCTCCCCGGCCGTAGGCCCGTTCGGGCCGGAGAGCCGACAGCATCCGGTCCTCCCCGATGCCTTCAGTCCGAAGTCGGCCGTTGACGCCCCCGTTGAGGACCACCGGACCCGCCGGGCGTCCCTCACCCCACCGTCCGCGCCGTGGACGACGACCAGAACCGATGGCCGCTCCCGCTCCACCCCAGATCCTCGGCGGCGTTCCGTGCCCAGGGCCGACCCCGCCAGCTGCCGTTCTGCAGAGTTCGCCGGGCTGACCGACACCGCGCTGGCGTCGAAGGTGGCCTCGTCCACCACCGACTGCATCAACACCCTTTTCTATCCGCCGAATGGCGAAGCGAACGCTCTCTTCCGTGAGTCGCAGATGGCTGCCGTCGCCGACGAGCTCCGTCGCCGGGCCGCCACGTACGCCGGGCATGGGGACGGCGGGGTCGCCCAGCTGGTGCTCTACCTGCGGGCCGGGTATTTCGTCCAGTACAACCACAAGGAGCTGATCAGCAGCTACAGCAGCATGCTGTCCGCCTCCGTCCGTGCAGCATTGGACACCTTCTTCGCTCGTACCGAGGCGTGGCAGGTCACCGAACGCAATGGTGCGGCCTTGGCCGAAGCAGTGACCCTGATCGACAGCGCGCAGCTGAATGCGCACTACCTTCCGGTGCTGAAGCGGCTGTTGACCTCGTACGACGCCAGCTATGACAGTCATCGCAGCATGGTGCTGGCGGTCAACAACACGTACACGGTGTTCTTCCGGGGGCATGGCCTGCCGGCTTTCGTGCAGGCTGTCGCTGCCGACCCGTCCGTTCTGTCTCTGCTGCGGGACTTCGCGCTCAAGCATGTCGGGCTCCTGGAGGGGGACAACCACTTCTTGGTGACCAATGCCGGGCGTGAACTGGCGCGTTTCCTCGGGGATGCTGTGGTGAAGGAAACGGCGAAGCCGCTGGTGGTGGACCTGTTGGCGAAGACGCAGATCGCCGGACGGAGCGCGCCCTTGTATGCCGGGGTGGGGGCGATGGCGCAGGATCTGGATGCTGCGGCCTGTGCCGACTACGGCACCTGCGACCTGGCGGTCCGGTTGAAGAAGGTGGTCTTCCCGACCGTGGTCGACTGTACGGAGTCGCTGCGTTTCGTGGCTCAGACCACGAACCCCGCCGACCTGGGCGAATCCTGTCGGAGCCTGCAGGGGCAGGATGCTTTCTTCCATCGCACCGTGCGGGACTCCGGGCCACTGGAAGGGGATCGCAACCAGAAGTTGGAGATCAATGTCTTCGATTCGCCGACCGATTACCAATGGTACGGAAATGCGATATTTGGTATCGACACCAACAATGGCGGGATGTATCTGGAGGGTGAACCGCAGGCGGAGAACAATCAGGCACGATTCATTGCCTATCGGGCACCCTGGCTGAAGCCTGGGTATCAGATCTGGAATTTGAATCACGAATATACGCATTATCTCGACGGTAGATTCAATATGTTCGGTTCCTTCGAGGAGAGCATGAAGACTCCGACGATCTGGTGGGTCGAAGGAATAGCCGAATATGTCTCCTACACCTACCGGGGCATCGACTACGCCGAAGCCATCTCCGAGGCGGCCCAACCGCGCTATCGGCTCAGCACGCTCTTCGACACCACCTACAAGCACGACACGAACCGGATCTACCGGTGGAGCTACCTGGCCACCCGGTTCATGCTGGAGGAACACCCCCGGGAGGTGGACGCCGTCCTGAACTACTACCGGCAGGGCGACTGGAACAACGCCCGCCACTACTTGACCCGGAGCATCGGTACCGCCTACGACGAGGAATTCGCTGACTGGCTGAAGCGGTGCGCAGCTGGCGCCTGCCGGGTCAAGGCCGCTGATCCGGCAGCTGGGTTGCGCCGCTGACTGAGCCCAGCGGCGGTAGGTCCGCTGTCGCCAGGTTTGGCACCAGGATTGAGCCCGGTGCCAAACCTGGCGGTGTTCTTAGCGGTTCGGCGTCAGAAAGACGACTTCAGAGCAGCCCGGCTGCGGGTCGTCCTGCGCCGACCCGCGACACAGGACGCTGCCCAGACTGCGACGAAGCACACCCCGTAGAAGGCTGCCAGCCCCGAAGAGGTCGCCAGGTCGAAACGGTAGGCGACCCCGAAACCCACCAAGGAACCGACCACTGCCAGGGCGACGGACCAGGCCACCATCATCGGAAGACGGTCGCTGAGCAGTCGCGCCACCGCAGGCGGCACGATCATCAAGGCCACCACCAGCAGACTGCCCGCCGTGGCGAAAGCGGCTGTCACGGTGATCGACACGTCCAGCATCAACAGGTAGTGCAACAGCCGGGGACGGAACCCGAAAGCTTGCGCCAACGCCGGGTCGAAGGTCGCCAAGGTCAGCTCCTTCCAGCACAAGGCGAGGAAGAGCGCATTGGCCACGATCAAGGCGATCATCACCCACAGGTGCGCCGGCCCCACATCGACCCCGGCGACATGCAGATGCAGGAAAGCAGCCAGGTTCACATCGCCGGTCAGGACGGTGCGTTCGCTGATCTGGACGCCGGCGAAGCGGGTACTGATCAGGATCACCCCGATGGAGAAAAGCGCCGGATAGATCACCCCTTGAGGGCTGTCGCCAGCCAACAGGCCTGTTCCCTCGAGGTATTCGGCTCCCAGGACGACCAACATCCCGGCGGCGGCAGCGCCGACCAACAACAGCGGACTGTTGATCGAACCGACCGCGATCATCGCGACGACGATGCCCGGCAGCACGGTATGACTCATCGCCTCGGCCAACATCGACTGACGGCGCACCACCAGCAGAGTGCCCGGCAAGGCGCAGGCCACCGCAGTGGCCACGGTGAGTACCGCGACGGAGAACACGAAATTCACGAGGCCTCCTGAGTCACCCGGCGTGTCAGGTTGCGTCGACGCCGACGTCGGTGGAGAGCCCGTCGCAGGACGGAGCGCTGAGGTGCGGCGATCAGGGAGAGCACCAGGACTGCGCTGAGCAGGAGGACGACCACCGGACCGGTTGGTACCCGGCCCAGCCCCACCGACAGATAGCAGCCGACTGCGGCGCAACCCGCCCCGATCAGCCCGGACAAGGTGACCAAGGCCCCCACGGAATGTACCCACTGCCGGGCAGCAGCAGCCGGGGTAACTGCGAAGGCGACCATCAGGATCAGGCCGACCGCTTTCAACCCGATCACGATCGCCAAGGTGAGTGCCCCGAACATCAACAGATCGACCGTGCGGGCGCGAAACCCGGCCAGGACAGCGCTCTGTGGGTCGAATGCAGTGATGGCGAAGGCATTCCACGTGGCCAACGGAATGGCCAAGGCGATTCCGCCGAAGGCGAGCACTGAGATCAGGTCAGGGGTCGTGATCGAGGCCGCATTGCCGAAGAGATACTCCTGCAGCCCACCTTTTCCAGGGAGACGGCTGTTCTGGACCAGCCGGAGCAGCGCCAGGCCACCGCCGAAGAAGAGGGCGATCACCACCGCCATGGCGGCGTCCTGGTGGAGCACGCTGGTACGTTCGACCGCATTGACCAAGAGGGCGGCGCTCACCGCGGCCAGCCACGCACCGATGACCAACAACGCCATGGCGCGTCCGTCGATGCCCAACACACCGGCACCGACCACGAAGGCTCCCACCACGCCCAGCAGCGCAGCGTGGGAGGCGACGTCACCGATCATGCTCTGTCGGCGCAGGTAGGCGAAAGCACCGAGGGCGGAAGCGACTCCGCCGATGGTGGCGGTGCCCAGGAGCATGAGCCGGAAGGAGTGCACATTCCAGAAGGCCAGCGGATCCATCATCGGGCGCGCACCGCTTCCAGCAACCGGTTCTCCCCGTCATGGTGATAGGCGCGCTCGACGTGCTGCGGGCTCAACGCCTGGGCGACCGGCCCGGCGGAGATCTGTCCGGTGGCCAGGAGTATCGCGTCATCGCAGAACTCTCGGACCAGATCGAGGTCGTGGTGGACGAGCACCAGCGTCTTGCCGCGATCACGCAAGCCGGAGAGGACGTCGAGGATGGCCAGGCCACTGGCGGTGTCGACACCGGCGAGCGGCTCGTCCATCAGGTACAGGTCAGGGTCCTGGGCGAGGACCCGGGCCAGGAAGGTGCGTTGCCGCTGCCCACCGGAGAGCTGTCCGATCTGACGATGAGCGAGGTCGGACAGGCCGACATGGGCCAGCGCTTCGTCGCAGGCCTGACGTTCCTTCGCGCCGGGCCTGCGGAACCACCCGAGACGTCCGTAGGTGCCCATGGTGACCACGGCCCGGACGGTGGCGGGATAGTCCCAGTCGACGCTCGCCGCCTGGGGCATGTATCCGACACGGCGGCGGACCTGCGGGAACGGCCGACCGAAGAATTCGGCATGTCCGGCGACCGCCGGGACCAGGCCGAGGGCTGCTTTGAGGAGAGTGGATTTGCCGGCGCCATTGGGGCCGACCACGGCAGTGACCTTCCCCGGGGCGATGGACACGTCGATCCGTTCGAGGACGAGATCCTCGTGATAGGCGACGGACAGGTCGTGGACCCGGCAGGCAGGAGCGATGCTGTGCACGGTCAGTTCTTCGGGGACAGCGCTTCGGCGACGGCAGCGGCATTGGATTCCAAAGCCCCCAGGTAGGTGTCGGCCGGGGGGCGATCGCCCAGGCTGTCGGCGTACAGCTCTTTGTCGGAGACGGTGACCTTGCCGCCGAGGGCCTTCACGGATTCCTCCAGAGAAGTCACCGCCTGAGGGTTCTTCACGTTGTCCTGGAAGATCGTGGGAATCTTGCGGGCGACGATGAAGATGGCCAGCTCTTGTAGTTGGGTGGCCGACATATTGGCCTCCGAGGTGACGAAGTCGGTGGCTTTGACCTCCAACGAGAAGGCTCTGCCGAAATAGTTGAAGGCATCGTGTCCGGTGATGAGGACGCGCCTTTCCTGGGGGATGTCCTTCAGGATGTCGGTGACCTTGTTCTTGGTGGCCTCGATCTTCCCGGTGTATTCGGTTGCTGCTTTGGTGATGGCGTCCTGACGTTTCGGGGACTTCTCGCCGAGCTTGTTCGCGACTTCGATGGTGACGCTCTTCCACAGGTCGGGGTCATTCCAGATGTGCGGGTCGTGGAGGGCGTTTCCTTTGTCGTCCTTCTCTGGCCAGGGGAGCAGCTTGTCCTGGGGGAGGCGCTCGCTGACGGCCAGGTGCCGGTCGCCGAGGCTGGCGAGCTGGTCGATCATCATCGCTTCGAGATGTGCGCCATTGGAGATGACGACATCGGCGTCGCGCATGGCGGCGATGTCCTGGGTGCTGGGCTGGTAAGTGTGTGGGTCACCGCCGGGTTTGACCATCACGGTGATCTTGGCATCGGGAGCAAGGTTCTTGGCCAGGTCGCCGAGATATCCGGTCGTCGCGAAGACGGTGAAGGGTTTGGTGCTGTCCTGGGCGCCGCCGGTCCCCGCAGGATGGACGCTGCATGCGGACAGCGTCGTGAGACAGGTGAGGGTCAGGGCGAGGCGTGCGACCGGTGCGAAGGACATGCCACTCCTCAGTAATTGATCATGTTCTCAATTACTGAGGTTACCCTTATTAAAATGGCAGGATCTTTCGAGGTCTCCTCAGCGACGCCAGGATCCAGCGACCGGCGGCTCCGGTGAACTTTCGGCGTCCTCGGTGGTGAACGGCCGTGCCGCACGCAGCTGGCCTGCCCACTCTTCGCCCATCACCCCCGTGGGGAACGGGCAACGCGTCGCCGCCCGCCGTAGATCGTCCACCTCGAACCGGGAGCCCGAAGCCACCAATACCGCGTTGCCGAACCGGCGCCCCTTCATCACGTCATGAGTTCCCAACAAGGCCACCTGACCCAGCCCCGTCGCGAGACAACCCGCCGCCACCCGCGACAGAAACCGACGCCCCGGCGCATCAGCCACATTCGCCACCAATAGACCCCCAGGACGCAAGACCCGCACCACCTCGGCGAAGAAGCCCACCGTGACCAACTCCGCCGGAACCCGCCCCTCGGCATAAGCGTCGACCAAGACCACGTCCGCCCGTGCCGAGCCCATCGCCGTCAACCCGGACAAACCGTCCTGCCCTCGCACCCGGATCCGATGCCCCCGCGGCAGTGGAAGCTCCTCCCGCACCCGCTGCGTCGACAGCTCATCCGGTTCCAGGACGATCTGTGTCGACCCCGGCCGGGTGTGCGCGAAATATCGAGGCAAGGTCAGCCCTGCGCCCCCGACGTGGGTCAGTGCCAGCGAACCGGACGGAGCCAGCGTATCCACCGCCAGCGCCATCTGAGCCACGTACTCGAAAGCCAGTCGGGTCGGGTCGGACACGTCGACATAGGACTGGGGGAAACCGTCCCGCAGAACGGTCACTCCGCCGTAGGGGTCGGTTTCAAAGGTCACAGAAGGCTCACCGGACGACATCACACCATCCACTCTGACGCATATGACACGGAAAACCGATGCCCGCACCCCTTGCCCCTCACCTGCACCGGAAGCGCCAGAGGGGCGATATATCCGCGATATGCGGGCGCAGGGACTTCGACCTTGATAAAAAATTTCTGGGCGTTCATTCCTATATTTGCCGCGGAATAGGCGTACTGTCTCCCTGCCGCCCGTGAGATGCGGCCTGACAGAGAGGGACTCCCATGGCCCAAGCCAGTTCAGAGGCCACGCGACAACACGTGGCCTCGCTCGAAGACAAGGCATTCCTCGGCCACCCGGCAGGTTTGTCCACACTCTTCTTCGTAGAGATGTGGGAACGCTTCTCCTATTACGGAATGCGGGCCATTCTCGCCTATTACCTATATTTCGCCATCACCGAAGGCGGACTGGGAATAGAGAAGACCACCGCACTCGCCGTCGTCACCATCTACGGCGCCTCCGTCTACCTGCTCGGTGTGGCCGGCGGTTTCCTGGCCGACCGGGTGATGGGCGCCTGGCGCGCCACCCTGTACGGCGGCATCGTCATCATGTTCGGCCACATCAGCTTGGCCGTCCCCACCGCCACCATGTCCTGGGTAGGCATCGTCCTGGTCGCCATCGGCACCGGGCTCCTCAAACCCAATATCTCCACCATGGTCGGTGACCTCTACGACCGCGGCGACCCCCGCCGGGACGCCGGATTCTCCCTGTTCTACATGTCGATCAACGTCGGTGCGCTCGCCTCGCCCCTCATCATCGGCGTGGTGCGGGAGAAGTGGGGTTTCCATGCCGGCTTCTCCGTCGCGGCGATCGGGATGGCCTTCGCCATCCTGACCTTCGTCCTGGCCTCCCGTACTCTCCACGGTGCCGGGAAACAGGTGCCGAACCCGCTCGGCCCCGGTGAGGGCAAGCAGGTCTCCCTGTGGGCTGCGGCTGCCGTTGCCGCCTTCGGTGCCGCCTACCTGGTCGCAGGGCTGTGGCAGGACACCCCGGTGAAACAGTTCATCGACGCGGTCTCCCTGTTCGCCTTCGCTGCTCCGGTCGTCTACTTCGTGGCGATGTTCAAAAGCCCCAAGGTGACCGCAGTGGAGAAAAAGCATGTTCTCGCGTACATCCCGCTGTGGGTCGGTGGGACGCTCTTCTGGATGGTCTTCGAGCAGGCAGCGGGCAAGATGGCCTTCTTCGCGGAAAGCCACAGTGAGATGCTGCCCTCGATCTTCGGCTGGCAACCCACTGCGGAGACCTTCCAGTCGGTCAACCCGCTGACGATCGTGCTGCTGGCCCCGCTGTTCGCCATCCTGTGGCGCCGCCGGGCCGGGCGCTTCCCGTCGTTGCCCACCAAGTTCGCGATCGCGGTGGCCATGATCGGGGTATCGGCGTTAATGCTGGCCTGGATGTTCGCGACCTACAACCCGGAGCACAAGGCTCCGGCGGTGATGCTGACCGCGATCTTCGTCATCCAGACCGTCGCCGAGCTCTTCCTGTCCCCGGTCGGGCTGTCCGCGACGACCCTGCTCGCCCCGGCGGCCTTCGCCAGCCAGGCCATGGCGTTGTGGTTCCTGACCTCCTCCACCGGCCAGGCCTTGGCCGCCCAGCTGATCCTGGCGATGGAGGACATGCCTGACAGCACCTACTACGTGGTCAACGGGGCCATGACCCTTGGTGTCGCTTTGTTGCTCTTCCTGCTGGTGCCGTGGACGCGGCGCATGATGGCCGATCTGGAGTCCGAGCAGCGGGCCGGTGCCGCCGAGGACGCCGGACAGCACGCCTGATCCGATCTTCAGTGGATCGAATGACGAGGGGCCCGGCCTGTCTTCCGTACAGGTCGGGCCCCTTCTCGTGTGGGATGCCGTGACCATCGCGGTGGTGTAGGGGGACTGCGGTGGTGCCGGGGGACTGCGGTGGTGCCGGGGGACTGCGGTGGTGACAGGACGCCACCACAGTCGGGCCCGTCCACCGGAGTCGCCACCAACCTCCGGGGTCGCCACCAACCTCCGGAGTCGCCACCAACCACCGGAGTCAATGCCCCTTCGCCCAGCTTGACTGACGACCGCCGGATCACAGTGACACCGCTCGCGACGTGCAGCTCAGCACATCGGTTCGTGCGCCTGCACCGGTCGGGACAGGCCTTGGTGGTTCTCCACTTCCACCATCGTCCACTGGCCGGTGCACCCCTGGGACATCGCGGAGCTTCCGCGGTCGGCGGTCAACACGTTCGGATGACCATGCATGTCGAGTGCACCGATGTCATGGGGGTCGTCCTGGTCGGTGGCCGGGGCTGGATCGAAGGGGTCGTACCAGGCTCCGGTCGCCAGCTGGACCACGCCGGGACGGAGCCTGTCGTCCAGGACTGCGCCGGCGAGGCAATGGCCGCGGCTGTTGAAGACCCGCACCAGATCACCGGGGGCGATATCGCGGATGGCTGCGTCCTCGGGGTGCAGACGGATCGGTTCCCGCCCGGCGACCTTGGACGAACGGCTGGTCGCTCCGTGGTCGAGTTGGCTGTGCAGCCGGGTGCTCGGCTGGTTCGCGATCAGGTGCAGCGGATACCGGTCGGCCTGGGACCACTCCGCAGGCGGGATCCACGACGGGATGCCAGGGCAGTCGGGGAGGTCGAGCCCGGCGATGGTCTTCGACGCCAACTCGATCCGGCCGCTGGGAGTCGGGAGGCGGAAGGACGACGGATCCTCCCGCCACCGGGCCAGCAGCGCAGGCGGACGCCCGGCGGGCAGCCGGAGGACCCCACGGGCCCGGAAATCGTCATAGCCGGGGACTTCGAGCCCTCGGCCGTCAGTCGTGCGTGACAGACCTGCCGCAACGATCGACTCCTCGTCCAAGGCGTCCAGGTCGATGCCACGCCCCGCTGCGAGATCCTCCCGCCACCGCTCGTACAGATGCCGCTGCCATTGGGCGCTGCTCCGGCCCTCCGTGAACTCCTGGCCGTGCCCGAGCGCCTCGGCCAGGGCGCTGAACACGTCGTAGTCGTCGCGGGCGTCGGCGAAGGGCCGTACCGCGGCCTCCATCGCGACCAGCAGGCCGCCATGTCGACTTCCGGTCAGGTCGGCACGTTCGGCGCTGGTGGTCGACGGGATGACGATGTCGGCGTGCCGGGCGGTCGGTGTCCAGTACGGGTCGTGGACGACGACCGTGTCTGGGCGGGCGAAGGCGCGGCGGAGTCGGTTCAGGTCCTGGTGGTGGTGGAAGGGGTTGCCACCGGCCCAGTAGACGAGACGGATCTGCGGGGGGACGAGCGTACCGCCGTCGTAGGGGATGGGCTGCCCGGGATGCAGCAGCAGCTCGCTGATCGCAGCCACCGGGATCTTGTCGCCCACCGGGTTGACCCCTTGAGGGAGGGAAGGCAGTCGGAGGGGGGAAGCGACCAGGCCCGGCTTGTTCATCGACCCGTATCCGAAGCCGAAACCACCGCCGGGTAAGCCGACCTGACCGAGCAGCGCACCCAAGGCGACCACGGCCCAGATCGTCATCTCGCCGTATTGCTGACGTTGCAACGACCAGGTTGCAGTGACCAGCGTGCGGGTCGACGCCATCTCCCGGGCGAGTTCTCGGATCGTTGCGGCCGGGATTCCGCAGATCGGTGCGGCCCAGTAGGCGTCCTTGACCGTGCCGTCCTGTCTGCCCTGCAGGTAGTCGGTCAGCTCGTCGAACCCGACGGTGTGCGTGGTCACGAAGTCCCGGTCGTAGCGGTCCTCGTTGACCAGGGTGTGGCAGAGCGCCAGGATCAACGCCGTGTCCGAGCCGGGACGCAGCGAGAGCCGGTCGACCTGCCCGGGAGCGGTGGGCAGGTCGTCGCCCACCGGGGTGATGCCGACGAGGCGTCCACCGGCAGCGAGGAAATCGGTCAGCGCCGACCTGGTGGGGTGGTCGCCGGTGCCGCCGTCGTTCGTGCCGGTGTTCTTCGCCGGGACGCCGCCGAAGGCCACCCACAGTCGGGTGTGCTCGACGATCTGCTCGTACGGGACGGAGTCCTGTGTGGCGGTGACCTCGGTGCAGGCCACTCGGTGTAGGAAGACCTCCAATGCCCCTGTCGAGTAGGTGTCGACGCTGCCGGTGTACCCGCCGAGGACGTTCAGGAAGCGATGGATCTGGCTCTGCGCATGATGGAAACGACCTGCGGAGGCCCACCCGTAGGAGCCACCGAAGATCGACTCGTTGCCGTGGACGTCGATGACTCGGCGGAGTTCATCGGCGAGCCGTTCGATCAGTTCCGGCCACGTCACGCGCAGGTAGTCGCCCGGTCCGGAGCCGCAGGGCCGCCCGGTGCCTCGTCGGGCATCGGGACCCGGCCCGTTCTCCCACCAGCCACGACGCACCGAAGGGCCGGCGACTCGGCTGCGATGGGTCACCGAACCGGGCAGGTTCCCCAGCAGAGGGGACGGGTCCTGGTCGCCCGACCAGGGCAGCACCCCGGTGATCTCATCGCCATCGGTAGTGACCTGGTAGGTACCCCAGTGGGCGGCCTGCCACGGGCCGTTCACACGTGGAGCAGACATTTCACGGCCCGTCGTTCATCCATCGCGGCATAGCCGGCGGCGACTTCGTCCAGGGGAAGTTCCAGGTCGAAGACCAGGCCCGGCTCGATGAGGCCGTTCAGGACGTCGTCCCGCAACGCGGGTAGATACTGCCGTACCGGGGCCATCCCTCCGGCCAGGCCGATATTTCGACGGAACATCAGTTCCACCGGCAGCCGCACCCCGTGCGGGACGCCCACGAATCCCACCATCGCTCCGGGCCGGGCACAGGACATGGCCTGTTCCATGGAATCGCCGGTCCCGACGCATTCGAGGACGGCGTCGGCGCCGACACCGGCCGTCAGGTCGCGGACCCGGTCCGCGCCCTCCTCGCCGCGTTCTTCCACGATGTCCGTCGCTCCGAAGTGGGCAGCCAATGCCTGCCGCGCCGGGTGACGGGACATCGCGATGATCCGCTCGGCGCCCATCTGCTGAGCCGCCAGGACACCCAACAGGCCGACCGCGCCGTCTCCGACGACACACACCGTGTCTCCCTCGTGCACGCCGGCGCAGATCGCCGCATGCCAGCCGGTTCCCATCACGTCGGCCAAGGTCAACAGGCTGGGGATCTGGTGTGCGTCCGGTGTCTCGGGCACGGGGACGAGCGTGCCGTCGGCCAGGGGGACCCGGACGTATTCGGCCTGCGCGCCACCCATCGGCAGGCCCTCCTGATCAGTGCCACCGAAATAGGTGAGATTGTCACAAGCCGTCTGCATCCCCATCAGACAATGCGGGCAGGAATTGTCGCTGATGGTGAAGGGGCTGATCACGAAATCCCCTGGCCGCAGACCGACCACGTGGTGGCCGATTTCCTCGACCACGCCGACCATCTCGTGTCCGATCGGACGCGGCGCCGAGACCTCGTTCACTCCGCGGTAGTTCCACAGGTCGGAACCGCAGACGCATGTCGCGACGACCCGCACGATCGCATCGGTCGATGACAGGATCACCGGGTCCTCGACATCGTCGATCCGGACATCGTGCGGGGCGTGCAGGACGGTCGCCTTCATGGGGACATGCTCCCACCACCTCCCAGGAGTTCACGGCCACGCCCACCGCTCGCGCATGCCAGCATGGTCATATGCCGCCCCGTCGCCGGATCGATCTCGCCGCAGGAGCCGACGCGCTACATGCCTGGACACTGAGTCCGCAGGGCGTCGACCGAGCCGTCCTGGCCACGGCCGTGCGTTACAGCTTGGAAGAACTCAGTGCCCGCGCTCCAGGACGTAGCGTCGAAGTCCGGGTGCCTCCTTACGGCGTGACCCAGTGCCTGGCCGGGCCCACCCACACCCGAGGGACTCCACCGTGCGTCGTCGAAACCGAGGCGAACACGTGGCTGGAAGTCGCCTCGGGCAGGCTCGGCTGGGAGGAGGCCGTGGCGGCAGGTCGGATACGCGCCAGCGGAATACGCGCAGATCTGTCTGAACTCCTCCCGCTGACGGATCCTCGCGGAGCGGACAACCCCTGACGATGCTGAGGATCATCTCCGCAAAGAACGCCTATATCTCGCATAACGGATCCTGCATCGGACAAAACCGCCATGTATCCGAATGGCGAGACCACAACGCCACCAGATTGTGAGCAATCGGTGACGGAGCGAGCGCCCTCGTCCACATAGGCTTTCCCCGTGGCCGAGCAGAAGAAGAACAACGACCAGAGTCCGCCACAGGCGGTGCCCTTGCGCACCCGGCGTGCCCCGAAGCTCACGTCCTTCCTGGCGACCGGTGCCGTGCTCGGCATGGCACTCGGCGTGCTGATCGACTACCTAGGTCCCGACACCCGTTGCGGTGACGCAGGATCCGCCGCCGCAGCCGCCTGCCGCGCCAGCTACGAACCCACCGTCTCCCTCTTCTACTTCCTCGTCCTGGGAGCGCTCGCCGGTATCGGGGTCGCCGCAAGCATCGCCGTCGCCCTGGAGTGGTTCCTCAACCGCCGACGCTGACCGGACGGGAGCTCGCGCGAGCCGGCCGAGCCACCGACCTGTGGAAGACTGACGGTCGTGCGACGTGGTGATGGTCGACTCAATCATGATCTGCTCCCCGGCGAGAAAGGCCCTCAGGACGCCTGCGGCGTCTTCGGGGTCTACGCCCCTGGTGAGGAGGTCGCCAAACTCGCCTACTACGGCCTCTACGCCCTCCAGCACCGAGGCCAGGAATCGGCAGGTATCGCCGCCAGCGACGGCCGCCGAGTTCTGGTCTACAAGGACATGGGGCTGGTCAGTCAGGTCTTCGACGAACGCGCGCTGAGCACCCTGGTGGGGCATATCGCCGTCGGACACGCCCGATATTCCACCACCGGGTCCTCCACCTGGGAGAACGCCCAGCCAACCCTCTCCGACAGCGACCTGGGCACCATTGCGCTCGCGCACAACGGCAACCTGGTCAACGCGGCCGCTCTGCGGAACCTGCTGGAGGCAGGAGCCCGCGGTGCGCAGGGGCATACGGAGCTACGCAGGGGAGCCACGACGGACACTGCGACGGTGACGGCCTTGCTGGCCGATGCCGAGGGTGCTTCCTGGGAAGAGCGGGCGATGGCGGTGCTGCCTCAGGTCCAGGGGGCATTCTGTTTCGTCTTCATGGACGAGCATGCGTTATACGCCGCCCGTGACCCGCAGGGGTTCCGTCCGCTCGTGATCGGGCACCTGGATCGCGGTTGGGTGGTGGCCTCGGAGACAGCAGCTTTGGACATCGTGGGGGCGAGTTTCGTCCGTGAGGTCGAACCGGGCGAGTTGATCGTCATCGACGAGGACGGGCTGCGCAGCCGACGCTTCGCCCCGGCTCGACCGCGTGGTTGCATCTTCGAGTACGTCTACCTGGCTCGACCGGACACGACGATCCGTGGCCGGGGTATCTACGAGGCGAGGGTCGACATGGGGCGGGCCCTGGCCCGGGAGCATCCGGTCGAGGCGGACATGGTGATGCCGACGCCGGATTCGGGGATTCCCTCGGCGATCGGGTATGCCGACCAGTCGGGGATTCCTTTCGGGTTGGGTCTGGTGAAGAACGCCTACGTGGGGCGCACCTTCATTTCGCCGTCGCAGACGATCCGCCAGCTGGGCATCCGGTTGAAGCTGAACCCGTTGCGTGATGTCATCCGGGGCAAACGTCTCGTGGTGGTGGACGACTCGATCGTGCGGGGTAATACGCAGCGGGCCCTGGTGCGGATGCTGCGCGAGGCGGGTGCCGCGGAGGTCCACGTCCGGATCTCCTCGCCGCCGGTGCGTTGGCCATGTTTCTTCGGGATCGACTTCGCTTCCCGTGCCGAACTCGTGGCCAACGGCTTGGACGTAGAAGCGGTTTGTCGCAGCATCGATGCAGACAGCCTGGGATACATCAGCCAGGAAGGCATGGTGGCGGCGACCCGGCAGGATGCGGGCGAACTGTGCACCGCCTGTTTCACCGGTGAGTACCCCGTGGAACTCGACCGCAGCCAGCTCGGCAAGGACGTTCTGGAGGTCGTCGGGTCGGGGGCGGGCCGCGTCACCGTTCCTGAGCTTTCCGACGAGGTGGGGCGGGGGTTCCTGATGGGCAACCCTGCCGCATCGTCCACCGTTCCGGCCGGGCGGCTTCGCGGCGACTCCGATGCTCCCTCCGAAGCGCACACCGAACACCATGGAGCCAACCTGTGAGCGATCAACCGATCACCTATGCGTCTGCCGGCGTCGATGTCGAGGCCGGGGACCGCGCCGTAGCCCTCATGAAAGCCTCTGTGGCCCAGGCGCAGCGCCCGGAGGTTCTGGGTGGCCTGGGGGGCTTTGCCGGGCTTTTCGACGCCTCTGCGCTGCAGAGGATGCGCCGTCCGGTGCTGGCCACTTCCACCGACGGGGTGGGGACGAAGGTCGCGATCGCTCAGGCGATGGATATCCATGACACGATCGGTTTCGATCTGGTCGGCATGGTGGTCGATGACATCGTGGTCAACGGTGCCGAGCCTTTGTTCATGACCGACTACATCGCCTGTGGCCGGGTCGTCCCTGAACGGATCGCGGCGATCGTCTCCGGGGTGGCGGCAGCTTGTGCCCGGGCCGGATGCGCATTGGTCGGTGGGGAAACCGCGGAGCATCCGGGGCTGTTGGGCCCGGACGAATACGACATCGCCGGTGCGGTGACCGGCGTGGTGGACTACGAGGACATCCTGGGGCCTCACCGGGTACAGGCCGGGGACGTGGTTCTGGGAGTGGCCAGCTCGGGGTTGCACAGCAACGGTTTTTCCTTGGTGCGTCGAATCTGCGAGTCGGCCGGGTGGACCTACGAACGTCATGTGCCCGAGTTCGGGCGGACGTTGGGCGAGGAGTTGTTGACCCCGACTCGGGTGTACGCGGCGCAGTTGCTGTCGGTGATCCGTACCGAGGGCGTTCAGATGCGGGCGTTGTCCCATGTGACGGGGGGCGGGCTGGCCGCGAACCTGGCGCGGGTGCTGCCGACCGGAACGGTGGCTCGAGTCGATCGCGGCACGTGGACGCCGCCGGTGGTTTTCCGGGTGCTGCAAGAACTCGGTGCTGTTCCGCAGGCAGACCAGGAGCGCACCCTCAACCAGGGGGTGGGTTTCGTCGCGGTGGTCTCGGCGGAGACCGGCGAACGAGCTTTGCAGGAATTGGCACGTGTGGGCCTGGACGCGTGGGCCTTGGGAGAGGTCCACGCCGAGGAAGCCTACGAGGCGGACCGGTCGTATGAGACGGTGCGCGGCGCCAAGGGCGTCGACGGCGGTGCCGTGCAGGTTGTGGGAAGCCACCCGAACTCGAGGAGCTGACCTGGCCCCTGACCGTGGTGCCCTACTGCGGTCAGGGAGATGGCCAGTTCAGGAACGACTACTTCCGTGATGGAAGACACAGCAATGTCCGGGTAGGCCTTGAGGGGTCTACCCGGACATCACTATGAGGTGCCGTGGCGAAGATCCTCAACGGCGTTTGCCACGCCAGGACTCGTAATCCTCGTACCCCTCATCGTTGTCGATGTGAGGGTCACGTTCGACGTCTTTCGCCTGAGCTCCGTGGAGCTCTCGCTCAAGCGAGCTGAAGTCGGTCTCAGGGCTGTAGTACTTCAGCTCCCGAGCGACCTTCGTCTGCTTGGCCTTTGCCCGGCCGCGCCCCATGGCGTCGACCCCCTCACGCGTCTGCCGGAGGTGCATCGCGCAGGCCCTGGGCGGGGTCAGCACGGAGCGGCTCCGGGGATTTTCATGTGTCGTGGTGCCTACCGTACATGGTGTCAGTGAATCGTCGGAACCGACGTGCCCACGCGCAGGCCTTCTCCGTCGCCGAGGTTACCTCCCCGAGCGCTCGGAAGGTGCCTGTGTCAAACGACAGTCGAGCCTGTGAAAGGCTTTCACATCTCACGTCGTCCGATGTGTCTCTTCGTTTCCTGTGTCCGTCCGCCCAGCGGACTTGTCATGGGGGAGGTGCCCTGGAACGCCGTAAGGTGACCCGCCAAAAGCGGCAGAAACTGCTCCATCTACGATCAGCAGCAACCGAATGCGCTGAGCCGACTATGCGTAGGAGGCAACCTGAACATGCCGATCGCCGACCACACCGACGCCCAGGGCGAGCTGCTTACTCCAGCAGAAGTCGCCGCTCTGTTCCGTGTCGACCCCAAGACCGTCACCCGCTGGGCGGTATCCGGAAAACTGACATCTCTGCGGACCCTAGGTGGGCACCGCCGATACCGGGCTGCTGAGGTCTACGCCTTGCTGGATGCAGCCGGCGGCCGCGCCCCAGCGGGGGCGCTGTCGTCAACAGCCCTGCCACCGGCCTGACCGAGCAGCAGTGCTGACACCGCCCGGGCTGCACCGACGGCAACATTTATGGACGTCGTCGAGGTAGCCCGGGAGAAGTGACACAGGGTGGAGGGGTTGGGTCACAGAGCTTGCTCTGTGACCCAACCCCTCCACCCTGTTGTGTCCGGGATCAGCGGCGTGAAGGCGGTGGCGCAGGTCGTGCCACGCCTGGCCGGATGGAAGCGAGGTCACGAGGCACCGAGCGAGCCGGTGTGACAGGGGCCTCGCTGCTCTGTTCCTTGGCAGGTGTCTTCCCTCCGGTGTTCTCGTTGCTCCCACTGTTTCTGGGATGCCCGCGTCGATGTTCTCGAGACTCTCTCGTCGCAGGGTCGCTCCGTTCGGCCCCACCCTCGCGGGGACGCATCCGCCTGGACAGCGTGGCGGCGGCACCGGGCGAGGTGGCTGCTTCGGCATTGGATCTCTTGAGGTCCAAGTAGACCTCTTCCCGGTGGATGTCGATCTCCGGCGGGGCTGAGATGCCGATGCGAACGGTGTCGCCGTTGACCTCCAGGACGGTCACGACGACGTCATTGCCGATGAGGAGGGACTGCTGCGGTCTACGACTGAGGACGAGCACCGCGGGCTCCTTATGTCGAGGGGGACCGCACGCCATGCGCGGCAGGCTGAATCCCTTTGTCAGCCAAGGGGAATAGTCGCACGAAGTGGCCACTCCTGGTCGCCCAACACGACCTGTGTCGCGGTGTGTGTCGCTTTGTTCACGATGATCGGCGCCAAAAGGTTGGCGACCGGTGCTTCTTCCTCGGATCCGATGTTCACGACGAGAAGGATGACGGCGTCATCCGGATTGGTGATTTCCAGTCGTTCGGCAGTTGCTTTGTCGATGATCGGGTCGTAGTCGGGGAAATAGGGCTCGGGTGTGATCACTACGAAGCCGAGTTCTTCGTCCTGGGAACTGAGCATCTCGTAGACACCGCTCTCGATCTCGACCAAGGAGAACTCGGTGGATTCCGGGAAGCCGACCATTCCGGTGGGCATGTGGACGGTGGCGGAGGTGCGCTCGGCTGTTGCGGTCATAGGTATTACTCCCTCGAGTGAATTCCGGTAGGTCCGGAAGGGACGGGATCAGGAAGATAGGGACTGTTCCGGGAGCGAAGGGGGGATGAGATCGGATGTTCAGGTCATCCGACGTGGTCGATGAGATGGTGCGAGCGTCCTGCTTCGCGGGATCCTCGGGCGGTGTACGTCGCGCCCTCCGGGGAGTGGTTGAAGCGTTCGAGAGTGTCCTGTACCGCTCGGTAACTGATTTCCAGCATGTCGGAGTTACTGCGGGACAACAGGGAGAGCTCTTGGGTGGCATGAGCCAAGGCCAGTCGGTGTTCCTCCAGGACGTGATCCCAGGGAGATGGCGCAGCCTGGGCGATCTGGCTCAGCGGGGTGTCCTGAGGTAGGCCGAGGAGATCGCACACGGGGGAGACGTCGACAACACGCATCAGCTCGGTCTCGCGGAGGCTTTCGATGACGAATTCGATCTCCTGGGTGGACCGGCCCAGCCACGCGGATCGTCCCGTTTCGATGAGGACGTTCTGCACCTCCAATTTGTAGTGGAGGGACTCGAGCAGGTCGTGGATGCGCCACAGTCCGGTTGACAGATTGGACAGGGCGAGCTGGGTTTCGTCCTTGATCCGTGGTTCGGTCACGTGGGACTCCTCTCCGTCACGGCTGCTCAATCGTCCTTTTCCGGGCGGAACTGAGTGTGCCTCCTCGATGTGCTTGATCGAGTGTCAGGTCGGGTAGCTTCCTCGGTCAGCCGTCGAAGTTATTTCGAGGAGTCGAGGTTCGGGGTTCTCGAAGGCGAAGTGCAAGGTGAAAGTCATTTATTCGCAAGAGTTTCCGGCAGTTTTGGAATAGGTATGACGATTTCTTGCAAATGATTCGGCGGCGCGGCGTGGATCGCATCTTCACCTTGAAGGATTTGCTTTCTTGTATCTATAGGGACGTCCGCCTATAGATGGTCGGTCGTCCGAATGTGAGCTGACCATTGCTTTTCTCGATCTATGGTCGCTTGTTGGGTTTTTCGGAGAATTGTTTTTCACTGTAGTGCGTGACTACAGCAGGCAAGGGGGGCCTCTCGGTGGAGAACTCCTCGGGGGATCATGTCGATGAGTTGTGTAGGGAACACCTCGCTTTGGTGTTTTTCGAAGTCCGAGCGATTTCGCTACGGATTCCCGGCCATGTGTATACGGATGATCTGGTGTCGGCCGGTATGGCGGCGTTGGCGATGGCTGCGCGGAGTTTTGATGCGTCGTTGGGGGTGCCCTTCGGCCGGTATGCGGTGCGTCGTATCCGTGGTGCGTTGTTGGACGAGTTGCGTAGTGCTGACTGGGCGACGCGTTCGTTGCGTGCGAAGGTGCGTAAGCGTGATGCCGTGCATGACGAGTTGGCGGCGGCATTGGGTCGTCGTCCGTCGGATGTGGAGACGGCTGCGGCGATGGGTGTTGAGGTCGCTGAGTTGGAGCGTTTGGATGCGGATCTGCATTCGAGTGTGGTGTTGCGTTTGGACGTGATTACCGACACGGTGGGCGCCGACTCCGTCCTGCCCTCGCGTGAACCGACTCCCGAAGAGACGATCCTGACCAGGGAGCGGCACTCCTACCTGCGTGACGCTGTCGAAGTCCTGCCTGAGCGTCTTCAGGTGGTGATTCGGGGGTGTTTCTTCGAGGATCGTCCGATGCGGGAGTTGGCGTCGGAGTTGGGTGTGACGGAGTCGCGGATCAGTCAGATGCGGGCTGAGGCGTTGAAGTTGTTGCGTGAGGGGATGAATTCGCAGTTGGATCCGGCGTTGGTGGAGCCTGCGGGGAATGCTGGTGGTGCGGTGGCGCGGCGTAAGGCTGCTTATTACGCGCAGATCGCGACCCGCTCCTCCTACAAGGAGCGCCTACGCGCCCTGGCGGAAGAAGGAATAGCGCCGACTTCACGTGACGCGGTGGGCTGAGTCGGTCCGGTGCCTAGCCGTTCGGATCGGTGTTCTCGACGAGTCATGGGATGAGCGTGCTGTCGTCACAGGGTGTTTCCTGGCCTATCCCGGCGATAGAAGTTTTGTTCAGGACTTCTGCTCAAGTCGTCTGTATATCGGACGATAGGGAGCTGAGGGAAACCCTGAACAGCGCCTGCCTACGGGAAGGCACCGGGGGCCAGGGCGGACCCTTTCTCTTCGGAACAGACCTCCTCGTCATGAGGAAATGACGAGGGACAGACGGATCACGACGGCCCCCACCGTTCGTGATCTGCGACCAGTCCCCACTGGTCGCCATGTCGGTGAGGCCTTCCCCAGGGCGATCCGACAGCCGAAGGCATCTTCCCCAGGATGCCCCGGCAGGCATCGAGGCAGCCCCACTGCCGAGATGCCGACGCAGGCCGGTCTCCCAGCCGTCCTGATGCAGGGCCGGAGCAGTATGTCTGCTCCGAGGTTCACGGAGGAGGGGCGGAGGTGACTCCGCTCCGGCCAGGCCCCCCGGCTGGCATCCAGGAGCCTCCCGGCGGTGTGCGGGCACAGCCCCGCCGCCGGGAGGTTTTTTGTGTTGCCGGATATCTATACCTGCGTGGTGTGCCGAGAGAGTTCTTTAGCGCTTACTGAATGACGGTAAAGACTTTACGGACGATCGTCCGAGATGTATTCGCATGTACTGAACGACCGCTCGTTAAAAGCTCTGGTGAGAGGCTTGCGCAAGCCTTTTCTGGAGTACCTTGGTTGCATCTAGGCGACCGTCCAAAAACTGCAGTGACTGAGAAGTATGATGGATTGACCTGCGAGTTCTCACCATTCAGACGAGCCTTGGGGGAATCTTTACCGTTTCCTTAACTTATTTGTTGTGACCGCTTCAGAATCCTTTCCCGCCAGTAAGGACCTCCCTGCAGTAGAGGTCGACATCGACACGATGTGCCGTGAGCATTTGCCACTGGTGCACTTCGAAGTAAGGGCTATTTCTTCGCGCTTGCCCGGCCATGTGTATACGGATGATCTGGTGTCGGCCGGTATGGCGGCGTTGGCGATGGCTGCGCGGAGTTTTGATGCGTCGTTGGGGGTGCCCTTCGGCCGGTATGCGGTGCGTCGTATCCGTGGTGCGTTGTTGGACGAGTTGCGTAGTGCTGACTGGGCGACGCGTTCGTTGCGTGCGAAGGTGCGTAAGCGTGATGCCGTGCATGACGAGTTGGCGGCGGCATTGGGTCGTCGTCCGTCGGATGTGGAGACGGCTGCGGCGATGGGTGTTGAGGTCGCTGAGTTGGAGCGTTTGGATGCGGATCTGCATTCGAGTGTGGTGTTGCGTTTGGACGTGATTACCGACACGGTGGGCGCCGATTCCGTCCTGCCCTCGACCAGGGACACGCCGGAAGCCGCTCTCATCGCTCGCGAACGTCAGGCCTACCTGCGCGATGCCGTCGAAGTCCTGCCTGAGCGTCTTCAGGTGGTGATTCGGGGGTGTTTCTTCGAGGATCGTCCGATGCGGGAGTTGGCGTCGGAGTTGGGTGTGACGGAGTCGCGGATCAGTCAGATGCGGGCTGAGGCGTTGAAGTTGTTGCGTGAGGGGATGAATTCGCAGTTGGATCCGGCGTTGGTGGAGCCTGCGGGGAATGCTGGTGGTGCGGTGGCGCGGCGTAAGGCTGCTTATTACGCGCAGATCGCGACCCGCTCCTCCTACAAGGATCGGATCTCCATGCCCACCAGCACGGAGACGCCCAGCGACACCCGCGTCGACAATGGCACGGTCCGTTCGGCCTGATCTGCGCACTCGTCGGTTGCGGAGGGCCTGAGGCCCCGGACCTGAGACGAGCGTACTGACGGATGCTCCAAGGTGACGGGAACGACGTAGAACCTGAGCCAAGAATCCGCCACATCAACGGTGCGGTCACACAGCGCCAGCGAGGGCCCTTACCGCCGGAACAACCAGCGGTAAGGGCCCTCGGGCTGTCTTGGACGGTTGTCAGGAGGGGCCACGGCGATTCGATTTGTGAGGGAGACTGTCACCATGCGTTCCTGCTGTGCTGTCTACGCCGACGCCGGATATCTACTCGCCTCCGTTGCCACCCGAGTCAGTGGTTCCTCACTGCGATCCGGGATCGTGGTAGATCACCGAAAACTCGTCGGAGGTATCGGAGAATTCCTCAGCGGTCACTGTGGACTGCCGCTCCTGAGGACCCTGTGGTACGACTCTGCACCCAGCCGTGGCCAGATCACCGCCGAACAGGAAATGATCGGCGTGCTGCCCAAGGTGAAGCTCAGACTCGGTCGGCTCTCGCCCAGCGGCGAACAGAAGGGCGTCGATCTGCGTCTCGGTCTCGACCTCGTCGCCCACGCCCGCACCGGCAGCATCGACGTCGCCTACCTCATCTCCGGGGACGACGACCTCAGCGAAGCTGTGGAAGAAGCCCAAGCCTTCGGAGTCCAGGTCGTCGCCGTCTCCGTTGCCGACATTCGAGGGCGAGCCCACGGACTCGCCCACCACCTGCGACTCACCGTCGATGAGGTGCTCCTCCTCCCCTCTGAGCTCGTGGACGATACGGTGACCCGCAGGACCGGCCTTCCTGTGACACCTACCGGCTCCGTCCTGCCGCAGACCACCGTAGCCATGACGCCGACCGACGCTACGACATCGACCCCGCACCGAAACCCTGTCGACAGCGTGGCCGTCCCCAGCCCGAAAGCCCTCGCCGACCTCGTGCGTGACAGTACTCCGCCGCTCTTCGCGCCCCCACCGTCCCCGACAGATCCCTCCTCGGTTCAGGTCTACTCGAGCGAGACCGGGCGCCCCACCGAAGGAATCCCTTCAGCTGAGAACGGCACCGGGCCGCACTACGCGGAAGAGATCGACCGGGTCGTCCAACGGGTTCTCCAGGTCTGGCAGCAAGCTGCCAGTAGCGAGGACGTCCGCAGGTTGTGGGCCGGGCAGCCCTCGATCCCCTCGGAGATCGATAGGGCTCTGCTGCTCGACCTCTCTGACGAGATCCAGGTCTATGACGTTCCTGAACAGGTGCGTTTTGAACTACGGGCTCGATTTTGGTCCTCGGCGCAGGAGATCCTTGCCGGTCGCTGACCGGGTTCGTGAAGACAGGCCAGCCTCATCAGTCGATGACCTGCCCACCTTGAGGGGCTCCTGGTGACTCCCACCACCCGCGATACGACGGGAGTCGAGATATGCGACGAAATCGCGCAGTGCACGACGCTTCGCTGCGCTCCGGGAAAGCGGTACAGGCATGAGGGCTCCTTCAGCAAGGCAGCCGGCGAAGGGTTGAAAACCGACAAGACGTCCGGTCAAGCGATGACATCCGGACGGGATGGGCGAAGTCCTTCGGCGTCATCGTCCCCAGATCGTTCAACACGCGGGCGACCCGCTCGAGCGGCGTCAGATAGGCCAGGATCGGATGCAGCTCGAAATCCAGCTCCTGGCAAAGAGCATGCATGCGGGCCAGGTCGTCACCGCAGTTGTCACGATAGAGGTGGTAGAGCAGCTGGACACGGGTTCGATGCTCACGACCGGTGGGCTTCTTCAACGCATCGAGATGATGGCGGATCCGGTAGAGATTCGAGAACACCAGGTTGATGTCCCCGCGCACATGGTTCTTCCGGTACGTGTCATTGGTCGCCCCGGACAATGACACCCGGAACAACGTGGGCTCGGCACGAAGCACCGGCAACAGGTCGATCCGGATCCATGAAACCCTTCGGGCGCAGACCGGTGAGCGAGCCCGCGTCCATGTTCCCCACCGCACAGGACGGACAGCGCAGATTACAGGTGCCGCAGATCTCGATCACGTAGAGCATCGACGACTCCTGTGGATGACTGTCGGCGGGAGACTGATGGCAGCGGTCATCGGGCCAACTCAGCCGTGGCACGGAGGGCTGTCGCGAGGATCCGGTCGGCCGGAGCTCGGTGCGCATAAGCAGCCCTGGCGCGGCGAGCCCTATCGTCCAGATCTGTGCCTGAACGCAGCAGCACAGCCACAGAATCAGCCAGTTTCTCGTACCGGGCGGTCGGGATGTCGTTCTCCATCCCGAAGAAACTCTCCGTGCCCGGAGCGAACTCGGTCAGTACCGGTACCTCGTTGGCCCACAAATGACTGAGCCGAACGATCTCCATGATCGCCGTCTCGTAGAAATGAATGTTGAGCACCAGTCGGGCTTCGGCCAGGACCTCGTCCAATTCACTGCCGTAATACCCGCTGACCAGTCCGAGAGTCAGCCCCAGATCCTGCAACTGGGCCAGGACCTGACGGCGACGATCGTTCATCGAACCGTAGAAGACCACGTCGTACCGAGGACGGCGGCCACGAGGAACCGAGCCGCCCATGATGCGGTGATGCCCCAAGGGGACCGCCAGACACCTACGACTGCCCCGCCCCCGCCAGAACCGAAGATTCTGTTGGCTGTAATCCCACACGGTGCAACCCGACATCGCTTCGACCATCTCGGGTGAGACAAGCCGGGTCCCCTCGTCCCCCAACTGTTCGAAGTTGTAGAGGATGGTGTCGGCAGGCAGGGAGCCGATGGCATCCACCTCGAGGACGTGCGGGGCCAACAACACCGCCGGGCAGGTCCCACTGGGCAAGCCGGAGACCACCCGAGGGCGTAGCCCCAGATCGTGGAATCCCCCCGACAGGAACAGGACCACCGAGTCGAACACCGAGGGCATGAACCCTTCCACCGGCGACGGGACCACCACCTCGATCGACACTCCACCTCCTCGACCTGCCTCAGCCGCACCCACAGCGGGTGCCGGAGTTCCAAGCCCTCATCGGCGTCCGTTCCCCGCTCCTGAGCGCCCCCAAGGCTGAACGCAACTCGAATCGTTCAAGTGCTCGTGGCCGACGTCGATGAGGGAAACGACTCTGCAACAACCGAAATGGCGACACATTGAGGGAGTGGCGAGTCACGACACACCACCCCGCTGCAGTCACGAGGAGCGTCATGGCCGTGCCGAAGACCCTGCACTTCGTCTGGGTAGGAGACGACACGAAACGTCCTGACGGATGCATCGACTCCTGGCGTCGCCTCAACCCCACCTACGAGATCCGCCTCTGGGGGAACGACGACGTGGAAGGTCACGACTGGATCAACGCCGGTCACATCCAGCAGATGCTCGGCCACGAACTGTGCGGCGTCGCCGACCTGATGCGCTACGAGATCCTCTTCAAATATGGCGGACTCGCCCTGGACGCCGACTCGGCCTGCGTGCGACCCCTCGAGGACTGGGTGATCGAACCGGACGACTTCACCTGCTGGAGCAACGAGCTGTACATCCCCAGCATGCTGGCCAACGGGGTGATGGGTGCCACGCCGCGCTCGCCCTATGTCGCGGCTGTGATCAATCATCTGCACCAGAAGGACACCGTCGTGAACGATCGCGCCTGGAAAACCACAGGACCTGTCGTGACCACCAAGATCTGGATGCAGTACCGCTATCCCCTCACCGTCTGGCCCGCCCACCTCTTCCTTCCTGACTTCCACTCCGGCCCCGACTATGCAGGCACCGGCCCCGTCTTCGCACGACAGTTCTACGGATCGACCTACAACGACCTCGAACCCGGCAAGGACGCCTACGCCGAGATCTCCAGCTACGGTCGCGGCGAACAGGGCGAATCCGCATGACTCCGAGGCTCACCCTCGTCCTGACCATGATCGTCAAGGACGGAGCTCGCGCCATCCGACGCGCCCTGGACAGCGCCGCTCCGTATGTCGACCGCATGATCGTCGTCGACACCGGCTCCGGCGACGGCACCCCCGAGATCGCCCGCGACGCCGGCGCCGAGGTCCACCACTTCCCCTGGGTGGACGACTTCTCCTCCGCCCGCAACCACGCCCTCGATCTCGCCGACGCCGACTGGAACCTCGTCCTCGACAGCGACGAGTGGATCGTCCACGGCGGCACCTCCCTGGCCGGCCTACGCCACGACCACCGCCGGTACGTCGGTAGCGCCCGCTGCGAGAACATCGAAGACCTCACCACCGGACAGATCACCTACGCGGTCAACACGATACGGATCCTCCCCAGAGGGGTCCGCTACCGCTTCCGCATCCACGAACAACCCTGGCACGACCTCAAAGCCTGGCCATCGCCACTGGTCATCGCTCACGACGGTTACGAGCCGACCCTCCTGGAAGGCAAGAGCGGCCGCAACCGGATCCTCCTGGAGAAGCAACTCCAGGACACCCCTGACGAGCCTTACTACTCCTTCCGGTACGCCGAAGAACTCCGCACCCTCGGCGAATACGACACCGCCATACCCCATTTCGAACGCGGATATCGTCACGGTGACCCTGAGGCGCCCTGGCGGCACGGTCTCCTCCTCGGCTACCTCGGCTGCCTCGCCGATGCCGGCCGCTTCACCGAAGCGCTCGCCCTGGCCCATGCCGAGATGGAGCGCTGGAGCCGGTCACCGGACCTGTTCTTCACCCTCGGCAACATGCTCCTCGACTACAGCCTCGCCCACCCGGACAAAGCCGCCGCCCACCTGCCCCTGATCGAAGCATCCTTCCGACGCTGCCTGGAGATCGGCGACCGGCCAGAGCTAGACAACTCCCTCATCGGCCATGGGTCCTTCCTGGCCGCCCACAATCTCCATGCCTACTACGAGAGCATCGGCGACCAGGATCAGGCCGCCCGGGCCGCGGCACTCGAAGTGGAACTGCGTGCCCGAGCCGCCCTGACCTACGGCAGGGCACACCAGTAGGGGGTGGGGGCGTACGCCCCCACCCCCTACTGGTTGATCACTGCGTGTCGGATCAGCCCAGGAGCTTGAGGACCGACTGCGGGGCCTGGTTGGCCTGTGCCAGCATCGAGATACCGGCTTGCTGCAGGATCTGGTTGCGGCTGAACTGCGTCATTTCCTTGGCCATGTCGGCGTCACGGATCCGGGACTCGGACGCGGCCAGGTTCTCCGAGGACACACCCAAGCTCTTGATCGCGTGGTCCAGACGGTTCTGGACAGCACCGAGGCTGGAGCGAGTGGTGGCCACAGCATCGATGGCTTTGTCGATCGCATCGATCGCCGCACCTGCAGTGGTCATCGACAGAGCGTTAATCGTGAGTGTCGCACTGGTCAGTGCTGAGGTGCCGAAGGTCATGGTGTCCGAGGAGTTCGCCCCGACCTGCAGGGTGAACGCCGCCGTGGTGAAGACATCCAGACCGTTGAACTTCGTCCGCTTACCGATCGCATCGATCTCCGAGTTCAGCGCGGTGACCTCGGACTGGATCTGAGAAAGGTTCGTGGTCGAGTTGGTGCCATTGGCCGACTGAACCGCCAGCGTACGCATACGCTGCAGCATCGAGTGCACCTCGTCGAGGGCACCTTCTGCCGTCTGCACCAGGCTGATACCGTCCTGGGCATTGCGAGCAGCCTGGTTGAGACCGCTGACCTGACCACGCAGCTTCTCGGAGATCGCGAGACCAGCAGCATCATCAGCGGCTCGGTTAATACGCAGACCAGAAGACAAACGCTCTAGGCTCGTCTGCGTCGCACCCTGCGTATTGGACAGGTTGCGGTAGCTGTTGAGCGCAGCGATGTTGGTGTTGATCTGCAGACCCATGGTGTTCTCCTTCGTGGATACGGGGTCCTGCCGCGCCTTCCCTGGCCCGACAGCGAGCTGGTGAAAACTGTTGCGCAGTGCTCACCGAATTTCTCATCGTCCAGGGCCGCTTGAAGCTGAGCCAAACAGCAGTTTCATACGTATCTCATTGAGTAACAAGGATTCTCGCTGAGCTGGGGATATGTCATCGAGGACGGCGGATCACCAGGATGTACTGGTAGACGTTGAAACGTGCCCCGGGATCGCTCTCGGTAGACCCATAAGCTCGGACGCATTTCACCAGGGGTTCCGTCAACTGGGGCTCAGGCGGAGGAATCACATTCGCGCCACGTTGCACGACCTCGGTGAGCCCAACGGTTGCGAACATCCGCAGCGCCTCCTGGAGGGTGAAAAGATGCACGTGGGTGCGATCGAGCAAGCCTGCATCCGTGTATTCCCATCGATCCTGGACGAGTGCGGGAATCATGACCGACCAATGAACTGTGTTGGGGATCGATGCCACCACGATCCCGTTCTCGCCCAGGTAGGGCAGCAACCTGCGCAGGGTCTCTTCGGGGTCGAGGAGATGCTCCAAGACATCTCCGAAGATCATGACGTCGAAATAGCCATGTTCGATGGGAAGCTCGGACAGCGAGTTCAGGTCGACCTGATAAGCGGCGTCGAGCCGTCTTGCAGCCTCTTGAACCACCTCGGGCACATACTCCAAGCCGGTGACCTCGACTGCCGGGATGTGGCGTTTAACAGCTGCCCCCAATGCCCCTCCTGCGCAGCCGACATCCAGCACTCTGCGTGCAGTGGTCGGGATCAGGGAAACGATCTCTGGGCGTTCGAAACCGTAGTACCCGTCGTCCGTGCTCTGCCCGCCGGCTCTAGTCCCAGAGGCCCTATCTGAATCGCTCATCGGCGGTTCCGCGGAAGTCGAAGGGTAGGCCCAGGTGTTAACTCGTAAACCCTGCGTCTGTGCGCTCTCTGCTAGATCTAGGACAGCTGCATCGAAACTCATGGCCTCGCCCACTCTCAGTTCGGAGGCGGCTCGTATCGAGAGTGCAAGCCCAAAGACCGATGGTTCGGAAGAAGAGCTGAGAGGAGTTTTGTCGACCAGACGGGTGACATCTGCGGCCTGTGCCAAGCCGGCTCGGAGCTGAGCCTCGAACGGACCCCAGTCAGCCATCTGTTCCCGCACGAAGACCACAGCTTCGAGATCATCGAGAGAAGCAGCAACCGTTGAGATCTCGTTCCATGCGCGGTTGATAGGTTCGTCCGCCACTGTTACCAGGCAGGACTGCTCTCCGACGGTGATGCATTGACGGGCAGGCTCGGTCTGCGCCTCGGGCCGGACACCGAAGACGATCACAGGATGCTCCCTCGTATAGGCCGAACAGATGAGGTCCGAATCGGCCATTGCCTGTGATATCTGACGAATTGGTCATGAAGTGCATACCCTCTGACTCGGATTCGCGTCAGAACCGACTTCGAGGTGTCGATAGGCAGGTGTTCGTCCGCCCATTGCGATGAGACCGACTCTGGAGGCATCTGTGGCTCCGATTCCCGGAGATATCCGCCTCGTCGTCCCCGATCCTCGGCGTAACCTGCACGCCCATGCCTTCGACGAGCTGATCCTGGCCATCACCGGTGGACTACGGCGACTAGGTCTTCGAGTTTCGACGACAACAGAATGCTGCTCTGCTGGGAGCCAGACCATCGTCTTGGCGCCCCACCTTCATGATCGTGCTGCACTCGCTGCGCTGCCTCGCGAAAGCATCCTTTACAACTGGGAGCCCCTGGGCTGGACGCATCTGGCCTTCATGACCGAAGAACTCCTCGCCTTGATGAGGGAATTCATCATTTGGGACTATTCGCTCACGAATCAGGACGTTTGGCGTCGGACTGGTGCAACCAGGGTCGTACATGTTGCCGCGGTCAGTGACCCGATGATCCGCCGAAATCTTCGAGGCGACCATCCAGATATTGATGTCCTTTTCTACGGGTCCCTCAACGAACGTCGGGCAGCAGTACTGAACGAACTGCATAGGGCTGGCCTCACCGTCAAACATCTTTTCGGGGTCTACGCGGATGAGCGTGACCAATGGATTCGGCGTAGCCGACTGGTTCTGAATATGCATTTCCACGAAGGGCAAATCCTGGAGCTGCCTCGGCTAGCTTACTTGTGGGTTAATGCGGTCCCTGTCGTTTGCGAGATGAATCTGACGACCGAGGATAATCTGCAAATGCGAGAGGCTTGCCTACATGCGACCTATGCGGAAATAGTTGACCGCACCATATCCTTGTTGGCGGATCCAGAAATGGTCAGTAGGTCAATTAATGCGTCGATGATGCGGATCGAGCGAGCTGGAGATGCCGCAGCATGGCTGCGGCATGGCATCGTGGAAGCGTACCGCTTGTCCGCGCACGTCAACGCTGGGTCGGTGCGATGAATTACGGAAGCGACCCGTCTCTCGCTGCGATTCTGATCGTGAAGGATGAGGAGGAGCGTCTTCCTGCGTGTTTGGAATCGCTGACTGCTATACGGGAGATCCTAAAAGAGGTCTGCATTTATGACACTGGTTCTTCCGATGCCACCGTGGCGATCGCTCAGCAGTTCGGGTGTCATGTACAGCAAGGGCATTGGGATGATGATTTTGCGCGTGCCCGAAACGAGTCCCTGGCAATGGCCAGTACCGAATGGGTGTTATGGATCGATGCTGATGAGCGACTTCAGGTTGATGCGACCAGGTTGGCCCAGGTGCTGAAGGAGACTTCGAAGAGGGTCTCCTTGTATGGCGTGCATCTGGTGAACAGGGGGCCGAATGGGGCTGAGTTGGGCATCCAGAGACTTCCTCGACTTTTTCGCCGGGGCTGTTATAGTTTTGCTGGCGGTTTGCATGAAAAGCCGGTTCATCTCGATCATGGATATCGGGAAGAGACGGCTCTTCTACCTATGGAAATTGTCCTCCTGCGCCATGAAGGTTATGCTGACGTCGATTCCTGTGTGGCGAAGTCAACCCGGAATATTGAGATTGCCCTCAAGGAACTCGAACAGGCCCCACCTGGCGAGGAAATCGCCGAGATGGATCGGCGCCGTATCAACCTGGCCAAGTCCTATCTGATCGGCCTCCGTTATGCCGAGGCCATCGAAGTACTGACTCCGATCTGGCGGCTAGGCGCTACTTCCCGTGAACGTCATGCAGGAGAGTTGATTACTCTTGCACTGCTAAGCCTGGACGCCACAGACATGGCGCTCCACCTGGCCGAGCTTCTGCGGGGACAGGGCTCCGACCCCGAATATTGTGACTGGCTCATTGCGCGAGCACACCACCAAGCTGGACGTCACCTTCAAGCCGCTGCCTTGCTACAGAAGCTGAGCACGCCGACAGATGCGACCGGTGTCGTCGTGGGCGCGACTCAACTGACGGGTGACCTTGTGCTTGCTCTGGTTGCAGCTGACCGGAGCGAAGAAGCCCTTGCTGTTTGCCTAACTCGTGTGCAAAAAGGAGTCCCAGGTCTTGCTCTGCCGCTGGTGGAACTCTGGGGCGACCGAGACCGCGGCGCATTGTGGCAGTTACTGAGCAGCCTGGGCCCGCACGTCTTGGCCGATGTGCGAGCACAGATCCGTGGTGTTCTCGACAAGGAGGAGATCCCGACGTGAAACGACGACGGAAGGGACATCAGAAATCTTCAGGTCAGTCGTTGATCGATGTGGCGATGATCGTCAAAAATGAGGAAGCCCACATCGCAGACTGTCTTCGGTCGGTCAAGGCACTGCGGCCGCTGTTGGGTCGGATCTGTGTCTACGACACTGGCTCCACCGACCGAACCGTCGAACTTGCCAGAGCCGAAGGCGCGATCGTCCGGGAGGGCTATTGGGACGATGATTTCTCCCGGGCTCGTAACGAGTCCTTGGCGATGACCTCTGCCATCTGGGTCCTGTGGATCGATGCCGATGAACGACTTGTGGTCGACATCGAACGACTCGCAGTCGTGCTGCGGATGACTGCTCAAGCACCTCGGCTGGAAGCCGGCTGGCTCATCAACAAGATGGCCGATGATCCCGGAGGTGCGGTGCAGGCTCGTGCCTTGAGGATCCTGAGGAACAAAGCCGCCACCTTCGTGGGGCGGGTGCATGAACGTCCGATGCGGGTCGAGGACGGGTGCCCGCTCCAACCCTTCACCCTTCCTGAGCGGATCATCCACCTCGTCCACCATGGGTATACCTCGGAGACGATCGAGGGGAAACTGCACCGTAATCTCGCGTTGGCAGAGAACTACGTCGAACGTCTCCGTGCAGGTCAGCCCACTGACGAGGAATTGTCCACCGCATTGTTGGACCGAGGCAGGACTCATGCCGGGCTCGGTCGGCGGGCCGAGGCTGAAGCAGACCTCGAGGAAGTGCTCACCTTGCAGGCACACAGCGCAGTACGTGCCGAAGCGGCTTGTCGATTGGCTGAATTCCAGCTGATGGATGATCACCCGGACGAAGCCTTGGGGTTCCTGAAGGCCATCGAAACAGGCGCGGAAGAAAACAGCCATGTCAGATGGCTACGCGGACGAGCGCTCCATGCCAAACAGGAATTCGCAGAGGCCCTGGAGATCATTCGAAGTGTCGATCGTCCGACCACCCCTCAGGGGTATATGGCGCCTTGGCGAGAGGTCCTGCTGCTCCGTATGGAGCTGGCTGCTCGGCAAGGACACACCGAAGAAGCGCTTTCTGCGGGTTTGGCGCTGGCCACACGCCACGGCGGCGCACATGTCGTCGCCGGGCTGATGATCGCGCTCTGGGGGAAGAAGGAGGCCTCCCAGCTGGCTGTTCTCCTGGCTCAAGCCAGCCAGGACTACGACGCAGATGTGGAAGCAGCCTTCGCCAACCACAGTGAGAGCGGACGGTTGGTCGCACAGGAATACCGGAGCCACTGGGGCCGACCGGCGAATGCCACCCCCACCGGGAGAACAACCTGACCGGGTCCAGCCGGAAAAAGCTCAGCTCCTCCCCGCAGAGGACGAAAAGAAGGGCAGTGAGGAACTAGGGGTTGGACGCCCTGAACTCTCACCATCTGTCGGGCCAGGGAAGGCGCGGCAGGACCCCGTATCCACGAAGGAGAACACCATGGGTCTGCAGATCAACACCAACATCGCTGCGCTCAACAGCTACCGCAACCTGTCCAACACCCAGGGTGCGACGCAGACGAGCCTGGAGCGTTTGTCCTCTGGTCTGCGTATCAACCGGGCTGCTGACGACGCCGCTGGTCTCGCGATCTCCGAGAAACTGCGTGGCCAGGTCAGCGGTCTCAACCAGGCCGCCCGCAATGCCCAGGACGGTATCAGCCTGGTGCAGACGGCAGAAGGTGCCCTCGACGAGGTGCACTCGATGCTGCAGCGTATGCGTACGCTGGCGGTCCAGTCGGCCAATGGCACCAACTCGACCACGAACCTTTCTCAGATCCAGTCCGAGGTCACCGCGCTGAACTCCGAGATCGATGCGATCGGTAAGCGGACGAAGTTCAACGGTCTGGATGTCTTCACCACGGCGGCGTTCACCCTGCAGGTCGGGGCGAACTCCTCGGACACCATGACCTTCGGCACCTCAGCACTGACCAGTGCGACACTCACGATTAACGCTCTGTCGATGACCACTGCAGGTGCGGCGATCGATGCGATCGACAAAGCCATCGATGCTGTGGCCACCACTCGCTCCAGCCTCGGTGCCGTCCAGAACCGTCTGGACCACGCGATCAAGAGCTTGGGTGTGTCCTCGGAGAACCTGGCCGCGTCCGAGTCCCGGATCCGTGACGCCGACATGGCCAAGGAAATGACGCAGTTCAGCCGCAACCAGATCCTGCAGCAAGCCGGTATCTCGATGCTGGCACAGGCCAACCAGGCCCCGCAGTCGGTCCTCAAGCTCCTGGGCTGATCCGACACGCAGTGATCAACCAGTAGGGGGCGCGGGCATCACGCCCGCGCCCCCGTTCTGGTTTCTGCGTCACTCACCACCAGAACAGGAGGGAAGACCATGGCAGGTGGTATGCAGGTCAGTGGCTTGACCGGGTTCGACTCGGCAAGCATCGTCGCCAAGCTGATGTCGGCCGAACGGTTGGCCGGCGACCGGTACGTCACTGCGCAGAGCACGAGCACCAAACTCGTCTCGACATTGCAGAATCTCAACGGCCTCTTCAAGACGATGGGGGACTCGGCCAAAGGACTGATCCCCGACACGCTTCTCGGTGGGGCTTCGGCCTGGCAGTCGACCTCAGCCACAACCAGTAACAAAGACGTGGCCACTGCCGTCACCGGGTCCACGGCGAAGCCGACCTCGCTGTCGTTCACCGTGGATCAGCTGGCCCAGGCCGGATCGGTGAAATCGGACGCCACTTTTGCCTCAACGGCGACCTTCGGATCAGATTTCACCTTCGACCTCACCGCGGGGGCAGGGGCGGCGAACCCGACCACCAAGTCGTTCTCGGTGACTGCCGGACAGTCACTGGCCGATGTCGTCGACTCGATCAACAAATCGGGCATGGGCGTCACAGCCAACATGGTCCAGGTGTCCCCGGGCAACTACGGGCTCCAGATCAGTTCGTCCACCACCGGTGCCGGCACCGACGTACAGGTGTCCTCCGGGACCCCGCTGGGCACTTTTGCCAATGTGACCACCGGCCAGGACGCCAAGATCCAACTCGGCGGGGCCAACGGTTTCGCCCTCAGCTCACCCAGCAACACCTTCAAGGACGTCGTCCCCGGAGTGACCGTCACCGCGGCCTCGGTGTCGACCACCCCGGTCACCATCGACGTCAAATCCGACACCACAGCCATCTCGGACAAGGTCAAGGGCTTCGTCGACGCGACCAATGCCGCGTTGAAGTCCATGAAGGACAACACCAAGTACGACCCGGACAAGAAGACCTCGGGATCGCTCAACGGTGAGTCCGTCGTCAGGGACGTGCAGTACAAGCTGCAGGCCCTCTTCTCCGGGGCGAACTCCGGCGCCTTGGCCGACGCAGGACTGCAGATCCAGAAGGACGGCACCCTGGCCTTCGACAAGGCCAAGTTCGAAGCGGCGTACACCAAGGACCCGAAGGTGGTCGAGAAGGCCTTCACCGACACGGCCACCAAGGTGGCTGATCTCGGTAAGCAGGTCACCAACTCGGCCGATGGGTTGTTGACGGTGCGGATCCAGGGGGAGCAGGCGCTCCTGAAGGACTACACCAAACAGATCGCCGACTTCAACGACCGGATGACGCTGCGCCAGTCGACGTTGTCGAGGCAGTTCACCGCTCTCGAGACGCTGCTCTCCAAGATGCAGTCCCAGGGGCAGTGGCTCAGCGGACAGCTGGCCTCACTCTCGTCGTCGGGCAAGTAAAAGGAGACTCCATGACGACCGCGGCCCACCTTCGTAATCGGTATGCACAGAACACGGTGAGCACTGCTTCTCCAGCGCAGCTCCTGCTGATGCTGTACGACCGGCTCAGCAAGGATCTACTGAATGCGGAGAAGGCCGCGGTCGCCAAGGATGTCGCAGGAACCCATAACAACCTCGTCCATGCTCAGGAGATCATCACCGAGCTGGCAACGACACTTGATGTCAAAGCCTGGGAAGGCGGCGACCAACTACTCGCGATCTATGAGTTCTGCCTCCAAGAACTCTTCCAAGCCAATGTGCATAAGGACTCCGCCCGTATCCACGGTGTGCGCGAGATCGTCGAACCTCTCCGAGACGCCTGGCATCAGGCTGCCAAGCAGGTGAACTGACATGTCTCGACAGGCTTGGGAGTCGGCGCTCAAGGCGATGGAGGACGACCTCGATGCACAGGAGGAAGCCTTGCGCACCGGGAATGTGACCGAGGTACCGGCCTTCATCGAGCCGGGCGACCTGGGGGAGTTGCCTACTGACTTGGCGGGGCGTGTCACGAATCTGATCCAACGGACAGGGCTCCTCGCGACCTTCGTCCAGTACCAGCTCGTGGCCACGGATGCAGACCTGCGTTTCGAGAGACGTGAGACCAAACATGCAGGGGCGCAAGCGCTCTACCTAGATCGGGCGGTCTGATCGTTATCTCGTCAAGAAGGCCATGAACTGGCCGATAGGAGAACAGCTGTCCAGGAGCTTCCTGGCCGGCCCAGGACAGCACGATGCGGCCCTGCCGCCCTCACGGATGAGGTGAACCACCCCAGATGTCATCTTTCGGAAGCCTGAACCTTGGTGCGCGTGCCATCTTCGCCGCGCAGCGTGGCCTGGATATCACGGGCCAGAACATTGCGAACTCTGCTACTCCCGGCTACTCGCGGCAGCGCGTCGATCAGGTCGCCGTCGGTGGCCCCACCGTCCCGGCCATCTGGGCGAAGTACGACCAGACCGGTGGCGGGGTCCAGGTCACCGGGGTTTCCCGGATGCGGGACGAATTCCTTGAAGCACGCGCCCGTACTGCCCACCAGACTCTCGGCGACCTCAACGAGACGCAGAAGACCTACGAGGCCATCGAGCGGACCATCTCCGAGCCCAGCAACACCGGCCTGAAGCAGCGGATGGCCGAATTCTGGGGATCCTGGTCGACTGCAGGCAGCGACCTCAAGTCCGAAGCGCCCCGCAATGTCGTCGTCGAGCGAGGCAAGGCCGTCGCCGACGAGCTCAACCGTCAGGCCGGCACCCTCGAGGTGCAGTGGAATGACACTCGCACCCAGTTCGACGCCAACATCACCGACGTCAACAAGGCTGCCGCCGATATCGCCAAACTCAACCGCGCGATCCGCAACAACGTGATCAACGGGCTTCCGGCCAACGAACTCGCCGACCAGCGTGACCTCCTGGTGGAGAAGGTGACGACACTGACCGGCGCCGTCTCCGAGAGAGCCGAGGACGGTGTCGTCAACGTCAAACTCGGCGGACAGTACCTGGTCGACGGCAACAAGAACTGGACGCTGAAGAGCACCGGTGCCGGGGACGCGGTCGCCTTCCGGACGACCGCTCCGGACAAGATCGACGTCGTCTGGGACAAGTTCTACGACAACGGTGAGGACATCACCGCCTCCCTGCCCAGTGGCGTACCCGCCGGCACCGCCATGCCGGCCGGGAGCCGCAGCACCATGACGGCGCAGCGCACCGCCCTCAACGAGACGTTGCCGAAGTACCTGGACAAACTCGACGACATCGCGACCACCATCGCCAAGACGGTCAACGACACCCAGGCCGACAACTACACGGTGACCGGTGTGAAACAGGACGCTGCAGCCCCCAAGCTCTTCGTCGACGCCACCACCGGGAACAGCCTGCCCACCGGTGCCCGTGCCGCCTCGAAGATCTCCTTCGCGGGCGGACCCAACGATCTCGCCCTGTCCACCGCCGACCCGGCAACCGGTGCCTTCAACGGTGACAACGCCAAGACGATGTCCACCAAGATGAGCATGCCCAACGGGGCCGACGACAAATTGCGAGGTCTGGTGGTCACCCTCGGGGTCGAAGCGGCCAGCATCTACCGCAATCAGACCGCAGCGGCCAATGTCGCCAAGACCGCCGACGACGCCCGTGACGCGGTCTCCGGGGTCAGTCTCAACGAAGAGATGACCAACCTGATGAAATATCAGCACTCGTTCCAAGCTGCAGCCAAGTTCATCACCGCGGTGGACGCGACGATCGAGTCGCTCCTCAACATGACGCGCTGAGCGCTGAACTGACCAGGAGACACGATCATGCGTATCACCCAGAACTCGATGAACCGGACCCAGATGTCCGGGCTCAACAGCAGCCTGGAACGTCTGCAGAAGACCCAGGAACAGCTCACCTCCGGCAAGCGCCTCAACCGGGCCTCGGACAGTCCGGTCGACACCGTCAGCGCTATGCGACTGCGCGACCAGCAGCGTTCGCTCTCCACGCTGGGAGACAACATCAAGGACGGCATGTCCCGGATGCAGGCGGCCGATGACGCACTGACCCGCAGCCAGACGATGCTCAACAAGGTTCGTCAACTCGTCGTCGCCGGCGCCAACGGGACCAACGGGCCACTGCAACGTGAGGCCTACGCCAACGAGATCAACCAGATCCGCGAAGGTCTCGTCCAACTGGCCAACACCAAGTACGCCGAGCAACCCGTCTTCGGTGGGACCACCACCCAGGCGAACGCCTTCGACCCGACCACCGGGGTCTTCCAGGGCAACGACGAAGCGGTGTGGCGCAAGGTGACCGAGGCCGACGGTGCCGCCGGTGACATCAACATCGCGGTCTCCGGGAAAGCTGCCTTCGGTAACCCGGCCGGCACCGGTCCGGGTCTGCTGGACAAGACCGGTGACCCGGCCACCACAGGCCTGCTCGACCGCATCGTCTCCCACCTGACCTCGACGGACCCCGCCGATCAGGCCAAACTTCAGGCAGACCTCGCCGACCTGGACAAGGCCGCCGAGAAACTGTCCTCGGCCTCCTCGACGGTCGGTGCGCGGGTGAACCGGTTGAACGCGATGGAAGATCTCAACGGTCGACTGGACGACGGCGCGGCCATCGCCCTGTCCAAGGTCGAGGACGTCGACTTCATCAAGGCGGCCATGGATCTGAACATCCAGTCGAATGCCTACAATGCGGCGCTCCAGGCGTCGGCGAAGATCATCCAGCCGTCGCTGATGGACTTCCTGCGCTGAACGGACCTGTCACGAACGCACCATGTTGCACTCGCTGCTAGCTCTGAAAGCCTTGAACGAGGATCAGGACCTTCGTGAGACTGCCGATGGGGACACGTAGTGCGGATGCACCCTCCGCCGTGATCGAGAGGTACCACACGTGAAATCCGACAACGAGCAGAACCCGCGCGTCACACCCGGCGCCATCGCTGATGTGGACGACATGCTCAAACTGGTGCAATCAGCAGTAGCGCAAGCATCGGCTGCTGAGGACACCGTAGCGGCATCCTCGCCGATCCCGCAGCAGAGTCAGCTCGGCGATGCTCCAGACACGCTGGCGGCGCTTGCCCGCAAAATCGAGGACCTTTCCTTTGAGCTGCCAACAGCGCCGGCTCAGATCCGACCTTTGCGACTTGTGGTGGCAACGGATTGGTCATCTGCGACTTTGCCGTTCGCTGTGCTGCGGGGGTATCGGGAGATGATTCCGACTGATGCTCCAGTCGAGCTGGTCTTCGCAGTGGCAAATGATCCGACAGACGTGGATAGCTCAGCGGTGACAGCGATTATTGGAGCGATGGGTGGACAGACCGAGATGGCAGGTCTTCGAGTGGAGTCCTTCGCTGAGGTCAGTTCTAAAGCATGTTTCGGCGCCATCGTGCCCGATGGTGATCCGGAAGCGCTCTTGGTGGAGTTAGGGCATTTCATGACCGTCCTGCATCATTTGTCCGTTATCGTGCGCGATCCTGAATTGCTTTCTCAGCAACAGGTTCCTTTCGACGGGCCGAACCTGGGGCTGGCAGCTCGTCTAACACGTTTCGTCCCGGGCTGACCGCGGTGGTCAGAGTTTTCCCAGATGCGGGGTAGCTCTGAGGTGTGAGGATCACTGAGGTGTGAGGATCACTGCGTTGTCGAAAAATCACCTTGACAGGTGGTGTTCCGGGTGTCTGCTTCCTCCCGTCAACAGCCAGACCACTGCGGCGGTCACTGCGCCGCGAAGGTCGCCGGTCCTTGGACATCGGCCGTATTGCGGCGGATGAGGCGTGCCGACGAGGTCAGAACGGTGGAATTCGCGGCGCCCAGGACGAACCAGGTGGCGCACAGCGCCGTCCACGCCCACCGGTGCGGGGGCGAGGCCAGGAAGCCTGTGCCCACGAGGAGCCCGAGGGGGACCACTGCGGTTCCGGTCAACATGAGACGACGGTCGGTGGTGTGCTCCAGCACGCGGGGGGTGGCCAGCGCGGTGATCATGGATCCCGTGCCATAGGCGGCGAACATGAGGGCGACATCGGACTGTTCCCGGCCCAGGAGCACAGTGTTCACGACGACCACCGCTGTCGAGGCTGCTACGACGAGGTTCATGGCCAGCAGGCTGTGCAGTTCGCGGTGGGCGCCGAAGACCCTTGTGCCGAGGGTGAGTCGCTGAAGGAAGGGCGCTGATTCCTGGGGTGCGGCAGCGGGTAGCGCGGTCATCGCGACCAGGAGCGCCGATCCGAGAAAGCCGGCGACGAGGGCCGCGATCACGGGGGGGGGAGAGGGCGACATAGGCGACCATCTTGATGGTGAGCGCGGTGCCGAGCACGACACCGGCCTGTCCGCCGGCGATGTCGAAGGCGAGCAGGCTCAGGGCCACGGTGAGCAGACCGGTGCCGATCAGCGCGATGACCTGGGCGCTGAACAGCTTCGCGTAGGTGCGATGGTGCAGGACGGTGATCATGACCCGTTCTGGTCCAGCTGCGCTGGTGAGGGGTGGGCGTGGTGGTGGGCGGGGAGGTCATCCGCCGTGTGCTGGGGCTGGTAGATCGCGTCTGCGACGAGCTGTCGTCCGTGTTCGTCGGCGAGCCGGTAGAAGACCTTCTGTCCGTCCTGGCGGGTGGAGACCATACGGGACATCCGTAGTTTTGCGAGGTGCTGGGAGACCCCGGCCGGAAGGCCCCCGACACGGAGTGAGGTCCGGCACCCCATCCAGGGGTGCCGGACCTCACCGGACCGAATCATGCGTGCCACAGGGGAGTGGCGGATCTGCCCGCCCGGAGACCGGTAAGGCCCCGGGCAGCCGATCAGAAGGGGACCACGATGCCGAGGGCGCCCAGACCATAACCCTCGATATCGAGTTGGAAGTCAGCCCGCTTGCCGAGGCCACGCAGCAGCATGGCCGCATTCGTGGGGATGACCGAGCCGGGTTGGAAAACGGCATTGAGTTTCAGGTGGGTGTCGTTCTCCCCGACATTGAACAAGGAGGCGAAGATATTCATCACCTCGTAGAAATTGTCGTAGAGCGCAGCGGGGAGCTCGACATTGTCGATAGCGGTCTGCGCCCCGGTGGGAGGCACCAGGCCCAGAGCAGCGCCTGCCCGCGCCGCAAGATCCAGATCGGCGCAGACGATGGCCTTCGTGTCGATATTTCCGTCGACGTACAGACCGGTGCAGCAGGCGCGCCGCGCGGACGGTACCACCGGCTTGTCCATATGGGCGATCGTGACCGTGCGGCCGAGAAGGTCCTGGAAAAGGTCCTTCACAGGCTTCGGCTCAGGGATCGGTGTCATGACGTGTGAGGTTCTCGCTTAAAAGTGCGTACCGGGTAGGGAAAGATCAGCCGAGGACAGGTTTCAAAGCTTCTGAGAACATGTCGGCGGTGAACGGTTTGGCGATCAGGAAGAGCGCCCCGGACTCCGAAGCCTGCGAACGCATCGCGTCCGAACCCTCGGAAGTGACGAAACCGAAAGGCACATTGTTGCCCTCGGCGCGCAAAGCCTGCAGGAATTCGATGCCGCTCATCTCCGGCATATTCCAGTCGGACAACACCATGTCCGGGCTGTTGGCCTTCACGGCTTCCATACCTTCGGCGCCGTTCTCACATTCGATGATCTCAGCACCGTCATATCCGGCCTGACGCAGCGTCCGGACCACGATCATGCGCATGGCGCGGCTGTCATCGGCGACTACGACCTTCACAGTTTTCTCTCTCTCTGAGCGTCGGGGCGGAGGACCGGACGTCGAGGACATCGCAGACAGGCGCCCGACGTCGTGCTCGATGCCCGGGAGTAGCCGCCGACCCGGTGGACGGGGGCGGCACGAACCGGGTCAATTCTTTTGCGGGCGATTCCACACGGTGAGGTACATCGAGAACCCGTCGGCGATATAACCGGCCTCCAACAACGGCCGACCGCCGGGCACCCGCAACGTCGGGCTCTTCCCGGACGCGACGACCGGAAGGGACAAGGTGCTGGGTTCAGGAAGCAGGGACTTGATGTTCCCACCGACCATATTGGTGAGTTCGCCGATGCCATCGGCGATGTCGTCGTCGGAGGCCTCGTCGTCGGCCATGCCGAACATCGTCGCTGCGAACCGGCGGGCGCCGTCTGCATTCATCTCCATGGAGATGAGACAGTCGGTGGCCCCGGTGACGCCGACAGAACCGGCCACTGCCGTGTCGGTCTCCGGGCGAGGCATGTCGACCGGCTCGGCATCTATGCCGAGCATGGAACTCCACACCTCTTGAATGATCTGTGCGACATCGTCGCTGGACAAGTGCATAACGCGGTCCTTTGTGAAGTCCTTCGGGTAAGGCCCTTCGGAAGGTAGGTCGGCGGCTGGCCTGTTGTACTGCACGGGTCGGGTCTGCTGCCCCGCCCGTACGGCCTGACCACACGTGGACGACGGCCTTATCGGCTGTGACACAAGGGACTTGAGCACTTCATCGCTGGTCACGGGCTCATGCTTTCCGATAGGTCCGTGGCGTGCGATGACGACCTTGAAGGCAGGGGTGGCGCGATGCCCCGGAGGTGCACTTTCGCCGTTGTCCGGAATCGGCACACCTCCCCGGCTTCGTAGCGAGCGGACCCTACTGAGCGCCGAACGGTCGCTTCAACCGGGCCAGCTCGCCCCTGGACCGGTCCGTGTGCGACCGCTGAGGGTACGAACAGCCGGTGCCGATCAGGAAAGAGAACGGCGAAGAGGGCACAGAAGAGGACACAGAACAGGATGAACGCCACCGTGCCCGTGAGCGATTGGCCACGTCGACGATGAGCGACTCACTCAGATCCGCTGTCGCGGTGCCGATTGAAGGCTCGATTCCCCACATCTCACGAGGAGCTTGCCGATGGAAGGCATGGAGGAGATCGTTCAGGAGTTCCTGATCGAGAGCCACGAGAATCTCGACCAGCTTGACCAGGACCTGCTCGCTCTCGAACGCGACCCCGGCTCCCGTGAGTTGTTGTCGAGCATCTTCCGGACCCTGCACACCATCAAGGGCACCAGTGGCTTCCTGGCACTGCACACCCTGGAATCGGTGGCGCACGCCGGCGAGAGCCTGCTGAGCAAGCTCCGCGACGGCGAGATGGCCCTGACCAACGAGATCGCGACCACCCTCCTGGAAATGGTCGATGCGGTCCGAGCCCTGCTGGGACATATCGAGAACGACGGCAACGAAGGCACCGAGACCTACACCGACCTGGTGTCTCGGCTGCACATCCTGCTCGAAGGACGGTCACCGGCCGCCGAAGCCGCTGGCGGCGCGCCGACCGCAGCCGTCGCCGAAGCTCAAGCCGAAGTCGTCGAAACCGTCGTCGAAGCGGTCGAACAGGCCGAACACGTCGCCGAGAATGCACCCAGCGTGACCGTGGAAGTACCGGTCGCCTCGCACGTTCAGGTCGTCGTCGCCGAAGGATCCAGCGCATCCTCCGCGCCTGCACCGGCCCCGCCCGCAGCGCAACCCGAGCCGGCGCCCACGCCGCCACCCGCCGCAGGAACAGGCCCCGGCGGCACCTCAGAGCCGACGATCCCCACCGCGCCTGCCGCCGCCGCGAAAGCCGCTGACGCCGCCCAGTCCACCGCAGCCCAGGCAGCCAACCAACCGAAGCCGAAACCGGCCGCCGCTGGTGACGGGGAAACTCAGCAGCGCCGCAGCGTCGCCGACTCCAGCATCCGCGTCGACGTCGACCTGCTCGACACCCTGATGAACCTCGTCGGTGAACTCGTCCTCACCCGAAACCAGCTGATCCAGCGGGCCGCCGCCCGCCAGGACCAGGAACTCATGCGGTCCATGCACCGCCTCAACCTCGTCGCCGGTGAACTGCAGGAAGGCGTCATGAAGACGCGCATGCAGCCCATCGACAACGTCTGGTCGAAGATCCCCCGCGTCGTACGTGACCTGTCCAACCAGATGGGCCGCCAGATCCGCGTCGAGATGGAGGGCAAGGACACCGAGCTCGACAAGACCATCCTCGAAGCGATCAAGGACCCGCTGACCCACCTGGTCCGCAACTCCTGCGACCACGGCATCGAGCAGCCCGACATCCGCATCGCCAAGGGCAAACCCGCCGAAGGACGCCTGCTCATGCGAGCCTTCCACGAAGGCGGACAGGTCAATATCGAGATCATCGACGACGGTGCCGGGATCGACCCCGACAAACTGCGCGACAAGGCCGTGGAGAAACAACTCATCTCCCGCGAAGAAGCCGATCGGATGAGCGACCGGGATGCGATGCACCTCATCTTCCGGGCCGGTTTCTCCACCGCCGCCGCCGTCACCAATGTCTCCGGACGAGGCGTCGGCATGGACGTCGTCAAGACGAACATCGAGAAGATCGGTGGCGTCATCGACATCAACAGCGTCACCGGCGAAGGCACCACGGTCCGCATCAAGATCCCGCTGACCCTGGCCATCATCCCGGCCCTGCTCGTCCGCGGCGACGAGAACATGTTCGCCATCCCTCAGGTCAACCTCCTCGAACTGGTCCGCCTCGACCGGGAACAAGCCGCCGCCCGCCTGGAGACCATCCAAGGCACCCCCGTCTACCGGTTGCGCGGAGCGCTCCTCCCGCTCGTCGACCTGCGCGAACAACTCGAATCCGAGCAGGTCGACCACGACACGACCTTCATCGCCGTACTCAAAGCCGACGAGAAACAGTTCGGACTGGTCGTCGACGACATCGAGGACACCGAGGAAATCGTCGTCAAACCACTGGGCAAACAACTACGCGGCATCAACCTGTACGCCGGCGCCACCCTGATGGGCGACGGCCGGGTCGCCCTGATCCTCGACGCCAACAGCCTCGCCGCCCGCGCCGGCATGATCAACGACTCCGGCGAGGCAGCCAAACGGGCTGCCGAAGAAGCCGCCCGCCGCTCCCACAGCGACGCCACATCGCTACTCGTCGTCAAACTCGGCAACGGACGCCGCGCCGCGCTGCCGCTCAAGGTCGTCGAACGACTCGAAGAATTCCCGATGTCCCGCGTGGAGACCGTCGGCTCCAACCAGGTCGTCCAATACCGTGGCGTCATCCTGCCGCTGCTGCGCCTCGCCGACGACTACGGCACCTACGACGCGATGGAGGAGAACACCCCGCTCCAGGTCGTCGTCTGCCAACACCGCGAACAACTGTTCGGTTTCGTGGTCTCCCAGGTGCTCGACATCGTCGAGGACGAACTGGCGATCCGCACCCACCTCGACACCGGTGGAAACCTCGGATCCGCCGTGGTCAACGAGCATGTCACCGAGCTGCTCAATATCGACCACGCCCTCATGGGCATGCTGCCACCAGAGCTGGAGACCTACGGGCAGCAATTCTCGGACGAAGACTACGCCGGAGCACGGTGATCACCATGGCCAACCAGTACTGCACTTTCCGCCTCGGCGGACACCTCTTCGGGGTCCCCGTCGACACCGTCCAAGAAGTACTGCGTCAACAAGACCTCACCAAGGTCCCCCTGGCACCCAAAGCGGTCTCCGGACTGATCAACCTCCGCGGACAGATCGTCATCACCGTCGACCTACGCCACCAGATGGGACTACCCCCCAGAGAACCAGGAGAGACGGTCACCAACGTGGTGGTCCGCACCTCCGAAGGAGCGACCAGCCTCCTCGTCGACGAGATCGGTGACGTTCTCGAACCCGACCTGGACCGCTTCGAAGCCCCACCTGAGACCGTGCCCACCCAGGTACGTGACCTGGTGGTCAAGGTCTGCAAACTCGACCGCGACCTGTTGCTGGTCCTGGACGCCGACAAAGCCGTCCTCGTCGGCGGAAAGGCAGCCTGAATGCACCCAACATCGGGTGCTTGACGAGACTGCTTGAGAATTCGGTGATTTCGCCGATGGGGAGATGACCTACCGCTCGTCCTCGATATGGAAGGACCGCAGCACCCGCGCCCCCTCCACGCAGACCGAGCCCCGGGCCCGACAGCCCACGCCGTACCCGCCACCCAGCGGAACCGCCCCACCCGGCGCCCCACCCCGGGACGCCCCCAGACTCAGCAAGAGGACGAACATGCGTGCACTGGTGATCGACGACTCACGAGCCATGCGGACGATCCTGACGCGGACCATGGACAGCCTCGGCTTCGAGGTCGAAGCCGTCGGTGATGGCGCCCAGGCCCTCGAAGCCGTCCAGCGCGGACCACTCCCCGACGTCTGCCTCGTCGACTGGAACATGCCCGTCATGAACGGCCTCGAATTCATCGTCGAGGTCCGCAAGAACCGCGACTGGCGTGACATCACCCTGATGATGGTCACCACCGAGGCCGAACAAGCCAATATCGTCCGTGCGCTCGCCGCCGGTGCCCACGAATACGTGATCAAGCCCTTCACCACGGAGATCATCGAGGACAAATTGGCCATGCTGGGGCTGCTCTGATGGCATCCAAGATCCGAGCGATGGTGTGTGACGACTCGGTCGTCATACGCCGTCTCGTCTCCGACGTCCTGGCGCAGGACCCGGAGATCGAGGTCGTGGGCACCGCCGTCAACGGCAAGAACGCTCTCGACAAGATCCCTATGCTCAAGCCGGACATCCTCACCTTGGACGTCGAGATGCCCATCATGGACGGTCTGCAGACGCTCGTCGAGGTCCGCAAGACGTACAAGAAGCTCCCGATCATCATGTTCTCGACGCTGACGGAGCGGGGCGCCGGCGCCACCCTGGACGCCCTGGAGCGCGGAGCCTCGGACTATGTCACCAAACCGGCGAACGTCGGTTCCCTGTCGGAGTCGATGGAAGCCGTCCGTAGCCAACTGATCCCCAAGATCAAGTCGCTGACCGGGCGGGTTCCCCCGCAGCCCCGAGTCGCCCGGCCGGCCTTCGGCGGGGCGCCGTCACCCGGGCAGGCGGCCGGGAGCGCGGCGGCGGGTCCGCTACCGACGCCCACCCCTGGCGGACGGGTCGACATCGTCGCCATCGGTGTCTCCACCGGTGGGCCGGACGCTCTGACCACGGTGGTCAGCGCGCTACCGGCGAACTTCCCGGTTCCTGTCGTCGTCACTCAGCACATGCCGCCGGTGTTCACCCAACTCTTCGCCCAACGACTCGACGGGAAAGCGAAATTGTCCGTACGGGAAGCCGCCCAAGGTGACTCGGTGAAAGCAGGACAGGTGCTCATCGCCCCCGGCGACTGGCACATGCGTTTCCAGCAGAAGGCGAACGGGCCCGTGGTCGTCCTCGATCAGGGGCCGCAGGAGAACTACTGTCGTCCGGCGGTGGACCCCATGTTCCGGTCGATCGCGGAACTCTACGGAGCGCACGTGCTCTCGGTGATCATGACCGGGATGGGCAGCGATGGTCACCGGGGTGCTGAACAGATCATCCGGAGCGGGGGGAGCCTGATCGTGCAGGACGAGGCCACCTCCGTCGTGTGGGGCATGCCCGGAGCAGCTGTGCACGCCGGGCTGCCCTGCGACGTCCTGCCGCTCGGCAAGCTCGCCGAGACCATTACCGAGCGAGTGAACAAGGCCCGCTCAGGTGGGCCTGCTCCCAGGAGGACGCCATGAGCATCTCCGGCACCGATGTCGACTTCATCAGTCAGGTGGTGCGGGCGCGGGCAGCGATCGTGCTGGACCGCAGCAAGGAATATCTGATCGAGTCCCGCCTGCAGACCTTGGCCCGCGAACGCGGTGACGCCTCGGTGGCCGAGCTGGTCTCGAAGCTGCGTCAGCAGCCGAACGGCCCGCTGCGTGACCAGGTCGTCGAGGCGATGACCACGAACGAGACCTCCTTCTTCCGGGACATCCACCCCTTCCGGGCGCTGTCCGACACGATCCTGCCCGATCTGCTGGTGCAGCGCGGGCGAGAACGTTCCTTGTCGATCTGGTGTGCGGCCAGTAGCTCCGGCCAGGAGCCGTACACCATCGCGATGCTGGTCCAGGAACTGATCGGTGCCGATCCGAGCTGGCGGGTGCGTCTACTGGCCACCGATATCGACACCCAGATGCTGCACCGCACCAAGGAGGGCATCTACAACCAGTTCGAGGTCAACCGTGGGCTGCCCGCGCAACTGTTGGTGCGCTATTTCGCCCGGCATGGCATGAATTATCAGATCGACGTCCGGCTGCGGAACATGGTGGAGACCAAGTTCCTGAACCTGGCCGAGCCTTTACCACCGATGCCGCCGATGGACATCGTCTTCCTGCGCAATGTGTTGATCTACTTCGACGTCGAGACGAAGAAGAAGATCCTCGCCCAGGTGAAGAAGGTGCTGCGCCCGGACGGTTATCTCTTCCTGGGTGGCGCGGAGACCACGATGAATGTCGACGAGCAGTGGGTTCGGCACACCGTCGGACGGGCGACGGTCTACCGATTGCAGTCCTGAGCTGTTGCAGGGTGGGGCGGTTCGACGGTCGGCCCGGACAGGGCATTGATGTTCGCTGTGCTCAGGTCGAGGACGGAGTGGCAGTTCTGGGCTACCCGGTCACTGTGTGTGGCGATGAGGACGGCACGTCCTTCGTCGGCGAGTTCGTGAAGCAGAGTGAGGACGACATCCTCGTTCTCTTGGTCAAGTGCTGCTGTCGGTTCATCGGCGAGGATCACTCGGCTCGGTTTGAGGAGTAACCGGGCAAGTGCCACTCTTTGCTGTTCCCCGCCACTGAGCAGATGGACGGGGTCGCTGGCTCGTCCTGCGAGGCCGACACGACTTAAGGCGTGTTCGACATCGGGGCGAGGCATAAAAGCGCGTGGTCGGGCAGCGAGATCAAGGTTTTCTCGGACTGTACTCTCCTCTATGAGAGCGTAGTCCTGGAAGAGATAGCCGAGAGTGTCTTGTCGAAGGCGGCGTTGCCGTCGACGATTGGTGTGCAGGATGTCCGCACCGTCGATGAGGACGCGCCCGCTATCAGGGGTACTCAGCAGTCCGATGCAGCTGAGAAGGGTCGATTTTCCGCTTCCACTGGCACCGCGGATAGCCAGCATCTCGCCTGATGCCACAGTGAGGTCTAATGCGCTCCACAGATGGTGCTCCCCGAACGATTTGCGAAGTGCTTCCACACGCAGAATGGTGTTTGCCGTCATGGCGGGCCTCTCCAGTGGTAGTTGATCTTTTGTCATGCCTGATGAGTCGCACGGATTTTTTGGTCAAGCACCTGAAACATGATCAACAACGAGATCAGGCCAATGGTAAGGACAGATACGCAAGACATCGGCATGGAGGAGGCCCATGACATTATGTGTTCGGGATTAGCGCCACCTGCCATTCCTGAGGTGCGGGCCTGGGTGTATTTGCTGATCGCCTGCCAGGCGAAGAGGGCGAAAAGAGATGCCCATAGCACCGTTTCGGTGACAAAGGCTCTCCGATAGTTTCGAGCAAAGCTCCAACCGTGGATTTTTCTCACGTAAGTGCGTCGCCTGTATACCGTGGCGTACGCAGAGATAATGCCGAACGATGTCGCAATCAGTGCGGCAGCTCCGGCGAGAAGTCCGATCAGAGTGAAGGCAAAATTTCTACTGGATTCTTCGAACCGCTGAGCGGAGGCAGATCCAGCTAGCTGAACACTTTGGATCACCCTCGATAACTCGGGAGTCTTCTCAATTTCCTTGCGCGTTTGTTCAGCGTCTTTAGCGAGAACTCCACCGGATGTTGCTGCACTGACCAGCATGTCCTTGGTGAGGAGTTCCGCGGGGACGGTGATCACCGCTGCGGCATCGATGCTGGGAAGAATTCCCTGAGGGTTTACTTGGGCGCCATAAGTAAATTGCTTGCTTTGCTCGGGAAGGTCTGGTGCAGTTCTGAGTTCAACCGAGTTTCTCAGTAGGGGGTTCAATGCCTTTTCAATGGATGAGCGGTTGGGTCTGATCTTATCTGGAGAGCCGGAGCGCACTGTGAGAGTGGCGATCCCTTTTTCCGTTGATAGATGTTGTCCTTCTGGCGCGGCAACTGAGGCAGGGTGGCGGGCTGGATATGAGCTGTCGACGACGAGGATCTCCATGGGTAGGGAGGAGTTCTCGGCGGAGGCATGGGTCACATAGGCTATGTGGAGCTCTCCCTTTCCTGCTTTCTGCTCGAGCCATGAACCTATCGTCTCGCTCATGGCTTTCTCAGAATTTGCATCCACCACCTGAGATCCTTCGCCTTTGAAGAGGAATCGGCCGGCATTTGCGCTTTCTGCCGTCCATAAGGATCGCTGTTCTTTGAACCGCTGCAGGTCAGCACCTGAACCATGAGCTGTCGCGGTCATAGAAATGAGCATAATGGCGATAGGGGCTCGAAGTGCGTAAGTTCCACCAATCACTGGGATGCCATTGAGTCGCCCTTTGACCTGGCTAAGGATGTCGGTGGTATTCCACACGATGAGTGAAACCGTTGCCTGGATGAGAAAGAGCAGTAGAAGGGACGCTCCGCACAGGATTGCGGAGAGCTCTATATAGGAGACGATCTGCGCTGCTCCATTGTAGATCCAGAGGAAACAGGTGGCTCCTGTCATGCACGCGATGGATGCGGCGAGCGTAATCCGCAACATCTCACGAAGGTCTCCGGCTAGAACAACGCCGATCGCATGTCCATGCATTCTTTTAATGCCGAAAGATTTGCTTCGCGAGAATCCGGAAGCCACGATGGAAGCCGCGAGGGCACCAATAATGCCTATCGCGCTCCACATCACGCCAGATTCACGTTCGAGAAATTTAAGTGGGCTTATTTGGCGAGATTCGGTGACAACGAACCCGTGAGATCGCATCTTTTCAGCAAAGATATGTGCTTGCCCGAGGGTGCCATAGATAAGATATTTTCCAGCCCAGCTCTCCAATTTATGACTCTCGAGAGGGTGAGTGGATGTTTTCATATTTCGGTTGACGTCTGGGTAAGTTGAGCTGATTATGCTTGCCGTTGACTCCCCTGATCGCGGTTGAAGAACAAAAAGAGACCTCTTTTTTTCGGGCTCCGCCATGTCTTCCTGGTATTTACCCAGGGTGATCTGCTCATCTTGCGTAAAATATTTCATCTCAGTAAAGATGGCTTCGCGGGACGACGAGGTGTTTCCGCTGACGGATACGTGGTTCGGGCTTTTGGCGAGCGGAATCTCTCGATCTGCCGCAGACAGTAAAATGAATGCGAAGCAGAAGCAAGAAAATGTGGCGACAATATAGGGAAAGTGCTTTAAATTTTTCCTCATATGAAAATCTCCTAGAGAATCAGGCAGCCTGGCGCGTGCTTCCTTTTGAGCTAAAAATGTGCCTGTGGTCACGGCGCGTGCTGATCGCACTGCGACCACGATCTATTTATCAGCAGATCCTGTACCAGGCTTGGTTGCCGGTGAAGGAGAGTTGAGTACGTGCATATGACCATTGGCCCGAGCCGACGCAGGGTGAGCGAACAAAGTTTTTTGCCCTGTACTGAAGATCCATGTGACTTCGACTCATGGAGGTAGTTGGAATAGTCGCGTCCGTGCTTCCATACTCCGCCCTCGGGGGGGGTAACTACGTCAGCAAAAGCGGTTCCTCCTCCAAGTGCGATTAGACCTGCGACGGGGATGCGGGCCAGGTGTCGGCTGAGCTTACGCATGTTCCAAACTCCGGTAGAATTAGGAGAATTTTCCCTGCCATTCGATACAACAATCTGCATCAAAAAATTGGTACAAAACTATGTGTTGAGTACCTGCGATCAGTCGTTCTGAACTGGCAGCACGTTGATTCTATTTAATTAGGTTACAACCTGTCATGACTTCCGAAGTTTTCTGACCGGACGGACGGATGATGGCTGTTCATGAGAGCGGTCGTCAGCGTGTCGTGGCGCCCGAGGCTGCCGCGCCGTGTAGATCCCTGGTTCAGCCTGCGCGACCGCGGGAACACCCGCGGTGTCGACTCGGACATGGGAATGAAGTTCTCTACCGTATGCATGTCGCAGGATCGTCCTAACGGCCGACCGCGCGCCCCCGTATTTCGTCCACACGGTCGATGAAGCGCCCAGACCAGCGGAAATATCGTCGAAGGGTGACAGAGAACCTTCTCCTGACCGCTCGGGGCCTCCACCACGCCTACGGCCCGGCCACCGTCCTTGACCACGTCGACCTCGACATCCACGTCGGGACCTCCACCGCGCTCGTCGGCCCCTCGGGGTCGGGGAAGACCACCCTTCTGCACGCCCTCGCCGGCATCCTCGTCCCCACCCGCGGACGGGTCGAATACCGAGGGCTCCCCGGCACCTGCCTGTCCTCCCTCGACGACGATCGACGTACCCGCTTGCGCCGCACCGACTTCGGTCTCGTCTTCCAAGACGGCCAACTGCTCGACGAACTCACCGTCCTGGAAAATGTCGCCCTTCCCTTGCGGGTCGAAGGGCTCCGCCCCGCCACCGCCCGACATGAAGCCGAACAGACCATCGCCCGTCTCGGCCTGGACGGCCTCGGAAAAAGACACCCCGGGCAGCTCTCCGGCGGGCAACGCCAACGCGTCGCCATCGCCCGAGCCCTGATCACCGAACCGAAGGTGTACTTCGCCGACGAACCCACCGGAGCCCTCGACGCGACCACCGCCAACGAAGTCATGGAAGCGCTGCAACACCTACAACGCGAAAGCGGGGCAGCGCTGGTCCTCGTCACCCACGACCCGGCGATGGCCGACCGCTGCGATCGGATCCTCCACGTCCGCGACGGCAACGTGGCACCGGTCCAGGAAAGAGCAGGCACACGATGACCCCGAAGAACACCGACTGGGGGATCGCCGCCGACCTCTTCCGACTGGCCCCGGGCAGCCGCTCCACCCTGACGCTGTCCGCAGCCGCCGTGGCGGTGGCCACCGCGGTCCTGCTGCTGATGGCCTCCATGGTCGGTGCGGTCGACGCCCGCGCCGACCGGCAGAACTGGCTGTCACCGATGCCCGCAGAACGCCCGGCCGCCGTGCAACGGACCACCACGGCCTACCTGGAACACCGGCCGGTCACCGTGGTACACCTGGCTCCGACGCCCAACCCCGCCGGAACACGGCCGTCACCTCTACCTGCGCCCCCGGGAATGCACCGTTTCCCCGGACCCGGCGAGGTGGCACTGTCGCCGGCCCTGTCGCGACAGCTGTACGGCCGCGGGGAAAGCCTGGGCTTGGGCACAACGCCCACCACATCGACCCTCGACGAGGAAGCACTGGGCGGCCCGGACGAACTCCTGGCCGTCGTGGGCCACAACCCGGACGACCCGGTGATGAAAGGTCCGGCCTTCCGAGGGATACCAGGAGAAGCCCGATACACCGACGCGGTCGGGATCTCCTCCTTCACCGGACGGCCAGGGTCGCCTTTCGTGGAGACCTACGGTCCGGCATCGGTAGCGGCCGCAGCCATGCTGGCGATGCCGGTGCTGGGCCTGCTGTCCGCAGTGGCTGGGCTGGGCGCCCGAGCACGAGCGGACAGGTTCGCCCGATGGCGTCTGGCCGGCACCCCCGCCAGGGTGGTCAACCGGGTCGTCGCCGTGGAGTCCGCAACGGTGTGCACGGTCGGAGTGATCGCCGGGGTGCTCCTGCACCTGGTGACAATGCCCCTCGCGGCACGGCTACCGATGGCCGGCACCCGCTTCGCCACCAGTGACCTGTTGGTGTCGACACCGGTGGCGGCTACCCTGGCCGCGCTGGTGGCCGCACTGGTGACATCGCGGATGTGGACGCTGACCCGCGGCGCGGTACGTCGCCCCCTGGACACTGCGGCCGCATTGCCGACTTCCCTGCCCGTGTGGTGGCGGATCGGCCTGTCCATCGCCGCCGTCGGGCTTTTCGTCATGGCCCAACAACAGGACGACAAATCACCCGAACTGATCCTCATGGCCCTGTTGACGGTCTTCGGATCGATCTCTCTGCTCGGCCCGATCGGGGTCTTCCTGTGCGGACAGGTGCTGCTCTCTCGGTCCTCCGCCGCGGCACTGATCGCCGGGCGCCGCCTCGTCGGCGCACCACGGACAGCCTGGCAGACGATCTCCGGGGTGGTCCTGGCCGGTTTCACAGCAGGACTCTTCGCGCTGGTGGGCACCGGCGGATCCTCGTACTCCGGCGGAGAGCCGGGCGCCATCGAACTCCCCGTGCCCGCAGCGAACGTGCAGAATACCGCCTCCGCACTGGGCCGGGCACTGACCGAACGCGGCGTACGCACCCCCGTCACCGTAGAAAAACGCTCACCGGCTATCGGCACGGCATCACCCACGACCACGACCTGGGCCACCCTCCAGGTCGCCGAGGACTCACCGGCGGTCCGCGCGGCGATGCACTCGGTGTTCCAAGGCGCACAGATCGTCTCGGTGAAAGACCGCGCCGGGCAGAGCCTGATCTTCCTGTCCGACGTCCACCGGGCGTCGATCTTCATCCTGATGGTCTCCTTCGGTCTGGCCGTGGCCTCGGTGACAGTCACCGCCATCACCGGCATCACCGAACGACGCGCGACCTTCCGGCGGCTACGGGCCGCAGGAACCCCGGTAGGTACCCTCCTGGCTGCCCGTCGCCAGGAAGCCTTGGTGCCCTTGGTGGCGTGTACGGCGGCTGCTTCGGTGGCTGGTCTCCTGATCGCCTCGCCCGTGACCCTGCTCTCCGGGACGACACCCTCACCGTGGGGTCTGTCGACCATGGCGATCGCCCTGATCTGTGGCCTGCTCGCCGTGTCCTCGGCCCTGGCAGCCACCAGCGGGCGACTTCGTCGAGAGAACCGACCCTGATGCCGATGTGTACTGCAGAGGAGAAACCGATGCAACAGCCCTGGACGTCCATCGTCCTGATCCCGCTGACGATCCTCAGCGTGGGTGCCAGCGCTGTCGTCGCCGTAGAGTTCTGGGCCGGCACCGTCCTGTCGGAACAGACATCGACCTTCGCGCGCTCGCACCTGCCCGGCCAAGAGATCAGATCGATGAACGTCCGCGGACGCCCCTACTTCCGATCCCGTCAGAAAGGAGAAGTCTCCCTGGCCTACGTCGACATGGCACCGCCGTCCGGGGCCTCCGAGGAACTGCTCCTCGTCCACAACCTCACCGACAAAGGACCCAGGAGCACGAATCGACTTCTGACCCTGCCCTACGCCGAACCACGGACTCGGCCGGTGCACGACGCGACGGACGGCCCCACCGACACCGCCACCGTCGACGGTCGGCAGGTGATCTTCACCCCGCACCTGGTCGACGGCATGATCCGGGTGACGGCCTCCCACGGCGTAGCCCCGACCCCGGTCCGCTTGTCCTCGGCCGACGGCTACCTCGTCGAGAGGTACTCGACCTCCGAGGAGGGCATCGTCGTGGAAGTGACTAAACGTTGGTGATCCACGCCGATGAGATGACCGTCGGGCGGGGAAACTCCCTTCCCGGAGGAGCCGAAAGCGTCCGCAGTGAGGAGGAACGGTGAACGAGCTGGCCGCGCCCGCCAACATCATGGGCTACATCGCGGTGGCGAGTTCGGTGGCCGCGCTCGTCGGCGGGGTGCTCTTCGTGCGACGGCTCCACCGGGACACCGGCCGGATCGGGGACGGTTTTCTCGCCCTGTTCACCGTCGGCGCCGCGGTCTACGCCGCGATCTGCTGGGCGTTGGCGTTCGGGGCAGGACGCATCGTGCTGGTACTGCTGATCCTGGCGGACTTCCTGGTGCCCTGGGGAATACTGGCCGGGGTGGTCCTACTGTTCGTCAACGGGGCCCGCGTGATCCGTCGGGAAGGTATCGGCAGTACCACCGTGCTCCCGGTCGCCGTGGCGACAGCGGTGATCGTGCTCCCGGTGGCGCTGCTGTGGTCGGTGTCGTCGGACGAATCGATGCCCGAGGTGTCCCTCGTGGTTTCCTTCCTGGCGTTCACGGGGCTGTTCTTCGGCGCGTATCTGGCGGCACACCTGGTGTCCTACCTGGTGTACGCGATGGCGCACGCGCAGCTGGACGCACCGAAAGACGCCCAGGTGGTGGTCACGCTGGGTGCTGGTCTCGCGGGGGACCGGGTGACCCCACTGCTGGCGGCCCGCCTGGACCGTGCCTTGCAGGTGCGGTCACGGGCGGACGACCCGGCGAACGTCGTGATGGTGGTTTCCGGCGGCCAGGGGCGGAACGAACTGGTCAGCGAGGCCGCAGCGATGGCGGCCTACCTGCAGGACAAAGGCGTGCCTGCGGAGAAGGTGCTCCTGGAGGACCGGTCGACCACCACTGAGGAGAACTTGACCTTCACCGACCAGCTGCTCGCGCTCAACAGACTGCAAGGTTCTCGGGTTGTGGTCTGTACCAACGATTTCCATGCAATAAGGGTGGCGGTCGTCTCCCGGCGACTACGTCTGGGGATGCAGGTCGTCGGCGCGCCGACCGCCGGTTACTACCGCCCTGCGGCCTTCCTGCGGGAGTTCGTCGCCCTGCTGAAGGAACACTGGCTGCGCCACCTGACCGTCGCCGGACTGATCATCACCGGACTGGCCTTCCTCGCCTTCCTCACCCGCCCCTGAAGCTCCCGTTCGGCTCAGGGAAGCCAGCCCCCGGCCGATGGAGAACTAGGCCACGGATGGCCGCTTCCGGCACGGACCGCCGACACGACTTTGGCGGAGGGACCGTCCCCACCCGGGCTCCCGCATCCACCACCGTCACCCATCGGGGGATACCAGATGATCAGTCTCACCGGCGACAACACCCTCAGCGCACTGCACCAGTCCCTGACCGGGCTGTCACTGCGCCAGCGCACCATTGCGAACAACATCGCCAATATCGAGACCCCTGGTTACCTCGCCGGGAAGATCGACTTCGAGACCAGCCTCAAACGGGCCTACGCCAACGGGCGACCCGGCGCTGCCGGCATCGACCGGGCCCGCTCCCTGGAACCCACCCGCACCAACGGGTCGAACGTGAACCTGGACGAGGAAACCCTCGCCAGCCAACAGACCCTGCTCACCACGCAACTCGCCAGCGCCGCAGTGAGCACCAAGTTCCAGCGTCTCCGGATCGCCATCACCGGCCAGGGCTGAGGAGGACCGACATGAGCATCTTCGGCGCGATGAATATCGCCTACACCGGGCTCGTCGTGGACCGCAAATGGTTGGACGCGGTCTCGGACAACATCTCGAACATGAACAATGTCAGCCGGACCGATGAGCGAGCCTTCCAAGCACGGTACATCGTCGCCCGGGCCAACCAGTACGGCAACAACGGCGGGGCCTATGTGGCCGGGACGCTCTTCGGCGACCCCAACGGTCGGGTCGTCTCCGACCCGACCCACCCGTTGGCCGATGCCCAGGGCAATGTCCGCATCCCCGACATCAACCTTTCGGACCAGATGGCACATCTGATCCTTGCGCAGCGCTCCTACCAGGCGAACCTCGCCGTCGTGGAACGCAGCCGGACCATGTACGAAGCGGCGATCGGAATCGGCAAGTGACTTTCTCCATTCCTGGCATCTCCACGATCCCCTCCTTCGGGATCGGCGGCGTCCGCGACCTGACCGGCGTGGACAAGCTCACCACCCCGTCCGCGGTCGGTTCGCCCTCGCAGGGCGAGTTCGGCGCTGTCCTGGCCCGCAAGATCGGTGAGCTGGACGCGCTGCACCGGACCAGCGACACCCTGGCGGTCAAGGCCGTCACCGGTGATCTGAGCGACATCCACGACTACACGATCGCGGCGAACGAAGCCACGGTCGCCACCCAGCTCGTCGTCAACGTCCGTAACAAGGCCGTCGAAGCCTTCAACGAGATCATGCGGATGCCCCTGTGAAGAACATCAAGTTTCAAGCCGTTCTAGGACGCGCCAAAGGCGTCTTCGACGGCTTCACCCCCGGTCAGCGCGCGGTGACGGTGATTGCCGTCGTCGTGGCGATCGTCGGTGCCATCGTCTTCGTGAACTGGGCGAGCCGACCCACGATGACCCCCATCTTCACCAACCTTTCCTCCTCGGATGCTGCCGCGATCTCCACCAAGCTCAAGGAGACCGGTGTTCCCTACGAGCTGGGCGACGGCGGGAACACCATCCTCGTGCCCTCCTCACGGTCCGACCAGGCACGCCTGGACCTGGCAGGAGCGGGTCTCCCGCAGAACAGCCCCGAGTCGAAGGGCTACGGCATCCTCGACAAGTCGAGCCTGGGCTCCAGCGACTTCCAGCAGAAACTCACCGCCAAACGAGCCATCGAGGGCGAACTGGCCAACACGATCAAACAGATCGACAAGGTCCGCGAGGCGAAGGTCTACCTCGCGCTCGGCGAGAACTCTCCGTACCAGGACGAACAGACCAAGCCGTCGGCGTCGGTCCAGGTCACCATGCAGAACAACGCCAAATTGCAGACCGGGCAGGTCGACGCGGTCGTTCACCTGGTCAGCTCGGCCGTGCCGAAGCTCGAACCGTCCGCCGTCACCGTGACCGACGCCCTGGGTACGCGATACACCGAGGAAGGTGGTGGCGTCGGCGGACTCGACGCCCGCGCCGACCAGATCCGGGCCGTCTCCGCGCAGAAGACCGCCCAGGTGCAGAAATTCCTCGACACCATCGTCGGGCCGGGTAACTCCACCGCGAGCGTGCAGGCCGACCTCGACTTCGACAACACGAAGGTCGAACGCCAGGAGTACGTCCTGTCCAAGGCCGGCGACCCGCCGGTGGTGGAGCAGCGCAGCACGGAGAAGATGACCGGCGCCTCCGGTCAGGCCGTCGGCGGTGTGCTCGGCCCGGACAACATCACCGTCCCCGGGTTGGACCAGGGTTCCAGCAAGAACGAATACACCAAGGAAGACTTCACCAAGCAGAACCCGTACGGGGTGCAGAAGACCACGAAGGACCTGGCCAAGGGCTCCATCAAGAAACTGAACGTGGCCATCGCCCTCGACACGAAGAACGCGGGTATCTACAACGCGGCCGAGATCAAACAGCTGCTCGGCGCAGCAGCCGGCATCGACCAGGCCCGCGGCGACGCCATCGAGGTCAGCAAACTGGCCTTCGACACCAAAGCCGCCGAAGCGGCGAAGGCCAAGGCCGACACCGAGGCAGCCCAGGCCCGACAGGGCGAACTGATCGACCTGGCGAAGAACGCCGGACTGGTGCTTCTCCTCCTGCTGGCGCTGCTGATCGGCTTCCGGAAGAGCAGGAAGGAACCGGAAGTCGTCGACCTGGGCGAACTGCCCTCGGCCACCGCCGGCGAACTTCCGCCCACTCCGGCCGACCCGCCGCTGGAGTACTCCCTGGAATCCGACCCGCTGCCAGTCATCGAGGCCACCCCGGTCGACCCGCAGAGCCAGGCACGTGTCATGGCCCGCGAAGAGATCGGCAGCCTCGTCGAAGAAGACCCGGACGAAGTCGCGCGCCTCCTGCGGGGCTGGATATCGGAACGGAACTGATCGATGACCGTCACACAGATGACAGGCCTGCGTAAGGCGGCCATCCTCCTCGTCCAACTGGGTACCGAACATTCCGCCCAGATCATGAAGATGCTCAGGCCGGCCGAGGTCGAGGCGTTGACCGCCGAGATCGCTCGTCTGGACAGCGTCGATGTCGACACCCTCGACGAAGTGCTGGAGGAATTCCGTCAGCTCGCCCAGGCTCGGCAGTACTACGTCCAAGGCGGGGTGAACTTCGCCGAGGAGGTCCTGATCGCCACGATGGGTCAGGAACGGGCCCACGAGGTGATGCAACGGCTCACGGCCAGCCTGGTCGAAATGCCCTTCGAGTTCTTGCGCCGGGTCGATGCGAAGCTGATCCTGTCCTACTTGCAGGACGAGCACCCGCAGACGGTGACGCTCGTGCTGGCCCACATGGAACCTGATGCTGCCGCGATCATCCTCTCGGGCCTGGCTCCGGAGGTGCAGGCCGAGGTCGCCCACCGGCTGGCCATCATGGACCGCACCAGCCCGGAGATCGTCAAACAGGTCGAGGCTCACCTGGAGCGGCGCCTGTCGACGCTCGTGCAGGCCAGCGACTACAGCAATGTCGGCGGCCTGAAGTCGCTGGTCGACGTCATCAACCAGTCCGACCGGACGACTGAACGGCTCATCCTGGAAGGCTTGGAGAAGCGTGATCTCGACCTCGCTGAAGAGGTCCGTGCCCACATGTTCATGTTCGAGGACATCGTCGGCCTGGACGATCGCGCGGTTCAGGTGGTGCTCCGCAAGGTCGACTCCAAGGACCTCGCGGTGGCGCTCAAAGGTGTTCGCGAGGACGTCCGGGAGAAGATCACCCGCAATATGTCCGAGCGGGCCGCGCTCTCCCTGGCCGACGAGATCTCGATCCTCGGCCCGGTGCGTCTCAAGCAGGTCGAGGAGTCCCAGGCCGTGGTCATCCGGCAGATCCGCATGTTGGAGGAAGCCGGCGAGATCGTGGTGAGCCGCAGCGGAAGCGACGAGTTCGTTGCCTAGCTCGCTGCCTTCCCGCGGTTACGTCCTGCGAGGTGGGGAACATCCGTCGCCGGTCCGCCCGGCCCGGATGTCCTCCGATCTGGCTTCGACGACCTATGTCACGCCGGGACGGGCCGATCCTCGCCTGGTCGATCCGCACTTGGAAGCCGTCGTCGAGCAGGCTGCGCTGGAAGCCAGAGCTCGGGGTTTCCGGGCCGGTCACGCCGCCGGTTACGAGGCCGGACGGCAGGAAGGCCTGGCGTTGATGCAGGAGCAGAAGCGTCTGCTCGCCGAACGTGACGAGATCGACCGCACCCGCTACAACGCCTACATCGAGGATCTGGTGACCCGGGTCACCCAAGCTGCTCAACAGGCGGTGCAGGTGCAGACCCCCACCTTGGACGAGCTGTACGACCTGATCGCGTCGATGACGGTGGAGCTCGCCGAGTCACTGGTGGGCCACCACCTCCAGGTCGACGGGTGCGGGGCGAAGGACGCGCTGATCCGGGCGATGTCCGGTGTGTCCCGCGGGGTGTCGGTCACGGTGCGTCTGCACCCGGACGACCTGGAACAGATCCAGCAGTTCGTGCACGACATGCCCGAATGGGAGATCACCCGACTGGTCGGCGACCCAGCGGTGGAACGCGGTGGCGCTCTCGTGGCGGCCGAGAACCTGGAGATCGACGCCCAGTACGGTCCGGCCTTCGAACGGGTCCGTAAGGTGATTCGCCCATGAGGGCGCTGATGGATCAGCTGTGCGCGGCTGCCCGTCCCACGATCAGCGGCAAAGTGGTCAGCGCGGTGGGTCTGTCCATCGAGATCGCCGGCCTGGAACTGGGCGTCGGTGAGGCCGTGCGGATCATCGGCGACGAGGGCCCGATCATGGCCGAGGTGGTCGCCTTGGGTGATGGGCGGGCCACCTGCATGCCGATCTCGGACCTGCGCGGGGTGCGTTCAGGGTGCCCGGTGCAGTCGACCGGGGGGCCTTTGCGAGTACCGGTCGGCCGGGGGATGCTCGGCCGGGTCGTCAACGCCCTGGGCGAGCCGATGGACGGCCGTGGAGCTTTGGGCAATGTCCAGCTGGTCAGTTCGACGGGGATACCTCCGGCGGCGATGCAACGCGACCGGATCGACACTCCGATGCCTTTGGGGGTGCGGGCCATCGACGCGATGATCCCGTGCGGTCGAGGCCAACGGCTCGGGATCTTCGCCGGTTCGGGGGTGGGCAAGTCGAGCCTGCTGTCGATGATCGTGAAGGGGACCACCGCCCCGGTCTGTGTTCTCGCGCTGGTCGGTGAGCGTGGCCGTGAGGTCCGGGAGTTCGTCGAGGGCGACCTCGGCCCGGAGGGGCTGCGCCGGGCCGTGGTCGTCGTGGCGACCTCCGACGAACCGGCGCTGGTGCGTCTACGGGCGGCGTTCACGGCGACCCGGATCGCGGAGTGGTTCCGTGACCAGGGCGAGGACGTCGTGCTGTGCATGGACTCGGTGACCCGGGTCGCGATGGCGCAACGTGAGGTCGGGCTGGCCTCGGGGGAGCCGCCGGCGACTCGTGGATATCCGCCGAGCGTTTTCGGGTTGATGCCTCGACTGCTGGAACGGGCAGGGACGGCTCCGACAGGCAGCATCACCGGTCTGTACACCGTCCTCGTCGACGGCGACGACCTGAACGATCCCATCGCGGACAACGTCCGGTCGATCCTGGACGGTCACATCGTGCTCTCCCGCCGGTTGGCCACCTCGGGGCATTTCCCGGCGATCGACGTCCTGGAGTCGATCTCCCGTGCGGAGAAGGCGATCACGACCCGGGAGCAGCGCGGCGATTCGGTGACGATCCGTCAGCTGTTGGCGGCGAAACGCGATGCGAAGGACCTCATCGAGATCGGTGCTTATGTCGCGGGCAGCAACCCGCAGGTCGACCGGGCTTTGCGCCAGTCGGCCGATATCGACGGTTTCCTCCGCCAGGACCTGGAGGATCTGACCCCGGCCGACACGACCTGGTCGTGGCTGCATCAGCTCGCGACCGCCGAGTGAGGCGATCGGCATGTCCGGTAAGGCTCGGCGTCGACAGCTGGCGACCCTGCTGCGGATCCGACGGTTGGAAGAGGACCTCGCCAAGGGCGAACTGGCTGCGGCGAACGCCCGGATCCGGGCGGCTCACGAGCGGTTGAGCACCGCGCAGGAGAGCTATCAGCGCGAGGTCACTCCGCCGGAATCCTGTGATGTGAACCGTTTCCGGGCGCATCTGGCGCACAGCACGTCCGCGGCGGCGATGGTGCGCGGCGCCGAGCGGGGCATCACGGCCGCCGAGTCCGAGGCCGACGAGGTCCGCGACAAGGTCCGGCTGGCCCGGATCAAGAGCCAGGGTTTGGAGCGGCTCGTGGACCGCGTGGACGCAGCGGCTTTCGCCGAATCGCTCGCAGCTGACCAGCGCACTGCCGAAGAGAGTAGGGCAGGCATCTACACGAAGGGGCGTCATGGGCGTTGACATGTCAGGCATCGGCGCTGTTCAGGCACGCATCGCGGAGATCCAGGCGAAGTTCTCCAACTTCGGATCACCGGTGCAGCCGGGCACGTACAGCGCCGACGGTGCGCTCAACGGACGTACCGCCTGGAACTACAAGCTCCAGGACCTGATCGGACGTGACTACAACAATACGAAGTTCCCCTGGTCGGGGGTCGACGTCTCCCCGTACAACACCACCGGTGGCGGCAGCGGCATCAGCGGCACCTTCACCTCGGGTAACTCTCGGATCTCCGGCACGACGGCCGCAGCTCGTGCGCCTCTGGCCGGGGGACTGGCTGCGGGTGTCGGCGTCAGTGGCGCCGCAGTGGTCGACTCGGCGAAGAAGTACCTGGGCGTTCCCTACGTCTGGGGCGGTACCTCCGCACAGGGTCTGGACTGCTCCGGTCTCGTCCAGAAGGCTTATGGCGACCTGGGTATCTCCTTGCCCCGGGTCGCCGCCGACCAGGCGAAGATGGGGACGGCGATACCTTCCTTGGCCCAGGCTCGCCCCGGTGACCTGCTGGCCTTCGGCAGCCCGGTCGACCACATCGCCATCTACGTCGGCAACAACCAGATGATCGCTGCGCCGGAGCCCGGCGACAAGGTCAAGATCCAGAGCGTCTACGCCACCCCGGTGTCCATCCGTCGGATCGTCCCCGACGGGCCGGACCTGTCGAGCGCTTCCCGGATCGGGTCGGCGGCCTTCACCGCCGGGCTGACCGGCGGCTCCGGCCCGGTCGGATCGGCGCTGGCCCAGGCTCCCGCCCAGTTCAGGGCCCTCTTCCAGCAAGCGGAGGCCCGTTACGGCGTGCCGGCGACCTTGCTGGCTGCGGTGGCCAAGCAGGAGAGCGGGTTCAACGCCGGCGCGGTCAGCCCCGCCGGGGCGATCGGCCTGATGCAGATCATGCCGGGGACCGCGGCAGGCCTGAAGGTCAACCCGCGCGACCCGGCCCAGGCCGTCGACGGCGCAGCTCGTCTGCTGCGCGACAACCTCCGCACCTTCGGTTCCACCCAGCTCGCACTGGCCGCGTACAACGCAGGACCGGGTGCGGTGCAACGGTACGGCGGGATCCCGCCGTACGCCGAGACACAGAACTACATCCGTCGCATCATGGCCGACAGGGGAGTATCCGCATGACGATCCGGGTGCCGCAGGATCTCAACATGTCTTCGACCGTGCCTTCGCCGCGGCCCGGAGCAGGGCCGGTCGACCGGGAGACTTTTGCGGAATCTCTGCGCGCGAAGCTGCGAACTGCCCAGGAACCGACGGGGTCTTCCCCTCGGGTGAGATCCGGTTCTGCACAGAGCACCGGTCGGCCTGTCCCGAACGAGCAGAACGGCCCCGTGGGACGTCCCGCAGCCGCCGCGTCGGGGCGGGCGCAGACATCGCCCGCCGCTACCCGTCCGGCTCCGTCGGGTGGACCGGGCGAGCAGACGGCGGCAGGGACGAACCAGCCGGTGGCTTCGACACCGTCCGGCCCGGGAGAGCCTGCCGCGATACCAGCGGCCCCGACCGTGCCGATGGCGGGCGCGGAGGGCTTTCCGTTGACGGATGCTGTCCTGGCGCAGACGGCGTCGGTCGTGGGCGTCGAACTTGCCGTCATGGTGCACCAACAGCAGTCGGCGATGGGACGCCTGGTCGTCGAGGGCGACCCCGCGCAAGGCGTGGGACCTGTGGGCACGGCACCGGCTTCTGGCGGTCAGGTCGTCGTGGCTCCGGCGTCCTCTGTGCCTGGGGCCGACCTGCCGGCCGGCCTTCAGACGCCTTCGTCGATGCCAGGTGGCGCTTCGGCCGCGCAGCCCGGCGCAGCTTTCGGTCTGACAGCCGCCAACGGACCCTCGACAGCACCCACTACCGTGCCAGGCTCTCCGGCGAACGAGGCACCTTCCGCGAATGCGCTAGAAAACCAACCTCATTCATGGATGACTTCGATGTCTTCCCCCGCGGCCGAGGAACCGGGCGCACCGGTATCGGGAGCCAACGGAGGCCACGGAATCCTCCTGCCAGGCCAGCGACCCCCGGCAGCTGACGCGGCGACCTCTGCACCGCTGACCCCCACCCCGCAGACTGCCGCCGCACCGGCCGTCACCGGCACCACGACCACCGCGCAGCTCCTGAACAGCGGACCCCCCGCAACAGCGGCCACCACGACAGACCAACCTGAGTTCGCCATCGGACAGACGACCGGAGGCTTCTCCACCATTCACGCCCAGCAGACGTCCCTCCCGCAGACCCTGGGAACAGCCACCGCCCCGGCCGATTCTTCCTTGCCACACACCCCGGGAGCGTCGGAACCTTCCACCATGGCCCAGGGCCCGGCGGCGCAGCCCGGCACCGAGGCCTCCGAGTCCCTCCGGACTCCCCTGCCCGCGCAGGCCGTGCCCACCAGGCCACCATCCGCCGAACCGGACGGCCGACGGATCTCCCTCGACACCGAAACCCCGTCGACCATCCCGCAGACCGCGAAACCTCAGCCGTCGTCCGCACCGGCCACCGAAACCGCCCCGACGGAGTCCAGCACACCAACGCCCGCCACGGACCGGGCCGCCGCCCCCACGCAGCCGACACCACCACCCTTGGCCACCCCTCCTGCCCACGCACCCTCGGTCACCACGGCCGGACACTCCATGCCCGCCCAGGCCGCCGCGCCCCCCGCCCCGGTCCACAGCCAACTGTTGACCGCGATCGCCCCGGTGATCCAACGCCGCGACGGCTCCTACAACGTCGAACTTCAGCTCGACCCGGCCAGTCTCGGCCGCGTCAAAGTAACCGTGACCATGCAGGCCGGAGAGATCTCCGTGCAGATGCAAGCTGCGGATTCCGGCGCTCGCGACATGTTGCGTCAGAACATGGATCAACTTCGCGACCAACTGGCCGATGCAGGATTCGGACGTACGAATGTCGACGTGGGCGATGGCTCACGTCAGGCCTGGCAGGACCCGCGCGGTCAGCAGCCGCGTGACCTGCCGGGGAACACCTCGACCCAGCTCGACCCAGCCGGAACTCCTCTCCCCGGCGATCGACCTGCGGTGTCGGAGACCACGGATGGTACTGGCCCGCTCGACCTCCAGCTGTGACAAGGGAGAGACCCTATGAGCATCCCGATCTCAGACCCGCGCGGTACCTGGGACCCGACCCATCGGGGCCCGGTCGTCGACGGGAAGACGTATACGCCTCCGACCATGACCTACCTGAAGGACAAGGACGGCAATATCGTCCTGGGTGATGACGGCAAACCGATCCTGGTCAACAAACCTGCCGAAGGCATGGAGGGGTTGACCGGGCGGAGCACCGTCGGGAAGAAGCAAGGCGAGTTCGACGGTGAAATGTTCCTGAAGCTGTTGATCGCGCAGCTGAAGTATCAGGACCCGAGCAAACCGACCGACTCCAGCCAGATCATGCAGCAGACCGCGACCCTGTCGATGGTCGAGCGGATGAATGCCATGGCCAAGGTCAACGAAGAGACCAACAAGACCTACACCAGCATGCTTGCCGAGCAGCGGATCTCGGCTGCTGTGGCGCTGGTCGGCTCCAAGGTCGAATATGCCGTCGACCCCAACGATCCGACCAAGACGGCCGTTGGTCTCGTCGATTCTGTCAAGTTCGACGGCACCGGGCCGATTCTTTCGGTGGGTGGCAAGAACGTCCCCTACCAGGACGTCACCAAGGTCATGACGGCCACGAGCGGCACGTCGACCACCGGTAGTACCCCACCTGCTTCTTCCACCGCCTGAGCGTGACCCCCCACCGCCACGGCATCCCATTCCCCATGACTTGCTGGCAGTTAGGGCCTGTTCAGGCTCCCTGAAGACGAAGGACACGCTTTCATGCTTCGTTCCATGTACTCGGCCGTCTCCGGTCTCCGCGTCCACCAGACCATGCTGGATGTCACCGGTAACAACATCTCGAACGTGAACACGTTCGGCTTCAAGACTGGCCGAGCCGTGTTCGAGGACAACCTGTCCCAGATCATCCGCGGCTCGTCGGCCCCGGTTCCCGCCGCAGGTGGCGGCCCCGGTATCGGTGGTATCAACCCGGCCCAGGTCGGTCTGGGTGCCCGCCTCGGCGCGATCACCAATATCTTCAGCCAGGGTGGTCTACAGGTCACCAACCAGACCACGGACGTCGCCATCCAGGGTGATGGTTTCTTCACCGTGGAGAAGGCCGGTGCGAACTTCTTCACCCGTAACGGTGCCTTCAACTTCGACACCGACGGCAACCTGGTCACCAGCGACGGTTCCTATGTGCTCGGCTACATGTACGCGCCAGGTGACCGTCTCGGTGCCGACAAGTCCGAGGGAGCGATCGCGACCGCGCTGTCCAAGAATGTCATCCTGGACGACACCGGTGCGCCGGCTGCGGTACCGCTCGACCCGGCTAAGTTGCAGGCTGTGCCGTTGAAGCTGCCCACCGCGTTGACCAAGGGCTTCCGAATCGGTGCTACTGAGGGACAGGATGTCAAGGGCGGCGGGACCACGTGGAATAGCTTCGTTCTGGGCGGAGACGGGGCAGCAGGTGGAACTGCCGCGAATGCTGACCTGGCCCTGGAGTCCTTTCAGATCAACAAGGACGGCAAGCTGGTCGGCTCCTTCTCCGACGGCACGAAGCGTGTCTTCGGGCAGATCGCCCTGACCACCTTCAACAACCCGCCCGGCCTGGAGAAGGTCGGCGGGTCGATGTACCGCCAGACGAACAACTCCGGTGTGCCGCAGACCGGCATCCCGGCTCAGGGAGGAAAGGGCACCGTCGAGTCCGGAACGCTGGAGATGTCGAACGTCGACCTGGCCCAGGAGTTCACCAACCTGATCGTCGCCCAGCGTGGCTTCCAGGCGAACTCGAAGGTCGTCTCCACCTCCGACGAGGTCCTCTCCGATCTCATCCAGATGAAGCGCTGATCCATGGCGCGCTGACCTGTCGGCGCGCAGCACGACCGTGGGGTGTCGTCCTTTTCCGGGGACGGCACCCCACGGTCATGTCCGTGCTCAAGGGGTGGTGTCGATGCCGGGACGCTACCTGGTCCTCTCAGGCCTGGTCCCTCCGAGATAGACGCCCAGGCCACAGGCCGTCGACGCGCAGGCGAGCATGACAGCGGTCGTCCACAGATCGGCGAGGAAAAGCGTCGAACCCACTGCGGAACCCAGCGAGATCCCCAGGAAACGACTGGTGAAATAGATGGTGTTGGCCAACCCGCGGGGGACTTTCCGGTCCGCGAAGATCGTGGCCTGATTGAGCACTTGGTTCGACCAGACGCCGACATCGATGAGTACGGTGGCCAGCACCACGACCATCACGCCGAGGTGAGCTGCTGACAGCGAAAGCCAACCCGCGAACACGCAGAGACAGGCCAGGAGCTGAACCAGCCGGGGGCCGTCCTTGTCGGCCCAACGCCCCGCCATCGGGGACAGCAGCCCAGAAGCTGCCGCGACCAGCCCGAACATGCCGATCTGTGCAGCATCGAGCTGATACCAACGGTCGCCTAGGAAGGTCAGGCTGTTCCAGAACATCCCGAAGGGCACCCCGAGCAGAAGACCGGACACGCAGACCCAGGCAACAGTGCGAGGAGGCCGACGAAGCAGCCTCAGCCCCAGGAAGAAGGCCACCCCGGGGATCAGCCGTCTCCGATCTGGGCGACCGCGGTGCCCGCGGAGTGCCGACACCGCGAAGGCCCCTGAACCCAGGGTCAGCACAGCAGAAATACCGAAGACCACCTGTGTCGACGCCAGCGAAGCGAGCGTACCGGCGTAGAAACGGGCACCGAGCAGCCCTACCAGTAGCCCTGCTTGGAGTACTCCGATGACGTGGGCGCCACTTCGCTCACCTGACATCCCGACCGCTGCCGGGATGATGATCTGCGGAATGGGGCACAGCAGTCCCAACAGACATGCTGCGGTGGCGAAGACCCACCAGGCCGGGGCGGCCGCCATGACGGTGAGCATCAATGCGCTGGCGCTGACCAGCGGGAACAGCAGGGTGCGCGCCTTGGCGTGGTCGATGATTGGGACGAACAAGGCGATCCCGAGGGCATAGGCGATGTGGGTCGCCGAGACGAGCAGGCCGACGGTGGCGTCGTCGACGCGATGATGACGAGCGACGTCCACGGCTATCGGTTGGAGCAGGTAGACGTTGGACGCCGTGATCCCGCAGCAGGCGGCGAGGACAAGAACATCTCGTCGGTCACTCATACGACTCTCTCGAGGAAGTTGATTTCTGCGGTGTCGAAAGAAGCCTCAAGTCGTTCAAACTGAAGTGAATACTAGTTTTCGGGGCTGCTGGCTTGATTGAGGTCCATGTACTGGCGATGTGTGGAGTTGAGGAGTGTTCCACTGGCCCGACCTTGCCGCAGTGGCACTATCGGCTGGATCACTTGCTTGTGCAGAGGAGAGATTTCATCTCGGCAGTAACATGGATGGCCGGCCGCTACCCGTAGCGGCCGGCCATCGGAAACCTTTAAGTATGACTCCAGTTCCCCTGTCGCATTAGGGGTTCTGACTGCTTTCGTCTCCTTTTATCTTTATGACATAAGAGGTGGTGAAGCACATGAAGGCTAAAGGTGTGACACCGAAAGTCGCGGAGGCTAAGTATCCTGCGATGAGTACTGCTATGGCAAGTGCTAACAGAATGAGAGACGTTACCTTGTAGGGCATGCCTAAAACTTTCAACTCAACCTCCTGAGTAGGAATTTATACTGCGCTCTGATGCTCGAGCTCTTCTGTTATGTGTTGCACCGTAACGACCATCGTGCTCTTTAAATATAGTTGGGGGACTCGATGAAATCCCGATATAAATAGAGATTTTTTTGCAGCGAATGGCGGAAGTTTGCTTCAGGTGTTTTGTTGGTGTAGTTGCTTCTGTTTCGGCATGGTATCACCGCTAAAATGTCCCAGTAAAGATCGTAGGTAAAAATCCGATATGCAGGATTCTGGTGATTTTCATAGTTTGTCACTGATTGCACTTTTAGTGATGAAATTTGTCGTGGGGAGTTCTCTCTGTGCCTAAAGAGACATCGGCTCTTTCTGGCTGAGATGGAGTGACTGAGCCTATGGCTGACTGAGCAGCACGCGGTGTACTCCTGAAAGTCGTCCAAAGCACCCTCCGCCTTCGTGGACCATGAATGAAAAACCTGGACACCGTAGTCGGTGCCCAGGTTCAGGTTGTGGGGTGCGGGGAGGCGGAGTTCTTCACCCGCGGATCTTCATCACTTGTTCTTCGGGGGCGTGGCCTTTCCCTTGGGCTCGGCGAACAGCGGCTTGTCGGCCTTGCAGGTCAGCCCTTCCTTGGGCAGTGCCCCCTTGAGCATGAAGTTTTCGAGTGCCTTGTGCGCGCACTTGCTGACGAAGCTGCTGCCATGTCCCCAGGCCTCGACGGTGACCAGGCGGGAGCCCGGGGAGACCTTGTTCAGCTCCTTGGCGTTGTTCAGCGGGGTCGCCGGGTCGTGGGTGTTGTTGAGGATCAGCATCGGGTGGGCGGGCTTGATGTTGAACGGTCCGCGGTAGACGTGCTTGTCCTTACCGGGCCAGTTCGCGCAGCCGGACGAACTCCATACCCAGTAGCCGAGGAACGGGTTCTTCTGTGCCTCAGGGGAGGCGGAGTATTTTGCCCAGATCTTCGGGTCTTTGGGATTGACGGTGTCCGAGCAGAACACACCATGGGCGCCGACGTTCTCACTCCAGGCCTTCCCCTCTGGCGCGGGGACACCCGGCGCGATCGGCTTCTCCGACGCTGGGGCTTTGCCCGCAGGGGGTGCCGGCTTCTGCCCGGAAGGTGGCTTGGCCTGGCCTTCCTCTACGGGCATCGACTGGCTTTCCATGACCGGCGGTTCTTCCTTCAACTCTTTCTGAACGGCTGCCGGTTCCGGAGGCGGCGCGATCATGGATTCCTGGCGGGCTTCCTCTGCCGCTTGCTTCAGTTGGGTCGGCGGGGCCTTCTCGACCGTCACCGCCTGCCAGGCCTCATGAATACCCGTTATCAATTTGCCGTAGGACCGAGCGTGGTACATGGTGGCCACGGCGTCGGCGACGACATTGTCATAGGTGTACGTCATCTCCCCTTTCTTGACCGGCGCTTTCTTCAGTGCGTCGAGGGTTTCAGTCCAGGCTTTTTCGATGACATCACCGTGTGGGCAGGCTTTCGGTCCGGCTTTCTTGCACTCGGCGAAAGCTGCTTTGAGGGCTTCTTGGGTGCCTGCTCCGGACCCGAGACGGGCGGACGAAGGAAGCGGTTCAGCGCCTTTGCGTCCGGTGGAATAGGCGACCGGGTCCAGCACGCTGTCCACTGCCATGCGGCCGACGGTGTGGGGGAAGAGTGCTGCGTAGGTGGCGCCGAGATAAGACCCGTAGGAGACGCCGTAGTAGTTGAGCTGTTTGTCGCCGACGGCCCGGCGGATCATCTCCATGTCGCGGGCGGTCGAGGCGGTCGACATGTGGTCGATGATCGGGCGTGCCGTCTTGTCGCAGGCGGTGCGAAGGTAGGTGTCATTGTCGAAGACGATCTTCTGATCAGCTGGGGTGACCGGGAATTTCGCCGAGGGCCCAGTGGGTCGTTTCTCCTTGCTCCAGCAGACCGCCGGTGAGCTGGAACCGATGCCGCGCGGGTCGATGCCGATGATGTCGTGCTCGGCTCCGATGTTCTTTCCCAGGATGCTGCCGAACTTGAAAACGGCGGCGGTGGCGCTTGCTCCGGGACCGCCCGGATTGATGAAGACAGTAGCCTTCTTCTTTCCTGAGGCAGGCATTTTTGCCATACCTACCGCGATCTTGGGGCCATCTGGTTTCGAATAGTCAAGTGGCAACAAAGCGGTCGCGCAGAGAAGAATATTCTTATTTTCACAAGGCTTCCATGCCAGCGCAGGTACTTTCACCTTGGACATGTCCATGCCGGGTGGTGCTCCCTGGGCGGCGGCTGGTTTCTGGTCCTCGAGGCGGACAGGGGCGGCGTGTGCCTGTGGCACCAGAGACAGGGCGATGGCCGAAACGGCCAGGACGGCAACAGAGGTGTGCACGGGAAGAGGTTCCTCCTGAACGGTCGATGGGTAGGGAGACGGGTTCGGGGAGTCGTTCCTTGGCGTGGCGCTGTGCATCGCGACGAGGGCTGCCGGTGAGGCACGCCGCGGTGGGTGCGGCGCTTTGGCTCGCAGGTGGTTTTTGTAGGGGCCTCTTGATGGATTATGTATTTAATGTCGCTTTTGCCAAGAATGCACTCTTGATCTGCGACTGATTATATTCTATTTAACCATATGGTTGATGGGAAATTCTTTGAGTAAAAACCGTCAAATCTGCTCTTTATGGATATCTCTGCGATAAAGAATTTTCGTTCACGGCGCTGCGCTGGACCTCTCCATCGCTCACCCACCTCAAACATCGGAAACCTGGGCACCGAGTATGGTGCCCAGGTTTCCGCTGTTACCTCGTTCGCGCTCCTTGCGCTGGTTTACCTGCGACCTGAGCACCGAGTATGGTGCCCAGGTTCCCTCCGATTGAGGGAGTGGGAGCGGCGGGCGATGCTCTACCTGCTATCTCGCGCAGTTCCCCTCAGCGGCGCTGTCCGTGACGGGCCTCACTTGCCGGCGAACAGTGGTTTGTCGGCCTTGCAGGTCAGACCCTCCTTGGGGAGCGCTCCCTTGAGCAGGAAGTTCTCCAATGCCTGGTGAGCGCAACTACTGACGAAGCTGCTGCCGTGGCCCCAGGCCTCGACGGTGACCAGACGGGAGCCCGGGGAGACCTTGTTCAGGGCCTTGGCATTCTCCAGTGGAGTCGACGGGTCGTGGGTGTTGTTCAGGATCAGTAGTGGGTTGGCCGGTTTGACATCGAAGGGGCCACGGTAGGCGTGCTTGTCCTTGCCCGGCCAGTTCGCGCAGCTGGAGGAAGCCCATACCCAATACCCTAGGAATGGATTCTTCTGTGCTTCAGGAGAATTAGCATATTTTGCCCAGACCTGTGGGTCACTGGGGTTAGTCGTGTCAGAGCAGAGCACGCCGTGCGAGCCGACCTTTTCGCTCCAGACATCCTCGTTCGGTGCGGGTACGCCCGGCGCGACCGGCTTCTCCGGCGCCGGGGCTTTACCCGTAGGCGGTGCAGAGGGAGCCGGTGCTTTCGTCGACGGGCGCGACGGATCCTTGGACTGCGGGGGTGCAGACGGGGCCTTCGTCTGCCCGGGAGGGGTTTTGACCTGGCCTTCCTCGGCAGGGATCGACTGGCTTTCCATGACCGGAGGGCGTTCCTCCCCCCGTTCCTTCTGGACCGCCACCTGCTCGGGGAGAGGCGTGACCATGGATTCCTTACGGGCTTCCTCTGCCGCTTGCTTCAGCTTGGTCGGCGGCACCTTCTTGACCGTCACCGCCTGCCAGGCCTCATGGATGGCGTTGATCAGCTTGGTGTACCCCGATGAGTCATACATCGCGGTCCCAGTTTCAGTAATAATGTTCTGATAGGTGTAGGTGGTGTTCCCCTTCTTGACCGGCGCTTTCTTCAGTGCGTCGAGGGTTTCAGTCCAGGCTTTTTCGATGACATCACCGTGTGGGCAGGCTTTCGGTCCGGCTTTCTTGCACTCGGCGAAAGCTGCTTTGAGGGCTTCCTGCGCACCTTCTCCGGACCCGACACGGGCGGACGAAGGAATCGATTCTTTGCCTTTGCGTCCGGTGGAATAGGCGACCGGGTCCAGCACGCTGTCCACTGCCATGCGACCGACGGTGTGGGGGAAGAGTGCTGCGTAGGTGGCGCCGAGATAAGACCCGTAGGAGACGCCGTAGTAGTTGAGCTGTTTGTCGCCGACGGCCCGGCGGATCATCTCCATGTCGCGGGCGGTCGAGGCGGTCGACATGTGGTCGATGATGGGCCGCCCCGTCTTGTCACAGGCAGCACGCCGATAGGCGTCCCTCTCGAACTCTTCCTTCTGCTCAGCTGCGGTGAGAGGGAATCTCGCCTTGGGAGCGGCCGGTGTCTTGGCGTTGCTCCAGCAGGCCGCCGGTGAGCTGGCGCCGATGCCGCGCGGGTCGACGCCGATGACGTCGTACTCACTGGTAACAGTCTTGCCGAGGACCTCGGCGAACTCGGGAACTCTTACAGAAGCACTCGAACCAGGGCCCCCCGGGTTGACGAAGATGGTGCCTTTTTTCTTCCCGGAGGCTGAGGATTTCGACATGCCGATTGCGATTTTGGGGCCATCGGGTTTGGAGTAGTCGAGCGGAAGCAGCGCGACAGTGCAGAGCAGAGTCTTGTTCTTCTCGCAGGGGGCCCATTTCAGGGCAGGGGTTTTCACCTTGGACATGTCCAAGCCGGGTGGCGTGGCGTGGGCGACGGCGGGTTTCTGGCCCTCGGCGTGGACGGGAGCTGCGTGTACTGGCGGGATCAGTGTCAGGGTGACAGCCGAAGCGGCCAGGACGGCAATGGATGTGCGCACTGGAAAGGTTCCTCCTGGAGGGGTTGGTCGGCGTAGAGGGACAGGGAATGAGTGGGCGCCGGAGATCATTTCTCCGGAAACAGCGATCCTTCGGTTTTGCAGACAGCACCTTCGGCGGGGAGCTTGCCGTCCACGAGATAGGTTTCGGCAGCTTTGGCGGCGCAGGTGTTCTTGTCTGCGCTCATATGTCCCCAGGCATCGACGGCCAACAGTCGGGCACCGGGGGAGAGAGCTACCAATTTCTTCGCTCCGGCCATCGGCGTGGCCGGGTCGTGGGTGTTGTTGAGGACCAGCATCGGGTTGGCTGGTTTGACGTTGAAGGGCCCGCGATAGACGTTCTTGTCCTGGCCTGGCCATCGAGCGCAGAGCGAGGAATCCCAGGCCCAAGAGGCGCGGAAGGGGTTCTTCTGCGCCTCGGGGCTATTCCCGACATGCACCCAGGCCTGGGGGTCTTTCGGGTTCGCCGTGTCGGAACACATCACCCCGGCGATCCGGAAGGTGTCCGTCCAGGCTGCGTCCTTGGGCGGTTTCGTCCCGGGCACAATGGCTTTCTCGGCGGTATTGTCCGGCGCTGCGAAGAGCTGAGGTGCGATGCTCTTCTTCTGAGCTTCTTCGGCGGTCTGCTTCAGGGTGACAGTGGGTTTCTTCCGCTCGGTGAGGGTCTTCCATGCTTCATGGATGGACTCCATCAGCCGCGGGAAGGACTCGTCGTCGTACATGGCCGCGGCGGTGTTGTGGACGAGATCACCGAGGTAGTGGGTCTGCGAGCCCTGCTTGACCGGGCCCTTCTTGAGTAGCTCGACGCTTTCTTTCCAAGCCTTTTCGATGGTGGGGCCTTGCGGGCAGCGTTTCGGTCCGGCCTTCTTGCACTCGGCGAAAGCAGCATTGAGGGTTTCCAGGGAGCCCTCGGCGGAGTGGATCCGGCCGGTCACCGGGATCTTCTCTCCTTCGCCTTTCTCTCCGGTCGACCAAGCGAGGGGGTCGACGACGCTGTCCATGACCATCCGGCCGACGGTCTGCGGGAAGAGCGCCGCATAGGTCGCACCGAGATAGGTGCCATAGGAGACGCCGTAGTAGTTGAACTGCTTGTCGCCCAAAGCCCGGCGGATCATCTCGTGGTCACGGACGGTCGAGGCCGTCGACATGTGGTCGATGATCGGTCGCCCGGTCTTGTCGCAGGCGGTACGTTCGTAGTCGTCGTGGGCGATGTGGAGCTTCTGCAGGTCGGGTTCGGAAGGGTACTTGGCCCGACTGTTCGGCGGTTCGGGTGTCTTGCTCCAGCAGCGTGCTTCAGCAGTGGGTGCGATACCCCGTGGGTCGACGCCGATGATGTCGAAGTGCTGGGCGACTTTCGTGCCAAGTACTTTGGCCAGGCGTGGCAGCCGTTCTGATGCGCTTTGCCCAGGGCCGCCGGGGTTGACGAAGAGGCTGCCTTTCCGGTCTTTCCCGATGGCAGGTTTCTTGGTGACGGCGACCTTGATCTTGGGCCCGTCAGGTTTCGCGTAGTCGAGAGGCAAGAGGACTGCAGCGCAGTGGAGTGAGGCGTCGTTGTCGCACGGCGCCCATTTCAGGGCAGGTGTCTTCACCTTGGACATGTCCGGCCCTGCGGGCGCGGTGCTTGGCGCCGTGGTTCGTGCAGGCACGGCAATGGCAGCGGAGGGGAATATCCCGAAGGCGAGTACTGAGGTGGTAGCGACGGTGAGGGTGGTGCGCACGAGAAGGATCTCCTCCGTGGAAGAAGCCGAAAGGATGTGGTATCGACTAGGAGGAAGACAGGGAATGGTTGATGGAGACCGAGCCGACGTGGGTGAGCCGGGCCGGGGCTGGGCCGAGGTGGCGGCCGACGGCGGGACAGTGGGGGTCTTCGACGTCGGCCGCTGCGAGGTCACTTCTGCGGGAAGAGCGGCTTATCGGCCTTGCAGGTGGTGCCCTCGGCGGGGAGCTTGCCTTCCAGTAGGTAGGTCTGGGCGGCCTTGGCTGCGCAGGAACTCTTGTCGATGCTGACATGTCCCCAGGCGTCGACGGTCACCAGACGGGACCCGGGGGACAAGGAGGCTAGTTTCTTCGCGCCGGCCATCGGCGTGGACGGGTCATGGGTGTTGTTGAGGATCAACAGCGGGTTGGCCGGTTTAACGGTGAACGGTCCGCGGTAAACACCTTTGTCCTGGCCAGGCCAGCCGGCGCAGGACGAAGAAACCCAGGTCCACATTCTTAGGAAAGGATTCTTTTGTGCCTCGGGGGAGTTGGCCTGCTTCTGCCAGGCTTTCGAGTCCTTCGGATTCACCGAGTCGGAGCACATCACCCCGATCTGTTGGATTTTCTCCGTCCATTTCGCGTCATCGGGGGCGCTGGGGCTGCCCTCGACCGGTTTCTCCGAGGCGGGGGCGAACCCCAGAGGCGGTTTGACGATGGATTTCTTGCCGGCTTCCTCGGCGGTCTGCTTCAGGGTGACAGTGGGTTTCTTCTTCTCGGTGAGCAGTTTCCACGTGTCGTGGATCGAAGTCATGGCCTGAGGGATCATCTCGGCCTCGTACAGGGAGACCGTGGTGCGGTGGAGGAAGTCGGCGAGATACTCGACCTCGTCCCCGTGCTTGACCGGCCCCTTCCGCAGGATGTCGATGCTTTCCTTCCACGCCTTGTCGATGACGGGTGCTTCGGGACAGCGTTTCGGCCCGGCCTTCTTACACTCGGCGATCGCGGATTCCAACGTGTCCAAGGTCCCCTCGCCTGAGTGGATCCGCGCGGTCACCGGGTGGTTCTCCTGACCCTTCCCTCCGGTGGCCCAAGCGACGGGGTCGACGACGCTGTCCACGACCATCCGGCCGACAGTGTTAGGGAAGAGCGCCGCATAGGTGGCACCGAGATAGGTGCCATAGGAGACGCCGAAGTAGTTGAACTGCTTGTCACCCAAAGCCCGACGGACCATCTCGTGGTCGCGGACGGTCGAAGCGGTCGACATGTGGTCGATCAAAGGACGCCCGCTCTCCGAGCAGGCTGCGCGCTGGTAGTCGTCGTGGGCGATGCGGACTTTTTCATCCTTGGGTTCGACAGGGAAATTGCCCGCGGAGGAGGCCGGTTCGGGCTTCTTGCTCCAGCAGATGGCCAACGGTGAAGGATAGACCCCCCTCGGGTCGACCCCGATGATGTCGTACTGTTCGCCGACTGTCTTGCCAAGGGCGTTGGCCATCTTGGGCAGCTTCGCCGAACCGCTTTCCCCGGGTCCGCCGGGGTTGATGAAGATACTGCCCTTCTTCTCCTTGCCGGTGGCTGCCTTCTTGGCCACGGAGATGGCGAATTTGGGGCCGTCCGGTTTCGCGTAGTCGACCGGAAGAAGCGCGGTCGCACACTGCAGGGTCTTGTCGTCCTCGCACGGTCCCCACTTGAGCGTAGGGGTCTTCACTTTCGACATGTCGGGGACCGAGGCCGGCGAAGTGGTCTTCTGCCCGGGCCCAGCTGCCGGCGTAGGCGCGGCGTAGGAGACGGCGGGGAGCATGGTGAAGGTCACAGCGGATGCGGCCAGGACGGCGATGGCAGCGCGCACGGGAGAGGCTCCTCCTGGAGGGGGTGACGAGTTCTCGAGGGCATGTCGGCCGAAGGGGGTATCCCCGCGGTTATTCGTGACTCCTCGATGAGTTTTTCTGATAGCCAACTCTACTCAACGAGTAGTACGACCGTTCAGGTTCCGCTGGTCACGGTCCAGTGACAAATCGCCGGACTTTTCCTGGGAAAAATCCGACTTCTGCCGATCTGAGCCCGGCACCGAGCCGGACCTGCGCGAGATGCACCTGTACAGGAGCGAGCTCCTGACCGGGCGGGCACTTCCACGCTCTCAGCTCACTTGGGTGGCTGTCGATAGGACGTGCGCAGGCCTGACGGCCGCTTACCGCAGACTCCACGGACGGAAGACTCATGATCACTGTGACACGTCGCAACGGGACGACGTTTGCGCTCAACCCTGACCTCATCGAACGGGTCGAGGCGACACCGGACACCGTGGTGACCCTGGTCAGTGGCACGAAGTACGTGGTGGCCGAATCGGTGGACGACATCGTGGCGAAGGTCTGCCATTTCCGGGCCGCCGTCCTGACGGCTTCGACTTCCCCCCAGGCAGCTCCGACACCTCCGGCGCGTCTGCACTCGATCTCGACGACGGAGCGTTGACGTGGATCTAGGAACCCTCATCGGTGTCGGTGTCGTCACCATCGCCGTCTTCGTCACCGCGCTGTTGGACGGCGTGTCCATCAGCCACCTGCTGCTACCAGCGCCCCTGGTGCTCATCTTCGTCGGCACCTTCGGTGCAGCCGCCGGTGGCCTTCTTCTCTCGGAGTACGCGACCGCACTCAAAGGCCTGCAACGAGCCTTCGCAGGTAAAGCACCTGACGGCAGCGAGCTCGTCGACGTCATCGTGAAGATGGCCGACCGGGCTCGACGCGAAGGCCTCCTCGCTCTGGAGGACATGGCCAAGGAGATCGACGACCCCCTCCTCAAAGAGGGCATCCAGATGACCGTCGACGGCACCGACGCCGCGGAGATCGAAGAACTCCTGATGATGCGCATCGATGCGAAGAAGGACCAGGACAAGATCGGCGTCGCCTTCTACGAGGCGATGGGTGGTTATGCCCCCACCATCGGTGTGGTCGGTGCCGTCCTCGGTCTGATCCACGCCCTGGGCAACCTGGACGACGTCGCCGCACTGGGCGAGATGATCGCCTCCGCCTTCGTCGCCACCATGTGGGGTGTCTTCGTCGCCAACGCCGTCTGGCTGCCCGTCTCCGCGAAGCTCAAGCGGATCAGCCAGCTCGAAGTGAAGAACATGGAGATGATCGTCGAGGGTGTCCTCGCGGTCGCCGCCGGTACTTCTCCGCGGGTCGTCGAGCAGAAACTGCGCTCCTCGCTGCCGGCCTCGGCCGGGGCGAAGAGCAAGGACGCGAAGGCGGCCTGACATGGCGAGGAAGAAGAAAGCACCCGAGCCGGAGCCCCACGCCAATCACGAGCGATGGATGATCTCCTACGCCGACATGCTCACCCTGCTCCTGGCCCTGTTCATCGTGATGTTCGCGGTCAGCAAGGTCGACCAGGCCAAGTTCCTCCAGTTCGCCCAGGGCGCCAACCAGGCCTTCGGCGGTTCCGGATCGGTCGTCCTGAACGGTCAGGGCGGCAGCAACGCCGGCTCCGACGGGATCATGAAGGCGCAGAAGCCGCCCAACCCCGACGGTGCCCAGCAGCTCGATCCGCAGAAGGCCGCCCAGATGATCGCCGCCGAGCAGGCTCGTCAGAAGGCTCAGACCGATCAGAAGGATCGTCTGGAGCAGCTCAAGAAGCAGATCGACCAGGAGCTGTCCGGCAAAGGTCTGAAGGATGCCGTGCAGATGAATGTCGACGAGCGCGGCCTGGTGGTCAACATCATCACCGACAAGGTGCTCTTCGAGACAGGACAAGCCGCATTGCGGCCAGCCGGGACCCAAGTCCTCGACCTGATCGCGCCGACGATCAAGAACCTGCCGAATCGGCTCACCGTGGAAGGTCATACGGACAATGTGCCGATCCGCAGCGGAGCCTTCCGATCGAACTGGGAACTCTCCCAGGCCCGGGCGGCGAGCGTCCTGCAACGCCTCATCGCCGATGGTCTCCCCGAGACCAGGGTTGCTCTGGCCGCTTACGGCGAGCAGCGTCCGATCGACACGAATGACACCGAACAGGGGCGTTCCCGCAACCGTCGGGTCGCTGTCGTGGTCCTGGCCGATGTGGCGCAGCCCTTGACGCCGTCGACCCCTATCGCTTCACCCTTACCGGTCACCTCGCCAAGCGGAACCCCTTCCCACTAGGAGCTGGAGAATATGTCAAAGGATCAGGACGCCACCCCTGCCGAGGGTGGAGCTGCCAAGGGCGGCGGCAAGAAGATGATCATCATCATTGCGGTGACGGCCCTGGTGGTGATGGCTGCTGCCGGGCTCGTCTTCAAGATGGTGTTGGGCCCGAAAGAGCCGCCGAAGGATCTGACGAAGGAACCCGGCGCGGTCGTGGCCTTGCCCGAAGACATGACATTGAACCTCTCCGACGGCAAATACCTGAAGATGAAGCTGGCTCTGCAGCTCTCCGAGGACGCCACGCAGAAGGCCGGCGGGGAGAAGGCCTTGAAGGCCTTCGACGGCTCGAAAGCAAGGGATGCCGCGATCGGGATCCTGGGACATTACACGATGGATCAGCTCCTGAAACCGGAGAACAAGGAGAAGGCCCAGGAGACGTTGACCAAAGAGGTCAAGGAACGCTACGAGGGCAAGGTCATCAAGGTCTACTTCACTGATTTCGTGATGCAGTGAGGCCACCGGTGGAGACGCGTTCGGTCGGCGTAATCGACTCAGATACAGCCATTTCGAGCCGATCAGAGGCATCGTGAACGGCAGCACCCCAGCCCTCTACGACTTTCGCAGTCCGAGCCGGTTCAGTCGCGAACAGGTTCGTGCCCTGCAGATGGTCAACGAGACCTTCGCCCGGCAGATGGCGACGGTGCTGTCGACGACCCTGCGGATCGTCGGACATTCCGCGTTGAACAACGTCGAGCAGGTCACCTACGACAACTACTCGAGCAATCTGCCCAATCCGTCCTTGCTGGCGGTCGTCGAGTTCACCCCGATGGGTGGCGACGGCGTCTTCCAGATGCCGATGAATGTCGTGATGAGCATCATCGACCGCTTGTTGGGCGGTCCTGGCACCGACGAACAGCCCAGTCGAGCTCTGTCGGACATCGAAGCGGGACTGATCCGCAATCTGGTGCAACGGATCGTGCGGGAACTGACCTATGCCTTCGACACTCTGGCTCCGGTGAAAGCGACCGTGCAATCTCTGGAGTCCGATGTGCAGTTGTTGCAGCTGGCTCCGCCTCAGGACCCGATGGTGGTCTCCGATTTCGAGATCCGGATCGGTGACCTGGTCTCGTCGGCGACCTTGTGCATGCCGGTCTCGACGGTGGCACCCGTCCTGGACGTCCTCAAGGCCAAGCCGCAGGAACTGACCGGTCCGCAGGCGGCTGCGGCCAAAGCCCTGAACGAGCGCATGCACGAGGTCCCGGTGGTCGTGACCGTGGCTTTCGAACCGATCCAGCTGACCAGCAGCGAAGTGCTCGACCTACAGGTCGGTGACGTCCTGCCGCTGAGGCATCCCACCAACCAGCCGTTGACCCTTTCCGCGGACGGGGTCCCGGTCGGCACCGCTGTCCCCGGAAGCCACGGCAGCCGACTGGCCTGCCAGATCATCGCTGTCTGATCCCCGCCCGCCTCTGCCGTGAAGGAATCGCAGATGTCCTCCCTGAACGAAGAACTCGACACCGCCCTGATGGCTGCGGCCGGGGTGCTGCCGAGCCACTTCGCCGATTCGGCCGAGCTCACCCTGGAGCCGTTGTCAGCCATTCAGGCGACGACCCTGTCCCTGCCCGGCGGCGCCTACGGCATCGAATGCGTGGTCAAGGACGCCGGTGAGGTCGGTACGGTCATCCTGATCGTGACGGGACTGGTCGACCACGCTACCGGTGAGATCCTGGACCGGAGCGAAGCCCGCACCAAGTGGACCGAGGCCTTGAGCCAGGCCCTCACAGCACTGCAGGAACCCCTGGGCGCTTTCAAAGCCGGTCAGATCCACATGACCGACGCCTTCGACGCCTTGGACAAGGCCGACGAGTGCAATGTCGTCGGCCTGTTCCGGGGGCAGACCCTGGCCGCCTTGTTGATGACCCTGCCGGCGAAGTCCACCGGGCAGGGTGCTGCGGCCCAGCTGGCTGCGGCGATCCAGGCCGCCGAGGCCGAAGCCGCGGACGAAGAAGCAGGATCCGACGAGGACGGTCCGTCGGAGGACACCGGCGCGGAAGCTACCGGGCAGACAGCCGCACCGGCGGCCGAGACCGAATCGGCAGCGGCCGCAGCCGGCACGGCCCCCGGGGGCGGCGCACCGGCCGGTGCGATGCCTGGCGGCGACCCAGGGCAGCAAGGGGTCTACGTGCCTCCGCCGCCGCGTGACCCACACGGCCCGGCTGATGCTCCTTCGATGACTCTGGCCCCGTTGACCGGAGCTTTCACCTATTCGGTGGATCCACGACGGATCGACCTGCTGCGGGACGTCATGATGGGCGTCAGCGTCGAGCTGGGCCGGACCCGGATGCCGGTACAACAGATCCTCGGGCTCATCCCCGGCTCGATCATCGAACTGGACCGGGCAGCCGGTGCCCCGGTCGACGTCCTGGTCAACGGCAAGCTGATCGCCCACGGCGAGGTCGTCGTCGTCGACGAGGAGTTCGCCGTCCGAATCAGCGAGATCTGCAGCCCGGAGGGCGAGGGGCGGGTCAGCGCGTGAACGACGCATCAGCCGTCGTCCTCTTCCTCCGCATGGCCCTGTCCTTGGCCGTGGTCCTGGCGTTGATCGTGTGGGCTGCGCGAGTGGTGAACCGGCGGCAGGGTTCGTTGTGGCGTCGCCCCGGCGTACAGGTGCCGATGGTGGTGCTCAACAGGATCGGCCTTTCCCGCCATGCGGCGGTGGCGGTGGTGGAGGTCGGCGAGGAGATCCTGGTCCTGGGGGTCACCGACACGGGGATGACCTTGTTGTCCCGGATCGACCCGGAGACCTTGCCCTCGCCGGAGGAGGACACCGGCTCAACGCCCGGGGAACGAGGGCCACTCCAGCCCATCTCTTCCAGCACTCGCAGCGACGGTGCAGTGTTCGCTGAGGCGATGCGGTCAGCAGCCGGGGCACTGGCCCGTCGCAGTGGTTTCGCCGGGTCAGGTCGAGACGGAGGGGACGGACGTCATGGATGACCTCGAGGTTCACGCCGGTCGCAGCGCGTCCCGGCGAACCTTCTTCCGGTGGGTTTTCGCAGGGGCAGCCGGCGTGGCTCTCGTCGTGGGGGCCCCGGTAGCGGCTGCGCAGGCGGTTCCGGCTCAGACTGCGCTCGCTGTTGTCTCGTCCGTGTCTTCGTCGTCGGCGGTCACTGCCTCGATGACCGGGACGCCGGTAGGTGCTGTTCCTGCGTCGGTGATGCTGCCGGGGTTGTTGCCCGCACCGGATCCGGTCGTGCCGACCCCGACCCCACCGGCACGGCCCGGTGAGGTGAAGGTCTCCGTCGACGGCGGTGCTGCGGGCCGTAACCAAGTGGTGCAGATCATCCTGTTGATGACGATCCTGTCGGTGGCGCCGTCGGTGCTGCTGTTGTGCACCTCGTTCGCGAAGATCGCCGTGGTGCTCTCGTTGACCCGTAACGCCCTGGGAACTCCGACGATCCCGCCGAACCAGGTCCTGGCAGGTCTGGCGCTCTTCTTGAGTCTGTTCGTGATGTCTCCGGTGCTGTCCCAGATGAACGAGAAGGGTCTGCAGCCGTATCTGAACAATCAGATCGAGCTGAATGTGGCGGTGGAGAGGGGCGGGGAGCCGCTGAAGCTCTTCATGGCCGAGCACACCGGTGACATGGAGTTGCAGACCATGATCAAGATGAGCCGGTCCGAGCAGCCGAAGAACAAGGCGGACACCGATTTCAAGACCTTGATCCCGGCTTTCGTGCTTTCCGAGCTGAAGAGCGCTTTCATCATCGGTTTCGTGATTTTCATCCCCTTCTTGGTGATCGACCTGGTGGTCGGCTCGGTCCTGATGAGTATGGGCATGATGATGCTGCCCCCGGTGATGATTTCGTTGCCCTTCAAACTGTTGCTCTTCGTCATGGTCGACGGGTGGTCCTTGATCACGACGACCTTGATCACGAGTTATCGATAGGGGCCGGGCGATGACCGACAATCAGGTGATGTACCTGGGGGTCCAGGCGATGTATCTGGGCGCGAAGGTCGCCGGCCCGATCCTGTTGGTGACCTTGGTGATCGGTTTTGCGATCTCGTTGATCCAAGCGGTCACACAGGTGCAGGAGATGACGTTGACCTTCGTGCCGAAGGTGATCGCGGTGGCTTTCGTCCTGCTTCTGCTGGGCAACTGGATGATGGGGGAGATGGTCTCCTTCACCCGGCAGATCGTCCTCGACCTTCCGGCGATGTTGAAGACATGACCGGGTCGGCCCCGATGGCCTTGGACGTCTCGGCGCCCTACGACCTGTTGATCTCGCATCTGCTGGTCATGGTCCGTGTACTCGCTTTCCTGGTGGTGGCGCCGCCGTTCAACGCGAGGACGGTGCCGATGCGGGTGAAGGGTGCGATGGCGATGGCGATCTCCTTGGCGATCGCGCCGACCGTCGCCGGAGGCGCCACCTTCACCGAGATGTCCTCCTTGGTGTGGGCGGCGGCGTATCACTTCTTGACCGGCGCTTTCATGGGTTTCACCGCGTTGATGTTCTTCTCCGCGGTGCAGGCCGCAGGCGACCTGGTCGACCTGTTCAGCATGTTCACGATGAGCCAGCTGCTCGACCCGATGTCGAATACGCAGAGTGGTGTGTTCGGTCGGATCGAGTACCTGATCGGGACGACGTTGTTGGTGGCTTCAGGCGGTCATCTGGTGATGATGCGGGGGTTGTTGACCTCGTTCCACCTGGCTCCGGTCCATCCTCCGCAGTGGGGTGAGGTCGCGCAGATGGCGGCGGCGAATCTGAGCACTTTTTTTGTCGCGGCGATGGAGATCTCCGGGCCGATCGTGGTGGTGCTGGTGTTGGCGGACCTGTCGTTGGGTCTGGTCAGCAGGGCGGTGCCGAGTCTGAACATCTTCCAGTTGGCTTTCCCGGTGAAGACGGTGTTGACGGTGGCCCTGGCCAGTGTCGCGGTCTCCTTGCTGCCGAATGCGGTGTCGATGCTGGTCGGACGGGTGGTCGAGGAGATGATCCCGATCGATCGTTTCTTCGGGGGGTGAGTGGCCGTGGCGGAGGACAAGCACAGTAAAACCGAGAAGCCCACCCCGAAGCGTCGTAAGGAGGCCAAGGACGAGGGCAATGTCCCGAAGACGCAGGACTTGTCGGCGTGGCTGACGGTTCTGGCCTTCGTTGCTCTGGGCCCGTACACGGTCGGTTCGTTGAAAGGGGTCTTCACGGGGTTGTTCCGCGACGGGGAAGCCTTGATGAAGCACCCTGACGTCCTGCAGTTGGAGCCGGTGTTGCTCTCGGCGATGTGGGGTTTCGCGAAGACGGTGGGGCCGATTGCTTTCGCCTGCATGTTCCTGGGGGTGATGGGGCATGTCGTGCAGGGTGGACTCTCGGTGTCGTCCAAACGTTTCAAGCCGAAGTGGAAGAAGCTGAACCCTGGCCCGGGTCTGAAGAACATGTTCGGGATGCAGGGCATGTGGACCTTGGCGAAGACGCTGATCAAGTTCGTGGTCTTCGGGACGGTTGCCTACATGGTGATGACGGGCGTGGTCACCTCGATCACGGGCACCGGGGCCTGGTCCTTGTCGAGCGTGGTCTCGGTGGGCACGAATTCGGCGATGACGATCCTGCGGATGATCGCGGTCACCGGTTTGGTGATCGCGGCGGTCGACTGGATCGTGGAGAAACGCCGCATCGAGAAGTCCTTGATGATGACGAAGGACGAGATCAAACGGGAATCGAAGATGCAGGAGGGTGATCCGCATCTGAAGGGTGCGATCAAGGCGAAACAGCGGGAGATGGGGCGTCGTCGCATGATGGCCGCGGTGGGAGAGTCCACCGTGGTCATGGCGAACCCGAGCCATGTGGCGGTGGCCCTGTCGTACGAGACGGGCGGCGGTGCCCCCAAGGTGGTGGCGAAAGGGGCCGGCCATCTGGCATTGCGTATCCGTGAGGAGGCACAGGCTCACGACGTCCCGATCGTGCGCGATCCGATCACGACCCGCATGTTGTACAAGCTGTGCGAAGTGGATCAGGTGATTCCTCCGGATCTGTACGACGCCATCGCCCAGGTCATCGCGTTCGTCTTCTATCTCGATGAGATGGGCAGGGCTTCGGGTGAGCATGACAGCCCGGTGGAGAACCCTTACGGCGAGGATCTTCCGGACGATCTCACCGATGCTGCGCTGGGTATCAAGGACCTTTCCGCGGAGGAGGAACCGGACGTGGGAGCGAACCGTGGGGGCTCTCAGATCTGACGGGCTGGTGCCGAATGGCAGGAGGTCAGCCGCCGGTGGGTCGTGGACGACCGTCTCCCCTCGTGAGGTCATGTGAAGTCGAACCGTTTAGCTCAGGTCGGCGTACCGGCGCTCATCATCGGGATCGTCGTGATGATGGTCGTGCCGATGCCGGCGCTGCTGCTCGACCTGCTGCTGGTCTTCAACATCACGTTGTCGATCCTGATCATGCTGGTGAGCTTGGCGGTGACGAAACCTCTGGATTTCGCGATCTTCCCGGCCTTGTTGTTGATCGCGACCTTGTTCCGGCTGGCGATGAACCTGGCAGCGACGCGGCTGGTCCTGTTGGACGGGTATGCAGGCAAGGTCATCGAGTCCTTCGGGCACTTCGTGGTCGGTGGTTCGCTCGTTGTCGGCATGGTCATCTTCGTGATCCTGATGGTGATCCAGTTCGTGGTCATCACCAACGGTGCCGGTCGGGTCGCCGAGGTCGCTGCCCGGTTCACCTTGGACGCGATGCCCGGTAAGCAGATGGCCGTGGACGCCGACCTGAACTCGGGGCTGATCGACGAGGACGAGGCCCGGCGTCGACGTAAGGAAGTCGCCGCCGAAGCGGACTTCTACGGTGCGATGGACGGCGCGTCGAAGTTCGTGAAGGGTGATGCCATCGCCGCAATCGTGATCACCTTGGTGAACTTGATCGGTGGTCTGATCATCGGCGTCATGCAGCGGGGGATGGCCATCGGCGACGCGGTGTCCACCTATTCGTTGTTGTCGATCGGCGACGGTCTGGTCTCGCAGATCCCCGCGCTGCTGCTGTCGATCTCCACCGGTCTGATCGTGACTCGAGCGACTACCGAGAACGACATGGGCACCGATCTGTTGTCCCAGTTCGCCAGACAGCGGCAGGCGATCATCCTGGCCGGTGGCGCGGTGATTGCGGTCGGTCTAGTTCCCGGGCTGCCCAAATTGCCCTTCCTGGTGATCGGTGGTCTGGCCGTATTGGTGGGATTGAGGCTGACTGACGCGTCGAAGGAACCCGAGCAGGTCGCCGTGGAACAGGATCTTCCTCGGGAGCCGCAGAAGGACAGTCCGATGGCGATCGCGCAGGACATGCGGGTGGAGCCCTTGGAGCTGGAACTGGCCTACGATCTCATCGATCTGGTGGACACCTCTTCCGGCGGTGACCTGCTGGACCGGGTTCGGGCGCTGCGTCGCAAACTGGCCCAGGAGATCGGCATCGTGGTGCCCTTGGTGCGCACCCGGGACAACCTGGATCTGCCACCGCGGCATTACGCCATCCGGGTGCACGGCGTCGAGGTCGCCCGCGGTCAGGCCCCGGCGGGCATGGTTCTGGCGATCGGTGACGAGTTGGAGGGCCTGCCGGGCATGGTCACCAAGGAGCCGGTTTTCGGGCTGGACGCCAAATGGGTGCCGGCCGAGCTGCGTGAGCATGTGGCGCTGGCCAATGCCACGGTGGTTGACCGCTCGTCGGTGGTGACCACGCACATGGCCGAGGTGGTGCGCACGTATGCGGCGCAGCTCTTGGGCCGCGAGGACGTGAAGATGCTGGTCGACATGGTCAAGCAGGACCACCCGGCGGTCATCGAGGAGTTGACTCCGCAACCGTTGACCTTGGGCGAGATCCAACGGACCTTGCAGGCTTTGCTGGACGAGCGGGTGTGCATCCGCGACTTGGTGCGCATCTTCGAGGCGATGTCCTTGCGGGCGAAGGCGAGCACCGATTCGGACGGGCTGGTGGAGGCCGCCCGGAGCGCGTTGGGCGCGGCGATCGCGATGGCGCACGCTTCGGACGGACGCCTACCGGTGATCACCTTCGACCCGATGTTGGAGCAGCGGTTGTTGGAGTGTCTGCGAGCCGGGGATACCGGGATGTTCCTGATGCTCGACCCGGTGCTCTCCGAGCACCTGGCGTTGGAAGCAGGACGGATCGCCGCCGAGAGCGAAGCAGCGGGTGACCCGGCGGTGCTGGTGTGTGCCCAGCCGTTGCGGCTTCCGGTGCGCCGTCTGGTGGAGGCCACGTCGCCTCGGCTTCCGGTGCTCTCCTATGCCGAACTGGGTGGCCAGCTCACCCTGATCACTGCAGGGGTGGTGAATGTCCAGGAAGTCACGGCAGCCTGACCCGAAGGGGTCGGCGGACGGTAAGAAGAAGCGCGGCCGTCGGGGTCGCAAGGATGAGGACCAGGTGGCGCGTGCGCAACTGGTCGTGGATCCGGGCCCGCAGGGGGTGCCGTTCGCGGTGGTGGTCGTCGTGGCCGCGCTGATGTCTTTGCCGACGGTGTCGATGTACATGTCGGGTGGTGTGCGTTTCGACGCGATGATGGTGCGGATTTTGGCGGCATTGGCGGTTTCTTGGCTGCTGTCCAATCTGGTTTATGCCGTCTTCGAGTCGATGCGACCGAAAGAGGTCAAGGCGGTGGTGGAGTTGCCGCCGGAGCAGGCTTTCGACGTGATGACGGGGCAGGCGCCGAATCCGTTGACCGGCACGGTGGTCGGGGAGGGGCATCAGTTGCAGGATCCGTATGCCCTGGACCCGGTGGAGTCTCCTGCGCCGATCCCGCCGGTGGAACAGGCCGGGTCGGTGGGGCCGCTGGACGAGCCTCCGGCGGCAGGGGGCCAGAGCAGCCCGGCGGCATGAGGCCGGTGGGGGGAAAGGGGGGTGGGGCCCGGCGCTGCGCGCCGGGCCCCACCCCCCTTTCCCGGACGTGCTGTTCAGCGGCGCCGGGTGGATTCGCGGCGGCTGGCTCGCATGCGGGCACGGACGATGCCCAAGGCAGGGTCGAGGTCACCTTTTTCGAGGAACCGGACGAGTCGTTGGTGTTCTTCTACGATGTCGTCCAGGTCGACCGGCAATTTATGCGAGGTGGTCATGGTGATTCTTTTCTGGCGGTCGCGGAGCGCCGCATAAAGTCCGGTGAGGTGTGCATTCTGGGCGGCAGCGACGATGGCTAGATGGAAGTTCGCGTCGGCTGCAGTGAATGCGGGGAGGTCTTTTGCGCGGGAGTGTCGTGACTGTTCGGTGACGTTCTCCCAGAGAGAGTCGACCAATTCTTGAGGTGCTCGATCACTTTCAGTGAGTAGTTTGGTGATGGCGAAGGTCTCGATGAGTTCTCGGGCTTCGGAGACCGATGTGGCCTCATTGGGCGAGATGGGGACGACGACAGCGCCTCTCTTGGGATAGAGCTCGAGGAATCCCTCTGCCTGTAGCCGGAGGAAAGCTTCTCGTACGGGAGTTCGGCTGACTCCGAGCGCTGTGGAGACCTGGCCTTCGGTGATGATGTCACCGCCGCCGAGCCTGCCGTCGATGATGCGCTCTCGCGTGTCGTGATAAGCACGATCGGTGGCCGACATGTGTCGGTTCATACTTCCCCTCTCGTACCTCGACCGTCCGCGCCCCATACCTTGAGCCGTTGATTCAACCGGTCTGTCAAGATTTTATCGATAGATACGACGGTAGCTTTTTCGGAACCCTTCCGCAATTCAGGCACGGACTGGTAGGGTTTTTGACCTTGAACGCTTGACCTGTTTTGATGCCCGTGTATTTTATTTATTTGTTATGGACTGTCGTTCGACTTGATGGATTGCTGAGAAGATAACGCTGGGGTCATTTCTATTTTGTCGTGGGCTGCGCTGCGGTGTTTTCTTCGGACGGTGGGCCTGGCCGCCTGGGTAGCTGCAACCCGGCCGTCTGGGCCGGGGGAGGAGTCCGGGGTCGTGCTCAACAATCGGTTCGGCGTTTTTCGGGTGCTTTTCCGTTGAGCAGATAGTCGTCGACAGCAGCGTCCACGCACTGGCTCCTGCTCGGGTAGACGGTGTGGCCGTCTCCGTCGTGGCGGATGTGTCGGGACTGTTCCAGCTGATCGGCGAGCCTCTCGGACCATTCGTAGGGGGTCGCCGGGTCGCGGGTGGTGCCGATCACCACGATCGGGTTGCTGCCGCTGGCGGTGACTCGTCGCGGTTGCAGTTTGGGTGCGGCCGGCCAGTTGGCGCAGAACGAGGTGTCGGCCATCATGAGCCCCCAGAGGGGCGAGGATGTGGTGAATTCCAATGACTGGGAGGCCTGTTCCGAGGGCAATAGTTTTGGGGTGGGCCGGTCCAGGCAGTCGACGGCGCGTAGCGCCTGGCTCGAGTTGTTCAAATACCGACCGTCCTGCCGCTCGAGGGAGTCGGCGGCGATCCGGAAGAGTTCTGTGCCATCGCCTTTGTCGGCTTTGTGTGCCGCTTCGGTCAGGGGATCCCACGAATCCTTGGAGTAGAGAGAAGCCATGATCGCGACGGTGGCCCACCCTTCGGTGAGTTTTTTCACGCGAGGGTCGCCTTCGACCGGGAGCGGTTGAGCTTCGACCTTGTAGATGAACTGGCGCAGCATGCTGTAGGACGCGCTGGGGCTGGTCCCGAAGGGGCAATCGGCTTGAGCGACGCAGTGCGCGAGATAGGCCTTGGTCGCTTTCTCGAATCCTTGGGTTTGGCCGAGGGCCAGCTCTTTGGTAGTCAGGTCGGGCGGGACTGCGCCGTCGAGGATGAAACGTCCGACATATTTCGGGAAGAGGTCGGCGTAGATGCTGCCGAGAAAGGTGCCATAGGAGAAGCCCAGGTAGTCCATCTGTTTTTCACCCATGACAGCTCGGGCGATGTCCATGTCCTTGGCCACGTCGAGGGTTGAGATGTGGCGGAACAGCTGGGGGTTTTTACGCTGACAGGATTCTCCGAAAAGTCCTGGGATTGCGTCTGCGACGGTTTTCTCGCTACTGCTGTCCGGGGTGGGGTCGCTCCCGTGCATGAAGTCCAGGTCGTCGTCCCCCACACAGATGAGTGGGTTGGACTGACCTACTCCGCGAGGATCTACCCCGACGACGTCGTAGATCTCGCGTATAGGCGAAGTGACTGCGTATTTAGCGTCTTTGGCGAGATCGACGGCGCTTCCACCGGGGCCCCCGGGGTTGACGAAAAGGGTACGGCTGGCTTTGCCGGTGGCAGGCGCTTTTCGGGCGCGAAGTTTCAGGGTCTCCCCGTCAGGTTTGTCATGGTCGAGTGGTACTTCGATCCATGTGCATTCGTGGTCATCGCATTTCTCCCAGGACAGCGACTGCGAGTAGAACTTGGCGAGTTTTTCGTACCCGGGCGGAGGCGCCAAAGGGCGTTTGTGTTCCGGGGTGGAGGCGTCACCGTCCATCATCCCGGGAAGGAAGGACGCCGGGACGCATCCTGCGGCGGTCAGGGTGAGCGCGGTGACGGCAGCGAGGGCCTTGGCGACTCGTCTGGTCCTGCTGGTCGAACTGGCTGGGCTTCGGCTCACGACATACTCTCCTGGGGCGATGATTCCGCAGTTGAGAGTACCTTTAACTAGGCTTTCTTCCTGTCTTGTCCTGCGTCTCTAGCGAACTGGCGTAGAGCGACCGTCATACTGCTGCAAACGGCGCGGGGTGCGGTGAAGAGGCATGTTCTCATGGGTGGGTGGCGGGAGATTTTGCCGACAGGTGTTGGCGACCGGCTTGAGTCCAGGTATCTCAGACGTAGGGGAAGAGCCTGTTCGGCCTGGTTTCCGTGGTTTGGCTGGTTCGCATCAGGATCGATCTAGAGGAGAGAAGTATGTCAGGCGTCATCGTTATTTCCAGGCCAAAGAATCAGTGGTCGAATCGTTTTCGCAAGTTCGACTTGTGGCTTAACGGCGAATGTGTCGGCAAGATCGGCGCGGGGAAGAGTGTGGAGTTGACTGTTCCCTCGGGAGGATTTCGCCTTTGCGCGAAAATCGACTGGTGTGGTTCTCCTGAAATCCTCGGTGAGGTCGAAGACGGTGCCGTGAAAAAATTTGAGGTGAAGAACGGGAGGACTCTGATCGCGCTTTTCACTGGGAAGAATGATAAGTACTTGGATTTGCGTGAAATCTGAGGGAGCCTCAGGCCGCGAGTGACCGAGATGTGCTGATCATCTCGTGACCGGGCGTGTTCGTTTCGGTGGATTCTGCTGGACGCGCAGGCCCTCGCTCTGTGGCCACCTGCACCATCCGTGTCATGAAGGTGCGCGCCGCCTTGTGGGTAGGGCGACGCGCACCTCAGGGGGTAAAAGTTCAGTCATTTAGTATCCTTTTTCGCTCTCGCCCTTACTCCCAAAATGAAAACTGCAAATCCTGAAATTCCCGAGGCGACCGTCGTCCAGTAAAAAATAGATTCAGATTGCTGGGAGGCGGAGCTCGGTGTTCCTGCGGCACCCACAAGAACAGGCTTGATTTCGTATGCACCTCGCGTACGACGAGACCTTCCCCGTCAAAGAGCACGACCGCAGAACAGTCTCGAACAGTCGTGACCAGCCCACGGCGCCGCTCGTGTAGCCTGGAAGGCGAGGGAAATGAAAAATCCCCAGCGCCAACCGAAGCTGACCTGGGGTTTTCGTGGTGGCCAGGGGCGGGGTCGAACCGCCGACCTTCCGATTTTCAGTCGGACGCTCGTACCAACTGAGCTACCTGGCCTTGCATCATGAGCGACCCCGACCGGGCTCGAACCGGCGACCTCCGCCGTGACAGGGCGGCGCGCTAACCAACTGCGCTACGGGGCCTCGTAAAGAGGGTACTGCTTGATCTTACTTACTGCGTATCCCCAACGGGATTCGAACCCGTGCTACCGCCGTGAAAGGGCGGGGTCCTAGGCCGCTAGACGATGGGGACCTTATGCGGTTTTACATCTGTCCGCACAGAGCCCGCCGGCGTCTTGCGAGCCGCGCTCGGTTCCGTCGAGGACGTTCGAAAGCATATGCGACAGTTGACCGAAACTCCAAAGCGAGATGGTCATAGCGCTTTGACCTGCGGTTTCGCAGGATGCTTCTGGGGCTTGAGGGGCCGGTTGGCGCCTGACTCAGTGGCCAAGACGTCGAAAATTTCTTCACGAACGCCCGACTTGGCCCTCGAGAAGCTGCCGGAGTCCGTCTCAGGGCCTTGCCCTTTGCACCCCGTACCGGCATCGGCCCCGTCGCCCGGGCACGTGGCCACCGGTCGTCGACGCGTCCCCTGTACCCCGACACCGACCCTTCCGGACATGCGAGGATTCGCCTATGAATCTCCTGAACTCGCCGCTCACCGCTGTCGACCCCGAGATCGCCGCCGCCCTCGACGCGGAGCGCGACCGCCAGGAGACGACGCTGGAGATGATCGCCTCGGAGAACTTCGCACCGGTCGCCGTGATGCAGGCCCAGGGCTCCGTCGCCACCAACAAGTACGCAGAGGGCTACCCCGGACGTCGTTACTACGGTGGCTGCGAACACGTCGACGTGGTCGAGCAGCTGGCCATCGACCGGCTCAAGAGCCTCTTCGGCGCCGAATACGCGAATGTGCAGCCCCACTCGGGCGCCCAGGCCAATACCGCCGTCTACTTCGCCCTGCTGCAGCCCGGTGACACGATCCTCGGCCTCGATCTCGCCCACGGCGGTCACCTGACGCACGGTATGCGCATCAACTACAGCGGCAAGCTGTTCGAGGTCGCCGCCTATCACGTCGACGAGACCGGGCGGGTCGACATGGCCGAGGTCGAACGGCTCGCGAAGACCCACCACCCGAAGATGATCATCGCCGGATGGTCTGCTTACCCCCGCCAGCTCGACTTCGCTGAATTCCGCCGTATCGCCGACGAGGTCGGCGCCTACCTGATGGTCGACATGGCGCACTTCGCGGGCCTGGTCGCCGCCGGGCTGCACCCCAACCCGGTGCCGCACGCCCATATCGTGACCACCACCACCCACAAGACCCTGTGCGGGCCCCGAGGCGGCGTCATCATGACCAATGACGCCGACATCGCCAAGCGGATCAACTCCGCGGTCTTCCCCGGCCTGCAGGGCGGCCCACTCGAGCACGTCATCGCGGCGAAGGCCGTGGCCTTCAAGGTCGCCGCCGCCCCCGAGTTCGCCGAACGTCAGCAGCGCACCCTCGACGGGGCCCGCATCCTCGCCGAACGGCTCTCCCAGCCCGACATGGCCGCACTCGGGGTGAAGGTGCTCTCCGGGGGCACCGACGTCCACCTGGTCCTCGTCGACCTGCGTGACAGCGAACTCGACGGCAAACAGGGCGAGGACCAGCTCCACCGCATCGGTATCACCGTCAACCGGAACGCGATCCCCAACGACCCGCGCCCGCCGATGGTCACCTCCGGGCTGCGGATCGGCACCCCGGCCCTGGCCACCCGTGGGCTCCAGGAGGAGGACTTCCACGAGGTCGCCGACATCATCGCCGGAGCACTGCACCCCCAGCTCGGCGACGACGAAGCCGCATCCTTGCGCAAGCGCGTCGAAGCCATCGCCGTCAAATACCCGCTCTACCCCTCCCTGAGCGCCTGACCTGACGAAAACTTCGGCCGCCCAAGTCTCCTCGACAAGGGCGGCCGAAGCCCGCTCCAGGCGGACAGATATGCCTTTTCACCTGCACGATCCTGACTCCCAGCACGCGCCCGGACAGGGCCAGGGGTCCCGGACGATCAAGGGTGAATCGGACTACCCTTGAAAGGGCCGCGGTAAGTGATCGCGGGTACCTAGAGGGGCAAATGTCATGGCGTTGAGCGTGTTCGACCTGTTCTCCATCGGGGTCGGCCCGTCGAGTTCACACACGGTGGGTCCGATGCGGGCCGCCGGTTACTTCCAACAGGCCCTGGCCAAGGACGACCGGATGGCCAAGGTGAGCAGGGTGCAGGTCGACCTGTACGGAAGTCTCGCCGCCACGGCACGCGGCCACGGCACCGACACCGCCGTCATCCTCGGCCTGCTCGGCGAGATCCCCGAAGAGGTCGCGCCCCGGGCCGTCTCCGCCAAGGTCGACCTGGTCCGCACCGGTCGCCGGATGAGCTTGTACGGGCAGAAGGAACTCTCCTTCGACATGGACACCGACCTGGTGCTCCACCCGCTGACCACCCTGGAAGCCCACCCCAACGGGCTCACCTTCACCGCCTTCGACGCCGACGGCGTCCAACTCACCGAACGCACCTACTACTCCGTCGGAGGCGGCTTCGTCGTCGACGGACGGGTCTACGGCCACGAGAAGGTCGTCGCCGACGAGACACCGGTGCCCTACCCCTTCCGCACCGGCGCACAGATGATGGCGCAGGCCGCCGAATCGGGCCTTTCCATCGCCCGCATGGTCTGGGAGAACGAACGCTCCTGGCGCAGCGAAGAAGAGATCCGCACCGGTCTGCTCCAGATCTGGCAGGTCATGCAGGACTGCGTCGCCAACGGGCTCGTCACCGAAGGAATCCTCCCCGGAGGCCTGCACGTACGCCGCCGCGCACCCGAGCTGGCGGTGCGTCTACGACTCGAAGCCGACAGCAACGACCCCATGCGCGGTATGGACTGGGTCACCCTGTGGGCGCTCGCGGTCAACGAGGAGAACGCCGCCGGTGGGCGGGTCGTCACCGCTCCCACCAATGGCGCCTCCGGCATCATCCCGGCGGTGCTGCACTACTACCGCACCTTCGTACCCGGCGCCGACGACGAAGGCGTCATCCGGTTCCTGCTGGTCGCCGGGGCCGTCGGCATGATCTACAAGGAGAACGCCTCGATCTCCGGTGCCGAGGTGGGTTGCCAGGGCGAGGTCGGCTCGGCCTGCTCGATGGCTGCCGCCGGTATGGCCGCGGTCCTGGGCGGAACTCCGGCACAGATCGAGAATGCGGCCGAGATCGGCATGGAGCACAACCTCGGCCTGACCTGTGACCCGATCGGTGGTCTGGTGCAGATCCCCTGCATCGAACGCAATGCCATTGCCTCGGTGAAAGCGATCGCTGCCGCCCGGACCGCGCTGCGTGGAGACGGTATGCACCTGGTCAGCCTGGACAAGGTGGTGGCCACCATGCGAGAGACCGGTAAGGACATGCAGGACAAGTACAAGGAGACCGCGCGCGGCGGTCTGGCCGTCAACATCATCGAGTGCTGACCTCGGACGAAGGCCATGCCGTCGTGGAAGGGCCGTCGGCTCTGTCACGATGGCATGGCCCTGTCGTCGGTTTCGGAGATCCCAGCCCATGAAGTTTCACCGCCCAGCCACTGCCCTCGTCGGAGCGTTGTTGTGTTGCTCCCTGTCCGCCTGTGTCGGCGGGCTGCCCGGGAGCTCCGACGAGACGAAGGAGCCCGCAGGTTCGGCCTCCTCCGCGCCTGGGCAGCCAGCGGTGGACGCGCTGCTCACCCAGGCCGGTAACGCCGCTCGTTCGGCGAGTTCAGTGCGCATCAGCGGAGAACTCAGCAATGAGGGCGAGCAGATGCGTCTGGAAGTGGCCGGCATGGTCGACGGCACGAACCGGAAGTCTTCGGTGAAGCAGAAAGGCCAATGGGTCGAAGTGCTCACCGTGGGCAAGAAGACCTGGGTCAAACCTCTCGATCAGGCCACGGCGACCGCGATGGGTCTGCCCGCAGCCGTCGTCGGCAAATATCTGGAAGCGCCGACCTCCCAAGGCTCAGAGGTCGAAGGCATGGATGCCCGTAAGCTCTTGGAACATTTCACCTCACCTGGCCCAGAACAGATCAGCAAAGCGGCCGCCACCTTGACCCAGGGCTCTGAACAGGGGCGTTCCACCTGGGTGGTCACCCAGAAGGTGCCCGACGGTGAAGCGAAGATCGTCGTCTCGGCTGACGGCAAGGGCGAGCTGTTGCACATCTCGTCGCCCAAATTGGGCACCATCTCCTTCTCCATGTGGAATGCCGTCCCGGCGTTCCCCGCTCCGACGGCAGGTCAGATCTACCAGAAGTGATCTCGGCGGAACAGATGCGAGGATGACGACATGCGCCTCCTCTTGATCCGACACGGTCAGACCTCCTCCAACGTGATCCACGCCCTGGACACGGCCGTCCCGGGGGCCTCACTCACCGAGCTGGGTCGACAGCAGGCAGCAGCTGTTCCGGCGGCCTTGGCGGGGGAGAAGGTGGACGCTTTGTACGTCACCACCCTGGTGCGCACCCAGCAGACGGCGGCACCGCTGGCCCAGGAGCGAGGGCTCGTCGCACGCATCCATCCCGGGTTCCGGGAGGTCAGCGCCGGTGATCTGGAGATGCGCACCGACGAGGACGCCATGTTGTCCTATGTCGAGACCGTCTTCTCCTGGCCGTCCGATCCGATCCGGCGGATACCTGGCGGGGAGAACGGGCACGAGGTCATGGAACGGTGTGACGGGTTGGTTCGGGAAGCTGCCCAGGAAGGGCTGCAGGACGTGGCCGTGGTCGCCCATGGTGCGGTCATCCGCGCCTATGCCGCAGCACGAGCCCATAACGTCGACGCCGAGTTCGCGGCGCAGCGGTGGCTGCGGAACACCGGCCTGGTCGTCCTCGAAGGGGAGCCGGCTCGCGGATGGGAGATGACCCGCTGGTTGGAGCATCCTCTCGGCGGCGAACATCTCGACGGCGAAGCACCTGCAGACCCGGCCGGAGCACCGGAATCCGCCCTGGAATGATCGTGGTCCTCACCTCAGCGCACGCTGGCTGAAGGGAGGACGACGCCTGCACAGTCCCCGCCAGGAGACGCAGGATGTCGCGCCATAAGACATCCGCCGAAACCTGGACCCCTTCTTCGATGTCCTGTGTCTCGGCGCAGCCTAGAAGGAGGAGCGATGGGGCTCGCCGGGTGGGGACTGATCATCGTCGCGGTGTTCATGACCCTGATCATGACGAAACGGACATCGCCGTTCACGGCTCTCGTGCTGTCACCGATCGCGGTGGCGGCGATAGCAGGGTTCGCCGATGTCATCGGTAAGCACGCTCTGACCGGGATCAAGGGTGTGGCACCGACCGCGGTGATGCTGCTCTTCGCGATCCTCTACTTCGGATTGATGATCACTGCAGGACTTTTCGATCCCTTGGTGCATTGGATCCTGCGGATCGTCAAGGGCGACCCGTTGAAGGTACTGGTGGGGACGGCCGTCCTGGCTTCAGCGGTGTCGGTGGACGGAGACGGCTCCACGACCACGATGATCGTGTGCTCGGCGATGATCCCGGTCTACCGCAGGCTCGGGATGAAGATGATGGACCTGGCCGTGCTGGTGATCCTGTCGAACTCGATCATGAACCTGCTGCCCTGGGGCGGGCCCACCGCACGCATCATCGCGGCGTTGAAGGTCGACGAGGGAGAACTGCTGCGGCGGATCCTGCCGGGGATGATCCTGGCCACCGTCTGGGTGCTGGCGGTGGCGGTGATCCGGGGCCGGGCCGAACGCCGTCGGTTGGGCATCGTGGAGCTCACCGACGAGGAGATCAACGCCCTGTCGCCGGCTGCGGGTAGCGAGGACCAGGACCTGAAGCGTCCGCGGTTGATCTGGTTCAACCTGACCCTCACCGCGGTGCTGATGATCTTCCTGGTGTTGGGCGGCATCGGGCCGGTCCCCAAGGTCGCCTCAGCGGTGATCTTCCAGGTCGGTTTCGCGGTCGCGCTGCTCATCAACTACGGCAAGTTGGCCGATCAGCGTCGGATCGTGGAGATCCACGGCGCGAATGCTATGCACGTCATCATCATGGTGCTGGCCGCAGGCATCTTCATGGGCATCCTGAATGGCACGGGAATGTCCGATGCGATGGGCCGCTCCTTGGCGACCGCCATCCCCGAATCGATGGGCGGGCACTGGGGGTTGGTGACCGCCTTGGCTTCGGTGCCAGGCACTTTCCTCCTGTCCAATGACGCCTTCTACCTCGGTGTCCTGCCGATCCTGGCCCAGGCCGGACAGACTTACGGTTTCAGCGCCTTGGACATCGGGGTCGCCTCCACCACCGGGCAGGCCTTCCACCTGTTGAGCCCCTTGGTGGGTTTCATCTACCTTCTTCTGCATCTGACCGGGGTGGACATGGGTGCCTGGCAACGAAAGTCAGCACTGTGGGCAACCGGCACCTTCGTGATCTTCCTGGGGAGCATCGCGGTCTTCGGTGGAGTGTCGCTGTGACTTCCACAGCAGGTCTGAATGGTGGATATTGACGTGCCTGATGAATACATATGCAAGCATGAGACGTCCGTTGCCGGAGTCGACGGACGCGCGACAGATATCGCGGACGACGGACCCACCCCGGTGAATCCGGTGGTCGGGCAAGGTTGGCAGGAGCGGCCATGAGCTTGGCGCCCTTGGACTATGTGGTCATCGCGGTCTACGGACTGGCGATGCTCGGAATCGGTCTCTACTCGGTGACGATCGCCCGAGGACGCGACGATTACCTCCTCGCCGGACGACGATTGGGCTTCCCGCTCTTCTTCGGATGCATGGCGGCGATGGCTGTCGGGGGCGCGGTCACCGTCGGCGGCGCCAAGAAGGGCTATGAAGCGGGCATCGCCGGCCTGTGGATCGGTGGCAGCCTGGGCCTTGGGCTCATCATGCTGGGTCTGCTCATCACCTCGAAGCTCTCCCGGATGCGGGCGTTGTCGATCAATGAAGTGATCGAACGCAACTACGGCGTTTACGCACGCGTCCTGGGCGCGCTGCTCACGATCATCTACACGGTTGCGCTGACCGTCGTCCAGGTCATCGCCATCGGTGACATCCTGGCCGGTATCTTCAGCTGGGATCTCAAGGTCGCCATGTTGGTCGGCGGTTCGGTGGTGGTCTTCTACACCTTCCTCGGCGGCATGTGGGCGGTCACCTTGACCGACATCGTGCAATTCGTGATCAAGACCTTGGGCATCATGATCCTGGTGCCGATCTTCGTCCTGGCCAGCCCGAAGGTCGGTGGCCTCTCCGGAATGATGGAGAAGCTTCCGGCCTCCCACTGGGACCCCTTCGCGCTCGGCTTCGACGGCACCCTCTACTGGGTGCTGCTCTACGTGCCCGGCCTGGTGATCGGCCAGGACATCTGGCAGCGCATGTTCACCGCCCGCAACGAGAAGATCGCCCGTACGGGGACGATCATCGCCGGGGTCTACTCCATCGCTTACGGCCTGGCCGCCGTGCTCCTCGGCATGGCCGTCCTCGCTGCCGGAACGCAGCTGGGCAAGAAACAGACCGGGCAAGCGTTCTCCGAGGGCGTCATGATGTTCCTGCCCCAAGGACTGGCGGGCCTGCTGCTGGCCGCAGCGATGGCCGCTGCCATGTCCGTGGCCTCCGGGACGATCCTGGCCTGTTCGACCGTGGTCTACAACGACATCTTCCTGCGCTTCGTCCGTCATGAACGCGACGCCGCAGTCGCCGCAGCTGCCGACGACCGCGAAGCCCTGAGCACCTCTGCCATTGAACGCGAGCACGAAGGTGACGCCGGCGACATCTGGATCAACCGGGGGATCGCCTTCGTCATCGGACTGGTCGTGATCGGTCTGGCCATGGTCATCGAGAACATCTTCGGCGCGCTCGACCTCGCCTACGGCTTCCTCTCCGGATGCGTGTTCATCCCGGTCATCGCCACCTTCTTCCTGCGCAAGGTCAGCCCGAAGGCGGGGCTCATCTCGCTCGGGTTGAGCTTCTGCGGTGTCGCCGGCTCCATGATCTTCGGTGAATCCGGGAAAGCTGCCATGATCTTCGGGGCAGAAGAAGGCGTCAAGTGGGCCATCGGTGGCAACTACCCGATCATGGTCGGCATGGCCATCGGCCTGGTCGTCTACACCGTCTTCACGGTGACCGACCGCAACAAGATCACGCCGAACCTGAGGGTCGACGAGATCGCGAAGGACAATGCACCTGCGAAGACCGAGGCTTGACCAGTGAGTGAACGTTTCATCTCGTCGCGTTACAGCGGCGTCCCCTCGACCCCGATGAGCAGCTCCGTCGAACGGGCCCGCCGATTCGACGACATCATCAACTTCAGCCTGGGCGACCCCGAGCTGACCACCGACCCGCGCATCATCGACGCGGCAGCAGCCGATGCCCACGCCGGTCACACCCACTACACCGACACCTACGGCGACCCCGAGCTGCGCGCCGAGATCCTCCGCTTCTACGAGGAGGAATACGGCCACCGTCACGACCCCGCCGGAGTGATGGTGACCACCTCGGCCTGCCACGGTATGTGGCTGGCCCTGGAAGCGATCCTCGACGACGGGGACGAGGTCGTCGTCGTCGCCCCCTACTTCACCCCCTACCCTCACCAGGTCCGCCTCGCCAGAGGCGTCCCCGTGATCCTGGAGACCTCCGCCAAGGACGGCTACCAAGTGCAGCCGCAGGCGCTGGAAGCGGCGATCACCGAACGCACCCGCGCGATCATCCTCAACACCCCCTCCAACCCGACCGGGGCCTGCCTCACCCGGGAGACCGAAGAAGCCATCGCCGAGATCGCCGAACGCCACGACCTCGTGGTGATCGCCGACGAGATCTACACGGTCTTCAGCTACCAGGAGCCCTTCCGCCCCTTCGTCACGATCCCCGGCACAGCCGAACGCACCATCACCCTCAACTCGATGTCCAAGGACTTCGTGATGACCGGATGGCGGCTCGGCTACGCGCTTGCCCCCGCGGAGATCGCCCGAGTGATGAAGGACGTCAACGAGAACGCCGTCTTCACCGCGCCTTCGGTCTCCCAACGCGCAGCCCTGCACGCCCTCCGACTGCGCCACGAGATCCAGCCACCCATCCGGGAGCATTACCGTTCCCGCGTGATGCACGCCTACCGGCGGGTGCGCGGCACTTCCCGGATGACCTGCCTGGAACCCCAAGGCAGCATCTACCTGTGGGTCGACATCTCCGCCACCGGGCTGAGCAGCGTCGAGGTCGCCGACCGCATCCTCGAGGAAGCACATGTGCTGACTCTCCCCGGGGTGGCTTTCGGCGACTGCGGCGAAGGACATCTGCGCCTGGCGATGACCGTCGACGAGCAACGCATCGACGAGGCCTTCGACCGCATCGGACGGATGTCGATCTTCCAGGAATAACTCGGCCGGCCGGGGCGCTACGAGATCCGTGACGCCCCGTCCGCCACAGCGTGCGCAGCGACCGGCAGGATGGACCTGTGTCGACCTCACACAGCTCTCTCCTCGACCGTCTGAACACCGCCGCTCAGGAACGCACCCGGCTCGGTCTGTGCCGGGCGACGAGGGTTCCGCAGACCCAGCTCCGGCTCGACCTGGCCGGAAATGACTATCTGGGCCTGCTCGACCACCCCCAGGTCGTGGAACAGGCCGTGGCCGCCGCCCAAAGCTACGGCGGTGGTGCCGGAGCCTCCCGGGTCGTCACCGGGACCTGCCCGCTGCACCAGCAGCTGGAGGACGAACTGGCCGTCCTGACCGGAGCGCCCTCGGCTCTGGTGTTCTCCACCGGATATCACGCCAATCTCGCGGCGGTCACCGCGCTCGCCGATCGGGAGACGCTGATCGTCTCCGATGCCCATGTGCACGCTTCGTTGGTCGACGGTTGTCGGTTGTCCCGTGGCCAGGTCGTCATCAGCAGGCACAACGACCCAGGACATGTCCGTGAGCTGCTCGCCGAGCGCGTGCTGCCTCATGCCTTGGTCGTCGTCGAGTCGGTGTACTCCGTCTACGGGGATGCCGCACCATTGGCCGAACTCGTGGAGATCACCGCCGAGCACGGGGCTGCACTCCTGGTGGACGAGGCGCATGGCCTGGGCGTCGTCGGAGAGCACGGCGAAGGGGCCTTGGCGGCGGCGGGGTTGGCCGGGCACGATCACGTCGTCCTGTCCGGGACGTTGTCCAAGTCCTTGGCTGCTCAAGGTGGTCTGGTCGCTGGCCACACGGCGGTCCGTGAGCATCTGGTGAACACGGCTCGACCCTTCATCTACGACACCGGCTTGGCGCCCGCGGCTGCTGGCGCCGCTCTAGGCGCACTTCAGGTGCTGCGTGAGGAGCCAGGGCTGCCGGGGCGTTGCCGGGGGAACGCTGCCGTAGTGGCGGAGGCCTTGGGCGTGCCGGCTCCGGCAGGTGGGGTGCTTTCCTCTCCGATGCCAGGGCCGCAGGAGGCGGTGGAGGCGGTGGAACGGGCTGCACGACGGGGTCTTCGGATCGGCTGTTTCCGTCCTCCGTCGACTCCGGACGGCGGCTCGTGGCTACGTCTGACCGCTCATGCCTCGCACAGCGTCGAGGAGATGGAATGGGCAGTCCAGGTGCTGCAGGAGATCAGAGGCTGAGGGCGCCTGAGGCCAGCCAACGGCGGGCCTGTGCCCGGTCGGGTTTGCCCGGGCCGGTGGTCGGGATGGCCTCGACCTCAACGACGACCTTCGGCAGCGCATGGGCCGGTAGGTGGTCGGCCAGTGCGGCGCGGAGTTCGCCGTGGGAGGGGGTGTTCTCTCCGGGGGATGCGGCGACGAGGAGAGCTACGGCCTCGCCCCATTCGGGGTCGGGGATGCCCACGGCGAGGACGTCGCGGAGGCCTGGAGGTTTGATTCGGGCCACTGCGTCCTCGACGACCGTGGGCGCGACTTTGAGCCCTCCGGTGTTGATGAGGTCGTCGAGTCGTCCGAGGACCCGCAGCCGTCCGTCGGAGTCGAGCTGTCCGTGGTCGTGGGTGCGGAACCAGCGCATCCCGGTCTGGTCGGTGGTGAATTCGGCGTCGTGTTCGGGGCGGTCGAGATAGCCCAGGGCCACCATGTCCCCGCCGAGGACGATCCGTCCGCTGGCCTTCTGCTGGGTTGTTCTTCCGATGTCGTCGTTCGCTGGGAGCGGGTCGAGGTGGAGGTGGGCGCCGGGGAGAGGCAGCCCGTCGTAGACGCAGCCGCCTGCGGTCTCGCTGAGTCCGTACCCCTCCAGGATGCGGATGCCGTGGGCTTCGGCGGCTTCACGGTCGGCAGGCGGGAGCGGGGCGGCGCCGACGAGGATGCGGGTGTACTCCCGTGCGGCGGCGAGGCCTTCGGCGCTGGCCATGACGCGGCGTAGCTGGGTCGGGACGAGGGTGGTGTAGTGCCTGTCTGCGCGGGGGTCGAGTTCGCGGGTGGCCGCCACGAACCGGGCTGCGTCGAAATGGCCCGCTGGTAGGGGGACGGGCCGGAAGCCGGCGTGGAGGGAACGCAGGATGACGCACAGCCCGGTGATGTGGGACGGGGGGACGGCGAGCATCCATTGTCCGGGTCCGCCGCCGACGTCGTGGACCCCGGTGCGTCCCATCCGCAGGGCGGAGGCGGGCAGGAGCGCAGGTTTGGGGGTGCCGGTGGTTCCGGAGGTCCCGATGACCACGGCGGCCTGGGCAGGCACCGTCGGAGTCCGTTCCGGGTCGATGATGCCTGCGGTGGCGATGGCGGGCCCGGAGCCGTCGAGAGCGCGGTGGAGGACGTCCAGATCGGCGACGACCTCGGCGGTGGAGGCGCCGATCGGTGGCCAGGCGATGACGGGGCGGGTGCTCACATCGTTCAGGGTAACTCTGGCCTTGAACGATGTTCAGGCAGTTCGTCCCGGGAAGGGTCAGGCATTGATCATGAAGACCGCGCCCTGGGGGTCCGTCACCTGAGCGAACCGACCATGGGGCGAGTCCTGCGGCGGCGATTGCACTTCTCCGCCCAGTTCGGCGACCCGCCGGACGGTCTCGTCGGCGTCGGCGCATCCGAAGTAGACCCGCCAGTGTGAAGGGACCTCCGGGGACAGCATGGCGGAGGCATCGCAGATCCCGGCGCAGGCCTCTTCGCCTGCGCCATTGGTGACATAGCGGAAGTCCTCGCCGGGCGGGGTCTCCATCCAGGAGATATTCCAGCTCAAGGCGTCCCGGTAGAAAGGGATCACCTTGTCGAGGTCGGTGCTGAGTGTTTCGAACCACACCGGAGTTCCCGGGGTGAGCGGTAGGGAGAAACCTTCCATCCGGTGGGGCTCCCACAGCCCCAGATGTGCCCCGGCGGGGTCGACCACCATCGCCTGGCGGCCGTGGTCGGCCACGGTCATCGGGCCGAAGACGACCTTCGCTCCGCTGGCGCCGGTGCGGGAGAGCGCGGCATCGAGGTCGACCGTGCGCAGGTAGATCGTCCACGTGGTGGGCCCGGTGGGCTCCTCGGTAGGGCCGTCCAGGCCCATGTACGAGGACATCAGGCCACCGACGAGATGATCACCGCAACTGATGATCTGGTAGTGCCCGAAGTCTTCGCCCTGGTCGGTGAACGACCAGCTGAAGAGTTCGCCGTAGAACTTCTTCGCGCCCTCGACGTCATCGGTCATCAGATCGAGCCAGATCGGCCGGCCGGGCTGCTGCGCAGTGCTCATGCTTTCCTCCAGGAGGATGCGTGACGGTCGGGCACCGTCGGGTGATATGCGCACTTTAGGGGGATATGTTGTCTCGGTGAAGGGGGCTGGGGCGCTTTCTGCGCTCGGCGGGGTCACCGAGGGTTGACCGACCTCTCCCAGGGGTAAGGAGGAACCCGGATCCCCGGTGTGTCGCTGCCGACGGTTCGGGGAAAAGACAGTACAAAAGGCCTACTCGCAGTGAGTGCGGGTCAGGACCAGAGAGGCGGGAATCTGTCATGGGTAAAGCAGTGATGGGTGTGATAGCTCCGGAAAGGGGGCCGTCGCCGGCTGAGGTGTGCCTCGCCGGCCTCTCCCTCCTGGGCGCCTCCGGGGCGGTCTTCCTCGCCGGTCGAGGGGCTCTGCCTGCGGGGATGTCCGCCGTGATCTGTGCCGTCATCGCGCTGACGTGGATCTCCTTCTACTCAAAATCGATCCGTCATCCACAGCTGGAGGGGGCGCGCTTCGTCTGGATCATCGCCTTCACCGCGGTCTCAGTGGTCATCTGTGCTTTCGCCACCGAGCAGACCTGGAATGCCCTGCTCTCCACGCTCATGGCCGCTGCTGCTGCCCTTCCGCTCGCGTTGTGGTTCTCCAGCATGTGGAAGGCGTGATGCGAAAACCCATCTGAGGAGAGGTGCCGTCTGATAGACCGGTCGGACGAACAGGTCGGCACCGGCGTCGGCCGCCCGCCGGGCAGGAAGGGAACGGATCGTCATGCGGCACACCCCACGTTATGTGGTCACCGACCCGACCGAGGTGAAGCGGCTGATCCGTGAACATCCGTGGGCGACCTTCGTCTCCTGCACCACCCGCGGTCTGGTGGCCTCCCACTATCCGGTCCTGCTGGAGGAGGACGTCAGCGAAGAGATCCACCTCGTCAGCCATTTCGGTCGACCGGACGAGGAGACCCACGAGCTGGGGCAGCACGAGATGCTGATCATCGTCCAAGGACCGCACGACTACGTCTCCTCGAGCTGGTACGAACCCGGAGACATCGTGCCCACCTGGGACCATGTGACCGCTCACCTCTACGGGGTGCCGGAGATCCTCTCCGCCGAGGAGAACTACGCCATGCTCTGCCGGCTGACCGACCATTTCGAGGGGGGACGTCCCGGTGGGCGAAGCCTCTCGGACGATGAGAAAGGCACCCGCCGAACAGCACAAGGCACGGTAGGCCTACGGGTGCGGGTCACCCGGTTCGAGGCCCGGGCAAAACTCAGCCAGAACAAGCCACCGGAGGTCCTCGACCGGATTGAAGGCGAACTCGAGATCGTGAACCCCGCCCTGGCCCAGGAGATCCGTCGTGTGCGCGAGTGAATCTCCTGGCGGCACCACCGCCCAGGAGGGGCGTGACGTACTCAGGGCAGCGCGATCAGGCTCGCCAGCAGGATCTTGACGACCATCGCGGTGGGATAGGCCATGGCGTATCCGGCGGAGACCCGGAAGTCCTGGCCGGTCTGGGTGTTCGCATAACCGAGCAGCGCCGGTTGGGTCTGGAGGCCTGCCAGGAGCCCCGCGAGACGAGTGCCACCCATTCGGACGACGCGGCGTTGGAAGAGATAGGCCGTCATCCCCGTCGACAGGGTGATGAGTGCCCCCAGGAGGACCATTCCCAGCCAGGAACCGGAAGTGAAGGCGACGCTGATCTGTCCTCCGGCACGCGTGCCTGCTTGGGCGAGGAAGAGGAGGAGCCCCAGCTCGGCGATCACGGCGCTGGCGGTGAAAGGCAGCATCGTCACCACCGATCCGATTCGGCCGATCCGGCCCAGCACCAGGCCGACCAGTAGCGCGCCCAGAGCCGGTCCGAGGGTGAAGGTGGACCCGCCGGGCAAGGGGATCGGAATCGACCCGAGTGCGATCCCGAAAGCCATGCCCAGCCCGACCGCGACGGGATTGATGTCGGTGAGCCCGCGGGAGGAGTCCCCGAAGAAAGCAGCGATGTCGGCGAGTCGTTCGCGGGGAGCGACGACGCGGATGCGGTCGCCGAGCTGCAATACCAGGTCGGGATGTCCGAGGATGTCGACATCGCCGCGACGTACCCGAGAGATCACCCCGGAGAAGCGGCCTTCCAGGTCGAGTCTGCGCAGGCTGCGTCCGCAGACGGCCGGGTCGGAGACGGTGATCCGGCGGAAGTCCAGTTCACGACGGTCCAGCTCGAGCCGGTGCGAGGACTCGTGGCCGAGCGCGGTGACCACTTTGTGCACGTACTCGGGCGGCCCGACCACGGTGACCACGTCATTGCGTTGTAGAGGAGTGCGGGCGTTGGCGACCCTGGTAGGTCCGCTCTCCTCGTGGCGGACCCGGGTGATGCTGATCTGGTTGGCGTGGTCTTCTTCGACGTCCCGGACATGGGGCTGGTCCTCCCGCTCGACGCGGATGTCGGTGCGGATCAGTTCGACGGGGGTATCGGGGTCGTTGTGCCGGCGTCGCAGGGCCAGGTTGGAGACGGCGAGCATGCCGATGACGCCGAAGAGGTAGGCGATCGAGTATCCGACGGTCGCTTGGGAGGAGTCGCCGGCGGCGGCGAGTGCCGGCGTGTTGGTCAGGGCGCCGGCGAAGGTGCCGACGGCTTGTTCCCGGGTGAGACCGAAGACGGGGCCGAGCCCGACGGCGACGACAGCTCCGACGACAAGGGAGAGGACGACACCGAGGACGACTTTTCCGGAGGATCGCATGGTGTGGAAGAAGTTCGGCCCGGAGGAGATGCCGACGCAGAAGGCGAAGAGTGCCAGGCCGATGTGGCCGATGGAGGTGGGGATCTCCAGGGTGGTTCCGGCCGAGCGTCCCCAGGCCGCGATGGCGATGCCGACGAAGAGGACGGCTGCTGATCCCAGGGCGATCCCGCGGACCCGTATCCGGCCGACGGCGGCTCCGAGACCGACGACCAGGAAGAGGAGGAGTTCGGTGTGCTGAGCCAGTGAGGTGAACACGGTGCGGCACCTTCTTCGAAGCGACAGTCGTTGCGCTGGAACGGGTGTGGCGTCTGTCAGGCAGCTTAGTCGGGAGTGTGCTGCGGCTTGTTCGGCCCCTGTGAGTCGGCCCCTGGCCGAAAGGGCGGGTCCCGCCTCTGCTGAGATGTCGAAGGAGGACGAGAAGGCAAAGCGGCTCAGGCGAAGAAAGTGAGTGGGCCCTGCGGGGCTCGAACCCGCGCGCTTCGGATTAAAAGTCCGCTGCTCTGCCAACTGAGCTAAAGGCCCGTACGCATCGGAGGACACGTACCTGTGCACTCAGAACCCTCTCGGATCGAGAGTGCACCGGTCCAGAGTAGGGCACGCGCAAGGGTGCTGTGTCCACGACCCCCGAAGAAAACACTCTGAGGAGCTCCCGACATCGAGGATTCCGCCGATTCACTTAGAAAAATGAGATCATCATCCCGGATCGTGGTCGCTTTCGCGGGGATGCCTGGGGAATAATGACTGAATGACGATGCAGCTGCCCACCGCCCTGGACGTCGAAGCAGCCTATGTGCGCCTGCGCGGCATCGTGCACGAAACCCCACTCATGCACAGCTCTCGGCTGAGCGAGCGCACCGGAGCAGAGGTCTGGGTCAAACGCGAAGACCTCCAACCCGTCCGCAGTTACAAGGTTCGTGGCGCCTACAACCTGATCGCCCAACTCGACCCGGCCGAACACGCCCGAGGAGTCGTCTGCGCCAGCGCAGGGAACCACGCCCAGGGCGTCGCCTTCGCCTGCGCCGAACTGGGGCTCCACGGCCGGATCTACGTCCCCCGGACCACACCCCGGCAGAAGCGAGACCGGATCTGCGCCATCGGCGCTGGGAAGATCGACCTCATCGTCGGCGGCGACGCCTACGACGACGCCTACGCCGCAGCCCGCACCGACGCCCGCGACAGCGGCGCCGTCCTCGTCCCGGCCTTCGACCACACCGACACCATCGCCGGGCAAGGCACCCTCGCCGTCGAGGTTGTCCAACAACTCGGCGGCCCGCCCGACCTGCTCGTCGTCCCCGTGGGCGGTGGCGGGATGCTCGCCGGCTGCGCCACCTGGCTCCGCCGCCGACACCCTGGGGTCACCGTCATCGGCGCCGAACCTGCCGGAGCCGCCTCCATGCGCGCCGCCTTCGACGCCGACGGGCCCATCACCCTCGCCGACCTGGAGACCTTCGTCGACGGCGCCGCCGTCCGCAGGGTCGGTGATCTCACCTACGCGGCGACCCGTTCATTGGACGTCGACCTGGTCGCCGTCACCGAAGGGCGGATCTGCACCGAGATGCTCGAGCTCTACCAGACCGAAGGCATCATCGCCGAGCCTGCGGGGGCACTCGCCTCGGCGGCGCTGCTCGATCAGATCGACATCACCCCAGGAAGCCGCATCGTCGTCGTCCTCTCCGGAGGGAACAACGACGTCTCCCGCTACGCCGAAGTGCTGGAGAGATCCCTGATCGACGAAGGACGCAAGCACTACTTCCTGGTGAACTTCCCCCAGGAGCCCGGTGCGCTGCGTCGTTTCGTCGAGGACGTCCTGGGCCCCGACGACGACATCGCGCTCTTCGAATACGTCAAACGATCCAACCGGGAGACCGGCCCGGCGCTGGTCGGTATCGAGCTGGGCAACCCCGACGACCTCGACGGACTCCTCGGACGAATGGCTGCCTCCCGGATGGTCGCCGAGCGAATCCCCGCCGACAGCCCCGCCTACCGTTTCCTCGTCTGAACCCGCCGGGAAAGGACATCCGCCATGTGAACCCGCCCAGTGAGCGGCATGAACTCCCAGAGCGGACACCGACGGCAGACGTTAATCTTCCGCCCTGATCTTTCTTCCGTGACCGACATCGTCCCCTGCGAAGGCTGGCCCCGTGACCGCGTACATCCTGACCTTCTCCTGCGAGAACCACCCCGGCATCGTCGCCGCCGTCACCACCACCCTCACCCAGCTGGGTTGCGACATCACCGACGGGCAACAGTTCGACGACCGTCGCACCGGCCGCTTCTTCGCGCGGATGACCTTCACCCCGGTGCGCGCCGACCTGGGCGAGGAAGGCTTCCGCACCGCGCTGTCCCCGGTGCTCTCCTCACTGGGCGCCGAATGGAAGTTCCGGGCCTCCGGACGCCGCCAACGAGTCCTCCTACTGGCCTCCAAGACCGACCACTGCCTGGCCGACCTGCTCTACCGGGTACGTATCGGTGAACTCGCCATGGAAGTGGTCGGCATCGTCAGCAACCACCCTCGAGAGACCTACGGCGACCTCGGCGACATCCCCTTCCACCACCTGCCGGTCACCAAGGAGACCAAACCCGAGCAGGAAGCGCAGATCCTGCGCATCATCGAAGGAGAACAGGTCGACCTGGTCGTCCTCGCCCGGTACATGCAGATCCTCTCCGAGGAGTTCGCCGCCGCCCTGTCCGGACGATGCATCAACATCCACCACAGCTTCCTGCCCGGGTTCAAAGGCGCCAAGCCTTACCACCAGGCCTACGAGCGCGGGGTGAAACTCATCGGAGCCACCGCCCACTACGTCACCGCCGACCTCGACGAGGGCCCGATCATCGCCCAGGACGTCGCGCCGGTGACCCACCGCGACGGGCCGGAGACCCTGGTCCGCAAGGGACGTGACATCGAACGGCGTGTCCTGGCCTCTGCCGTGCGCGCCCACATCGAGGACCGGGTGATGATGCGCGGCTCCACCACCATCGTCTTCTCCGCCTGATCGGCTGAGGACTCCTCCTCACCCGGAAGCCCCCTACCCACGGTGCCTTTGCCGGAGTAACGTTCTCCGACGTAGGGGCCGGGGGATGGCCCGTCACTCGCGCGGAGGGGGAATCCGCTCATGAGGAAAATTCGTCCGACCCTGCTCGTCTCCGCGCTCGCCGCGGCCGCGGCTCTCGCCGTCGGGGTGGGAACTCCGCCTGCTCAAGGAGCATCCGCCGGATCGTCTGAAGTGTTCTCCGGACAGGTGTCCCGCGAGATCAGTTACCGCGCAATGATCTTCCAGACCCCCGCGGCGAACGGCGCCTACGAGGGCATGGATGTGAACGACCTGGGGCAGCTGGTCGCCAGCCAGCTACCTCACGACCGCCAGGACTTCATCGGCGACTCTTTCGGAAGGACGACCTGGCTGAGTCGCGAGGCCACTGGCTGCGCCCAGGAACTCTGGCCAGACGCAGGGCGTGCACGCTTCATCGACGCCCGGGGTCAGGTCGTCGGCGAAGGGCAATGCACCATCTACCACCCGCGCGCAGGTAACTGGGCGATCACCCGCTGGTCCTCAGCGAAGGCAGCTCCCGCCCTCACCCAACACGGTCTTGTGATGGGTGGCCCGTTGACGGTGGTGGCGACGAACACGGCAGGGGAGGTCCTGATCCGGCTCGAAGGGGTCACTCTCGAGCCGATGGACCGGGTCACCGAACGGGGAGGTACCCGGCTGGTCGACGCCCGAGGAAAGGCCTGGAGCGTGATCGGCAATGACCTCGCCGAGGACGGCACCGTAGTCGGCCGACTGGTCACCGAGACCTTCCCAGAACGAGGAGTTCCCTTCGCGACCCGGGGAAGTACCGCTGTCCCCCTGGTCGCGCCGCCGGGGGTGGAGAGCCCCAGCGCGGACGCCGGGGCCGTCGCAGTCTCTCCGAATGCCCGGTGGATCGTCGGCGGGTTCGGACCCCACGCCGTGCGTTGGGATGTTCGTCGTGCACCTGGGTCGTTGCCATCGGGTTTTTCGCCGGTGGATGTGAATGATCACGGGGTGGTGTTGGGTCGGGCAGGTGAGGGGTGGGCTGTGTGGTCGCCTCTGGGGGGTCTGCGGTCGGTGCGTCTTCCTGGGTTGCCTGCGGGGGTGCGGGTGAAGTCGATGGCGAAGATCAACTGGTGGGGGCAGATCGCAGCCACGGTGACCGGCACGGACGGCATCGACCGGGCCGCGCTGCTCAGCCCGGGGCGGTGAGGACGATGACCGGAACGAACAAGCCTGCATGGGTAGTTCTCGTGGCCTGCGCACTCGTCGCACCCTTGCCGCCCGCCCAGGCGCAATCCGTCGAGCGGACGCCGAATGCCGAGGTGACGGGGACGGTGGACTATCGCGCCGTCGTTCAACCGAGTCCGGCGGGCGAGGGCGCTTTCGAAGGTGTCGACGTGGACTCTCTGGGCCGGATCCTGGCCCGGCAGGGGCCAGAGGCCACTGATCGGAAGGATTTCGTCGGAGACGTCTTCGGGCGACGCAGGATGCTCTCCCAGAAAGCCACCGGATGCGGTCCGGTCAGTCGGGCGTACGCAGACCGCCCGATAGGGATCGCCACGTCGGGTGCCGTTGTCGGCGAAGGACGCTGTACTTATCCAGGAGGGCAGGCCCCGTTCACCGCTGTGTCCGTCTGGTCCTCGGTTGCCTCCGACCCGCGAGTCATCCACGAGAAGCCCTACTGGTCGGGTGCAGTGGTGCCTGTAGCCGTGAGCGACCGGGGTGAAGCCTTGCTCCGCGAACGGGTCTACGCCGAGAACGGTGAGGAGACGACTGCCACCGTTCGCTCGGGGATCCGTCTACTCGACGTGCAGGCCCGTTCCTGGCCGGTGGTGGGGACGGACATCGCCGCAGATGGCACCGTCGTCGGTCAGTTGTTGGACACTCATGGGTCGGCACAGGCCGGAGCCTTCGTGACGGAAGGTTTCATCGCGACCCCGCTCCCGCTGCCCGCCGGTGCCGGTTCGGTGAACTCGGTCGCGGTCTCCCCGAACGGCCGGAGCATCGTCGCGGCGACGGAGACCGTCGGCGTGCGTTGGGATGTTCGTCGTGCACCTGGGTCGTTGCCATCGGGTTTTTCGCCGGTGGATGTGAATGATCACGGGGTGGTGTTGGGTCGGGCAGGTGAGGGGTGGGCTGTGTGGTCGCCTCTGGGGGGTCTGCGGTCGGTGCGTCTTCCTGGGTTGCCTGCGGGGGTGCGGGTGAAGTCGATGGCGAAGATCAACTGGTGGGGGCAGATCGCAGCCACGGTGACCGGCACGGACGGCATCGACCGGGCCGCGCTGCTCAGCCCGGGGCGGTGACCGGGTTTTACCGGCCGGTATCGTCCGTCTTCCCGGCCCGTCCGGGCTGAGAGGATGGACCACGATGATGAATCTCAACGACCGGATCGACGGCCTGCCCGGAGTCGACAGCGCGAGCGGACCTCAGCCCGACGACGTCTTCGCCGCCTTCACCGATTGGGTCGACGCTCGGGGGCTCACCCCTTACCCGCATCAGGAGGAGGCGCTGCTGGAGCTGGTCACCGGCAGCAATGTGATCCTGGCGACCCCGACCGGGTCGGGCAAGTCACTGGTCGCGACCGGTGCGCACTTCTTCAGCCTGGCCCGGTACGACCAGACAGAGCAGCGCACCTACTACACGGCACCCATCAAAGCCCTGGTCAGCGAGAAGTTCTTCGACCTGTGCGAGCAGTTCGGAGCCGACAACGTCGGCATGGTCACCGGTGACGCCTCGGTCAACGGATCTGCTCCGATCATCTGCTGTACCGCGGAGATCCTGGCGAACCTGGCCCTGCGAGAGGGGCGAGATCTGCCGGTGGGGATCATCGTCATGGACGAATTCCACTTCTATTCAGAACCTGACCGGGGCTGGGCCTGGCAGGTGCCGCTGCTCGAACTTCCCCAAGCCCAGTTCCTGCTGATGAGTGCCACTCTGGGCGATGTCACCTTCTTCCGGAAGGATCTGACCGCGCGCACCGGCCGAGAGACCGCAGTGGTCGCCGATGCGCCCAGGCCGGTCCCGTTGACCTTCTCCTACGCGCTGACCCCGCTGCACGAGACCTTGGAAGAATTGGTCACCACCCGGCAGACACCCACCTACGTGGTGCATTTCACCCAGGCTGCGGCACTCGAACGGGCCCAGGCGTTGATGAGTCTGAATGTGACCAGCCGCGCCGAGAAGGACGCCATCCTGGAAACGATCGGGGCCTTCCGCTTCGGGAAGGGCTTCGGTCAGCAGCTGTCGAGACTGGTCAAGCACGGTATCGGCGTGCATCACGCGGGCATGCTGCCCAAATATCGCCGGCTGGTGGAGACCCTGGCGCAGGCAGGCCTGTTGAAGGTCATCTGCGGTACGGACACCCTGGGAGTGGGGATCAACGTGCCCATCCGCACGGTGGTCCTCACCGGAATGTCGAAATTCGACGGCTCCCGTCAACGGCTGCTCAAATCGAGGGAGTTCCACCAGATCGCGGGGCGGGCCGGGCGCGCAGGCTTCGACACCAGCGGGTCGGTCGTCGTGCAAGCTCCCGACCATGTGATCGACAACCATCGGGCGCTGCTCAAGGCCGGGGACGACCCGAAGAAACAACGTAAGGTCCAGCGGAAGAAACCCCCGGAGGGTTTCGTCAACTACGGCGAGGAGACCTTCACCCGTCTGGTCGGCGCAGAGCCCGAACCGCTGGTCCCCCGGATGCGGGTCTCCCACGCGATGGTGCTCAATGTCATCCAACGTCCGGGCGACCCGGTCTTCGCGATGCGTCGTCTCCTCACCGACAACCACGAGCCGCGCAGGCAGCAGATCCGTCTGCAACGCCGGGCCATCGACATCCTGCGTTCCTTGCTCCAGGCCGGTGTGGTGGAGCGGCTCCCCGAACCCGACGAGAGCGGACGCACCCTGCGGGTGGTGATGGACCTGCAACGGCACTTCGCCTTGAACCAACCGTTGTCGACCTTCGCGCTGGCAGCTTTCGAGTTGCTCGACCCGGAGAGCTCCACGTACGCCCTCGACATGGTCTCCATCGTGGAATCCACCTTGGACGACCCCCGGGGGCTGCTCTACGCCCAGCAGTTCAAGGCGCGTGGCGAGGCCGTCGCCGAGATGAAGGCCGACGGCATCGAGTACGAGGAACGGATGGAGCTGCTGGAGGAGGTCGAATGGCCCAAGCCTTTGCAGGAACTCCTCAGCGGGGCCTTCGCGACCTACCGTCAGTCCCATCCCTGGCTCGATGAGGACGACCTGTCGCCGAAGTCGGTGGTCCGTGACCTGTTCGAACGGGCCATGACCTTCGGCGAGTTCGTGGCCTTCTATCAGATGACTCGCTCCGAGGGGTTGGTGCTGCGTTATCTGACCGATGCCTATCGCGCGCTGCGCCAGACGATCCCGGACAGTGCCAAGACCGAGGAGTTGGAGGACGTCATCACCTGGCTCGGTGAGGTCGTTCGACAGACCGACTCCTCGCTGATCGACGAGTGGGAGGCGCTGACCGACCCGGAACGGGACGAGGACGCCCCGGTCCGTCCCGGATCGGTGACCGGGCCGCGCCCGATCACCGCGAACGAGCGGGCTTTCCGGGTCTTGGTGCGTTCGGCGATGTGGCGTCGGGTGGAACTGCTGGCCCGGGGACAGTACGGGGCTCTTGCCGCGCTGGACGCGGAGAGCGCCCGTTCGGGGCCGAATGGGGACCTGTTCGACGCCGACGACTGGGCGGATGCCGCCGAGGAGCTGCTGGAGGACTATTCGGGGCAGGAGCTGGACGAGGTGGTCGGGATCGGTCCGGATGCTCGGGGACCGGCTCTGCTGAGGGTCGACACCGAGAGCGAGCCTGGACGCTGGTTGGTCGAACAGATCCTCGACGATCCTGAAGGCGATCGCGACTGGCGGATCTACGCCGAGGTCGACCTGGAGGGCAGCGATGAGGCTGGCGAACTCATTATTCGAGCAACGGATCTCGCGCGCGCTTAGGCGTTCGCTGGTCTCTTTTCCCCCCAGAAGATCCACCTTTTGCAGGGAAATGCGTGCCATGAGTTTTGGCGGTGCCTCCGGGGAGGTATGGTCACGACATGCCCGCACCGCGCTTGGTCCGTGCAACACCGGACGACTGGGAGAAGTACCGGCAATTGTGGCTGCGTATGTTCCGCCACCGACCTGACGAGTTCCCCCCGACCCACGGTGAGGACCCCGAAGAGTGGACGCGTGAGGACTGGCAGCGGCGCATGTCCGGGGCCAATGGCGAGGGAATCACTCTTGCGGTGGAGTCCACGGACGGCTGCTGGCAGGCGATGGCCACGGCCTTCATCGAGGAGGACCTGGGGGAGCGCATCGCTTACCTGCGGGAGTCGTACATCGACCGGATCGACGACGATTCGGAGTGGTTGTCGCTGAGCGGCCCGCTCGTCGAGGGCATGATGCATTGGGCCTCGTCCGAGCGGATCAGCCGGACCTACACCGATATCCTTTCGGACCGTCACCGGGTGATCCGCTTCCTCGAAGCGACCGGTGCTCGACGCACCGGAGTGGAGCGGGCTTCGGGCGCAGCGGGCGGCCTTTCAGCCATTGAGTTCGTGTGGGATATCACGGAGCTTGCTGGAGAAGGCCTTTCGGATGCCGGGGAGAAGCGGGGCTGAGACAATGAGGGGCCCGTGCCCCTCGATCAGGAGTTCTTCCACCACATGCCGGTGACCGGAACATATCGACTCCAGCTGCACCGTGACTTCGGTTTCGCCGACGCGGCTCGCATCGTCCCTTATCTCGCGCGTCTGGGCGTGAGTCATCTGTACCTGTCACCGGTCCTGGCCTCGGTCGGGGGATCCATGCACGGTTACGACGTCGTCGACCACTCCCGGATCGACGACGAACTCGGTGGCCGTGCAGGCTTCGAGGAACTGGCTGCGCTGGCCCGGGAACACGGGCTGGGCATCATCGTCGACGTGGTCCCGAACCACATGGCCTTCGTCGCCCCCGAGAGCGCCAACACCCCGTTGTGGGAGCTCCTTCGTGACGGCCGGGACGCCCGTACCGCCGAGTGGTTCGACATCGATTGGAAGGCCGGCGGCGGACGGGTCGGGCTGCCGTTTCTCGGAGGGGATCTCGACGCAACTCTTGCTGCGGGAGAGGTCGTCCTGGACCGGATGCCTGATCCGGTCACCGGGCACGACGTGCCCGTGCTGCGTTATTACGACCATGTTCTTCCCGTGGCCTTGGGCACAGAGGGCAATGCCGAATCGGGTGACACCGACCCCACGGCGGTGCGGGCGATCCTCGACCGCCAGCATTACCGGCTGACCAGCTGGCGGGACAAGGACGACAGCCTGAACTACCGTCGTTTCTTCGAGGTCGACGGTCTGATCGCCGTCCGGGTCGAGCTGCCTGAAGTCTTCGAGGAGACACATCGTCTGCTGCTCGAACTCAACCATGCCGGTCTGATCGACGGCTTCCGGATCGATCATCCTGACGGCCTGGCCGATCCCACCGGTTATCTCGACCAACTGCGCCGCGCCGCCACCAGGGGCACCTATCTCGTCGTGGAGAAGATCCTGGAGAAGGACGAGCATCTTCCTGGCAGCTGGGCTTGTGACGGGACCACCGGCTATGACGCCATGCGCGCGATATCCGCGGCACTGGTCGACACCGGAAATGCCCCGGTGCTGATCCAGGAATGGGAGCTCGCCGGTGGCGATGCCACCCTTGCCCAGGCGACGATCTCCGCGAAACGGCAGGTCGTCGACCAGGCGCTGACCCCAGAGGTCGAACGATTGGTGCGGCGGGCCCGGGAAGCTCTTCCGGAGAACGACCCCGAAAGGCTCCGGGAGGCCGTCATCGAACTGCTCGTCGCCGGCGAGGTGTACCGCGCCTATGTCCGGGCGGACGGAAGACTCTCCTCAGCTGCGCGGGAGCGACTCACCGACGCGTTCACCCGGGCCATCGGAGCGCGCCCGGATCTGGAGGCAGAGTTGCGCGCCCTGGTGCCGCTGACTGTGGCCGATGACAGCGATGCCAATGCCCTGGATTTCGCGGTTCGCCTGCAGCAGACGTGGGGGCCGGTGATGGCCAAGGGGATCGAGGACACGACCTTCTACCGGTGGCATCGGCTCATCGCCTTGAACGAGGTGGGTGGTGACCCCGAAGCCCTGGAAACGGCCTCCGTGGAGGACCTGCACCGGTGGGCGCGTTACCAGGCAGAGCACTGGCCGCACGGGATGACCTCGTTGTCCACGCATGACACCAAGCGCAGCGAGGACGTCCGCGCCCGGTTGCTGGCTGTGGCCGGTGACCCGCAGGCCTGGTCGCTCTGTTCCCGGCTGGCGCGTGAACAGGCCGAGGACTTCGGGATCGACCTGCCCACGGCGCACCTGCTCTGGCAGACTCTGCTCGGCGTGGGGTACATCGAACCGGAACGGATGTCGGGCTACCTGTTGAAGGCCTTGCGCGAGGCCAAGGAGCACACCGCCTGGGTGGACGGCGATGAGGCTTATGAGCAGCGCGTGCTCGCCTTCGTGGAACAGGTCCGGGTCGACGGCCGACTGCACGACGCCATCGACGAAGCGGTCTCTCGTCAGGCGGAGGCGATCAGGGCCACTGTTCTCGGAGCGAAGGCCTTACAGCTGACCTTGCCCGGCGTCCCCGACTGTTACCAGGGGTGTGAGGTGGTCGACCTCTCCCTGGTCGATCCGGACAACCGTCGCCCGATCGACTACGACCGGAGGGCTGCTCTCCTGGAACGGCTGGCTACGCAGGGGATCACCGGCCTGCCGGACATGCAGCCCGACCGACTCGACGCGGAGAAACTGTTGGTGACTTCCCGGTTGATGGCGCTCCGCCGAGAGGAGAGCGAACTCTTCCTCCAAGGGAGCTACCACCCGTTGTCGACGACGAATGAGCACCTGGTGGGGCTGGTTCGGGAGTCGAATGTCGGACGGATCACCGGAGCCTTGGGGCTGGCGCAGCGTGCCAGACTGGTGACCCTGGTCACCAGGGCACCGGCTGCTCTTGCGGCAAGCGGCGGCTGGTCGGACAGCACCGTCGTGCTGCCCGAGGGCCCCTGGCAGGATGTATTGACCGGACGTGCCATCGACGGCGGGCAGACCCGGGTGGCCGGGCTGTTCGACGAGCTACCTGTCGCTGTCCTTCTGCAGCGCTGAACAGCGGCTGCGATCATCTGACCATCACGAACTTCCACGAAGGGTGACATGAGCGAGCACTCCGACGACCAAACGGTCCTCGAGGCCTCCCGGTTTCCGGTACGGGCGCTCCCGGCTGAGCCCGGGCCGCCGGGTGAGGACGGGCTGCGGGAGTTCCGGGAGTGGGCGCCCACAGCGGAACAGTCGATGGTTCTCGTTCTGAACGGCGCGGAACACGAGATGGCTCCGGCCGACGACGGGTGGTGGCAGACACGGGTCGAGGCTGAACCCGGTGACCGCTACGGCTATCGCATCGACGGTGGACCGGTCTTCCCCAGCCCGACGGCTCGACGACTGCCCGAGGGACCGCACGGCTTGGCAGCCGTGGTCGATACCACCGATTTCGTCTGGCACGACGACGACTGGGCCGGTGTCCCCCTTGCTGGCTCGGTGCTCTACGAGATGCACATCGGCACCTTCACCCCGGAGGGGACCTTCGACGCGGCGATCGAACGCCTCGACCACCTCGTCGACCTGGGTGTCGACGTGGTCGAGGTGATGCCGGTGGCCTCTTTCCCCGGGACACACGGGTGGGGATACGACGGTGTCGCCCTGTGGTCGGTGCACGAACCCTACGGGGGCCCTGCGGGGCTACACCGTTTCGTTGACGCCTGCCATGCCCGGGGCCTCGGCGTCGGCCTCGACGTGGTGCACAATCACCTCGGCCCGGATGGCGCTTATGCGCACGCCTTCGGCCCCTATTTCACCGACCGGCATCACACCCCGTGGGGGGCCGCAGTCAACCTGGACGGTCCTGACTCGGACCCGGTACGCGCCTTTCTCATCGGTAATGCCCTGGCCTGGCTGGACGACTTCCATCTGGACGGTCTGCGCCTGGACGCGGTCCACGAACTGCACGACCATCGGGCGGTGCCGATCCTGGAAGAGCTCTCGGCAGCTGTCGCGGATCTGTCGGAACGGACCTCGCACCGGCGGTGGCTCGTGGCCGAGACCGACCGGAACGACCCACGCACGGTGCAGCCCCGGGAACAGGGCGGGCTCGGTATGGACGGCCAGTGGGCCGATGACGTCCATCACGGCTGGCATGCCGTGCTGACCGGTGAGGACCAGGGTTACTACTGTGATTTCGCCGAGCTGCCGGTGATGGCGGCACTCTTGGGATCCCCCTTCCACCATGCTGATACCTGGTCCACCTTCCGTGGCCGTCGCCACGGACGCCCGGTGCCCACCGAGGTGGAAGGCTGGCGCTTCGTCGTCTTCCTGGAGAACCACGACCAGGTCGGCAACCGGGCCACCGGCGACCGGCACGCTCACAGCCTGTCGACCAGACGGCTGCAGTGTGGCGCAGCATTGCTTCTGACCAGCCCTTATACCCCCATGTTGTTCATGGGTGAGGAATGGGGGGCCAGTACCCCCTGGCAGTACTTCACCGATCACATCGACCTGCGGCTGGCCGACGCAGTACGCGAGGGGCGACGGCGGGAGTTCGCCGCGCACGGGTGGTCCGGGGACGAGGTGCCGGATCCGCAGTCGCCGAGCACCCGGGACGGTTCGGTCCTCGACTGGTCGGAGATCGAGGAGGGTGATCATCGGGTGCTTCTGCGGTGGTACCGGGCTCTGCTCGCTCTGCGTCGTGCGCGGGCCGACCTGCGGGACCCTGACCGTTCACAGGTACGTACCCATCTCGATCCGGGCACCGGGACGCTCGTCGTCGAGCGGGGGCAACACCGGATCGCGGTCAACCTCGGCGTCGAGACGGTGGAAGCCGATCTGCATCTGGAGTCGACTCGCGGCCGGGTCGTCCTGTTGAGCACCGATTGCACGACGGCGCTCGACGAGGACGGGTGTATCAGCGTGCCCCCGGACGGGGTCGTCGTCGTGGGCCCGAGCACGGCGGAATGATGTCGGAGTCTTCGTCTGCGCGTCGGCATCGGCGTCCGGCTCTGCTCGACCCAGGCAGTATGGACGCCTTCGCGCAAGATCGGCTGGACCCAGCGGTGATCTCGCAGATCGCGCACGAGACGGCGGCGATCCTGGTGCGTACCGGCCGGGCTTCCACCGATCCGGAGATGACGGAACGCCTGGTCCGGCTGGTCGACGAGTTGGGACTGGACACGGTGGCCCAGCTGTGGTCGGAATGCGCGGCGCGTACTCTGCCGGGAACTTTGTGGCGGCTGTATGTGATCCGGGAATGGGTGCGTCGTGACCCAGTGGGTGCCAGCGGGGATTTCGCCGAGGGGATGCGCCATGCCGATGTGTCCGTCGCGATCGCCGGGGCGGGGAGCCCTCCTGGCCCGGTGCAGATGAAGGAACTCGCCGACGCGATCCTGCGTGGCGTCTACACCGCTGATGTCGCAGTGGCTCTGGAACGGGCAGCAGCTTTCTGCCGGATCGTCGCTGCCGGGCGCGCCTCCCGGGAGCCCGACATCTCGACCGGACGGGGACCTCTCCGTTCCGAGCCGGTCACGGACCCCGGGAGCCGACATGCCGCATCGGCGGCGGCCGTCCTGACGATGTCCGACGACCTCGCGTGGTCCGCAAAGGCTTGGCGGCGTAGCGATCTCGTTTGACCTGGTGGAAATTCACCGGCTCTGGACGTCATGCATTCGTCGAATCCACCATCCCGTCCGTGCGTGACCTGTTCACTTACCGTTCACGACACGCATGACGCTGGGACACTCGTCCTTATTAGCGTCGAGCACGGAATGGCAGTGTGCCCTTCTCACGGACCGCAGTGGAGAGGTACAGATCATCGTGAAGATGCAAGGTTGGGCTTTCGTTTCGACGATATCCCTCATCGGCGTGGCCGCCTTGGCGTCCTGCGGCAGCAATGACAACAGCGCTGTCACAGGAGGAGGCTCCGCAGGTTCTTCCGTGAAAATCGCTGATTGTCAGCAAGGAAATCTGAAGGGTGAAGGTTCGTCCGCCCAGAAGAATGCCATCGACATGGCTATCAGCAGTTATGGGGGCGCCTGCCCCGGCGCGCAGGTCGACTACAACCCTTCCGGATCCGGTGCAGGTATCAAGAACTTCAATGCGGGTCAGGTCGATTTCGGGGGCACCGACTCGGTGCTGAAACCTGCAGAATCTGCGGCAGCGGAGAAACGTTGCTCGTCCACCGCCTGGCATGTGCCGATGGTGGCCGGACCGATCGCCGTGTCCTACAACGTCAAGGGCGTCGACTCCCTGGTGCTGACCCCGGAACTGATGGCCAAGATCTTCCAGGGAGAGATCACGGCCTGGAACGACCCGGCGATCGCGGAGGTCAACAAGGGCGCGTCGCTGCCGAACACCCCGATCCGGGTGTTCTTCCGGTCGGACGAGTCGGGGACCACCGAGAATTTCACGAAGTACCTCAAAGCTGCGGCCGGCACCGCATGGAGGGGTGAAGCGGCCAAGACCTGGACAGGTAAGGGCGAAGGTAAGGAGAAGTCCTCCGGTGTGGCGAAAGCGGTGAAGGACAGCGACGGCGGGATCACCTATGTCGAACTGTCTTATGCCAAGGACAACGGCTTGAAACTCGCCCAAGTGGACAACGGCGCCGGGCCGGTGGCACTCACGAGCGATAACGTCGGTAAGGCCATCGCCGCTGCCACACAGGAAGGAGAAGGGAACGATCTCCGACTGAAGGTCGATTTCGGGGCGAAGACTCCGGGTGCTTATCCGATCGTCCTGGTCACCTATGAAGTCGTCTGTTCGGATTACGAGAAGAATGCCCAGGCCGCATACGTTCGTTCTTTCCTGAAGCATTTCGCCTCCGATTCCGTCCAGAAGAGCCTGGAGGGTCGCGGATATGCGCCTTTGCCCACGGAAGTGTTGACGAAGGTTCGTACCACCGTCGACGCGATCCAGTAACCGACCTGTTCTCGGCGCAGGTCTTGCCACCGGCCGGCGCCGAGACAGATCCTCCCGCACGACCGCCGCGGCGCAGGAGCACCGACCGGCGAGACAGGGGATGCCAGGCATGCCTGACACGACACAGACCCAGGAAGCGGCTTTGCCCGTCGGCCTGGACGGCTCCATCGGCCACCGTCGGTGGGGCGATCGACTCTTCCGCGGTGCCGCCATGGGGGCCAGCGCGCTCGTGGTCGCCGTGGTCACCCTCATCGGGGTTTTCCTGCTGGGCCAGGCGGCACCCTCGCTGGCCCGCAACGAGACATCCTTCCTGACCTCCGCGGAGTGGATCACCGCCGGTGACCATCCTCGGTTCGGTGTGGCCTCGCTGTTGTGGGTGACCGTCATCACGTCGATCATGGCCATGTGCGTGGCCGTTCCCTTGGGAGTCGGCGTCGCCCTGTTCATCACCCAGTACGCGCCCCGACGGTTCGCCCGCCCGGCCGGCCAACTGATCGACCTGCTCGCCGCCGTACCCTCCATCGTCTACGGGCTGTGGGGAATCATGGTCTTCGGGCCGTTCATCGAACGGTCAGGTCTTCAAGGCCTGCTGAACAGCGCTTTGGGGTGGATACCACTGTTTGCGAAGAGCCCGGAGAATCCCGTCGACAGCGGTTCCACGCTCTTCGTGGTCAGCCTCGTCCTGGCCATCATGATCCTGCCGATCGTGACGGCGCTTTCCCGGGAGGTCTTCGACCAGACTCCTCTGGCACACAAGGAAGGCGTGCTGGCTCTGGGCGCGACCAAATGGGAGATGATCCGCACCGCGGTGCTGCCCTTCGGGCGTCCTGGGGTCATCAGCGCCTCCATGCTCGGCCTGGGGCGCGCGCTGGGCGAGACCGTCGCGGTGATGATGATCCTGTCTGCGCTGGCTCCGAACTCGGCATGGAGCTGGAGTATTTTCCGCGGTGGGGAGACCTTTGCCTCGCGGATCGCCAACAATGCCCACGAGTTCGACTCGGCGCAGAAGACCGGTGCCTACATGGCAGCAGGGCTCGTGCTCTTCCTGCTGACCTTCGCCGTCAACGCGGTGGCCCGTATCGTCATCAACCGCAGGAAGGCCTTCGTCGAATGACCACCAGCACGACGACCGGTACTCCCGACCGGATAGAGCAGAGTGTCGATCTGAGTCTTGCCGGTGGGCATTCGCGATCGCGTACCGTCCGGGATGTCACAGCCAGGGTGGTGATGTACCTCTGCTTCGTGCTGGCGGTGCTGCCCTTGCTGTGGATCGTCTACACCGTCCTGTCCAACGGGCTGGGTCTGCTCCTGGACGCAGGATGGTGGAACCGGAGCCAGGCTGGTCTGGTTTCCACGATCCGCGGCGGTGGCGCCTATCACGCGATCATCGGAACCTTGTTGCAGGCTTTGGTGACGGCGTCGATCTCGGTGCCGGTCGGGGTGCTCGTCGCGATCTATCTGGTGGAGTACGGGCGGGGAAAGATCGCCACGGCGGTCAGTTTCATGGTCGATGTCCTCACCGGTGTGCCCTCCATCGTCGCTGCCTTGTTCATCTACGCGATGTGGGTCGGCGTCTTCGACCTGCAACGGGTGGGCTTCGCGGTGACCCTGGCCCTGGTGCTCCTGATGATCCCGACGGTGATCCGTTCCACCGAGGAGATGCTCAAGCTCGTCCCGAACGAGCTGAGGGAAGCTTCGTACGCCTTGGGCGTCCCCAAATGGAAGACCATCGTGTCGGTGGTCCTGCCGACGGCGTTCAGTGGCATCGTGACCGGTGTACTGCTCGGCCTGGCGCGGGTGATGGGGGAGACGGCACCTCTGCTGGTTCTCGGGCCGTACACGAAGTTCATCAACATGGATCTGCTGGCGAGCAATATGGCGACCCTGCCCACGATGATCAACCAGGAGAGGATGGAAGCGCTGGCTCCCGCCGTCGAACGGGCCTGGGCCGCAGCACTGACCCTCATCCTCCTGGTGCTCATACTCAACCTGGTGGGGCGGTTCATCGCCCGTACCGGCACTGTCAAAGCCTGACTGTCAACGTTCACCTCCCTCACGGAAGAATTTCGAAGCTCACATGGCCAAGCGCATCGACGTCAATGACGTGAATGTTTTCTACGGCTCCTTCAAAGCGGTGGAGGGAGTCTCCATGACGATCGAGCCGCGGTCGGTGACGGCCTTCATCGGGCCCTCTGGGTGTGGGAAGTCGACGATGCTGCGCACTCTCAACCGGATGCATGAGGTGGTGCCGGGGGGCCGGGTCGAGGGGGAGATCACCTTGGACGGGAAAGACCTCTACGCACCGGATGTCGACCCGGTGGCGGTTCGTCGCACAGTCGGGATGGTCTTCCAGCGTCCCAATCCCTTCCCGACGATGACTATTTTCGACAACGTGGCGGCCGGCTTGCGGCTGAACGGGGTTCGGGACAAGACGGTGTTGGCCGAGACCGTGGAGAAATCGCTCCGTGGAGCAAATCTGTGGAATGAGGTCAAGGACCGGCTGAGTAAGCCAGGAGCGGGTCTCTCCGGGGGCCAGCAGCAACGGTTGTGCATCGCCCGGGCGATCGCGGTGTCGCCCGAGGTGCTGCTGATGGACGAGCCGTGTTCGGCCTTGGACCCTATTTCGACCTTGGCCATCGAGGACCTGATCAACGAGATCAAGGAGCGGTACACGATCGTGATCGTGACCCACAACATGCAGCAGGCGGCGCGGGTCTCGGACCGGACGGCCTTCTTCAACCTCGCGGCGACCGGCGAACCAGGAAAGCTGATCGAGATCGGCGATACCCATCGGATTTTCAGCAACCCGGGTGAACGAGCCACCGAAGACTACATTTCCGGTCGTTTCGGCTGATCAGACGTCAGGATGAAGCGGGCTAACCTCGTGATGGCATGCGGGAAGACGTCCGATTCGTGTGCGCCTGCGCGTTGAAGGCTTTCGACAGCTCTGCGAGTGGCAGGATGAAATCGCTCCACCGGTCTGGTGAAGCGTCCGGTACGGCGACATCCTGTGGGAGGGGTCTGTGCGACGACAGATCGTGGCGCGGATACGAGGGCATCGGCCGGTGTCTGCCGACCTGGCGGTCGTCGAGGACGAAGCCGCTGTGTACGTCGAGAGAGGGTCGTTCAGCCACGCCTGTTGCGCGGCCTGCGGCTGGGAAGGGCCTGGACGACGAGCTCGTTCTCTGGCGGTTTCCGACGCCAGCCAGCACCGGTGCCGACTCCTCTCGGAGCAGGCCCAGGATGTGGCGGGCTCTCACGGCGTCGATGTACCGGCTCGTGCCGGTTGACATCTCGTTCTTTCCACCTGGCAGGTGACCAGAAGTCGCCCCCGCGTGAACACGGGAGCGACTCCTCGGACGTGAAACGTGCCAAACCGGGAGCGCCTCTCGGCGCACGGCCGCTCGTAGCGGCGTATTTTGGGACCCGGGGCTACCGCGGCCTGGCACGCTTCATCCACGGTAACGGCTAGCCGTACCTCGTTCCCAATCGGGTCGAGAGGGCGCACCCTGAGAAAGGGCGACCGGCATGTCCGCGCTGCGAACGGTCATCGGCCGAGAACCCGGGTCCTTGCTCAGATCAGCGGAAGATGTCGTTCGGCTGCGACGACTTTTGCCGAAGGCCCCCGGCCGCGCATGTGCAAGACCAGGGCCTCTCCCTTGACCATGTTCTCCCCGTGAACCTTTCGCAACATCTGACGGGTAGACCCGCGTGAGCGGGTGATCAGCTCGGTGAGCAGTGAGGGAATGACGGGCCCATGACTGCACAGGAGCGCCCGTTCTCCCGATCTGAGTAGTCCTTTCAGCGCCGCTGCGGACAGCCTCGGGTCTTCGGCGAAACCTTCTTCGGAGAGCACGGTCGTCGAGTGGACGGTGTACTGCCTGGACTCGGCGTAGGGGGTGACCGTGTGGAGGCAACGGGAGGACGAGGACGTGGCCACATGGCGAATGTCGTAGGCGGACAACAGGCCCACCAATTCTTGTGCTTGGGTCCGGCCTCGACGGCTCAGCGGGCGTAACCAGTCGTTCTCGTTCCATGACCTGCGGGAAGCCGCATGACCGTGCCGGACCAGCACCAGTGGCCAGGCCTTCAGATCCCCGCAGTTGTCCGCTGCGGCGAGGGCGTCGAGCTGTTCACGGTCGCGACGGTAGGTCAGCAAGCGACTCGCCTTGGGAACCGTGGCCCAACGCAGCTTGTCCACCTCGTGGAGCAGTTTCCCGTCCCCGGAGACCGGTTTCCCGGCCCAATAGCGGATGACTTTTTCGTGGGGACGTCCACCTCGTGGGGACAGCGGGTAGCTGTTCGTCGGCAAAGGCATTCCCAGGCGCATCACCAGACCGGTCTCTTCTGCCGCCTCACGGACGGCTGCTGCGGGATGGTTTTCCCGGGGCTCAAGTTTTCCTTTGGGCCACGACCAGTCGTCATAACGTCGACGGTGGACCAGTGCTACTTCCAAGCGTCCGTTCCGTCGACGCCAGGGAACGATCCCGGCGGTCTGAACCTCTACTGTTCTTCTGTTCTTGGCTGCACGATTCATCGGACGCGCTTCTGCTTGCGTCGACGGCCATGGGAGTCGATGAGGGCGGACTGGAGGTCGACGAGGGGCTCGCCGTTCCCCCCGCGATGGCATCTGGTCCATCTCCCCGCCCCGTCCAGATGCCAGCTGGAGGTGGTGTCGCTCATGCCTTGGGCCAGGATCCACACCAGCTGCTCGACATGCCCCGGGTCGTTGATCCGGACCAGGGCCTCGACCCGACGGTCGAGATTCCGGTGCATCATGTCGGCGCTGCCCAGGTAGACCCCGTCAGTGCCGCTCGTCCCGAAGACGAAGATCCGGCTGTGCTCAAGGAAGCGTCCCAGGATCGATCGCACCCGGATCCGTTCGGACAAGCCCGGCAGGCCTGGACGGAGCGCGCAGATACCTCGGACGAGCACGTCGACCTCGACACCGGCCTGTGAAGCGCGGTACAGGGCGTCGATCACGGTCTCGTCGACGATGGAATTGACCTTCATGCCGATATAGGCCGGTTTACCCTGTTGGGCCCGTTCGATCTGTCCTTCGATCTTGTCGAGCAGGCCAGAGCGGAGCGAACGGGGAGCGACCAGCAGGCGTTTGAACTTGCTGCGGGGAGCCCAACCGGACAACTGGTTGAACAGCCTGGTCAGATCCTCACCGACGCTGGGGTCACAGGTGAACAGTCCGAAGTCCTCGTAGAGCCGGGCTGTCTTCGGGTGATAGTTACCGGTGCCCACATGGCAGTAACGGCGCAGTCCGTTGGTCTCCTGGCGGACGACCAGGGACAACTTGCAGTGGGTTTTCAAGCCGACGACCCCGTAGACGACGTGCACTCCGGCGTGTTCCAGCTTGCGGGCCCATTCGATGTTGTTCTGTTCGTCGAAACGGGCCTTGATCTCGACGACAGCCAGGACCTGCTTTCCTGATTCTGCGGCATCGATCAGGGCGTCGATAATGGGGGAGTCTCCGCTGGTGCGATACAGGGTCTGCTTGATGGCCAGCACTTTCGGGTCAGCTGCAGCCTGTTCGATGAAGGCCTGGACCGAGGTCGAGAAGCTGTCATAAGGATGCTGGACGAGCACATCCTTCGCCCGCATCGCTGCGAGGATGTTCGCCGGCTTGCTCGATTCGACGCGGGCGAGATCGGGGTGGGTCCGAGGTACGAAACTCGGGTACTTCAGCTCGGTGAGGTCCAGGTCGGCGACCGCACCCAGGCAACGCAGATCCAGGGGCGAGGGCAGGCGGAAGACTTCCTGCGGGCCGACCTGCATCTCCCGCATGAGCATCCGCAGGACATGGTCGTCCATCGCCGCGTCGACCTCCAGGCGGACCGGTGGGCCGAATCTCCGCCGGGTGAGTTCTTTCTCCAACGCGGTGAGGAGGTTCTCCGCGTCGTCCTCCTCGACCTCCAGGTCCTCGTTGCGGGTCACCCGGAAGGTGAAGTGCTCCTGGACGTCCATCCCCGGGAAGAGCTGCTCGAGATGGGCCGCGATGATCTCTTCCAAGGGCACGAAACGAGCGCCGTACAGGCTGCGAGGTTCGTCCTCGGACTCGACCCTGACCAGGCGAGGAAGCAGCGGAGGCACCTTGACCCGGGCGAAGTGCTCATTCCCGGTCTTGGGATTGATCAGGGTCACGGCGAGGTTCAACGACAGGCCGGAGATGTAGGGGAAGGGGTGCGCCGGATCGACGGCCAAGGGGGTCAGCACGGGGAAGACCTGGCCACGGAACCACCACGACAGCCGTTCCCGCTCGTCATCGGTCAGCTCGGTCCATCGCTCCAGGACGATGCCTTCTTCGGCGAGCGCAGGCTGAACCTCCTCGGCGAAGACCCGCGCATGGGTTTCCATGAGCTGGCGTGCGCTGGACAGGATGCGATCGAGGAGCTCGCGGGGCTCGAGCCCGGAGGCCGAGCGGATCGCCAGGCCTGTCGCGATACGTCTTTTCAATCCGGCGACCCGCACCATGAAGAATTCGTCGAGATTGCTGGCGAAGATCGACAGGAACCGGGCCCGTTCCAGGAGGTACAGGTCGGGGTCCAAGGCCAGCTGGAGAACCCGTTCGTTGAACTGCAACCAGGAGATCTCCCGATCGAGGAAACGTTCGTCGGGAAGTCCGTCCCCCGAGGGCGTCGGCCCGTCCTCGCTCTCGGGGAGCCGGACGAATCTGCCGTTGGCGGCTCGGGGACGAGGGCGTTCCGGGGCCGCGGTCAGGGAGGTCGACAGCCGGGCGTGGTCGCTCTCGTTGGTGGGGGCAGGTGGACCGTCCGGTGCGTCCACAGGTGTTGTGCTCTCGACGGGCTGGTTCTCGGCGCTGGCCATGTTCCTATCGTGGCATCGACTTGATCAGCTGGACATCGCGGTCGAGCACTGTAAATCTCTGTTTTCGGTATGTACTGACGGCTGGGGTGTTGTGACCGTCCACGTAGAGCTCGACCTGATGGTTCCCACGGTCCCGTAGATGGGCGAGTCCGATGGCGGTCGCGGAACGTCCTAGTCCTTTTCCCTGGTGGTCTGGAGAGACCCCGACCACGTAGATCTCGGCGGTGCCCTCGTGGACCTTGGTCCAGTGGAAGGCCGCAAGTCGGCCCTGGGGGTCGTGGACGAGGAAGAAGCCCCGCGGGTCGAACCAGGATTCGCGGGTGCGCGCGCTCAGGTCGTCGGGCCCGAGGCGGCCTTGTTCAGCGTGGTCGGCGAAGGCCGCAGCGTTGACCGCCAGCCATTCCTCACTGTCGGAGGAGGTGAAAGTGCGCACCGTGTATCCCTGGGGAAGCTCGGTGGGCAGGGAGTCATCGGGGCGGAGCTCTCTGCCCATCCGCAGTAGTTCACGGACGATGGTGAGCTCTTCGGCTTCGGCGAGGGCCGCGGCTGCCGGGAGGAAACCGTGGGCCCAGATCCGGGCGTCCGGGGTGTGGGTGAGGACCTCCCGCAGGAGGCGCCGTCCGGTGCCTCGACTCCGGTGAGCGGGGTGGACGACGAGTTCGGCGGAGGGGATCCCGCCAGGGCGCGCATCGATCTGCGCATAGCCCAACAGAGTAGGTGATTCGTTCTGGGAGCTGGCCTGGGCCCCGGCGTCTGCTGAGAACGGTCCTCGGGCGACGATATGGGTGATCCCTGTGCTGGGTTCGTCAAGGTTGAGCACTGTCTGTTCCGACAGCGGGGCGACCTGGTCGGCTCCGGCAGCGGTCTCTGCGAGCGCCAGGACGTCCTGTCGTGTGCTCTCGTCGATTCGTTCTCCACATTCCACCCACATATCGCCATTCCATCACGGGGAGACCTTGGTCTCTGCTGTCCTGGAGTGGCAGTACTGCGGATCACGTCCGCAACCGGCATATTTTGCGCGATGGCGCGCAAGCTCGTACACAGGAGAGCCCATGAGCAGTGTCCGACGGTCTCGGATCATCGCCATTTGTCTGTCTGGCGTCGCCCTGACCAGTTCGTTGGCCACGTTACCGGCCGGCGCGGCCACCACCCCGGCACCGTCGGGGAAGGCGGCCGCCGGGTCGTCCCGTCCGGTGGCGGAGGACGCCCGGACCAGAGCGGCCCGCGAGGCTGCCGAGACGAAGGCAGATGCGGCGGAGAAGGCCCGGGACGACGCCGAGGCCGCGAGGGATTCGGCTGAGGAGACGCGGGACCGAAAACAGAAACAGCAGATGCCTGCGGATGCGGTGCCCGGCCAGCTGGCTCAGCCGCCTGCAGGTGGCCAGTCGGTCCAGCAGCAGGTGCCGAGCCGTCAACAGGCGGACGGGCTGCGGGCGCGTGCTGCGGCTCGTGCCGACCGGGCGACTCAGCGCAAGGTGCGCCAGCAGGCTCGTGACCAGCGGGCCCATGAGCGCACTTTGAAGGATGTGCAGTTGTTGGCCTTCAACGACTTCCACGGCAATCTGGAGCCGCCCACGGGGGGCAGCGGGCGGGTCACCGTAGGACACACCGTGGATGCTGCGGGGAAGGTCAGTGCGGCGACGGTCGATGCCGGGGGCGCGGCTTATCTGTCGACCCATCTGAAGCGGCTGCGGGACGGGCAACAGACTTCGTTCACGGTTGCCGCCGGTGACCAGATCGGTGGTTCTCCGTTGCTGTCGGCGGCCTTCTACGACGAGCCGACGATGGAAGCCCTGGCGAAGATGAAGGTCGATGCTGCGTCGGTGGGTAACCACGAGTTCGACAAGGGGTACAAAGAGCTGCTGCGTATCGTCAAGGGCGGCTGTGTCGACGACGGCGAGGGCAAGAACAACCGCAACTCCTGTGCTCTGCACAAGTACGCGGGTTCTTCGTTCCCGTTGTTGGCGGCGAATGTCTACCACGCGGGGACGAAGAAGCCGATCTTGCCCGCCTACACCGTGATGAAGAAGAACGGCGTGCAGATCGGGGTCATCGGGGTGGTCCTGAAGGACACCGCGAATGTTGTCAGCCATGAGGGCGTCAAGGGAATCACCTTCGGCGATGAGGTCGAGGCGATCAACCGGGCGACTGCGGAGCTGCGGGCGAAGGGGATCAATGCGGTCGTCGCGCTCGTCCACGAGGGTGGTTCGGTGCCCGCTCAGCCGTGGAAGGCACCTAACGGGAAGTCCTACCAGGTGACTCCGCCGTATGACGCGCAGTGTTCCGCCGGAAGTACGAACCTGCTCACCGGGTCGCCGGTGCTGCCGATCGCGCGCAAGGTCGATGCGGGGGTGGATGCGATTCTCACCGCGCACAGCCACCAGGCGTACATCTGTGATGTTCCGGATCCACAGGGCAAACCGCGCCCGGTCACCCAGGCCTTGGCCTTAGGCCGGTTGATCACGAATCTGCACTTCAAGTACGACCCCGCCACCAAGGACGTGGTGCGTGCCCGGACGTGGGCTCGTCAGCAGATCGTGTCCCGCGATGTGCCTGCCGACCCACAGATCCAGCAGATCGTCTCGGCGTACACCGCGAAGGTGAAGCCGATCGCGGACCGTGGTCTGGGGACGATCTCGGCCGATGTGACCCGGACGCCGAATGCGGCTGGGGAGAGTCAACTGGGTGACCTGGTGGCGGATGCGCATCTGTCGGACCCCGGGGTGGCGGCGAAGGGTGCTCCTGCGGTGGCCTTCATGAACCCCGGAGGGATTCGTGCGGACCTGCCCTTCGCTCCGCTGTCCGGGGAGAAGCCGGGAACGGTGACCTTCCGTAAAGCCTTCTCGGTGCAGCCTTTCGGCAACAACCTGGTCTCGATGGATCTGACCGGGGAGCAGCTCTACACAGTGTTGAACCAGCAGTTCACCGGGAAGAATGCTGCTGACCCGAAGATCCTTCAGGTGAGTAAGGGATTCGAGTACTCCTGGACGGCCGGACCGCAGGGGCCGCGGGTCGTGGACGGCAGTGTGAAGGTCGGCGGTAAAGCCGTGGACCGCACGTCGACCTACCGGGTGGTGGCGAACTCCTTCCTGGCTGACGGAGGAGACGGGTTCCCCGTCCTCGCCCAGGGCAAGAACCGGATCACCGGCAGCCAGGACCTGGACAGCTTCGCGAAGTACCTGGAGAAGCACGCGTCGTACACCCCGGCGCCGCTGACCCGGATCACCAAGAAGTGACAGGGACAGGCGTAGCCCGCATCGGCTGGTAGAACCCGTCCGGAGGTGCCCGTCGGCAGGTCAGGCGGGCACCTCGTCGGGGACGAAGCGGTATCCGACGTTGCGGACGGTGCCGATGAGGCTCTCGTTGTCGGTGCCGAGCTTGGCCCTCAACCGACGGATGTGTACGTCGACGGTGCGTGTCCCACCGAAGTAGTCGTATCCCCAGACCTCTTGCAGCAGATGAGCCCGGGTGAAGACCCGACCTGGGTGTTGCACCAGGTACTTCAGGAGCTCGAACTCCTTGTAGGTCAGGTCGAGGAGTCGCCCGTCGAGCCGCGCCGAGTAGGTGGACTCGTTGATCTCTAAGTTCCCGTTGGTGATCGGGGCGCTCAGGTCGGAGTCTTCCTCGGGGACGCGGGTGAGCGCGAGCCGGATCCGGGTATCGATCTCGGCCGGGCCGGCAGAGTCCAGCAGGATGTCGGCGAACGTCCAGTCGTGGGAGACCGCGATCAGGCCGCCTTCGGTGAGGACGACGATCACCGGACAGGTGGTACCCATGGCAGCGAGTAATCGGCACAGGGCCCGGGCACCGGCCAGGTCGCGGCGGGCATCCACCAGGATGACCTCGCCTTTTCTCCCGCGGAGGAGCTCGTCGATGTCCGGGCGGACGAGGCGAACCTCATGGGAAAGGAAACCGAGACCAGGCAGGATCTCCGTGCTCGCCCCGAGCGCGGATGTCATGAGGATCAGCTCCGCCATCGTCCTAGAATAGGTCGTCCCGATGCCCGGACCGTCGGGGAAGAGCGCCTCCGGGATGGCAGGCTTGGGGCCGTGACACAGACCTCTTTCACAACGCTGACCGTGCGTTACTGGGCTGCGGCTCGGTCCGCAGCCGGGGTGGCCGAAGAACCCGCCGAGCCGGGGCGGGTCGCCGATGTCCTGGCAGCGGCCGAGACCCGGCATCCGGAGCTCGTCCCGGTGCTGGCGGTCGCATCGGTGCTTGTGGACGGGCTGGCCGTGGGCCGCGATGCGGAGGCGCCAGCTGGGTGCGTCCTCGAAGTGCTCCCTCCTTTCGCCGGTGGGTGATGGGAGAATGCGCCCTGTGGGCGAGACGGCGAGGAGTACCGCAGGGATGACCAGTGACGACAAGGCGCAGCATCCGCCGCCGCTGCCCAGCGCAGTGGCTGGCCCACTCATGCCGGTCCGGCCCTGGCGCCCGATGGTGACCGGTGCTGCAGTGGGCGCCGCTGCCCTGTCGGCGGCCTTCGCCGCGGCGCAGATGCCCTTGGGCGTCGCGCTGACCGGGGGAGTGATGGTGCTGGCGGTGGTCATCGGCTGGGTGCCGCTGCTGAACCTTCCGGCGCCCTGGGGAACGACGGTCGTCCTGGCTTATGCGGCGGTGACCTTGGGAGTCACCGGATGGTTGGCTCGTCCGGTGGCCAGCGGGATAGGTGATCTCTCCGCAGTATTGGTGGCCTTGGCCGGTTCGGTCCTGGCCGCCTTCATCCACCAGCTGGCTCGGCGCGACGGCCGTCCACGCCTGGTGGAGTCCTTGGTGTCCACCGTCTCGGGGGTGTTGCTGATCGCGGCATGGGCCGGGTCCTTGCCGATGCTCACCAGACCGGGGGCGCTCGGCGCGGTGATCGTGGTGGCCGCCGCAGTGGCTTGTGCGGCTTTCGGTGACATCGTGCGCGGACGGTGGGTCGACGACGGCCCTGCTGTGGTCATCACTGCCGGGTTGTCGGGAGCTGGGGCCTATGCCGCCTACGCCGTGGTCGATGTCGCCGGGCTGCCGGTCTGGGTCGTGGTCGGGGCCGGCGTCGTCGCCGGACTGGGGTCCTATTCCTTGCGGCAGATTTTCTTCGTACAGCCGACACAGTCGCGCAGGCGCCCTCAGATCGCTTCCGGCGCAGGGTCGTGGCTCATCGTCGGGGTGGTTGTCTCGGCGCTGGTAGGTCTCGCAGCCTGACGCCGACCGCAGGGACAGGCGGAAGAGTCACCGGGGCCGGTCGCGGACGGCCGCAACCATTCGGGATGTACGGGAGAATGGAGGGCATTGTCCCGCCCCGAGGAGGAATGAATGGCCTTCGAACTCGACGTCACTCTCCAGCCTGTGCTGGCGCCCCTGGCCTGGCTGGTCGGGCGCTGGGAGGGCGCGGGGGTGATCGGATATCCCGACATGGAGTCGGTCAACTTCGGCCAGGAGATCATCTGTAGCCATGACGAGCGGGCTTTTCTCCGCTGGGAAAGCCGGACCTGGCTGCTGGACGACGAAGGCAGTCAGGTGCGTCCGTTGGCGACCGAACTCGGGTTCTGGAGAGTCCTGGAGTCCGGTGAGATCGAACTGCTGCTCAGCCATCCCACGGGCGTGGTGGAGATGTATGCTGGTCAACGCGATGAACAACGACCCGTGGTGCAATTGCGCACCGACGGTGTGATGCGCAGCCCTGAGTCGAAGGAATACAATTCGGCGACGCGGATGTACGGCTTTGTCGATTCACAGCTGATGTGGGCGATGGACATGGCTGCCCGCGGCTACCCCTTGCAGAGCCATGCTTCGGCAAAATTGCGGCGCGTGAGCTGAGATCTTTCACGGACGAAGCCGGTGTCCGGGCCTTGTAGGTCCGAACACCGGCTTCGTCCGTCTCAGCGGGAGTACTGCCGAGGATCAGCGCCGATAGGAGGCCATGTCGTCGACGGACAGCGCATGTCCGAGACGTTTCATCGCGGCGGTATCGACGATATTGATCGCAGCTCCGTCCGGACGGGTCGCGAAACCGGAGATGGGTGCTGTCAAGAAGTGGATGTTGTTGCCACGCACCGAGCGCAGCTCGAAAGCCAAGGAACGGATCATCTCGGTGGTGATGCCTTTGTCGACGGTGGCATTCTTCGCCGCAGCCTCCACGAAAGAGGTGAGCTTGCGCGGATCCGCCATGGTCTGCGGGGAGAGCGCCTTCATCATCAGGCCTTTGACGAAAGCCAGCTCACGTCGACCACGGGAGATGTCCCCCTCCGGAAGCTCGTACCGTTGACGCACGAAGAGCAGGGCGCGCTCGCCGTTGAGATGGGTCTGGCCGACGGGAAACTCGCGGCTGCCTTCGGCGACGTGTACGTCGACGCCACCGACGGCGTCGGTCATGGCCTTGAAACCTTCGAAGCCGATCTGGGCGACGTGGTCGATGCGAACGCCGAGCATGTTCTGCACCGTGGTCACGGTGAGAGGTGCGCCCCCGTAGGCATAGCTGGCGTTGAGTTTGTCGTCACGGTGCCCGGGGATGCTGACCTGCATGTCGCGGGGCAGGTGGATCATGGTGATGTTCTGGCGGGCCCGGTCGATGTGCAGCAGCAACATCACGTCGGAGCGGCCTTGGCCTTCGCCCGGGCGTAGATCGGACCCCAGGAGAAGAATGTTGAGGGCATTTCCGGCTTCGGGAGCTTTTGTGGGTCCAGGTTTGGCGCCATTTTCCTCGGGAAGTAGTGAGGAGTGCGTCAGCGAGGAGTTGACCACGTGCTCGAGGTAAGCGGCATAACCGAACACGCCAAGAACCGCGATGAGGACGACGGAGAGGAGCGAAGCGATGACGATGCGGAGTTTGCGGCGTTTCGGCTTCTTCGGTGGAAGAGTGCTGACCGGGTCTTTCGGACTCATCAGCGTCTGCTCGGGCATCGGTGGCACCGGGTTCCCCCTTGTTGGCGTCGACGGGACGGTTTTGGATGGCTCGCCAAAACTCTCGGGAAGCCGGATCAGCGCCCCCTCCGCGCTTTTCGTTCCGGACGGCCGCTGCGGCGTGAGCTGCTCTCGACGCAATCCCGAATTGCATAATCAGGTCGGGCGTCCGACTTGGTCAAGTCGGTCCGGTGCAATGGGGTACTTCGTCGGACTTTTTTTGTGCAAAAGTGGTCGGAGATAACGCTCTCGGGCTGTATCAATGTCCGACTTCTCGCCACCTGGACGGCTTGGAACAGATCGGGGCGGTTTCTCGTACACAGTTGGGGCGATGTGCCCCGTCGTGGACCTGCGGCATATGGCAGTGCAGGGATGGTGCGCCACGTGTGCGCCGGATGAGGCGGACCGGTCGATCCGGGGGCCGAGGAACGAGGAGAGATGACCAGATCACCGTTCGTGGACTCGGCCGGTGCCGTGGAGGCGTCGGGTCCGGACGCGGGGGTCGCCGCGCATTACGGGGATCCGGCTCGTGAACAGCGCTGGCTTCTTGACGGGTCGGCCGTGGTGGACCTGTCCCATCGAGGCGTGGTCACCGTGTCCGGTCCGGACAGGCTCAGCTGGTTGCATTCGTTGACGACCCAGCATCTGACCGAGCTGCCGGCCCGGACATCGACCGAGACCCTGGTGCTCAGCCCCAAGGGGCATATCGAGTACGCGCTCCACCTGGTGGATGACGGGGAGCGTACGTGGATCACCGTCGAGTCTGGAGCTGTGTCCGGGCTGGTCTCTTGGCTGGAGCGGATGCGTTTCATGCTGAGGGTCGAGGTGGCCGATCTGTCGGCGGAGTACGCGGTATTGGGCGAAGCCTGTGGTCGGGAGGGCACGGAGGGGGAGTCTCCGACCTGGCTGGACCCCTGGCCTGGTCCGGTGGGGAGGACATCCTGTTACGGGCCGGAAGAAGGACACCCAGGAGCGGGCCGTGCTTGGCGTGAGGTGATCGTGCCTCGCCCTGCGCTGGTCGAGGCCGTGGGTGGTCGACCATTGGCCGGTGTCTGGGCGGCGGAAGCCTTGCGGATCGCAGCTTGGCGTCCGCGTATTGCTGGTGAAGTGGACCACCGCACGATCGTCCACGAGCTGGACTGGCTGCGGACTGCGGTGCATCTGCAGAAGGGCTGCTATCGAGGCCAGGAGACAGTGGCTCGGGTGCACAATCTGGGGCGCCCCCCTCGTCGGCTGGTCTTCTGCCATGTCGATGGTTCGGAGCATGTCCTCCCCGAGCCGGGAGCAGAGCTGTCCGTGGGCGGGCGGGTGGTGGGCCGCATCACGAGCATCGCCCGGCACTTCGAGGACGGGCCTATTGCCTTGGCCGTGGTGAAGCGTTCGGTGCCTGTGGAGGCAGTGTTCACCTCAGGAACGACCGCCATTGCTCAGACGGTGATCGTGCGTCCTTGAAACACCTTGATCTTCAAGTAATTTCAAGAGGAAAGTCGATTTTTGTCCTGTGAGGGCAAGAACGTGTCCAAGATCGCAGCCCCGGTGCTTGCTGGCTGCTTATCCGCGTTAGCAGACTGGCACCATGAGCACAACCACGACTCCCAGCAGCACGATGCGAGAGTTGGGTGCTTTTCTCCGGCAACAGCGCACTGCTGCAGGCCTGTCCGTTCGGCAACTCTCTGCACTCACGGGGATCAGCAACCCCTATCTCTCCCAGATCGAACGAGGACTGCGCCGACCCAGCGCAGAGATCCTCCAACAGATCGCCCAGGGGCTCTCGCTCTCAGCGGAGACGCTCTACGTGCGGGCGGGGCTGCTCCAGGCGTCCCGGGACGCCGACAGCGCGGACACCTCCCGGGCCATCCGTGCAGATCCACGGCTGGACATCACCCAACGCCGTGCCATGCTCGAGGCATACGCCCGGATCATCGGTGACCCGCCGTACGGCACGGCCGTAGAGCAGACACGCCCCTCGAAGCGTGAAGCTGAGCGACCCGCCGACGAGGACCTGTTCCCGGAGGGGAACCGCTACGTACCCCAGGAGGACCGCATGAATGCCACAGGATCGAAAGGTGCGTCTTCCGGCGCGCCCACTGAGATCTCCGCGCTGACCCCGATCTACGTGATGCTGGGGGCTTCGGATCTTGCCGTGGAGAAACTGCGCGAGCTCGGCGCCAAAGCCGCCAAGGATGCTGAAGAGAGCATCGACGGACTTCAACAGAAGGCCGGCAACGACCTGGCCAAAGTGGTCGAGGGCGCCAAGCAGGTGCCTCAGCTGGCTCTCAACCAAGCCCTGGAGATGATGGCCCGGAGTCGGCAGCATTACACCGACCTCGCCGAGCGTGGCCGGTCGGTCGACCTCGCAGGCCAGGCCACCACCACTGCCCTGGGGCTCATGCAGCAAGCAACGGATCTTGTCGGACGTGGGCGTTCTCAGGCCGAGCACGTCGTCGAGCAAGGGCGGAGCCAAGCCGAACGTCGGGTCAGCGAAACGCGTAAGGTCGCGCTGCGGACCGGACAGGCAGCGGTCCACCAAGCCGGGGCCGTCGTCGACCAGGCCTCTCAGGTCGTCGAAGCGGTCACCCATGCAGGGCGCCGCGCTGCGGACGGTGCAGCGGACAGCATCGTCTCGGCAGCTCCGCCGGTACGTAAACCGACGGCCCGCCGTCGCCGTTCGCCAGGCAGCACGGCGGCTTCCTCCGCAGCATCTCCGGTTGCGCAGAGCGATCCGGTACCTGCTACGGCGTCGGTCGCTGCTTCGCCGACACCGGCCACGAAGAAGAGCACGACTCGGCGGAGCGCCGGCTCGAGCCGTACGACCGGAGCAGAACGCAAGCCGAGCACCCGCACCCCGGCGAAGCGCGCAGAGCGTAAACCGACTGTTCGCAAGACGACGGCGCGGAAGTCGGCTGCTTCTCCGTCTGACATGCCGACGACAGCGGCGGTGACTCCTCCGCCGAGCGGTCAGGCCGTGGCCAAGGCCGCCAAGAAGAGCGCACCGACCTCGTCGCCGAGCGCTCAACTTCCTCCGCACGGGGCGTGAGCGGACAGGTGGCTGTCGCAGCGGGGCCGGGACGGACGGGCATCCCGGCCCCGCAGTACGCTCACCGTCGATGAAGGTCGGGGTGAGCGAGAGGAAGCGATGAAAGCCGTCCTGCAACGGGTGACTCATGCAACGGTCCGGGTCGATGGCGAGGTGGTCGGAGCGGTTAATCGGCCAGGCCTGGTGGTCCTGCTCGCGGTGAATCGGGAGGACGGGCCGGAGCAGGTAGCGACGATGGCTCGTAAAGTCGCTGGTCTGCGGATCCTCCACGGTGAGCTCTCCTGCGTCCAAGCCGGAGCGCCGATCTTGCTGATCAGCCAGTTCACCCTGTACGGAGACACCGGAAAAGGTCGTCGCCCTTCCTGGTCCGCCGCAGCGCCCGGAGAACACGCCGAGCCGATGGTGGCTGCGGTCGCGCAAGCACTACGAGATCAGGACATCGAGGTGTCCACCGGCGTCTTCGGAGCCGACATGCAGGTCGAACTGGTCAATGACGGGCCCTTCACGGTGATCGTCGAGGTCTGACCGCAGGAAGCGGGAAGGCCGCAGCAGATCAGGATCGTTGCGCTGCAGTTTCGCCAGGCGAGGCTCGCGCCCCCGTACCCTGGAGACATGATCCAATCGCTGTACAGCGCCCAGGCCTGGGTGGTCCTCTTGCTGGGTGTGGCCGCTCTCGCGATGGAGCTCTACGCCTTCATCGAAGCGGTCCGTTACCCGGCAGCCACATATTCTGCAGCCGGGAAACTGACGAAAGCAGCCTGGGTGGGTATCACCGGAGTGGCCGTGCTGATCGGCTTCGCAGCGGTGCAGCAGGTCTTCGGGATCGGGCTGCTCGCGGTCGTCGCTGCGGGGGTTTTCCTCGCCGATGTTCGTCCGGCGATCCGGCAGTACCATCGGCCCCGACGTCGAGGAGGCGCTTCAGGCCGCGGGCCGTACGGTTCGTGGTGACCGCGTCCTCAGCCGTGCCGCGCCGGAGCAGCTCTGCTGCACAGGTGGAGTGGTGCGGGTTCGGGAGAGGTCGTCCCACCACGGTGGTCGCCCATGGGCTGGGTGAATCGATCGCAACGACAAGACCTTTTGTTTCGGGGGTGCCTGGGCGGAAGGTCTTCTTCCATTTCCGCGGGCACGGTGCTTCAGGAGCTCCGCCGGAGCCGTGGACCTATCAGGGTTTGGCCGATGACCTGGCTGAGGTGGCCGGACGATGCGGTGCAGACCGGGCTGTGGGGGTGAGTATGGGCGCGGGGGCGGTCTGCGCGCTCCTGGCCCGTGAACCGTCGTTCTTCACCCGCGTCGTGTTGATGCTGCCAGCTGTGCTGGACACTCCCCGAGACGATGTTCTGGTGAGGCGTTCAGCGGACTTCGCTGATCTGATCGAGTCCGGAAGAGCTGACTTGGTGTCTGCTGCCCTGGTCGCCGAGCACGTCGGGGCGACCGATCTTCCGCAGAACGGGCATCCGTGGGCGGACAGCCAGGCGCAGTGGCTCATCGGCTCCTCCGATGTGGTCCGGGCCTTGCGCGAGCTCCCACGTTGTACCGCCGTCACCGATCGGGACGAACTGGCCGCTGTCCGAGCGCCGGTGCTGATCGTCGCCCAGGAGGACGACCCCGTTCACCCCCTGTCGGTGGCCCGTCAGCTCGCCCGGATTCTCCCGGAAGCGCATGTGGAGGTCTTCCCCCCGGGTGGGTTGTTGTGGGCTCACCGCGTTAAGCTGAGGGCCGTCATCGGAGAATTCCTAGGGGACAATCCCCAGGTCGTGGGGCCCCAAGGCAGCGGCCGAACACCCGAGAGGACTGCACGTGACCAATCTGGATGACCGCCGAGCGGACGTCTTCAGCGTCGAACGCCCCTGGGGCGATTTCCGCAGCTTCTGCCAGAACGAACGCACGACCGTCAAGGTGATCACGGTGAACCCGGGCCAGCGTCTGTCGTTGCAGACGCACGCTCAGCGGGCCGAGATGTGGACGGTGCTCGACGCCGCGCCCCTCGAGGTCACGGTCGGCGACCGTACCTGGAGCGCAGAGCAGGGCGAGCTCATCTGGGTCCCCCAGGGAGCGGTGCACCGGATGGCCAACAAAGGAGAATCGCCCGCTCGGATCCTCGAGGTCGGCTTCGGCCATTTCGACGAGGAAGACATCGTCCGTATCGAGGACGACTACGCGCGAGACTGAACGCCCACAGGTTTATCTCTACAGACGGTGGCGGACCCGATCCCTCGGGGTGGTCCGCCACCGTCGTCTTCACGCGCGAGGGCTGACCGCATCCCAGCGGACGGTGAGCTCACCCAGCCGCCACCGGCCCGGCCTGTCGAGCAGGGGCCACCCGGCGGCTTTCATCTCTCGTGCGGTAGCGATCACCCGCTGTCGACGTCCGTAGGAGGCCAGGGGCGCCTGATGAGCCCAGGCCGTGTCGAGGGCTTGAAGATAGGCATGGATCCGCTCGCCGGGAACATTGCGGTGGATGAGTGCTTTGGGCAGCCGATCCGCGACATCGGAGGGCCGGTCGAAAGCGCCGAAGTTCATGGAGATGGTCAGCGTCTGCGGGCCTCGACGAGTGATGGCGACCCAGGTGGCACGTCGCCCGATCTCGTCACAGGTTCCGTCGATGAGCAGGCCGTGCGGGTCCAGTCGTGAGCACAGCAGCTCCCAGGCCTGCGGCACGTCCTGCTCGTCGTACTGTCGTAGGACGTTGAAAGCCCGGACGACGGAGGCCGTCCTGTCTCCGGGGAGCGGTAGCTCGAAACCGCCGACGCGGAACTCCAGCCCGTCCCCGGCCAGATGGGCAGCCACGACGACTCGAGCCGGATCGATTTCGATACCGACCACGGAGACCTGGTGGTTCACCGCTCGGAGACGATCCCGTAGCTCGACCGTCGTCACCGGCGAAGCGCCGAAACCCAGGTCGACGACCACCGGGGCGGAGGCCTGCCGCAGCCGCCACAGCTGGGTCCGGATCAACCATCGATCACACCGTCTCAACCGGTTGGGATTCGTGGTCCCGCGGGTGGCTGCCCCCACCATCGTTCGCCTGCTCACTCGCACACGGTACGCCGTGCTCCCGGACTGTTGGTTCCCTCCTTTCCCCAGGAGCAAGGCGGCGGATGCGGGCCCGGGAACAGTGGTACGTCGCCCTCTCGAAAACACAGGAAACAGGACTCACCGAAGGGAAGTACCGGGCCCTCTGCCGCGTTGACAGGGCGAGAGGCGTCCCGGTGCGGGACGTGAAGGACGAAGGAACGGCACCGAGGGAACACGGGGATCCCATCGGTGTCGTGGGCGAGAGGAGCGGCGTTGAGCCCGCAGATCGACCGGGTGGCGATGATCGCCGTACACACATCACCACTGGCCACACCAGGCACTGGCGATGCGGGCGGCTTGAACGTCTACGTCTACAACAGCGCCGTGGAGATGGCCCGACGAGGGATCTGCGTGGAGGTTTTCACCCGGGCGACCTCCGGGGACCAACAAGACATCGAAGCTGAACCGGGAGTTCTGGTACGCCATGTTCCGGCAGGTCCCTACGAAGGGCTCGCCAAGGAGCAGCTGCCGAGTCAGCTCTGTGCTTTCGCTGCCGGTGTGATGCAAGCTGTCGCTTCGCGCCCGGAAGGCCACTACGACGTCGTCCACTCGCACTATTGGCTTTCCGGGCAGGTGGGATGGCTGGCAGCGGAACGCTGGCAGGTTCCTCTGGTCCACACCATGCACACCATGGCACGGGTGAAGAACAGCCACTTGGCCCACGGAGACCAACCTGAACCCCAGGTCCGTGAGATCGGTGAGGTCCAGGTCGCAGCGGTCGCAGACCGGCTCGTGGCCAATACCGAAGCCGAGGCCGCTGAACTCGTCGACCTCTACGAAGCCGATCCCGGCCGGGTCCGGGTCGTCAACCCCGGGGTGGACCTGCGCACCTTCCACCCAGGGGATCGGACGCTGAGCAGGGCGCTGCTCGGCATCGATCCCGAGGAGATCCTGATCGCTTTCGTCGGGCGTATTCAACCGCTGAAAGCGCCGGACCTGCTGTTAGGAGCCGTCGCCGACCTTCTCAACCGGCGGGAAGACCTCAGAACTCGGGTGAGGGTCGTCGTCAACGGCGGGCCCAGCGGCAACGGGCTGGAACGTCCCACCGCATTGCAGGAACTGGCTCAGGAGCTGGGGATCACCGACCGGGTGCTCTTCGAGCGTCCGGGGCCTCGAGACAGGCTTGCTCACTGGTATCGGGCTGCTGATCTGGTCGCGGTCCCTTCCTACAACGAGTCCTTCGGACTGGTCGCCTTGGAAGCCCAGGCCTGCGGCACCCCGGTGTTGGCGGCGGATGTCGGGGGACTGCCCACCGCAGTCGGGGGAGGTGTGCTGGTCCCAGGCCATGAGGTGGATCTGTGGTCCCGTCACGTGGAGGAGCTGGTGGACGACCGTGCCCGTCGGGAGCGGCTGGGCCTGTTGGGAGTGGAACATGCGCGTGCCTTCGGCTGGGAGGTGACTGCCGACCGGCTTCTGGGGGTGTACGAAGAGGCGGCGGCAAGCCGTCGGTCAGACACACTGGAGGCTTTGGCCCGGGCGAGTGCGCTCGCCCCGACGCGGAGGAGCTGAGTGCGGGGTGGAGCAGACGCAGACCGTCGTGGAGAAGATCGTCCGCGATTTTGCCCAGGAGCAGGGCCTGGAGATCGAGGCAGGTTCTCGGCCGGGAGAACTGGTGGTGGTTCTCCCGGGTGATCAGAAGCTGCGGACGGTGTGTTCACTGGTGATCGGAACCTCGGACCTGTCCCTCTCGGCTTTTGTGATCCGTCACCCCGACGAGAACGAGGCCGGCTTCTTCCGGAATCTGCTGCGTCGTAATCTGCGGATGCCGGGGCTGGCTTATGCCGTGGACGTCCATGACGACGTCTACGTGGTGGGCCGCCTGCCGTTGGCCGCAGTGGACGGGCAGAGCATCGACCGTTTGTTCGGGGTGGTGCTGGAGGCCGCCGACGGCGCTTTCAACGATTTGCTGCTCGCCGGTTTCCGGACGTCGATGCGCAAGGAGTGGGCCTGGCGGGTCGACCGGGGGGAGTCGCTACGCAACCTGGAGGCCTTCCGGGATGCACTCACGGAGGGGAAGGACGGTGGTCCGGTTCCTTTCTCGGAGGGACCGAATAAACTGGGGTCATGACCTACACCCTCGTGTTGCTGCGCCATGGCGAGAGCCAGTGGAATGCCAAGAATCTGTTCACCGGCTGGGTGGACGTCGATCTGTCCGACAAGGGGCGCGCCGAAGCGGCCAAGGGTGGCGAGCTGCTCAAAGCCAAGGGTGTCCTGCCGGACATCGTGCACACCTCGGTGCTGCGGCGGGCGATCAACACGGCGAACACCGCCTTGGACGCGGCCGACCGCCACTGGATCCCGGTGAAGCGGAACTGGCGCCTGAACGAGCGCCACTATGGTGCGCTCCAGGGCAAGGACAAGAAGCAGACCCTGCAGGAGTTCGGCGAGGAGCAGTTCATGCTCTGGCGTCGTAGCTACGACACACCGCCGCCGCCGATCACTGCTGACGACGAGTTCAGCCAGGCCCATGACGCCCGCTACGCCGACATCGACGGGGTCAACCCGGAGACCGAGTGCCTGAAGGACGTCGTCGCACGTCTGGTGCCCTACTTCGAGAACGAGATCGTTCCCGACCTGAAGGCGGGCAAGGTCGTTCTGGTGACCGCGCACGGCAACAGCCTGCGCGCACTGGTGAAGCATCTCGACGGCATCTCCGACGAGGACATCGCCGCGCTGAACATCCCGACCTCCCAGCCGTTGGTGTACGAACTGGACGAGGACATGAAGCCGGTCACCAAGGGCGGCACCTACCTGGACCCAGAGGCTGCAGCCGCAGCAGCCCAGGCAGTGGCCAATCAAGGCCGCTGATTTTCGCCGACAAGAGGTAGGGGCCGGGTCTCTCGCGAGAGACCCGGCCCCTACCTCTGCCTCATGACTTCCCTGGGGACCCGATGTCGGCAGATGCCTTGTTCACTGGAGGCTCGGGGAGTCGGTCTCCGAAGCCGAGCGGCTTTCGACGGTCTGCCATTCCCCGGTGACCAAATAGGCCACTCGATGTGCCACGAGGACCGCGTGATCGGCGAAGCGCTCGTAGTAACGGGCGAGCAGGGTGATGTCGATGGCTTCTTCGATGCCGTACTGCCGACGTTCGTCGAGGAGCAGGGTGAAGACCTGCTTGTGGAGCGCATCCATCCGGTCGTCGGCGTGGACGAGCTGGGTGGCCCCTTGGGCGTCCTTACGCGAGATGATGGCGCCGGTCTGTGTCACGATCAACTTGGCGACGGTGTCCATCTCGACGATGATCGGCCGGATTTCGGCAGGGACCGCAGAATTGGGGAAACGAAGGCGCGCCACCTTGGCGATGTGCTTGGCGAGGTCACCCATCCGTTCCAGATCTGCGCCCATCTGCATGGCGGTGACGATCATCCGTAGATCGGTCGCGACAGGCTGTTGACGGGCGAGCAGGTCGATGGCTCGGTCATCGATCTGGACTCGAATGTCGTCGAGCCGTTGGTCAGCGGCGATGATCCCTTCAGCCAGGGTGATGTCGGCGTCGAGGAGTGCCGTGGTGGCGCGGCTCATCGCCGATCCGGCCAGTCGTGTCATCTCGACAAGCTGATCAGAGATCCAGTCGAGGTCCTCGTGGAATGCGTCGCGCATGGTCTCCTACTCCGACAGATGCTCTCAACGGGGTGCCTTGTGAGGTTTTCAGTTCAGGATGAACAGTTCCAGGCGCTCAAGTGAACAGTACGCGCCTGGAACGTGGCTCTGCCCGGCGAAGTCCAGCGGGACGCGCCGAATGCGTAACCTGCCTGTCGTGGAGATGACTGTGTGGCTGTGCCTGGCATTGCTGGGGGGGCTCGTGGCGGGGGCGATCATCGGCGCTCGTGTGGTTTCCGGACGGTGTGGAGGTGCTTCGGGTCAGTCCTCGGACGGCGCGGACCCTTCGACCTCAGGTGTGGCCGATGTCCTGCGCGTTCTTCGTAGCAGTGCGGTGGTCCTGGACGCGGGGGACGCCGTGGTCATCGCCAGCCCGGCAGCTCTGGCCCTGGGATTGATCCGTGGACGCGACCTGGCGCATGCCGAGCTGCGGGACCTGGTTCGGGCGGTTCGACGGGAGGGCGTGATCCGGGAATCCGCGCTGGAGCTTGCTCGGGGGCCGATGGGACAGGGCACCTTGTTGGTGCAGGCCCGCGTGGCACCTCTGAAGCAGGACCAGGTGCTCTTGTTGGTCGAGGATCACACTCAGGCACAGCGGGTGGAGACGGTCCGTCGTGATTTCGTGGCGAATGTGAGCCACGAGCTGAAGACACCGGTGGGAGGTATCTCCTTGTTGGCCGAAGCGGTGCTGGACGCTCGCGATGACGCCGAAGCGGTGAGCCGTTTCGCACGGCGAATTCAGGTGGAAAGTTCGCGCCTGAGCAGATTGGTTCAGGAAATCGTGGATCTGTCGCGTCTACAGGCCTCTGACTCCTTGTCCGATCCGGTGTTGGTGAATGTCGCTGTAGTGGCGAGAGAAGCGTCCGAACGCATCATGACATTGGCTGAGGCCAAACAGATGAATGTGGTGATTGCCAGTGATCCGGATGTATGGGTCTACGGAGATGCGCACATGTTGGGGACAGCGGTGGACAATCTGTTGACCAATGCGGTCAACTACTCGGGAAACAGCACTCGAGTGGCTTTAGGGGTGCGTCGTGTCGGAGCCGTGGTGGAGATCATGGTTTCGGATCAGGGGCAGGGGATTCCCGTCGCGGAGCAGGATCGGATCTTCGAACGTTTCTATCGCGTTGATCCTGCACGCTCCCGGGCTACGGGAGGTACTGGGCTCGGGTTGGCGATTGTGAAACATATCTGTACGAATCACGGCGGTGAAGTGAAGGTGTGGAGCGAAGAAGGCCGGGGATCGACGTTCACCATGCGTCTTCCGGCTGCGGCGCAGGGCGTGGGCGTCACCGGCTCCTCGGATGCCGGTGAGACGCCTTCGATGCAGGTGAACTCGCCGACGGATGGTGCATGCGCCCGGAGCGAGAACGAAGCTTTTATCCAGGACTCGAGCCGCTCCCCGCGGTCGGCAGAGAGGTGAGGAGATGACCAGGATCCTGGTGGTGGAGGACGAGATCTCGTTCTCCGACCCGTTGTCCTATCTCTTGAAGAAGGAGGGGTACGACGTCACGGTGGCCGAGACCGGGCCCGCTGCCCTGGAGGAGTTCGAGCGCAGTGGAGCTGATCTGGTTTTGCTGGATTTGATGCTCCCAGGGATCTCCGGGGTGGACGTCTGCCGCGCATTGCGCCAGCGGTCTTCGGTGCCGGTGATCATGCTCACGGCCAAGGACAGTGAGATCGACAAGGTCGTCGGCTTGGAGATCGGTGCAGACGACTATGTGACCAAGCCGTACAGCAGCAGGGAACTGCTGGCTCGGATCAAGGCGGTGATGCGTCGTCGGGCTGAGCCGGAGGAGCTCATGCCCAGTGCGATCGAGGTCGGCCCGGTCCGGATGGACGTGGAACGGCACATCGTCACGGTGCGAGGCGACCAGACCGCTCTGCCGTTGAAGGAATTCGAGCTGTTGGAGATTCTGCTCCGTAACTCGGGGCGTGTGCTCACCCGCATGCAGTTGATCGACCGGGTGTGGGGGAGCGACTACGTGGGGGATACCAAGACGCTCGACGTCCACATCAAACGGCTGCGAGCCAAGATCGAGGTCGACCCGAGTGCACCACGCCATATCGTCACGGTGCGCGGCCTGGGCTACAAGTTCGAGGAAGTGGGTCTGGGTTGACCCCGGCGTTTCGTGGATGGGGTAGTTCTATCTCGTCCACGAAACAGCTTCGGAGTCAGTGCTTGGCGGGTTCCCCGGTGGGAGCAGCGCTCGTCGTCGGCGCTCCCGAGGTGGGCGTAGCGGGAGCGGAAGGCGCGGTCGAGGCATTGCCGCTGGGCTTCAACGTGGCATAGGGGCCATCGGCATGGGGGAGCAGCACCGGGATGTTGACGGGGGTCGATCCGCCGCTCTCCGTGCTGAAGACCAGTGAAGTGAGTTCTCCGGGCGCGGCAGGCACCTTGTCGATCCGGACGGCTTTTCCGCCGTGACTGGTCTGGACGCTCTTGCCCGGAGGCACCTCGACGGAGGCTACGGACTGTTCGCCGACACGGATCTGGACGGTCTGCTTGTCGGTGCCCTGGTTGTCCAGGGTCACTGCGAGCGTTCCCGCGCTGTCCTTGGCTTCTGCGACGATGAGGGCGTTGAGGATCTTGACTGCGCCGATCTCGGCGGACTTGCCGTCGCCAGCGTCGTAGTGCAGCTGGGTGGTGATCGGCGAGGTCCACTGGCAACCGGAGAGACCCGACATGACGAGCAGGCCGACAGCGCCGACTGCAGCGATGCGGGGCGAGCGGCGGAGGGCAGTGTTGCGCGGGGTCCTAGGACGATTCACGCTGGTCAGCGTAACGGCGAGGACGGCCCGCCACCGGAGGGTGGGATCAGCTGGGTCGATGGGCGGTCGGGCGACGCGACAGGCGGTCGGCGGGGGCGTGCCGGCAGGCCGGGACGACGGGCCTCCTGGCGGTGGAATGCAAGAAAACTTCTTGCGCGCGTGGCACGTGTCGAGGCTCACTGTCAAAGGGTGTTCGTAGGCACCTCTTCGAAGCTTGGCGCACTGACCAGCGCAAATAACGCGCGAGGGTTACAGGGGGGAAGTCGGGCGTGATATCCTGAAGGCCGCGAAAGGGGAACCGAACACATGGCCTTCAATGTCGGCGAGACGGTTGTGTACCCGCATCACGGTGCGGCGTTGATCGAGCAGATCAAGACGCGCACTATCCGAGGCGAGGAGAAACTTTATCTGGTGCTGAAGGTGGCTCAGGGTGACCTGACCATCGAAGTGCCAGCCGACAACTGTGAAGACATCGGAGTGCGCGATGTGGTCGGGCAGGAAGGGTTGGACCGAGTGTTCGCCGTCCTGCGCGCTTCGCACACCGAAGAGCCGACCAACTGGTCGCGCCGGTACAAGGCCAATCTCGAGAAGCTGGCCTCCGGGGATGTCATCAAGGTTGCCGAAGTCGTCCGTGATCTGTGGCGCAGAGAGAAGGGCCGCGGCCTTTCTGCAGGTGAAAAGCGTATGTTGGCCAAGGCCCGTCAGATCCTGGTCTCGGAGCTCGCGCTGGCCGAGAAGACCGACGAGGTGAAAGCAGAGTCCATGCTTGACGAGGTGCTCGCCTCCTGAACATCGCTGTCGTCCTCGTGGCGGCCGGTTCCGGCAGCCGTCTCGGACATGACCTTCCGAAGGCTTTTGTCCCGCTGGTCGATCGTCCCCTGCTTCGTCATGCGCTGGACCAGGTTTTTTCCTGCCCAGACATCGACAATGTAGTGCTGGTCGCTCCGTCGGCACACCTCTCGGAAGCGCAAGCGCTGCTTCTGGGCGATGAAGTCGATCGGGTCGTCGTCGTCCCCGGCGGCGCAGAACGAACCCAGTCGGTGCTGCAGGGGCTGTCCGCGGTCGGAGAAGAAACCGCTTTCGTCCTGGTGCACGACGCCGCGCGTTGCCTGGCTCCTGCTTCCCTGTTCACCAGGGTGATCCAGGCGCTGCATGCGGGCCGAAGTGCAGTGATACCAGGGGTTCCGGTCGTCGACACCGTGAAGCAGGTAGACGACGAAGGCCTGGTGACCGGCACTCCTGAACGGTCCGTCCTCAGGGCTATCCAGACTCCTCAGGGTTTTGCCCGAGAGGTGCTGGCCGATGCGCATCGGCGTGCGGTCGAGTCCGGTCAGATGGCCACCGACGACGCTGCCCTCGTGGAGTCCTGTGGGGTTCCGGTGGCGGTGGTACCGGGTGATCCTGCGGCGGCGAAGATCACCACCCCGGACGATCTGGCCTTTTTCGAATACCGGCTGACCATGGCGAACGGCCGGGACCTAGGCTTGGGGCATGACCCCCGATCCTGCAGCTGAGCCCACTCAGCTTCCCTCGCCGATCCTGTTGCCGCGGGTCGGAGTAGGCGTCGACGTTCACGCTTTTGCCGAAGCTGGGTCGAACCGTCCGCTGATGGTGGCAGGTCTGCACTGGCCTGGTGAACAGGGACTGGAAGGGCACTCCGACGCCGATGTGGCAGCACATGCCGCCTGTGACGCACTCTTCTCCGCAGCCGGCATCGGCGATCTGGGTGCACACTTCGGTACTTCGCGGCCCGAGCTTTCCGGCGCATCAGGGATGACTCTGCTTGCTGAAGCTGCTCGTCTGGTGCGTGAAGCCGGTTTTCACATCGGTAACGTGGCGGTCCAGGTCGTCGGCAACCGACCCAAGATCGGCAAGCGTCGTTCCGAGGCCGAGGACATGATGTCCCGGGCTTGTGGAGCGCCGGTGAGCATCAGCGGCACCACGACCGACGGCCTGGGACTCACCGGTCGCGCAGAGGGGGTCGCAGCGATCGCCACTGCTTTGGTGATCACTGTCGGATGACGTGGAAGTAGCTACAGCTACAGAGAAAACCAATGCATGTAACACATCTGTCACTGATGTAACTGTTAAATGGCAGAACTGTTTTCTTTGGCCGGCTGCCTGCGTGGCTGTCCCCATTGATAGCCTTTCGTCCGGATAAAGAACGCTGGTGATGGGGTAGACATCATCTGGTGTCCTCATCATCTGGAGTGCTACCTTCTAATCCGCGCACTAAGAGTTAAGTTGCCCTAAACTCAGAACTCCGCCTGCGGTGCTGATAAATCTCCATCTCCTTCTACAGAAATGATGGAAACAAGCGCTTCGACGGCCGACTCCCGCTGCCCCGACAGGGGTAGACCCATGTCGTGAGAAGACGGGTAACGCTGACTGTGTGGAGTGGATGATCATCGGAGAACTACGACGCTGTCGAGGCTTGGCCGAGGTCGACGCGGAAGTCCCCGCGACCTGGCAGTGCGCCGAACCACACCCGGACGGGGCCGAGGGCGTCGACCTCCTGCTCATCAGACCCGGCAGCCGCTGGGGGCGTGTGCCTCGTCTCCAGGTCATCTTCGAAGAAGAACCCGGACACATAGACCAAGCAGCTCACCGGATCTGGGAAGGTCTTCGCGAACGCTGCCCCCACTCCCTCTTGGCGAGTCAGGACATCTGGCCGCACCCGTACTGGGGCGAAGGACGCCTCGTCCAGACCGCCCGGGTAGAAGCCGGTATCGCCGTTGCCCACGATTGCTACATCTTCGTGGACGGCGTCCGGACCATCCGGGTGGAGATCGAATGCGCACTGGCTGACCTACTGTCCGTGGAAGAAGAGGTGGCTGACATCGTGTCCCATGTACGACCCAAGGCCGACCCCCGATGAGCTGGAAGTGCACCGCGGCGACCCCCGCCGCCCGCGTCAGCAGAAGAACGGCCGATGCCCTCCGCGGACTCGGCGGGCTCACTACGCTGCCCGACCATGACCAGACCTTCCTCCACGAGCGAGGGCTCCTGGAAGCCGACGGACGCCCCACCGCTGCGGGCCAACTCCTCCGCCACGACCTGCACAGCTCCTCGGTCGTCCTGCTCTACGCCGTCGACACCGAGGGGGTGCACCGAGCACGCCTCCACGTCGGGCGGCGACGGCTGCTCTACGTCGGGGGCCCAGGCCCCGAACATACGCCGGACACGGCCGACATCCTGATCTACCCCGCCGACGCAGTGCCCATCGTCCTGGCCAGATGGGGAGGATTGCATCCGAGCGAGGAGACCACCGACGAACAGTACGGACCGATCTGCGCCAGCGACTTCTGGCAACTGCTCACGACCGCCGACCCTGGGCCACTGCTAGCCCTCGACAGTGCGCAGGAAGAGCTGTGGAACGCACCCTGGCGGATATGGGGAGTACAGAGCGACCCCCACGGCGTCTCGCTGGCCTATCTCGACGTCGAAGGACGTGGAACCTACGCAATCCGACACGACGCAGGCCAGGTGACCATCCGTGGACGGCACAGCTCCTTGCTCTGGGGAGACCTGCTGGCCACCTCCACCGCTATCCGTGGACGCCGCGGGTGCGACTGGTGACCGCGGCCCACCAACAAGGCCGCCCCACGAAGATCGACCCCGATGCCCTGCAACCGGAGAGGAACCGGGCCCCGAGCGCCCGGTAACCTTGCTTCTCGTGAGCCTGCATATCTACGACACCTCTGCACGTGAACTGCGCGAATTCGTCCCGCTGGAACCCGGCCGCGTCGGAATGTACATCTGTGGACTCACGACCCAAGGCACCCCACACATCGGTCACCTCAGATTCGCCGTCTCCTTCGACATCCTCCGCCGCTGGCTGACCGTCGGACACGACTACGAGGTCACTCTCGTCCGCAATGTCACCGACATCGACGACAAGATCCTGCGCAAGTCCGCCGACAACAACTCCCCCTGGTGGTCCTGGAGCTACCGCCACGAGCGGGAAACCTCTCACGCACTGGACACCCTCGGCGTCCTCCCCGCCACCTATGAACCCCGCGCCACCGGGCACATCCCCGAAATGCTCGAACTGATGGACACCCTCGTCGAACGAGGACACGCCTACCCGGCCCCCGACGGCAGCGGCGACGTCTACTTCGACGTGCGCAGCTGGCCGCAGTACGGCGAACTCACCCACCAAGGCATCGACGACATGGAAGCCGCCGGCGACGCCGACCCCCGCGGCAAACGCGACCCCCGCGACTTCGCGCTCTGGAAAGGCCACAAGGACGGCGAACCACTCACCGCGAGCTGGCCCACCCGATACGGACGAGGCCGCCCCGGATGGCACCTGGAATGCTCGGGAATGGCCCGCAAATACCTGGGAGACACCTTCGACATCCACGGCGGCGGAGTCGACCTACGCTTCCCCCACCACGAGAACGAGCAAGCCCAGTCCCGTGCCGCCGGTTGCGGATTCGCCCAGTACTGGATGCACAACGGATGGCTCACCGTCCAAGGCGAGAAGATGAGCAAATCCCTGGGCAACGGGATGACTGTCTCCGAGATCACCAAGATCGCCCGTCCCTTGGCCGTCCGCTACTACATCGGCTCCTCGCATTACCGATCGACCCTCGAGTACCACGAAGGCAGCCTCGCCGAAGCCGAATCCGCCGTCGACCGGATCGAAGGCTTCCTCCGCCGGACCCAGGCCACCTGGAAGCCTGACACCCATCGCACCGACCTGCCTGAAGCCTTCCGCGCCGCCATGGACGACGACCTGGGCGTCTCCGGGGCGCTCGCGGTCATCCACGACACCGTACGGGCCGGGAACACTGCACTGGACGAGGGCGACCCGGAAGCAGCACGAGCTGCCGCCGACGCGGTGCAGGCCATGACCTCCGTCCTCGGGGTCAACCCGCTGGACCCGACCTGGTCCCAAGGAGCCGTCTCCACGGAGGACTCCGCCTACGCCGCGCTGGACGCGCTCATCACACAACGGCTCGAAGAGCGTACGGTAGCTCGGAAGGCTCGCGATTTCGCCACTGCAGACGCGATCCGTGATCAGTTGACCGAGGTCGGGATCACGGTCGAGGACACCCCCTCCGGGGCTCGCTGGTCGCTGGCACGTCGTAGCGACACAGAACAGAACTCGAAGGACTGACATGGCCGGTAACTCGCGCCGCCAAGGCGCCATCCGTAAAGCGGGAAGCAAGAAGGGAGCCACCGTCGGATCCGGTGGCAACCGCCGCCGTGGGCTGGAGGGCAAAGGCCCCACTCCCAAGGCCGAGGACCGCCCCTACCACAAGGCCTACAAAGCGGCCCAGCGTGCGACGACCCAGGGGACACGACGCACGACGACCGGGACCCAGCAACGGCCTGCTCGTCGTACCAAAGGGTCGACCGAGATGGTCGCCGGGCGTAACTCCGTCGTGGAGGCACTGCGTGCTCAGGTCCCGGTCACCACGATGTATGTCGCTTCGCGGATCGACAGCGACGACCGGGTCAAAGAAGCACTCAAGCTGGCTCACGAGCGAGGGCTGCCTGTTCTGGAGACCCCCCGCACCGAATTGGACCGGCTCACCGACGGTGCCATCCACCAGGGGCTGGCCCTACAGATTCCGCCTTACTCCTACGCGGATCCGCGCGACCTCATGGACATGGAGATGCCGGGCGCCCCGCTGATCGTGGCGCTCGACGGAATCACCGATCCCCGCAACCTGGGAGCCATCATCCGGTCCGTGGCGGCCTTCGGCGGGCATGGAGTGGTCGTCCCCGAGCGCAGATCCGCAGGGATGACCGCGTCAGCCTGGAAGACCTCGGCCGGTGCCGCCGCCCGGATCCCGGTCGCCCAGGCAGGGAACCTCACGCGGGCGTTGGAGGGCTACCGCAAGGCAGGCTTCTTCGTCATCGGCCTCGACATGGAGGGCGAGGTCGAACTCCCCGACCTGCAGCTGACCGATGTGCCCTTGGTGATCGTGGTCGGCTCAGAGGGCAAGGGCCTGTCACGGCTCGTGCGGGAGACCTGCGACCAGGTCGTGTCCATTCCGATCTCCGCGATCGAATCGCTGAACGCAGGGATCGCAGCCGGAGTGGCGTTGTACGCGGTGGCCTGTCGCCGTGCCGGGCGCTGACCGGACGAGTCTCTCGATCTCCTTCCTCGGTCTTCGGGGTCTCTGGTCAGGCGACCGTCTCGACGGTGGCCTGACCAGAGCTGGCCGTGAGAGCTGCGGCTTCACCCGCTGCACGTCGGATCCGGTGGCTGATCTCGGGCCGAGGCATTCCGTGAGGGAGCCAGTCACCGCGGTGGACATCGACCACGGTCGGTACGACCAACGCCCGTAAGGTCGACAGATACGGTCGCACCACCAGGTCGGAGACCATCCCCTGCCGCGGCGAGCCACCAGAGGTGCCCGACACCGTCGGTACTCCGGCGATCGTGCCCCGCGGCAACTGATCGAAGAAGGCTTTGAAGAGCGCGCTGTAGGACGCATTGTGCACGGGGGAGACCGCGACCAGTACGTCGGCTTGAGCGAGTGAATCGATCAGCGGAAACAACCGACGATCCGGTGTGCAGGAGAGCAGCCCGGCTGCGACGGCCGGTCCGTGTTCGGCCAGCGACCAGAAATCCTCTTCGTCGATCTCATCAGACCTCTGACCTGTTCGGAATTCGCTCAGCGACCGGAGTACCTCGGAGCCAAGACACGTGGCCAGCCGGTCTGTCAGGCATCCGGGGCGAGTTCCTGCGGAGACCACGACGACCCGTGTCATCGGACAGCCACCCGACCGGTGGTTGCCCTGACCGTCCGCTCCCCGGCCCGCTCACGAGGAGTTCGTAGAAGCCACCTGGCGAGGACATCGATCACATAACCCAAGGTGCCGATGACCAGGATCAATGCCGTGATGTGGTGATAAGCCAGCTGATCCTTGGCGTTGAGAACGGCATACCCCAGACCGGAGGTGACTCCGAGCATCTCAGCGGGGACCAGGACTACCCAGGCGATTCCGACCGATGCCCGGATTCCTCCCAGAAGACGTGGTTGCAGGGTCGGCCAGGTCACCGACCGCCAGAGCTCCCAGCGGTCGGCTCCGAAGCTACGTGCCACCAGGAGATGTTCCGGGTCCACGGAGCGCACCCCGTCGGAGGCTGCGGCCAGGACCGGCCAGATGGCGGTGGCCGCGACCAAGGCGATCACCGGTGGGTCACCGACTCCGAGTACCCCGACCGCGACCGGCGCCCATGACAGGGGGGAAACCATCCGTAGGAAGAGCAGCACCGGACGGCTGGACTCTTCTGCTGCCGACGAGGTGCCGACAGCGACACCGATGAGTGTCCCGGTCGCCGTGGCGAGGACCAATCCGGTGAGCAGCCGGAAGATGCTGGAAGCGGCGTCGTCGAATAGAGACATGCCCCAGAGCTCTTGCACTCCGACGAAGGTGCGGGCCGGGGTGATCCGGGACAAGGTTGGGTCGTCCGGGACAGCTGCGGTCAGGGCCCACCACAGCAGGACGGCGAGGCAGAGCCCCCCGACGGGGCGGGTCGCTCGAGTCATGGCCGGATCTCCTCGGTGCGGTGCAGGACGGCGTCGATTCGTCCGGACAAGGCCGTCCTGATGAACCGGTCGTCGACGAGCCGGTGGTGAACGCTCTGCGGGTCGATCGCGGACAGGAAACCGGTCGGGGCATCGACCAGGGAAGAACGCATCAGTTCTACGAGAGCGCTGGTGGCTGAGGGGAAGGGGAAAAGCCCGGTGCCGAAATGCTCGCCCCGCCACTCCGGGTGATGGACGAGTGTGTTCCCGGCAGCCTGCTCACGGGTGTGTACAGCTCTGACGATCTCGGTTCGATGGGGAAGGTAGGGGGAGGCATGGGCTGTCAGCAGGTCCGCCGCGGTGGAGCGGTGGGTGTCCAGCCAATGGCTGGCGGCGGCGATGGCATCGACTGCGGCCTGGACCATTTCGGGGTGCTCGTCGATCAACCGGTCATGTACGACCACGGCGCAGCAACCGTGATCGTGCCAGATGTCTCCGAGGAAACGCAGGATGTGGCCGCTGCCTCGTGCGGCAGCCATCGTGGTGAAGGGGTCGGCGACCACGAAGCCAGCGATGTGCCCGGCCGCCAGCGCGGAGAGCATTTCTGCGGGGGGCATGACGACGAGTTCGACGTCGCCGTCGCCTCTGCGGATCTTCGGGACCATCCCTTCTGCACGCAGTACGGCTTGGGCGAGAAGGTTGTGCACCGACCACCAGGCCGGGACCGCGATCCGGCTTCCGGCCAGGTCGCGAACTGCTCGGATCTGAGGAGCGACGGTCAGCGCGGAGCCGTTCGTATGGGCCCAGGAGACGACCTTCACCGGTAACCCGTGTTCCATCCGCAGCTGTAGTGCCGTCGGCAGGAGGAGATGCGCGAGGTCGATCTGACCGGTGACGAGGGCTTGGGCGAGGGATTCCCAACTGCGGAAGAGTCGGGGCCGGGCTGATGGAAGTCCAGCTCTGGCAAACTCGCCGAGTTCGTGTGCGAGGAGCACCGAGGAGGCATCGGTGATCGGTAGGTATCCGGCCCGTAGCGTCCTTCTCGGCCTCGTCGGATCAGGCTCTGTTCCGGTCAGGCCTGTCGCCTCTGCGGAACCACTGCCTACCGCTCGGCCAGCACCTCTGACCGCGAATCCGGCGATGGCTCCTGCCGACAGGATCCGTCCGGATGAGGTCAGGAAGGACCTGCGGGAGAAGGAGTCAGCCACGATCGGCCCCTACCGTGGCGAAGTCGATCCGGTCGTAGGCAGCCCGTACCTGTTCGCCGAGTTTTCCTCGGTCCGAACCGTCCGGAGACGGCTGCCAGGAGTGAGTGATCCGCCCGCCCGGCCCCACCTGGTGGATCAGGTCGCCGAGGTGCAGAGCTTCATCGACATCGTGGGTGACCAGAATCGTCGTCATGTCATGCCTGGCCACGAAGCCTCGTAGCCAGTTCTGGATCTCTGCTCGGGTCGACGGGTCGGCAGCCGACAGCGGTTCGTCCAGGAGGAGCAGCTCAGGACGGACGACGAGGGCGCGAGCCAGTGCGACCCGTTGGGCCTGGCCACCGGAGAGTTGATCCGGATAGCGATCCCGGAGGTCTGATAGCCCGAAGACCCGGACGAGTTCGTCGACGAGCGTATGGTCATGATGTCGACGGTGAACGGTGTACGAACTCCCGATCTCGATGTTCTCCGCCACGGTCGCCCAGGGGAAAAGCGCTGGTGACTGTCGAGCGGCACCACGGCGGGGTTCTCCGCAGGGGTACCTCAGCGTCCCCTTGTCCGGGGAGAGCGTTCCGTCGAGGAGACGCAGGATCGTGGATTTTCCGACTCCGCTGTGACCCAGGAGGGCCACGGTTCTGCCTTGAGGGACGGTCAACGACATGTCGACGAGGACGGGGTACCCGCCTCGGCTGAGATGGACGCCGCTCAGCTCGACGAGGACAGTTCCCATCTCAGTTGTCCTTCGCTCGGTGATTGGACGGGGAAGAAGGCCGCTTCCCGGAAGCGTCGGGCCGGCCCACTCAGGGCGTGGTAGCCGCCGCCACCGGCGAGTGTCAGCTCGAGGCGGGTGATCTCGCCGACGAGGAGTGACGTCTCCAGCCGGGTCCGAAGCAGGTCGTGCAGTGGGGCGCGGGCCGGCCTCTGGGCAGATTCCCACCAGGCGTTCTCGAGGTCTTTGAAATGTGTCGTCCTGGCCTGCAGCAAAGGCTCCAAGGAGGCATTCCCCGGGCGGTCGATGAAGGTGGCGCTGCTCGCCAAGGATTTACGAGCCAGTCCGACAGCCAGGGAAGTCTGTGCGATCAGGAAGGTCGGCCGGAAACCGGCGGCGAAGGAACGGAGATCATGGGAGATGACGGCGTCCGGGGAGACCGATGCCGCATCGAGGACGATTCCCCCGGAGGCCGTGGCGTCCAGCGCCAGCAGACCGGTGACCGGGTGGATATGCACCCCAGGATCGTCGCGTCCGATGCGGACCACGAGCTGTCGGCCGTCGTCCAGCTGTACCGGTAGGACGATGATTGCTCCGGGGACGAGATTGGAAGCCCAGTGGATCCGGCCGTGAAGGGTGAGTGAGCCGTCGGGCCGGAGGTTTCCGTTGACGGTGAGCTCTCCTGCGCCGACGAGGGTTTTCATCCCGGCAGCCATCGCGGTGGATCCCACGGCCTGGCCGTGGCGGAGTTCCGAGAGCAGCTGCCAGTTCTGTGCGTTGTCGGGGGCACGGGACAGGTAGTCGATGACCATCTGATGTGCCCACACCGCGAAGGCACTGGTCAGGCAGTCTTCGGCGATCCTCGACAGGAGATGTGCGGTGGAGCTCAGAGAGCTGTCTGGTGTGGCGGAGTCGCCTTCGTCGGGGGCGAGCATGCCCTGCGCGGCGAGTTCGGTGAGAAACCGGCGAGGATCTTCCAGGGAGCGGTCGATCGGTTCGGCTCGGGTCTGGAGCAGGGGGAGTAGGGGCGACAACCGGGTGTCGATGTCTTCTCGGAGGTCGTGGCCTGCGGCCGGGGGGTGACGGATGGCGGTGGTCATCGCACATCCTTCAAGCTCAGCAGGGTGTGCAGCCGATCGATCGGGGTGCTGACGACCTCGCGGGCCCGGATCACGGTGTCCACGTCGGGTGCATCGTAGAGGCAGAGGCACTTCTCCATGTCTTCCCGGACGTAGGTGCGCAGGAAGGAGACTTCGGGGACCTCGGCATATTTCGGGGATTTCTCCTTCTTGCGCGCCAGGTAGGTGGGCATGTCCAGGCCTGCGGGCAGATCCCATTCGACGAGGTAGCCGGCTGGGGGCCGAGTGGCTTTGATCTCTTCGAGGTCGGCACCGACCAGTCGGACGGGCGCAGGCTCGTGGATCTCATCGGCTTCGGGAAGGGCTTTGGCCGTGATGGCGGCGAGCAGGTCCAGGGCGTTGGTGGTTTCCACGATGACGAAGACACGTTCGCCGTCTCCGGCGACCTGGGCTTCGATGATCTCGGCCCCGCTTGGCGCGATCGCGGCCGAGAGGGCGTCGATCAGGGTGAGTGCGTTCTGACGGCCGGGGTGGGTGGGGACGGCTTCGACGAGGTGGAGGGTCGAGGACATGGTGGATCTCCTGGTGTCGGTGGCTGTACTCAGGTCGGCCGACGGGGTGAAGGGTCGGCGGACACCTGGTCAAGGTGTGACGGGGATGCGAGGGGGCATGCCGCTCGGTGGAGGCTCGTCTGGCGTCGTCAAGAGGCCGGGCGACCTTCTGCTGTTGAGCGATATGTCCCGGGGGCGATATTCGCGCTTGCCCGGTCTCAGGTCAGGGTGCTCAGTGGCTGGGACAGACGGCGCCGCACCACTGGAAGGTGTCCATCCAGACGCGTCGGACGGCCAGGAATCCGGGCACGCTGAGGGCGTGTCGGCTCCGGGTGGCCCGGCGGGGGCTGGTCATGGACTGCTGTCCTCTCCGGTGGCGGCGTGGGCAGAGTGGGGCGATGGCGCTGCGGTGCGATCGAGAGGCCGTTGCTGAGGGGCAGCCCCACCCAATGCGTCAGGTTTTCTTATGAGAAAGATAAGATGACATTATTAATCATGTCAAGTGTTCTCCCGTCAAGGATTTCCGCGCCGCTCCGGGATCAGTCGTCGAAAGTGGCCACCACGGGAGTCTCCACCGTGTCCACTCCCACGATGGCCTCCTCGTCCCGTTTCTTGGGCAGGACCGTGTTCAGGTAATCGACGAAAGCCCACAGCGTGGTGACATCGTGCCCTGCCCGCTCCGACATGTACCAACGATGCTCGAGCACCTCGTGGAAGACCTCGGCGGGCTCCAGCTTGGCCTGGAGGTCCGGGGGAATATTCGACACGATCGGCTCGTACACCCGAGCCATCCAGTCGTGAGCGACCAGCTCCTCGTTGTCGCCCTGTCTGTCCTCGCTCACCCGGTAGCTGTCGAGATCGTTCAGCAGACGCCGCGCCTGGTTCTCCTGAACGTCCAAGCCGGTGAGCCGCATTAGCCGTCGACAATGGTGGCCGGCGTCCACCACCTTGGGCTGGATCTGGATGGTGGTGTCATCCGGGCTGGTCGACAAGGACAGCTCGTCGACGTCGAAACCGAGCTTGTTGAGCCGACGGATCCGTTCGTCCATCCGCCACCGCTCGCCAGGCTCGAGGGTCTCGATCCCGGTGAGTTCTTCCCAGAGCTGTTCGTAACGATGCACGACCCGGTCCGACATCGCGATCGGATCCAGGTCTTCAAGGTTGCAACCCAGGGCTTCCAGATCCATGAATTCGCCGGCGATGTTCACCCGGGCGATGTCCAGATCATGGGCGCGTTGCCCATCGCTCAACGACGGCAGCAACTGCCCGGTCTCCGCATCGACCAGGTAGGCGGAGAACGACCCGGCGTCACGCCGGAACAACGTATTCGACAACGAGACGTCGCCCCACCAGAAACCGCCCAGGTGCAGACGTACCAGCAGCACCGCCAGCGCATCCAGCAGTCGACGGGTCGTGTCCGGTTGGACCCGCTGGCTGAAGAGGGCCCGATAGGGCAGGGCGAACTTCAAATGCCGGGTGAGCAGGCAGGCATCCAGGGGTTCCCCGTCAGGTGTGCAGCGGCCGCTGATGACACCGAAGGGCTTGACCGTGGGCTGTTCCAGGCGGCGCAGCGAACGCAGCATGTGATATTCACGCCGGGCGATGTCCTCCTTGATCTCCTTGACCGCGAGCACCCGGCCGGAGACTTTCACGAAACGCACCACGTGCCGGGAGATCCCCCGGGGCAGATTGGCCATGTACGGCCCGCGCCATTCCTCCAAGGGGCTCGACCAAGGAAGGTCGAGCAGGGCCGGATCAGGGCGGGCGGCAGTGATCTGCAGAGGCACAGAACCATGCTCGCACGGCGCGCACCGGTCCGGACAGCGAGGGCGGGGCACCGTTGTCGCACGACGCCCCGCCCTCGAGTCCGCTGCCGACAGGTCGGCGGCGATGCTCAGCTGCCCAGGCGCGCCCCGGTGGTCGCGTCGAAGCAGTGCACATGTTCGGGCTTGGGCATCAAGTGGATCTTCGTGCCCTTCTCCGGGGGGACCCGACCATCGACCCGCACCACGATCGGCTTGTCCGTGGGATCGGCGCCTTCTCGGGAACCGTAGACATAGGCATCGGCGCCCAGCTCTTCGACGACCTCGACGGTCACCGGAAGACCAGAATCGGCGATCTCCAGGTCCTCGGGACGGACTCCGAGGGTGATCCGGCCGGAGGACGGCGCGGACGGCCCGAGATCGACCGCGAGCGTTGCGCTGCCGAAGCGTACGCCGTCACCGGCGACGTCCATGTCGAACAAGTTCATCGCCGGAGAGCCGATGAACCCGGCGACGAAGACATTGTTCGGGTGGTCGTACATCTGCCGTGGGCTGTCGCACTGCTGCAGGATGCCGTCCTTGAGCACGGCGACCCGGTCACCCATCGTCATGGCCTCGACCTGGTCGTGGGTGACATAGACCGTCGTGATGCCCAAGCGCCGCTGCAAGGAGGCGATCTGGGTTCGGGTCTGTACCCGTAGCTTCGCGTCCAGGTTGGACAGGGGCTCGTCCATCAGGAAGACCTTGGGCTCCCGGACGATGGCTCGTCCCATGGCGACCCGCTGGCGCTGACCGCCGGAGAGAGCCTTGGGTTTGCGCTCCAAGTATTCGGTGAGGTCGAGGATCTTCGCGGCCTCTTCGACGCGCTTGCGGATCTCGGCCTTGTCCACGCCGGCGATCTTCAGGGCGAAGCCCATGTTGTCGGCCACGGACATGTGCGGGTACAGGGCGTAGTTCTGGAAGACCATGGCCACATCGCGATCCTTGGGGGACAGCTCGGTGACATCACGGTCGTCGATGTAGATACGGCCGGAGTTGACCTCTTCGAGGCCGGCCAACATGCGGAGGCTGGTGGATTTTCCACATCCGGAAGGGCCGACGAGAACCAGGAATTCACCATCGGCGATATCGAGGTCGAGGGCGTCCACGCTGGGCTTGTCATTCCCCGGGTAGGTCCGGGTGGCTTGTTCGAAACGTACGGTGGCCATGACGACGTTGTCTTTCCTTTCACCGGCAGGAACGTGCCGGACGATCCGTTGTAAAAGGCTGGCTCCGACCCGGATGGGCCGGACAGTGTTGCAGCATTGCGGTCTTCACCCTACCGGTAGCCGCAGGTCAGCCTGTTTTGTCGGTTTTCTCACCCCTTGGTGGAGCCAGCAGTCAGACCGGCCACGAGATGGCGTTGGGCGAAGAAGAAGACGATCGCGGCCGGGATCGTGATCAGTACAGCAGCCGAGGCCAACAGATCCCAGTGGGGTAGGGCAGGAGCTTGGGGGACGAACACCTGCATGCCGTAGGCAAGCGTGAACCGGTCGTCGGTGTTGATGAAGGCGCTGGCGTAGGCGACCTCGCCCCACGCGGTGAGGAAGGTGTAGAAGGCTGTCACGGCCAAGCCCGGCCTGGCCAGCGGCAGGATCACCCGCCAGAAGGTGCCGAAGGGGCTCAGCCCGTCCACTTGGGCGGCCTCGTCCAATTCGGTCGGGATCGAGTCGAAGTACCCCTTGAGCATCCAGGTGCAGAAGGGCACGGCGATCGTGCAGTAGGCCAGGATCAAGGAGAGATGGGTGTTGATCAGGCCCAGCGTGCTCATGATCGTGTAGATCGGCACGATCAGGATCGAGACGGGGAACATCTGGGTGATCAGGAAGGTCCACATCAACGGACGTTTCCCCGGGAAGTTGAACCGGGAGATGGCATAGCCGGCCGTCGCTGACATCGTGATCCCGAAGAGCATGGTGAACAAGGCCACCACGAGGGAATTGCCGAACCAGCTCAAGAAATTCGTGGAGAAAAGCAGCTTGTGGTAGTTCTCCAGGGTCGGAGCGACCAGGATCGAGGTCGACGACACCTTGTTCGCCGGGCGGAAGGATGCCAGGGCGATCCACAGGATGGGGAAGACCGCGATCGAGGTCGCGAGGACGAGGGTCGTGTGCAGCGCGATCGAGGCAGGCACGGAACGAACCGGCCTGTCCCGACGGTCGGTAGCAGCCGGGACGGCTGGGGCCTGACCAACGGCGGGGGAGACGGACGGGGCCTGGGAATGGCTCATGTCACCACACCTCTCCCTGCTTGCGCAGTACACGGCGGTACACCATCGAGTAGACGATGAGGATGGACAGGATCACGACCCCGTAGGCCGCGGAGAATCCGTAGTTCCGGACACCTTCAAAGGCTGCCCGGTAGGCGCCGGTGACCAGGATCTCGGTTCCCCCGGAGGGGCCGCCGCGGCTGACCAGGAAGATGATCGGGAACATGTTGAAGGTCCAGATGGTGCCCAGGAGGATCACCGAGTTGGACACCGGGCGCAGCCCCGGCAGGGTGACGTGGAGGAAACGTTGCCAGGGGGAGGCTCCGTCCATCTCGGCGGCTTCGTGCAGTTCGGCGGGGATGGACTGCAGGCCGCCGAGCAAGGCCACCATCATGAAGGGCACCCCCAGCCAGACGTTGACCACGATGACGGCCAGGAGCGCTTTGGGCGTGCTGTCGAAGAAGTCGATGCTCTGCCCGCCCAGCCCGCGGATGAGCGCATTCACGATCCCGGCATCCCGGTCGTAGATGAATTTCCAGCCGAAAGCGGAGACGAAGGCCGGGATGGCCCAGGGCAGGATGAGCAGCACACGGTAGACGCTGCGGAAACGCATCTCCCGGTTCAGCAGGATGGCCAGCCCCAGACCCAACGTGTAATGCAGGAAGACGCAGGTTGCCGTCCAGATCAGGGTGATGAGCAGTTGGTGCCAGAATTCACCGACGCGGCCGGTCAGCAGATCGGTGTAGTTCTGCAGTCCGACGAATCGCGCCTGATTGGGGTTGGGTTCACAGTTCTGGCCTCCACCGAGGGTCTTCTGACAGATCTCGGCGGCTTGATTGGCCTCGGTGAGATTGGTGAAGGACTGAGCGATGCCCTGGATCAGCGGATAGCCGATGAGGACGGTGAGCACGATCACCACAGGGGCGACAAAAGCCCATGCATACCAATGTTTTTCCCAGAGGGTCCGGAGCTTGTTCATCGCGGGTTCCCGGCGGGTCGGCCCGGAAGGGGGACAGCGTGGACCTGCATGTGCTGCGTCTCCTGACGGCGGTCTTCTTCGGTGGTCGGAGAGCGTCCGCCGACCAGTCCGTAGAACCGGTCGGCGGACGCCCGGTCGGTCATTCGGCGGCGTAGTCCTTGACGATCTCGGCCTTGTACTTCTGGGCTAGCTCGGTCATCGCCGTCTTCGGGTCGGCGGAGTTCACCACCACGGAGGTGATGGTCTTGTCCATCGGGGTGAACAGCTGGCCCGCTTCGGGGATCCAGGCGCGCGCCCTGGCGGCGTCCATGGCGGGCTGGAACTGCTTGACCACGGGGTTGGTCACCTTGGTGTAGGCCGACTTGCGGGTGGGGAGGACGCCGATCTTGTCGGCGATCTTGGCCTGGGTCTCGGTGGAGGTCATGAATTCGACGAAGGCGATGGCGGCTTTCGCCTTGTCCTCGCTCATGCCGGACCAGACGACGTAGTCGTGGCCGCCGATGGGCCCGGCTGCCTGCTTGCTCCCGGCGGGGACGGGGGCGATGCCGAGGTTGTCGATCCCGCCGAAGGTGTCGGCCTTCTTGATGCCGGCGATTTCCCAGGGGCCTTGGACGATCATGCCGACGGTGCCGCCGTTGAAGGCGTCGGTCATGGCTTTGTAGGCCTCGGAGGCCGGGGGTTTGACGAACCCGGGGGAGCCCATGAGCTCCTGCATCTTGGCGACACCGGCCACGGACTCGGTGGAGTTCGCGGTGATCTTCTTGGCGCTGGTGTCGAGGAGGTCGCCGCCCTCGCCGTAGATGAAGGGCAGGGTGTAGTAGCCGACCGGGTTGAGATAGGCGCCGTCCTTGCCGGTCTTGGTCTTGACGGTGGCGGCGGCGGTCTTCATCTCCTCCCAGGTCTTGGGGGCTTCGACCCCGGCTTCCTGAAGGAGCTTCTTGTTGTAGAAGAGGGCGAGGGTGTCGGTGACCTGGGGGACGCCGTAGGTGCCATTGTTCCACTGGGTGGATCCTCGGGCGGCCTCGAGGAAGTCGCCGGTGTCCTTGTCGAGGGCGGTTCCGTTGAGTTTGTAGAGATATCCGAGAGAAGCGAGTTCGGGGACCCAGGCCACGTCGGAACGGAAGATGTCCGGTGCTCCGGATTTGGCGGCGGCAGCGGTCTTGAACTTGTTCTGTGCTTCGGCGAAGGGCACGGACTGGTAATTGATCTTGACGTTCGGGTATTTCTTCTGGAATTCGTCGATCAACTCTTTGTAGGCCGGTCCCTCATTGGTGGCGTCGGAGGTATCCCACCAGGTCAGTTCGCCTTTGATGTCACCGGCTTTCGCTGAGGAGCCGGAACCTCCGGAACCGGAGTTGCCGCCGCCGCAGGCCGTGACGGCGATGAGCGTGGTGGTGAGCATGGCGGTGACCAGAATGCTGCGACGCATGTCCTTGGCTCCTCGTTGATCAGATCGGGCTCCGATGCCCGCGTCGCCAGTCAGATTACGAGCCTGCAAGAAATTGCACAAGAACTTGCAATGATCTTGCAGGGAATATCGGTCATGGGTCATGCTGCTCAGGTGCTCGTGGCCCGACATGAGCCTGCCTGTAGGAGCTCAACTATGCGTGCACCCCGCCTCGCCGATGTGGCAGAACGCGCCGGAGTCTCTGAAGCGACCGTCAGCCGCGTCCTGAACGGCAAACCCGGTGTCGCCGAGAGCACCCGTACCGCAGTGCTCGCCGCCGTCGACATGCTGGGCTACGACCGACCGGCCAAACTACGCAGAGCCAGCGCAGGCCTGGTCGGCCTGATCGTCCCAGAGCTGGTCAATCCGGTCTTTCCCGGGTTCGTCCAGGTCATCGAAGGAGCCCTGGCCGCCCACGCCTTCACCCCGATCCTGTGCACCCAGACCCCCGGCGGGATCGCCGAGGACGATTACGTGCAAATGATGTGCGAGCGGGGTGTCTCCGGCATCATCTTCATCTCGGGTCTGCACGCCGACACCACCGCAGATCTCGACCGGTACCGCGAACTCCGCGCCCGCGGGCTGCCTTTCGTCCTGGTCAACGGGTATCGGGAGCATGTCGACGCGGCTTGCATCAGCTGTGACGACGTGGCCGCGATGCACCGTGCCGTCACCCACCTGACCGCCCAGGGCCACCGCCGGATCGGCCTGGCGACCGGACAGGAACGCTTCGTCCCCGTGCAGCGATCCGTCACCGGCTTCCGCCAAGCGATGGCGCAGCTGGCCGGGATCAACGAGGTCGACCGGTTGATCGCCACCACCTGGTACACGGTCGAAGGCGGAGCCGAAGCCGCCGCCCGCCTCGTCGACCAGGAATGCACCGCACTGATCTGCGGCAGCGACATCATGGCCCTGGGCGCCATTCAGGAGATCCGTCGCCGAGGCCTCGAGGTCCCCGGCGACATCTCCGTCATCGGGCACGACGATTCCCCGTTGATCGCGTTCACCGACCCACCGCTGAGCACGCTGCGACAGGATGTTGACGCGATGGGACGGGCTGCGGTCAGCGCACTGCTCGGCGAGATCAACGGTCATCCCGCTCCCCGGGCCGACCTCGTCTTCCACGCAGAACTCGTGGAACGAGGGTCGACCGCTGCCGCAAGAATGTCACCGCATGCGACAGCAGCCTCACCCGAGAACGGAACTCAGCCGGTCTGCTCCTGAACGGAACGTCTGGCGGTCACGAATTCCTGTAGAACGGCGACCGCGCCGGCGACATCGGGTACCCGGGCACAGGCTGCCGTCGAACCCGGGCCGACCTTCACGGTCAGATCGCCGGCCGAGGGCCGCAAGGCTTCGAAGGCCCGCTCGTCGGTGACATCGTCACCCAGGAAAAGGGTGGCTTCCGAACCTGTCTCCTGCGCCAAGGACACCAGCGCACTGCCCTTGTCCGCCTGGAGGACACCGATCTCGAAGACGTCCTTGCCGTGGAGTCCGTGCGTTCCGGGGAAAAGCGATTGCACCTGCGCCGCAGCGGCCAATGCCTGCGAGTTCTCCGGCTCGGACATCCCCCGCGTGTGCAGCACCACAGCAGCGGGTTTGCCCTCGACCCGGCTTCCCTCGTGGAGGGAACAGACCTCGCGCAGGGCTCGGTCGACCTCGGCCAGGAGCGACCGCTGCGCCCCGGTCAACTCCCCGGAGCCGGGATGTCTGGTCGACTGGGCGCCGTGGGTGCCGATGAAGACGACCCGAGGGTCGTCGCCGATCCCGGAGAGCTGCTGCAGGACGGCGAGCTCCCTGCCGGACACCAGCGCGACCGTCGTCCCGGGCAGCGCGGCGGCCGCCTGCAGGGCCTCGATCCCCTCGCTGGCGGGCTTCACCCGCATGGGGTCGTCCTCGAAAGGCGCCAGGGTGCCGTCGAAATCGGTGGCCAGCAACACCTTTCTGGCAGCGGCCAGCCTGCGGACATGGTCGGTCAACGCCGAGGGTAGCGAAGAGCACACAGCCCTACGCCTTCGACAGATGGTGACTGGCCGACGGGCGCCGCTGCTCGGACGACGGACGATGCGGTGCACATTCCAAGGCGTCGAGGAAACGTCCGGCCCAGCGCTGGACGTCATGCTGTGCCACCCGCTTGCGCAGCGCCCGCATCCGGCGCCCTTTCTCCCGGTCGGTGGCCGTGGCCGCCCGGATGATGGTGTTCTTCAACCCCTGGATGTCATGCGGATTGCAGAGGAAGGCATGGGTGAGCTCGTCGGCAGCTCCGGCGAATTCGGAAAGAACCAAGGCTCCGTTGCCGTCGTGGTGACAGGCCACGTACTCTTTGGCGACCAGATTCATCCCGTCACGCAGCGGCGTGACCAGCATCACGTCGGCGGCCTGGTACATCGCGGCCATCTCCGCCTGGTCGAAGCTCTGGTGCAGATAATGCACCGCCGTCGCCCCGATCCCCGAGTAGTCGCCGTTGATCTGACCGACCGTGAGCTCCACCTGGTCACGTAGATCCCGGTAGGCGTCCACCCGTTCACGGCTGGGCACGGCCACCTGCATGAAGCAGACGTCCGGCGGAGCGATCTTCTCGTCCTTGAGCAGCTCCTGGTAGGCCTTCATCCGGTGGCGCAGACCCTTGGTGTAGTCCAGTCGATCGACCCCCAGCATCAGCACCCGCGGGTTGCCCAGGGACTCCCTGATCTCCTGGGCCCGGGCCATGACCTCGGGGCTACGGGCCAGCCGGTCGAGCTGCTCGGTGTCGATCGAGATCGGAATTCCTGCGGCTCGCACGAGTCGGGTACTGCCGTCGGCGTCCGTGGCGGTCACCGTGTCCCGCTTGGTGGGCAGGCCACCCAGCTGACGGCAGGCTCGGATGAAGTTGCCCGCATCGCTGGGCTTCTGGAAACCGAGGAAGTCTGCTCCGATGAGACCGGCGATGAGTTCGGCACGCCACGGCAGCTGAGCGAAGAGTTCTACCGGCGGGAAGGGGATGTGGTTGAACCAGCCGATCCGTACATCAGGACGCAGCTGACGCAGCAAGGCGGGCACCAGCTGGAGTTGGTAGTCGTGGATCCACACCGTCGCGCCGGGTGCGGCGACCTCGGCCAAGGCCTCGGCGAACTTCCCGTTGACCCGGCGATAAGCCTGCCACCAGCGTCGGTGGAAGGTCGCCGGCACGATCACGTCGTGGTAGATCGGCCAGAGGGTGTCATTCGACAGCCCCTCGTAGTAGTCGGCGACGTCCTCGGCGGTCAAGGCCACCGGGACCAGGTACATGCCGCCGTCCTCGAAGGGTTCCGGAGCTTGACCGGCGTCCCCGGCCCAACCCACCCAGGCGCCTTCGCGGCCGCGCATGACCGAGTCCATCGCCGTCACCAGGCCGCCGGGGCTGCGCTGCCAGGACGAGCTGCCGTCGGGTTCTTCGTGACGGTCCACCGGAAGCCGGTTCGCTGCTACGACGAAGTCGTAGGTGCGAACGACTTTCCCGGGGATTTTCCCGGCATGCTCCTTCACGTGAAACCACTCCTCACCGAACACCGGCCGAGCGCTGCTCGCTCGAAAGGCCTTGTGTCCCCTGCTCCCTGGTAGTGACACTCTACGGTGAGCGGGTGAGGTCGACGGGGGACGAGAAGGACGAAACTCCGGCGGAGTGCGCCACGGTCCGTCGAAGGTGCCGACGGTCCACAGGGGGACCACCCTCAGCGAGCGCACAGTGAAGAGACGTACTCTTGGGCTGTTTGGCACTCTGATACGAGTGTCCTGATGACCGCAGGGGTCCACGGTCCATATCGGGAGGTGACATGAGCGCGACCGTCGGTCGTGGTCCGAGCCCCGGCGCAGGTCGGTTGGGCCGTTATCGGCTCTGCTCCGAGCTGGGCCGCGGTGGCATGGGTGTCGTGCATCTCGCGTTGGACGAGGAAGGCCAGGCTGTGGCCATCAAGGTCCTGCGTGATCATGTGCTGGACGACCCTGCCGCTCGTGCGCGTCTGTCTCGTGAAGCTGATCATCTCTCCCGGATCCGTCATCCCGGGGTGGCCGGCATCATCGATGCCGATGTGGAGGGGGCTCGCCCCTATGTGGTGACTCGGTATGTCCCTGGCCCGTCCTTGGAGCAGTACGTCGCTCAGCACGGGCCGTTGAGTGCGCCCAAGCTGTTGGGCCTGGCGAGGGATCTGTCCGCCGCTCTGTCCGCGGTGCACACCGCCGATGTGGTCCATCGTGATCTGAAGCCGGGCAATGTGCTGATCCATGACGGTCGCGGGGTGTTGATCGATTTCGGGATCGCGCATGGTTCCGGTGATGTGCGGTTGACGTCGACCGGGTTGGTGATGGGTACGCCGGGGTTCTTGGCTCCGGAGATTTTGGACGGGGCCGATGTCACGCCGGCGACCGATTGGTGGGCTTGGGCGGCGACCTTGGCTTTCGCGGCATCGGGCCGGGTGCCTTTTGGCGATCAGCCGGTGGACGCGGTGTTGGCTCGGATCCGTGCGGGGGAGTGCGATCTGACCGGGGTGGATCCGGAGTTGGCGCCTTTGTTGCGGGCGGCGCTCGATCCGAGGCCGGGGGCTCGGCCGACTCGTGAGCAGATCTTGTACGAACTGGAACGTTATGCCTCCGGTGGTCGTAAGACGGCGGCGATTCCGGCGATGCCGGTGACTCGGGCGCTTCCGGGTGCTCCGCCGACCGCGGCTGCACCGGTGGTCGCTCCAGGCGCGACCGCGGTGGCGCCGACCGTGTCCAAGCCGCAGCCGCAGGCACCGGTGGCAGCGCCCTCGGCTCCGGCTCAGGCCTGGAAGCAGGCGGTCGATCGGGCGCAGCCGCTGTGGGAGGAGACTCTCGGTAAGGCGCAGAAACATCGCAGTGTCGGGTTGGTGCTCTGTCTGGGTGCTTTGTTCGCCGCGTTGACCTTGGCTGCTCCGGTGAAGTCCTTGTTGTTGGCGGTGGCTTGGACGTGGTTGGCCAGGTCGGTGGAACGTGCGGGGCGGCTGTTGGGCCGTCAGCGCAGTACGCACGGTGTGCGTCGGTGGGACACCACGAAGGCGCTGTTGCTCATGCCGTTGCATGCGGTGTCGACGGTGGTGAGTGCCTTGGTGGGGGCTTTGGCTCCGACCGTGGCGGCCTATTGCGCGGTGCTGGGGTGTATCACCTTGCAGAAGACGGGGATTCTTCCGGGGTCGCCGTTCGACCCAAGTGCTCCGGGGCCGTTGTTCGTGGGTGCGGTCACGGCCATGGTGGTCTTCTGGTGGGGCACCGGGAGTGAGCATGTCCGGTTGGGGACGCGTGCTGTTCTGGACAGTGTCGGTGCATGGCGTTACGGGTCGGTGTGTGCGGCGGTGCTGTTGTTGGGATTGGCCGCAGTGATTGCCTTGATCTCGCAGTCGACGGGTTTCTTACCTTCTTGGGAGCCTTTGTCCGGTGACCCCTTCGCGTGGTTGCGGAAGGCCTTCCGCTGAGGAGGCGGGCGGGTGGCCGAGAGCTCCCGCCCTCTTTTTCGTCCGGGGTGGGTGCGGAGTCGTTGAACTTTGTCGGTACCTCCTCGGTCGATTCCGAATCGTAATCTTTGGAGAGGAACCCTGCCGCGAACAGGTCTTTTGTGGATCTGGCCGGGACGCAAGTCGATTCGTTGATACTTCACCTGCGCTGGATGTCAGCTGGGATCAACTCGCGAAACGATCGGCGAAGAGCGGGGCGACTCTCGAAATACGGACATAATTCCGGCCGTTTTCTGAGATTATTTTCAGGTTCGGTGTCTCGCGGTCGAGTGGGGATCCGGAACGGAACATGCCTCTTGCCTGCAGAATTGCCAAAGGGGGCGGCGAGAGGCCCGCGGATCCGGATGATCGACGATGCGGAATTGAGACTCAGCAGCGCCCCTGTCGTTACGCTGAAGTCGTCTCAACCGCGTGTGAGTGGCCGTACTTCCGAGCTCCACAACCCGATCGTGGACGGCTCGGGCGAACGACGTACGGTATTCAGCCAGTACAACTAAACTGCACAACCAACCGTTACACGTGTCCGGTGCGCCCAACATTCGTCGGCGGACACGGTCGGCCTCCGGGTCGGCAGAGACGATGACGGGGAACCCACCGGCACCCGCCGGACCGCCGTAGCTATGACGGCTTGGGGTGAAGCCGACTCCGGTCGGCCGGGCACCTGGCAGCCCGAACCCGACAGCTGACCCCGTAGGCGCTCGTCAGGAAGGACATTGAGCAGCACATGGCCTATACCCCTAAGCACGCTTCCCCTCGCCGTTCAGTCCGCCGTACCGTCAAGGCTGGCGCCCTCGGTGTCGCCACGGCCACGGTCGGCGTGGGCATGGCCGCCATCCCTGCGCAGGCAGCCCCTGCCGGTGGCAATGCCTGGGACCGTCTCGCCCAGTGCGAGGCCGGCGGCAACTGGCACATCAACAATGGCAACGGTTACTACGGTGGCCTCCAGTTCTCCTTGCGCAGCTGGCAGGGTGCGGGTGGCTCCGCTTATGCGGCACGCCCGGATCTGGCCAGCCGTGAGGCACAGATCGCCGTCGGGCAGAAGCTTCTTGCCATGCAGGGCCCCGGAGCCTGGCCGGTGTGTTCGGTCAAGGCCGGTCTGACCAAGGCCTCCGGTTCGGTGGGCGGCGGCGCCGTCGCCAAGCCGGCCGCTCAGGTCAACCCCGCGCAGACCAGCGCCAAGCCGGCTGCGGCGACGAAGCCGGCCGCGGTGGCCGCCACACCCCCGAAGGCTGTTGCCCCGGTGAAGCCGGCATACGGCCAGTTGAGCTCTGCGGACACGCAGATGGTGCAGCAGTGGCTCGGCGGCGAGACGACCGGAACCTGGGACAAGGCAGCCCTGTCCGCCTTGCAGGCGCGCCTCGGCGTGACGGAGACGGGCAAGACCGACGCCGCCACGATCGCCGCCACCGAGAAGCTCTTCGGGATGAAGGCTTCCGGGCTGGACTACTTCACCCAGCCGATGCTGGTCTCCCTCGCGGCGCACGCTCGTGCGGAGGTGGCTGCGGCGAGCCTGCAGTCGCTGATGCTGGCTGCTGAGGGTGGCAACATCTCCCCGGAGACTGTTGGCCTCAACGCCGACCCGGTGGCTTACAGCTGAACTGGCTCGACATCTTCCGGTCGTCACCGCGGCTGACCGTGGTCCTCACCTCGACCGGACCGTCGACTGCTTTACCCGTAGTGGGTGCGCCTCCAAGCCAGGGGAGAGGCGCACCCACTACGGCGTTCCAGGGTCCGGAGCAGCGACAGCAACAGGAGAAACACTCTCTGACTGCCTGCGATTTCGGCTGCTCGACAAAAATCGTCTAGTCTGAACCAGGCTTGCCCAGTGCAAGCCGACTGCTGGAGTGGCGCAATTGGCAGCGCACCTGTCTTGTAAACAGGTGGTTGAGGGTTCGAGTCCCTTCTCCAGCTCCGCAGCTCAGAGGCGGTTTTCCCCTGCAGGGAGAGCCGCCTCTAGCCGGTTTTCTGGGGTCTTGTGTGCAACAGTATGCGCACAGACCGTGAACGCCACGCGAGGCCCTGGTCTTCTTCACAGTCATGCTTGCGGTGACGACGATCGTGGCGGCGTTCCATTGCTCGTAGTTGACACGGACGGTCCCGTGTGGGGGCGTCCGTCGCGACCTCATGCCGTCTGAGGCTCCTATTGTGGTGCTCCCGCGAGCGCGGCGTCGATGTGTGAGAAGAGCTGGCCTGCTTGCCCAGCGTTATGTGGCTGTAGATCGTCGCCGTGATCGTCGGGTTTGAATGTCGCAGCACCTTGGAGGACGCCCGGATGCCGCCAGGACGGTCAGGAGGGAAGGGGGGCTGGGAACTCCACATCGACGGATACGGAGTCACCCAGTCCCGCACGCTTGACCAGAAGGCCGTGGAGCGTGAAGTCCACGATTACATGACCCTGGAGACCGGCCATAAATGCACTGCACCGGTCGCACTCACCATCGACCTGGACGGGTACGAAGCGAAAGTTGCCGCTGCGCGAGAGTCCACCGAAGCGGCTGCCAAGGCGTCCCAGGATGCTGCCGCACAAGCTCGGGCCGTTGCTTCGGAGTTGCGGAGCATGGGCCTATCGGTCACAGACTCCGCCGTCGTGATGGGCGTCTCCAGGGGGCGAATCTCCCAGCTCGTCGGCTGACATAGCAGGGTCCAATGAGCACTACGAAGTACCGGATCATCCAGACTGCCGGATACGCCGATCACCACGTCGGAACCATCATCAACGGTAAGTAAACAAAACCCGGACCCTCTCCTCGCTTCATCATGGATAGGGGGCGGCTGCACAGTAGGCGACCGCTGGAGGTCACCATTCCCCAACCATCCTGATCGAGAACAATCTAAATTCAGAATATCACCCATTGCGGGTTTAATTCGCATAGGCCTTGCCGTTCGTTCCATGAAAACAATTTCATTTCCCCGGCATGAAGATGATCGACTTTCAGTATTTGCAAACTCCTGTTATGGACGTAATCTTCGAGGCGTGCGGTGCGAAGTAGACGTCCAGCACAAGAAGCAACATGGAAGATGTTACGAATGGTCCGCCATCGTTCCTCGCAACATGGCTTACGTCTGTAGTCTTTTGGTGACTGCAACGGGCCATGCGCGCGGACCTGCATGACAGAAGGCTCTGGCCTTGGCCAAGATAAACCCTGCCGTGAGGGCCATTACTCTTGGTGTGGAGCTCGCCTTCTGGGCATTCGTCGGGAAGAATTACAGGTAAAGTTCTGTTGGGACCAATAGGAAATTCTGTTGAGCCCAACCCAAGAGTTGGAAGCATTAGGGGCTCGTCTTGAGAAATCCCAATGATTCATCTGCGGCGCCGCCAATGCGCAGATTGTCTGCGGTGAACTTCTTCATCTATTCGGCTTTAAAACTGTTGGCTTTGCGCTCAATTTTCTTGGCGTTATCGAAATATTCGCCACAGTGATTTACTTCAGTAAGACCAATGGGGGCACTGGGTGCGTCCCGAAATATGAAACCGCCAACAAGGCGGTCGGCGCCATGGGTGTATTGGCCGGTCTTTTCCTATCATATTATTTAGATAACTGGTTTTTATTGGGCTCTCATTTGTGGGAGTGGCTGCCTTGAGGACTAGAAATCCTTCTAGCCAATAAAATTGGGTAAAGGGATGAAGGTTCTCCGCTTCCTCACGGAGAGGAAGTCGGAAGCCTTTCACGGGTTCATGTCCCCTGGGTAATTATCTGCAAAGAGTGGGTCGTTCAGTAGGCAGGGAGGATTCTGCCTGTGCTGAGGGTGCACCAATGGATCGCGTGCGTACCCGCACCTGCTATGGCTTCCCGGTCGCGAGTCAGCCGGTGGACGATCCATTTGCTCGAGCCCTGTGGAGCGTTATAGAAGATGGGAACTTCTTTCAGCGGTTGCGGCGGGTCTAGTTTGGCTCGATCGATGGCAGGCAGAGCCGTGAAATCGCGTTTGGCGTCGTGACCGCGGACGAGGACAGATGGGCGCTTTGGAGGGTGCGGCATCAAGGGTGCTTCGCATCCCTTCTCCAGGTTTACCTCTGACCAGCGGTGGTGCTGTGAAGTTGCTGAGAAGAGAGTGCCTCGATTCGGTCAGAGGAGCGTCATAAATCCCACCCTGGCCGATGGGACAGCACCGCGTGAAATGACAGTGTCCCCCGCGATCTTCGAGGCACATGTCAGCCGTGTCGTGGCCTCCTGGCGCGGTGGAGCAGCGGGTGACTACACGATCAAGCTCAGACGGGTAGAGATCGGCGAGCTGACGATCAACCGGGAAGTGGTGTGACTGTCATCGACAGCCACTCATGGCGTGGCCGGGGGCGCAGGTGGAGCCACGGGTGGAGCGGCAGGAGGCTTGGCCGCCGGGGGTTTAGGGGCAGGAGGCTTAGGCGGAGCAGGTGGAGCTGCAGGTGGCTTGCGCCCAGATAGATCGGGCGGTCGATGCATGGGCGCAGCGTCCGAAGGTACAGGCATCAGTTCCGGTGTCCTGACTGGCGGGGGAGTCGGCGCCTTTGAGTGCGGACCGTACCCGGGTGGTGGAGCATCCCTGCACCCGTAAACACGCAGGCCACCATTCGGGCAGGCCATCAGACGAGCTCCGTACTCATCTGCTCCGACCTCGGAGCTCGCCGTCCCGTCTGGCAACGGAGAGTCGTTGTAGGAACGGCTCTCGGCAGGAATCTGAGCGGCTCCTGCTGGAACAGGCGCTTCGCTCAGTCTCGACGGAGCTGCTGTCGTTGGTGCGGCAGATGGGTCAGCGGTCACGGTGACGACTCGTGAGGGAACTCGCTCAACGGCGGAGCACCCTGTCAAGGAAGCTAGGGTCGCCACCATGGACAAGGCCATTATCGAACGAGATGTCACACTCACGGCCTGCATGTTACTCCTGAACGAGACGACCGTGGCCGCGCCTTCCTCGGTAGGAAAAGGAAGTGCCAAAATTGCGCTGAGATTGGCAGCTGTTGTCCCCATGACGCGGAGACTGTCGATTTTATATGCAGGTGGATGGCGACGCTCCGATTTTTTAAAGCGGAAAAAATTCACAAAAGGTAGGTTCAGGTTTCTGAGATGATAGATTATCGGTCTCACATTCTGTGAATGCCGATCACATCTGTTAATCTGTCTTTGGTGTTTCTTTCGGGAAATATCTTGAGGGTCCTGTCAAGTTGATGACTTTCTAGTGGTGGTACGGGTAGCGATGAAGAATCCTCGAAAGTTGATCCTGGGCACCGGTGCTGTCGTGATCGTCGTGGGCATTGCGCTCTATCTGAGCGGGTGGCAGTTCGTGGGGTTGTGTCTGGCTGCGCTCGGTGCTGCGGATGTCCTTGTTGCTTCCATGTTCTCCCGGCGCCTTTCGTCGGTGCCCGGGGAGGCGCCGGATATGAAGCACGAGACTGCGCATCGTGCGGTTGATGTGGCAATCGTGCTGGGCGGGTTCTTCCTGGTGTATTGGACCGAGAACTGGTTCTTCCTCGGATATTCAATGGGTGGCCCAGTTGCTTTCCTGGTCAGGAATCGTCCGCAGCCCTTGGCTGGCTGACTCGGCTGCTGCGCGAGCGTTGGCTCGCCCGCCGTTGAGTCCGGCTGCTCGCACCTCATTTGCGTGACATGTCATGCATCTGTCAGGATGGTGCCCGACGAGCCGCCCCCTGAGGGTGCAGGCCCGTCCGGAATATCGCGCCAACCTCCCGGCCTCCAGGCCGGAACCATCGATCGGAGCAACAGTGACCCACGTCGTGCTGATCCCCGGCAGCATCCGTGCAGGATCGTTCAATGCCGCCGCCCTGGACCGTTTCGCCGACCTCGTGCTGGCCCAGGAGCCCGACACCCGCATCTCCCGGATCGACATCTCCGCGCTGCCCTATTACGAAGAAGGGCTCGACGCCGCCGACACCTCGGCACCGGTGCGCGCCGCCCGCAACCTGGTCGCCGAAGCCGACCTCGTCGTCATCGCCAGCCCCTCCTACAACGGCCAGGCCCCCGGAGTACTGAAGAACACCCTCGACTGGCTCTCCCGCCCCTACGGCCGCAGCTGCCTCGTCGGCCGCCCCATTGCCGTGATCACGGCTTCTCCCGGTCCGCGCGGCGGAAAAGACGCGCAAGCCGGCTTGATCCAAGCGCTCCAGATCTCCGGAGCTGTCGTGCTGCCGACCACCGCAGCGATCGCTGGCGCGGCTGAAGCCCTGTCCACAACGGTCGCGGACACCGCCCCTGAAGCTCTCGCGCAGCTCTCCGCAGTGCTGGGCGAGGCCTTCGGGTACCTCGCCCAGGAAGAACACGCTCAAGCCAGCTGAACCACCGGTGCGTGCTGCGGCTCCCTGCCCCCAGCGATATGCCGCAGCACGTACAAACCACAGGAACGGCCCTCCCCAGGGCCGTCTTTCACGAGACCGCGAGACGGAGCAATCGCAGCTGGCCCTAGGCTGCACCTCGGAAACACTGGCCGCCGAGGGAAGCGAAAATGCGCCAACCGCTGATGCACTTCGGGATCTCGCTGATCATCCTGCTGACCGTCGACCTGACGATCCACATGCTTCCGCTGTGGGCCTGGGCTCTTGCCCTGGCGCTCTTCGCGATCTACCTGGTCAGTGCGTTCATCCTCCTCAGGGTCGAGCGTGGCTTGCGTGAACACGAAAGCGGTATCGGGCGATGACGCTCTGGGCTTCAGTGAAAAACGCATTCAAGCAGGCCTCCCGACATGCGACAGCAGGAGTAACGTACGGGGGCGTGAGAACTGGAAAAACGTTGGCGGTCATCTGTATCGGGTCCGCCAGCATCGTGCTCGCCACTGGATGCAGCTTCAATCGGACACGTACACCGGTCAGGGCTACCGTCACCATGTCAACGGCCACCGAGGACGCCGTCGCCGAAATTCCTGGAGAAGCCGGATCGCCGAGGCACGGGATCGCGGCACCCGGCGCGTCTCCGGGCAAGCGGGCGACCCGCACGGCTCACGACGGCCACCACCCAGGGGCGTCAGGAAAACAGGAGCCTCGACCGGCCAGCTCGATCCCCGGCCAACGCGGTGTCAACCCCAGCGGTGCTTGCTCGAGCGGAGCCACCGCGGGGCCCGGCTGCCCCAGCGCGACGCGCCCAGGAGGAAACCAGTCGGCCACAGTGAAACCTGCGCCGATCCGCACAACCCACCCCAATCCGCCCGCAGCGCCGGCACCACCGGCCAAGCCCAGCGCGCCGGCGACCACGAGACCACCGGCACCGACCGTGCCTGCGCCGGTCGTCCCTCACGCAGTCCTGCAGACACCTGCCAGGCCCGCCGTCTGAGCATGGCGAAAGCCCTTCGTCAGGGCCAATCTCCACGAGCCAGAGGTGAGCCCACAACGGCAGGTGCTTCAACGTCGCCCTGCTGATCATGTGGACACGACTCGCGGGCGGCTGGTTGAGGCGAGGCCACCGGTTCTTCAGTCACTACGATGGCAGAAGAAGAAATAGGGATCATGACGTGTTCCTGGGGTAGGGGTCGGAACTAGTCATGCAGCCTAACGGTTTGTCAAAAGAGGAACCCACAGCGGGTTCTCTCTGTTCGTCTCTGGGGGTTGTCATGTTGTCCTTCGGCAGTCGCCTGCGCGCGGCACGCCTCGAAAAGGGGATGTCGCAGGAACAACTGGGTGCGCCCTTGTTCTCCCGCAGCTACATGTCGCTGGTCGAGTCGGGGCAGCGGCCACCGACCCACGAAGTCATCGTGCACGTCGCCGAACGGCTCGGGCTCGACCCGGTCATCCTGGAGAAGTGGCACGCGCTGGAAGGGCAAGCCTTCGACATCGAAGTAGCCATAGCCCAGATCGAGGTGCTCTCGGCCTTCGTGGAGAACGACTTCGACGATGTGCGTACCTGGGCGGGTCGCTTGCGTGCGCTCACCGATGACGAGCAGCGGCTCGGACTGTGGTGGGTCTCCTCGTACGTACGTATCTTGTGCGACTTCTCCGCAGGGGCCTACTCCTCGGCGAAGGAGACCGCTCAATCCCTACGGCAGCACATCTCCAGCTCGCTCTCGCCGCAGTTGTCCGGACGGGTCGACTCCCTGCTCGCCCAGATTCTGCGGGCCAATGGCGACCTCGAGGAAGCCGTGGCCGCTGCCGAATCCGCCGTGGGAGCGCTCTCCGGCCTGGATTCCACCGAATCGGCGTATATCTCCTCCCGGGTGGTGCTCGCTTCCTGCCTCGGAGAACTCGGCCGCACGGATGAAGCACTCGGCCATCTTGATTCACTCGGGCTGGTCTCGCCGGACAAGGTGAGTCAACTCGACTGGGGAAAAACTCACTGGGCGCGAGGGAACCTCTATTTCCTCAACGGAGACCATGCCGCCGGATGCCGCGAACACGATCTGGCCATTCCGCTGATCGACCCGGTACGTCACCTCCGCTTGTGGGGGCGGCTCCACCGCTCGTCGGCGACGATGCGGATCAAATCCGGCGGGCCGATCGACGACGTCCCAGGCCTGCTTGCCAAAGCCGACATGGTGGAACAGATCAGTCCGACCACGACCGGAATGGCCGAGCTGACGATCGCTCGCGGGATGTACTGGGCCGCCCGCGAGGAATGGAATGCTGCCTTCACCGCATTGCATGCCGGATTGATCGACGCGGAAGCTCTCGCTCCGCAGACCAGGGCTGACGCCTATGAAACGCTCGGCGAAGTGACTGCTCGCTGCGGAAGGGTGGCCGAAGCCGCTGATCATTTCGCGCGAGCTACGGCCTTGTTCACCCAAGTGGGGGCACATGCCCGTGCCGCGCAGATCCGGGAGGAACGACAGCTCTCGTGGTGAACAGCCGGCCTAGCCAAGGCCGAGGCTGGCGACAGGTGACATCTCGGAGTCGTGGCGCAGGCCCTGCATTGAAGAAGCCCACCATGGGTATGGCCCCCGAACCGTGAGGTCCGGGGGCCATACCCAGTGGGAAGAACTCGTCAACGAGTCAGGCGATCCATCAATGGATCAGTAACGGCCGCCCTTGCGGTTGTCGCGGTTGCGGTCGCCGCCACCGTTGTCGCCGCCACCTTTACCGTTGTGGGTGGTGAGCTTCAGGCCGTAGTCCTTCAGGATCGGGTTCAGCGGCTGGAAGTAGGCCACGTTCGGGCGGCCGACCTTCTCACCACAGGACTTGTTCGGTCCGTAGCCAGCGCCACCACTGGTGACACCCTGAGCCTGGTTGCCCGCGATCCAGGAGCCACCGGAGTCGCCACCCTCGGAGCAGACGTTGGCCTGGGTCATGCCGCGGACGATGTCCTGGCCGCCACCGGGCTTGCCGTAACGCACGGTCACGTTCTTGGCCTGGATGACGCCACAGGTCCAGCGGGTGGTGCGGCCGGACTTGCAGACGGTGGCGCCCACGGGTGCCTCCTGGCTGCCGGAAACCGCAACGGCCTTGCCGTTCCAGTGGTCGACAGCGCCGACGCCGTTCCAGCCGTTCTCCATGGTGCTGTAAGCCATGTCAGGTCCGGGGAAGTTGTACTTCACCGGCTTGCCCAGGTTCTGGCCGTTGCGGCGGAAGGCCTGGCCGCCAGCTGCACAGTGACCAGCGGTGATGAAGACGTTCTTGCCGTCCTTGCTGGCAGGGAAGCCGACGGAGCAGACGCTACGACCGAACTGGATCTCCTGGCCGCCGTAGAGGTTGGCCTGGGCCTCGATGGTGGCTTCGACTTCCTGGACCTCAACGCCCTGGACGTCCTTGACCTGCTTCTTGGCCTCTTCGGCCTTGTCCTTGGGGACGGTGAGGACGACGACGTTGCGCTCAACGTCGACGTAGGAGGCGGCCATCTTGTCGCCGACCTTGTCCTCAGCGTTCTTCTTGGAGTCGCTCAGCTTGGAGGCGGAGTTCTTGACGACGCGGACGTCGGCGTTCTTGTCCTTCTCCTTGACCTTGTCGACAGCCTTCTCGTCGGTCACGGTGACGACGAGCTTGCCGCGCTTCTGGTCGATGAAGCTTCCGGCGGTCTTGTCACCGAGGTCGCCCTCGATGTCCTTCGCCTTCTGTGCGTGTCCGTCCTGGTCCTTGACGCGACGCTTGGCTTCTTCGCCGTCGAGCCCGTAGGACTTCGACAGCCATTCGGCGGACATCTCCTGGATGGTGGAGAGTTCTTCGGACTTCTTCTCGTCAGCGGCCTGGGCGGTCAAGGGAGCGGCAGCAGGGAGAAGCGCCGCGCTGGACAGCAGGGCGAGAGTCGCTCCGATGCGCTTATTCATTGAGGGGGCCTTCCTCGGAGGGTGAGGGGAGTGGTTCGTCGAGGACTCGATGAACCGGCGGAAAGAATGCCTTTGTTGACTTTTTTTGTCAACAACCTCGACTTGGACACAGGTTCAGGAATATAGTTGCGCCCCCTCTGGAACCGTGTCACCTCGGTGGCGCGACGGACGGGGAGGGGTGGGGCAGGCTGGTCCTGTGACAGCCATGAATAACTTCTGGGTATCAGCTGAGCTGCAGTTATCGGCCAGCGCGCTCCTGTTCGACGGACTGGGAAGACTGCTCGTCCTGAAGCCCACGTACAAATCGGGCTGGACCTTGCCCGGTGGGATGTCCGAATACGGGGAGACGCCCTGGGGGGCTTGTCGTCGCGAGGTGGCAGAGGAAACCGGATTAACCCTGCTGGCAGGGAAGCTCGTGTGTGTCGACACCCGGCCGGAGCGTCACGGTGGTGCCCTGGGTCTGCGGTATCTCTTCCGCGGGGAGGTGCTGTCGGACGACGAGGTGGACCGAGTGCGGGTACAGCAGGGTGAGATCTCAGATTTTCGTTTTGTGACCAGGAGCGATGCGCTCTCGATGTTGCGCGCTCCGGTGGCCAGAAGGGCGCAGATCGGGTGGGATGCGGAGCACTGTGTCTACCTGGAGGACGGGCATCGAGTGCCGGGAGTGTGTTGACCAGCGCGACAGCCCTGAGGAGTTGTCCGGCTTGTGCGGTTCCTGTCTGAGCCGTTCATCCGGCCGTGTTGCCGCTGAACGAAATTCGAGTCCCCGCTGGGCGCTGTGAATAATCTTCCCGTCGCGAGACGGCGTTGTCCCGAAGTATGGAATGCCGCTCGTCGCGCATAGTGATTTGAGTCACGACGCGACGGGGGTGGGCGTGGCTAATCCCCAGAACCTCGAAAGCACTTCGGAGGCCATCGTGAACCATCCCCAGGGCACCCCGTCAAGCAACCAGCGAGGCAGTGATCCAACCGTGACCTACCTGGCTGTCCAAAATACGGATGAATTTCGTGAATTGCGCAGAAGGTTCAGACGATTCGCGTTCCCCGCGACCGCCTTCTTCCTCATCTGGTACTTCCTCTACGTCCTGCTGGCCGCCTATGCGCCCGGATTCATGTCCATCAAGGTCGTCGGTGCCGTCAACATCGGCCTCCTCCTCGGACTAGGACAGTTCGTCACCACCTTCGCCCTCACCATCGCCTACGTCCGCTGGGCCGGAAGATCCTTCGACCCCCGCGCCGACGCCATCCGTGACCACATGCACCTCAGCGGAGGACGATGACGATGCCCACCCCCGCACCCACCGCAGCGGACACCGTCGGCAACCCCCTGCTCAACATCGGGATCTTCGCCCTCTTCGTCGTCGTCACCCTCGTCGTGGTCATCAAGATCGCCTCGGGCAAGAAGAGCGCAAGCGAGTTCTACACCGGCGGCGCAACCTTCTCCGGCAGACAGAACGGACTCGCCATCGCCGGCGACTACCTCTCGGCGGCATCCTTCCTCGGCATCGCCGGAGCGATCGCGATCCAGGGCTACGACGGCTTCCTCTACTCCATCGGCTTTCTCGTGGCCTGGCTCGTCGCCCTGCTCCTCGTCGCCGAACCCATGCGGAACACCGGCAGATTCACCATGGCCGACGTCCTGTCCTTCCGGCTGCGCCAACGACCCGTCCGGATGGCCGCCGCGATCAGCTCACTCACCGTCAGCTTCTTCTACCTCCTGGCCCAGATGGCCGGGGCCGGAGGACTCGTCTCCCTGCTGCTCGGCCTCGACAGCCTGACCAGCATCCGCATCGTCATCGCCATCGTCGGCGTCATCATGGTCGGCTACGTCATGATCGGCGGCATGAAAGGCACCACCTGGGTGCAGATCATCAAAGCCGCACTCCTCATCGGAGCCACCGCACTCATCACCCTCTGGGTACTCGGACGCCACGGATTCGACTTCTCCGCCCTCATGCAAGCCGCCGTCGACAAAGCACCGAAAGCCGGCGAGAAACTCCTCGAACCCGGCCTGAAATACGGCAAGAACGACATCACCAAACTCGACTTCATCTCCCTGTCGATGGCACTCGTCCTGGGCACTGCCGGACTTCCCCACGTCCTCATCCGCTTCTACACCGTGCCCACCCGAAAAGCGGCCCGCACATCAGTGGAATGGGCCATCTGGCTCATCGGCGCCTTCTACCTGCTCACCCTCGTCATCGGATACGGAGCCGGCGCACTCGTCGGGCCCGAACGCATCCACCGAGCCGCCGGAGGCGCCAATTCCGCAGCACCACTCCTCGCCTACGAACTCGGCGGCTCCATCCTGCTGGGCGTCATCTCAGGAATAGCCTTTGCGACCATCCTCGCCGTCGTCGCCGGACTCACCATCGCCACCTCGGCGACCTTCGCCCACGACCTCTACAACCAAGTGTGGAAACGCGGGCGAGCCACCCCCGAACAAGAAGTCAACGTCGCCCGATGGTCAGCGCTCGCCGGTGGCGCCATCGCCATCGTCGGAGGGATCACCGCCTACGGCCAGAACATCGCCTTCCTCGTCGCCCTGGCCTTCGCCGTCGCCGCCAGCGCCAATCTGCCCACCATCCTCTACAGCCTCTTCTGGAAAGGCTTCAACACCGCAGGCGCGCTCTGGAGCATCTACGGCGGGCTCGGCAGCGCGCTACTCCTCATCTTCCTCAGCCCCGTCACCTCCGGGAAAGTCGATGCCACCGGGAAATCACTGTCGATCATCACCAACCCGGCCATCGACTTCGCGGTCTTCCCCCTCGAGAATCCCGGCATCATCTCCATCCCCCTGGGATTCCTGCTCGGCTGGATCGGATCGATCACCAGTCGAGAGCACGACGCCGACAAATGGGCCGAGATGGAAGTCCGTTCACTGACCGCTGCCGGCTCCAGCACCGATGTCGTCAATCACTGAACACCTCGGCGACGCAGAACCCCGGGCGTACCTACTCCTTATTAATAAGGGACGAAGCCGCGACCACTCTTGGCGGGTATAAGGATCCACCTGAAAAGGTCAAGGGATCGTCAAGAATGTCACGACAACCGTCCTACTCGCCGATGAGGTTGATACCAGGGTGAATCGCCGTCAGCCCCGGTATCGGCCCATCGGTGAGGGAGAACATGATGAATACACGCCACGACGCCGCCGTCCGCGCCACCATCCGCGGTGCCTCCGGGCGCAGGTACCACCTCAAGACCCGTACCGAACAAGGCAGTCGGGAATGGTACGTCGGCTCGGAGAACGGTAGCTGGGGATCGCCCTTCGTCAACGAACCCAGCGCTCGGAAATGGGCTCGTCAGCACTGACGGCCGTACCAGCCCGCAGCCACCGACGCTGCGGCCTCCACGATCGTCCACCCCTGGACCTGAGGGCTGAACTCCAGCGACGAAGGCAGTGTGCCCTCCACCTGGAGTGGCGCCGTCGGGTCCACCGGGAAGACCCGCCCCCGCCGCGGAACATCCACCAGTACGCTGCCCTGCCACCACGACTCGGCCGATGCCCCCACCAGAGCAGCGGCCTGTTCGCGCACCGGCACCGGAAGGGCCTGTGTCAACGCGGCCTCCGCCAGATAACGCGCCAGGATGCCCGTGAACAGGCCCGCGTCACCGTCCCCGAAGGCCCGCAAGACCGTGGAACCGGGAGAACCGGGCACACACAGATGACGAGCCACCGATCCCACCAACGCTGCAGCCCTCGACAACGCCCATTCGTCCCCGATCGCCAACAAGGCTCCCAGCAGCACCCCCTGGTTGTACGAATACACCGTGTCGTCGACCCGGCCGTCCAACCAGATGGTGTCCAAGGCCAGCCCCCGGTCCTCGTCGAACAAGGTCGCGAAGACCCACGCCACCACCTGCCGAGCCCGCTCCACGTCCCCGGAACGTGCCCACCCGATCGCCGCTGGAGCCGACGCCGGCACATTCTTCCGGTCATGACGGCGAGTCCAGAAGACCCCACCGCCCAGATCGCCGGTCTGCCCCTGGCCCATTCGGGAGGACAGCACCCGGAGCAGCTGACGTGACCGCCACGATGACGGCCAGCCCGCCTCCTGACGCCACCCCTCCAGACGCCCCACCGCCAACCACAACCACGCCATGTCGTCATAGAAGTCATTCGTGAACCGCCCGCCATTGCGCAGCCACATCGTGTCCACCAGCCGTCGAGCCAACCGCTCGTAGGCCCGGGCCCCGGGCTCGTCGCCGGAGCGGATGTGCCGCCGTCCGGCATCGACCAGGACATCCAGATAGTGAGCCTGCCACCAGTAGTTCCACGTCCACTCGCCGCGCGGCGGACGCGGCGACGAGATCGCCCCCAGATGAGTGCCCGGCAGCCCCCACGCCCGAGCACCGAACCTCGGGATCACGCTGCGTGCCGACTCGTCGGCACGCCCTGCCCACAGCTGTGCAGCACCCGGGTACGACAGCATCTCCGACCCGCCGGTCAAGGGGCCGTCGGCAGAAGAGCCATGAGGTGCCGACGACGGAGGAGGAGCCACGAACCTGTCCATGCACCCAGCTTGCCGACAAGAAGGTCGCCACGCTCGGCCAGGACTGGCAGAAAGCCTGTCGTGAGCTCGTCTCAGAAACGGGCAAACCCGCGAACAACACTCAGGTTTGGCCGATTCCGTCCGTATCAAAGGCCGTGAGCGAACTGCGTCGAGATATCGCGGAGGCGGCCGCACGAATGGTCGTGACCTTCGGCACGCGCTCAGCCATGCGCGACCTCGCCGAAGAACTCGGGGCCGAGGAACAGGTCGTAGAACTGGCTGCCTGCACCTACGCCGGAGCCGCAGGGCTCGTCGCCCTCACCACCGAGCGGGTCATCGCGATCCGCGACGACTACAGCAAGCACCAAGTGCAGTTCGTGCTCATCCGCGAAGTCGCCACCGTCGACTACGACCCGACCGTCCACGACGGATTCGCCCTCTTCAGTTCCTCCGGCAGGCTCGTCGTCCGCAAGATGCGCCGCGAAGACGGCGACCGCCTCGTCGACGCCCTGCTCACCCGCGCGCCACATATCGTCGTCCACGTCACCCGGCCCGGTGGTGGCGCAGCCAATGCTCAGGAACGACTCGGCCGACACCGGAAACCCGCGAGCATCCGCCCCGGCGATTCCGGCCGGGCACAGCCACGCGCCGTACCCGGAGCCACCCCCGACCCCTTGGTCGCGCCGAAGCTCCCACCGGCGATCGCCGCACAGGCCAATGCCGCCCAAGCAGCCAGCCAAGCGGTGAACCCGCAACCGAATCCCGCAGCCGCAGGGGAGCCGGGCCACCAGGCAGGGGCAGCTGGAGCCGGAGCCGTCACCGCAGGGATACCCACGGTTCCTCCCGTCGGGCCGCCCGGGTCCACCCCCGGCGTCGGAGGTGCTGCCGCGCCGACGGCCACGGCATCCCAGGCGACCATGCCCGCGCCCGGCCTCGCCCAAGGCGCCGCCGGGCGCCCGGCCACCGACAAGGAGATCCTGCTCGGCGTCCTGGCCGATCTGCACGCCCAAGGCGTGCTCACCGCAGAGGAATTCGCAGCGAAAGTGCGCCAGATCGTCAACCAGCCCTGAGTCGCGGAAAGACTCAGCTGAACGGCGATCACGCCGACTGGTGATCTGCCACCGCCCCAGGAGTAAGGACCTCCCCGTGCTGCTGCGTTTCTCTCCTCGTGCCACCAATGAGCGAGCCTCGACAGGCCACGCCTCCGAAGAGACCCTTCGGACACTCAAAGTCGGCGGAGAGCAGGTCAAGACGGCCTCAGTCGATCTCACCGAATGTCTCGCCAGGCTCGCTGTCGCCACCGAAGAGACCGCGCACACCGCCCACTCCATGTCGGCAGCCACCGGAACCGTTGCCGACGAAGCCCAATCGGTGGCCTCTGCCACCGAGGAGATGACCGCAGCGATGCGCGAGGTGTCCCAGGCGGCAGCTCAGGCCACGGTCGCCGTCACCGACGCCAGCAGAGCAGCCCACGAAGTCCGTGGATCCGTCGAATCACTCACCGAGTCGACCGGCCAGATCGACGGCGTCGTCAAATCGGTCTCCAGCATCTCCGACCAGACCAGACTGCTCGCCCTCAACGCGACCATCGAAGCAGCTCGCGCAGGGGAAGCCGGGAAAGGGTTCGCCGTCGTCGCCGAAGAGGTCAAGAATCTCGCCGACGAGACCACCTCGGCCACCACCGAGATCGCCGACAAACTCGCTCAGCTCGCGGAACACAGCGAAGCCGTCCGCGAAGCGGTCCTCCGCATCGATCAGATGCTCCAACAGGTCGAACGGAATCAGGCCTCCATCGCCGCCGCGATCGAGGAACAGAACACCACCATCGCGGAGATCACCCGATCCGCAGCCAATGTCGCCGGAGCGACCTCAAGTCTGCGCGCCGATGTCGTCTCCTGTGTGGACACCACGGAGTCATCGCACGCCAGTCTCGAACGTGCCCGTGAACAGATGACCAGGATGGAACATGCCGTCGAGGCGCAGCAGGTCACCATCGACCGAATCGCAGACGGTATCGTCCTCCATCCGCTGCGAGCGGGGATCTCGGCCCACGCCGCCTGGAAGAAACGCTTGCGCACCGCCATCGACACCGGAAGCCTGCCTGCCGGGGTCACCGTTCAATCGGCTTCCCGGGACGACGTCTGCCCCTTCGGGAAATGGCTCCACTCCGGACAGGCCGACGCCCTCGACCGGACCCGCGCTGCCGAGACCAGAGAAGCCCACGCCCGTTTCCACCAGGCTGCAGGCCAGATCCTCGCCGAAGCAGCCGCCGGACGTCGACGTGAAGCGGACGCCCTCATGTGCGACACCGACGGCTACGCCGGGATCGCCATGCGCCTCACCGACGACCTGACCGCGTGGGCTGCCGAGGTGGAGACGCACCACTGATCACTGCGCCGGACATATCTCAGGAAGAACGATGAGCTCTCTGACCTCCGACAGGCCCCGCCCATGCCAGCGCACCGGAATGGCCGTACGACTTCGCCGCGACTCGGTGGACCCCTGACGGCCCGAAACCTTTGGGGTCCGCATCCCTGAACGTTTCTCCTCACCTGGTCAAGGTGTGCGACGTCGTGCGACGGTCAACGTGAAAGCTGCGCCTTCAGGGGCGCAGGTCAGTCCCTAACCGGGCAGGTGGATGTCCACGCCTTCTCGACGGTGCCTGCCGACTGGTACTCCTCGACGAGGACGGTCTTCACCGGAAGAAGCTCCGGATACGTCGACTACGGCTTCTACATCGCCAGCGGTGGGCGCGGTTATGGCACCTGGCTGGCTGGGATGACTTTCGGCGGAAGCGGATACGGATGGGCGGGTGATCTCCAAGTCCTTGCTTCCAGCACGACTGCCGGGACCAGTGCCCAGATGAACAAGATCATGACCGGTTACACCAGAAGAGCGCCGCTGAGCACGGTGTCCTACCCCTCACGCGCTCTACCACCACATCGACTCCAGCGACATCGCGCCACGTACCGATGCGGTAGCCACTGCTAACGCCTGGACGGCCGGCAGCCCGTCGATGACGGTCACAGTGCAGACCGGAAGCCAGCTCGCACCCGGACCGGCAGCGCCTGCGGGGAGCCTCCCGGCGTCAATGCCATAAGCCTTCAATGCTGTAACAAGTGATTCGTAGGGCTATATCGACGGCTCGTGGGCTATCTTGCTCGCCCAAAAACAGGTCGCCACGAGGTCTCCCTATTATAAATCAAGGATATCAACCGGGAACGCCACTGCCGAAATAGTTGTAGCCTCCACGGGAACCCCGCATAAATCGAATAAATAAGTGCGCCTGTGCTCGGACTATCGCATCAGTGGAGACTGAAGAGTCTTGCAGGTAAATATCCGTGAACTCAACGACGCGACCAATCCAGGAAACAATTACGTCAGGGTGTGACGCCGTAAACCAATATTGCCAGAACTGATGTCGAATCAACTCCTTATCGCTATCGCTGATCCGGCATAGCTTGCCCATGCGATCTAATCCGCCCTCACGCATCATACCCCGGATAGTGTTAAGTTCGTCTACAACAGCTTGGACTGTCATACGCAATTCTGCAAGGAATAGCTTTTCTTTCACGGATAGATCCGTCACGAACTGGTTTATCTACAGTATCAGGCGGGCAACTCCCTAGCTCGCGAAATGCCATCTGGAGATCGGTCTGTGTGGGATTGGCCAAAATATTAAATGACCTCATGCTTTCCTGGAGCCAACCGTGCAACGAAGCTTCGCAGCATTGACTGGAAAGCATCGGGATTGTCCCAAATGAGTTGGTGACTCGATCCGGGAACCTCGTGAAAGAAAACGTCGCCCCCGGAGTAGCTCTCCACTTCTGCAGCCACGCTTGGGGGCGTAAGGGGGTCAGCGTCCCCTACTAGAACCAGCAACGGTTCGCGCACTTGCCTAAGGTTCTCGCGCAGGTCTAGGTCGCTGAAGGTGGACATGAAGTGTGCGTTCACCTCGGGGGTGTGAAGTTGTGAGTCTATGATTCTCGTCAATACGCCATCTGGCGCTCTCAGTCGCGACAAAGGAGCACAGACCCGCCCCCATTCGGCCTCTGCGTCTGCCGAAGGATAGTTCAACAAACGCTGCATGACATTGGCGGCTTCTGTGCCGCCGACCACTCCGTAGCGCTCCACGATTTCAGCACCGTCTGCACGGCGCGCAGATGATCCCACAATGGCGCCGCCTAGAACTGTTCCTGGAAATCGGGAGAGATAGTCTAGGGTCACAAATCCACCAAAGGAAGTGCCAACTAAAACTACATTCGTGAGCCCCAGCTTCAGAATAAACTGCTCTACATCCATAGACCACTGGGCCAACGTCCAGAAGTCAGCTGAGGACCGGTCGCTTCGTCCGTGTCCTCGTTGATCTGGGACCACTACATCGGCCCACTCGGCCGAGGGACCTAGGAAATACCGAAGCTGGTCTCCGTCTATTCCCGGACCCCCGTGCAGACCGACGAGCGTTATCCGATCGTGCTCGTACGGGCGGCAGCTGGTGGCTGTGAAGTAAATTCGTGAGTCATTAATCTCGACGTACATATTGAGCGTTTCTTCCTTTAGTGATCTTCAGCGAGAGTCCGATGGGGAATAGTGTCGTCTCTGTCGCTAGAGCTACGTGCGGTGAAGATAAAGATACGCTATAGGTTCCTCTGTCGACTGCTGGTAAGAAGTCAGAGATCACAGTTTCTGACAGTCCAGCAGTTATGCGCCGACGTGGGTCAGCACCGAAGGGAAAATACACTCCGGGGGAGGGTAGGTGGCACTCCAACGCGACGGGTTGAACTGCTCCGGGCGGTCCCAGAAGTCTGCGGTCTGATGGCTGACTAAGGGCAACATGACAACCTCGTCGCGCCGGCGGAGCCGCCATCCCGCGTGATCCTCATGTGTATGGACGGAGCGATTGATAAGTCACGTTGGAGGGTGCAAACGCAGTGACTCACGAATTACTTGGGTGCGTAGGTGCGGTTCATGGCCTCCGCTCTGCCGGTGAGTCTGGTTTGAATCTGGAGGGCGAGTTGACGGCCCGGCTCTGCCGGGCGTCGCCTCATCGGAATGTGAAGAATCATGCGGCAGTCATGGACGAAACTATTCGTGCTAGAAATCGTTTTCCTCGAGATGTTCGAGATATGTCGTTTTTTGCGCCGAGTCTCCTGGGTTGCGGCAAGTCGGCTAGTGCTGTGCGAATTCTAGGTAAAATCGTTGTTGATCGCTTGCCGTAAAAAGAACTCGATCCGTGTGTAATTGGCGTCGCGCTCCTCTGATGCGAGCCTGGTGAAGCAAGGCAGCTGGCCTATCCTCCCCCGCCCTGCATGTCACCCGAATTCTGACGGAGTTCAAAGGACTTGGTCCGCCATGGAACGCAAAGCGGCGAGATGCGCTTTCAGGGCGGCTGATCCTGCTGGAGTGAGATGCGCCCAGGTCGACTGACGCTTACTCAGGGTGAACTTTCTGGTTTTAACGTAGCCGGCCTCGGTGAGCATCTTGAGCTGTTTGCTGAGGGTGGGCATGGTGACGTCCAACTCGTCACACAGAGCCTGGAAGGACATCTCCTCGACCCCTGCCAACAGTACGCAGATGCGGAGCCGGTGCGGCTGGTGGATGAGCTCGTCAAAGGGTGGCGAACTCACCGCGAACCTCCTGCCCGCAGCTCACTTCGCAGGACGTTGTCGTAATGGCGACCGAACGGGGGTACTGCGATGAGGGCTCCGATGCTCAGAGCCACCAGAACCCACCAGGAATCGAGCCACAGTCTGTTCGCCGCCGAGAAGATCAATGAAATGGTCACGACCACAGCGAATCCGACCAAAAGCTTGTGAGTGCGCGGGCCGGTGGTCCGCTGGATCCACAGGCCGGTGATGCGGCGATACACCGACATGATCGTCAGGGATCCGGCGCAGGAAAGGACGGTCATGATCGTGCTGACATCGTCACCCACTGCTTCCTTGGGGAGCCCTATCCCCAGGCATGCCAGGACGAAGAAGAGGCTGAGAGCAGGGTGATACCACCATGGGGTGGTGACACGGTTCGCGAGACGGTTGCGTGCGTCCTGAGCGAGATCGAGTGCAGAACGGGGGTCAAAGGCGTCGGGCATGGGCCAACCATCGTCTGACCTTGGCGGCGGGAGCTGGATTGGGAGAGGCGGCATGGGGCCTCTTCAGCGCGGCGAAAGCGGGCCGCCAGCTGTAGCGGCGTTGCGAAAGCAGGGGCTGGTCGTGACTGCCCGGCCTACTACGCCCCTCCTTGACCTGGGGTCGGGGCCGCGAGATGGCGCGGTGCGCCATATTCACCATCAACACCGGCGTACCCGTGTTCTTTGCCGCCAATCACTCGTCCTGGCAATGCGACAGTAACGAGAACCCCCAACTTCGACACGCCCGCCGAAACCCTCGATTCAATCCCCGCTCAAGCAGGCGAGGCGCTCACGGGTTGATACTGCACTTCAACTCGGTTTCTTTTCCTCGGATACTCGATAGAGTGCGGCGATGATGGCCATTGCTATGAGGTCGCAGATTACTGCGGCGAATATGGGGACATTCTGCCCATGGCCTATGAGGATCGGACAAATGGCAGCGCCGAGAGCATTGCCGTATTGGGTTGCCGTATTCGTCCATCCGAAGAATGGTCCGATCTGGTGTGGATTCAAACGTTTGCTGCTTTCGCTCGACAACAGCCCTATCGTGTCAGCCCCGAACAACGCCAAGGTGACGAACAACAGGATCAAACCTGCGATCCCCGCTGGCTGGCTCAGTGCGAGAACGAAAGGCAAAGTGGCCGTCAGCGTGCCGATCAGGACGAGTTTCGCGCCGTACTTGTCCGCCAGCTTGCCCCACAACGGGGCCAGGAACATCGTGATCAAAGCCGACAGAGTGGTGATGAGCGTGAGTGGCGGCGCCGCCTGGACGCCCCCTACAAGGCGTGCCAGGGTGAAGGGGAGCCAAATGTTCACGAGCATAGATCCGGCAGTGAGCACAAAGATCGAGAGCACGGGCATGTTAAACCAGATCGTACGCCGCTGTGGATGAATATCAGGGGATTCAGAGCTGGGCTGGGAGCGCGATCTGACATTTGGTGTCAGCAGCGCGGCCATGATGGTGATAAGACTGAGGAGAGCTGAAGCCAAAAAGGCAATTCGGTAGCTGTTCGAAAACCATACAACCCCAGCAGCGACTGCGGGTCCGGCCAGGGCTCCCCCGGTGCGTGAGGAAGTTATCCACGCCAAGTCCTGGTTTCGTGATTCAACCGGGCTCAGTTGAGCCAGAGCTCCTGACGCAACCGGAACGAAACCGGAAGCAATACCGGCCAAACATCGCGAGAAGAACAGCGTCTCCACGTCGGTTGCATAGGCGCTGAGGCCGTACGCGGCGCAGATCAAAACAGAAGACCTGATCAGCATCGGTTTCGAACCGTAGTTCGACGCAAGTTGCCCCCAGAGAGGAGCGCAGAGGCCGCTCAGAAAGAAGGAGATGGCCAAGGTGGGGCCCGCTAGCGGGGAGCTTGGATCTAGCTCGGCGACGTACAGGGGGAGAAGAGGGATCGCCATGAAGAAACAGGCCGACGAGGTCATTATGGCGAAAAGCAGTGAGATGCGAGTCGACGAGATTTTCATGGGGACCCCGTGGTGAGGAGAACTTCTCCCCACCAGTCATCGGCCCAGGAGCTGTCGGCTGATCACCAGCCGTTGGATCTGGTTGGTGCCCTCGAAGATCTGGGTCACCTTGGCTTCGCGCATGTACCGTTCCACGGGGAAGTCCTTCGTGTAACCGGCGCCGCCGAGGACCTGTACTGCGTCCGTGGTCACTTTCATCGCGGCGTCGGTGGCGATGAGTTTGGCGACCGAGGCCTCTTTGCTCATCGGCCGGCCGGCGTCCTTCAGCCGGGCGGCGTGGAGATAGGTCGCCCGCGCGCTGGTCACCGCGGCCTCCATATCGGCCAGCAGGAAAGCCAGCCCTTGGAATTCGGCGATCTTCCGGCCGAACTGCTCCCGTTCCTTCGCATAGGCCGTGGCCACGTCCAGGGCTGCCTGGGCCAACCCGGTTGCGGCGGCGGCGATGCCGAGTCGTCCGCTGTCCAAGGCGGACAACGCGATCGACATGCCCTGCCCTTCCTTGCCGATCAGCGCTTGAGCGGGTAGCTCGGCGCCGTCGAACATGACCTGGCCGACGGTGTCGCAGTCCAGGCCCATCTTCCGTTCCGGTGGCGCGAAACTCATCCCGCTCGTCCCGGCCGGGACATGGAAGCAGGACAGCCCGCGCGGACCGTCGTCGCTGGTCCGGGCGAAAAGGGTGTAGAAGTCGGCGTGGCCGGCATGACTGATCCACGCCTTCGTGCCCTTCACGCGGTACCCGTCGTCGGTTCTCGTCGCCCGGGTCGAGATGCTCGCGACATCGGAACCGGCCATCGGTTCGGACAAGCAGTAGGCGCCCAGCATCTCCCCGGAGAGCATCGTCGTGAGCAGACGCTCTTTCTGCTCGTCGGTGCCGAAGGTCGCGATCGGATTGCAGGTGAGGCTGTGTACGGAGACCCCGACGGCCACACTCATCCACGCCGAGGCGATCTCCTCGACGACCTGGAGGTAGACCTCGTAGGGTTGGCCGCCGCCGCCCAGCTCCTCCGGGTAGGACAAGGTCAGCAGACCCGAGCGCCCCAGCAGGGTGAAGATCTCCCGGGGGAATTCTGCTTTCGCTTCCATCGCGTCCGCCTGCGGGCGGAGTTTTTCCTGGCAGATCTCGCGGGTCAGCTCGATCAGGTCCTGGCCTTCGTCGGTCGGCATGAAATGCATCGCTGGCATGAAGCGCAGAGTACGAGAAGGCTTGTCGTTATTGGATGTTCGAGGTCAGTCGGTCAGCAGACGGTCGAACTGGACCAGAATCCGGCGCCCACCGGCCCCGCGCTAATCCGCCAGGAAATGCGGTGTCGCGAAAAGCCCACCGTCCTGTGCAACTGCCAGCACCGCGACATCCCACCGGGCGCACGCCAGATCGAGGACAGGCCGCCCTCCGGCCAAGACCGCCGTCGCCAAGACATCCGCGCACACGATGTCCGGCCCGGCGACGCTCACCTGCACGAAAGGCTCCGCACCCGGCGTCGACCAGATGTGCCCGCCACGCTCCGCGACGCCCGAAGTAGCCAATGCGGGATACCGACGTGACAGCGTGAACTGGCTGAACAACCGAGAACGATCGTCCGGGTCGACGATCCCCGCCGTCCACGACCGCTCGGCACCGCCGCCCAGATCGGACCCGTCGACGAGGACGTCACCCCCCACGTTCAGACACCAGTCGGCCAGCCCCTGGACAGCCAACTCATCGGCAACCTGTTGCATGGCATAGGCCTTGACCACCCCGGACAGGTCGAGGCAGCCACCCGGACCGACCGGCGCGAAGGCGCCGTCCGTCGCCCTGCACCACTGCATCGCCAGCTCATGACAGAACCGGAAGGTCTCGCTCACTCCGTCAAGGGCGATCTCGCCCCGGTTGAGACGACAGGACTCCGAACCCGGGCGGTGCAGCGAGAACCGCCCCTCGATCTCGTCCAGGAGGCCAGCGACCTGCCCCGCCAGCCGCGCAGGTTCCGGGACCGACAGGGTCAGGCTCAACACGGTGCCCATGGCCTGCAGGATCACGGCCCGCTCCCGGAAGCTCCTGCCTGGCGGGCCTGGTCCACCGCGGCCTGCAGACTCGTCCGATACGCCTGCGAGGTATAGGTCGCCCCGGAAACCGTACTGATCTCCGCCGAATTCGCGGCGACGACCCGGTCCTTCAACACGGGACCGGCCTTGCCCTGCAACTGCGTGGAATAGCTGCTGTTCGCGTTGAGAGCGGCCTCCACCTGGGTGATGCACCCGCCCGCGACAGTGATCTTCACCGTCGTGTCACCGTACTTGTAGTCGGCACGTTCGCCGGAGTACTGGCCGTCCCGGTAGGACGGATTCGGCTGGCAGGGCACCGCGGACGCGGTCGACGGGGCAACCGTGGTCGACGTGCTCGGCGCACCTCCACGAGAGTCGGGTGGCTGGGCGCACCCGGCGCACAGGACGACGACCACCCCAGCACCTACGGCGAAGGAGACCGACATCGCACGGGTCGGGTTCATCGAAGGCTCCTTTCTGCTCCGGACGGTCAACGCCGGGCGAGCTCGTCGAGGACGGTGGCCCCTTTGACAGAATTCGGTGTCGGCGGATCGGTCAGTGAATACGCCATCGTGATGACCTTCTTGTTCACCACCGCCGACAGCTTCTCCGCGCCCTGGAAACTCATCAGCGTCGGCTCGGCCTCCTCGCTCTTGCCCTCGCCGTACAACAGGATGAGATGGTCGGGATTCTTCGCGAGAAGGTCTTCCATCGACCCGTCGAAGACGCGCTGCGGATCCTGCCCGTAGACATTGGTGAAACCGTTGACCTCCACGATCGGCTGCACCATGCTCGACCTGCCGTAGGCGTAGAAGGATCTGCTCCCGGGCATCACGTACAGGACGGCGACGCTTCCACGGGTACGGACCTCCTTGGTGAGTCCGCCGATCCGGCTGTTCATCCGCTCGGTCAGCTCGCGTCCCTTCTCCGGAACCCCGAAGATGTCGGCGACTTTCGTGATCTCGTTGTTGACGAGCTCGAAAGCCGCCTTCTCCGGGTTGAGGTCGGGGCAGAAACTCACCGGCGCGTACACCGGAATCCCAGCTTTGCGCAGGGCATCCCGGTCGATGCCGGCGTCGAAGCCGATGACGAGGTCGGCGCCGCTGGCGATGACCGTCTCCGTGGCCACCTGGGTGCCGCCACTGTCCAGCACCGAGCTGGCGATCTCCGGGATCTTCTTGATCCTGGTCAGCGTGCTCTCGTCATAAGGGGCGGTGCGGAGCTTGCCCGAGCGGCCGACGACCTTGTCGAGCAGATCCATCTCGGCCAGGATCGACAGATCCGTGTCATCCATGATCAGGACCTTCTCCGGGCTCTTCGTGAAGGTGAGTTGCTCGTCGCAGCTCTTCACCGTCTTCGGATAGGCCCCGGACGAGGCACCCGCCCCGTCGGAGGGCGGGACCGACGGGATCGACGAGCTGCACGCCGTGGTCAGCAGGCAGCCGAGCACGGTCACGGCAACCAGGGAACTGCGTGTCCTGCTTCTCATGGTTTTCCTCCCGAGTGCACCGATTCGGTGCGTTGACATGGCGGTTCGCTACGGTGGTGGTGGCTCGGCGAGAACAGGAGGTGCGGCTGACCGCCGTGCTCGATGCACTCCACATCCACGTGATAGACGGCAGAGACCACCTGAGGGGTCAGCACCTCCCGGGGCGGCCCGTAGACCACCGGCCGACCCCTGTCGAGCAGGACCAGCTCGTCACAGACCCGCCCGGCGAGGTTCAGGTCGTGCAGGACGACCACGGTGGTCGCGTCGAGAGTGCGCACGAGCTCGAAGAGTTGGAACTGGTGGTGCAGGTCCAGATGATTCGTCGGCTCGTCGAGCAACAGGAAGGGCGCGTTCTGGACGATGGCTCGGGCTATCAGCACGCGTTGGCGCTCGCCGCCGGACAGCTCGGTGACGAGCCGGTCGGCGAGCGGCTCCAGCCCGACCCGTTCCAGGGCCTTGCTGATCCGTTCCTGGTCCTGGGTGTCGCCGTAACGCAGGAGCGGCCGGTGGGGGAGACGCCCGAGGTTGACGCTGTCACGCACGGTGAGCGGCAGCGCAGCTTCGTTCTCCTGGGCGACGACGGCCATCTGTTGGGCGATCTGCCGACGGGAGAACGCACCGATCTCGGTCGCCCCGAGCTCGATGGTGCCCGATTCGTGGGAGAGCGCCCGGTGGAGAGCCAGCAGGAGAGAAGACTTACCGGCCCCGTTGGGCCCGATGATGCCGACCGTGCTCCCGGCGCGGGCCGTGAATCCGACACCGTCGACGACGATCCGGCCGCCGCGACGGACGGTGACCTCGTGGGTGGAGAGGGCGTCGGGTGCGCTGTTCATCGGTGAGTCTTCATGGCGCGGATCATGACAAGCAGAATGGGAGCGCCGACGAGGCCGGTGACGACGCCGATGGGGATCTCCGACGGGGCGAAGACCACTCGGGCGAAGGTGTCGGCGATGACGAGGAAGATGCCTCCGGACATCGCGGCTCCGACCACGAGCACCCGGTGGTTACGGGCCAGGAAATGCCGACACAGGTGGGGGACGACCAGCCCGACGAAACCGATACCGCCTGCGGCGGCCACGGCGACGGCGACGGCGAACGAGACGACGAGGGTGACGACGACGCGCATCCGTACCGGGTCGAGGCCGACGGTCAACGCGGTGGTGTCGCCGCTGGAGACGGCGTCGAGCAGAGGGGCGGTGACCCAGAAGAGCACGGTCAGTGCCACGGCGACGAGGGTGGCGGCCCAGGCCGAGTCCCAGGTGCTGTGCGACAGCGATCCGAGCATCCAGAACATGACGCTGCGGGCTGTCTCGGGGTCGGCGCTGGAGAAGACGATCAGATTGGTCACCGACTGGAAGATGAACCCGCAGGCGAGACCTGCCAGGACCAGATGGAGGACGCCTTGGCTCCGTCCGCCACCGACCGCGAGGACGAGGACGGTCGCCAGCCCGGCGCCGAGGAAAGCCATCGCGGACAGCCCCGCACCGTGGGCGACGCCCAGGAGAACCACGGAGGCGGCGGCCCCGGTGGAGGCCCCGGAGCTGACACCGAGGACATAGGGCTCGGCCAGGGGGTTGCGGGTCATCGCCTGGAGCGCGGTTCCCCCGACGGCCAGGATCGCTCCGATCCCGAGCCCGGCCAGGACCCGTGGGGCCCGGTTGTCCCAGATCAGGGCGTCAGCGATCGGTGAGGGCGGGGACATCCCAGAGCTGGGTAGGTGGGACAACATGACCTGGGCGATCTGGGCGACGGAGACCTTCGCCGCCCCGAAGTGCATACAGACGATCGGGGTCACCACGAGAGCGATGGTCAGGAGAGCCATCCGGCGGTGAAGATGTCGGCGAGGGCAGGACACAGGGGCACGCTCCGGAGAGCGCAGGCGGCGGAGCACTGGCGATCCGTTCGTCGGTGGGCCGAGGCACGCGGCACGCACATTGACAGAAAAGCGTTGACAGGTATTCGGACTCGGCCTCATCCAGGGTCGGACCCTTCCCAGCCGAAGCCAGTGGTCTTGTCCGCCTGTCCGCCATACCGCTGCGTGTCAGTCCCGGCCTTTCACCGGGTTCCCTCATCAACGGCTCGACCATAGCCATCCTGTGCCGCCACAGGTGGGACAGAGGTCCTTCTTCCTGGTGTCCCGGCGCAGGTATGCGCCTACCGGTGGCGAACGAGCTGTGACATCGGAATCGGAACAGCCGCTTCGGTGTTCGCCGATTCGACGATGACCTGCGCCGCTACCGATGTCAGCGGGTTCGGACGAAGCCCACCACGACGACCACTCCCGCCTTAAAGTGAACGGTGCCTTCCCGCCTCGGGGAAGAACCGACGAAGAAGGAAACAACCTGATGTCTCATCAGCCACCACAGGGGTCGAACGAACAGGCGCAGGGTGGCAGCTATGCTCCGCCGCCGCTGCCGGGGCATCAGCAGACACCAGGGACGCCCCTGATGCCCCCGTACGCCCAACAGCAGACCGCCGGAGCCTCCGCCACCCCAGGGGCACACCCCGGGAACACCCAGAACGCAGGCCACGTCCAAGGCCAGCCCCAAGCCTGGACCGGCTACCAGCAGCACAACGCCGGCTACCCGCAGACCGGCGGATACCCCCACCAGCAGCAGTACGGGCAAGGCCCCGGACCCAACCCCATGTATCCCGGGCAGATGCCGCAACAGCACACCAAGAAAGGTCTCCTGGGTTCCCTGTTCGACCTGTCCTTCCAGCATTTCGCGACCCCGCACATCGTACGGATCGTCTACATCCTGCTCATGAGCCTGGTCCTCGTCTTCACCTTGCTCGCCCTGCTCTCCTCCTTCGTCCTGATGGCCAACAAACAGGCCGGCTTGGGCATCGTGATCCTGCTCGTCGCCCCCTTCATCGGGCTGATTCAGCTCGCGATGGCCCGCATGACCTTGGAGGTGTACATCGCCATGTGCCGTACCGCCGAGGAGACCTCTCGTCTACGTGAGGAACTGAGCCGACGCTGACCCGCACCGCGACGGGTCACGACGTGACGACCACCCCCGGCGGGTGTCTCCGGGATCCACCCCCCGGAGACACCCGCCAGATGGTCACCGGCCGGTGGGCCCGTCCTCGATCTCGCCCTCCACGTCCAGGTAGATCTCACGCAGCTGGTCCATGACCTCCGGGTCGGGTTTCTCCCACAGCCCACGGTCCGCCGCCTCGTGCAGACGTTCCACCATGGAATGCAATGCCCACGGATTCGCCTCCCGCAGGAATTCCTGATTGGTCTCGTCCAGGACGTACTCCTGCGCCAAGGACTCGTACATCCAGTCCTGCACGACCCCGGCGGTCGCATCGAAACCGAACAGGTAGTCGACCGTGGCCGCCATCTCGAAAGCACCCTTGTACCCGTGGCGACGCATCGCCGCCAACCACCGCGGATTCACCACCCGGGACCGGAACACCCGCGCGGTCTCCTCCGCCAACGAACGGGTACGAATCGCCTCCGGCGCTGTGGAATCTCCGACATAGGCGCGAGGGCTCTCCCCGGTCAGCGAACGCACCGTGGCGATCATGCCCCCGTGGTACTGGAAGTAGTCGTCCGAATCGGCGATGTCATGCTCCCGGGTGTCCACATTCTTCGCCGCGACCTGGATCCGCCGATACGCGGTCTCCATGTCACCCCGCGCCGGCGCCCCGTCCAGATCACGTCCGTAGGCGTACCCGCCCCACGTGGCATACACCTCGGCGATATCGGCGTCACCACGCCAACTCCCCGACTCGACCAACTGCAGGATCCCCGCACCGTAGGTGCCCGGTTTGCTGCCGAAGACCCGCGTCGTGGCCCGCCGCCGATCGCCGTGCGAACCCTCCGCAGCCAGATCGGCCTCCACATGGGCGCGCACATAGTTGTCCTGCTCGGACTCCTCCAACCCGGCGACCAATTGCACCGCGTCGTCCAACAATGCGATGACATGGGGGAAAGCATCCCGGAAGAAACCGGAGATCCGCACGGTCACGTCGATCCGGGGCCGACCCAACTCGGCCAACGGGATCGGCTCCACCCCGATGACCCGCCGTGACGCCTCGTCCCACACCGGGCGTACCCCCAACAGGGCCAACACCTCGGCGACATCGTCACCCGAGGTCCGCATCGCCGACGTCCCCCACACCGACAGACCCACCGACCGCGGATGAGCACCCGTCTCCCGGACATGCCGGGCACACAGGTCGTCAGCCAAGGCCTGACCGGTGTCCCACGCCAACCGGGACGGGATCGCCTTCGGATCCACCGTGTAGAAGTTACGCCCCGTAGGCAGCACATTCACCAGACCACGCAAAGGCGACCCCGACGGGCCGGCCGGGACATACCCACCGTCCAAAGCGTGCAAGACCGCCGGGATCTCACCGGCCGTACCGGCCAACCGGGGCACCACCTCCCGGCAGGCGAAACGCAGCGACGCCGCCACCGCCGCCGGATCAGCCGCCGCGAAGGCCTCCGCCACCATCGGATCGGACGCACACGCCGCCGCCAGATGCTCCCGGACATAGACGCCCAGGTCCTCCTCCGACCAGCCTCGAGCAGCCAAACCACCGACCAACAGCCGGGCGAAGGACTCCACCCGGTCGGACAGGGCATGCCCCACACCGAACTCGTCCAGACCCAACGCCGTCCGCAGACCGGGCACCGGCTCGGTACCCCCCGTGAACACCTGCTGCGCGCGCAGGATCGCCAACACCAGATTGACCAGCGCCTCCCCTTGAGGCTCCTGCCCCAGAACATGCAGGCCGTCGCGGATCTGGGCGTCCTTCACCTCGCACAGCCACCCGTCGATGTGCATCACGAACTCGTCGAAGGCATCGCCGTCGTCGACCGACATGTCCTCGACCCCGAGATCCTGATGCAGCTTGGCGGCCTGGATCAGCGTCCAGATCTGCGCGCGCAAGGCCGGGGCCTTCGCCGGGTCCATCACGGACACATTGCCGTACTCGTCGAGGAGCTGCTCCAGGCGGGCGATGTCGCCGTAGCTCTCCGCCCGGGCCATCGGCGGTACCAGGTGGTCGATGATCGTGGCGTGCGCGCGCCGTTTGGCCTGTGAACCTTCGCCGGGGTCGTTGACGAGGAAGGGGTAGATCACGGGCAGGTCGCCCAGCGCGGCGTCCGGGCCGCACCCGGAGGACAGGGCGAGAGTCTTACCGGGCAGCCATTCCAGGTTGCCGTGCTTGCCCAGGTGGACGACGGCGTGCGCGCCGAATTCCTTCGCGACCCACCGGTAGGTGGCGATGTAGTGGTGGGTCGGTGCGAGGTCGGGGTCGTGGTAGATCGCGATGGGGTTCTCCCCGAAGCCACGCGGCGGCTGCACCAGGACGACGACATTGCCGGCTTGGAGGGTCGCCGAGACGATCTGGCCGTCGGGGTCGGCGGCCACCGCGGCGGGGGAGCGGTCGACGAAGAGGTCTCCGGGAGCTTCGCCCCACGCCTCGACCATGTCGTTGCGCAGCTCTTCGGGCAGTTCTGCGAACCAGCGACGGTAGGTGGCTGCGTCGACGCGGACCGGCTGCCCGGCGAGCTGGTCGGAGGTCAGCCAGTCTTCGTCCTGCCCGCCGGCGGCGATGAGGGCATGGATCAGGTCGTTGCCTGCCGCGGTGTCGGGGCTCGGCACGTCGGCATACGTTGATTCGTCGACGCCAGGAAGGTCGCCGGGGGCTCCGAGGTCGTATCCGGCGTCACGCAGGGCCCGTAGCAGATGTACCAGCGAGACCGGGGTGTCCAGGCCGACGGCGTTGCCGATGCGGGAGTGCTTCGTCGGGTAGGCCGACAGGACGACGGCGATCCGACGCTGTTCGACGGGGACGTGACGCAACCGGGCGTAGCCCAGTGCGATGCCGGCGACGCGGGCGCACCGCTCGGGGTCGGCCACATAACGGGGCAGGTCGTCCTCGTCGAATTCTTTGAAGGAGAACGCCACCGAGATGATCCGCCCGTCGAATTCGGGGACGGCGACCTGGGTCGCCACGTCGAGCGGGCTCATGCCGTCGTCGGCTTCGGACCAGGACGAGCGGTCCCAGGTCAGGCACAGACCTTGGACGACGGGGACGTCCAGGGCGGCCAAGGCCTTGACGTCCCAGGCGTCGTCGTCCCCGCCGGCGCTCGCGGTGGCCGGTCGGGTTCCTCCTGCGGCCAATACCGTGGTGACCAGGGTGTCGTAGCTGCTCAGATGGGAGAGCAGGTCGTCCGGAGCTTCCCGGAGCGAGGTCACGAAGACCGGCACGCCGACCCCGCCTGCGGCGTCGACGGCATCGGCCAGTGCGTGGACGTAGGCGTCGTTCCCCGCGGCGTACTGAGCCCGGTAGAACAGGATGCCCACCCGGGGTCGGGATGCGCCCTCGGGCAGCGCGGGCAGCTCAGGGCGGGGGAGCGCACCCCAGGAGGCTTGTTCGGCCGGCGGGGCGAAACCTTCCCCGGTGAGCAACAGGGTGTCGGACAGGAAGGTGTGCAACTGGCCGAGGTTCTCCGGCCCGCCGTACGCCAGGTACCGGTGGGCTTCGCGGACCACTCCGGCGGGGACGGTCGACATCTCCATCAGAGCGGCGTCAGGGGCCTGCTCGCCGCCCAGGACGATCAGCTGCACCCCCGGACGTTCCCGGGTGGCCCGCACAGCTTCCAACAGCTCCGGCGGGGTGCCCAGGATCCGTACGACGACGATCGTGGCCTGTTCCACGGCTTCGGCCAGGATCGCGTCGGCGGACCGGGTCGGGTCGGCACCGGGCCGGGCCGGGTTGGCGTACAGGTAGTCGGCGCCGCAGGCGCGCGCGGACAGCAGGTCGGTGTCGGACGTGGACAGCAGCGCGATGCGCGTCATGGTGCTCCTTCGGGGTCGTCCGCCCCTGGGTCGGGCGCGCACCGGTGGGTGCACGCGAGGGAGGTCACGTCGCGGCGAGTTCCTGACTTTCCTGGGCCGGAGAACTGGCGGCAGGTTCACAGTGGCGGGACCGTCCCGGGTTTTCACCGGGGTTCCTCGACCGTCGACGCCGGGGTCAGGCTACCCGGCATCGGCTTCGGGATGTGTCACCCGACCGGGGTGCGAGGCGTCTGGTATCCGCGTGATCCCGCGGGTGGGGTCCCGTGACGACCTTCGGAGGACACTAGGGTGAGTGAGCCGTCCCGTATGCCGATCCCCTGGAGGCCACCGCCGATGCCTGCCACCGCTGCTCCCCGTCACGAGGTGCCGGTCGACCGCTGCCCCGGCCTGGTCCGCCCTTATGCCTCGAACGACGGGCTGATCGTGCGACTGCGTACCGGAGGGATCGCCGTAGACGTCGACATCCTGGGTGAGATCGTCGCGCTGGCACGCGAATACGGAGATGGCACAGTCCAGTTGACCAGTCGGGGCGCCCTGCAGATCCGGGCCCTGCCCGACCCGCTGCCCTGCCGACTCGCCGACCGGATCGCCGCCACCGGCATCATCCCCGCCCCCGCCCACGAACTCGTCCGCAACATCATCGCCAGCCCACTCAGCGGGCTCGACGGCCACGGACACGCCGACATCCGCCCCCTGGTCACCACCTACGACGAACTCCTGCGCTCCAGACCGGCCACCTCCGGACTTCCCGGACGTTTCCTCGTCGCCTTCGACGACGGGCGCGACGACGTCCTCGGCGAACAGTTCGACCTGGCCTATCAGGCGACCAGCCCCACCCGGGGCATCGTCCACGCCGGCGACCGGGAACACGGCCGGGAAGTCGCCGCCGACGACGCCCCGACCGTGATGGTCGACCTCGCCGAAGCCTTCCTGCACGCCCGCGCCAGCCTCGACCCCCGCCCCTGGCACATCCGCGAACTCCCCACCCCGCTGCTCGCCCCCATCGACAGAACACCCGCCGCAACCGACCCCGCACCAGACGGGACCGAACCCGCACCCACCCGGCGCACCCCCTTGGGCACCAACAGAACCCACCTCGTCGTCGGTGTTCCGCTCGGCCTGCTCACCTGCGCCCAGTACACGGCGCTCGCCGACGTCACCCGCGCCACCGGCACCCGCCAGGTCGTCGTCACCCCCTGGCGCAGCATCGTCGTCCCCGAAGGCGCCGCCCACCAGGAGACCCTCGCCGCCGCCGGGCTCGCCGTCGACCAGAACTCACCGTGGGCGCGACTGGCCGCCTGCACCGGCGCCCCCGGCTGCGCCCGCGCCGACATGGACACCCAGACCTTCACCCGCCGACTCGCCGACGAACTCGACGGACCCGGACCCCTCGTCTACGTCAGCGCCTGCGAACGACGCTGCGGAGCCCCGGCGGAGAACCACATCGACCTACTACGACCCGCCACGGTCGAAGAAGCACTCACCCGGCCCGGCGTGGGCCCCCGCGGCTGACCGACCCAGCCGCCGACCCCAGGAGAAGAACCGATGACCGTGCCCGAGACCCCCGCCCCACCGACACCCCGCTACGACTACTGCCGGGACGGCCGGGAGATCTACACCCGCTCCTTCGCGACCATCCGCGCCGAAGCCGCCCTCGACGGGCTGCCCGAGAACGCCCGCACCGTCGCCGTCCGCATGATGCACGCCTCCGGCGACGTCGACCTCATCGGTGACCTCGCCTTCCACCCCCACGTCGTCGCCGCAGCCCGCGGCGCCCTCACCGCAGGCGCCCCCATCTTCGTCGACTCCCACATGGTCGACTCCGGGATCACCCGCGCCCGACTGCCTCGCGACAACCAGGTGATCTGTACCCTGCGTGACCCCCGCACCGCCCAGCTCGCGCAGGAATGGGGCACCACCCGCGCCGCCGCCGCCGTCTCCCTGTGGGGGCCCAGGCTCCAAGGAGCTGTCGTCGCCATCGGCAATGCGCCCACCGCGCTCTTTCACCTGTTGGAGATGATCGCCGACGGTGGGCCCCGCCCCGCCGCCGTCGTCGGGATCCCCGTCGGATTCATCGGCTCCGCGGAGAGCAAGATCGCGCTCGCCGAGAACCCGTACGGGGTGCCGTGGCTGGTCGTGCACGGCCGTCGGGGTGGTTCGGCTCTGGCAGCTTCTGCCGTCAACGCCCTGGCTCGTCCGGAGGAGATCCTGTGAACGCGGTCGTTCCCGGTCGTCTGTGGGGGGTCGGGGTCGGCCCCGGCGACCCCGAACTGGTCACGGTGAAAGCCGCCCGGATCATCTCCGACGCCGATGTCGTCGCCTACCATTCCGGGCCCAGCGGGCGCTCCGGGGCGCGGGCCATCGCCGGGCCCTACCTGCGTGACGGGCAGATCGAAGAACTGATGGTGTACCCGGTGACCACCGGCACCACAGATCACCCCGGCGGGTACTACGGCGCCATCGAGGACTTCTACGACACCTGGGCGGCCCGACTGGGCGAGCATCTGGCTGCGGGCCGTGACGTCGTCGTGCTCGCCGAAGGCGACCCCATGTTCTACGGCTCGTACATGTACTTGCACGATCGGCTCGCCGACCGGTTCACCGCACAGGTGGTTCCCGGGGTGACCTCGGTGGCCGGGTCGACGGCGGCGGTGGCGACCGGGTTGTGCCGTCACGAGGACGTGCTGACCGTGCTGCCGGGCACGCTGCCGGTGCCTGAGCTGGCACGCCGACTGGCCGACACCGACGCCGCGGTCGTCATGAAACTGGGCCGTACTTTCCCCGGCGTGGTGGAGGCGCTGCGGCAGGCCGGGCGGCTCGACGACGCCTGGTACGTGGAGTTCGCGACTCGGGATTCGCAGCGGGTGCTGCCGGTCTCCGCGGTGGACCCCGCCGAGGTGCCCTACATGGCGATGGTGGTGATGGTCGGCCACGACGTGCGCGCCGATGCCGCCGGGCGCGCGGCCGAACAGTTGGCCCTGGCAGCGGCAGGCCGGCCTGCGGTGGAGCAGGGGCCGGCCGAACTGTTGGTGGTCGGGTTGGGGCCGGGGCCGGACCGGTGGCTCACCCCGGAGGCATCCGCCGCGCTGGCCGAGGTCTCCCACGTGATCGGTTATGCACCCTACGTGGACCGGGTGCCGCAGCGGACCGGGCTGACCCGGCACGCCAGCGGGAACACCGTCGAGGTCGACCGGGCCCGTCTGGCGTTGGACCTGGCATTGGCGGGAGAGAAGGTCGCAGTGGTCTCCGGCGGGGACGCGGGAGTCTTCGGGATGGCCTCGGCGGTCTTCGAGGCCGCCGAAGGTCGTGCCGCGGACGGCACGCCGTACAGCCGGGTGCCGGTGCGGGTGCTGCCGGGGGTGACCGCTGCGCAGGCGGTCGCGGCACGAGCAGGTGCCCCACTGGGCGGGGACTACGCGGTGATCTCACTGTCCGACCGGCTCAAACCGTGGGAGGTCGTGGAGGAGCGGCTGCGGGCGGTGAGCCGTGCCGACCTGGTGGTGGCGATCTACAACCCGGCGTCACGGACCCGCACCGAACAGATCGTGCGCGCCCACGAGGTGCTTCTGGCCGAGCGGGGCGCAGAGTGCGTGGTGGTGGTCGGCCGGGACGTCGGCCGGGCCGAGGAATCGCTGACGGTGACCACGCTGGGCACCCTGGACCCGCGGAGCATCGACATGAAGTGCCTGCTCGTCGTGGGCGCGCGCGGAACGGTGGTGGATGCTGCGGGACGGGCGTGGACCAAACGGTACGTGCGGTGAGGCGCGACGGTTGAGCGGTGCGGTTCTACAGGTCTGAGGCCAGCCGTCGTGCATGTTCCGAGCATTCCGGATATGTGGTGGCCGACAGGGGTTTTGTCATTGGCTCGTTCCATGAACTTGGCTGTGGGACAAATTTGTTCGAGTTTGCTGGGGGCGTAGACTGTCATGGCTTCTTGCGCTGTCGGCTCATCGCGATGATGCCCCGCATCGGCGGGGATGAACCCTGTGTTCTCGATGGGGAAGCCCCTGAAAGTATGTGCGCCCCGCACCTGCGGGGATAGCTTCTCCTCTGTGTGGGCCTGAGAAGATTTTGCTGTCCGCACTCCTTGGATCCTTAAAAAAATATAAATTGTGTTCTCGATGGGGAGTTTGAGGGTTTGATGTGGTGTGTGTTGACAGGTATTGTCGAAGGCGAGAGGCGGCGCGACGAAGCATTGCCGACGACTGGGGAGGGCCTCATGTCGAGGATTCCAGGATGGTCTGACAGGGCCTGGGCCTTGTGGGGGAAGCTGAGCCGAGAGGATGGCTCCTATCTGCCGTTGGTGGTCCACCTGGAGGACACGGCCGCCGTTGCCGATCACTTATGGGATCACTGGATTCCTCGGATCGTGCGAAGAAGGGTGGCTGCTGAACTCGGCGGTACTGAAAGGCTGGCCAAGTCTCTTTTTGCCTGGGTTGCCTCGGTCCATGACCTGGGTAAAGCGGCGCCGGCCTTTGCGGGTAAAGCCCGCCTCGTGGGAGCCGAGCACGTGGTTTATCACCTCGAAAAACAAGGGCTGTCTTGTCCTGATGTTCCTCGGGACGACTACGCCCACCACGGAGTCATGGGGCATTTCCTGCTCCAGGAATGGTTGACCACAACTCGCTCCGTCTCCCGGCCTGTCGCGCGGTCCCTGGCCACCGTCATCGGGGGTCATCACGGGACCCCGCCCACCGGAGAGGCACTCAGCAGGCTGAGGAACAACCGCGATCCCCGGCGAGGCAGCAGGGCATGGGGTGGGCCTGCCTGGGACGACGTCCGCCACGAGATCCTTACCCGGATGTTCGTCGAATATCACCTCGACGAGATCCTCGCTGCGCTTCCGCCCAAAGGGCTCTCGACCGTTGCACAGGTCGACCTCAGCGCGGCGTTGATCGCAGCAGATTGGATTGCCAGCGACGAGAAGACTTTTCCCTACGATGGGCTTGACGACGGTGACCTGCGTAGGTCGATGGCCTTGGGTTCACTCACACTGCCTCCGCCGTGGCATCCTCCTCCGCCCCCTACCGGAGACCCCGCAGCTCTGCTGGCCACACGCTTTCCACATCTTGCGGGATACCCGATCAGGCCGGTTCAGCAGGAGGCGATGACCGCTGCGGCTGAGGTCGATGAAGCACCCCTGATCGTTGTCGAAGCTGCGATGGGACAGGGCAAGACCGAAGCTGCGCTTCAAGCCGCAGAGATTCTCGCAGCTGAATTCGGATGTGGTGGTGTTTTCGTCGCATTGCCCACCATGGCTACCAGCGATGCGATGTTCACCCGTGTCCTCACCTGGCTACGACATCTGCCTGGACAATCCGAGACCAGTGTCTTCCTGGCCCACTCGAAGTCAGGTCTCAACGACGACTACCGAGGGCTGCTCCGGGACAGTTACGCGAGGTTCAACGGTGTCTACGACGACGACCTCAACATGGGGAGCGCTTCGGCAGAACGCCTTGCTCCTGTCGCCGACACCTGGCTGCAAGGACGAAAACGAGGGGTACTCGCGAATCATGTGATCGGCACCGTCGACCAGGTTCTCTTCGCCGGTCTACAGACGAAACATCTCGCACTACGGCACCTGGCGCTGTCCGGGAAGGTCGTTATCGTCGACGAGGTTCATGCCGCGGATGACTACATGCGGTCCTATCTGTGCCGGGTACTGACCTGGCTGGGAGCCTACGGGGCGCCGGTCGTCCTGCTCTCGGCCACGCTGCCTTCCGCGCAACGCAGACAACTGGTCGACGCCTACGTCCGCGGGCGGCGTGGACGGCAGCCCAAGTCTGAGCGCTCCGAGCGGGTGGAGATCCCTGAACCGTCGACCTATCCATGCCTCACCGTGGCGACGACCCACGTCCGAACGGTGGCGATCACGGACACGGCCGAACCGGTTCCGGTGGCCTTGTCCGTCGTACCTGATGACGAGCTTCTCCCGCTTCTGCGTAGGGAACTCGTCGACGGAGGATGCGCCGCTGTCATTCGGAACACCGTCGGGCGTGCCCAGAACACCTTCGAAGAATTACGCGAGGAATTCGGGGAGGAAGTCCTCCTCGTACACAGCCGTTTCATCGGGCCGGACCGGATGCGCCTGGAGAGGAAGATCAGAGAGCTGCTCGGCCCGCCAGGGGGCGTGGTCAGCCGTCCCCAGCGGTGCATTGTCGTCGGGACACAAGTGTTGGAGCAGAGCCTCGATGTCGACTTCGATGTGATGTTCAGCGATATCGCCCCGATCGATCTTCTCCTCCAACGGACTGGGCGTCTGCACCGGCACCGTCGTGCGGAGATGGAACGGCCGGCAGCTTTGCGTCGTCCTCACCTGTATCTCACCGGTGTCAGCGGCGTCGACCCACAGGGCGGGCCTCCGCTGTTCGACCGTGGCTGTGTGGCCGTGTACGGCGAGTACCGGCTGCTGCGTGCCGTGGCAGTTCTGCTGCCGCAGCTGTGCTCCGGGCAGGAGATCCTATTGCCGCCGGACATTCCGACATTGGTCCAGTCGGGTTACGTCGAGCACGCGGAGCCACCGCCGGGCTGGTCGGAGGCATGGGAAGCAGCTCGACGGAAGTATGCCGCGATCAGAGCGGACTCCACGAAAAGGGCTGAGGACTTCCAGGTCACGGAGCCGATGCGCTCTCTCACGTTGATCGACTGGCTCACCTCCCCGGTGCGTGCTGAGGGCGACGACCTGGATCGGTGCGGGAAGGCGCAGGTTCGTGACAGCTCCGACTCCCTCGAAGTGATCCTCTTGTCCCGCAGCGAACAGGACGGCCTCCTCCACGTGCTGCCGGATGTTCCCGAAGAAGCAGGTGCAGCATTACCGACCGTGCTCGGCAGCTATGACGACCGGGTGGCTCGTGCCGCTGCTTCCTGCACGGTCCGGTTGCCTCGGACATTGGTTCATCCGGGGGTGATCGACCAGGTCATCGCGGAATTGGAGCAGGTTCCTGAGGTTGTTGGGTGGCAGGACAACCGCTGGCTGGCCGGGCAGCTGGTGCTGCCCTTGGACGACTCCCTGCAAACGGTCCTGTGTGGTCGTCGCGTCCGTTACGACAGGTTGCTCGGTTTGCTCGTCTCTGCAGAAACATCGGACAGGAAGTGACATGACTCCGACATTCAATCTGGTGCATGACCCGTGGATCTTGGCGCGCGATGAAGGACAACGCTGTCACGAGGTCTCCTTGGAAGAGCTGTTCCGCGACATCTCGCGCTGGCGAGGCCTGGCGGGGGAGATGCCGACACAACAGGCAGCGGTCCTACGTCTTCTTCTGGCCATCTGCCATCGCGCGCTTCGGGAGGATCTTTACCCCGATGAGGCTGTCGAGCAGTGGGGCGAATGGTGGTCGGAGGGGTTTCCCACCGCCGCGGTGATCACCTACCTGGAGCGGTTCCGGGACCGCTTCGAGCTCTTCGACGCGCGGGCGCCTTTTCTTCAGGTGGCCGACCTGCATACGGAGAAGGGGAGTACGTCCGGGTTGACGAAGCTGATCGCAGAGATCCCCGACGGGGAGAAGTTCTTCACCACGCGCGCCGGTCGGGGCCTGGACCGGATCGGCCCGGCGGAGGCAGCCCGGTGGCTGATCCACTGTCAGGCCTATGATCCGGCTGGGATCAAGTCGGGGGCTGTTGGTGACGAGCGGGTGAAAGGTGGGAAAGGATACCCGTCAGGAACCGGATGGTGCGGGAACCTCGGCATGATCATCGCCGAAGGGAACACCTTGGCCGAGACCCTACTGCTGAACCTGGTGTACGAGAAACCTTCCCCGGAGGGTGATCTTCCGGTCTGGGAGCGCGAAGACCTCTTGAGCAGCGCTGTCGATCGCCGATTGTCCGACCCGGATCGCGAGACAGGCCCGGTGGAGCTCCTTGCCTGGCAGAGTCGACGGCTGCGGCTGTTCACCGACGACGAAGGGTACGTCGTCGACGCGCTGGTGTGCTACGGGGACCGAGCTGTCCTGCAGAACCGCCACGGAGACGAAGCGATGGTGGCCTGGCGGCGCAGCGCCAACCAGGAGAAGAAAGGCGATCACGGTCCGGTGGTTTACATGCCGGTCACCCACCAGCCGGAGCGTGCGGTGTGGCGCGGCCTGGAAAGCCTGCTCGCCGGTAACTCCTCGACGGGCGGGCCAGCGGAGGAAGCTTCGCGGCTGTCCCCACCTTTGCTCCGATGGTTGGCGACCGTGACCGAAGAGGAATACCTCGGCCGTGACCACCCCATCAGGTTCCGGGCCATCGGCATCGAGTACGGCTCGCAGAGCTCAGTCATCTCGGGAGTCATCGACGATTCGATGCATCTGCACGCAGGCGTTCTGACCAGCGCTGCGCTGCGCTCGACGGTGATCGATGCCGTGGCAGCCACTCAGGAAGCGGTGAGCGCTGTACGTCATTTCGCGGGCAATCTCCAACAGGCAGCAGGCGGGGCGCCTGAAGGGGTGCAGGAACGGGCCGCCGAGCGGGCCTGGAATGTGCTCGACCGTCCTTTCCGGGAGTGGGCGTGGGGGCTGACTGCGGAGAAGGACGCCGCACAAGCCTTGACCACGTGGCACCGCAACGCGGATCGACTCCTCCGAGAGGTCGGTGCGGAACTGGTCGATGCCTCAGCCGATAAAGCGTGGCGAGGACGCGAAGTCAAAGGACATGTCATTGACGCGCCGATCGCAGAGGGCTGGTTCCGGTCTGCACTGCGGAAAGCGCTTCCTCGCGCATACCCGGATCCGACAGCTGACAAGAAGCTGGTTTCTACAGTGGAGGAGACGTCATGAGCGGCGCAGATCTTCGGCAGGACATCGCACAGTACGTGCACAGCAAGGTGTCACGTCTACAACGTGAGTATGCCCGTGGCGGCGAACAACCCACCGCGTATGGGGCATCGACGATGGCCGCGCTCCGACGTGCCGACCCGAACATGCCAGGAAATGAACCTGCCGTATGGGAGATCACCTTGGGCGAACTCCCGGACTCTCTTGCCGGCTCGTCCAGAAATGACCGACCTTCGCAGGCTGAAAAGGCCATCCACGCGGCTTTGTGTCTTTACGCCGTGCACCAACAATCACGTTCCGACGGGGTCCACCGGCCGGGTACCCGCTTCGGCCAGGCAGTGCGACAACTCGCCTGGGAACGAGGCGACAAGAAGGAACTCGACAGCTCGGTGATCGCGAAATTCCACCAAGCAGGTAGCGCGGCGACGGAGCGTCGTCGGCTCGCAGTGATGCGCACCCTGCTGACCTTGATGCGCGCCGAACGGTCCGCAGGGATCGGCCTCGACTACGGGCTCCTGGCCTGTGACCTGTACGACTTGTCCTCTCCCCGGAGCGCTTCCCGGGTCCGGCTCTCCTGGGGCCGCGATCTCCGTCGCCGCCGGGGCGACGTCGAAACCGCTTCGGCCTGAACAGCCCTCCCCTCTTTTCGGCGCCTCGCGCTTCCACCTTCTCGAATCAAAGGAGTTCTCCCATGACGACCTATGTCGACATTCACATCATCCAGACCCTGCCGCCGAGCAATATCAACCGGGATGACACCGGCCAGCCCAAATCAGCGGTGTACGGCGGAGTGACCCGCGCCCGGGTGAGCAGCCAAGCCTGGAAAAGAGCCACCCGGGCTGCTTTCCCCGCCCACGTGGACAAGAACGAACTGGGATACCGGACGAAACGACTCGTGGAACTCCTCGGAGGTCGGATCGCCGAACAGCGAGGCGACGACCCGACCGACATGACAGCGGTGCAGGCTGCACAGAAACGAGCCGAAGAAGTCCTGACTCAGCTCGGATTGAAAGTGGAGAAACCCCGCGTGAAGAAAGGCGAGGAAGACCTGCCGCCGAAGGTCGCCCAAGCCGAGTACCTCGTCTTCATCAGCTCGATCCAACTCGACAAACTCGCCGATCTGTCCTACGGAGAAAACAAACTCGACAAAAAAGCGATCAAAGCCGCCATGCAGGAAGGACACGGCGTCGACATCGCACTATTCGGCAGGATGGTCGCCAATGACGCGGACCTCAACGTGGACGCCGCAGTACAGGTCGCGCACGCCTTGAGCACCCACCGAGTCGACAACGAGGACGACTACTACACCGCGGTCGACGACCGAAACCTCCAATCAGACACCGGCGCAGGCATGATCGGCACCGTCGAGTTCAACTCGTCGACCCTGTACCGTTTCGCGACGATCAATGTGGACGGCCTGCTGGAGAACCTCGGGAACGCCGACGCCACCGGACGAGCAGCAGCAGCCTTCGCACAGGGCTTCATCACGAGCATGCCGACCGGGAAGCAGAACACCTTCGGAAACCGCACCTTGCCCGACGCCGTGGTGGTCATGATGCGACAAGGACAACCGGTGAACCTGGTCGGCGCCTTCGAAGAAGCCATCGTCCCCGGAGACACCGGATACGTGCGCGCATCATGCGAACGCCTCACCGAGTACGCCGACGAGATATTGCCTCAGTTCGGCGCGTCGGCACAGCACACGTGGGTGACCCGCGGGCCGTCAGCGGCAGAAGCCGTCGACCAATTGGGCGAGCGAGTGACATTGCAGGACCTGGTCACCCGTCTCCAGGAGGCCGTGACGGAGACGGCGGCCCGCTGATGGCCGTTCTTCTGCTCCGTTTGGCGGGGCCCTTGCAATCGTGGGGCGATTCGAGCAGATTCGCCCGCAGGAACACTCGGACGTCCCCGACGAAGAGCGGGGTGTTCGGCCTCCTGGCCGCAGCACAAGGACGCCGTAGAACAGACCCCATCGAGGACTTGTTGGGTCTCCGTTTCGGGGTGCGGGTCGACCAGCCAGGACGTCTGGTCCGCGACTTCCAGACAGCGATCCGGTGGACGTCTCCGAAACCTGCCCCGATGCCGTTGTCGTACCGCTACTACTTGGCAGATGCGGTCTTCACCGCAGCTGTCGAGGGCGACCACTCCTTGGTGCAGTCCTTGGACGAGGCGGTGCGCTCGCCGGCGTTCCCGTTGTATTTGGGTCGGCGGTCATGTCCGCCTTCTCGGCCGGTATCGATGTCTGTGTTCGACGGAAGCCTCGTGGAGGTTTTGCGGGAGGCGCCGTGGCAGGCAGCGTCTTGGCATCGTCGGGAGTTGCAGCGGGAGGTCCGTTTGGAGATCCTCGTCGATGCGGATTCATCGGGAGGTTCGCAGGACATCTTCCCGGAGGAGGTGCGTGATCTTCCGCAGAGCTGGAATCCGGAGCGTCGGGAGTATTTGTGGCGATCGGTGGTTTCTGTGGACCCGGTGTTGGTCGACAACCCCATAGGTCGGGCCGACCGGAGGTCTGCGTCGTCGGAACCGGATTTCTTCGCCGAGGTGGGTGGTGTGCCGTGTACCTGAGCAGGTTCGCGTTGAATACGGCTCGTCGAGGCACTCGTCAGCTGCTGGGCTCTCCTCAGCGGATGCACGCTGCGGTGTTGTCCTGTTATCCGCCGGAGGCGTCCACGGGGCGGGTGTTGTGGCGGGTCGATCGGCCGCAACGTCATGAGCTCTGTCTCTACGTGGTGGGTTCTGCAGAACCGGACATGACTGCACTGGTGGAACAGGCTGGTTGGCCGACGACGCAGACCTGGCAGACCACGACCTATGCTCCTTTTCTTTCGCGGCTGTCCGAGGGCCAGGCGTGGCGTTTCAGATTGGCTGCCAATCCGGTGCATGTGCTTCGGCAGGAGGGCGAACGGCGCGGGAAGGTGGTTCCGCATGTCACTGTTCATCAGCAGGAACGGTGGCTTCGTGAGCACGGCCAGGGGTGGGGCTTCGAGGTCCTTGATCCGCCGGGCTCTGACGAAGGCGGGGTCTCGGTGACCGGACGTCACGCAGATGCGTTTACCCGGCGTGACCCTGGTGACAAGGACCGTCGCGGTCGGGTGACGATCAGCCGCGTCCAGTTCGATGGAGTTTTGACGGTCACGGATGCGGATCGTTTCCGCGAGTCCTTGGTCGGTGGGATGGGTCGGGCCAAGGCGTACGGGTGCGGGCTGATGACTTTGGCGCGTCTGCGATGAAGCCGGTCCCGGGTGCCCGGCCCAGTGATGTCCAGGAGCTCGTGCGGGTCCAGGACCGGTTGAGCTTTGTCTACGTCGAGCGTGGAGTGGTGCATCGTGATGGCAATGCCATCACGGTGACCGACGAGCGGGGCACGGTTCATGTGCCGTCGGCGACGATCGGGGCGTTGTTACTGGGCCCGGGTACTCGGGTCACTCACCAGGCGATGGTGGTACTTGCCGAGAGCGGGGCCACCACGGTGTGGGTGGGGGAGCGTGGGGTGCGTTATTACGCGCACGGTCGCACGATGGCTCGTTCATCGAGGTGGTTGATCCGTCAGGCGGAGGTGGTGTCTCATCAACGTTTGCGGTTGGCGGTGGCTCGGCGGATGTACGAGATGCGTTTCCCCGGGGAGGACGTGTCGGGGTTGTCGATGCAGCAGCTGCGTGGGCGGGAGGGTGCTCGGGTTCGTCTGGCGTACAAAATGATGTCGGAAGAGACCGGGGTTCCTTGGTCACGTCGTGATTATCGGACGGATGATTTCGAGGCTTCGGATGCAGTGAACATGGCCTTGTCAGCGGCTACGACGTGTCTTTACGGGGCTGTTCATGCGGTGGTTGTCTCGTTGGGGTGCGCACCGGGTTTGGGTGTGGTGCATACCGGGAATGATCGGTCGTTCGTCTTCGATATCGCTGATCTGTACAAGGTGGAGTTAGCGGTGCCGGTGGCTTTCCGCGTGGTGGCGTCGGAGAGCGATGACATTCCTGGGGAGACGCGGCGCGCGATGCGGGACGAGATCCATGCGGCGAAGCTTTTGTCTCGGTGTGCCAAGGATGTGCAAGCGCTGCTCGCTGACAGCGAGGCGGGTGATGAGGTCGATGTCGTGGAGTGGGACAGCCTCGAGTTGTGGGATGGGGGTGCGCGGACTGTTCCTGGTGGGGTCTCTTATGACGATGGGTGAGGTGGGTGATGGTTGTCATCGTGTTGACGGCGTGCCCGGCAGGGCTGCGAGGCTATTTGACCCGTTGGCTTCTGGAGATCAGCGCGGGGGTTTTCGTGGGCAAGGTGAATGCTCGCGTGAGGGAGGAGCTTTGGGATCGGGTTTTGGAGATGGTTCAGGATGGACGGGCCATCATGGTGTTCGGTGTGAACACAGAGCAAGGTCTGGATTTTCGGGTGCACCGACATGATTGGGAACCTGTTGATCTCGACGGGGTGCGTGTGATGCTACGTCCGGTGTCGGCTTCTGAGTCTGCGTCTCGCTCAGGGCTACGACCGGGCTGGAGCAAGGCCTCAAGAGGGAGGCGGTCATCGAGAGGTAGGAGTGGCGCGTGATGAGGGCACGTTGGAAGTTAAATGTAAATGTTGTTACTGGCTGGTAGACTTCCTGTTCAGGAAGTGTGAGCCCCGCACCTGCGGGGATGAGCCCTCTATGCCCGTCGCGGATGAGCGTCAGGGTGGGTGAGCCCCGCACCTGCGGGGATGAGCCCCGGCGCAGCACAGACCCATCCGACCACGTCGAGTGAGCCCCGCACCTGCGGGGATGAGCCGGCGCGCAGCCATAGCCCTTCTGAGCTGGTCGAGTGAGCCCCGCACCTGCGGGGATGAGCCCGAACAGAACAGTGGACAGCCGTTTCCCCCCGTGTGAGCCCCGCACCTGCGGGGATGAGCCTTCGATCTCGGCCGGACCGAGCGTCCCGTAAACGTGAGCCCCGCACCTGCGGGGATGAGCCTCAGGGCTGTCGGTGCTGGCGGGGCACCAGGGGAGTGAGCCCCGCACCTGCGGGGATGAGCCGCAGTCGTCGCTGGCGGCGGGGACGGCGTCAGGGTGAGCCCCGCACCTGCGGGGATGAGCCCTCCGCCCAGTCCCTCCACAAGGGGTCAAAGGTCGTGAGCCCCGCACCTGCGGGGATGAGCCCTGTCCAGCGTTCCACCGGTCGCTCTCGACGTCGTGAGCCCCGCACCTGCGGGGATGAGCCGGGGGGTGACCTGCACCCATTTCCTACTCGGCTGTGAGCCCCGCACCTGCGGGGATGAGCCTCCGTCCCCGGCGACCGCAAAGAAACATGGACCAGTGAGCCCCGCACCTGCGGGGATGAGCCGAAGCTCCTCGCGTCGTATGAGGTTCTGGATGAGTGAGCCCCGCACCTGCGGGGATGAGCCCGTCCCATCCGCCGGCACCGCAGAAGAGGTCGAGTGAGCCCCGCACCTGCGGGGATGAGCCGCGTGACAGCAGTGAGCGACATCGGCCCTGACGGTGAGCCCCGCACCTGCGGGGATGAGCCGCCCGGCGACGACCCGTGGGAAGCTTGTTCCAAGTGAGCCCCGCACCTGCGGGGATGAGCCCATCGCCGCCTGGAAACGGCGCTGGGGTAAATCGTGAGCCCCGCACCTGCGGGGATGAGCCCACCTCACCCCCATCAGCCAAGGCGGCACCAACGTGAGCCCCGCACCTGCGGGGATGAGCCCCGGGTCACTAGCTGGCGGCCGGACTCCAGCGCGTGAGCCCCGCACCTGCGGGGATGAGCCTCCCCGTACCACACCACCACAAAACAATCACCCGTGAGCCCCGCACCTGCGGGGATGAGCCGTCGCTGATTTTCACAACGCATGGTCACGAAGAGTGAGCCCCGCACCTGCGGGGATGAGCCCCTGTGGGGCTACGACCCCAATGCCAGTAATGGGTGAGCCCCGCACCTGCGGGGATGAGCCTGGTGACCGATACCGCACCGGCCGCGTCATGATGTGAGCCCCGCACCTGCGGGGATGAGCCGTAGTAGCAGGAGCAGGTGTCACCGCGCGCGAGGTGAGCCCCGCACCTGCGGGGATGAGCCCGGCACCATTTCCGGGGGGACGCGCGTGACCTGGTGAGCCCCGCACCTGCGGGGATGAGCCGCACCCCCAGGAGGCGAAGGACGCCTCTGGCCTGTGAGCCCCGCACCTGCGGGGATGAGCCCACCTCCAAATGTTAGAACAAGTCCAGACCCGTGTGAGCCCCGCACCTGCGGGGATGAGCCGTCCGAGCTAGAGCAGAGCGCGTTGCGGTCAAGGTGAGCCCCGCACCTGCGGGGATGAGCCCTCACCATCCGACAGCCGGGCGAGGATCGAGTCGTGAGCCCCGCACCTGCGGGGATGAGCCGACGGTGGTTCTAGAGAACCTCCTTCAGAGTGAGTGAGCCCCGCACCTGCGGGGATGAGCCGCCTACGAAATAGGGGCGGCTGCCTGGGCCGCCGTGAGCCCCGCACCTGCGGGGATGAGCCCGGCGACCGGTACCGGACCGGGCGTGTCATGATGTGAGCCCCGCACCTGCGGGGATGAGCCTCGGCCGGCCCAGCCCGCGTCCCCAGCTGCGCCGTGAGCCCCGCACCTGCGGGGATGAGCCTGCTGGCCAGCGCAGGGGCCGGCAGCTCCTCGGGTGAGCCCCGCACCTGCGGGGATGAGCCCTACACGATCCACCGTGGCGTATGAGGTTTTGTGTGAGCCCCGCACCTGCGGGGATGAGCCCTACGACTCCAGCGGGGACGCGGCGCGGCGAGGGTGAGCCCCGCACCTGCGGGGATGAGCCGAGACTCCGATACAAAGCCCAGACGGGATGAGTGTGAGCCCCGCACCTGCGGGGATGAGCCATCTCCGCCGTCATGCACGTCCCCGACTGGGCGGTGAGCCCCGCACCTGCGGGGATGAGCCGCAATGCTCGACCAGCTGGCCATCCTGTCCTCGGTGAGCCCCGCACCTGCGGGGATGAGCCCCCATGCCGGGTCTACCTGGTAGGTGTCGTTTCGTGAGCCCCGCACCTGCGGGGATGAGCCTATCGCGGCCAGGTTGTGACTGTGGGGCCAGTCGTGAGCCCCGCACCTGCGGGGATGAGCCGTCGAGGCCGTACTTGGATACTGCGGCTGCCTGGTGAGCCCCGCACCTGCGGGGATGAGCCCGGCTGGCCCGGCGTCACCGAAGCCCCCATGCTGTGAGCCCCGCACCTGCGGGGATGAGCCCGACGACGGACAACGCCGCTGTCGTCGCGCGTGGTGAGCCCCGCACCTGCGGGGATGAGCCCGAACAGAACAGTGGACAGCCGTTTCCCCCCGTGTGAGCCCCGCACCTGCGGGGATGAGCCCTCGGACGCGACATACGCCGAGCTGCTGCGCGCGTGAGCCCCGCACCTGCGGGGATGAGCCCAAGCGCTCCGCCGGCCCATAGGACGAGCACAGGTGAGCCCCGCACCTGCGGGGATGAGCCGGGCATCCTCCAGGCGATAGAGGACGGCGGGTTGTGAGCCCCGCACCTGCGGGGATGAGCCCGCTCCGCTGCCCGCCCTCCCGCTCCAACGGCCGTGAGCCCCGCACCTGCGGGGATGAGCCCCTGCTCAACGGGCTGGAGAGCAAGCGCCCCAGGTGAGCCCCGCACCTGCGGGGATGAGCCCCAGCGCGTCACCGACCCGGCCGGCAGGCACCGGTGAGCCCCGCACCTGCGGGGATGAGCCCGCGATCCCGCTCTGCCGCGACTGCCACATCTGGTGAGCCCCGCACCTGCGGGGATGAGCCCACCTGACGGAGAAGAGACGGAACTGTGACAATGTGAGCCCCGCACCTGCGGGGATGAGCCAGCGGAAATCACTACGGAGGTGTCATAGTAATGGTGAGCCCCGCACCTGCGGGGATGAGCCGCCGTACATTTTCAGGCTGGTCAGGACACCGGCGTGAGCCCCGCACCTGCGGGGATGAGCCCTCACCCCGCAGCATGGGCGCACCGACGCCCAAGTGAGCCCCGCACCTGCGGGGATGAGCCAATGAACGTCGAAACCGCTGCCGCGCATAACGCGTGAGCCCCGCACCTGCGGGGATGAGCCCAACCATTCCGTCAGGCCGTCTGTCGTGCCGAAGTGAGCCCCGCACCTGCGGGGATGAGCCGGCACGCAGCCACAGGCCCTCAGAGCTCGTCGCGTGAGCCCCGCACCTGCGGGGATGAGCCTCGTCAAAATTCATCCCGCAGGGCCGTCCTGTGGTGAGCCCCGCACCTGCGGGGATGAGCCCACGAGGTGCAAACGAATAACCAGGACCGGGTGGTGAGCCCCGCACCTGCGGGGATGAGCCGTCTGCGACTGCTAGGCAGCGGGCGCAGTCCTCGTGAGCCCCGCACCTGCGGGGATGAGCCGGCCGATGGAACGACGTCTACATGCAGGGCATCGTGAGCCCCGCACCTGCGGGGATGAGCCGCTTTCGCTCTCGCTCACGGAAAGCTCTCAGAGGTGAGCCCCGCACCTGCGGGGATGAGCCGACGACCATCCCTGCGACGCCCCGCTCCGGCTAGTGAGCCCCGCACCTGCGGGGATGAGCCGGCCAGGACAAGCGCGCCGAGTGACCCGGCTGCGTGAGCCCCGCACCTGCGGGGATGAGCCCGACACTGGCGCTGCCCGCACTATCTCCACGATGTGAGCCCCGCACCTGCGGGGATGAGCCGACTAAACGTGTGTGACGTGGCACACAGAAGCCGTGAGCCCCGCACCTGCGGGGATGAGCCGGGGGCCAAGGTCATCGCGACAGGACGCCTCGAGTGAGCCCCGCACCTGCGGGGATGAGCCGATCCGTCGTCCCACCGGCCGGTGGAGCCGCCGGTGAGCCCCGCACCTGCGGGGATGAGCCCCTGGCCGCGGTACTTGTTCATCGCACTACCTCGTGAGCCCCGCACCTGCGGGGATGAGCCGGAGGAAAGGGTCACTCCGCCGCTGTCGGGGAGGTGAGCCCCGCACCTGCGGGGATGAGCCCTTGCGAGTCTGCTCCTTCACCTTCTCCTTGAGGTGAGCCCCGCACCTGCGGGGATGAGCCGGGCCTCCGCATCAGCGCTGGGCGTGCGGCGGGGTGAGCCCCGCACCTGCGGGGATGAGCCGCGGAGGCGCCGGTGGAGAAGAAGGATTAGAAAGTGAGCCCCGCACCTGCGGGGATGAGCCGACCCCCTGACGGCTCGCTCCCTCTTCTCCTCGGTGAGCCCCGCACCTGCGGGGATGAGCCCGGTGAGGCGCTGGGCGGCCGAGCCCTCCAGGAGTGAGCCCCGCACCTGCGGGGATGAGCCTTCAGACTTTGCTTTTTTCATGACGTCGCCGCCGTGAGCCCCGCACCTGCGGGGATGAGCCCCCCTCCCTGGCAGATCTACACCACCACCAACTGTGAGCCCCGCACCTGCGGGGATGAGCCCGGCGAGCACCACTCCGGCCGGGCCATCGATTTGTGAGCCCCGCACCTGCGGGGATGAGCCCGCCATACGCGCGGATCTCTCCGAGCGGCGATAGTGAGCCCCGCACCTGCGGGGATGAGCCCCCATGGGCAGCCTGCAGAGCAGCTCCTCATCGGTGAGCCCCGCACCTGCGGGGATGAGCCGACCACCGCGCAGACCCTCGCCGCGACGCTGACGTGAGCCCCGCACCTGCGGGGATGAGCCGCCGAGTGGGGCATGCGCTGGGAAGTCTTCCGCGTGAGCCCCGCACCTGCGGGGATGAGCCCGCTGACCGAAATATTGACCGGTGGGTATCCAAGTGAGCCCCGCACCTGCGGGGATGAGCCCAGCCATTCCGTCAGGCCGTCTGTGGTGCCGAAGTGAGCCCCGTACCTGCGGGGATGAGCCATCGACGCCGCCGGGGAGGTCGACGAATGCCCGGTGAGCCCCGCACCTGCGGGGATGAGCCCGGCGAGCACCACTCCGGCCGGGCCATCGATTTGTGAGCCCCGCACCTGCGGGGATGAGCCTAGTTGATCTGGGCTGTCCCGCTTTGGTAGACGGTGAGCCCCGCACCTGCGGGGATGAGCCGCGTACCGTCGTGCGGATGTGGCCGCCCTTTGGGTGAGCCCCGCACCTGCGGGGATGAGCCCAGCCATTCTTTCGGTCCGAATTGTTGCCGATGGTGAGCCCCGCACCTGCGGGGATGAGCCCATCGAGAGCAGGACGCGGGAGATCCTCGACTAGTTGTTGCGGGGTAGGAGGTTGTTGACGGTGGTAGTGGGCGGGTAGATGGGTAGATGAACGGGCAGGTCCTTGCGGCGACAGGATGGAGGTGTCGAAGCCATCCATCACGTCGAGTCAGCCGAAAGAACCTGCCCTATGACGCACCGTAACGCCCCGCTGAACCTCGAGGGCCGTCGCCGCCTCATCGTCCGCTGCCAGGACCGCCCTATCAGCCATGTCGCCGCCGAGATGGGGATCTCCCGGGCGTGCGCCTCGAAGTGGGTGAACCGGTGGCGCCGCTACGGCGAGGCCGGCCTGCACGATCGCCCCAGCACCCCACACACGTCCCCGACAGCGACCCCGCCGCGGGTGGTCGCCACGATCGAGACGTGGCGCCGGGAGAGGAAGTGGACCGCGGCGCGGATCACGTTCGAGCTGGCCGAACGCGGCGTGCGGATCAACCGGCGGACCGTGACCCGCCACCTGACCCGGCTGGGCATCGGACGTCGCCGGTTCCTCGACCCCAACGGGGCCACGATCCGCGAGGCACAGCCGATCGTGGCTCGCTGGCCAGGACACATGCTGCACGTCGATGTGAAGAAGGTCGGTCGGATCCCCGACGGCGGCGGGTGGCGCATCCACGGCCGCGACAGCGAAGCGCACCGAGCCGTCGCACGAGCCAAGAACGACGGCGCCCGACGCGGCTACGTGTTCTTGCATTCGGCCGTGGACGGGTTCTCAAGGATGGCCTACACCGAGCACCTGCCCGATGAGAAAGGCGCGACCGCGGCCGCCTTCCTGGCCCGGGCCAAGGTCTGGTTCGCCGCGCACGGCATCGGCCACGTCCACCGGATCGTCACCGACAACGGGTCCTGCTACCGCGCCAAGGAGTTCAACCACGTCATCGGCAAGCTGACCCGGCATCAGTACACCCGGGCCTACACGCCCAGACACAACGGCAAGGTCGAGCGGTACAACCGGATCCTCGCCGAAGAAGTGCTCTACGCCCGCGCCTACTCAAGCGAGGCCGACCGCGCCACAGCCATCGCGATCTGGAACCTGCACTACAACTACCATCGACCCCACAGCGCCGCCGGAGGCCAACCCCCGGCCACTCGCGTCCACGCCACTGTCACCAACGTCCTGCCCAGCTACAACTAGTGAGCCCCGCACCTGCGGGGATGAGCCGTCATGCGCCGTTTTCGCCGTACCCCCCCGTGAGCCCCGCACCTGCGGGGATGAGCCCCGAGGCCGCGTCCGCGGAAAACCACCTGCACAGTGAGCCCCGCACCTGCGGGGATGAGCCCTCCCACGCCAGCAACCTACCCCCACGAACCATGTGAGCCCCGCACCAGCGGGGATGAGCCGTACACCATCGCAGGCGCGTAATGGCCGTCCCCGTGAGCCCCGCACCTGCGGGGATGAGCCGGCCCGTGCCATGGCCAAGAAGAACCGCCAGAAGTGAGCCCCGCACCTGCGGGGATGAGCCCTCACTTCGAGCCGCCTTCGCCGTCAAGGCTAGGTGAGCCCCGCACCTGCGGGGATGAGCCTGTTTACGGCCATTACTAGGATACCTCCGTGGTGTGAGCCCCGCACCTGCGGGGATGAGCCCTACTGCGCGCTGACCGTCACCCCGCTGCGCTGGTGAGCCCCGCACCTGCGGGGATGAGCCGCGGCATCCGTCCGAGACGCGCTATCATCCGTGGTGAGCCCCGCACCTGCGGGGATGAGCCCTCCACGACGATGGGGACGTTCTGACCTGCAGGGTGAGCCCCGCACCTGCGGGGATGAGCCGGCCGCCTGATGCGCACCGTCGAGTTCTGGGTCGTGAGCCCCGCACCTGCGGGGATGAGCCGGCCTGGTATCAGGACTTGCCCTCCGAGGAGGAGGACGAGATCCGGTGAGCCCCGCACCTGCGGGGACGAGCCCCTGACCGACGCGTACCTGACCGGCGCGTACCTGTGAGCCCCGCACCTGCGGGGACGAGCCCAGATGTGGAAACCCCGCGTCATCGTCGAGTCGACGTCCACGCTGACGCTGAGCAGGCAATGGCCGTGATATATCGATGACCACGGAGGTTTCGACGGGGTCGAACTTCTCGGGTCTCTCGGGGTATGTGCACAAGCCGGGCAAGTACAACGAGCACGCCTACACGATGCACGAGGGCAACCTGCGTGGGTGTGGTTCGGACGTTTCCTGAGCGAACCCACCTCACCGAGCGTTGCCGAGGGTAGTCACATCGACCGGCTGGTTCACGTAGCACCTATGCACTGACCAGACGGAGCTCACTTTCGGGGGTGAAATGCATGGGATTGCGTAGCGTAGAAAAAGCAGGAAAGCGCTGTCTGGTCCGCTCTCAAACTGGCAGTTCATGGTCAGACCTGAAATCACTACTCGACGGTTGCGAAGCGAAAAGGGACCAGAAGGCTATGCCGGAACACATCAGCGCCAATATCCACAGCAGCGAGGCAGTGGCATCGAAGAATCCAGCAACGCCATACAGCACCATGCCGAGTGGGATCGCTGTTGTTGTCACCAACTGATCCAGGGTTGCAAACTCATGTACTGACCAAGGGGTACGCAGCGACTGCCCCATAGTGTCCCAGCGAATCCCAGACAATGTGACGGCCATGGAACCGGCTAGACCGGCTACCACCAGAATCCATACATTCGGCGCGGCGATAAAGGCCACCACCTGGAGAGCCATCAGGCTAGCGGTCACGACAAGTAGCACTCTCCACTTGGTCGAGCCGCTTATGCCGAGCAGCGTAGTTGTCGAAGCCAGAAGGCTGCCAACACCAAGGAATACTGAGACAGTAGCCCATCCCGTTACGCCGAACTTTGAGAGAGCCTCAGTCGGCCCGGCAACGCCGAGAACGCCAATGGTGACTGTGAGGACACCCCATGCAACCAGTCCTGACATAAACCATTGAGGCATGCGTGTTTGGTGGCCAGGAGTCACTGTTTCTTCAGGAGAGTCATCTTGGTCGTTGACCACTCTGAGAGACTTGAGTGGCAGGAGCAATACAAACGCGATGAGGAAGCTTATTCCGTCGAGGAGGAGTACGCGGTCAAACCCCAGCCACACCACTGCTAACGATCCAATAATGGGGCCCAGGATTGCGGAGACGTCACCGACCATCGAGAGAATCGAGTTGACTTGATTGAGACGACCTCCGCTGCTCAACTTAGATAGGGAAATGAAGCGCGCGGGCGCAAAAAAAGCAGCAGCGAGGCCGTAGATGAATGATGAAATGCTCATGGCTGCTACGGTCTGAAAGCTGCCAGAGATGGTGGTGAAGGCGAGTGCAGCCAAGAGGCCAAGCTGCGCTAGAGCGCGTGTGAGGTCCGCGATCATCATTGTACGTACAGGATGCTCACTCGGTCGCATCCTGCGCGTAAGTGTGACTCCCATGAAGCGCCCACTCCACAGAAGAAATAAGACCGAAGCCATGCCCCAGCCGCGCGGTTCAACACGATGGCATTCGATGGCGAAGGCGATTGGAATGAGGGCGTCACCAAAGGCCGAGATGACCGCGCCAGCAACGATGGGCCCTGGCCCCGACGTTATGCCTATCGTCCGCTCTTCATTGTTAGCTTTGCTGAACTTGATCATAGACGACTCCGAGCGGCAGTGAGAAGTAGGCCGTGAACGAAACCCAGCCGGAAAAAGGCTAATGCATCTGGGAGCGGCAGAATCCCCAAAGATGACACTTCGAATGGTGTCATTGAAGATGTTTTAGCCATTGCCTCTAATGGTGGCCGGAAGAGTTTATCTAGCCGGATTGTGGAGCTTCCTGTATGTATGTCGAACTTTCCGTCATTTCTAATATTCCAGGATCGGGTATGGCGGAGCGCGAGTCGCGCTGCTGTGTCTTCTTGCACGGCTTCCGGATTCAGTGAGTAAGGCAGTCCTGTGCCTATATGGCGGAGTTGATCAGCGCCAAGGAAATCAGCAGGGTGCTCTTCATGCGGGGTGCCTCTGTATCCCTCAAAAGCAATCATCAAGTGTACGGATAGTTCTCCAAGTCCGGTTACATCGTGCAAAGTTCCGCGTGGATAGAAGGCGACATCTCCGGGGCTGTAGACGATCTCACGGGGAGTCTCATCCAGGTCAGGGTCGTGCACCCAGCGTTTATGCCCGTATAGCTGAGCAATGAGAAATGAATGATCGTCGCTATGCAGGTTAAATGCGCTTGTTGGTGCCTGGGTCATGTAACACTGGATCCATGCTGGTCCACCCATAATCGCCTCTATAAATTGCTGGGCCTTTCAGCCTCCGGGAGATCTTCATCGGCGGATAGTCCAAGGCTCCGCTAGAGCTCATTTTTTCGCGGAAGAGATGAGTTCCTCAAACTCTGAGGGTGACATCTTTGGGCTCACTTTAAGGATGGTTCCATCCAGATAAAATGCAGGAGTTCCCGTCAGTCCCATCGGGCCCAATGCATGGCTATTTATGCTCTTGAAATAAGGATTGTAGGTTTTTTTGGAAACGCAAGTTTTCCATTCGTCGAGGAGGGGTTCGGATATCCCTACCTCCATCGCTGCTTTCTGAATCTGGTCACCGCCAAAAATGTGACCGTCCTCTCCGGGCTTATTGGCCATAAGTTTGTCGTGATAAGAAGTGAATTTTCCAACATCTGCAGCGCATCCCAAGGCTCCGGCGGCAGTCATTGAAGCCTCATTTCCCGCCTTCTTGTCAAGGAATGTCAGTATATAATATGCGACATTTATTTTTCCCGATTCGCCCATTTCTCGAATCTTGCTTCCGAAGCTGCTTTCAGTCTGCCTGCACATGGGGCACTGAAAATCTTCAAAGATCTGTAATGTGGGGATTTCTTCCTTCAAGGTGCCTCCGTTCGTCGCCACGATTGGAGAGTGAGGTCCTTTAGCTCCTTTGGGAAGTTTTACTTGACCGGAGGGGTTTGATGAAGGGGATTGGGCTACCATCTGCTCAGGGTTTCCACTTGAATTATGGCCCTTGATTGCGGCAATCGTTGCTGCAATTATGACGATGAAAGCAAGGGCTGCGCCTATGAGTGCCTTGGGTGTAATGCGAGAGGTTGAATTGGCTGACTGGATTTTCACTTTTCGCTCATTGTTGGAAATCAACGTCTCGTCCTTCTCGGGTTTTTGCAGCTGATTTTTCAATAAGTGACAGTCTTTGTCGATCGGCTGGCGATGAGTCTGAATTAAAAAATCAGTACTCTTGCTGTAGGTGTGCACGTCGCAAACTAGTAACAACTTAAGTCATCTAGAGCTGATCTGGTGCGATTTCATTGAGGTCTTTTTGGTAAGGAGGACCCTTCGAAGGCGCCGTGCAGGACGCGCCTCGGTGGTTTGGAGGGGGGGAGAGCAGGGTGCGGCGATTTTCTCCTCCCAGGTGGGCTTCGTGGATTTCTAGAGCGATGGTGCTGCGGTGCGTCCTCGGGAACCGATGGCTGAGTGAGCGTTTGAGTAACCGATCAGGGGCCGGGTGCTGCTCAAGGGCCTTGTCTTGGGGAGCGACCCGCGCCACAGCAGCATGAACGGCCCGTTGATTGGTGGATGCTGCCGGACGGGCGTGGACGAAACGTTTTGTGCGGTGAGGACCAGCAAACATCGAGACGATGGCATCGAGGAAGATCCTTCGCCGGGGCGGCGTGACCGGTTATCAGGTCGAGGGCGCCCCGAGCCTAAGGTCGGGGTGCGAGCTCAGATTCTCCATACTTAGAGCGGATACCGCTTTAGCGGACGATTCGTACAGTGGGAAGAGCCAGGAACGACCCTGGCATCCGACCGCTGGAGGAAACATGAGCGCACCGTCACCCGGCCCGCAGCACAACCCGTCGTCTTCTCACGAGCCGATGCCGTCGTTGACGGAGCAGGACCGGTCGATCGCGGTGCTTGCTCACCTGGCGGCGTTGATCGCCATGGTGTTCACCGCCGGCTGGCTGAGTTTCGTCGGCCCCTTGGTGATCTGGTTCATCTACAAGGACAACAACGCTTTCGTACGTCGTGCCAGCGCGGAGTCCTTCAACTTCAACCTGTCGATGTGGCTGATGGCGATCGCCGGGTGGATCTGTGTCTTGACGCTGGTACTGATCCCGATCGGTGTGCTGCTCCTGGCGGTCTCCTTCTTCGGCCAGATCATCCTGCACATCATCGCCGCCGTTAAAGCACACAAGGGCACGAACTACCAGTACCCCATGCAATTCCTGAAGGTGCTTTCCTGAAGCAGGGGGGCTGCCTGCAGCAGAGGATGTACGGCTCCCTCGACGGCACGTACTGTGGAAGGAAAGGGGCTTTGCCTCTTTCAAGGGATCCGCATCAGTGGAGGAACCATGAGCGCACCCACCCCCGACCAGCCCAGCCAGACCGGCCCGTACCATCAACCAGGCACCTACAACCCCTACATGCAGCCCGGACCATACGGTTCGTACGGACAGCCAGGCCCCTACGGGCCGCCGGGGCAAGGCCCACAGGACTACGTGCCGCCCCGCCCCGGAGCTCCCCAGCAGGTGACGGCGCAGGACCGGACGATGGCGACGATCGCCCACCTGATGCCACTGGTGGTCATGCTGTTCACCGCAGGCTGGTTGAGCTTCGTCGGCCCGCTGATCATGTGGGCCGTTCACAAGGACGGCAACGAATTCGTCCGCAGGTCGTCCGCTGCCGCCTTCAACTTCAACCTGTCGATGTGGCTGCTGGGCGTCATCGGCTGGGTCTGCATCTTCACGCTGATCCTGATCCCCGTCGGGGTGCCGCTCGTACTGTTCTCCTTCTTCGTGCAGCTCATCCTGCACATCGTCGCCGCCGTCCGCGCCAACCAGGGCGAGATCTACCGGTACCCGATGCAATTCCTGAAGGTGCTCTCCTGAGCGCGGACGCAGCAGCCGACGCCCCTGCGTTCCGGGCTGCGGCTCAGAGGAAGAACTTTCCGCCGGCGTCGACCGTGACTCGCCGCCCTTCGCCTGGAGGGATCTCGATGAGCAGGGTGCGGGTCTTCTTGTCCCAGCCACGGATCGTCGCGCCGGTCACCTGCACGCTCTCGAAGGTGTCACGCGGCAGGTAGACCTGGCTGAGGCCCGTAGTGGCATCGATCTCCATGACGCACCGTTTCGGTGCGGTGGACTGGAAAACGATCCGGCCCGCCGCGACCGGCACGTAGCAGTTGGCCATGGTGTCGCGCAGATTCCGCGGCTGGCCGGCGTCATCGTAGGGACCCCAAGGACCTAGGTCAGAGGAGTAGTAGAACGCTCCGCCGCCCATCTCGCCGATCATCGCGAGAACATTCTCCACGTACTGGATCGACCCGGACTTCGTGGTGTTCAGGCCGAATTCGCCCAGCATGATCGGCACGGTGGAGTTGTCCGGGGAGAGCCTGCGAGCCTGATCACGCACCTGAGCCTGCCAGGTGGCCAGGACGGATTCGGTCAGAGGCAACGACAGCTCGGACAGGCCGCCTTCACTGCCGAGGGGGTACAAGTGCGGTGCGTAGGCGATCTTCGGTTTCGCAGCCCGAGGATCGACGATCTTCTGCAAGGCGGTGATCCGGCCGAAGTTCGCGCCGAAGGCGACCGGTTCGACGAAGACCCAACTGTCCTGGTCAGCCTTGCGGATCTCATCGACGCATTTCTGGTACAGGGTGCTCAACGGGCCACGTTCGACCACGGTCGGTAGGGAATTCCCGGTGTACGGCTCGTTCATGAGGTCGTAGCCGACGACTCCCTTGTTCCCCGCGAAACGGGAAGCGACCTTCCCCCACATCCGCGCGTAATGGTCGGCGAGTTCGGGGTGGTTGTCGAACTTGTTCCAGAAATTGTCCCAGGCGCGGGTGACACCGGGGGTGACGTAGTACTCCCACCACTGTTTCTTCGCCGGCACGGGAAGCCCGTCCATGTGGGTCGCCCAGGCGGGGGCTCCGTTCCCGGCGGTGCTACCCGGGGTGGCGGCCACACTGTAGACGTCCTGGTGCATGTCCAGCATCACGGTCATGCCGTGGGCGTTGTAAGCGGCCACGAGTTTCTCGACCCGGTCGAGATAGGTGTCGTCGTAGACATTCGGGGAGGGCTCGACGCACCGCCATTGCAGCAGGAGCCGCACCGCGTTCGTGCCCATGTCGTGACGTTCTTTGGCGATGTCCTTCTCCGTGTAGCGCGGCATGCAGTCGTCGGCGACCTTCACCCGGCCGTCGGTGTTGAAACCGCGCAGGATCACCTGCCGTCCGGAAGTGTCCCGGAGGTATTCACCGGCGGCACCTTTGCCGAGGACATCGACGACAGAAGTCGGCTCGACGGCCGTATCGGCGTCGGACGCTGTGCCTGATGCGGCGACCGACCGGGCTGTGGCAGGCCCGGCCACGGCGGACGGTGTCGTCGACAAGACAGGGATGACGACGGCGATGGCTGCCGCGACCGCATACGAACGTTGGAGCATGAGGCCTCCTGAAATGCGTCAAAAAAGATCATCCACGCAATACGGGCCTCAGTGTGGCATTCACGACCTCAGACTGTGGTGATCTTCACGTTCTTGCAGCGTGGACGGCCGCGCCCTGCCCAGCAGGAGACGCCGACGGACTCCACCGTGGATCACGACGACCCCAATCGAAGTTCTGGAGATCACTCCGGGAACCGGCGCATCACCAGCCGAGGACGCCCCGAGGCGATGGCAGCCGTCCGCCCGACGACCTCGAAATCGGCCTTCTCGAACATCGCCCGAGTGCCGACGAAAGCCATCGTCACGTCGATCCGACCGCCCTCGGCGTCCACCGGATAGGCCTCCACCGCGGGAGCCCCATGCTCGAAGGCATGCGCGACCGCGCCCTCCAACAGGTCGGTGGTGTAGCCGCGCCGCCGATGCCCACCGCGGATCACCGTGCAGATGATGCTCCACACCGGCAGATCGTCGAGGGCGACGATCCGGGACGAGGCGACCAGTTTCGGCATGGCCGCCCGCGGACCGACATGACACCAACCCACCGGTGTGCCGTCGGCATAGCCGACCACGCCCGGCGCTGTCGGTTGTTCGCACAGGGCCCGCATCGCCTGTTCCCGATCGCCCCCACCGAGCATGTCGATGTCACTGGACCGCAACCGGTGCAGGACGCACCAGCAATGGGTCGCCCGCCGGTTCGGGTTGACCACATCGGCGAAGTCGTCGAACCGCTCCGGCGACAAAGAGTGGGTCTCGAAGGACATGCCCCCATCAAGACATGCGCCGGGCCGCGCCGCCACCGGGACTGTGCTTCCGAAGCACGGGGTGGGCACAGTTGGTGGACGTCTCATACGGAGTTTGCCTAAGGAGACCCCTGTTACGATCCCGAAATGTACGTCCGAGCTGCGGTTCCCGAGGATGCTGAGGCGCTGACCGATCTTCATCTGAAGGTATGGGAGGAGGCATATTCCGGTCTCATCGACGCCGCTGTCCTGGCGGAGAGGCGGGAAGGACGCAGCGCGCGGATCGACAAGTGGCGCACGATCCTGACGGGCAGCTCCAGCACCATTTTCGTCGCACAGGAGCCCGACGGCGCGCTGGCCGGTTTCATCAGCGTCGGCCCGGGTCGCGACGACCGTTCCCCGGACCTGCCGGAGCGTGAGGTGCACGCCCTCTACGTGCGTGCCGCCAAGTACGGGACGGGGGTCGGCTACGCCTTGCTCGACACGGCGATCGGTGCGGCTCCGGCGTACCTGTGGGTGCTGGACGGTAACGAACGGGCTGTTGGCTTCTACGAGCGGCAAGGTTTCCGGTACGACGGTGGGTCCCGTTCCGATCCGGTCGGTGGGGAACGGCGCATGGTCCGTCGGTGATTCCTCGCCCGGGCGTGCGCCCGTGTCGCCGGGTCCGGCGGCTACTGTCCCGGCGCAGCCGTCGGTGCCCCAGCCCGGCAGCGGTCGGAGTACAGGTGTGACTCCACGAACCCTTCGGCGTCCAACGCCCAGCCGACGATGATGATGGCGGCCTGCCGCAGCCCCTCGGCCTCGACCTGGTCGGCGATATCGGCCAAGGTGCCGCGCAGCACCAGCTCGTCGGGCTGTTCCGCCCGGGAGACCACGGCCACCGGGCAGCCCGCGCCGTAGTCGCCGACCAGCTCTCCGGCGAGGCGACGGACGTGCCGGATCGACAGGTGCAGCACCAAGGTCGCCCGGGTCGCCGCGAAGGCGGCCAACGATTCGCGTTCGGGGATCTGCGTGGACACCTGGTGGGTCCGGGTGAGCACCACGCTCTGCGTCACCTCCGGGACCGTCAACTCCCGGGTCAGCAGCGCCGCGGCGGCCGCATAGGCCGGTACCCCCGGGGTGACATCCCAGGGCACCCCGGCCCGGTCCAACCGCCGGCCCTGCTCGGCGACCGCCGAATAGATCGACGGGTCACCCGAACACAGCCGGGCCACGTCCAGGCCGCGCTCGTGGGCGTCCACCAGGCACCCGATGATCTGGTCCAGGTCCAAGCCCTGCGTGTCGACCAGCTCGACACCGTCGGGGCAGTGGCTCAGCACGTCCTCGGTGACATAGGTGCCGGCGTACAGACACACCGGAGAGGTCTCCAGCAGGCGCACCGCCCGCAAGGTCAACAGGTCGGCCGCGCCCGGCCCGGCGCCGATGAAATGGACGGTCATGCGATCTCCTCGGAAGCAGGGTCGGCCGACCCGGACGGAACGGACTTCACCGTGCTCCACTGCACGACGGTGCGCGACGGCGACCACCCGATGTAACCACCGATCGGTTCGGCGGTCTCCACGGCGATACGAGCCAGATCCCCACCCCACCGCCGGTACGCCGCCACGGCCAAGGTCTCGGTCTCCGCGGTGACGCCGTGCACCACCAGTCGCCCGCCGGGGAGCAGCGCCTCGTACGCCGCTTCGACGATCTCCTCCCGGGCGCCCCCGCCGATGAAGACCGCCTCCGGTGCCCGAGCGGCCAGCTCGGCAGCGACCGGGTCACCCAGCAGGACCTCGGCGACCGCCGCCTGCAGCACCGTCACCTGCGAGCCCACGCCGAGCCGGTCCGCATTGCGCACGATGCGGGCGAACCGGTCCGGATGACGTTCCACCGAGACCACCCGGTTGCGGGGATGCTGACGGGCCCACTCGATCCCGATCGACCCGGCCCCGGCCCCCAGATCCCACAACAAGGCTCCCGGCGTCGGCGCCAGATGCGCGATCGCCGTCGCCCGGATGTGCCGCTTCGTCAGCTGGCCGTCGTTCTCGAAAACATCGTCCGGCAGGCCCGGCACCACCGACCGCACCGCAGCCCCGGCAGCGGCGGCCGCCTCGACGGTCAGCAGACACAATGCCGCAAGCCCCTCCGGCGGGGACGACGCCCACTGCGCGGCGGTGCCCTCGTGTCGGGACTCCTCCGCGCTGCCCAACCGCCCCCACACCGTCAACCGGCTCGGACCGTAGCCCTCCTCGACCGCGAGCTGCGCGACCCGCGCGACATCCTCCGGGCCGGACAGCAACACCACCAGCCGGGCCCCGGGGGCCAGGTCACGGCGCAGACGCCCCACACCACGCCCCACCACGGTCACCACGTCACAGGACTCCGCCGACCATCCGTGACGCGCCCGGGCCAGCGTCGCCGAGGACACCGCCGGATGGACCCGCACCGACTGCGCCCCCACCAGGTCGACCAGGGTGCTCCCCACCCCAGACACCAGTGGGTCGCCACTGGCCAGCACCACCACCCGCCGACCCTCGACCTCACGCAGCAGACCGGGCAGCCCGGCCCGCAACGGGCTCGGCCACGGGCGACGCACCGCGCGATGGCCTTCCGGGAGCAGGTCCAGGTGACGTCGACCGCCGAGGACCACCTCCGCCTCGTCGATCAGGACCCGCTCCGGGGAACCCGCCCCGGGCAGCCCACCGGCACCCACACCCACGACATCGATCACGCTGGTCGACCCTACCGTGCCGGAGAACTTCCGACAGAGGTCAACGGCCTTGCTGCGCGACAGGCCATACCCAGATGTCGACCTGCGGCCCGGCCGCCCCGACGAAGACCCGACCCGCCTCCCACGACGGTGCCCGCCCGTGCAGCACCCGACCCTCGGCCAGACCGGGCAGCCGGTGCACCGGCAACTCCACCGGCGCATGCCCGGCCCGCGCGCAATGCACCAATGCACACTCGGTGTCGCTCTCCCGCAGGAAGACCAGCGCATCCTCCTCGGCATGGACCACCCGCAGGCCGCCGACCTGCAAAGCTCGACTGGCACGACGGGCCGCGATGAGCGAACGGAAGGCCTCCCGCACACCCGCCGACCACAGCTCTGCCTGCTCCCAGGGCATCGGACGACGCCCGTCCTCCCCGAAACGGCCCGGCATGCCGACCTCGTCACCGTAGGTGATCATCGGGATCCCCGGCATCGCCACCACCAACCCCACCGCGACCTCCACCAGGGCAGGATCACCCCCGACCAGGGTGTGGATGCGGGTGGTGTCGTGCGAACCGGCCAGATTGAAGGACGCCGCCCGCGCCGCCCAGGGCAGCTGCGCCCCGAAATCGGCCATCGTCGCCGCCACCTCGGCCCCACCCAACCGAGGCACCGCCACCGGCAACCCCAGGAAGGAAGGCGCCCGCTGCGGATCGTGCAGCCAGGTCCACAACGGCCGGGTGAACCCCGCATAGTTCATCGCCCCGTGCCAGCCGTCGCCGTACAGGTCACCGGACAGGTCATGACAGTGCTCGGCGACGAGCAAACCGTCCGGACGGGCCGCCTCGACCGCAGCCCGCATCGCCCGCTGCACCTGGTCGTAACGGTCCTCCACCCCCAGACGACCCGTCATGTTCGCGACGTCGACCCGCCACCCGTCCAGTTCGTACGGCGGTCGCAACCACCGCTGCACGACCCCGTCCGGGCCGAAGAACCGCCGGGCCAGCTCGGGCGAGCCGTGGTCGAGCTTCGGCAACGACGGCACGTCCAACCAGCACACCGGGGCGCCGTCCGCGCCGAACCGGTAGAAGCCGTGCTCGGGACTGCCCGGCCGCTCCAACGCCGTGAGGAACCAGTCGTGCCGATCACCGGTGTGATTGGTGGTCAGATCACCGATCACCCGCAGCCCCCGGTCGTGGGCCGCCCGGGTCAACCGGGCCAGCGCCTCCGGCCCGCCCAACAACGGATCCACCGTGTCGAAGGAGGTCGCGTCGTACCGGTGACAGGAGGTCGCCGGGAAGAACGGCGTCAGATAGAGGACAGTGGCGCCCAACTCGACGACATCGTCCAGATGCGCGGTGATCCCGTCCAGATCACCACCGAAGAACTGCGCCGACGCCCGCTCACCGGACTCGACCGGATCGCCCCAACCGGCCGGCTCGGCCCACGACGGCGCACCGCGAAGGTCGGCCCCGGGGGAACGGGCGTACCGGTCGGGAAAGATCTGGTACACCACGGCCTCCCGCGCCCACGACGGTGGCGCGCTCGCGGCGACCACCCGGAAGTCGGCGACATCCGGCACATCCCGCCGATGCACACCGGTGCCATTCACCCAGGCATACCCCCAACGCCCACCGTGGACCAGGAAACGGTAATGGGTGACCGGGTTCACCACCGGCAGGGTCACCGACCACCAGACATCGGTGTCGGTACGCAGAGCCACCGACGCCGTCACGAAGAAGGGCTCGGCATCCCGGGTGGTCCGCACATGCACCTCCGCGACCTCGGGCTCCCCGCCGACTGGACGAGGCACCCGCAGCCGCACCGTCACCCGGCCTCCGATCACCGGATGCGGGTCGTCGACGTACAACATCGACCCGTCGTGGTGCGGCAGATCGAGCACGGATTCCCGACTCATTTGGTGCTCCCTTGGGTCAGACCGGAGACGAGCTGCCTCTGGAAAGCGAGATAGATCAGGACCACCGGCGCCGAAGCCAACAGGGCCCCGGCGGCGAACTGGCCCAGGTACTGGTTGCGGTCGGCGCGCAACATCGCATTCAGCCCCACGGCGAGGGTCTGCCGGTCCGGGTCGGTCAGGAAGATCCCGGCCAGGAGGAACTCGCTGTACACCGACACGAAGGACACCATCAGCACGGTGACCAGGATCGGCCGGGCCAAGCGCAACGTGATGTCGAGGAAGATCCGCAGATGGGAACAACCGTCCAGCACCGCGGCCTCGTCGAGCTCCCGCGGCAGGGTGTCGAAATAACCCTTCAACAGCCACACATTGGCGCCCATCGCCCCACCCAGATAGGCCAGGATCAACCCGGCCGGAGTGCCCAGCCCCAACGCCGGGACCGCATCGCCCAAGGCCGCGAAGGTGCCGTACAAGGCCACGAAGGACAGGATCGCCGGGAACATCTGCACCAACAACAGCCCGAACAACCCCGGACGCCTCCCCGGGAAACGCAACCGGGAGAAGGCATAGGCCGCACACGCCGACAAGAACACCGTCACCACACTCGCCACCCCGGCCACCAGCAAGGACGTGCGATACCACGCCAGGAACGGATGATGCGGATTCGACAACAGGTCACGCAGATTGCCCGCCGACACCGCCGACGGCCACAACGAACTGGTCACCAGGTTCCCCGCCGGATCGACCGCCGCCGAGACGATGAAGACCACCGGGAAGAGCGTCCACGCCAGGACGAGCACGATCAGCAGATAACGCCACCACAGCCCACGGAAACGGTGCCGGCGGCGGGGACGGGCAGTCGACGTGGTCACGAGATCTCCTCCAAAGCCGCAGTACGACGGAAACCGAACCAGGACAGCGCCGCCACCAGCGCGAAGATCACCAGCGAGATCGCCGACGCCAGACCGTAGTTCGGCGAACTCCCGCCGAAGGCCAACCGGAAGGCATAGGTGATGAGCAGATCGGTCGAACCAACGGTGGTATTGCCCGACCGGAACGGGCCACCCCCGGTGAGCAGATAGATCAACCCGAAATTGTTGAAATTGAAGCTGAACGAGGCCAACAACAGCGGCCCGGTCGACACCAACAACAACGGCAGCCGCACCGACGTCAACGTGCGCCAACCCGAAGCACCGTCCACCCGGGCCGCATCGAGCACCTCCCCGGAGATCGACTGCAAAGCCCCCGTGCAGATCAGGAACATGTAGGGGAACCCCATCCACGTGCTGGCGACCAGGACGGCGACCCGCGCCCACCCAGGATCGCCCAACCAGTCGACCTGCCATCCCGACAAACCGTTGACCAGCCCGTAGTCCTGGTTGAACAAGGACAACCAGACCAAAGCCGTGACGAAGCCGGGCAGCGCGTACGGCAGGATCAGGATCGAACGGATCACCCCCCGACCGCGGATCCGCTCGTCGTCCAACAACAGGGCGATGAGCATCCCCACCCCGAACTGCAGGACCACCGACAACGCCGCGAACGCGATATTCCAGACCAGGATCCCCAGGAAACCGCCACGCAGCACCGGGTCGGTCGCGATCGTGGTGAAATTGGCGGCCCCGACGTACTCCTTCCACCCCTGCGGCAGCGCCTGGCCGTCGTCACCGACCCAACGGGCGTCCCGCGCCCGATAGACGGTGCCCTTCTCCGTGTCCACCAGAGCGTCGGCAGCCTCGTCGTACCGGATCGTGGGCCGCCCCTCGAAAGCCTCGGACAGACCGACCCGTTTGATCCCCCCTCCCGAAGACGTCGGTACGGCGAACGAGGCCAGATCCTTGCGCGCATTGACCGTGCGCACATCGAGCAGGTGATAGCCCTCGGCCGCGGTGATCCGGCCACCGGAGAGGGAAACCTGATCGGCCGCCAACGGACTCAGCCCGGAAGATGTCCCCGTGAAGAGCCCGCCGTCCGGGGCGACCAGCAGATAGGTCGGGGCAGCACTCGCCGGGTCCTGCCCGGAGCGGACGGCGACGCTGAGCCGGTAGCGGGGTGAGCCGGGCACCTCGTGCACGGAGCCGGCCACGATCGTGTCGATCGACTGCGCCTTCGTCAGGGCGTGACCGTCACCGGCATTCGTGGCCGAGGTGACCACGGTGTAGGCGATCGGCCAGATCTGCAGGGCCAGCATCAGCACCAGGCCGGGCAGCAGATATTTCAGCGGGACGGCCCGCCGCGTGCCGTAGACCGCCAGGACGGCCACGGCCAGGGTCGCGGCGAGGACGACCCCGATCCAGCGCCCGGAGGCGACGAAGGAGTGGGCGATCCTGGCGAGCAGCAGCAGGACGGCGACGATCGCGAGCCAGATCAGCCCGCGCACGAGGTACCGGCGGGGGGTCATCAGCGTGGGGCGATCGCGGTGCTGATCTCCGTGGCGGCGGCGGCGAAGCGTTCCGCGGGCTGGGCCGCGCCGGAGATGACATCGGCCGAGGCCTGGCCGAGCGGGCCCCAGACGGCGTTCATGGCAGGGATGTTCGGCATGGGGGCTCCGCCACGGGCGGCCTCGTGCCAGGCCTTGACGTCGGGGTCACGTCGGGCGATCTCCTCGTAGGCCTCGGTCAGGGCCGGCGGGCGTCGCCCGGCGTCGAAGAGCCCGATCTGGGTCTCCTTGCGGGGCACGAAGGAGGTCACGAACTCTTCGGCGACGGCGGAGTTCTTCGCCTTGGCCGAGACGTAGAACAGCTGGACGCCGAGCAGCGATTTCAGGGATTCTCCGCCGGGAGCGACCGGAAGGTTACTGATGGCGTACTTGATGCCGGCTTTCTTCGCCTTGTCGATCGACCAGGGGCCGGTGATGAAGTACGGCGCGTCGCCGGCGTCGAAGAGGGCGTCGGCGTTCTCCCCGGCGACATTGGTGGACAGGACCTTCTCCTGCCCCAGGCGGGCCAGGAGCTGGGCACCCTTGATCGCACCCGGGCTGGCGACGGTCAGCTTGGCCGGGTCGTACTCGCCGTTGTCCTTGCGTTCGAAGAAGCCACCGCCGTACGCGGCGAGCCACGGGTAGACGTAGTAGGCGTCACCGACCTTGCCGACCACGTGGATCAGCGGCATCTTGGCCCGACCGTCGGCGACGACTTTCTTGCCGTGGGCGACCAGGTCGTCGACGGTGGCCGGGGCCTCCGGCGCCAGGGTGGTGTTGCGGACCAGGGCGATGTTCTCCACGGCGTACGGCGTGCCGTAGAGCTGGCCGCCGAAGGTGGCCCCGGCGATGGCGTCGGGGTTGAACCTGCGCACCGTGTCGGGGGAGAGGTTCACCGGTTTGACGACGGCATTCTGGACGAAGGGGCCGACCAGGTCGTGCGGGCCGACGACGATGTCGGGGCCTTTGCCGACCTTGGTGGCGTCGGTGAAGGCCTGGCGGACGTCGGTGGCGACCTGCACGGCGACCTTGATCTTCTGCTCGTCGGCGAACTTCTTGGCGAAGCCGGCGATCACGGGGGCGCGTTGGTTGTCGCACCAGATGACCAGGTCGGCGTCGGCGTCCCGGGCAGGGTCCTTGGTGGACAGCTGGGCGGGCGTGGTCGACCCGGTGTGGGTCTCGTTCCCACCGGCAGATTGCCGGCTGTTTCCGCCGCAGGCGGAGACGCCCAGGATCAGAGCGGTCAGGGTGATGGCAGCGGCGCTGCTGCGTGCATGCATGGTTTTCGTCCTTCGAGGGGTGGTGTGCTGTGCTGTTCCGTTCGTCGTGCGGTGTGGGGCGGTGGTGCTCAACGCCGGAAGGCGATGGTGCTGCTTCCGGTCGCGCTCGTCGGCACGTCGTAGCGGTGGTTCTCCCCGCTCTCCCAGGTGAGGGAGCCGTCCGGGCGGCGGACGACGGCTTTGAACTCGACATGGCGTCCGGCAGGCAGCGCGACCATCAGCGTCCGGCTGCCGTCACCGGGGGAGAGCATCGGCCCGGGGCAGGCCGGAGGGTCGGTGCTCCAGGAGCCCAGCTCGGCGACATCACCGGTGAGGAAGAGCTGGTCGCCGGGGCCGAGGGGCGCACCGGTCACGGTGACGGTCACCGGGGTGAGTGGTCCGGTGCGGACGAGATACGGGATGCTGTTCCCGCCGCGGCCCTGAGTATCCTTGACCTCGACCGTGCTCTGCCCGGGAGCGACCCCGTCGGGCAGGACGACCTCGATCCGGTGGGGGGCCCACGAGTTCACGGTGGCGGGGCGTCCACCGACGGTGACCTGGCCGTGGTCCTGGCCGAAACCGATCCCGGTCAGGGCGGTGCGGCTGCCGGCGTGCCCGGCGGTGGGGCCGATGCTGCCGATCTGCGGGCCGTCGGGGTCCTGCGCGGTGACGGCCCAGACGGCGGCTTGCCCGGGGCGCAGGACGTATTCACCGGTGGGATGGTCCTGGTCGCCGTCGCCGTCGCCGTCGCCGATGACGGTGAGGGTGCCTCCGCCGAGCTGTCCGCCGAGACGGTCGGGGTGCTGCCCGGGCGGTAGTGCGGTGCGTAGCCCGGAGAGCAGTCGTTCTTCGGTCCGGCTCTTGTTGACGGCGACGAGGGCGGTGTTCCCGGCGAAGCGTCGTTCGTAGACGTAGATGTCGTCGTCCAGCCATCGTTGGGTCGAGCGCCCGAAACGGAGTGCGGGGTTGTTCCGGCGGAGTTCGGACAGCTTCCGGACGATCGCAGCATTGCGGGTGCCCTGGTCGAACCCGGCCATCATGGGCCGGTTGTACGGGTCGCCACCGACCTGGCCGAAGGGGTTCGTGGCGTCGTCATGGAGATAGGACTCGTCGCCGTAGTAGATCGACGGGATACCCGGCAGGGTCATCGCGGCGACGGTGGCCTGGTCGAGCAGCGAGGTGTCCGGATTGATCGACAGGAAACGGGGGATGTCCTGACTGTCGACGAAGTTGATCAGGGTGTGCGGATAGGTGAAGGACGACTGCTGTCGGGAGACGGTCGCGTCCAGTGCCCGTAGGGATCGTCCCTCGGCGAAACCGGCACGCAGGGCGGAGTTGAGGTCGAAGTTCTGCAGGGACATCCCGCTGGTGTTCGCGAAGGTGACCTGGTCCTTCCACAAGGGGGAGGAGGACGGGTCGGCCCATTCGCCGAAGACGAAGGTGCCTCGGTGCGACTGGATGTGGTTGGTGTATCCGGTGAGCCATCCGCTGGGCATGTGTTTGACGGCGTCCATCCGGATGGCGTCGACGCCGTGGGCCAGCCAGGTGTCGACGGCCTCCTTCAGGTAGGTGGTCACCTGGGGTTTTTCCTGCGCGAGGTCGGCCAGGTCGAAAAGATTGCGGTACTGGGCCTGGTAGAGGTCCTGGTAGTCGGTGATGCCACCGTGGTGGTGGAAGTACCCTTCGGGGTCGTCGTGGTACGTGGCCAGGGTCTGCCCTGCGCGTTGGAGGCGTCCGGCGACGCCGTACGAGCTGTCGGCGACATCGGCGGGGCTGGTGTGATTGGGGGCCCAGTCCATGATGATCTTGATCCCGGCGTCGTGGGCGGTGGCGACCATCCGGTCGAAGTCCTGCCAGGAGCCGAAGTGGGGGTCGGGGGCGAAGAAGTCCATGCCCCAGTAGCCGTGGTAGCCGGCCATCGGGGTCGGTTTGGCGGGCACGGACACCGGGATGTTCTGGACCGGCGGTGAGATCCACAGGGCGCCGACTCCGAGCCCTTTCAGGTAGGGGATGCGCGCGGCGACTCCGGCGAAGTCGCCGCCCCAGTAGAGCCGCCAGTTGGATCTGTCGGGGCTGGCGGTGCCGGGGCTGGCGGCCGGGGCGTCGTTGGTGGGGTCGGCATTGGCGAAGCGGTCGGTGACGACCTGGTAGATGACCGACCCGGTCAGGTCGTCGGCGAGGGTGTCGCCGATGCGACGGTGGCTTTCGGTGGCGCGCGCGGAAGCGCTGCGGTCGGGCCCGTCCGTGGCGGGTTGGGCGGCCTGTGTGGTGACGGCGGTCAGCCCGGTCGCGCCGAGACAGAGGGTGATCAGGAGGTGGGGGACGCGACGGTGAGGCATGGGAGCTGCTCCTCGGAGGAGGGCGGCCGGTGGGGACTCGGTCGCTGCCGTGTCGGCGGAAATGCCGTGATGCTAGTTTGATTACTAGTCACCAAAAGCACGATAGGCACGACCGGCCCGTCCCGTCCACGATTTCGCGCTCACCGGATCCGCGCGTCGGCCGTCCCCCCACGCATCCAGGAGCGGCCCATGACCGATCTGGCCCGACAACTGCAACGGGTGTACGTCCTCCTCGACGACGGAGAACGACGGGCCCTGTCCGCCCAAGCCGTCACCACCACCCAGTACGCCATGCTCCGCACCCTCGACGACGGGCCGGACGAGGGACTGCCCGTCAGCCGACTCGCCGAACGGATGCTCTGCACCCGGGGCAACACCTCGCGGGTTGTCGCCCGCCTGGAGAACGTCGGAATGATCCGTACCGGCAGCCACGGCGACGACCAACGACTCGTCCTCGTCCAACTGACCGACGAAGGGCGCGCCACCCTGGGCCGCGCCCGCGAAGCCGTCACCGCCGCCGACCGTCGCCGGTTCACCGGGATGGACCCGGACGAGCTGCGCACCCTGACCGGCCTGGTCGACCGCCTCGCCATCGTCCTGGCCGCCGACCTCGCCGAGTGACCACCCCGAGCGGACACGCCCCCGATCGACAACGCAGAACACGACCCGACCGGCAGCCACCGACCCGACCACGGGCCCGCTGCCACTGACGATGCCGACAACCTGTCGGCGTCATGCGAGAATCGCCACGGCGAGGGTGGAGGAATCCGGTGCGAATCCGGAACGGTCCCGCCACTGTGAACGGTAGCTCGACGCCGTGAGTCAGGACGTCTATCCCGCTGCCGGAGATGTCACCCGTCTCCGGCCCGAACCAGAGCGGGCGAGGCACCCGCAGGAGGCCCGGTATGACGACCTACCCCTTCGCCGCCGTCGTCGGCGCCGACGACATGACCCTGGCCCTGACCCTGTGCGCGATCTCCCCGGAGATCGGCGGGGTCCTCGTCCGCGGCGAAAAGGGCACCGCGAAATCCACCGCCGTCCGCGGGCTCGCCGCCCTCCTGCCAGACCAGGACGTCATCACCGGTTGCCGATTCGCCTGCGACCCCGCGGAACCCGATCCGCGATGCCCGGACGGCCCCCACCCGGCGCACACCGGGCCCGATGCCCCCGACCGCACCACCACCCGACCCGCCCGGCTCGTCGAACTACCCGTCGGCGCCACCGAGGACCGCGTCCTGGGCTCCCTCGACCTCGAACAAGCACTCGGTGAAGGCCGCACCGCCTTCGAACCAGGTCTGCTGGCCGCCGCCCACCGCGGCATCCTCTACGTCGACGAGGTCAACCTGCTGCACGACCACCTGGTCGACCTCCTCCTCGACGCCGCTGCCATGGGCCGCTGCACCGTCGAACGCGAAGGTGTATCCCTCAGCCACGCCGCCCGCCTCATGCTCATCGGCACGATGAATCCAGAAGAAGGCGAACTGCGACCCCAACTGCTCGACCGCTTCGGGCTCACCGCCGAGGTCAGCGCACCCCGGGAACCCGCCGTCCGGGTCGAGGTCGTCCGCCGACGGATGGCCTTCGACGCCGACCCCGACGGCTTCACCCGCCGCTACGCCGACGCCCAGACGGACTTGCGCCACCGGATCGCCACCGCCCAACAAGCCGTCGCCCGAGTCCGTCTCGGCGACAGCGCCCTCCTGACCATCGCCCGGGTCTGTTCCGGCTTCGACGTCGACGGGATGCGTGCCGATCTGGTCACCGCCCGTGCCGCGATCGCTCATGCAGCCTGGGCCGGACGAGACACCGTGACCAGAGAGGACATTCGGGCTGCTGCCCGGCTGGCACTCCCACACCGTCGCCGCCGCAACCCCTTCGACGCCCCCGGCCTGGACGAAGACCTCCTCGAACAACTCTTGGGACCGGACGAGCCCGAAGACCCGCAGGACGACCCCGACGGCCATGGCCCGCAACCTCCGCAGGACGACCCCGCCGACACCGGACCGGAAGCCGACACCGGACCGGAAGCCGACAACGCGGAGAAGAACCCCGCCCCGGCCGCGCCCCGCGCCGGAGACGGACCCCAGAGCACGGACGCCTCCCACCAGGAAAACCCGTCCGTCGAACCAGCCTCCGCGACCGCCGAGAACCCCGGCGACACCGAGACCCCCGCCACGGACACCCCGGTCCCGGGCGCCGCTACCGCGCAGGGCACCGCCGTCCCCGACGCCCCCTTCCGCGCCCGCCTGATGACCGCCCGCGGCACCGGACGAGGAACCGCCGGAAAACGAAGCCGCGCCCTGACCGGCGTCGGCAAAGTGATCGGTGTGGCCCCGGGCTCAGGCGACCAGGCCCGGCAAGCTCCCGGTGTCGGAGGCATCCACCTGCCCGCCACGATCCGGGCCGCCGCACCCCACCAACCCCGCCGAGGCCGCGGCGAAGGCGACGCCCTCGTCCTCCACCGTGAGGACGTCCGCCGGTCCCGCACCGAAGGCCGCGAATCGAACCTGGTCCTCCTCGCCGTCGACGCCTCGGGATCGATGGCGGCCCGGAAACGGATGAGCGCCGTCAAAGGTGCCGTTCTCGCGCTCCTGCTCGACGCCTACCAGCGCCGCGACAAGGTCGGTCTGATCACCTTCCGCGGCGACGACGCAGAACTCGTCCTGCCACCCACCTCGTCGGTCGACATCGCCGCCCGCCGCCTGGCCGACCTTCCCCACGGCGGACGGACCCCCCTCGCCGAAGGGCTCCTCGAAGCCGGACGGGTCCTGGCCCTCGAACGGCTCCGCGACCCGCACCGACGCCCACTGCTGGTCGTCGTCACCGACGGCCGGGCCACCTCCGGACGAGACGCCCGCCCCCGAGCCCAAGCCGTCGCCGACCAGCTACGCGCCGCCCAGATCGACACCGTGGTGGTCGACTGCGAATCGGGACGGGTCCGCCTGGGAATGGCAGCCAGCCTCGCCGCCCACCTGGACGCGCAATACCTGCGCCTCGACGAGGTCGCGGCGAATGCCATCGTGAACGTGGTCCACGAACACACTCGTGACCGTCATGCCCGGGCCGACGAGCAGCGTCACCCGGGGGCTCCACGGAGCCACGTCAGTAGAAAGGATGTCGCCTGATGAAGGGGCAGATCGTCGTCGACCCCAAGGACGGGTTGACGACGCGGGAGAGGCGCCACCGCCCGATCCTGGCCGTGAACACCGGCGAGGGAAAAGGCAAATCGACCGCCGCTTTCGGCATGGCGATGCGTGGCTGGAACCAAGGATGGTCGATCGGGATCTTCCAGTTCGTGAAGAGCGCGAAATGGCGGATCGGCGAACAGAGCGTCTTCGAGACCCTGCACCGGGTACACGAACAGACCGGCGAAGGTGGCCCTGTCGAATGGCACAAGATGGGCTCGGGTTGGTCCTGGACCCGTAAAGAAGGCAGCGAGGTCGACCACGCCGCCGCTGCCGCAGAAGGCTGGACGGAAGTGAAACGCCGGATCGCCGCCCAGACCCACCAGCTGTACGTCCTCGACGAATTCACCTACCCCATGGCCTGGGGATGGATCGACGTCGACGACGTGGTCACCACCCTGCAGGAACGCCCCGGCCACCAACATGTCGTCATCACCGGCCGTCGCTGCCCCGAACCCGTCCTGGAGATCGCGCAACTCGTGACGGAGATGACCAAGATCAAACACCCCTTCGACGAAGGGCAGAAAGGCCAGAAGGGGATCGAGTGGTGACCGGCTCACTTCACCTGGAAGTCTCCGGAAGGCGGGTACTCCTCACCGGGTCGGGGCCCGAACTCCCCGCCATGGCACACCGACTCCTGGCTGCCGGAGCCCAGGTCGAGGTGGCTGCCGATGACGCGACGACCTCTCTGAGGGACCTCGCCCAACGGGGGCTCGTCACCCTGTGCACCCACGCAGACCACGCCGCCTACGACCTGGTGATCTCCTGCCGCGAACGAGCACAAGAGACGGAACCTGCGCCGCGGACCCACGGCGAAGTGGTCCTGGTGGGTGGCGGACCCGGTGACCCCGACCTGCTGACCGTAGCCGCCCTGGCCGAGCTGCGAGCCGCCGACGTCGTGATCTACGACCGGCTGGCTCCGCTGGCCGCACTCGCGGAAGCACCACCGGAGGCCGTGCTGATCGACGTCGGCAAGATCCCGCGGGGGGAGTACACCCCGCAGGAGCGGATCAACGAATTGCTGATCGAGCACGCCCAGGCCGGCCGCAGGGTGGTGCGTTTCAAGGGAGGTGACAACTTCGTCTTCGGCCGCGGCGGGGAAGAAGCCCTGGCCTGCCGCGAGCGGGGGGTGCCGGTGCGGATCGTACCGGGAGTGTCCTCGGCGATCGCCGGTCCGGCGTTGGCCGGAGTGCCGGTGACCCACCGTTCGCTCTCTCAAGGGGTGACAGTGGTCTCCGGGCATGTTCCGCCCGGTGACGTGCGTTCCTCCGTGGACTGGGCGGCATTGGCTCGGTGCGGTACCACCCTGGTGATCCTGATGGGGATGCACGCCTTGCCGCAGATCACCGACGAGTTGGTACGAGCAGGGATGTCTGCGGACACTCCGGCGGCGACCATCGCCGATGCCGCGCTGCCGACGATGCGAGTGGTGCGTTCCACGGTGGCTGGTCTGGCCGCAGCAGTGGCTGAAGCCGGACTGGGCGCTCCTGCCGTGACGGTGATCGGTGAGGTGGCCGGGATGGACCTGCTGTCCGTGGCTGTGGAGGCCGTTGCCGCTCAGGGATGAGGCCGGGCGCGTGAGCGGAGGTTCATCTGCTGGCGGTGCGGGGCGCCGTAGCTCGGAAGAGCCACTCCTGGGCTGCGGCGACGTCGTCGACGACGTCCACCTCGGGGGGCAGGGCCGGCCGATGCACGATGACCACGGGGATGCCCAGGTGGTCGGCGGCGTCGAGTTTGGCTGCGGTGAGCTGTCCGCCGGAGTCCTTGGTGGCCAGCACGGCGATCTGGTGTTCCTGCATGAGGTCGACCTCGTCCTGGTAGGTGAAGGGTCCGCGGTTGCGCAGCACCGTCCAGCTGGCGGGTAGGTCGATGTCCGGGGGTTCGACGAGACGCACCAGAACCGGTGCCGCAGCGATCGGCGGACAGGAAACGAAGTGCCGCAGGGTGTTTCGCCCGGTGGTCAGGAAGATCGGACCGGTGATCCGGGAGAGTTCCTCGGCTGCGCCGGGGTGGTCGGCCACCCAGGTCCACCCGGGTGCGCCGGGGTAGCCGACCCAGCTGGGTCGTTGGAGCCGCAGGAAGGGGATTCCTGTGGCGGAGCAGGCGGTGGTGGCATTCCGGGTGATGGTCGAGGCGAAGGGATGAGTGGCGTCGACGACGGCGCTGATGTGCTGCTCGCGAAGGTATTCGGTCAGACCGTCGGCGCCACCGAAGCCGCCGAGACGGACCTGGCCCACCGGCAGACGGGGGTCGGAGACCACGCCGGCCAAGGAGGACAGGAAGGGGATGCCGGAGTCGTGGAGGAGGTCGGCGAGTCGGCGTGCCTCGCCGGTGCCGCCGATGAGGAGCACGGTTCCGGTGGGGGCGGCCTGGGGCATGGGCCCCATCGTACGGAGAGTGGGGGTGAACTCGGGACCCCATTCGGCATGCATCATCAATTCTCTTGTGGCTCAATTGAATCTGAATGTTCTGCGTCGGTCGATCGATTTCGGGAGGCACCGGCGGCACAGAAATAAGACCACCGACATGCGAGACATGCGAGCTGAGAGGCACCACCGATGGGCGACGAGCCAGAGGTCAGAGCGGGAACCCGCCAGCCGAGCGGACGGATCACCACCGACTTCCACCTGAACGACGCCTTCGTCGAAGCCGTCGGCCACACCACCGCCACCCGTTTCCTCGACCTCCTCCACGGCGTCTCCCGCACCCACGGCGGACGACCGGTCGACGAGATCGAGAAAGAACTACGTGACCAGCTCGACGCGCTGGGAGTCACCGTCACCGATGTGGAGGTGAACAGTTTCGCCGACCAGATCCACCGCTCGGAATGCACCGTGAAACAGGTGGGACCGGACGAAGCCATCCCCCGTTCCTGAAGACCGGACCCCACCAGACGACGGGAACGGCCTCAGTCGTGCAGACCGGCCCAGATCGGCGCAGGATCGGCATACCACCGACGCAGCGCGGACACGCGCAGGCCGTCGATCCGCCGTCCGACCGGGCCGGAATCCGTCAATGCAGCCCGGGCAGCCAGGTAACCGCACGCCCCATGCACCCCACCACCAGGATGGACGGCCGCACTGCCCAGATAGAGCCCCCCGACATGTGTCCGCGGGCCGCCCGCACCGGTGAACGGCCGCCAGAGTGCTTGCTGAAAGAGCTGCTGCGTCCCGCCACCGACCGCGCCCTCGCCCAGGTTCGCATCCGCCGCCTCCATCCCCGACGGGGTCTGCTCCCAACGATCCACGATCAGGTCACGCCAGTCGGGCGCGAACCGGTCCATCATGCGTTCGCTCGACTGCACCACCTGCCGGACCGCGCCCTCATGGGTCATCCCTCGCGGCAGATGGGTGTACAACCAGAGCGTCTCCGTTCCGGACGGGGAACGTGAAGAATCGATGCTGGTCATCTGCCCGACCAGGGCGAAAGGCTCCTCGGGGAGGACACCGGTCTCCAACTGGGAGGTCCAGCGGACCATCCCCGGAGCGTCGAGCCCGACATGCACCACACCCGCGCCACGAGCCTGCCCGGCGGTCCACGGCACCGGCCCGGACAACCGGTAGTTGAGCTTCACCGTCGGCAGATCCCACAAGAAGTTCGTCAACCGGGTACGGACCCCGGCCGGGACCACTTCCGGATCGAGCAGCCGACCGTACAAGGCCTGTGCGCTGGTATCGGCGACCACCGCACGGCGAACAACGATCCGTCGACCGTCGGCGACCTCCACCCCATGGACCCGACGGCCGCGCACGACGACCCGGGTCACCGCAGAACCCGTGTCCACCCGGGCCCCGGCGGCCTGCGCACGGTGCGCCAAGGCCCGGGCCAATTCCCCGGTGCCACCCACCGGCGAAGGGAAACCCACGTCCTGGGCCAACATGGCCATCAACCAGCCGAAGACGCCACTGACCGGCGCGGTCGGCGGTACATCGGCATGCATCGCATTGCCGGCCAAGAGGTCCCGAGCAGCTTTCCCCCGGAAGAGCTCCTCACCCATCCGCGAACTGGGCAACATCATGAAACGGACGAAATCCGGCATATGCCGGGCCCCGACCGCGGAGACCAGACGCCGGGTCGCGCTCACCGGTGGCCAGGCAGTGAGCAAAGCCTCCAGGAAAGGCCCCTTCACCGCGTCGTACTGCTCCGCCAAGCGCAGCCAGGTCCGAGCATCCCGAGGATCGTCCTGGCCCAGGATCTCAGCCGTATCGGCGGCCTGACGACAGATCGCCGGGACGTCGCTTTCCTGCGGACGGGACAGATGTGCGACCTGGACGCGGGCCCTGGCCCAGCGCAGCCCGTGATTCTCCAGCTCCAGCGCGCGCAGGACGGGGGAGGCCAATGCCAGCGGATGACAGGCGCTGAACTCGTCCGTCGTCCACCCTCCCCGGACGACGGAATTCACCGCACCGCCGACGGTGGGCCGTGCCTCCAGGACGAGGACGTCCCAGCCTGCGTCGGCCAGGACGGCTGCGGTGACCAGACCGTGATGGCCGGCCCCGATGACGACGGCGTCGACGGTCTCGTCGACTCCGGGGCTCCTCCGGAGGGTGCCGGGGGAGAAGGCCCGGTCTTCGGTGGGCAGATCGGTGGACACAGGGACCTCGCTGCGGACTCGGTCGGGGATGCGGTCGTCCGGGGCAGCTCGCCCCGATGTTCGTTCCCAGCCTGACCGGAACCGGGCGCAGGAACAACCTGGGCTGGTCCGAGGGAGGACGAGCGCGCACCGGACGCGCCAGGGGCGGGCCGCCCGATGTCCGGGTGCCCGCCCCTGGCGGTCGTAACGCTCAGCCTGATGTCGGCCGACTCAGCGTGGGTTTCCTGCCGAGGAAGGTTCGTTCGCCGTCTGTTCCTGGGCGGCGAGCATCCCGGCGACGAAGGCCTCCAACAGGGTGCGGCTGCCCTCGGGGGCGGCCATCCGGCCGGTCATCACCTGGTGTTCGATGTTCTCCCGCACTGCGAGCACCTGAGGCGAATGGTGCAGGCTGTCCAGGGCTTCGGTCTCCGTGAGTGCCCACAACCAGGAACGCTGCTGTTCGGCGCGCCGCTCCTGCAGGGAGCCTTCCTGATCGAGCCGGTCCCGGTGGGCCGTTACCGCGGACCACACCTCGTCCAGCCCGGCACCTGTGCGCGCACTGCAGGTCAGCACCTCCGGCGCGGAGGCCGAATCGCCGGCCATCAGGCGCATCGCGCCGCGCAGCTCACGGGCACACACCCGGGCCTCGCCCTCGTTGTCGCCGTCGGCCTTGTTGACCGCGATGACGTCGACACGTTCGAGGATGCCTCGCTTGATGCCCTGGAGCTGGTCGCCGCTGCGGGCCAGCGCCAACATGAGGAAGGTGTCGACCATTTCGGCGACGGCCACTTCTGACTGGCCCACGCCGACGGTCTCCACGAGGACCACGTCGTACCCGGCGGCTTCGAGCACGACCATCGACTCCCGGGTTGCCCGGGCGACGCCGCCCAGGTGCCCACCCGACGGTGACGGGCGCACGAAGGCGTCGTCGCTGGCAGAGAGTTGGGCCATCCGGGTCCGGTCACCCAGGATGCTGCCGCCGGTGCGGGAACTGCTGGGGTCGACGGCGACCACGGCGACCCGATGACCCGCTTCGATGAGGCGGGTGCCCAGGGCGTCGATGAAGGTCGACTTACCGGCTCCTGGTACACCCGAGATGCCCACCCGCATCGCCGCACCGGTGTGTGGGGTGAGCTCGCGGAGTAATTCCCGGGCCTGTGCCCGGTGGTCGGGGCGGGAGGACTCGACGAGGGTGATGGCCCTCGCCACGTCCAACCGGCGCCCCGACCTGACCCGTTCAGCGGCCCGTACGGCGTCGTACGGCTCAGCCATGCGTCTCCTCACCCTGCGCAGCAGCAGCGGATCGGGCGGGGATGTCGGCGCCGAGCCGCGTGAGCAGCTTTTCCAGCAGACCGGCCGCGGCTTCGGTGATGACCGTTCCGGGCGGGTAGATGTCGTCGGCACCGGCTGCGCGCAGCTCGTCGAAGTCCTGCGAGGGGATGACCCCGCCGACCACGATCATCATGTCGTCCAGACCCGCGGAGTCCAGCTCACGTCGCAGCGCAGGCACGAGCGTGAGATGTCCGGCGGCCAGGGAGGAGACGCCCACGACGTGGACGTCGGCCTCCAGAGCCTGCCGAGCGACCTCGGCGGGGGTCTGGAAGAGCGGGCCCACGTCGACGTCGAAGCCGAGGTCGGCGAAGGCGGTGGAGATCACCTTCTGCCCTCGGTCGTGGCCGTCCTGTCCCATCTTGGCGACGAGGATACGTGGGCGACGGCCTTCGGCCTTCTCGAAGGCGGCGACCAGTTCCTGCGCGCGGGCGACGGATTCCACCCCGCCGGCCTCCTTCCGGTAGACGCCGCTGATGGTGCGGATCTGCGCGGTGTACCGACCGAACTGCTTCTCCAGAGCGGAGGACATCTCGCCGACGGTGGCCTTGGCTCGGGCCGCGTCGATGGTCAGCGCGAGCAGGTTCGCGCCGCCACCGGCCGAACCGCTGCTGTCCGCAGCCGCATTGGCCAGCTTCTCCAGAGCGGCGCGGGTCTCGTCCTCGTCCCGTTCTTCGCGGAGACGACGCAGCTTCTCGATCTGGCTGGCCCGCACCGACGCATTGTCGACCTTGAGGACCTCGATGGGCTCCTCGCCCTCGACCAGGTACTTGTTGACTCCGATGACCGGCTGCCGTCCGGCGTCGATCCGGGCCTGGGTGCGAGCGGCCGCTTCTTCGATACGCAGTTTCGGAATACCGGCTTCGATGGCCTTGGCCATACCGCCGGCCGCCTCGACCTCTTCGATGTGCGCCCAGGCGCGCCGCGCCAGGTCGTAGGTCAGCTTCTCCACATAGGCGCTGCCACCCCACGGGTCGATGACTCGGCAGGTGCCCGACTCCTGCTGGATGAACAGCTGGGTGTTCCGCGCGATCCGGGCGGAGAAGTCGGTCGGCAGGGCGATGGCCTCGTCGAGGGCGTTGGTGTGCAAAGACTGGGTGTGCCCCTGGGTCGCGGCCATCGCCTCGATGCAGGTACGCACCACGTTGTTGAAGACGTCCTGCGCGGTCAAGGACCACCCGGAGGTCTGGCTGTGTGTGCGCAGCGACATCGACTTGTCGTTCTTCGGGTCGAACTGGCGCACCAGCCTGGCCCAGAGGAGCCGGGCCGCACGCATCTTGGCGACCTCCATGAAGAAGTTCATCCCGATCGCCCAGAAGAAGGACAGCCGCGGCGCGAAGGCGTCGACGTCCAGGCCGACCGCGCGTCCGGCCCGGATGTACTCGACACCGTCGGCGAGGGTGTACGCCAGCTCCAGGTCGGCAGTGGCCCCGGCCTCCTGCATGTGATAGCCGGAGATCGAGATCGAGTTGAACCGCGGCATGTTCTGCGAGGTGAACGCGAAGATGTCGGAGATGATCCGCATCGACGGCGCCGGCGGGTAGATGTACGTGTTCCGGACCATGAACTCCTTGAGGATGTCGTTCTGGATGGTTCCGGACAGCTGCGCAGGGGTGACACCCTGCTCCTCGGCAGCGATGACGTACAGCGCCAGCACGGGCAGCACGGCGCCGTTCATCGTCATTGACACACTCATCTTGTCCAACGGGATGCCGTCGAACAGGGTGCGCATGTCGTAGATCGAATCGATGGCCACCCCGGCCATACCCACGTCGCCTTCGACGCGCGGGTGGTCGGAGTCGTAACCACGGTGGGTCGCCAGGTCGAAGGCGACCGACAGACCCTTCTGGCCCGCGGCGAGGTTACGCCGGTAGAAGGCGTTGGACTCCTCCGCAGTGGAGAACCCGGCGTACTGGCGGATCGTCCACGGCTGGTTGGCGTACATGGTGGCGTACGGCCCGCGCAGGAAAGGCGGAGCGCCTGGCACGGTGTGCAGGAAGTCGAGCTGGGCGGTGTCGGCTTCGGTGTACAGCGGCGGCACCAGGATCTGCTCCGGCGTCTGCCAGCCCGCGCTGTACGACGCATTGGAGGACACCAGCGACTGCCAGCGTTCGGCCGAGTCCTCAGCCGGACGACCTGCACCCAGGTCGATGCCGTCGAAACGGGGAATGGTACTCATCAGCGGTCCTTCCGGGTCGCATCGGCGGAGGCAGTGGCCGGTGCTCCGATGAGGTCGAGGATCGACGACAACGCAGTCACCACATCCATACCGGCGAAGATCGAGTCGTCGACGGTGTCGGCACCTTCGCCGAGTTCGCCGGGACGACCTGCGATGTAGATCTTGTCCACGCCGACGTCACGCAGGGCCTTCGCCACGGCGACGCCTTGCTCGGCATAACGGTCGGCAGAGGAGCAGAGCACCGCCACCCGTGCACCGAGTTCCTTCGCCTGCGCGGCGATCTCCTCCGGGGTACCGCCTTCGCTACGCGGAGTGGCCAGACCGCCCACGGCGAGCAGTGCGCTGGTGAAGGTCTCCCGGGCGCCGAAGTCACGGCGGGCACCCAAACAGGCCAGGAAGACCGGCGGAGCCGACCCTGTTTCCTGCTCATGGGCCAGGGAGCGGTCGCGCAGGGCCTCGAAGACCTCCGAGTCCCGGTGCGGCTCGAGACCCCCGGACGAGGCCGGAACCGCAGGGCGAGGCCGACGTTCCAGCGGTTTTTCCGCCACCTGGGGGAACATGCTGACCCCGGTGAGCGGGAGCTGACGCTTCGCGAGCCGCTTGGCCCGCTCGGCGACGGTGGCACCGATACGGTCACGCACCAGCAGGTCGGCCAGGGCGCGGGTCATCCCGCCTGCGGCCTCGACCTCCTGGAAAGCGGCCCATGCGCTCTGGCTCATCTCATCGGTGAGCTGTTCCACGTACCAGCTGCCACCGGCGGGGTCGAGGACCCGGCCGACATTGCTCTCCTCGGCGAGCAGGACCTGGGTGTTGCGGGCGACACGGCGGCTGAACTCGTCGGGCAGCCCGGCCACGGTGTCGAAGGGAAGCACGGTGATGGCTTCGGCAGCACCGACGGCGGCGCCGAAGCAGGCCATCGTGGTGCGCAGCATATTGACGTACGGATCGTCCCGGCTCATCATCCGCCAGGAGGTGACCACGTGCAGACGGGCACCGCGTTCCTTCTCCGGGACTCCGCACTCCTCGCCCACCCGGGCCCAGGCCCGACGCAGCGCGCGCATCTTGGCGATGGTGAGGAATTCGTCGGCGGTCGCATTGAGCCGGAACTCGATCTGTGAGAAGGATTCGGCCGGGCTGATCCCGGCGTCGGCGAGAATACGCAGGTAGTCGACTCCGGTGGCGACGGCGAAGGCGATCTCGTCGACGTCTCCGGCTCCGGCGTCATGGTACGGCCGCATGTCCACCGAGATGGCCCGTACCTGCGGGTAGTCGGCGAGGCAGTCGCGGACCGCGGCGACCATGCCCTCCGTGCGGGGTTCTTCCCCGGTGCGGGCGGCGGCACCGAGCGGGTCGAGCCCGAGGTTGCCGCGGGCCTGACGGGTGACCAGGCCACGTTGGCGCCAGACGTCGCGCAGGGTCTGGGCGGCGGCTTCCTGATCGGTGGCGCTGGTCACACAGACGGGTGCCAGGTCGAGCAGGACGTCTTCGAGGACGGTGCCGAGGTCTTCGGCGTGCACGGCATGCTCACCGATCTCGAACCACAGGGAGGTCGCTCCGCGCTCGAGGTCGGTCATGACGGCTTTGCGGGTGATCGCGGAGTCGGGGTCGTCGTGCAGGGAGCGGACTCCCCAGGGCACGTCGGCCGGCCGGTATCCGCTACCTCGGGTGAAGGGCATCACTCCGGGATGGCCGAGGGCAAGGGGGGCGTCACCTGCTTCGTACAGGCAGGGGATGCCGATGCCGTCCACGGTGGTGGTGTGCAGCTTGGCTTCGGCCGTGGCCCCGTCGAGGCGTTTGTCCTCGGGGCGTCCACGGTTGAGGACCTTGGCGACCAGGCCCTGCCACTGGTCGTGGCTGAGCGTGTCGAATCCGTCCGCGAGGGGGAGGAATGTCTCGTCGACGGAGGTCATGGGCGGGCCTCCTTTCCGGAGGGAGCACAGGACAGCGGACCCACGATGGGGTTGTCGGGCATGGCTGTCCTTGAATGGTGTGAAGGGTGCGCATGATCGTCGACGCAGGCAGGATCGCCCATGTCGTGCCATCCGGGGCGCGGCAACGCTCCGGTGGTCCAGTTGGGAACGGGCATCACGAAGCGGGTCCTCCCCGAATCGTGCCTCCGCAGCGGATGCCGTCGGGGCGTCCCGGCCGCGGACCGGGCCGTCTCGGCGGCACCTGCCTGTGAAGGCGGTGAACACGGGCGCGCCACGTCGCGTGGCGCACTGGCGGTCTCCGGGGACCGGATACCTCTACACCTCCCAACCGGGGCTGGGAGAACCAGCGTTTCCACTGTATCCGTCGACCGGGTGCGCCAATACGGCCTTCAGTCCCGGTTCGCGGTGGATTGTGCCTCCGACGCAGGGCGTCTTCGCCCGGTTCGGGACGATCTGCCCCGGTGGAAGTGCTGTTGATGGCTAAGGTCGGCGTCGTGGACAACGATGTTCGATTGACGAGATATGCCGCTGGGGGTGGGTGCGCGTGCAAGCTTCCGGCCGGTCAGCTGGAAGCCTTGGTGGCCGGTTTGCAAGGGGTGTCGCACCCGGATCTGATCGTCGGTCTCGATGACGGGGACGACGCATGTGCGGTGCGCCTGGCCGCGGGACCGGACGGGGCGGACAGGGCGATCCTGTCCACGGCGGATTTCTTCACGCCGATGGTCGACGATCCGTACGACTGGGGGCGGGTGGCTGCGGCGAATGCGCTCTCCGATGTCTATGCGATGGGTGGTCGGCCGATCGCGGCGATCAACCTGGTGGGGTGGCCGGTGGATCTGCTGCCGGACGACCTGTTACGTGAGGTGCTCCGGGGAGGGCTGGACGTCGCGGCGCAGGCAGGGTGTCCCCTCGCCGGAGGTCATTCGATCTCGGCGCCGGAGCCTCTGTACGGCATGGCGGTGACCGGGGTCGCCGATCCGGCTCGGCTTCTGCGCAATGATGCGGCCCGGCCGGGGCTGCCGTTGACGTTGACGAAACCGGTGGGGGTCGGCCTGCTGAACAACCGGCACAAGGCGACCGGGGAGAGCTTCCCACAGGCGGTGGCGTCGATGACCACGCTGAATGCCACGGCTTCCGAAGCAGCGTTGACGGCCGGGGTGCAGGCCTGCACCGATGTCACGGGTTTCGGGCTGCTCGGTCATTTGTTCAAGATGATGCGGGCCTCGGGGACGGTGGCCGAACTGGAGGCTTCGGCGGTTCCGGTGCTGGCCGGGGCCCGGGAGGCTTTCCGGGACGGTTTCGTCCCGGGTGGTTCCCGGCGCAATCTGGATTGGGTTCGGCCTCAGCTGGAGGTGGGGTCGGGGGTTGACGAGGAGGATCTGCTGGTGTTGGCCGATGCGCAGACCTCTGGTGGACTGCTGGTGGTCGGGGAGATCCCGGGGTGCCCGGTGATCGGCCAGGTCGTTCCGGCTGATGGGGGCGCGACGGTGCGGGTACGCCGCTGACCGGGGATGGGGACGAGGAAGGGCGGGCAGCTTCCCGGCTGCCCGCCCCTTCTGTGCTCGTTCTGCCGTGGTTCAGACGGAGGTGGTCTCCTGGGTCTTGGGTTCGGCTGCCACGGACTTGGGACGCGGCGGCTTGGTGATCATCGGGATCAGCGATCCGACGAGAGCGATCGTTCCGATGACGGTGTAGGCCAGCAGGTAGTTCTTCTGATCACCGTTACCCAGTAGTGCGGAGGTCAACAGCGGTCCGCTGACTCCGCCGATGGACCAACCGACCAGCATCAGCCCGTAGATGCCACCGGCATTGCGCACGCCGAAGAACTTGCCTGCGGTGGAGGGCAGCGCGCCGAAGCTGCCGCCGTAGCAGGTGTAGATGATCGCGGCGAGCATCGCGAAGACGGCGGGGGAGGCACCGACGCGGGGCAGCAGGATGAGGCAGACCCCCTGGATGCCGAGGATGGCGGCGAAGGTCGGCATCTTGCCCAGTTTGTCCGAGGCGGCTGCCCACAGGATGCGCCCGGCTCCGTTGAACAGCCCCATGATGCCGACGAGCCCTGCTGCGCTGGCGGCGTCGTACTGGGCGATGGAGGAGGCGGAGTCAGCTGCCACGGAGACCAAGGAGATCCCGGCGGTGACACAGAGGGTGAGGATGAGCGTCAGCAGGTACCACTGCGGGGTGAGCAGGGCTTCTTTCTGCGTGAAGTCGCGGTTTCCGCTTGCGGCGACCGGCTGTGTGGCCCGGCGGGCGGCCATCCCGGCGGGGAGCCATCCTTGCGGGGGGTTGGTGAACACCATGGCACCGAGCACTCCGATGACCAGGTAGACGACGCCGAGGATCAGGAAGGGTTTGGCGGGATTGGTCCGGTCGAGCTGGATGAGGAATTGGGCCACCGGGGAGGCGATCATCGCGCCGAAGCCGAAGCCACCCACGGCGATACCGGTGATGACGCCGGCGCGGTCGGGGAACCATTTCTGCAGCAGGGCGATCGGCACGATGTAGGCCAGACCGAGCCCGAATCCGCCGAGGACGCCGTAGGAAATGACCAGTAGCCACAGCTGACCTGGTTCCTGCGCGAAGGAGCTGATCATATTGCCGACGGAGTACAGCAGGACTCCGGCCAATGCGACCGGGCGTGGCCCGTGGCGGTCCTGGACCCGGCCGCCGATGAAGGAGCCCACGAAGATCATGGCGATGCAGGTCTCGAAGGGGATCGAGGCCTCGAAGGGGGTGAGCTGCATCCGTGATTCAGGGGACTGGAAGGCCTTACTGAAGGTGCTCCAGGCGTAGACGGCGCCGATGGCCAGCTGCACCATCACGCCGCCGATCAGGATGAGCCACCGGTTGACGGGTATCTGCAGGGATCTTTTCGGGACGTCCTCCTGTGGGCCAGAGAAGGCGGGGGAGGAGGTGTTCGTCATGACCGGCCTTTCCTGCGGTGCTGCCTCGAGTCGGTGGTGTGGGCCGAGGCCCCTCCCCGACGGGCATCGCGTCGGGGGCCGGATTCGACGATACCCAACCAGGTGAGCGGCCTTTTCGACGGTAGGTGCATTTGGTGCATCTCTGGTCGGGGACAAGACGCGACGTGGGGCCGGGACAAGATCCCGGCCCCACGTCGCGGGGGACCGATCGGGTCGAGGTGGTCGCCCTGGAATCAGGACTTACGGGAGTCGGCGTACGTGGTGAGCGCGGCCAGGACGCCTGAACCGGCGGCGAGCACGGTCCGGGGGTGGGAGCAGCCGCGGTCGGACAGACGTTGGGTGATGGCATTGCTGACCTTGCGTCCGCCGACGCTGCTCGCCACCATCAGGCAGACGCCGCCGGCGACGAGGAACCATTGGGTCGGCTCGGCCATTTCGGAGAGCTTCTGGGGGATGGCTTCACGGGGGTCTTCCTCCTGCTCTGCGCCTTCCTGCTGGTTTTCCTTCTCCTCCTCGCGGACGTGGAGTTCGCCCAGGAGCACCGATGCGGCGGTGGCTCCGACGACCAGGGTGGTCTTGGCGGCGATGCGGGCGGTCCGTGAGGGGATCCATTCGGGCATGGCTTCCCAGAGGAAGACGAGGAGACCGCTGCCGACGGCTGCGCCGACCTTCAAGGTGGTGGGCGAACAGTTCAACTTCTCGAGGGTGCAGCACGAGCGGCGGTTCTCCGCCGCCGACCAGGCCGGGAGGGTGGGGTTCTCGGGCATGTGGACTCCTGGGGTGGGTCGGAGGGGGATGCCCCACACTATCCCGGTGGTGACAAGGACGAACCTGAAGGTGCCTCAAGCAATCCGGTCGCACAGTAATCTGCACTCATGAGTTTCGAGCGTCTGCACGATCCGGTTCGGGTCGCTTTTGCTTCCGACAATTATTCCGGGGTGCATCCCGAGATTCTGGAGGCTCTGGCCGTTGCCAACGGCGGGCATGTGGTCAGTTATGGCGCGGATCCGTACACCGGGCGGCTCGCCGAGGTCATGCGGGGACATTTCGGGCCGGAGGCCGAGGTGTATCCGGTGTTCAATGGCACGGGAGCCAATGTCCTTGCGCTGATGGGGATGGCCCGGCCCTGGGATGCGGTGGTCTGCACGGACGTGGCGCATATCAACAACGACGAGTGCGGTGCGCCGGAGAAGACCGGCGGTCTCAAGCTGGTTCCGGTGGACACCGTGGACGGCAAGATGACGCCGGAGCTGCTGGACACGAAGGCGCGTCATTACGGTTTCGAGCATGCAGCTCAGCCGCGGGTGCTCTCGTTGACCCAGGCCACCGAGGCGGGCACCGTGTACACGGTCGAGGAGCTGGCTGCGGTGGTGGATCGGGCGAAGTCGCACGGGATGGTGGTTCACCTGGATGGCAGCAGGCTGGCCAATGCAGCGGCATCCTTGGGGGTTCCCTTGCGGGCGTTGACGACTGATCTCGGGGTCGACCTGCTCAGCTTGGGCGGCACGAAGAACGGACTGTTGGGGGCGGAAGCAGTGGTGGTGCTTTCCCCCGAGGTGATGCCTGGGCCGCTGTACCTACGCAAGTTGACGATGCAGCTGGCCAGCAAGATGCGCTTTCTCTCGGCGCAGCTCGTCGCCTTGTACGAGGGGGACCTGTGGCGTTCGTCGGCGGCGCACGCCAATGAGATGGCCGCTCGGTTGGCGGATCGGGTTGCTTCGGTCCCGGGTGTCCGGGTCACTCAGGACGTACAGGTCAATGCGGTGTTCGCGGTGATGCCTCGTCCTGCGGCGGAGCGGCTGCGGGAGCGTTATGCCTTCTACGACTGGGACGAGTCGACCGGTGAGGTGCGGTGGATGTGTTCTTTCGACACCTCGGAGCGGGATGTCGACGATTTCGTGGCTGCGGTGCGTGAGGTGATGCCGGCCTGAACCTTCTGGGGTCAGCTGGTCGGTTCTGTCCGGTCCCGGTAGTGGGTCAGTTCGGCACGTTTGGCGGTCCGATGGTCCCCGGAGCTGCGTCCGGTGAGGCGACGGTGCACCCAGGGGCGCAGATGGACGTTGACCCATTCGCGTTCGGCGCGGATCCGTTCGGCCATGCCCGGCGGGGGTGCCGGTGGTAGCGGGGTCTCCCAGGAGGTGTCTTCGGGAGAGTAGCCGAGCGCGGCGAAGGCATTGAGGGCTACGCGGCGGTGGCCTTCGTCGGTCATGTGGATGCGGTCTTCGGCCCACATCCGCCAGTCCTTGATGGATTCCATGCCCCATTGGTCGATGACATGGCATCCGTGGCGGCGGGCGATGGTCCAGATGTTCGCCGTGTGGATGGCGTGGCGTCCGCGGACGTGTCTGAGCAGGGGAGCTCCGGCGGGGTCGGTGGGGGTGGCGAGCAGGACGTCGGCGCCGGCGGCGCGGGCGAGGACGACGGCTTCTTCCAGTCGGGCGGCGAGGGCGTCCATGTCTGCGCGGGGCCGGAGGATGTCGTTGCCGCCGCCGACGATGGAGATCAGGTCTGGTTCCAGGGCGAGGGCGACGGGCAGTTGCCGGTCGGTGATGTCGGTCAGGAGGCGTCCGCGGACGGCGAGATTGGCGTAGCCGAGCTCGGTGCCCTCCCGGCGTGCCACCTGGGCGAGCATGGCGGCCAGCCGGTCTGCCCAGCCGAGATATTCGCCGGGGTTCTCGGGGTCCGGGTCGCACATTCCCTCGGTGTAGGAGTCGCCGATGGCGACATAACGCTGCCAGGGCTGTTCCGGGGGAGTCACGCGGGCGAGGGTCACGGCAGGCTCCAGTCGATCGGGTCGGCCCCGGCTCGGACGAGGAGCTCGTTGGCTCGGCTGAAGGGGCGTGATCCGAAGAATCCGGATCGGGCAGACAGTGGCGAGGGGTGGGCCGACTCGATGAGGGGGATACCGGTGAGCGCTGGGGCGAGGGAGCGTGCGTCCCGTCCCCAGAGGATCGCGACGAGTGGTTGTCCGGCGGCGGCGCGTTCGGCGAGGACGGTGATCGCTCGGTCGGTGACGGCTTCCCATCCTTTTCCGCGATGGCTGGCGGCGGCGCCGGGGCGTACGGTGAGCACTCTGTTGAGCAGCATGACGCCTCGGTCGGCCCAGGGGGTGAGGTCTCCGCAGGTGGGACGTTCGACGCCGAGGTCGGTGGTCATCTCCTGGAAGATGTTGACCAGGCTCTTCGGGACGGGGCGGACGTCGGGGGCGACGCTGAAGGAGAGGCCGACGGCATGGCCCGGGGTGGGGTAGGGGTCCTGGCCGACGACGAGGGCTCGAACGTCGGGCAGTGGTCGGGTGAAGGCTCGTAGGACGTTTTCCCCGGCGGGGAGGTAGCCGCGTCCGGCGGCGACTTCTTCCCGGAGGAAGGTTCCCATGGAGCTGATCCGGTCGGCGACCGGTTCGAGGGCTTCGGCCCAGGTGGGGTGGACGAGCTCGGCGAGTGGTCGTGGTGCGGACACGGCCTCACCTTAGCGAGTCCGTCACGGGCGGTGGTGGTCCGGTCGGTACGCGAAAGTTCCGGCTGGTGGGGCGGGGTGATTTGCGGCGGGTAATTGTCCCAGGAGGTTGGGGTTCTGGATAGGGGGCGAAGAAGGCCATTCCGTGAAGCGGAACAAAAGGGCTTTATAAGGAATATCCTCCGGTTCTTCGGCATATGTCTAATTCCGCATGGAATGGATATTCTTCTTAAGTTGGGAGGCGAATGTCGCCGGGCGAGCCGGTCCGTAGCCGCATTCGATTGATCGGCGGTTTTCCGGACCGCGACCGAGAGCAGAGGAAACCGATGACGCAATTCGACGGAACGGCCCAGGGCGAGGACTCGGCCCAGGCAGGTCCCGGGGCCGGGGTCGCTGCAGCAACACGACAGTTGGTCAAGGTCTATGGGACCGGATCGGCGCAGGTGGTGGCTCTGGACCGCGTGGATGTCGATATCTACAGCGGAGAGTTCACCGCGATCATGGGCCCTTCCGGTTCGGGAAAATCGACTCTGATGCATTGCATGGCAGGCCTGGACTACGTCACTCAGGGTGAGGTCACCATTGGCGGTGTCTCCTTGTCGACGTTGAGCGACAAGAAACTCACCGCGCTACGCCGGGACAACATCGGTTTCATCTTCCAATCCTTCAATCTGATCCCGACGTTGACGGCGAAGGAGAACATTCTGTTGCCGATGTCGATCGCCGGCCGGAAACCGGACCAGGGCTGGTACGACACGGTCATCGAGACGACGGGGCTGGCCGACAGGCTGTCGCACAAGCCTTCGGAGCTTTCCGGGGGGCAGCAGCAGCGGGTGGCCTGTGCTCGGGCGCTGGTCTCTCGCCCGGACATCGTCTTCGCGGACGAACCCACCGGCAACCTGGATTCCCGTTCTGGTGCCGAGGTGTTGGCTTTCCTGCGGCACAGCGTCGACAAGTACCGGCAGACCTTGGTGATGGTCACCCACGATCCGACAGCGGCCGGCTACACCGACCGGGTGATCTTCCTGTCGGACGGCCGGATCGTCTCCGAACTGCGCCGACCCACTCCGGAAAAGGTTCTGGAGACGATGACCTCGCTGGACCGTCGGGCGGCGGCGTCGGTGCTCGGCGACCGTGCGGGGGACTGACCCATGTTGAAGGCCTCGTGGAAGAGCTTGTGGGCCCGCAAACTCGCGCTGATGCTCTCGACGGTGGCGATCGTCCTGGGAACGGCTTTCGTGGCCGGTGCCTACACCTTCACCGACATGCTCGACAGCGCTTTCAAGGGCATCTTCAGCGGCGCCGTCTCCGATGTCAACGTGCAGACCAAAGGAGCCGATACCTCCTTGGCGATGGGTGGTACAAATCGTCAGCTGAGGGCCCAGGACGTGGACAAGGTCAGCCGGGTGGAGGGCGTGCAGTCGGCCTACGGCTTGATCGCAGACCCCATCAGCACCTTCGTCCTGGACAAGAAGGGCAAGAGCATGTCGATGGGGGCTCCAGGTATGGGTCTCAACTACATCGACGCGCCGGCCATGGGCGGACAGCCGGGGCTCGTCGTGAAAACGGGCCGGGCGCCCAAGGGCGAGGGCGAGGTGATGATCGACCCGCAGTCGTTGAGCAAGGGCGGTTATGCCCTCGGGGACAAGGTGAAGATCGTGACCCCGGGTAAGGTCGGCACGATCGAGCCGACGGTCGTGGGCACGGCCGTCTACGGGGCCAAGGGGTCCACGGGCGGAGCCTCGTACGCGATCTTCGACACGCCGTATGCGCAGAAGATCTACCTCGAGGGTGCCGACGCCTTCCACGGGGTGTGGGTGACGGTGGAACCTGGCGCGGACCCCAAACAGGTGGCCGACCGGATGGCAGCGTTGATGCCGGACGGTTTCGAGGCCAAGACGGGCCAGGACGTCTCGGACAACTTGAACAAGGCCATGGCCGGGCAGATGAAGTTCATCACGTACTTCCTGCTGATCTTCGCCGCGATCGCCTTGCTGGTCGGATCGTTCCTGATCTTCAACACCTTCTCCATCCTGGTCGCGCAACGCGGACGGGAGATGGCACTGATGCGGGCCATGGGGGCCAGCCGAGGACAGATCACTGGCAGCGTGTTCTTCGAAGCAGTTTTCATGGGGCTGATCGGTTCCATCGGTGGGCTGTTCTTCGGGTTCGTCCTGGCCTTCGGGATCTCCCAGCTGTTCGGCACGCTCGGTCTGGACATCTCCGGCGTCGGGATGCGACTGACCTGGTCGGCGGTGATCGCCACTTTCGCCGTAGGTCTCCTGGTGACGCTGGTGGCGGCGATGGTGCCGGCGGTGCGTGCTGGTCGGGTTCCGCCGGTGGCGGCGATGAGCGGTGACATGATGACCGGCAAGACCGGGCTGGGTTGGCGGATCGTCGGCGGCGGCATCGTGCTGTCCGCCGGGGTGGTCCTCTTCCTGCTCGCACTGTTCAAGGACAGTCTGGACAACCGGATGGGCTTCCTCGGTGTCGGTGCTCTGCTCACCTTCCTCGGAGTGGCGGCATTGAGTCCGATCCTCGGGGCCCCGGTCATCTGGGGTGTCGGTCAGGTGAACAAAGCACTCTTCGGGACGGTGGGTCGACTCGCCGAGGTCAATGCGGCACGTAATCCGCGCCGTACGGCGGTCACGGCCTCGGCGTTGATGATCGGCCTCGCCTTGGTCACCTCGCTGGGCACCTTGGGCGCATCGATGAAAGCGAGTACGCAGGAAACCGTCACCAAGGCGCTGCGAGGTGACTTCGTCGTGCAGAATCCCACCCAGATGCCGTTCACGTCCGCAGCAGGAGATGCGATAGCGAAGGTCTCCGGCGTCGCCGCAGCACATCGGGTCTCGCACGCTCCAGGACGGCTGGACGGGGACGACGCCTATTTCGCGGCGATCGACGCAGGCTCCTTCGACAAGATCATCAAGCAGACCATGGTCCGGGGAAACCTGGCCGACTTCCGGGGCGACGCCATGCTCGTCGACGAGGGCAGCGCCGAAAAGGCGAAGAACAAGGTCGGCGACACCGTGACCGTTCACCTCAACGGCCGGGACATCCCGGTCAAGGTGGTCGGGGTCTTCGCCACGGAGAAGAACGCCGGCATCGGCCACCGCATCCTGACGCGAGAGACCCTGCAAAAGACGGGACTTCTCCTGCAGGACAGCATGGTCACGGTCAACGTGGCTGGAGGCGCCGACAAACAGAAGGTACGGGAGGCCCTGGACAAGGCCGTGGCCGATCTGCCGATGGTCACCGTCGCCGACCAGGAGGAGTACGCGAAGGCCCAGAGCGCAGGGATTGACCAGCTGCTCTACCTGCTCTACGCCCTGCTCGGCCTGGCCATCGTGATCGCCATCTTCGGGATCGTGAACACCCTGGGACTGTCGATCATCGAGCGCACCCGTGAGATCGGCCTGTTGCGAGCGGTCGGACTCAACAAGGGACAGATCCGCACGATGGTCACCCTCGAATCCGTCACGATCGCCTTGCTGGGGTCGGTGCTCGGGATCGTCCTCGGGCTGGCCTTCGGGGTGGGTATCCAGCAAGGGCTGGCCGACGAAGGCCTGAAACAGCTCGTCCTTCCCTGGGGACAGATCGCGATCTCCCTGATAGTGGCTCTGATGGTCGGCGTCCTGGCGGGTCTGTGGCCGGCGATGCGGGCCAACAAACTCGACGTCCTGAAAGCGATCGCTGCGGACTGAAAGCCGGTTTCCGGCCGTTCCGGCCCTTTCGGCGGGAGCTGTCCTCGGGCGGCTCCCGTCGTCGTCCCCCTTCGGTTTTCTTGCTGCTGCGGACATCCCGGGCAGGCGAATGACACGGCTGTGCTTTCCTGGCAGAGTGAAGGGCGGATCGGCGGTTGCTAAGGAGGAGCCCTTGATGGAGATGGTGCCCCGTGAGGCGGACGAACCGGGCGTCGAAACACTGACCGAGCAGGAGACGAGACTCCTGGCTTTCGAGCGGCAGTGGTGGAAATATGCCGGGTCGAAGGAACAAGCCATCCGGGAGATCTTCGACATGAGCGCCACGCGGTACTACCAGACCTTGAACGCCCTGATCGATACCCCGCAGGCCTTGGCACACGACCCCATGCTGGTGAAAAGGCTGCGGAGGGTGCGCGCATCTCGGCAACGCCAGCGCACCGCCCGGCGGTTGGGAATGCAGGCCTGACCAACCCGGACGAGGTGGGCCGGAAATGCTCCGGCCCACCCGATCACAGCTCTGCCGCGAGACGCACGGCCTGATCGATGGCCCGCTTCGCATCCAGCTCGGCGGCCACATCGGCACCTCCGATGACATGGACCCTCACCCCTGCTTCGACGAGCGGGTCCACGAGCTCACGTACCGACTCCTGTCCGGTGCAGATCACCACGGTGTCCACCTTGAGGGTCTGCGCCTTCCGAGGCACTTCCGGAACAGGGGCGACCAACCCCCAACGTGACCGGGTGCTCTCGACCCGGCCGGATAGATCGCTACCGAGAGAGGACACTCGGTCGATCC